>CBDFFU010000001.1:0-6848 GCA_965246875.1 Alphaproteobacteria bacterium
GAATTAACGATTGGCGATGGTCGCCATTTTTGATCATGACGCAGCATCAAATGACGATCGGGACTATCCAGCAACCCAAAAAAACTGCCGATGGTATAATAAAGATGCCCGCTCGCCGGGGCTTCAATATAAACCGCATTAATGCGGTGGTCACTTTGAACGCGTGGCAGCGAACTCGCAATAGGCTCTTCTGTGAATTGATCCACACTATCAAATAAATGTGATTTGGTGTGCCGGCGCATGTCGTCCAGGCCCAACTCATAATTCGTGACAAAAGATTGGAACCCATTCCCGTCAGGATCCAATGCAAGCAGTTCGGTTTCAGCAGGGATAGACCGTGCCAAATCTTGCCCTAGTTGCCGCGCCTCACAAAGACTTGGCTTGGACTGAGGGGTCAGCCAAATCGGCTTCAGCCAGAATATGCCGGGCAAGATACCGATGCTGAAAATGGTCAGAATGATAAGTCCGGCCCGGTTGAAATAGCGTTCCAGCAAGGGGCGTACAGCCAACCAGACAGCAATGATACCTAGCAAGCCAATATGGGTTGCAGAACGGTAAAACGAGGTGGCACGGCGATATTCTTCACCTTTGGTGGCATCGGCGCCAATATTGGCAACCACCAGAAAGAGCATGTAGCTGAAAGACATAACAGCGGTTAACAGGCAGATAAACTGGAGTGCGGTTTTTTTCTTTTGAAAGGCGGCACTAAGTCCGTACAGGCTAACGCCGAACATGAGCAGGCAAAAAGCCCAGTGCGGTGCCAGATTGGTCAGCAGCGCCTCGGAAATGGTCGGGAATTGGCTCCAGCGCCAATCATGGATCGGCATTAATTTAAAGCCGCCCGTCGGTAATGAATACTGGGCATAGCTTTGCCAAAGCATGCAGAGCAACCAAGCCGGGACCATGGCGGGGACCAGCAATTGTAAAGCGCTGAAAAAGCCGCGTTGACGTGCCGCAGCAATAATGAACGCAATAACCAGGAGGCTGAGGAGAATAACATTGATTTGCCGTAACTGGATCAGCGCGATGGCAGTCAACATGATTTGCCAGGCGATAGCGATACCGCGGATTTTATCAGCGCTTTGTAAAGCAGTGTAAAAATTCAATAACAGCAACCCGCAAAAACCGACCGCGATGCTGGTCGGCAAATCAGGTTGGCCGGTAATTGAAAAACTGGGATCAAAACTGGGGTTAAACAAAGTTGTCAATGCAACTGTAAAGCACGGAAAGGCTAATTTTTGTAATGCCGAAGTCGGAATCACGGGTTTTTTTGCAATACCGGAATCCGGGGTCATTTCACTTAGCCCCCAGGCAAAGCACACCAGCAGGAGCCAATTGACCATGGCGCTGCCCTGAACCACAAAAGCATTGTTCAAGAGCGAAACCATGTAGCCCAGATAAGCTGCGGCATAAGGCGAGCCTGCCCATTGCGCATAAGACACGTCCAGCAGTTGATCCGGTATCGTGTCATGCCGCCACAAGAACAAGGCATTGGGCGACCAGCGTGAGAAATCAGCCCATCCCACAATGCCGCTCAGATTAATGTAAGGCAGTAGCCAGGCTTGCAAGGCCAGGGCCCACAGAAGCCAGGGCGAACAAAACAAGCCACGCTGGTTCAGCAGTTTTCGGTACAGGGTTATAATCGCTAGAACTTCAATCGAAATTGCCGTGATCGTCAAAGGCAGATGCAGCATGACGCTACTCAGCGTAAACATCAGCGTGGCCAGACCCCACCCGGTGATGACATCGGCCGGCATCCAGCGCCGTGCGCCACCAATATAATTCCCGATCGCAATCAGAAACAATATGACGATAATGGCACTTAGCGACGATACAGATGCATGCGTATAGCTACTGGCCTGACAGCCGAAATCGATGACAGCATTGCGGCTGTCAAGGGCCAGTAAGTCTTGGGTCAAGTTTAGGCTGCCTTGTTCAACATTGGTTTGGTGATTTCCATCAGATCTTTCACGGCCTGAACAGATTTGTCGAACATCGCTTTTTCGTCCGCGTTCAATTTCATCTCGACGACCCGCTCAACGCCATTAGCGCCGATTATGACCGGAACGCCAACATACATGTCCTTGACGCCATATTCACCGTTCAGATAGGCAGCGCAAGGAAGCACGCGCTTGCTGTCTTTCAGATAGCTTTCCGCCATTTGAATGGCCGAAGCAGCTGGCGCATAGAATGCTGAACCATTTTTAAGCAGCTCGACGATTTCAGCACCGCCATTACGGGTGCGTTTGACAATGGCATCCAGCTTTTCCTGTGTGGTCCAGCCCATTTGCACCAGATCAGGCAGCGGAATCCCGGCTACAGTCGAATAACGGATCATCGGCACCATGGAATCGCCATGTCCACCCAGGACGCAGGCATAAACATCTTCCACCGAAACCTTGAATTCCATCGCCAGGAAGGTGCGAAAGCGGGCGCTATCCAGCACGCCGGCCATGCCTACAACGCGGTTGGTCGGAAAGCCGGTCACTTGCTGCATGACCCAGACCATCACATCCAGCGGATTGGTAATGACGATGACGAAGGCGTTGGGCGCGTGTTTCTTGATATTTTCGCCAGCCGCTTTGACAATCCCGGTGTTAATGCCAATCAGATCGTCGCGGCTCATGCCTGGTTTGCGCGGGATGCCTGCGGTTACGATAACGACATCAGCACCGCTGATCAGGCTGTAATCCGTGCCGCCTGAGAAAGCACCGTTATAACCTTCAACCGGTGCAGCCTGATAAATATCCAGCGCTTTACCCTGGGGGACGCCATCTGCAATATCGATCAAAACGACATCGCCCAATTCCTTCATGCCAGCCAGCAATGCCAATGTGCCACCAATTTGACCGGCACCAACCAAAGCAACTTTTTTGCGCGACATTGAGAATCTCCTGATTTGAATAAGTTACTGTTTGCTTAGACCTAATTCCCGTTTGGGGCAAGACTGGCATTTGATAAAGGGCAGGCAGAGAAACTTCTTTTTCTAGCGATTGTGTGGCATATTATTACCCACGACTCATCGTGGGTAAGGGATGGCCAATGAAATTGTCAGTAAAATTTATCATCGTATTGTTCTTATCCGTACTTGCCGCGGGAGTGCAGGCTCAAACACAGTCTGACGATGTTTACAAAGTCATTTCCAGTCATAAAGAATTGAGCAAATTCACCGACCTGATTGATAGTGGTGATCTGAAAGATTTCTTGAAATCCAAAGACGATGTTATGACGGTTTTTGCGCCGACCAACGACGCGATTGAAAAACTGCCTTCGGCTGTGTGGAAACGCGCCAAGTCCGATAAAGCCAAGCTACAATCGCTGATTAAATACCATGTGATTTCGGGCAGTGAAGTATTTTCCGGCAATATCCATGGCCGACGTGCTTCGCCCAGTGCCAGCAATGGTGAAAGTCTTTCATTCAATGGTACCGGCAAAACCACCAAGATTAACGAGGCCGAACTGGTGAATGCCGATATTCACGCCAGCAACGGCGTCATCCATATTATTGATGCGGTTTTGGTGCCGCCGTCCTTGCAGGATGAGCCGGTTGCGAATGACAGCCCATCCTTGCTCGATCGCCTCAAAGGTACCAATGCGCCCGATGTAGCGACCAAAGCGGCACTTGTGGCCAAGCCGGTTGTCGCTGAGCCAAAAACGTCAAATGACATAGCTATTAGCGCCACCCCCGCATTGGCGGCAACAGCAACGCCGGCAAAATCAGCTGTACCCACGGCAGCAACCTTGAAAAATACAGCTACTGCTAATCTGCTCACTCATACAGGCACTACTGCCAATAGCATGCAGCAGACGGCAACGCCTGTGGCCGTGGTTCCAGCACCAGTAGCTGCTCCGGTGGAAGCCCCGGCTGAACCGGCAAGAAAATGGAAGATTTTCGGTTGGTAACGGCGTCAGCTTTGCTGTTTCTTCATGACATAGCGTAATTTGGCGAGTGCAACATTTTGCAAGGCTTGAACGCTGCCATTGGCGGGGCCCTGAACCACCACTTCGGTGCCGCTTACAGGGTCAATGGCAACCATACGCATAATATTACCAATTTGCGAGCGCTCGAAAATAACTTCCTGATATTTTTCTGTCATCACACCCGCTTTATATACCTGCTGTAGAATGAACTGATTCAGGCCATCCGAGTTTACTTGTAAAGCAGCCACGCACGCGCTTAAAGTGTTTTGCGGCAAGCGGGGTTGTAATACAAATGGCATCAAACGAAATAACTGTGATGCGGCGCGGGGCAGGCACCATCCTGACCTTTAACCGAACCGAACATGCCAATGCCATGACCCTGGATATGGCCAATCAATTTTACACAATCATAAAAAACGGTAACGACCGATCGCAGTATCAGGGCGGTTTTGCTACGTGGTAGCGGCGGTAATTTTATGAACGGTATGGACATGTCATTCTATACCGGTGATTTGAATGTTGCCTTGGAGCGCGCCAATCAGCTGGTATTGCCCTATCACTCAGCCATTCGCGAATTGCAGGCCATGGATAAACCGGTGCTCGCCGCTGTTGAAGGAGCGGTAACTGGAAGCGGCATCAGTTTTATGCTGGCCTGTGATCTGGTGATCTCGGCACAGAACACCAAGTTTAATTGCAAATTCACTGATTACGGGCTGACGCCGGACGGTGGCTGTTCCTATTTTCTGCCGCGTAAGATCGGCTTAAGCCGTGCCACCGAATTGATGATGCTAAGCCAGACCTTTGATGTCGCGGAAGCGGAACGCCTGCATCTGGTCAATAAACCTGTGCCGGACGAGCAGTTAGAGAGTGCGGCGCTGGAATGGCTCGACCAGTTGGCCGAAGGCCCAACCCGCGCCTATGGGGCGATTAAGAAACTGGCCATGAAATCATTTGAACAAGATATGAATACGCATTTGGGGCTGGAACATACTTATTTTGGCCATAGCACCCGGAGTTTTGATTTTCGTGAGGCGGTCAAAGCCTTTACGGCGGGGCGGCCGGTTAAGCTTTCTGGCTCCTGATTATGCCGCCATTGCTGCGCTTGATCAAGGATACGGCTTTCGTCAGATATATCAGCCAAAATCCGTTTTCGGTGATGGCATTGGGCAATATTATTGGTGATCTGGGATATCTGGGCTTCGCTTATGATGCCGGGTATGGCATTAGTCTGCCCAAATTTGCCGGAGCAGTTTTTACGATTGCGGCGCATATTATCTTGCTGGCCCATGGTGATCGTGATGCCAACCAAATTACGCATGAAGGCAGTGCGGTGGAGCGGTTGATTGCAAAGCTACGCAGCGTAGCAAAAAACATTGTCAGATGCTTGCCTGATTCACTCCAAATAAAAATTAAACGTAAACCGGTTGGCATTGCCTTTATGATGCTGGCTATGAACGGTGTCGGCTTGCTGGTTGATGCCAGCCTTAAACTACGGCTTCAGTTCAGCGTGACCATGACCATTCAATTGACGTTGGCGCTGCTGGTGCTGGCTGGATGTCTGGCGTTCGCCTTGGCTGACTTTGTGCGGGTCCAGAAAACCACCAATTATCTGTTGAAGGCGGCACCAGCCATTTTGACAGTCGCAAATCTGGTTGGCTTGTTGCTATGTATTGCGACCTTAAATCCTTTTATTATTCTGTCACTTTTTGCCTACTATACCGCGACTTTTGCCGCGTTCTTCACCAAAATCGATAAGTCGCTAACTTGATTATTGCTGATTTAGCATAAAATTGCGGCTGGTACTTGAAGCGAGCCACAGAGTAAGCTAAACCCAACTTTTATACCGGCTTTTTGATTGAGCTGTAGCTTGCGGAATTGTGGACCAGATGACGAATGCAACTGAAAATAGCGTAATTCAAACCGATGTCGTCATTGTTGGCGCCGGCCCTGTGGGCCTGTTCGCTGTGTTTGAGTTGGGTCTTAACGATATGAAATGTCATATCGTTGATATTCTGGACCGGCCCGGCGGGCAGTGTGCCGAGCTGTATCCGGAAAAACCAATCTATGACATTCCTGCTATCCCGGTTTGTACGGGGGCCGAGCTTACCGAGCGTTTGCTGGAACAAATCAAACCATTCCATCCTGTTTACCATTTTGGCCAGATGGCCGAGAAGCTGGAAAAAAACGGCGGAGGGCAAATGGCGGCTGACGACCGACACAGGCACGATTATCGAAGCGACGATTGTCGTAATCGCCGCCGGTGGTGGCAGCTTTATGCCCAAGAAACCGCCGATCAAAGACATTGACGCGTTTGAAAATCATTCCTTGTTTTACGCAGTGCGTAAAATGGAACAGTTCCGTGATAAAAATCTGGTCATTGCCGGTGGCGGTGACTCGGCGCTGGATTGGGCGCTGAATCTGCAGCCTTTGGCCAAACGCATTACGTTGATCCATCGTCGTGATGATTTCCGGGCTGCGCCGGATTCCGTTTTGAAAATGCGGGCGCTGGTTGCCGAAGGCAAAATGGATTTGAAGATTGCCAATCTGACGGCGATTAACGGCACTGGCAATCAGATCGAAAGCGTGACGTTGGTTTCCGAAGGGCATCCCGCCCATGCGTTCCCCTGCGATGCCATGCTGGCATTCTATGGCTTAACCATGAAGCTGGGGCCGGTAGCGACCTTTGGCATCAATCTGCATGAAAATTTGATCACAGTCGATACATCAACGTTCGAAACGAATGTGCCGACGATTTTTGCCATTGGCGATATCAACGTGTATCCAGGTAAGATGAAGCTGATTTTATCGGGCTTCCATGAAGGCGCATTGATGGCGAAGAAGGCTTTTGCCTATGTGCATCCGGATCGGCGCTACCGTTTTCAATACACGACATCCTCCAGCGATTTACAGAATAAACTGGGCGTGGC
>CBDFFU010000002.1:0-3575 GCA_965246875.1 Alphaproteobacteria bacterium
AAACACATATTCAGTTGCAGTGACGTTACGGGTGTAAATATCAAAGGTGGCCTGCGGAAACAATTCCAGAAAATAATAAATGATATTGGAGCCGGCCATCAGGTCGCCAACGCCGCCATACAGGTAAAACCCCAAGTGCAAGGTATCAGGATCTTGATTAACCGGTATTTCACCGCGGGTTACAATATTGAGCAAATGCTCAGTGTCGACGGTATTATTTAAAAAGGTCCAAATATTATCCATTTGGAGGTTGGCAACATCCAGATCGCCTGGCGTTACAGTCTGTGCTGTTGCGTCATGTATCATGAAATTAACCTGTGATTCTTCGTATGAATATAACTCTTCTAACGATGTGTGAGTATGCGGATTGTATGATAATAGCTATTTTGCTAATTGTAATTACAACTTTATTGAGAGAATTAATCATGGGCAATAACTTTCCTGCCACCGTCTCTACTACGGACGGCGCACTGAATATTTCAATTCCGCATGATATTTTGACCCGTCACAACTGGTATTACAAAATGGAACTGGCGCCGGGCTTTTTTACGCCAGGACGCGGCTTTGGCAGTGCAGCACTGCCGCGTTACTTTTTGAACAACTTGGATTTGCATAATTGTGATGTGTTGGACTATGGCTGCATGGAAGGGCTATTCTCTGTAATTATGCATCGCAAAGGCGCCAAAAGTGTCGTCGCTTGCGACATTGATGATTTATCGGACTCGATCAGTTTAGTGCGCAACGCTTATAAAGTGCCAATAACGTACTTCCCAGGTATCAGACATGACGGCATCGTTGGCACGCTGATGCATGCCAATATGATGAGCCAACGCCGGACGGGCGCCGATGGGCGTCATCACGTTTTTGATAAGCCTGGCTTTGACTTTATCAATTTTTCCGGGGTCATGTATCATACCGTGCACCCGTTGATCGCGCTTATGCAATTGCGCACACTTTTACGTCCCGGCGGCCTGATGATTGTTGAAACGGCCGTTATAAATACTATGGCCTATGGATTATTCTATAATTTTCAGGGTGAACAAAAAATTTATCCGGGCAATGACACGTGGTTTTATTCGCCGCCATTGCTTGACCATATGCTGCGCATGTTGCACTTGCTACCCATCGACGTCATGTATTTACCTAAAGTCGAACAGGGTCAGGCATTTCGCTGCGCTATTTTATGCCGCGCCATTGACAGCGAGCCGATGCTGGATAACGAAGACGCCACTAACTGTCACCATTTCAACACCAATCCCGGTTATTATGATTATGTTGATTTTGATTTCAACGCCGATACGCCTGCCCAGCCATTAAACTATACACCGCTGGCCGATAATTTTGTGCCCGCCGTTTACAACAAAGGGGCTTACATTGGTTGCAATGTAACAGAGACCATAGGCGGCGCGTCCGGCACTGGTGCCCAGTGAAACGGATATCATGTTACGGTTAAACGATTATTTATAGAGGCCTAACAATGGGCTAGGCTTTGTCAAGTATATATGAAATGTCATCGCACCACGCCTGGCCCAATTCCTGAACCACCGGCGGCAAATAATCTTTATTCGCCAGCCCGGCATACAGGCGCCGCAACTGATCAACGATATGGCCACTCCCTACATCAATGTCATTTATGTCACCAATCAGACGCGACGTGAATTCCACACCCAAAACTTCATCCTTTAGATTTTTGGTCAGGTTTTGTACATTGCGTTCCTGCCACACATAGGGCTTGCCAAAATGCACATGATAATCGTGCTCGCGCATGATGCGTTGCGTCAAATAGGCCGCCCAGATATCATCAATAACGTCCAACTCCGCACCACACCATCATCAGCGGCGCTACATCCCGCACAAAACCGGTATTTTGTGAATTAAAGACTGTCGTGCATTCGCGCATCACGGCAACGCCGCTATCCAGCAGGTTAGACATGTAATGAACGTCAGGCTTGTTAACGATCCGCGTCATGGCATCAATGTCCGGGTCGCCCAGCCATAAGCCGGCGGCAATGCCGATTTTAGCATCCTTAAGGGCGCTCATCTGCACGCCCAATTCCTGATGCCGTGCATCATAAGGAAAACCGCGGTGATAAACCTGCGGTGTGATATATTGCCCAACATTAAACCAGCCGCTGCTGCTGCCAGCCGCGATACCGGTATAAGGCGTGGACAGCAGTCGCGCCATATCACTAAAATAATGATGATCGAGCGGTATATTGTCGTCGTCGATGGTGATGATGATGTCGGCGCCGCTTTTAATCGCTTCCAACAACGCGAAATTGCGCCGCATGATTTTATTCCAGCCGATAATAGGCGAACTTTTATAACCAGCGGTTTCTTGTTGCGCAGGCGTATAATAATGTGCGTTGGGGACATGCCGATCCAAAAACGCCTCAATCTCAGCGTGCGGTGATTTGTGGTCACCCGCAATGAAAAATGGAATGTCAGCATTAAAGCTGCGATACAGTTGCAGCACCTTGGGGACATTAATGGTGGTGGTAATCAAGGCGAGTTTAGGTGGCATGAGTAACCTGAAAGTTAAGGATTCGTGCCTATGATACGCGGCGTAAGCGATAAGGAAAAGGGCGCGCCGTTACTGAACGAACGGCAGCCATTTTTGAATGTCAAATGCCATGCCTCCCATCATCCAGGGCTGAATATCACACACAGCGATTCCGGCAAAAACAGTTTCAGGCGGCAGGGTTATGGTCAGCGGCTGCGCAGTCATATTATCCAACAAATAAAAAACATAGGGTTCATGATTGTGAATGGTGCCAGATATCATTTGCCCCTCAGCAATAATCGAAATACTGTCCCAATCAGTATTATGTCCCAACAACAGAGCGAATGGGCCATTAATGCCCGGCAAATCCAGTGTGCCAGTGCCATCTATGCATTGCAGCGCCAATGGTCCTGCCGTTTGTACCCATTTATGACGCAGATTGGTATAACGTATGGTGGTCAGGCTTAACAGTTGATGCGCATAAACCAGCCGCCAGCCGCTGGACTCGTCAACGATAAAGCGCTGCAGGGGTAGTAACGGGTCATCACTTGTGCCGATATCTGCCTGACGGCTTCGAATAATTTTCCAGCGTTCATTATCCGCCAATGTTATTATTGGATCACGAATCTCATAAAGACTGAATTTTTCAGCAAGATTGATATCAATATTATGGGTGTGGCTGGGTGTAACGCCGAGTGCGGCGTAACCATGTAAAAATAATGCGGCATCAAAAAACCAATCTGCCGATAACGTATTGTGGCCATCCGCGCCACTTTGCGCATCCCAACCGGCAGTATCGACGCCAAAATGATCATAAACAATCTGGCGCAATTCACGTGCCGTGGTGGTGCGGTAAAAATTGAGCACAATATCGACCGCGGCTGCAGGAAAAATGACCATACCCGCACCATGGTTCATCATAATTCCATAATTATCACATTGAGTAATTAAACGTGACTTAAAAGTGCGGGCCGACACGCTGCCGACACGTAACCCATCGGCGGCGCCACGCTCAAACAATGCCATGCAGTCAGCCAGCCAATTATCCGGCAGTAAAATGTCATTTTCTAAT
>CBDFFU010000003.1:0-1323287 GCA_965246875.1 Alphaproteobacteria bacterium
GCAGGATCGGCTGCCCGGCATCCAAACCGACCTGCGCGATCCGCCCGGGGCGCAGGAAATCCGCCATCGCGAGGCTGGTGCCCGACGCCTTCAATCCAAGCCCGGCGAAGCTCTCGAAGACCACGCGCGACAGGAACGGCCAATTGCCGATCAGCCAGGCGAACATGCCGACGAACAGCGTCTTCTTGACGAGGCGGGCGACGATGTCCTCGTCCCCCGCCCAGCTCCAGAACAGCGCCGCCAAGGTTACGTCGATCGCGATCAGCGTCGTCGCGATATATGCCACCTCGGGCTGGAGCAGGCCGAAGCCGCTGTCGATATATGTCGTGAAGGTGTTGAGGAAATTATCGATGACGCCGGTGTTCATCGGCGTTGGTCCGCTGGTGTTCTCAGGAAGCGGGCGCGGTTCGCGGCCCAGACGCGCTCGCACGCGGCGTCGGGGGTGACGGTCAGCGGGAGCGCGCCGCAGCGTTCGAGGTCGGCGGCGAGCGGATCGCGCGTCGGCTCGGCCACGGCGGACGTAGCTGCGGGCGACTCCGGCTCGCGGAGGCTTTCGACCGCGCTCGCGATTATCGCGAGCGCTACAAACGCGCCCGCGCCGACGCGCACCCAGATCACGGGATCGAGCCGCATCGCTCAGTTGTGGAACATCGTGATCGGAGTCGGCTGATAGCCGCTGCCGGGCGCGATGAAGCGGGCGAGCTGCTCGCGCGCCTGGTCCTGGCCCGCCGCCGATTGCGCGCCTTCGAGGCTTTGCGCGCGGCCCTGCGCGGCGAGCAGCGCGGTCAGGTCGGCGAGCTGCTGCGATTGGAGCGCGAGCAGCTGGTTGCCCGCCTGCGCCGCCTGCAACGCGCCGGTCGCGCTTTGGCTCGCGCCCACCAGCGCGCCGACCTGCGTCTGCGTCGTCGTCAGGTTGCCGACCACGGTCGCCTGCGTTTTCAGCGCGTCCTGGAAGCCGCTCAGCGAATTGCGCCAGCGCGCCTGCGCGTCGGCGACGAGTTGCGCCGACGACGTCGCCCCGGTGTAGCCATTGGGATAGATGTGCTGGAACTGGCTCTGGATGTTGGCGACGTCGTAGAGCACGCCCTGCGCCTGGCCGAGCAGCGCCTGCGTGCGCTGGATCGTCGAGAGCAGTTCGCCGAGAGCCGAATAAGGCAGCGACGCGAGATTGCGCGCCTGGTTGATCAACCCCTGCGCCTCGTTCTGCAGCGAGGTGATCTGGTTGTGGATCTGCTGCAGCGTGCGCGCGGCGGTCAGCACATTCTGGCTGAAGTTCGACGCGTCGAACACGGGGATGCCCGCGCTGGCGGGCGCGGGCGCGACCGAGGTTAGCGCGAACGCGGCGACGGTGGCGAGCGCGAGGCGGCGCGTCGGGCGCGCGAAACGGCGGGTCGATCCCGACAGGCGGCGGGCAAGCTTACACATGGGCGAACTCCTTTTCGGGGGTTGGAACGATGGGAACTGAGGCGGCCCGGTCCGGGCCGAGCAGCTCGGCGGCCCAGGCGTGGCCGCGACGGCGGAGCCATGCGGCGGCGAAGCCCTCGCGTCCGTTCTCGGCCAGGACTTGGCCGATGAGCACCTGATCCGCCTTCGACGACGCCGCGCAAAAGGCGAGCGCGACGTCGCCCAGGCCGAGTTCGAACAGCCGGTTGCCGCGCCTGCTCTGGCAATAATAGTCGCGCTTGGGTGTCGCGCGCGCGAGAATCTCGATCTGGCGGTCGTTCAACCCGAAGCGGCGATAGATGGCCGTAATCTGCGGTTCGACCGCGCGCTCGTTGGGGAGCAGGATGCGCGTCGGACAGCTCTCGATGATCGCCGGGGCGATCGGGCTCGTCTCGATGTCGGCGAGCGACTGGGTGGCGAAGACGACGCTCGCGTTCTTTTTGCGCAGCGTCTTCAGCCATTCGCGAAGCTGCGCGCCGAAGCTCGCGTCGTCGAGTGCGAGCCAGCCCTCGTCGACGATAAGCAGCGTCGGCGCGCTTGTCAGCCTGCCCTCGATGCGGTGGAAGAGATAGGCGAGGACGGCGGCAGCTGCACCCGAGCCGACGAGGCCTTCGGTTTCGAAGACCTGGAAATCGGCCTCGCCGAAACGCTCGGCGTCGGCGTCGAGCAACCGGCCCCAAGGGCCTTCGAGCGTGTAGGGCTTCAAGGCCTGCTTTAGCGCGTTCGCCTGGAGCAGCACCGACAAGCCGGTCAGCGTGCGTTCGGCAAGCGGCGCGGAGGCGAGCGAGCCCAGCGCCGACCAGAGATGATCCTTGATCTCGGGCGTGACCGAAACCGTCTCGCGCGCGAGGATCGCGGCCAACCATTCGGCCGCCCACGCGCGCTCTTCGGACAAGTCGATGCGCGCGAGCGGCTGCAGCGCGACCGGCTCGGCGATGTCGTCGGACAGCGAGCCGCCGAGATCGTGCCAGTCGCCGCCGCAGGCGAGCGCGGCGGCGCGGATGCTGCCGCCGAAGTCGAACGCGAAGACTTGGGCGTGCTCGTATCGCCGGAACTGCATCGCCATCAGCGCGAGCAGCACCGATTTGCCCGCACCCGTGGGGCCGACGACGAGCGTGTGCCCGACGTCGCCGACGTGCAGCGACAGCCGGAAAGGCGTCGATCCCTCGGTCTTGCCGAACAGGAGCGGCGGCGCGCCCAAATGTTCGTCGCGCGCCGGTCCGGCCCACACCGCCGACAGCGGGATCATGTGCGCCAAGTTGAGCGTGGAGACCGGCGGTTGCCGCACATTGGCGTAGGCGTGGCCGGGCAAGGACCCGAGCCATGCGTCGACTGCGCCGACGCGCTCGACCATGCAGGTGAAGTCGCGGCCCTGGATGATCTTCTCGACGAGGCGCAGCTTGTCGTCGGCGATACGCGCATCCTCGTCCCAGACGGTGACGCTCGCGGTGACGTAAGCCTGGCCGATCAAGTCCGAGCCGAGCTCGGCGAGCGCCGCGTCGGCATCGAGCGCCTTGTTGTGCGCGTCGGTGTCGATGAGCGCCGAGGCCTCGTTGGTCATGATTTCCTTTAGGATCGCGGCGATCGACTTGCGTTTGGCGAACCATTGCCGCCGAATTTTGGTCAGCAGCTTGGTCGCGTCCGCCTTGTCGAGCTGGATCGCGCGCGTCATCCAGCGATAGGGGAAGGCGAGCGCGTTCAGGTCGTCGAGCAGGCCCCGATAGGTCGTGCTCGGAAACCCCATGACCGTTAGCGTCCGCAGGTGCGCGCTTCCCAGCCTCGGTTCGAGCCCGCCGGTCAGCGGCTCGTCGGCGAGGATCGCGTCGAGGTGCATCGGCACTTCGGGCACGCGCACCCCATGGCGCTTGGTCGAGACCGTCGAGTGCAGATAGGTGAGGGTCTCCGTGTCCGAGAGCCACGCCGCCTCGGGGACGAAGCCTTCGACCATCTGCAGCACGCGGTTGGTCTGGTCGACGAAGCCACGTAGCACGTCGTGCGCGGCCGCGCCGCCGTCGCGCGCGCTGTTCTCGTAAAGCCAGCTTTCGGCGCGTGACGCGGTCTCGGCGGGGGGCAGATAGAGAAAGGTCAGATAATAGGCGCTCTCATAATGCGCGCCGGCCTCCTCGAAGTGCATCCGCCGCTCGAAGTCGACGAGCCCGGAAGCCGGATCGGGGAAGCTGGAGGGCGGATAGGCGTTCGCCATGTTGCGCTGCGCTTCGACGAACACCGCCCAGCCCGAGCCGAGGCGGCGCAGCGCGTTGTTGAGCCGCGCCGACGCCCCGACGAGTTCGGCGGCGGTGGCGCTATCGAGGTCGGGGCCGCGGAAGCGTGCGCTGCGCTGCAGGCTCCCATCCTTGTTGAGGATCACGCCGTCGGCGACGAGCGCCGCCCAGGGGAGGAAGTCGGCGAGGCTCGTCGCGTGGCTGCGATATTCGGCGAGACGCATCATCGTGTCAGGCCCGAAGATGGCCGGGGATGCGCAGATGGCGGCGCACGACATCTACGAATTGCGGGTCGCGCTTCGCCGCCCAGACCGCCGCCGCGTGGCCGATCGCCCAGACCAGCAAGCCCGCGACCCAAAGCCGGAGGCCGAGACCGAGCGCGGCGGCGAGCGTGCCGTTGACGATCGCGACCGAACGCGGCGCGCCGCCCATCAGGATGGGCTCGGCGAGCGAGCGATGCACCGGCGCTTCGAAGCCGGGAACGTCGACGCGATCGAACGTCGCCATCAGATGAGCGCCCCGCCGCCGAAGCTGAAGAAGGACAGGAAGAAGCTCGATGCCGCGAACGCGATGCTCAATCCGAAGACGATCTGGATGAGCTTGCGCGAGCCGCCGCTGGTGTCGCCGAACGCCAGACTGAGACCCGTGATGATGATGACGATGACCGCGATGATCTTGGCGACCGGTCCTTCGATCGATTGGAGGATCTGGTTGAGCGGCGCTTCCCACGGCATGTTCGAGCCCGCCGCATAGGCGGGAGCGGTGCAGGACAGCGCGAGCGCGGTGGCGACGCCAAACGCGAGCCGACGGTGGAGGCGCGAAAGGGGGCGGGTCAGCATGATGGGTCTCCGACAGGGGTGAGGAGGTAGTCGCCGGCGGGCGAGAGACCGGTGACGCGCGCGAGTTCGGCCAGGCGGCGCTCGCTGCCCCGACCCGCGAGCACGGCGACGAGATCGATGGTCTCGGCAATGAGCGCGCGCGGGACGGTGACCACGGCTTCCTGGATCAGCTGCTCCATTCGTCGGAGCGCGCCGAGCGCCGAGCCCGCATGGATCGTACCGACGCCGCCGGGGTGGCCGGTGCCCCAGGCTTTCAAGAGATCGAGCGCCTCGGCACCGCGCACCTCGCCGATGGGGATGCGGTCGGGGCGTAGCCGCAGCGACGAGCGCACCAGCTCGGAGAGCGAGGCGACGCCGTCCTTGGTGCGCAGCGCGACGAGGTTTGGCGTGGCGCATTGCAGCTCGCGCGTGTCCTCGATCAGCACGACGCGGCCGCCGCTCGTCGCGATCTCGGCCAACAGCGCGTTGACGAGCGTCGTCTTGCCGGTCGATGTGCCGCCCGCGACGAGGATGTTGGCGCGCTCGGCGACGGCGACGCGCAGCGCTTGCGCCTCGGTCTGGGTCATGATCCCGGCGGCGACGTAATCGGCGAGGCCGAAGATGGCGACTGCGGGCTTGCGGATCGCGAAGCATGGGGCCTGGACGACGGGCGGCAGCAATCCCTCGAAGCGCTCACCCGTCTCGGGCAGCTCGGCCGAGACCCGCGGGGACCCGGGGTGCACCTCGGCACCGACATGGTGTGCGACCAGGCGCACGATGCGCTCGCCGTCGGCGGGCGACAGGCGCTCGCCGGTGTCGGCGACGCCCTCCCTCAGCCGGTCGATCCATAGCCGGCCGTCGGGGTTGAGCATGACTTCGACGACGCTCGGGTCTTCGAGCCAGCGCGCGATGTCGGCCCCAAGCGCGGTGCGGAGCATGCGCGCGCCGCGGGCCTGCGCTTCGCTCCGGATTGGGACGATTGCTGCCACCGACGGACCTCCCGTCGAAGGCCGCATGCTCGCGGCCTCCGACGGGGACGAGTAAGAAGGGCCACAAAGGCCGCCACGCAACAAGTCGTGATCGTAGTAGGGCTATAGCGTGCAATTGCTTGCGGACCGCGGTGGTGCCGGTCAGCCCTCGGCGGAACCGGCTTGGGGCGCGGCCGCGATCTCTTCGCTGATCTCGCGCGCGATGGAACGTCCGCTCGCCACCTTACGCCCGAGCGCCTCGACGAAGCCCTCGAAGCGCTCGCGGCCTTTCGCCTGCGCCGCCGCCTGCGCGCTGTCGGGGTAGGTCGGCGTGTTCGTCAGCCAGAAGCGCACGAACAGCGCGAGCATCTCGACCGAGATGCCGAGCTCGCGCTCCAGCCGCTCGGTCTGGCGCGACATGCGGTCGAGCCTGCGCGACAGCGCGGCTTCGAGCCGGTCCGATCCATCAGGCGACAGGAACGACGCGATCGCCGCCTCGGCGACGAGCGATAGCGACTTCTTGCGCCGCGACGCGAAGGCGCCGAGCTCGGCCATGATCGCGGGATCGAGGTAGACCGACAGCCGCTCCTTCTTGGTTGGGGCCGCTTTCCTGCCCATGCGATCAGATCCCCATCCGGTCGTCCGGGTCGAGCACGCCCTGTCGCGCGACGCTCCCGAACTGCTGTTGCAGGAGCCGCGCCTTGACCGCGGTCACGCCTTCCCGGTCCGCATCCCCGAACTCGAACTCCCGAACCGGCATCGGCCGTGCGATCACGACCTCCTCATGCTCGGCCAGCTCGGGCTCGCGCCGGATGCCGCCATTGGCGGGATCCTCGTCGTCGGTAGTGGCGGACTTCGAAGCGCGCGGCTCGGGACGAGCGCTGAGCGGTTCCAGGGCGGTCCAGTCATCGTCGGGACTACGTGCTTTTGGCCAATCGCCCTCGATGGTCTGCGGTGCCGGCGGCGGCAGCACGCGCGCCTTTAACTGCCGATCCTTATAGTAGCGTGCCTTCTTCGCGCGAATGGGGTGCAACCCCGAGACGAGCACGAGCTCGTCGTCGGGCGGCAGCTGCATGATCTCGCCGGGCGTCAGCAGCGGCCGCGCGCTCTCCTGGCGCGATACCATCAGATGGCCGAGCCATGGCGACAGGCGGCTGCCCGCATAGTTGCGCTGTGCGCGCAGCTCGGTCGCGGTGCCGAGCGCGTCCGACACGCGCTTCGCCGTGCGCTCGTCGTTGGTCGCGAAGCTGACGCGAACATGGCAATTGTCGAGGATCGAATTGTTCTGGCCATAGGCCTTCTCGATCTGATTGAGCGACTGCGCGATTAGGAAGGCCTTCAGCCCATAGCCCGCCATGAAGGCGAGCGCGCTCTCAAAGAAGTCGAGCCTGCCCAGCGCCGGAAATTCGTCGAGCATCAACAGCAGGCGGTGGCGCTTGCGCTTGGCATCGAGCTCTTCGGTCAGTCGCCGCCCGATCTGGTTGAGCAACAAGCGCACGAGCGGCTTGGTGCGCGCGATGTCCGATGGTGGCACGACGAGGTAGAGCGTCGTCGGCGAAGCGCCCTCGACGAGGTCGCGGATGCGCCAGTCGCAGCGGCGCGTCACGCGCGCGACGACGGGATCGCGGTAAAGCCCCAGGAACGACATCGCGGTCGAGAGCACGCCCGAGCGCTCGTTGTCGGATTTATTGAGGAGCTCACGCGCCGAGCTGGCGATCACCGGATGGACACCCCGGACTCCAAGGTGCGCAGTGGTCATCATAGCCCGCAATGTCGTCTCGATCGGGCGCGCGGGATCGGAGAGGAAATTCGCCACCCCCGCGAGCGTCTTGTCGGGCTCGGCGTACAGCACGTGCAGGATCGCGCCGACAAGCAGCGAATGGCTGGTCTTCTCCCAATGATTGCGCTTCTCGAGCGCGCCTTCGGGATCGACGAGAATGTCGGCGATGTTCTGGACGTCGCGGACCTCGTAATCGCCCCGCCGCACTTCGAGCAGCGGATTGTAGGCGTCCGAGTCCGCCGAGGTCGGATCGAAGCGCAAGGTTCGGCCGAATCGCGCGCGGTACCCCGAGGTAAGGGTCCAGTTTTCGCCCTTGATGTCGTGTACGATCGCCGAGCCCGGCCAGGTCAGCAGCGTCGGCACCACGAGGCCGACCCCCTTGCCCGAGCGCGTCGGCGCGAAGCACAGCACATGCTCGGGACCGTCGTGGCGGAGATAGCGGTCGCCCATGCGCCCCAGAACAGCGCCATCCTCGCCGAGCATACCCGCTGTGCGGACCTCGCGCTCGGTCGCGAAGCGTGCGGAGCCATAGGTCGTCGCCTCGCGGGCTTCGCGCGCGCGCCACACCGACATGCCCATCGCGACCGCGATCGACACGAAGCCGCCCGAGGCGGCGATATACGCCCCCTCGACGAACACGCGCGGCGCGTACGCGTCGAAGTGGAACCACCACCAGAAGAACGCCGGGGGCAGATAGATTGGCAGTCCGTGCCGCAGCTCGAACCAGGGGTGCCCGAGCTGCGGTTGGTAGCCCAGCTTCCACGCGGTCCACTGCGTCGCCGCCCACACGAACGCGAGCGCGATCAGACCGACGACGATCAGTTGGCCCCAGAGAATCTTTGTGGCGGACATGGATGCCGTCGGAGGGTGAAAACGCTGGCAAAAGACGCAGGTCGGATTCAACGCAAGGGGCGGCGGCTAGGCGTAGCGTTAACGGCTACCGTGGCGTGCAATTAACGCCTCGGCGGCTCTTGGGAAGCCTTGGCGGAGGGCGTGTCCAAGGCTTGCTCTCGCCAGAAGGGTATACTCTTTTGGGATTCAGCGTGACACAGGGTCGACCACAGAATCTCACCCGAGTGTGTGTCACAGCGGTAGAAGGTTGCGGCTGAATGACGGTCGCCTACGCTCACGCTTCTGGTTCACCTCAAGCGATTATATTCGGGCGCAATTGCTCATTTAGCAAACCGACGAGCTACAAGTCGCGGAGGATAGCCCATGATTTCGGAGATCGTTGGCGGCATGGCGCATCACTCGGCGTGGGGTGAATGACAAATTGAAAACCTGAGCCCACTGGTGCCTTATCGTCCTGATTGAGTGCTGATATTGCGAAATGTGAACCTATCTCGGGAGGTGAATGTTAGCAGCCTACCAGCGAAGGAGATCGGCAATGTTCAGATCGAGCGGTCCTGCAGCGTGCGTGGTATTTTGTGCTTTGATCGGAGCCGTTCCCGCGGCCGCAGTCCCGCTCGCCATAGACTTGACCGACGACCCGGTGTTGTTGGCCGAGGCGCTACTCGGAAACGGTGTCAGCATCGTCGGCGCGCCCACACTTGCTTCGCAGTCCGGTCAGTCGGGCCTGTTCACCAATTTCGACTCGGGTCCGTATGTCCAGACGTCTGGCAATCGGGGGCGATACCACATCGCGTCGGGGATCGTGCTGTCGACCGGCATCGCTTCGGCGGGCGTGGGCGATTTCATTGGTGGGCCGAACTCTGGTCTTTCGGGCAGCGGCAGTGCCCAATTATCCGCAATCAGCGGAACCCCGACGTTCAACGCCGATGTGCTGACGATCCGCTTCACGAGTACCGCACCGACATTGACGCTGAACTACGCCTTCACATCGGCCGAGTATCCGGCTTCGATCGGTAGCTTCAGTGATCCGCTCGCCATTTTCGTCAACGGAAGCAATATCGCCTTCGTCCCGAACACGGCGACACCCGTGTCGATCAACAGCATCAATGCCGGGACGAACGCGCAATACTTCACCCAGTATTCGACGCCCAGCACGCCCTTCAACTACGGAGGGGTGACAACGCTCCTTAGCGCTACCGTGGATGTGTCCGTAAGCGGCATTAACACGATCGAGATTGCGATTGCCGATGGTGTCGACCCAAGCGTTGATTCGGCGATTTTCCTGCAAGGGGCCGGTGCCAACGCCGTTCCCGAACCCGCCAGCTTAGCGATGCTCGCGGCCGGTTTGCTGTCGGTCGGCGCGGCGATTTCGGCCCGTCGCCTGCGGCGCGCCTAGCGGAGCAGGCCGCCCGGTGCTGTTTTCCCCCCCCGCAACTCGCCTCACCAAACAACGATGGAGAAACGCATGCCGCCGATTTTCAGGAAGCTCGCCCAAACCGCCCTCGCCGCGTTCGTCATCGGTATCGCACCCTTGAGCAGCGTTCACGCGCAGTCAGCCCCGCCAGGCGCGGTATTCGCGCTCACCAACCGGGCCGGCAACAACGAGGTCGTCGCCTTTGTCCGCGGTGTCGAGGGGGGGGCTGACCCAGGTCGGCCGGTATCCGACGCGCGGCAACGGGATCGGCGTCGATTTCGATACGCAAGGCGGCCTGATGCTCAGCCCCGATCATAGCTTCCTCTATGCGGTGAACCCAGGCAGCGACGATGTTAGCGTCTTCGCGGTCAATGGGGCGCAACTGACGTTTCTCCAGAAGATCTATGCCGGCGACCAGCCGCTCAGCATCGCCCACAACGGCAAGCTGCTTTACGTGCTCGACGGTTCGGTCGCCGGAAACCAGATCACCGGCTTCACCGTCGCCACCAATGGCCTCCTCAGCCCGCTCTCCAGGTCCACCAAGATGCTGAGCTCGCCGATCGCGGTGCCGGGCGACGTGGTCTTCAGCCCCGATGGTCGCCTGCTGGTGGTCACCCACAAAGTGCGGAGCACGATCGGGTTCACGATCGACGCGTTCCGGATCGGTGCCGACGGGAGACCGAGCAATCCCGTGGCGAATCCTGCGTCCGGGACACGTCCTTTCGCCGCCGCGTTCGACGCGAGCGGCCGGTTGTTCGTCATCGAATCCGGACTGCCCGTCATGAACAACGCGGCCGTCTCGTCCTATACCGTCAACGTCGCGGCAGCCACGCTGTCGCCCTTGACGCAATCCGCCAAGAACGGGCAGACCGATGGCTGCTGGATCGTGATCACCAACGATCAGCAATACGCCTACACCGCGAACTTCGTCAGCGGCACGATCTCGAGCTATCGGATCGGCGCGGATGGCACGACCGCGCTGATCGATCCTGACGCCGCCTTCTCGGGCATCAAAAGCCAGCCGACCGATCTCGCCTTCAGCACGGGCAGTCGATATTTGTATAACCTGCTCAGGGGGACCGGCGGGGTGGCCGGGTACCGTGTGGAGAGCGACGGGAGCCTGACCACACTCGGCATCTTCGGCGTTGGGGGCGCGCTTCCCATTGCGGACGGCGCCTCGGGCCTAGCCGCATATTGAGACACTCCGTTCCCGGCCGCGAACGTCCCGCCCAGACGTCCCGGGCGCGTTCGCGGTCACGGGCGACCGCGCGGTAGCACCTTGGTGTCGGCCTGACCGCTCGGTCGCATACCCATTCCGGACGAAAAGGCACCGCGGGTGCGGCGCGAACGCTGGGCTGGGGCTTTCACACCTTCCCTGCGCCCGTTAGCGATCATTCCGCATATTATGGAGAAGCAGATGAGACGTGCGATGACGCTGGCGCTGGTCGTGGGCGTGTTGATGGCGGGTCCCGCCACCGCTGCGACGATCGTCGACGCGGCGAAGCAGGATGGCCATTTCACCAAGCTGCTCGCCGCCAGCAAGGCGGGCGGCGTCGATGGCGCTTTGGCCGGCAAAGGCCCGTTCACCCTGTTCGCGCCCGATGACAACGCCTTTGCCAAGGTGCCCGCCGCCAAGCTCGACGCGCTGATGCGGCCCGCGAACCTGACAATGCTTAAAATGACGCTCGGCGCGCATCTGCTGACGGGCGTGCTGGACGATGGAAGCGATCGACAAGGGACTGGCGGGCAACGACGCCGTGGTGGCGACCACGGTCAACAACATGCCGCTCGTCTTCAAGCGCGTGGACGGCGTGCTGACCGTAAACGGCGCGAAAATCACCAAGCCGCCGATGCAGGTCGATAACGGGCTCGTCTACGTCATCGACACCGTGATGGTGCCGCCGACGCCGCTGCAACCCGTTTACTGAGGATTAGCGACATGGATGCGACCACCCCTGTGACCGAACCCGCGTTCGCGCGCGATGTCGTCGACGAAGACGGCCTCGCGCGGACGGCGGGCACCGTGCTCGTCGTCGCGCTGGCGATCATCTTCCTCTGGTTCGGCGCGCTCAAATTCACCGAATATGAGGAATCGGGCGTCGCGGGCTTCATTATGAACAATCCGCTGATCGCATGGCTGCACGGCGCGTTCGGCGTCGCGGGCGGCGCGCAGTTCCTGGGCGTGTACGAAATCCTGACCGGGATCCTGATCGCGGCGCGGCTGTTCAGCGCGCGGCTTGGCGCGATCGGCGGCGCGATGGGCATGATCGCCTTTTTGCTGACGATCACCTGCCTGTTCACGACGCCCGGCGTGATCCAGCCCGGCTTCGATGGCCCGTTCGCCCTGTCGGCGGTTCCCGGCCAGTTCCTGCTGAAGGACATCGGGCTGTTCGCCGCCTGCTTCTGGATCATGGCGACCGCGCGCGCCGAGTCGCAGGCGCGCAAGCGGCTGAGCTGATCGGCCGCCCGCTCATTCGGTCCGCGCGGCCGGGCGAGCGGGCCATTCACGGAAGGCAGGAACGATGAGCAAGACCGTCGGCGATTTCGTGATCGAACGGCTGCAGGCGTGGGGGATCAGCCGCATCTTCGGCTATCCCGGCGACGGCATCAACGGCGTGTTCGCGGCGTTGCAGCGCGCCGATTGTCCGATTGCGTTCACGCAGGTCCGGCACGAGGAGATGGCGGCGTTCATGGCGTCCGCCTACGCCAAGTTCACCGGCACGATCGGCGTGTGCATGTGCACTGGCGGCCCGGGCGCGACGCACCTCATTACCGGCCTCTACGACGCGAAGATGGATCATATGCCCGTGCTGGCGATCACCGGCGGGGCGGCGCGCGGTGTGCGCGGCGCGCACTACCAGCAGGAGGTGAACCTCGACCGCGCGTTCGCCGATGTCGCGATCTACGCGCAGGAGGCGATGGTGCCCGAGGCGGTGCGCCACATTCTCGATCAGGCGATCCGGGTCGCGACCGCGAACAACGGCGTCGGCGCGGTGGTGCTGCCCGCCGATCTCCAGCTCGAACCCTATCGCGATCCACCGCGCGAGCATGGTTTCACACGTTCAAGCGTCGGCTACACCCGGCCCAAGGTCGTGCCCTACGAGGCCGACCTGCGTCTCGCCGCCGATCTGCTGAACGCGGGCCGAAAGGTCGCGATCCTGATCGGCGCGGGCGCGATCGGCGCGGCGGACGAGGTGGTCGCGGTCGCGAACGCGCTCGGCGCGGGGGTGGCCAAGGCGCTGCTCGGCAAGCAGGCGCTCCCCGACGATCTGCCCTTCGTCACCGGCACGATCGGGCTGCTCGGCACCGAGCCGTCATCGAACATGATGGATCATTGCGACACGCTGCTGATGATCGGCACGAGCTTTCCCTGGGCGGAGTTCCTGCCCAAGGACGGGCAGGCGCGCGCAGTGCAGATCGACCGCGATCCCGCATCGCTCGGCATGCGCTACCCGACCGAAGTCAACCTGCACGGCGACAGCGCCGAGACATTGCGTGCTCTGCTGCCGATGCTGGAGCGCAAGGCCGACCGCGCGTGGCGCGAGGGCATCGAACGCGAGGTCGGCAGATGGTGGCACACGATCGAGGACCGCGCGATGGCCAAAGCCACGCCGGTCAATCCGCAGCGTGTGGTGTGGGAGATGTCCCCCCGGCTCGGGCCGGACGCGATCGTCACGAGCGATTCGGGATCGTGCGCGAACTGGTACGCGCGCGACTACCGGGTGAAGGCGGGCCAGATGTGTTCGTTGTCGGGCGGTCTCGCATCAATGGGCGCGGCGGTGCCTTATGCGATCGCGGCCAAGATCGCGCACCCGGCGCGGCCGGTGGTGGCGCTGGTCGGCGACGGCGCGATGCAGATGAACAACATGGCCGAGCTGATCACGGTCAAGAAATATTGGCGCGGGTGGGCCAATCCCGTCTGGATTTGCTGCGTGTTCAACAACGAGGATTTGAACCAGGTGACGTGGGAGCAGCGGGTGATGCTGGGTTCGCCCAAGTTCGATGCGACGCAGGTGATCCCCGATATCGGCTACGCCAAATTCGCCGAGCTGATCGGGCTGAAGGGAATTTTCGTCGACGATCCGGAGATGCTCGGTGCGGCGTGGGACGCGGCGCTTTCAAGCGACATGCCGTGTGTGATCGAGGTCAAGAC
Organism: Alphaproteobacteria bacterium; assembly: GCA_965246875.1. GTDB lineage: Bacteria > Pseudomonadota > Alphaproteobacteria > Micavibrionales > SZUA-601 > DASWYT01. The sequence goes on from CBDFFU010000003.1 coordinate 13,651, forward strand.
CGATCCCGAGGTGCCGCCGCTGCCGCCGCATATCGGCTTCGAGCAGGCGAAGAAGTTCATGCAGACGCTCAGCAAGGGCGATAGTTTGCAAGGGCACGTGATATTGGAGACCGCGCGGCAGGTCCTCGCCTCGGTGCTGCCGGGCGGCAAGGACTGACGGTTAAGTAGAGACGCTTTCGAAACCCGGATCGAGGAGACATCACCATGCGCCTGAAAGATCAGATCGCCGTCGTCACCGGCGGCAGCTCGGGGATCGGCAAGGCAACCGCGATCGCCTTCGGGCGCGAGGGCGCGGCGGTCGCGATCGTGCACCACGGCGACGAGCAGGCCGCGCGCGAAATCGCGGGGACGATCGAGGCGGCGGGCGGTCGCACCCATGTCGCGGGCGTCGATGTCGGCGACGAAGCGCAGGTGGCGAAGCTGTTCGCCGATGTGCAGGCGGCGCTCGGAACGCCGACGATCCTCGTCAATTCGGCCGGGCTGGACGCGGCGGGGATCAAGCTCGTCGATTTCGAGCTCGAGCGCTTCGAGCAGGTAATGCGCACCAACCTGACCGGTCCGTTCCTCACCTGCCGTGCCTTTGTGCGCGGGCTGAACGGCGGCAGGGGAAAGATCGTCAACATCACATCGGTCCACGAGGAAATCCCCCGCAGCGGCGCGGTCGATTACGACTCGTCCAAGGGGGGCTTGCGCAACCTCACGCGCACGCTCGCGCTCGAACTTGCCGAGCAGGGGGTGAACGTCAACAATCTCGCGCCCGGCATGGTGCTGACGCCCATGAACCAGGAGGCGATCGACGATCCCAAGGTGCTCGACGAACAGGTGCAGAGCATCCCGATGAAGCGCGCCGCAACGCCTGAGGAAGTAGCGGAGCTTGCGGTCTATCTCGCGAGCAAGGACGCCGATTACGTCACCGGCGCGACGTTCGTCATCGACGGCGGGCTGTCGATGAACCTTGGCCAGGGGGCGTGAGCTTCGCCGTCGAGGAAATCGCACCGCTGACGCTCGCGCGGCATAACCGGCTGACCGACATGTATGTGCTCAGCCCGTACGTGTGGAAGAGTGGCGACGATTACGAGCTGCTGATCCGCGCCGTGCCGCGCCGCGATGACGAGCCGCGCCTGAAGATGGCCGAAATCTGGTACGGCCGCTCGACCAACGGCTGCCACTTCGAGATGGATCACGCGCCGGTGATCTTCCCCGGCCCCGGCCTCGAAGACCTCGACGGCTGCGAGGACCCGACCGTCATCGTCGAGGGCGGCATCACGCACATGTGGTACACCGGCTGGAACCAGCAGCAGAAGACCGGCCGGCTGATGTATGCAGCAGGTCCCGACGCTCGGCATCTCGCCAAGCAGCGTCGCGTGATCGATTCGCGCCCGCCCTACACCAATCCCAAGGAAGCGACCGTGACGCGCGGCGGGGACGGGTGGCGGCTGCTGTTCGAATATGCGCAGGACAAGGCGTCCAAGATCGCGGTCGCGCGCGCCGACGATCTGCACGGGCCTTGGGAGGTCATCGGCCCGTTGCTGGAACGCCGCGAGGAGAGCTGGGACAATTGGCACCTGTCGACCGGGCCGGTGATCGATGCCGACACCGATGCGCCGGTGATGTTCTACAACGGCGCGACCCAGGACGCGCACTGGCGCATCGGTTGGGCGAGCTTCGACCGCGCGTTCACCAAGGTCACCGGTCGCTGCGAGGGACCGCTGGTGCAGCCCGATGTGCTCGCCGACGGCGCGACCGATATAGCCTTCGCCGCCTCCGCCGTGGTCGAGGCCGACAAGGTGCAGCTCTATTATTCATTGTCCGACAAGGACATTCACCGCGCGACGCTGCGACGGCTGTGATCGCGGGGGTCGAGCTCGCATGGCGTTTCGACGTTGGCAACCGGCTCGGCGAATGCGTGCTATGGGACGATCGGCGCGGCGTCGCGCTGTGGACCGACATCGAGGGCGCGCGTCTCTGGAGCTGGGCGTTCGGCGCGGCGCGACCCGTCGGCGTTGCGCTCGGCGACCGCCTCGCCTCGTTCGGGCTGAGCGCGACGGACGGCGTCCTGATCGGCGCATTCGCCAAGCACTTCGCGCGCTTCGATGCGCAGAGTGGCGCGCAGGAGCGGCTCGCCGACGTTGAGCCGGACACGGCGGGCACGATGATGAACGATGGCCGCGTCGATCGCTACAGTACATTCTGGGCGTCCTCCAAGGTGCTCGACCAAGCCGGCGAACCGGCAGGCAAGCTGTGGAGGCTCGGCGCGGAAGGACGCGCTGAAGCGCGACTGGAAGGCTTCAAGCTGCCCAACGGCCTCGCGTGGAGCCTCGACGGGCGCGCGATGTATCTGTCCGATTCGCTCGAGGGGACGATCTGGCGTTTCGAGTTTGACTCAAATCGCGGCCCGACGGCGCGCGAGATGTTCGCGCGCACCCCCGCCGGATCGCGCCCCGACGGCGCGTGTGTCGATGCCGAGGATCATTTGTGGGTGGCGCATTGGGGCGGCGGGTGTATCGCGCGCTACCGGCCCGATGGCGAACTCGACCAAGTGGTCGAGGTCGCCGTGCGTCATCCCACATGCGCCGCGTTTGGCGGGCCCGGGCTCGATCATCTGTTCGTCACCTCCGAGCGGACGACCACGGGCGCGAACGATCGCGACGGCGCGCTGCTCGTCTATCGCACGCCATTCCGGGGCGTCCTCGAAAGCCGGGCCGCATCCGCCGCCGCACCCCAGTCCGCCCTCGCGAAGGAACCCGCATGACCGTGTTCGCCAGCATCGAAGACCTGCGCGTCGAGAGCGCGCGCCGTGTCCCCAAGGCGTTCCAGGACTATGTCGAGAACGGGGCCTACACCGAGGCGACGCTCGACGCGAACCGCCGCGACCTGTCCGCGATCCTGCTGCGCCAGCATCTGACCGGCGGCCCCGCGACGCGCGACGCGAGCGGCCTGTTCTTCGGCAAGCCCGCGACGATCCCCGTCGCGCTCGCCCCCACGGGCCTGTGCGGCGCGATCCACGCGCGCGGCGAACTGCTCGCGGCGCGCGCGGCCAAGGCGTTCGGCGTGCCCTATTGCCTCTCGACGATGGCGATCGCGTCCATCGAGGACGTGGCGAAGGAGGTCGGCGGCGATTTCTGGTTCCAGCTATATCCGATGAAGGAGCAGCGCATCAACGCCTCGCTCCTCGACCGCGCCAAGGCGGCGGGCTGCCCGGTGCTGATGCTGACGATCGACGCGCAGGTCGAGGGCACGCGCTATGCCGACGAGCGTAACGGGCTGGGCGTGCCGCCGCGCCTGACAGCGGGCAACATCTGGGGCATCCTCAGCCACCCGCGCTGGGCCTTCGGCCAACTCCATTCGACGCACTACACCTTCGGCAATCTGATTGGCGAACTCGACGCCAAAGGCGGGCTGGGTGGTCTGGCCGAGGTAGTGAAGCAGCAGTTCCAGCCGGTGATCGACGCGAAGTTGCTCGATTGGGTGCGCGCGCGCTGGGACGGCAAACTGATCGTCAAGGGTATCCTGGACGAAGCCGACGCCGAGGCGGTCATCAAGGCGGGCGCGGACGCGATCGTGGTGTCGAACCACGGCGGCCGCCAGTTGGAGGGGGCGCAATCGACCGCCGCCGCTTTCCCGCGCATCCGCGACGCGGTCGCGGGCCGCGCCGAGTTGTACGCCGACAGCGGCGTGCGCACTGGCATCGACATATTGCGCTTTCTGGCGATGGGGGCGCAGGGCGTGTTCATCGGGCGGGCGTTCATGTACGGCCTTGGCGCTAACGGCGAAGCGGGCGTCACCCGCGCGCTCGAAATTCTGAAGGACGAACTGGACCGGACGATGAACCAGTGCGGGCTGGCGGACCTTTCCGATCTCGAGCAGGTAATCGTGCCTCCGTCTGCGACGAGCGCGGCGGACGGTTCGCCGGCGGTGCACGCGGCGTGACCTGCTCCGGACCCCGTCGCGCGAACCGCCCGCCGCAGCCGCGATGACCGGGCAGCTCGATCGCCTGCTGACATCGCTCGACGTTCGCTTGCACGCCTTCGCGGTGTGCAACGTCGCTTCGGGCAACCGGCTGGTGTTCGAGGCGATGGACCTCGTCGTCGTCCATTATGTGCTGGCCGGCGCCGGCCTACTCGAAGTCGATGGCTCGCCGCCACGCGTCGTCGCGCCGGGCATGGTGCTGATCGTGCCGCCCAAGCGCGCGCAGAAGCTGACCGGCGGGTCGACGATCGAGCGCGACGTCGACGCGGGCGATCACTGCGCGATGGTGGTCGACGGGTTGATCGAATTCGACGCGGCACTCGGCGAGCCGCCCGCGCTGATGACCATCTGCGCGACCGTCAGCGCGACCTATGGTGGGTCGCTGGGGCTGTTCGATCGGCTGACCGCGCCGATCGTTGACCACCCGGCGGACGATGATCGGGTGCGCGGCTGCTTCGACCAACTGATCGCCGAGCGGCGGACGCCGAGGCTTGGGACCTCGGCGGTGTGCGAGGCATTGATGAAGCAGTGCTTCATTATCGTGCTGCGCCGCGTGCTCGCAGACGGCGGTGAGGCGGCGATGCGTTTAGGCAGCGCCGCCGACCCGCGCCTCGCCGCAGCGGTGGCCGCCGTCATCGAAAAACCCGCAGGCGATCATAGCGTCCAAAGCCTCGCGCGCGCGGCGGGGATGAGCCGCACCGTGTTCGCGCGCGCCTTCGCCGACGCCTATCGCTCGACGCCGATGGCCTTCGTGCAATCGACGCGGCTGCACCACGCAGCGCGGCTGCTCGTCAGCACCGATCTGTCGGTCAAGGTCGTCGCCGCCTCGACCGGTTTCGCCAGCCGCAGCCACTTCAGCCGCAAGTTCAGCGCCGCCTACAAACGCGATCCCTCGGCGTATCGCGCGCTCCACCGTGGCGACCATCCCGATGCGCCGCCAACCTGGGAGGCCTCGCCGCTCGGCCGCCTGATCGGGCGTGAGGTGCTTTAGCGACAAGCGGTTTTTGGCAATCCGGACTTGACGCAAGGCGAAGCACCGATTCGGGTCGATGAAGAACCGGTTTTTTGGTCGCTACCGTCCCAAGGCGACTCTTCACAACGCTATACCGCTGTGCGATTCGGCGTGACACAGCCTAGTGCTCCGGGTCATCATCCGCTAATCAGCCGACCTCGGCCAAGAAGATTTTGGTAAGGATAAGCTGCAACATACTTTTCCCCCGGGGCCGATCGACTTTACCGTCATCTAGTGATCTCTTGACCTTTCGCGCCCTTGAGGAGGGTGACGATCGCCATTGCGTGACCATGACCGAGATCGAAATCCCGCTTGAGCCAAGCGATGATCTCGCCCGCCTTGATGCCTGGCATCAGGCCTTCCTCGTTCGCGAAGCCCTTGTCGGTCGCCATGCGCCTGAAGTCGGCCGGACCCTTGCCGGTCTTCGCTCGGATGTTGTCGATATAGGCTTGGAACGACATCGGCCCTCTCCTGCAACGTCAAACGCGCACCGACGATTTTGCGACCGGGACCATGGCTCGCAAGGATGGCGTGCGGAGCCAGAGTCCGCCCCACATTGCCAGCCCCAGATATACGCCGAACAGCGTGTGGGTGAACAGTGGGCTTTGCACGCGCAGGTGCGTCGCGATGGCTCCGCCCAGAACGCCGGTCATCAGCACGCTCCCGAGCACCGCCGTGCGTGGAAATATATACAGTGCCAAAGCAATGAGTTCGATCGAGCCGATCAGGATACCATAGCCCGCGCGCCATCCGAGTTGGCCCATAGTTTGATCGACTACGGGTAGATTTAACAGCTTCGCAGCAATGTCGACCAGCATGAACACAGCAAACACGGCTGTAAGACACCTGCCGAGCCAACGCCCTGATTTGGCATTCACAGGTGGTCCTCTCGTTATCAATAGCAGGGCCTCTTCAGTGCAGGGCCGTGGAACGAATTGCGCGACATCGAAAACACGTCCGGAGTCTTGGAATTCCGCATCCCACTCGCCCACAGCGTAGTCGGCGATGCCGATCGCGATGTCGCCCGTCACTACTTCGGTGAAACCACGAGGGTCGCGGGAGACCCCCCCGGAAAAACCGCCACCAGAAATGCCCTCGTTGCGTTGCCGCCCCCGAGCTGAACCGGGTGACTTCAAAAGCGCAGCTTCGCACCGATTACGAACCGCCGTCCAAGCGGGTCGTAGGTGGAGGGAAAGGTGTTGCCGCTGTTGAACGCGGTGGCGCCGATTGTGCTACCGACGATCGGCGGCTGGCGATCGAAGACGTTGAGCACGGTCAGCGTGAGCGTCACGTGATCGAACATCGTGGCGCGCGCGGCCAGATCGAAATAGTCGAACGCTGGGATCCGGCGAAAGCGATCGAGGAAGCCCGCCGCGACGATCGGCTCGACCTCGACGCCGTCGATATGCCGCCACAAATAGGATAGATCGACTGCACCGACCGTGACGGTGGTCCGCTGGTTCCACGCCAGTTTGGGCTGTATACTGCCGCTCAATCCGCAGTTCACGCTGTAATAGCCGACGCACTCGCGATCGATCGAGATAGGCGTCGCCTGGAATTTCTGCTCGAAAGTGTAATTGCCCGTCAATCCGACATTGACGGTCGCTGCCCCGAACTTGTGCTTGTAGTTCGCGGACAGGTCGAGGCCAGATGTGGCGATCCGTCCGCTGTTCGACAGAAACAGCGGCAATCCGCGTGTTTCGCCGCCGCCGTTGAAACTGCCGTTGAGCGGATTGCGCCCGATCCGCCGACAAACCGCCAAATCGAACTGGACGAAGCAGGCATTCAAGATGTCGTCGACATTGGGCGCGGCGATCGCGTCGGTCAGCTGGATCGAGAAGTAATCGAGGCTGACCGAAAGACCGGACAGGAACGCAGGGGTGAGCACCGCGCCCACCGTCACGGTCTCGGCCTTTTCGGGTGCGAGACTGGGAGTGTCGCCGAAGCTGATGTTGATCTGCCCGGACGAGGGTTCGGGAATGCGACCGATCTGGCCCGCTGGTGCGCCCGACGCGATGCAGGCCGCGGTGAGCTGCGCGTTGCCGAGCGGGAGCGTGCCCTGGCACGGATCGACCTGGGTGTTCGCGAGTCCCTGACTGAGCGGGGTGAAGAGTTCAGCGATATTGGCGGCGCGTACCGCTCGCTGGTATATCCCCCGGATCTTGAGGCTGGGCATGGGCTGCCAGCTCCCTCCCGCCTTCCATGCGGTACTGCCTCCCGACGTCGAATAGCGCGAATAGCGCACGCCCGCCTCGAGGGTGAGCGTGTGGAAGAAGGGGCGGTTCTCGACCAACGGCGCGATCAATTCGCCGAAGCCCTCATAGACGTCGAACGCGCCGCTGACCGGCTTGACCGCGCCCCCGGCGCCGAGCACCTCGTTATCGGTTCGTGTCGGCAAATCGGGTTCGATCGCCGCCGTGTAGCGCCGGTACTCGGCCCCGAATGCGACGCCGATCGGGGTGGTCGCAAACGGACTGGTGACGCCGACATCCCCGTTCACGGCCGCATTGACGCCGCTGAGCGAACTGCGCGTCCGGAACGATGTCGAGGCGGGAGCGAGGAACGCCAGCATCGTGGGCGTGATGCTGCCCGCCGCGCCGAACAGGTCGAGCGGCACGCAGCCGTCCGACCCATCGGCGCACGCGGTCGCGCTCGTCGCGCGAAGCGCGCGCTGGACGCGCGAACTCAGTCCGTTGCCGTTCGCGGTGCTGATCCGGTTCGATTGACCGTACTGCCCGCGCAGCTCCCACTTCAGGTTCGCGAGAAGCGGCCCCCGTGCACCCGCCATCAACTGGAAGATGTCGGTGGTGAAATCGGCGATCCGTGGACCGCCTTCGACAAACCGGCGACCGGGAATGATCGAGACCTCCCGGTAATTGGGATCGCTGCCGCTCGTCGCAGTCGCTGCGGCGGCGCATTGCGCCGGAGAAATGCCGATGTCCGGGCTGGCACAGAATGCGTTGCGGATCCCCGCAGGCAGAAACGGATTGCTGAGCGGCAATTGGTAGGTGTTGAAAAAGGTGCCGCTCGGCGCGATGATCGAATTGATCCGCGTATGGGCAAACAGGCCCTTGGCGAAGACTTCGATCGCGCTCGATAGTTCATAGCGCGCCTGGCTATACAAATTGTAGCGCTCGAAGGGCGTCTGGAAGATGTTGTAGGGATTGAAGTTGAACGTCTTGACCGAATCGACCAACGTGCCCGTGGCAGGATCGACCTGGCCGCTCGTCGGGAACAGGAAGTTGGTCGGCACGGTGGTGCCCGATCCTTGCTTGTTGCCCGTCTTGGAACTCAACGATGACAGGCTGAACTCCCGGTCGCCCTGATAGACCGCTTCGGTGTGGGTATAGCCAAGGCTCAGGACGGCGTTGCCCCGATCGTCGCTGAAATTGCCACCGAGCGTCAGATCGGTGCCGATGCTCTCGCCATCGCCGTGGCCGGTCAGACCGTAATTGGCGCTCGCCTCCACACCGTGGAAGTCGGTTTTGGTGACGAAGTTAACGACCCCCGCCACCGCGTCCGCGCCGTAGACCGACGAGCCGCCGCCCGTGGTGATATCGACGCGCTTTATGAGCGCGAGCGGGAAGTTGTTCACGTCGGTCACTGCGGTCAGGCCTGCGGGAACGATCCGCTGGCCGTCGATCAGCACGAGGTTGCGGTTTGAGCCGAGGCCGCGCAGATCGACGTTCGCCGAGCCGTTTGCGCCATTGTTGACCGCCGCGCCGATGTTGGGAACCGCACCGGGCAGATCGCGGATCAGGGCTTCCGCCGATACTGGCTGTTGCAGTCTGATCGCGTTCTCGTCGACGACCTGGACGGGACTTGCCTGGACGAGGTTGGGATTCTGGATCCGCGATCCGGTGACGACGATGAGCGTATCGTCCGACGGCGCGCCGGAACCCGCCTGCGCCGCCGTCTGCGCCAGACACGGCAGCGCGCTACTGCCGAGCGCCAGCGCAGTTGTAAGCGCAAGCCCGGCCTTGAAGCCGAACTTCGACGCCATTGTGGTCGATTGCTGCATCATGCTTCTCCCCGGATTTCCTGATGTTTTCCGATCGTCGGCGGCCACAGGCGCGCGGCACCCGCGACCGCGAACCGCCGCGCGGCGAGCGCGATTGGAACCCCGACGCCAAATGCGTGGATCGCAAGCCCGCCCACGACGAGCGGTAACGGGGTGGGCTTTCCCCCTCCGCCCGGAAAAGCCGAGAGCGGCACGACGACCTTGTTCATGACGAGGTAGACCGCGAGGCCGTAGACGATACCCCAGGCGATCGGCTTAGAGACGAGCCTGGGCATGCTGCGCGCGGCCGCCGCGAACAGCGCGGCCATGATCGTCGCCATGCCAAAGTGGAGCGCGAGGCCGAGCACCGCCGTGGCGGTTCCGCCGTGATACGCGGGCTTGCCGAGCAAACCGCTGGCAATCGAGTGCAGGATCGCCTGAGGCGAGACACCGTAGGCACCAAAGGCCGCGAACGCGTAGAGGATATCGCATCCTCCTGCCGCGCCCCCGCCGATCAGCGCGGCGCGACGCAGCGAGGGACGAGCGCCGTCCACCGTCAGCAGATGTGTGCGCAAGCGCTGCTCCCCCTTATCCGGCGCGGCGCAGACCGACGGCCGTCGATGGGGTAGTGCGCACCATCGCCCGCGGGCGGCAGGGTCGAAGCGGCGGATGGGCCGAAGCAAGGCGGCGAGCGCGACGACACTCCGGTCAACGGCCTGTTAAGGCGGCCAAGCGGGCGCGATCACGGGCTCGGGCCGGTTTGAGGCCGCAACCGACGGGGGAACGCGCGATCTACCCCGCTGGACGATGCAGATGCCGACCATCTCCGGCCAAACGCTGTCGCGTTGTCGGCGAACGATCATCTTGCCGCCGAACGCGCGATCCGAACGGCCCGGCGATGATCGACCGATCGCGCCTGCAGGCGTATGAAACCCCATGGGCACCGCGATCCGCGACGGGCACCGGCGATGACGGGAATGCTGCCTCACGCCACATCAGCGCGTGGGCCCGATCCCCGCACCTTGCCGCACGACGCTCGCTCGCGACGCGCGGCGATCATCATGACGCTTGCCTTCTGGGCATCGAACTACATCGTGCAAGCGACGCGCGACCTTTATTCGCTTGGCGGTCTTCATGCCGACCGTCTGCTAGTCAGGCTCGGCCTCGCGCTGGCGGGAGGCGGACTGTGCTACCTGGTTCACCTCGTTATCAGAGCGTTGGGCGCCTCGCCGTTCCAGCGCAGGGCGATCGTCGTCGCATTGCTGATCCCCTTCGTTGCTGACGGCTATTCCTGGATCAACTTCTACGGTTTCCAGCTTCTCGGCTCCGACCCCGCAGCGCCTGCCTCCACCACCTCGCAAATCATCTTCACCGTCGTCTATTGGGTGTGGTTCTTCATGGCGTGGGCCGCGCTATACTTGGCGCTGCTCTACAGCAACGAGGCGCGCGCGCAGGAACGCCGCCTTGCCGCTATCCACGAGCTGGCGCACTCGGCGCAGCTGCGTGCGCTGCGCTATCAGGTCAATCCGCATTTTCTGTTCAATACGCTGAATGCGATTTCGGCGCTCATCCTCGATCGACACATCGCGCAGGCGGAAGCGATGATCGGCCGCTTGGCCGCATTTTTCCGCGCTGGCCTCGCGCTCGATCCGCTGGACGATGTGACGCTCGCCGAAGAAATCGCGCTACAGCGTCTTTATCTTGAAATCGAGCAGGTTCGCTTTCCTGACCTTTCGATCGCGATTGAAGTACCGACGGCGCTCGAGTCCTCGCTCGTGCCGAGCCTGATCCTGCAACCTCTGATCGAGAACAGCATCAAATATGGTGTCACCACCAGTGTCCATCCCGCGAACCTGCTCATCCGGGCGCGCGAAGACGGCAACTGGCTTATGCTGGACGTAATCGACAATGGGGGGTCCGGTATCGTTCAAGCCTGCACCGGGACGGGGATCGGGCTCGACAATGTTCGCGCACGGCTAGTCGAGCGCTTCGGTGAAGTGCACCGTTTCGAAGCTGGGCCGACCGCGCCAAGCGGCTACCGGGTGACGCTTGGCATGCCGCTCAGGATTGCTCGGTGAGCGCTCTTCGCATCCTGACGGTCGATGACGAGCCACTGGCGCTCCGACGCCTACAGGTGGTGCTGAGCTCGATGGAGGAGATCACGCATGTCGGCGCTGCGACGGGCCGTGCCGAAGCGACGCGGATGATCGCCGAGCGCCGTCCCGACGTGGTGCTTCTCGACATCAAGTTGCGCGACGGAAGCGGCTTCGACGTCATCGATCGGATGCCGAGCGAGAACTGCCCGGCGGTCATCTTTGTAACGGCCTTCGACGATTTCGCAGCGCGCGCATTCGATGTGAGCGCCGCCGATTACGTGCTCAAGCCCGTGAGTTTCGACCGGCTGCACCGCGCGCTCGAGCGCGCACGCGCGCAGCTTCGCACCCGCGATTCCGAACAGCGCGTGATCGAACTTCGCGCGATCGTTGACACTCTCCGTCGCAATGCCGAGCGCCGGCAGCCGCCCCGCTACGAGGCCGAATTCTGGGTCCGGCGCAACCTTACCGGCTTTGTCCGGGTGCCGGTGGATTCGATCGACCGGATCAGCGCCGAGGACGATTACGTTTGCCTCCACACGCAAGGCCGCGAGCACCTGCTGCGCGAAACGGTGTCCGGGGTCATGGCCCGCCTCGACCCGTCGCTGTTCACCCGTGTCCATCGCTCAACGCTCGTCCGCATCGGCGCGATCGCCGAAGTCCGGCGCTCCGCGATCGGTGCGCTGGAAATCCTCTTGACCGGGGGCGAGCGCGTCAAGGTTGGACGGGTTTATGCAAAGCACCTCCGAAATGTGCTGGGGTGAAGGAAGATGGTCTGGTCGGAGGACGCCTGAATACGACAGATCAAAAGCAATCCGCGTCGCGCTGGGCACCCGTCGCAGGAACCCCAAACCCATATAACGACAAACGCTGAGGCGCGCCCCTGTGTTACGCCGAATCTGACAGGGGTATAGCGTTATGGGATTCGGCTTGGAACGGAGCTCAAGCGTAAGCGTCCGGTGGTCCCCGCCTTGCGGGATGCGTGACGGGCAAGCCACAGGTGCGGCACTATGGCAAGCACCGGTGCGGCACTATGGCTACGCAGATTATCGAGGTTCGGGAGGCGTCGCCCCCGCGTCGCCAGTTCAGCGACGACGACAAGGCGCGCGTTGTGTCTGAGGCGATGATGCCTGGGTCGAGCGTGACGGTGGTCGCGCGGCGTCACCGCATCTGCTCTTCGCTGATCTATCGCTGGCGGCGCGAGCTGCTTGGTACCAGCGGTGAGCGGTCGGCATCGTCGTTCGTGCCGGTCGAGGTGGTGCCCTCGTCCGCGCCGCATCCGGCAGGTCCGGTCCCGGGTATCGTCGAGGTGGTTGCCCAGTCGGGTCATGTCGTGCGTCTGACCCCGCCGATCGATGCGCGCGTGCTCAAGGCAGTGCTGGCGGGCATCGCGTGATTGGCGGGTGATCGGGCCACCGCCGGGGACCAAGGTCTATTTGGCCGCCGGGAACACCGATATGCGCAAAGGCTTCGACGGGCTGGCGGCGCTCGTCCAGCAGCAGCTGAAGCGCGATCCGTTCGGTGGCGCGGTCTATGCGTTCCGGGGCAAGCGTGGCGATCTGGTCAAGCTGCTGTGGTGGGACGGGCAAGGCTTGGTGCTCCACGCCAAGCGTCTGGAGCGTGGCCGCTTCACTTGGCCCGCGACTGCCGAAGGCATCGCCGTGCTCACCCCGGCGCAGCTGTCGATGCTGCTCGAAGGGGTTGAGTGGCGGCACCCGATACGCACGTCCCAACCGTCGCTTGCATGGTGACAATCGACGGTTTTGCTTGCTTTTTGCGTGTGTTGAGTGACCCGTTGTGCTATGCCCGGACGTGTCGCTCGATACCGCCTTGCTACCCGACGATGTGAGCCTTTTGAAGGCGATGCTGGTCGTCGCCGACGCCGAGCTCGAGCAGCTCCGGATGCAGGTCGCCAAGCTTCGCCGCATGCAGTTCGGCAGCTCGTCCGAGCGCTTGACCCGCGAAGCAGATCAACTGGAGCTGGGTCTGGAGGATGCCGAGGTCGAGGCTGTCGCCAAGGCACCGCCTGCCGTCATCCGCGCGCGAGACGCTGCCAAGCCGTTCCGTCAGCCACTGCCCGAGCATCTCCCGCGCGAGGATGTCGTGCACGCGCCGGCCTGTCTCTGCCCCGATTGCGGCGGTGTGATGCGCAAGATCGGCGAGGATGTCACCGAGCAGCTCGATTATGTGCCCGCCAGCTTTCGCGTCATCCGTCACGTCCGGCCCCGGCTCGGCTGCCGGATCTGCGAGCGCATCGTGCAGGCGCCGCTACCGTCGATGCCGATCGAGCGCGGACGGCCTGGCGCTGGTCTGCTCGCGCATGTGCTCGTCGCCAAGTATGCCGATCACCTGCCGCTCTATCGCCAGTCGGCGATCTATGCGCGCGAGGGGGTCGATCTGGCCCGCTCGACCTTGGCCGACTGGGTCGGGCGCGCAGCGACGCTGCTCGACCCGCTGGTCGATGCGCTCGAACGCCATGTCATGGGCGGAACCACGCTGCACGCCGACGATACGCCGGTGCCGGTGCTCGCACCCGGTGCCGGGCGCACGCGGACCGGCAGGCTGTGGACCTATGTCCGCGACGAGCGCGGGACTGGCGGCGATGCACCACCCGCCGTGCTGTTCCGCTATGCACCCGATCGCAAGGGCGAGCGGCCTGCGCAGCATCTCACTCACTTCACCGGCGATCTGCACGCTGACGGCTATGCCGGGTTCGACCGGATCTACGGCGACCGCATCGCCGAGGTCGCTTGCTGGGCGCACGTCAGACGCAAGTTCTTTGATGTCCATGCCGCCACCGGTTCGGCGACCGCCCGCGAGGCGCTCGACCACATCGGCGGGCTCTACGCGGTCGAAGGCGACGTGCGCGGTCACCCGCCCGACGAGCGACGATGCGAACGACAGGCACGCGCCGGACCAGCGCTCGCAGCGTTCCGCCACTGGCTCGACGCTACCCTGCCCAAGCTGGCGCGGCGCTCGGACCTCGCGGTCGCCATCCGCTATGCCCTGACGCGCTGGTCAGCGCTCACCCGCTACATCGACGACGGGCGGCGCGAGATCGACAACAACGCTGCCGAACGCGCGCTGCGGGGCATCGCGGTCGGGCGCAAGAACTGGCTGTTCGCAGGCTCGGACCAAGGCGGCCACCGCGCCGCTACGGTCTACAGCCTCATCGAGACCGCCAAGCTCAACAAGATCGATCCCGAGGCCTGGCTCCGTGACACCATCGCCCGTATAGCCGATCATCCACAACGCCGGATCGACGATCTGCTGCCCTGGAACTACCCGAAAGCCTGACAAAACGGGTTCACCGGACGCTTACGCTCAAGCGCTGCCGATCAGCTAACTGCGCGCGAACGAAAGACCGAACCTTGGCCGATAGCGGACCTCCGGCGTCGGACCTGGCAGCACAAAAAGGCGATCGTTGATCAACGAAGCGCCCACTTTTCCGGGATGCCTTGCAGAGCGCAACGTTAGCGCTTTTGCTCACGCGATGGATCGGGACTTTGTCGGGCGACTGCCAGACCTTGCCTTGTTCGTTGCCGCAGCCGAAGCCGTCAGCTTGTCGGCAGCGGCGCGGGCGACGGGCATACCGCTCGCACGACTATCTCGCCGCCTCGCTGCTTTCGAACATGCGGTCGGCGTTCGCCTGATAGACCGGACCTCCCGGCGCTTCGGCCTTACGGACGACGGGCGGGCGTATCTGGCGGCGTTGCGCGGATCGGTCCTTGGCCTCAGCGAGGCCTACGATGCACTGATCAATCAGAAGGGTGAACCGCAAGGAACTCTGAGGCTCGCCGCCAGTCCCGATTTCGCAGCACCGTTCCTGTCGCCGATCATTGCCGAATATGTCGCGCGCTATCCAGACGTTGCCATCGAGCTCGACCTCAGTCCGCGTCGGGTCGACATCGCGGCCGAGCGGTTCGACGCCGCCATCCGGGTGGGGCCGCTGGACGACTCGCCGTTGACGTCTCGCCGTCTGGCTACAGTGCCGTGCTTTCTATACGCTTCTCTCGCCTATCTCGCGGCGCACGGCACGCCGGCGCATCCTTCCGACCTCGCGCGGCATCGATGCCTGCCGCTGCCGCACATGAACGGCGTCGGTCGTCTCTCGCGTGGCGGTGAGCGGTACGATGCGGTGATGAAAGGCCCGGTGCGGGCCAACAACCTGATCGTCCTGCGTCGCCTGTGCGGAGAAGGGCTCGGCATCGTCGCGTTGAACTCGCTTATCGCGACCGACGGTGGCGAGCACTGCCCGGTCGAGCCGGTCCTCGCCGATTGGCGGCTCGAGCCGACCATTTTCTACTTTCTGACCCCCGGACGCCTGCTGCCCGCCCGCACGCGCGCCTTTTTCGATCTCGCCCGCGAGCGATTGGAGGCGCAGGGGTACTGACCATCCGCGATAAGCAGCTTCTCGCCGACGCTGGCTTCCGACCCATGTATCACGGCGACTAATGCGACGCTCCATTGGGAGTGCCGCGATGACCGTTGCCCGTTTCACGACCGCCGACAGCCTGATCATGCTCGTTGATCACCAGACCGGCACGCTCGGCTGGGTCAAGAGCCTGCCGCAGGCGACGGTCGTTACTGCCTGCCGCGTGCTGGCACGCTTGGCCGCCGCCTATGACATGCCGCTGGTTCTGACGACGACCATGGAGGCGCAGGTCGGGCCGACCATCCCGGACGTCGCCACGCTTGCGCCAGATGCATTCGCGCGCCGCTACGCCCGCGGCGGCGAGCTCGATTGCTGGGACGATGCCAATCTGCGCGACGGCATCGCCGCGCTCGGTCGCAAGCGGATCGTCATGGCGGGGCTGACCACCGACATCTGTCTGTTCTGGGCGGCGCGCTCGGCGATGCGCCTGGGCTACGAGGTTCTCGTCGTTGCGGACGCCTGCGGCACGACGACGGTGCTGGGCGACACTCTGACGTACGACCGGCTGCGGGCGGAGGGCGCGCAGATCACCGTGATCAATCAGGCGGTGACCGAGCTGGTCAACAACTTCGGTGTGCCGCAAGGGCAAATGGCGCAGCAGATCATGGGCGACGAGATCATCTCGAAGCTGGGTTGACGCCGGTGTTCGCTCGAATCGATCCCGCCGCCGATGTCTTCACTCTGATCAACACGTCCCATACTTCACCGGAACGCCAGGCGGCGATCGTCGATTCCCTGACGCGGTTCGCCGCCACAGCGCGCGACCTGCCGGGCTTCGTCGGCAGCTCGGTCCATGCCAGCTTCGACGGAACGCGGGTGGTCAATTATGTCCAGTGGCAAACCCGCGACGATCTGGAAGCGATGTTGGCCAGAGACGACGCGCGCGCCCACTTGGCCGAGGTTGGGCGATTAGCCGATCTCGTGGAGCCAATTTCTTACCGGGTCGCGTTCGTCGCCGCCAAGGGATGAGGTGCAGATTTACGGCTGCGGCGGCGCTGGTCGCCACGCATGCCCGAGCGGCATCGGGGGCCGCCGGTCCCGCACCGCAGACGGGAATCAGTCATTTTGGGCCGGGAACCCCCGCTCCGTCCCGCCGTCGGCAAGTTCGGCTGCAATGATGTCGGTGAGTGCTCGCACCTTGCCTGGCATGAATCGGCTGCTCGGATAGATGGCGAAGGCCGTCCGGGGCAACGGCACGAACCCTTCGAGGATAGGCACGAGCTTGCCCGCGGCGATCTCGGCATTGACGATGAACGCGGGCTGGAAGATGATGCCCTGACCCGCGACGGCGAGCGCGCGCAGCAGATCGCCGTTGTTCGCCTTCACCGTCCCGCGCACGCGCTGGACGATACGCTCGCCGCCGCGCTCGAACGTCCACTCGTCGGGCGGATCGTTGTCGGTGTAGATCAGGCACTCATGATCGGCGAGGCCGGCCGGGGTTTGCGGCGTGCCGCGGCGTTCGAGATAGGCGGACGCGGCGCAGGCGACGATCGGCACGGAGGCGATGCGGCGCGCGATCGTGGACGAGCGCAGCGTCGGCGCGATCCGGATGCTGAGATCGAAGCCATCGCGGATGAGATCGGTCGGCGAATCGTCCAGCCTTATCTCCAGGTCGACAGTCGGATGCTCCGCGCGGAAGCGGCAGATCGCGGCATCGAGCCGCCGGGTGGCGAAGGTGTGGGGCAAGGCCACGCGAAGCCGGACCGGAGCCGCCGACCCGTTCAGCCCCGACGCTTCCGCCTCGATCCCGTCGAGATCGTCGACGAGCTGCCCGTAGAAGGAGAAGAGCTTTTCGCCCGTGTCGGTGAGGCTGAGGCTGCGGGTCGAGCGATTCAGCAGGCGCACGCCGACCGTCTCTTCGAGTTCCCGAACCATGCGCGATGCGCTCGTCTGCGAAAGACCGGCCTGTTCCGCCGCCCTGACGAACGATCCCGCCCGCACGACCTGCAGGAAAATTTTGATCGAAGCGAGCTTGTCCACTCGGCGAGGCTCCTGTTGGTGCGATCCCGATTATGCCGTGCGACGGCATACACTAGGCCGAAACGACACGATTATCAGTCCGATGTCCTTTGCTTACTAAGCCATGGACCAACCTCGGAGATAATCGGTGAAGTCAGTAATACGCGCTTTTTGCGCAGCGGCAATAACATTCGGCATTGCATCTGGTCCAGCGCTGGCCGGTCCAGTGCAAGAGGCCAACAAGAAGCTCGTCAGCAACGCCATGCACGAGCTATTCGTAACAAGAGATGCGACTAAAGCTGTTCGCCTTTATTTCGGCAAGCCTTATCTTCAGCATAACCCGATGATTCCGGACGGTGCCGAAGACCTGCCAAAGGTCGTCGCTTCGCTTCCAGCCAACTTCAAATACGAGCCCGGTGTCATCGTAGCGGACGGCGACCTCGTGATGATCCACGGCCTCTACACCGGCTGGGGCCCGAAGCCCCTGGTCACTGTCGATATCTTCCGCGTGAAAAACGGCAAGCTCGTCGAGCATTGGGACGTGATGCAGGAGAATGTGCCCGCATCGCAGACCAAGAGCGGTCGGCCGATGTTCCCGATCGCACGCTGACGCCAGGTTAGACCACCATCTCGTGGCAGCAGTCGTGACCGCTCGTCAGCCGACCTTCTTCATTCCGCATGGCGGCGGTCCGTGCTTCTTCATGCCCGATCCTCGGGGCCACTGGACCGGCATGGAGAAGTTCCTGCGCTCCCTGCCGGGTCGCCTCCCGCAGCCCCCGGCCGCAATCCTCGTTGTCTCGGCGCACTGGGAAACCCAAGGCCTCCGGATCACCAGCGGCTCCGGCCTGCCGCTGATCTACGACTATTACGGCTTCCCGCCCGAGACCTACGCGCTCCGCTACGATGCGCCCGGCGCACCCGCGGTGGCGGCGCGAGCCGCAGCGCTGCTGCGGGCCGAGAACGTGCCCGTCGATCTCGATCCGGCGCGCGGGTTCGACCATGGCGTGTTCGTGCCGCTGAAGGTGGCGTTCCCCGATGCCCGGATTCCCTGGTCGAGATGTCGGTAGAGCGCAACCTCGATCCGAAGCTCCACATCGCCGCGGGACGTGCGCTGGCCAGCCTGCGAGACGAGGGCGTGCTGATCATCGGTTCGGGGATGAGCTTCCACGATCTGAAGGCGTTCGGCGACAAGCGTTTCACGCGCCCCTCGCAGGTGTTCGACTCGTGGCTGACATCGACGCTGATGCAGCCCGGCGACGTCCGCGCCGACCTGCTGGCTGCATGGGCAGAAGCGCCCGGTGCGCGGGCGGCGCATCCCACCGCGGAGCATCTGATCCCGCTTATGGTCGCGGCTGGTCCCTCCGATGCGCCCGGCGCGAAGATCTACGGCGAGCTTGTCTTGGAGACGGCGGTGTCCGGCTTCCGCTTCGATTGATGGGCCTGGCAAATGTACCGGCGCTACCGACGCGAAAACCCGCTTTTGGACGCGAAGTCGAATGTCCGCTCCGGAGTGCTCCGGCCCGAGTTTCCTACGCTCGGCATTGGCGCTGAGTAGCCGACGAGCATGCTTGATGGGCCAGACCCCTGTCCCAAGCCGAATCCCGGAACAGTATACCATTGTGGGATTCGAGCGTGACACACATGATCAGCACGTCCTTTGGTTCGCTCGCTCTAGCGAAGCCGTTGCGCGTCAGCTATCGTGAGCGCACAAGAGGGTGAGACTCGCACGATAATTAGCAAAGCATAGTGCTATTCGCAGTCAGCGGACTATCCTCCCGACATCCATCAACGCTTGATGGACCTACGAAGTGGGTGCGGCCGCCTCGTGGGCCGGCTAATCTGGCGCATCAGAACCGGGTATAACGGCCGGAGGACGGAAACTTCTTCGATTATATCTCGACGGTCCGCGAAGTTTTTTGTTCGCCGTGCGGGGGAGCTTTTGGTTGGGAACCGTAGAGTATAGTGTCCGCCCCGATTGAAAGCCGAACGACCGCGCGCGAAAGCTCAATGCCCATGATTGACGAAGCCGAAGCGCGCGCCACCCCTGTGGACATCTCGCGCAGACCGCTGCTCGTCACTTCGTCGGCTATGCTCGTCAGCGGTGCGGCCGTCGCGCAGCCATCACTGCCCCGCTACCGCGATCCCGCCGCGCCAGTCGGGGAGCGCGTCGCCGACCTGCTCGGGCGCATGACGCTCGAAGAGAAGGTCGCGCAACTCGGCTGTTTGTGGCTGTCGAAGCTGCACACAATGGGCGTGGTCGATGACGCGAACCGCTTCGTGCCCGAGGCGGCGGCGCGCGCGCTCCCGCACGGCATCGGCCACGTCGCGCACCTGAGCGATTACGTCACCGCCACGCCGCCGGGCGCGGCGCCCAAGCCGATCGCCGAACTCGTCGCGCTCACCAACGCCATCCAGGCGGACGCGCGACATCGCACGCGACTGGGCATCCCCGTGCTCGTCCAGGAGGAGGCGACGCACGGCGTCTACGGCAGCTACGGCACGACCTTTCCCTCGGCGACGGCGCTCGCGAGCACCTGGGATCCCGAACTCGTGCGCCAAACCTTCGCGGTTGCCGCGCGCGAGGCGCGTGCGCGCGGCATCGGCATCGTGCTCGCCCCGGTGCTCGACGTGATGCGCGAGCCGCGCTGGGGCCGCGCCGACGAGACCTTCGGCGAGGACCCGTATCTGAACGGCGAGATCGGGCTCGCGGCGGTGCGCGGCCTCCAGGGCGATACGCTGCCGCTCGGCCCCGACCGCGTGTGCGCGACGCTCAAGCATTTCGCCGGGCACGGCCAGCCCGAGGGCGGCAGCAACGCCGGGCCGGTCGACCTGTCCGAGCGCACGCTGCGCGATGTCCACATCCGCCCGTTCGCGCGCGTGATCCGGGGCGGCCACGCGATGAGCGTCATGGCATCGTACAACGAGGTCGGCGGCGTGCCCAACCACGCGAGCCACTGGCTGCTGACCAAGGTGCTGCGCGAGGAGATCGGCTTTCAGGGCTTCGTCATGAGCGATTACAACGGTGTCGGCCAGCTCATCGACGCGCAGCACGTCGCTGCCGACGCGTCCGACGCGGCGACCCGCGCGCTGATGGCGGGGGTCGATGTCGAGACGCCCGACTTCGCCAATTATCCGACGCTGGTCGCCTCTGTCCGCGCCGGTCGCGTGCCGATAGGGGCGATCGACCGCGCGGTCGCGCGCGTGCTGCGCGTCAAGTTTCTCGCGGGATTGTTCGAGGAGCCGCCATGCGACGCCGCGCGCGCGGTCGCGATCACCGACACGCCCGATGCGCGCGCGCTCACCAGACGCGCGGCCGAGCGCGCGATCATCCTGCTCAAGAACGACGGCGTGCTGCCGCTTGACCGCGCGCGCACGCGCAGGCTCGCGGTCGTCGGTCCGCTCGCCGACACGGTGTTCCTCGGCGGCTACGCGGGCACCCCGCGCCGCAAGGTCAGCGTGCTCGAAGGCCTGCGCGCCAAGCTCGGCGCGGCAGCGATCACCTATGCGCTCGGCGCACGCATCACGGCGGCCAAACCCGAACAGATCACCGATCAGGGCGTCACCTTCGAGAAACCCACCCCCGCCGATCCCGCCGAAAACCGGCGTTTGATCGCCGAGGCGGTCGCGGCCGTCGCCGGCGCGGACGCGATCGTGCTGTGCGTCGGCGACAACGAGAACACCGCAGGCGAATCGTGGAACCCGCAGTTCCGCGTCGACCGCGCGGACCTCGCGCTGGTCGGCGGCCAGTCCGCACTGTTCCAGGCCTTGCGCCCGCTCGGCATCCCGATCGTCGTGCTCGTCTTCAGCGCGCGGCCGCTCGCGCTCGTCGATGTCGCCGCCGCGCCCGCGCTCGTCCAATGCTGGACGCTCGGCCAGGAAACCGGGCTGGCGGTCGCCGACATGCTGTTCGGCGACGCGGCCCCTGGCGGCAAGCTCACCGTCGGCCTGCCGCGCTCGGTCGGGCAATTACCCTTATTCTACGGCCATAAACCGAGCGGGCGCGGCGGCTACCTGTTCGAGACGTCGGAGCCGTTGTTTCCGTTCGGGCATGGCCTGAGCTACACACGCTTCGAGATCGGCGCGCCCCGCTTGGCCCGTGCGACGATCACGAGCACCGAGAGCGCGAGCGTGACCGTCGAGGTAGCGAACGTCGGCACGCGCATCGGCGACGAGGTCGTCCAGCTCTATCTGCGCGACATGATCAGCAGCGTCACGCGCCCGGTCAAGGAACTCGCCGGGTTCCGCCGCGTCGCGCTCGCGCCGGGCGAACGCCGCACGGTCGCGTTTATGATCGATCCCGACCAGCTCGCGCTGACCGGAATCGACATGCGCCGCGTCGTCGAGCCGGGTGCGTTCGAGATCATGGCCGGATCGAGTTCGGCGGTGACGCGCTCGGTTATGCTGGAGGTCGTCTGACCTGGCCCGGCTTTCGGGTTCCAAATATCTCGACTGTGGCGTGATCCGTCCAACGCGTCATGCCGTGCGCCTCGGCGGGGCGGCTCTCCCTGCCGCACTACTTCTACATCGATCCGGACCTGCCCGAGTCGCGCGCTGCCTACGTAAAGCCCGCGCACCTCTTCGGCATGTATCTCGGCAAGGCAGGCGGTGGGCCGGGCGGACGTTTTGGGCCAGACAGGGCGCATCGAACTCCGATGTCACGGCGCGCGTTTGGGACTCCGTAGAGCAGTTCGCGTATCTTTCGCGCCTGGCTCCGCGCATGTTACGCACGCAGCAAAGCGCGAAGTCACGACGATTTCGCGGCGCTCGACCGAGGTTTTGCCCGAAAAACTTCACGATACGCTGATACAGTTCCCTGGACTCGATGTTCGGCTCGGCTACCTCGTGGCCAAGGCCGTCCCAAACCGCGAGTTCGTGATGCGCGCCTGCTTGCTCGAGCAAACGGTCGGTGTTGATCGCCTGCGGCCGCCGCTTTCGCATCCTGTGCGTGGTCGACGACTTCACGCGGGAATGCCTGGCGCTGGTGGCGGATACATCGCTGTCGGGTGCCCGCGTCGCGCGCGAACTGGATGCCGTGCTTGCCGCGCGCGGCAAGCCGCTGACGGTGGTCAGCGACAATGGCACCGAGCTGACCTCGACATCGATCCTGCGCTGGTTTAAGGAACGCCAGATCGAATGGCATTACATCTCGCCGGGCAAGCCGACCCACAACGCCTTCGTCGAGAGCTTCAACGGCCGCCTGCGCGACGAATGCCTCAACGAGACCCTGTTCACGTCGCTGGCGCAGGCCCGCGCTCTGCTGAACGCCTGGCAGCACGACTACAACACCGTCAGGCCGCACTCGAAACTGGGCGGACGCACCCCCGCCGAGATCGCCGGCAAACCAGGTTGGGGGCATGCCCCTAACCTGGTTGCCATCCCCTCAACCCTCAGCCATCCAAACCAAGGACTCTACCTCTGAACGGTACCAATCAGGGGAGCACGTCAGCGGCTGCCGCAGTCACGGCGAGCACGCGCAACCGTGCCGAATTGGCGAGCGCGACCGTCCACCCGTCGCCCCCGCGCGCGAGCACCCGCGCGTCGACGTGGTCGAGCGCGTGGACTAACCCCATGTCGGGCTGGACGTGACCCTCGGCCAGCTCGATTCAGCCGAGCATCAGCCCCTTCTGGACCGCGCCGACGACCGCGCGGGTCCTGCACTCGATCGTCGCTCCGCCCCAGCCGTACAGCACGGGCTGGTCCGTCTCAACCCGCACGAAGACCCGGTTGCGCAGCCCTGCGTTGGCGACAATCGCGCTGACGCCCGTGATCTTCACCGGCGTTTCTTGAGCTGATCGAAGGTAACCGCGAGCAGCAGGATGCCGCCGCGCACGAGATATTGATAAAAGGTGGGCACGTTTAGCAGCCCCATCGCGTTCTGGACGCAACCCATGATGAACACCCCCGTGACGACGCCGACGATGCTCGCCACCCCACCCGAGAGCGGCACCCCCCCGAGCACGCACGCCGAGATCACGCCCAGTTCCAGCCCCTGCGCGGTCTTGGGATCGCCCAACGAGAGCCGCGCGGCGAGGATCACCCCCGCCGTGCCCGCGACCAGCCCCTGCGCGGCGAACACCCAGAGCTTGACCGGCCGCACCGGCACGCCCGACAGCCGCGCGGCCTCCGCGTTGCCGCCGATCGCGAGGATGTTGCGCCCGACCACGAGATACCGGAGCGCCACCCCGAACAGTGCGAACGCCGCGAGCATCGCCCAGACCGGTATGGTCACACCCAGTATCGTCGCCGAACCGAGCGCGAAGAAGCGCTCATCGGTGATGATGAGCGCGTCGCCGCCGGCGGCGAGATAGGCGAGGCCCCGCACGATCTCCATTGTCGCGAGCGTGGCGATCAGCGAGTTCAGCCCCACGCCCGCCACGACCGCGCCGTTCACCAGCCCGACCGCGCCGCCCGCGAGCACGCCCGCTCCGATGCCGGCAGACAGGCTGTGCGTCGCTCCAAGCACAAGGCTCGCGACAACGCCCGCGAACGCCACCGTCGAGCCGATCGACAGGTCGATTTCGCCCAAGGCCATGACCAGCATCATCGAGGCGGCGAGCGTGCCGATCAGCGTGACCGAGAGCAGCAGCCCGTCGATGTTCCGAAGCGTCAGGAAGCTCGGCACCCCGAGCGATAGCCCGATCAGCAACAGCACGAGCACGAGCAACAGCCCCGACGTGCCACCCGCGCCCGGCAAGCGCGCCTTGGCGGACGCGGGTGCGTCTACTGTTTCGGGAGCGGCGGCGCTCATCGCGGCAACGCAAGCGCGAGCAACGCTTCCGCGCGCGCGTCTTCACGGTTGACGAACCGCACCAGCCGCCCCTCACGCATGATCCCGATCCGATCGGAAACGCCCATGACTTCGGGCAGGTCGCTCGAGATCATGATGATCGCCTTTCCCTGCTGGGCGAGGCCATAGAGGATCGCGTAGATTTCGGCGCGCGCGCCCACATCGATGCCGCGCGTTGGCTCGTCGACGATCAGCAGGTCGACCTCTTCGGCGAGCCAGCGCGCGAGCACCGCCTTTTGCTGGTTGCCGCCCGAGAGCCGCCCGATCGGCGTGCCCGGTCCCGGCGTCCGGATCCGCAAACGGTCGATAAAGGTCCGCGCGGTCGCGGTTTCGCGCGCGCGCGCGATAATGACGCCGCGGGCGCTGCGACGCCGCGCGGAGATGTTGATGTTGTCGGACACGCTGGCGAGCGGGAAGATCGCCTGCCCCTTGCGGTCCTCGGGCGCGAGCGCGACGCCCGCGCGGATCGCGGCGCGCGGCGACATGGGGGCATATGGCTTGTCGCCCAGCCGCATCGTGCCGCCCGTCGCGCGCTCGGCCCCGGCGATCAGTCGCGCGAGTTCGGTCCGCCCCGCGCCGACCAGCCCGAACAGCCCCAGGATCTCGCCGGCCCGCACGCCGAACTTGACCGGCGCGCTCAGCCCGGGGCCGGTCAGCGCATCCGCCTCGAACAGCATCTCGCCCGCCGTGCGCGCGCGATGGCTGTAGACGTCCTCGACGCGGCGGCCGACCATCGCCTCGATCAGGCGATCGGGATCGATGTCCTTTAGCTCGGCGTAGCGCGCCACGACCGCGCCGTCGCGCAGCACCGTCGCCGTATCCGCGAGCGCGTAGACCTCCTCCATCCGGTGCGTGACGTAGATGACCGCGACGCCGCGCGCGCGCAGTTCGCCGACGATGCGTTTCAGCGCCACCGTCTCGCGCGACGACAGCGACGAGGTCGGCTCGTCGAACGCGATCACGCGCGCGTCGCGCAGCAGCGCCTTGCCGATCTCGACCATCTGTCGCTGACCGATCGGCAACGCGCCGACGCGCGCGCGTGGATCGATGGGTTCGCCAAGTTCGGCCAGTATCGCGCGCGCACGCTCCAGCATCGCCGCGCGCGCGAGAAAGCCGCCTCGCGCGGGCAACTGTCCCATCAGCAGGTTTTCCCCAACCGACAGTTCGGGGGCGAGGTGCAGCTCCTGGTGGATGACGGCCACCCCGGCAGCGAGCGCGTCGGCGGGCGAGCGGAACGAGGCACGCTGGCCGCCGATGTTCAGCGTGCCCGAAGTCGGCGACTGAATGCCCGCGAGCACTTTCAACAGCGTCGACTTGCCGGCGCCGTTCTCGCCCAGGAGCGCGTGAACCTCGCCAGCCTCCGCCGCGAAGGACACTCGGTCGAGCGCGCGCACGCCCGGATAGTCGACCGTCACCTCGTCGAGCGCGAACGGCGCCGCGTCGGCCATCGCACGGGGCGCGCGCGCGGCTAGGCTCATCCCTGCGCCGTTACGGAAAGCACCGCGATCGAGCGATCCTCCTCCGCGCGGTAATAGTCGCGCACGCTCGGCGCAGTTCCCAGCCCAACCGCCTTGATCCGGTCATCGTCGACCTTGTCGAGCCGCGTCGCGCGGGGATGGTGGTGCTCGCGCGTAGGATTGTTGTCAACGCGGTTATAGCAGGACAGCATCACGTTGCGCGGCACATCGGACGTGTTCCGCGATGACGAGTGCAGCGTGTTCGCGTGGAAAAAAAGCGCGTCGCCCGGATCCATTTCGCAGTAGATATGGTCGAGGACCTTCATCACCTCGCGCACGCGCTCGGCGTCCGCGCCGGTCTGTCCGCCAACGCGCCCGTGATCCAGCCGCCCGAGCCGATGGCTGCCGCGCAACACTTCGAGGCAGCCATTCTCGCGCCGGCACGGGCTGACCGCGATGAATACGCTGCCCATCCACGGGTAGAGGCAGCCATTGTCGTACCAATAGCCATAGTCCTGATGCCAGTCCCACGCGCCGCCGGTTTTCGGCTTCTTCATCGTCAGCTTGGTATGATAATGATAGACTTCACCGCCGAGCAGCCGCTCCATCCCGTCGACGACCCGGCGCGACCGCGCGACCATGCCGAAGACGTCGTCGCCCGGGTGGTTCCACAAGGCGAGTTCGGTCGTGCCGCCACCGCTGTCGGCCAGCCGGGTAACGTTCGCGTGGATCGCGGGATCGCCCGCGATCGCGGCATCGATGAGTGCGACCTCCCCGGTGTCGAAGAATCCCGTCTTCAGCACATAGCCGTCGCGCTCGAACAACGCGCGGTCGGTTTCGGAAATGCTCGGGTTCATCGCGACCTCCGTGTCTTGACTGGATTAAAAACCCGACAAGTTTCTGTCTATAGCGGGGGCCTAGTTACCCGTTCTCCGACTTAAGAATGCTCACCCGCGATCGAGCGCGGCCTGCACCGCTCGCCAGTTCGCGCGCGTCATGACCGTGCCGGTCGTCGCCGTATCGGCGGGAGGACGTCGGCCATGCTCGATCCAGTCGATCAGCGCCTCGGTGGTACGCCGCCCATGACCGATCGAGGAGACCGCGATCGTTGCATAGAAGCCCGTCGGCCCGGCCTTGGACAATTCGGCGATCGCCGCGCCCGCGCCGCCTATGCCAACGCCGATCACATCGGCGGCGGGCAGGCCGAACTGCTCGGTCGCGCGCACGCCGCCGAGCACGGTTTCCTCGTTGACCGAGACGATCGCCCACCGCTTGATCTCATCGTGCCGCGACAGCACCGGCCCCGAAGCGGTGTTCGCGCTTTCGGTATCGGTAGCCTTCAGGGGCGCGTCGAACATGCGATCGCGCGCCACCCCGCCCGCGACGAGCGCGGCGGTCGCACCCTCGACGCGCTCGACCGCGGTCGGCAGTTCCTGGCTCGTCATCCGCAGCACGCCGACGGTCGTTGGGTTCCAGCCGCGCCGCCGCATCTCTTCGATTACCGTGGCACCGACCTGCTCGCCGATCTTGCGCCCCGACATGCCCAGATGCGGCACATCGAGGAGCGGCCTGCCGTCCGGCCCCAGGAAGCGGTCGTCCACGGTCAAGAGCTTCAGCCCGAGCACGGCCGCGCGGTGGCGCACGGCTGGGCCGAGCCGGACGTCAGGCGCGCACACGACCAGCCCGCGAGCGCCCTGCGTGGCGAGGTTGTCGATCGCGGTCATCAGCCGCTCGCCATCGGGCGCGCCGAGCGTCACCACGGTGTAGCCGCGCGCCGCGCCGACGGCGCGCGCCGCCTTCGCTTCGGACAGAAACCAGGCCTGCTCGGGCATTTTGGTGACGAAGCCGATGCGCGGCTCCTGCCTGGGTCCCGCGCCGAACGCGCGCACACCGACGATGATCGCCAGCCCCATGCAGGCGAGCGCGAGCGGTGCGCGCAGCATCATCGTGCCTCCCCCAGCCCAGCGGTGAAAAAGCGCGCTACGCGCGCATAAGCTTCGCGCGACTCGGGCAGTTCGGGCTCGGCGTAGAAGTTATGTCGCGGGCCATTCCGGATCACGGATGCGGTCGGCACGAACAAACCGCAACGGCGGGTAACCCCATCCGCAGCCGGGGTTGCGATCGACCCGACGTCGACCGTCGCGCGCTCGCTAAGAAGCTGGAAAGTGACGAAATATGCACCGGAACCGGGACCGAACCGTCCGCGCCGACAACCGGTGCCGCGCACGCCGACAAGGGACGCGCTACAATCACCGCGACCGCGCGGAACCGTCGAACGTCGCAAGTCTACCTCCAAAATGCGTCGCTATCGAAGTGCGCCCACGCCCTTATCCGATTTCGCCCCGGTCACAACGCCAGTCGCGTGAGCAGCCGCCGCCGACCACTGATTAGAATGGGACTGAAAATCGTTAGCTGTGGAGCGACCAAGCGAGCGGCACATTCTTCGACCCGTGCCCGCGGATCATGACCGGATCCGCCCCGGCGACCGGCCCTTCGGTGCCATTCACGCGCAACCGCGTGAACTTCGCGCCATCGCTTGGAGTGAAGCGGATCGTCCACTCGCCGTCCGCGCCCGAAGGCGCGTACCAGCCGTCATAGCCGTCCGCCGTCCGCCGCAGCCCGAGCAGCGGCGAGCGGAAGGCATAGCGCGCCATCGGCAGCACGGGCGCGAGCGTCAGCCCGTCGCGGGTGAACTCCGCGCCGATCAGCTTGGTGAGTGAATAGAGCGGCGTCGAGTGCGGGTGCATGTTCATCACCGGAAAATCAGTCATGCCAAAATCGGTCGCGTAGACATGATCCATGATCTGGCCGGGCTTGCGGATCAGGTCGCTCAGCATCGTGCCGCCCGGATTGAGAGGATCGTAAACCGAGTTGAAGGTATCGGGGCCGCTCCAGATGCCGTACCAGATATCGGGATAGACCTCCGCGTGGACTGCCAGGCTGTTCTTGCGCCACTCGTCCCACGCCATCGCGGGATCGACCTTGGCGAGCGCCCACACGAGCGTCGTATTGATCGCGGGCCAGATGCCGCCTTCCTCGGCGACGCCCAAATCCTTGGGATCGGTCTCGGTCGAGCCGCGATTGCACAGGATCGCGCCGATCGGGGACGGGCGGCGCAGCTCGCGATCGATGTTGGCGGCGAGCATGCGCGCGCGCTCGGGCGTGGCCGCGCCGCTGATGACCGCCCAGGGCTGCGGCTCGAGCCACAGATTGCCGCCGTCGGACGAGGCTGCTGGTGGTCGCACGTAAGCGATGTGCTCACCCCACGGCGGGGTTGAAGCGCCATGGCATGAGGTCGTCGAGGCGGGCGGTTTCTGTGTCCGGCGGCGAGGCGGGACAGGTGTCCGCGAGCCACGCCTGAGGATCGACGGCGTTCAGCTTGCAGGTCTCGATCAGGCTGGCGATGACCGCCCAGTGATCGCCGCCATCGTCGGATCCGACGAAGAGCGCGTTCTTGCGATTGAGGTCGGGTCGAGTCATTGGCCCGGGCCTCGTCGCGGCATGGTAGACAACCGAAGGTTTTAGTCGCGAAGGCTGCGTCCGGGCGTGGCGGCACGGTGCTCTCGGTTATTGACGGGCGAAAAATTGCTGACGAGGCTGCAATTGAAAGCGGAAATCTAAGTTATATTCCACTGTAGAGGTCTTTTCCTCTCTGAGAAGCCAAAGAAACTGATTTCCTTGTTGTTCGCCTCAAAAGTTGCGCTCTTACCGTTGACGTACAGCTTGCTTCCCAAATCCAGCGACACTCTGCTGAGTTGAGGCAGCTTGAGCGTAATCCTATAGCGGCCGGTGACCGAGGGAGCGTACCAACCACTCCAGCGGTCGCCCGCTCGGCTGAGACCGAGCAGCGGCGAGCTAAACACGTAATCCCGCAGCGGCAGACTGGGTTCTAGCACGACCCCATCGGCGGTGAACTCGGTGCCGACGAGTTTCGTGACCGCAAAAAGTTGAGTCGCATGCGGATGCATGTTCATTATCGGGAAATCGGTCATCCCGAAATCACGTGAATAAACGTGATCCATTATCGCGCCCGGCTTGCGAATGAGATCGCTCAGCATCGTCTGGCCGGGGTATGGTGACATGATTGAATTGTATGTATCGGGACCGCTCCAGATTCCATACCAGACGTTGGGGTACGCCTCGGCGTGCCTCGCGAGACTGTTCTTGCAAAACTCGTCCCACGCGGCGGCGGGATCGGTCTTAGCCAGTGCCCACACCATCAATGCGTTCATCGAGGGCCACACGCCACCGTCCTCGGCGATGCCCCGATTGTCGCTATTTACCTCTGTGTTGCTCCTATTGATGAGAGTCGCCCCGATTGGGGAATGCGCACGTAGTTCACGATTGAAACTGTCGCATAAAGTGCGTGCTTGGCCGATCGTGGTTGATCCCCCGATCAGACCCCAAGGCTGCGGCTCAAGCCAGAGATTATCGCCGTCGCCGATCCAGCCCGCAGTCGGACCGAACCATGCGCGTCGAAACCAGCGCCCGGTCCATTGTTTCGCCACCGCTTGACGCTGCGCTTCGCCATCCGCGGCAATCGCGTCGGCCTCGTCTGGGCTCGCGCCGTCGAAGCGGCGCAACTCGGCGTAGCGCCGGAAAATGTAACTCGCCATCGCGGCGTTTAACACGCTTTCGCCGACTGCCTGGCATTCGGCCCTAGCCGCTTCCGGGCAGCGCTCCAAGACGAGATTGTCGTTCCAATCACCGCCGCCCAAGCGCATGAGCC
The DNA here is from genome assembly GCA_965246875.1 of Alphaproteobacteria bacterium. GTDB lineage: Bacteria > Pseudomonadota > Alphaproteobacteria > Micavibrionales > SZUA-601 > DASWYT01. Next base: position 44,092 of record CBDFFU010000003.1, read on the forward strand.
CATGCTCGCCGACCCCAACCTGATCGCGCAGGAAGCGGTAGGCAAGATCAAGCTGCGCGCGAACAGATTTCGTTTTGGCCTTGGGGCCCCGGACGGGGTAAATCGAGATGGTTTCGTCGAGGAATGCCTTGTCGCGCGTGCCAAGCACATAATCACTCGCCAGCCATAAAATCCAAAGGCTTGGGTCGGTCGGTGGCGCACCGTCGATAGCGCCACGCAGGATTCCGTGGCTCACCACTGAATATGGGCAGCCGCCGTCGGGGCGAAGTTCCTTCAAGGTGTAGCGCAGCACCGATTTTACGAGCTCGGGCCGACTGAAAATGAGCGGCGCCGCGTGATATAGCGGATCACGCGCTGCGGCTTGGCCACCGTTGATATATTGATAAGTGTGACCTTGGCTAATAATATGCTCTTCGAAGAAACTGTCGTAAGTCGCCCCGCTGCGTAGATAATAGTTGGACCAGACCATCTCGCGAGAAACCCACGCAGCGGATGGCGTGTTGAATTTCAGTCCGTCGCCGGACCATGCCCGGACCGTGGCTTGCAACTGCGTCGCGGGAGAAACCCGATATTTGGCTACTAGGGCTTTACAACTTAGGTCCGCCGTTTCGTAGCCATAGAGCCCATCGAGCGTGCGGCTTTCGCTAGGTTGAAGACGAATACGGCGCTGGACGAGCAGACAGTCGCCTTCCGGTTCACCCAAAAGGCCGTCGAGCGCGCGATGCGCGCCGGGCGGCGAAGCGCCGTCGCGGACGAAAAACGGACGCGCGTGGACTGCGGTCGCGACCGGATCGCTTTCCAGATTTACGAAGAAGGTGGCGGGTGGGGTCGTGTCTCTCCGGCGAGATCCGCCGTCCCCTTCGGGAACAAAACCGACATTCCCAATGTACGTTTTTCGCTCAATCAGGCCGCCAGGAACGCGCTCGAAGTCGTGGCGAAACTGTTTTCCGAAAATCCGGCGCGCAAAGTGAGTTTCAGTTTGGGTATAGTTGCCGTCGTCTGGCGTGAAGAACTGGTAGGGTCTGCAGCCCCAGTAATCTGTCCACAGCAGATCGACGGCTTCGGCACGTCGGTTGGTCAATGTCGTTCGACTTCGCAGGACAGGATCGTCGCCGAAAGGGGCAAAAATCGTCTGGTCCACGCTGATCCCGCCGCCGTCGACGATTTTGCGCACGTAGCCGAGGCCAAATGTGCGCTGGAAGCGGTCGTGCGCACCGCCGTAGCAGGTGCCGACGATGGTCTCACCGTCGCTCGCATAACCCAGCCCACCACCGAAGGCGGCCTCGGTCGGCAGATAATCATTCAGGAACTTGGGACCGCCCTCATCTTGACGGACCTGCAGGTGACCGAAATTCGACGCGGTCGCGACAATGCGATCATTGCCGAGCTGATGCCAATGATCGCGCCCATCTCGGAACAGTGGATCGGTAGGTGTCAGCGCTTTAGGATCATGGAGTTGGTCGCAATCGTACCGGTAGGCGACTCCACCCCACTCATCGGTGACCCACTCGCCAAAATAGCCCGAGCCGTAGGCCTTCGTGCCAACGTACGCGGTGTCGGCAACGGCCTCGCTGCTCGCGGCTGCGACCGATGGTATAAGACTGGTGGGCGTAGCCGCAGATGCTGCGATGGCCAACACGTCCCGTCGTGCCCAGCCGGAATTAGGTCTGTAAACCACGCCTCTTCTCCCACCTAGCGACGGTTAGCCGATACACCCGGCGCTTCCCCGTCGGGTTGCCCAATCACCGCGAGGCCGCATGGCCACGCAGTTGCGGCGCGAGCAGCATCAGCATGGCTGCCGCGAGGGAGGCACCGAGGGCGACTACACCGAAGCTTTCTGGCCCGAAGTAGGAGGTGAGCGCGCCTGAGATTCCTGTCCCCGCCGCCGAGGCGAGGATCATCACGGCCGCGAGCGCGGTCGCTAAACGACCTTGTCGATCGAGGGTGGCCGCCATACCGAAAAGGAGCGGATAGCAGAACCAATAAGCGATGACCCAGAACAGCATCGCCGCCCAATATGCGGTACGGGTCGGTGAGAGCATGACCAAGAGACAGCTGACGCCGACCGCCACGAGCCCGGCGGCAGCCGTCGCAGGCCGCGTGCCACGCGCGCCGACGCGTTCCGCCAACACCGCGCCGACTGTGCCGAGGATCGTGATGACAGCCAAGCCCTGCGCAAGACGGGAGCCGTCTAGCCCAACGCGCGTCGCGACCTGTTGAATGAAGGCGAAAATGCCGCCGGTGGCCAGCGCGAACAAGGCCATCACGGTTAGGATGGGGAGCGCGGTTCCAAGCCCAATCCGATCGAGAGACAAGGCTTTTGGGGCGGTTGGTTGTGCGTCTTTGGCAAGCAGGACCACAAGCGGCACCGCGCTTACCGAATAATAGACGATGAGCGCACCAAAGACGCCCGGGTAGCCGAAATGCTGCTTCGCATAGCCGAGCAGCAGCTCTTTCGATGCGCCGAACAGGAGCGAGACGACTCCTGCGGCGGCGAACGCGCGCGCGGGTTGCGGGAACGCCGCGCCGGCGCGCCCCGCAACCGAGAACAGCAATCCGAACGCTACTCCGGACACCGCGCGCGCGGCCGCGAGCGCGGCGAACTCGGCGAGCAACATCGAGACGCCCTGCGCTGCGACTGCGATCACAAGCCCAACGATCGAGATCGTACGAAGCGGTGCGCGGCCGATAACGGGCGCGATGGCGACGAGCGTTAAACCCATTGCGGTCAGCTCGATGGTGCCGAGCAGCCCCGCGCGCGCGCTCGAAAAGTGCCCGCCGTCGATCAGGGCGCCCACGATCCATTGCATTGCGCCCCAGTCGGCCGAACCCAGCGTGGTCGCCAGCGCGACGATCCATGCGCCGCGCGAGGCTATGAGGCGCACCGCCGCGGCCTAAAACGAGGCTCGCACACCAAACGAATAGGTCTTTGGTCGCTCGTAGAAGCTACGGAACACCCCACCGATTGCAGAATAAAGCTGCTGATTTGCTCCGGTGAGATTGATACCGGTGAAAATAACTTCGAGACCGGGAACGATCTTTTTCGTCAGACTGACGTCCACCGTAGACATACCACGCGTGTATATCCCGTTCTGACCCGTCTCGGACAAATAGCTGGTTCGATAGTTATACGCGACGCGCGCTGAATAACCGTATTTCTCGTAATAAACACCCAGGTTGATGTTGTGCTTCGATGATCCAGGGAACGGAAGCGTTCGGCCGTTCACCGTCGTCTTGCTCTGGACATAGGTGTAGTTTGCCTGCAGCCCCAGTCCATCGAATGGCGACGGTAGAAAGGTGAACGGCTGGTTTGTGCCGATCTCGGCACCGTAGGTGTAGCCCTTCGCCGCATTGACAGTGGTCGTAACGTTGAAAAGTTTTACGCTCGGTCATTTTCTGCATCACGATGTTGGTGAAATCCTGATCGACGTCGATCACGACTTCTTCGGTTGGCTCCAAAACCTGACCGTTTTCATCTTTCGACAAAATCACTTCCGGACGCGAGATCCCAAGCTCAAACCCTTCGCGACGCATGGTTTCGATCAACACGCCCAATTGCAATTCACCACGGCCCGAGACTTTGAACGAATCCGTTGTGTTGCCTTCTTCAATTTTCAGGGCCACGTTGCTTTCGGCTTCGCGGAGCAAGCGGTCACGGATCATACGCGATGTGACCTTGTTGCCTTCACGACCCGCCATCGGGCTGTCATTGACACGGAAGGTCATGGAAATAATCGGTGGGTCAATCGGTTGTGCATCACAGGGTACGCTGACCGACAGATCGCAGACGGTGTTGGCCACCGTGGCTTTTTCCAAACCGGCAATGCAGACGATATCACCGGCATCTGCTGATTCCAGCGGCACACGTTCCAGACCACGGAAGGCCAGAATTTTCGTGATCCGGCCAGAGTCAATCTTGGTGCCTTCATAATCCAGGCAATGCACAGCCTGGTTGACCTTGACCGTACCGGATTCGATCCGACCAGTGACAACACGGCCCAGATAAGGGTCACGCTCTAACATGGTGACCAATAATTTAAACGGCGCGTCTTTTTCAACGCCATGAGGTTCGGCAACATATTCGACGATTTTATCGAAAAGTGGGGCCAGACCTGGTTTTTCGGTCGTGTTAATCCGTTCTTCGTCCGGTGACAAACCCGCCCAGCCCTCACGGCCCACAGCGTACAAAATCGGGAAGTCCAATTGTTCCGGCGTTGCATCAAGGGCGACGAACAAATCGAACACAGCGTTCAATGTATTGTCGATCTCGGCATCGGGACGGTCGATCTTGTTGATGACCACAATCGGCTTGATGCCGCGTTTCAACGCCTTGGTCAGCACGAATTTTGTTTGGGGCAATGGGCCTTCAGCCGCGTCACATAACAAGACAACGCCATCGACCATGCTGAGAATACGCTCAACTTCGCCGCCAAAATCGGCGTGGCCTGGTGTGTCGACGATGTTAATACGGGTGCCGTGCCAGTCGACAGAGGTGACTTTGGCCAAAATCGTAATCCCGCGTTCGCGTTCCAGCGCGTTGCTGTCCATGGCGCGGTCGGCGACCTGCTGGTTGTCGCGAAACGTGCCGGATTGGCGGAACAACTGGTCAACAAGGGTGGTTTTGCCGTGGTCAACGTGCGCGATAATGGCAATGTTACGTAAGCCCATCAGGGAGTCTCATATTTCTGTCAGGAATGGAAAAGCCGCGTAGATATACCGGATTGAGGCGTGAAAGGCAAGGAAAATCACGAAATATTAACGAATTGGGCTGGCTTTTGCCGGCCATTCCATGAAATACCACGGCTCTCTTGTATTAAAGCACCTAATGCAACCGGACTACGGGGAGTTATATAACGCATGTCGGGGGATTCATGCGTGGTATGCAAATTGAATATTTCCGCGATATACCGCGCCATACGTTCCCGGGGATCTAATTCATAACTTGAATCCACATGATGATAGAGTTCATTGGCGTTCATGGTTTTCAATAAAGCGAGATCTGCTGGTGTGAAACATGACGGATGCTGTCCTGTTTGCATGTGATATAAACCAGCACCGTCTGTAAAACGGTGAAAACTTTCATGCACCAAGAGAATAGCCCCTTCTTGTTCTGATAGGAGAGGATTATAGCGGTTACTTTTGATTAATTCAGTTTTGTCAATGACCGGATAATGTCGGCCACGCTCATACCATCTGTCCTGGTCAAAATATGTTCTTTTCTCCAGCACAAGATTTGGATTAACCTGATTTTTATTCAAGATATTTTCTGGGTCGAGTAAATTGATATAGGTGACGGCATGGCTTGCGAAGCGATCCAGTTTTTCATCATTTGAAAAAGACAACCATTGCATCTCTGGCAGCCGGGATTGCAAAAAATGATCTGCAAAACCGCGAGTCGCCTGTTCAATGTGACTTGCCAACTGTTGTGAAAAATTTAATTTCGGCAAGACAATTTCTTGAATAGCCGCATCATTTTGGGTGTGAGGGTTACGGGACGTTGTGTGAATAACATTTAACAATGTAGCTGGATCGCGTTGTGCCATGAAAGTACCATAGCGCTGCGTCATTTTCAGCAAAGCTGCTTTATATGCTTTTACTTTGTCATGTGGCTGATTATGCGCGTTATGAATCAATTCCATGTTACGCAAAAATTTATCTGATATCGATTGCATATTATAAAGTTATAAAAATGATTTGCTTTGTCAATCAAAAAGACCGCCGAAAAGGCGGTCTTTGAAATTTAAAGTAGCAAATTTACGTTATTCAACTGCTGGTTTGGCGTCGTCTTTGCCCATGATTTTATCAAAGAAACTGCCAGCTGCTGATTTTTCATCGGTCGTTGTGGTCGACGAAGAGGAGGTTGCGGCAGATGTCGCTTCCTTCTTCACTGCGGCACCACCGGCCGATTCGGGAGCATCCGGCTTATACGGGTTATCGCTATAGGCACTGTCTGGGAGTTTCGCCATGGCACGCTCGCGGTAGAAGATGAATGGTTCACGGTCTTTTTCCGACAGGGCTTTCCAGTCATTCAAGATCTGTTCACGCGATTCTTGTGGCAGTTTGCCCCAATCCTTGCCTGACGGCGGTGGTGGATTATAGGTTGGGCCGGTTGGTTTTGGTGGCTCTGGTGCTTTTGGCATCTCCATAGCCGGCGGGGTTGGCGCTACTGGACCTGAGGTTTTGACCGTGGTCGATGAAGAACTGCTCGATGATTCCTGCTTCTTAGAGACATCAGACACAGCAGGTGCTGCCGCTGGCTGATCTGCCTCTTGCGCCATGGCTGGCACTGCATAGCCGGCCAAGCTCAACAAAGCAGCCAGAGTCAAAGTATATTTCACGTTACGAAATCCTATCATGCGGATTGCTCCTGCTAAATGTTAAAAGAGGCTTGTCATACATAAAACGTATCACGAACCAAAAATCCTGTAGCGGCGATTGGGGCCGCCGTGCTTCAGTCTACGCTCAAGTTTATCACTGATGTGTTAATAAGGGCCTAGAGTTTGGCCTTAAGGCTTAAGCCCATATTTTTGGCGGTAAGCCTTTATGGCCGCTGCCGGCACTTGCTCTTGATATGGCACAAATTGTGGCTGCGGCAGGTGGTGCCAGTCCGGGAAGAAATGCCAGCCCGCGCATTTGTACGGTTCCATCAATTGTGGCGTGGCATCATTAGCGATAGTTGCAAGACAAAAGACAGCGACGAAATGCTTGTCATGTTCCAAGAACAGATGATTAGCCACAGAGACGACCTCAATATCATTGACGTCCAGACCTGTTTCCTCTTGCATCTCACGCCGCACACAATCGGCAAATTCTTCGCCGAACTCTAATGAGCCACCCGGCAAGGCCCATGCGCCTTCGCCGTGCGTATTCAACCGTTGCCCCATCAAAATGTTGCCCATGGCGTTCAAAGCGATAACACCGATTCCAACGCGGACATGTTTTTCAGTCATTGATGCTTTGGACAGTAATAAAAAGAAAAAGCCGCAGACGCCGGTGAGGAAAACCCTATTCTCCAATGGACCCTGTTAAACAAGGCGGGAACCATGTACCCAGACCACGGTCTGGACAGGGACAGCTCCCTTTGGAAAGATAAGCATCGGCCCGGTGAATAATGGCCTCTGCCGAACGCCGCAGCACTTGCGATTTTATCACATTCTCACAGGCAATGCCAAGCAAATTGCGAAAGAGCTTTATTTACGTCGTTTTCAGCGGCATAATTGCATGAACACCGATTTGCCAGAGATTTTTATGACTGAATTTAAATCTGAGACCCTGAATATTCTGTCTGAACGCGGGTTTATCAACCAGTGTACGGATCTGGAAGGGCTGGACGCAGCGTTCGCCAAAGGGCCGGTAACATCTTATATCGGCTATGATCCCACCGCCCCATCGCTGCATATCGGGCATTTGATCACGATCATGATGCTGTATTGGCTGCAGCAAACCGGTAATAAGCCGCTGACCTTGATGGGTGGCGCGACGGCGTTGATTGGCGATCCGTCGTTTCGCGACACATCACGTCCGATGATGACGGCCGAGACGATCCAAACGAATATTGCCGGCATTAAGACTGTGTTTGGTGCCATCTTAAACTATGGCGATGGCCCGACCGATGCATTGATGGTTAATAATGACGATTGGTTCAAACATATCGGCTACATTGAATTGTTGCGCGACTATGGCCCGCATTTTTCGGTCAACCGCATGTTGAGTTTTGACTCGGTGAAAAACCGCCTGGATCGGGAACAGCATTTGTCGTTCCTGGAGTTTAATTACAGTATTTTGCAATCATACGATTTCCTGCATCTCTACAAACACCATAATTGTACGCTGCAATTATCGGGTGCTGATCAATGGGCGAATGCGATTAGTGGTGTGGAACTGGGCCGCAAGAAAGATCAAGCCTCTTTATTCGTCTTAACAACACCACTCCTAACCGATGCCGCCGGTAAGAAAATGGGCAAATCCGAAGGCAATGCCTTGTGGCTGAACAGTGATTTGCAATCCGACTATGAGTATTACCAATATTGGCGCAATGTCGATGACAGCATGGTCGAAAAAATGCTGAAACTCTTTACGACCTTGCCGATGGATGAGATTAAGCGTCTGTCTGCCTTAAAAGATGCCGAAATTAATGACGCCAAGAAAATCCTGGCGTTTGAGGCGACGAAAATGTTGCGCGGTTTAGCCGCAGCAGAAAAATCGGCAACGACCGCACAGGAAACGTTTGCCGGCACCGGTAAAGGCGAAGGTCTGCCGCGATTTACTTTGGCGTCTAATGAATCACGCTCCCTGCTCGACTTGCTCGTCAAAACGGGATTGGTGGCAAGCCGTGGCGAAGCCAAACGATTATTAGCCGGTGGTGGGGCGCGTTTAAACGATACCACGATTGACGATGAAGCCTATCAGATTACAGACAGTGATTTTGACAGTGATGGTGACGTGAAATTATCATCAGGCAAAAAGCGTCATGCCTTGATCACCAAAGCCTGATGACTGACAGCGATATCTTTACAATCCAGGGCGCGTTGACAGACGCGACACAGCAATTTCAAGCTGTCGATTCGCATACGGCCGCACTGGACGCGCGATTGTTGTTGCAGCATGTGTTGCAATGTGATTGGGAAGATTTATTGCTGAACAAGGATGACGCCTTGTCCGTTGACGAACGGTCCGCCTGGGACAGTGTCATTGCGCAACGTTTACGCCACAAACCTGTTGCCAAAATTATTGGCACAGCAGGATTTTATGGTGCCATATTTAAGACGACAACCGATACCCTCGATCCACGTCCCGACAGTGAAACATTGATTGATATTATCGAGCGCCTATTTGCCGATCACACTATCGCCTTACGTATTCTGGATCTGGGTACAGGGACAGGTTGTTTGCTCCTGACGCTCCTGCGCCTTTATCCCCATGGCCGCGGCCTGGGTGCTGATATTTCAGAGGCCGCCTTAGACGTTGCCAGAACAAATGCTATTGCACATAGTTTAGATACACGCGTTAATTTTGTCGCGTCGAACTGGTTTGCCCAGGTCGCGGGGCCGTTTGATTTAATTGTCAGCAACCCACCCTATATCGATCATGCTGCACTCAACAATTTATCAGCCAGCGTGCGCGATTACGACCCCATGCTGGCACTGGATGGCGGCGTCGATGGCCTTGACGCTTATCGCACGATCGTCACGCATGCCCCGCAATTTCTCAGCCCCGGCGGCTGGCTGGTGGTGGAAATCGGGTTTGATCAGGCAGACGCAGTCAATGCGTTATTCCTGCAAACCGGTTTTGCGAATGTCCATGTCTATTATGACTTGTCTGGTCATCCGCGTGTGGTGAGCGGGCAGAAAATCAATTGACAGGCCTTTTATAATTTGAGAGCGTCCCGTTTCGCGCTTAAAGAAAGCTCATGCATTATAGCATGATCGAGATCATAATTTTGATAAATGAGGCATATCTGTTGCGTCGAACTTTGGGAAAAATTGGCATCCAGTGACAAGGCTAACGGAGCAGACGGCTGCACGTTATGCAGTGACACATGCCCTTTTTGGCGATAATGATTGGTAATTAGATTCCGGCTCGTATGAAATGTCCAAAAATTGGTATTATCGAAGCTCTCCGCAAAATGCTGACCGCGCATTCCCATTCTATTCGGATCAAGACCCAGATGCAGCAATTGTTCCATCGTCGTTGCAATATTATAAGACAATGCAGATTCGGGTTGTGCGCGTGACGCGGCGGTCACCAAGGCTGACACAAGTCCAATTGGATCGGCCATCGGGTCGAGCATAAGTTTCGTTTCGCGGGTGCAATCAACCGTATTATTAATAAAGTCAAACAGTCTTACAGCATAACCATGGCGACCCGCTGTATCGGGATTGAGCGCTTCCACAAAACTGATAGTTGCATTCTCACAAAACACATCCTCTGCCCATAAGGGTCTCCACACTAAATCTGACTTGCCCATTTCCTTGCTTATTTTAGATACGATAAATGTCTTCATAGCCTTGCAACATGGGTTGCGTTTTGCTTTTCGCGTAATGCGCAGCCGATAGTATATTGTTTTGATGCGTCAAAGCAATCAAACAGGTTAGTGTCTGTGCAAATTTTTCATCCATGGTTGTTGTAACGCGTTTATCCAAACTGATGTTTGGCAGGAGGGGATGATTTTGCTTGCGCCGAGCCTGTGTAAAGAAACGCCGCAGCGAGATGTTGTTAAAATCGTGAACAAACTCTTCTGATGTAGACGTGTCACCATGAATGACGTCGAACAGCATGTTATCCGCCGCTTCGGCAATAGCCGCCTGTCTAGCTCTATCACTCAGGGACACAATGGTTGCTGCGATCATCAAAGCTTGCACCGCTTGCAACGAGTCTGCCGCACGGCCAACCGGGGTCGTATAATCGATTGCGTTCCGGTTGAAATCTGTCCATGTTGTCCCACGGCACCGGCGCAACGTGTCATCGACCAACAGGCGTTCAGCCGCGCTTAAAGACAAAGCGTGATTCGGTTTGATTTGGCGCACAACAAAGGGGTCTGGGGGCAAACGTGACATGAGGCATTCTTAATCATTAGGTAAATACATTACCGACACAAAGTCAAGGGCTTAAAGGTGACGATTTTACTTGCGTCGGCGGATAGGGGCCTTATAATCTTACGTATGGCATGGACATTAAGCTTTGCCTCTTAAGCCTTCCGGTCATGACATGATTTGACCGTGTTCCAGACAGTGATTGTCTTTCAAGGTTTAAATCTTTCCACCATTTGTCTTTCAGGTTCACTTTTGCATGGCATTTCACCGCAATAACAACGGTCCCAATAATCGTTATAATAACAACCGTCCGAACAATTTTCGCCCGCGTCACAATAATAATCAGCAACAGGGCGGTCAAAACCGTCGCCATGTGAATCGCGTCAATCATGTGTTTGAGAGTAACGGCCCCGATGGCCGTGTGCGTGGCACCGCCCAGCAACTGGTTGAAAAATATGTGGGCATGGCCCGTGACGCGCATGCCGGTGGTGATCCGGTTTTAATGCTCAATTACTATCAACACGCTGAGCATTACCAACGCTTGTATGCCGAGATCATGGAAGAAAACGGCACGGCCGAACGTGAACGTGAAGCTCAGCGCGCGCAATACAATCAGCAGCCAAGCGTCGATGGCGATGCCAATTTCGCGCCGGACACGATGCCGCAACAATCGAAAAATGAAAGCGGTTCATTCGGCCAGCAACAACAACAGCGCGATGACTACGCCCCGCGCCAACAGCCGGAGCAGCAGCACCCGCAACAACGCCCACCGCGCGAATCCCGCTATGATGATGCCTATCAAGGCGACCAGCAAAATGGTGAGCGTCAAAACGATCAACGCTCCCAACAGCGTGACCAGCGCCCGCAAAACCAAAATCCAATACATAGTGACCAGCAATTCGATCAAGAGCTAAACGATTCCGGGTCGATGTCGACCGGTGGGCGTGTACTGGGCCGCCGTCCAGCGCCACAAACGCGTGACAATCAGCCGAACCGCCAACAGGCCAACCAGTTGCAAGACGACCATATGCCGTCTTTCCTGAAACAGGATGTGCCGACTAAACAGGCGCGGCCGGCTCCAGCCACCAAAGCACCAGCGGAAACAACCCCCGCTCCGGCCGCTGTACCTACCCGTGGCCGCCCACCTGCTGCTAAAGCGGCAGCACCCGTCGTTTCAGGTAATGATGCAGCGGAACCGGCTGCCGCCGCTTTTGGCAAACGCCGCGCGCCAGCAACCCGCCGCACAGCTGCCGATAAAGCAGATGATGCTGCCATGACTGAAACCGAATAACTTTTGCAAGATACAGCATAATAAATCTTGACATAATTTAAAATCTTCTGATAATGGGGAGAAAATTATAGTTTCTTTTCAAGGGATTCGCATGTCTTATCAGCCACAATTATTGGATGATCGCAATCATAACCCATACGTAACCGAACCGGGTAATTCATCTACTGATTGGCGTTACAACAAAAACACATCCTATTGGGTACGTGTCGCTGTTTCTCATTCCATGCCAGAAGTCGGTGAAAAAACATTAGGTATTGCGCGGGCGTCTGATATTTGTCCTGACAGCAAATCACCTGAAGACCGAGCTGCTCAATTTGTTCAATTATTGTTGGAGAAAGCACAAATCAGCGCGGGTACTGATGTGGTTGTTCGTCTGGACATGCCTGATCGCTGGAGCAACCCGCATGTGAATGAAACAAGCGGTCGTACCGGGGCGGCTGTATGGCTGCAAAACAAAGATGCATATGCGCAGGATTCCGTTAATTGGAAAATGCGAACTCCTAAATACAATCTCCAAAACGCTAAAAAAACGCTGACCTTGTTTTTCAGCGCATCCGACGATTACGAAGCTCAAAAACAACACAGCACGCTTCAGATTTAAGTTTATCAACTGGTTTTTTTAACCACTCCTCGCTATATTAAAGGAATGCGATCGCCTCTTTGAGGGGCCGCCTTTGCCATCTGCGCCAATGTCGGGCAGATGAATTGATTAGAGGAGTGCCTGATGGACTTTGAAAAACTGACCGACAAAACACGCCGCGTCGTGCAGGCGGCCCAGACGCTGGCCCTGCGCCATAATCATCAACAATTGTCTCCTGAGCATCTGCTCAAAGTCTTGCTTGATGATGAGGACAAACAGCTCCCGCACTTTATTACGGCTGGCGGCGGCTCATTGAAAGAGATTACCGCCGCGGTTGATAAAGCTCTGACAGCCATTCCGTCGGTCGAAGGCTCTGGTGCCAGTAATTTATACTTGCACACCGATACCGCAAAACTCTTCGACAAGGCACAGGAGCTGGCGCAAAAAGCGGGTGACGCGTTTACGACTGCGGAACGTTTGCTGCAAGCCATGATCATCAATGACGATAACGCCGGCGGCAAAATCTTGCGCGACGGCGGTGTTGATCCCACCAAACTCAATCAAGCCATTAATGTGCAACGCAAAGGCCGCACCGCAGACAACGCGAATGCCGAAGATCAGTTTGATGCGCTAAAAAAATACACCACCGATCTCACAAAACTGGCGGCCGATGGCAAGCTGGACCCGGTGATTGGCCGTGACGAGGAAATCCGCCGCACCATTCAGATTTTAACGCGCCGAACGAAAAATAATCCGGTGTTAATCGGCGAACCCGGGGTTGGCAAAACGGCCATCGTCGAAGGGCTGGCCCAGCGTATTCTGAAAGGCGACGTACCGGAATCGTTGAAGAATAAAAAACTCCTGTCACTCGATCTGGGCGCCATGATTGCCGGGGCGAAATACCGTGGCGAGTTTGAAGAACGTTTGAAATCCGTGTTGCACGAAATTCGCGAAGCCGCTGGTTCGGTTGTCATCTTTATCGATGAGATGCACACCTTGATCGGTGCTGGCAAAGGTGATGGCGCGATGGATGCGTCGAACATGCTGAAGCCCGCTCTCGCCCGCGGGGAATTGCGCATGGTGGGTGCAACAACGTTGGATGAATACCGTCAGCATGTCGAAAAAGACGCCGCCCTGACCCGCCGCTTCCAGCCGATTTTTGTCGATGAACCGAATGTGGCTGACACGATTTCGATCCTGCGCGGCATCAAGGAAAAATATGATTTGCATCACGGCGTGCGCATTACCGACAGTGCCATCGTTGCCGCAGCCACATTGTCTAACCGTTATATCACCGACCGCTTTTTACCGGATAAGGCGATTGACCTGATCGACGAAGCGGCATCACGGTTACGCATGGTCGCCGATTCAAAACCGGAAGCGATTGACGAATTGGATCGCCGGATTGTGCAGTTGAAAATTGAGCAGGAAGCGTTGAAAAAAGAAAAAGACAGTGCATCGCAGGAGCGGTTGAGCAAGATCACAGGTGAACTGGCCGATCTGGAAAAACGCTCCGGCGGTTTGACCGAACAATGGCAGGGTGAAAAAGACAAACTGCAGGCCAGCCAGAAATTCAAGGAACAATTGGAACTGGCGCGTCTTGATCTGGAACGTGCTGAGCGTGAAGGCAACTGGGCACGCGCTGGTGAATTGAAATATGGGCAGATCCCAGACCTTGAGAAAAAACTGATCGACAGCGATGCTGCCATTGGCAACCGCATGGTCAATCAGGAAGTCACTGCGGATGATATTGCATCTGTCGTCTCACGCTGGACTGGTATTCCGGTTGACAAAATGCTGCAGGGCGAACGCGACAAATTGTTACAGATGGAAGATTATTTAGGTAAACGTGTGATCGGCCAGCGTGAAGCAATTGTTGCCGTCTCCAGTGCTGTGCGGCGCGCGCGCGCCGGCTTGCAGGATCCAAACCGCCCAATCGGCTCGTTCTTATTTTTAGGGCCTACCGGTGTCGGCAAGACGGAATTGGCCAAAGCGTTAGCGTTGTTCCTGTTTGATGATGACACCGCGTTACTGCGTATCGATATGTCAGAATTTATGGAGAAGCACTCCGTCGCGCGTTTGATCGGTGCGCCGCCCGGTTATGTCGGTTACGAAGAAGGCGGCGTATTGACGGAATCCATTCGCCGTCGACCCTATCAAGTCATTTTGTTTGACGAAGTTGAAAAAGCCCATCCCGATGTGTTCAACACGTTGCTGCAAGTGCTGGATGACGGACGTTTGACCGACGGCCAAGGCCGCACCGTTGATTTCAAAAACAGCGTCATTTTGCTGACATCGAATTTGGGTGCCGAGCATCTGGTCAAGCTCAAAGACAATGAGTCGGTTGAAGATGCGCGTCCTGCTGTCATGAATGACGTGCGCAAAAACTTCCGGCCGGAATTCCTGAACCGTCTGGATGATATTTTGTTATTCCAGCGTTTATCACGCGAACAGATGCACGACATTGTTGGTATTCAATTGCAGCGTCTGCAGCACTTGCTGGATGACCGGCATATCAGCTTGCAGATTGCCGATGATGCCGTCCAGGCATTGGCGGATCAGGGATACGACCCGATCTATGGCGCACGGCCATTGAAACGTGTCATCCAGCAAGCGCTGCAAAACCCGTTGGCAGACAAATTACTGGGTGGCACGATCCATGATGGCGAGACGATCAAGATCGGGCTGGAGCCGGTGGATAAAAAAGCCGCTAACATGCCACCGCGTTTTACCTTTACGGCACAGCGTCATTAATTTAACAACGAAAACTGTGTCTTGGACGCCACACCTCACATCAAAAAGGCCGCTTCACCAGCGGCCTTTTTCTGTAAACGTCATTTCTGTAATTATTAAAATAATTTAATTTCAAGAATGAAAATTTACACATCAGTACTTAAACTAAATAAAATTGCCATAATATTTTAATTATGTTAAGTTATACGATAATCACTGACCATAAATATTTATGTTGTACATACGAATCAGCAGGCGTAGCGTCATGCGCTTGCGAGGGAATTCAGACAATGAGCATTTCGACTACACATAATCCAAGTTTGGAGACGTCTGTATCAAGCGGCGCACTGCTGCAAGATCAGACGGATAAGCTCCAGAAAATCAGAGGATTGCCCTTTATCCCAATTCGAAAACCTCTTATATCGCATCAATTGCCAGAGTCGCATTTTTCGATGCTTGACACGACACAGCAGTTACCCTGTGTCGTTGAATTTTCCGTCGCAGCCAAGCTTGGCATGCAATTGATCGCATTGGCTCAATTGCCTGTACCGGATGAGTACAAAAAACCAAATCTACACGGAGAGATTTGTCTCGTCCCCAATGCTTACACGGGCCTAAAAGATAAATTTTATAACGATATGATGGAAGGTACCAGCGATGATAGTCGGACCTTTATCGAAATTTTGCCTGATTTTATTGCTAATGGGGTTGCTGCTGCACGTGCCATCAAAAATCTGCCGGATTGTCCGCCAGTCTTGGCTGCCAAAATACAAGACATTTTCGATCAAACTGAATTGCCTTGTATTGCGCAACCTGAATCAGCCAATATCGTCGTCATCGTGCCCTCGAGCTTTGAGCGGCTTGCTGGCGCACTGTCACATACCCTACCCGAAATTATTTTGACAACACTACTGGGTAGGAAACCGGTTCCCTCCCCCACTGTTACAGTGAACGCATGGAATGATGCTTATCAAGACATGATTATAGCAGCCGATACTCATCGGCTGGATAAAACAAATAGGATGCCAAGTTTTTGATTCCTAACTATCTTTGGGTAAAATGTCACAAAAAAGACACACAGTCGTATGCCCATATTTCCTGTGAGTTCAAAAAGTAAGACTCATTTAACACTCTCCCTATACTGATTCAAAGGATAGTGAAACGGTCTCGAGTCGATGCCAAGTCTGCTAAACCGCCATGCCGTAACGGAAAAGAACGCGATTATCGCGTTGCAATCTATTTTGAGCAGCCGCGGAATAGCGCCGGAGGAGAAATACGAGCAGTTGAGCTATTATCTGGGGTCGTTGCCGCCAGCCAGGGCGCTCGTCATATACGGGCATGCCCTGCACGCGATAGCCTCCCGGATGGACCCTGATGATCCGTACCGGGATGCCTTACAGCAGATGGGACGGACAATCACCGAGGAGATGGGTCATGGTTTTGTAGAGCTTACAGAACGTGACCCAAATTTTTATCAGCAGCAAAAACCGCTGCTGGCCAAGAATTTCGAGCGGCTGGGCCGCGTGATGCACAAGATCGCCACCGAGCGCAGTTAAGAGCAAGCAGGATAGAGGACTACAGATTATGACGACGACATTACGACCGCCAACGACGGATGACACTAACATGGCGAACACATTGTTGGCTCTGGCTGATATGGCGAAAATTATTCATCACGAAATGACTTATGAAACAACGACAACGCTTTCAGCAAACAATAATACACGTTTGAATGTTGTCCTGCAGGCTTTAGACAATGCCACGCTGACCGGTCAGCCGCCTGTTATTGTGCCTAAACAGCAGACGCTTGGCTTGACGGATGATACAACGCAGCGCTTCAAGGCCGTAGCTCAAAGCACCACAACTGAGCCGAAACAAGATACCACATTGCGCCAATTTCGCGGGTCCGTTGTAACGTCGACACAAGATACAAAACTATCAGTTACAGCACCGGAAAACAAAGTACCAAACATCCGTCTGGTCTATTCCGCGCCGACACCGTCGAACAACCCACCAACTTACCGCTTATAAAAAATTGATCGCCTCAATAAAAAAGCGCCGTGACTGGCGCTTTTTTTGTTTCACTCAAAATGCTTAAAAATCCACGCACTTCCCGTTCATTTCCCAATCGTTAAACCGGGTCGGGCTGAGGCCGGCAGACGTATTGTTGTGACGTCCGCCAATCTCTGGTGCATTGTTGTTGGCAGTCAAACTGCGCATCTCGAGCGGCGGGTTGCTATTCGGTGACGGATCAGCGTCTGGCTGCGGCAATTCTTCCGGAAGGGACGGACGCGACGGGTCTTCGCTATCCGGGATCACCGGCTCGTTTGGCGGGATTTCCGCTGGCGGGCGTGGTTCAGGCGGCAAAATAGACAAAAAATCAATCATCGGGGTTTTCCTTTATTGGGAACGCAAACTGTTCTTATTTCATCACAGGCCATGTAAAAAAGACATCGGGTTTACCACTTTAACTGCAAACCTATTGCTCTCAAACAAAAATGTTTTCTGTTTTAGCCCGGCTTTTTTTCGCTTTAGCGGCTGGTGTGATACCAGCCGCTTGATCCGTCACTTGCTGCGCCATGGCTGCTGTGCGGGTTTTTGGCCGCGTGGCCGGGCTGCTGATACCATTCCCATCATTGGGCTGTCGCTTGGCTTTTGGCATCTTGCTGAGGTCATTGATCGCTTTGGCAACGTCAGCAATATGGCCAGGGACGCTGACCTTGCGCCATTCTTTGGCAACCTTGCCGTCTGTGTCGATCAGAAACGTCGCACGGTCGATCCCCATATATTTTTTGCCATACATCGATTTTTCGATCCAGACACCATAGGCTTCGCACACTTGACCCTCAGTATCGCTGGCCAAGGGGAAATTCAGTTCAAACTTCTTGGCGAATGTCTGGTGTGATGCCACCGAATCCTTGGACACGCCGATCACGGCCACATCCATGTTTTGCAACTCACCCAGCGTATCCCGAAACCCGCAGGCTTGCGCCGTACAGCCAGGTGTGTCGTCCTTGGGATAAAAATAAACGACAACAGGGCGACCTTTAAGTTTGCCAAGCTGGAGTGTCTGCTCACCGCCTTTGCCGTCTGTAGCAGCCAGCGTAAAATCAGGCGCTTTTTTACCGGTCATAGTTGTCATGTCATGTATCCTCTGTCCTGTTCATTCTTGACTTAACGCTTTTGCAGCAAAAGTCAAAATGCTCTTACACTGCCGCACAAAACGGGTTAAGTTACCTCCCATGCCACTGACATTTCACATTACCCGCAGTTTGCGCCTGTTTCTGGAAACCATGCTTGTTCTCATCATGCTGATGTGTGCCGCCATCGGCTGGGGCGTCTGGCATCTCAGTCAGGGACCGGTTGATTTGAAACCCGCCTTGCCTGTCCTCACCCGCATTTTCAACAGCTGGGTGCTAGGGATCAGTTACACCATCGGTGATGCGTCTCTGGAATGGGGTGGACAACAAAATCCATTTATCCTGCATGTCAAAAATGTCGCCTTTATCAGTCCGCGCGGCCGGCAAATCGGCACCATTGGCGAAATCGTTGCAGGCCTCGCGCCACAAGCGCTGCTGTCCGGCCAGATTGCGCCGACCAGTCTGGATATCGTTGCACCAGCTATTACTGTCACCCGTTTTCCAGACGGCCATATCGGTCTGCGGCTTGATCAGAGTAAACCGGATGACACGGATGACAGCTCTTTGGCCATGAGCGAAATTGTCGATCTGATGAAGGTCGAGCATTACGCATTCACGACGTATCTCCAGCGTATCATGATCAGCCAGATTGATATCAGCTATCGCGACTTTCTGACCCGGCAAAATTCGGCGGCGCGCGACGGCCGTATTTTAATCGAACGATCAGCTGGTAATGTCTTAAGTGGCAATGGCCTGATCAATATTCCCGTTGGTGATGTTCTCAAACCCGTGACACTGGACATTCACACCGATACCAATCGGGCGATGAGCATTCTCACTTTGCGCCTGCCAGCTCTCTCGTCACAAGATTTGCAAACGCTGGCGCCAACAGCCACAGCCTTGACGCATTTTGCCGGCAGCATCGATGCGGAACTCAATATCGGATTTGATGCCGGCATGCAAACGCGCTCTGTCGAACTGGCTGGCAAAACCGATCAGGCGACCATCGCCTGGCCGGAACTGTTTGCCGAACCGTTGGTGATCAAGACTGGTCAATTTGGCATCGTCTATAATCTGGATACCAAGAACCTGGTGTTGCGTGACGCGCATTTTGTGTTGCCCGATGCGACCGTCAGTTTAAATGCCATGGCGCGCGATCCGCTGAACGCAACCACACCGTTCAAGATCAGCCTACAAGCGCAATTGGACAACATGCCAATGAACAAGCTGGGATTATATTGGCCACAAAATTTGGCACCCAGCGCGCGGCATTGGGTGACCAATCATATTACCGAAGGCGTTGCAAACAAGGCAATTGCCAACGTCATCGCTACCGGTCCTGTTGGTACCGTCGCCCAAAATGCGTTTGCTAAAATTGCCGTCGATGATGTTAAAGGCACGATCAATTTCACCGATCTGACCACCGATTATTTGCCGCCGATGTTGCCGGTCAAACAGATCGATGGTCAGGCCATTTTTAATACGCAGGAATTTACGATTACGCCGACCAGCGGTACATTACGCGATACGCATGTCAAAAGCGGCACCATCAAAATCGCACCGCTGCACAAAGCCGACACCGATCTGGATCTGACCCTGTTGCTAGATGGCCCGCTGCAGGATGCCTTGGTCTTGCTGGCAGACAAGCCATTGGAATTTACACAGCGTGTTGGCATTGATCCCAAAAATGTCAGTGGCCAGGCTGAGACGACCCTGCATTTACAATTTCCGTTGCGCAACGATTTGAAGATGCATGAAGTCTCTGTCAAAGCCACATCTGTCTTGCGCAATCTGACGGTGCAAAAAGCTTATCGTGATGCAGTCTTGCAAGGCGATACCATCCATTTGGCTGTTGATGGCAAAGGTTTGACATTGAGCGGGGCCGCAACCCTGAGCGGCGCGCCGTTGCAATCACTGAACTGGGATGAATATTTTGGTGACAAGCCCGCTTTGCGTCGTCAGTTTGTAATCAAAGGCCATGTCACACCGCGCCTGTTGCAGGATATGCGTCTGGATACGGGTGCGATGTTCAGCAAATATGCCGCTATCGAGACAAAGATCACCGAAAAAAATAATCGCGACACAACAATTGATCTTACCGCCGATCTGACACCAGCGGTCATTACGATGCCGGACTTTAACATTGCGAAAAAAGCCGGTGAAAAAGGATCGCTGACATTCAACCTGCTGGCCAAAGCCGAACAAAATGTCACCATTGATCATCTGGCCGTTGCCATGGCTGATGTCACAGCGAACGATGTGAAACTGACGCTTGATAAAAGCGGTGCTGTGCAAACCATTACCGCTCCGCGTGTTATTGCTGGCAAAACCAATGTGGCTATCTCTGCTGCCCGCCTGCCACGCAGCAAAGGCTGGGATGCGACAATCAAAGGCACGACACTGGACCTTAGCGGCTTTTGGTCAGAAAAAGACCAAAAAACACCGCCGGTCAAAACAGCACGCCCACCGGTTAAACTGGCCGTGACGTTGGATAAATTATTGCTCGATCCGGATTACCCACTCACCGAGGTGCATGGTCAATTTTTTCTGGACAATGATATCGTGTTGCTGGCCGATCTCGACGCAATGGCCGACAAGACGCCGTTACGTTTGCGCTTTGGTCCGGCCAAAAGCGGCAACCGCATTCTCGACATGACAACGCCCGATGCCGGGGATGTGCTGCGGGCGCTGAACATTACCGATTCCGTACAAGGCGGCAAGATGACGATTATCGGTGGGTCCGATGCGGCCACCCCGCAACAGATCAAAGGTGATCTGGTCGTTAAAGATTTTACGATGATCAAAGCCCCGTTGCTGGCCCGTTTGCTCAATGCTTTTTCCTTTGGCGGCCTCCGCGACTTGCTCAATCAAAAGGGATTAAGCTTTAGCCAGCTTAAAACAGATTTCACGCATCAGGACAGTCAGCTGATTTTGAAGCAAGGCCGGATGACGGGCGCATCGCTGGGGTTGAACTTCTCCGGTACGATCAACCAGAAAACCGACCAGCTGGATTTGGGTGGCACGATCGTGCCGATTGAAGGCTTGAACAAACTGGTCAGCAAAATTCCGGTTTTGGGCCTCATTCTAACTGGCCTCAAAGGCGAAGGCCTGGTGGCGGCCACTTACCGGATCACCGGTGAAACCAACAATCCCGCAGTTAGCGTCAACCCGTTGTCGGTCCTGACACCTGGTATTCTACGCTCGATCTTTTTCGAGAAATTCGATTGACACAGGCGGTCTGGCTTGACAATAACGGCCCAGACCGTCTAAAACCGAAGGCCTCACCCGCCTGGGTGGCGAAATGGTAGACGCGCTAGCTTCAGGTGCTAGTGGGGGAAACCCCGTGGAAGTTCGAGTCTTCTCTCAGGCACCATTTTTCAATGGATTTTATGCGTGCATCCTATGCTTGCCATCACAGCGCGCCTTTTATTTTCTCTGACTGACCAACAAGGGATCTGCATCCCATGAGCCTTATACCGTCCCCGGCCGGCACCACTTTGCCCCCTATCCATGTGCATCAGGGCGATCTGCCCGCCGGTCTCGATCTGGGACTGGAAATTGCCGTGGATACCGAAACCAACGGTTTGAGTTCTGTGTTTAACCGGCTGTGCCTGGTGCAATTGTGTGGCCGGAATACCGATGTGCATCTGGTGCAGATCACGCGTGATCAGAACAGCGCGCCCCATTTGAAAAAACTGCTGGAAGACCAGAAGTCAGTTAAAATTTTGCATTACGCCCGCGTCGACGTGGCCTTTATGCGCCAGTTGGATATTCACTGTGCGCCGGTGTTCTGCACCAAGATCGCGTCGAAGCTGGTGCGCACCTATACCGAGCGTCATGGCCTGAAAGAATTGCTGCGCGAATTGCTGAATATCGATGTCAGCAAATACCAGCAACAAAGTGATTGGGGCATCGACACCCTGAGCGATGACCAACACGCCTATGCCGCCAGTGACGTCCTCTATCTCCATACTTTGATGGATAAATTGATCGTGCTGTTAAAACGCGAAGGCCGTTTGGACATGGCCCAGCACTGTTTCAATTTCCTGCCGACCCGGGCCGGCCTCGACCGCATGGGCTGGGATGACATGGATATTTTCGCGCATGGCCAAGGCCATTACGTCCGCGATTAGTCTGTTTAGCTTTTAACCGGAGGCATGGCTTAACCGCCTGCACAGATATCAAACCTCATGGCTGTTCACGTTTATACACGCTATGTGAAGACGCTGCGGCTGGTGTTGCCCTTGCTGGCCGGGCTTGGGCTGTTGAGCCTGTTGATCTGGCCCTGGTGGCGCGAACAACAGCAAATGCATGACGACCAGGCAGCCGCCAGCAAAGCCATCGGTGCAACTGACACCGGCACGACGGCCGCCCCGTTGCAAGTGGAAAAACCGGATTATCAAGGCATTGATGCCAAAGGCCGCGCCTATCGCATTACAGCCGCACGGGTCGAGCAAAACCTCAACCCCAAAGCACCGATTACGTTGATCGAACCCAAAGCGATGCTGACGCTGGACAGCAATCCGGATGCTGCCACTGTTCCTCGCCAAGCCGCATTACAGGCCTTGCGTGGTGTTTATGATGCCCAGGCACAAACGCTGGATTTACGCGGTGATGTGACATTGCATTACACCGGCGACTATGTGATCACGATGCAAGATCTGACCGTCGATATTGTCTCAGGGGTTGCGGTGTCGACAACACCGGTCGAAGGCCACGGGTCACGCGGTTTTTTAAGCGCCAGATCGTTAAACATTGCAGACAAAGGCGGCACAATCGTGTTAAATGGCCCGAGCCGACTGGTGCTGCAACCCAAAGCCGCCAGCACCGTCCCTCTTCCTTCCGTTTCCGTTATGCCGAAAAGCTGATGCGCGTTTTAATCTCTCTTGCTGTGGTACTCTGTGGTCTGATCGGGCCGGTTATCGCTCATGCACAAACGATAACGCCCGCTGGCAAAGACCCGGTTGAAATCACCGCTGATGGCGCCATCGAATGGCAGCGTGATGCCCATTTGTATCGTGTCCGGGGCAATGCCATGGTGAAGCAGGGCGACACGACCATCAAAGCCGACACGATTGATGCGGCCTATGATCCGGCCCAAGCGGGACATGGGGGTGAGCAGAACATTCAAACGGTCACGGCCATCGGCCATGTGAACATTACCAGCAAAGACCGCACGATTACGGCTGATAAAGGTGTTTATAATCTGATCAGCGGCCAGTTAATGTTGACGGGTGGCGATCTGCGGATCACCTCGCCCGTTATGACGATCACAGCGCAGCAATCCCTGAGCTATAACAAGACCGAGAACAAAGCGTCCGCGCGCGGCAATGCAGTGGTCAAAACGCCGGATCGCACGTTAAAGGCCGAACAGATCGACGCGTGGTTCACGGCAGAGAATGATCTCTCCAAAGCCAGCGCGCGGGGCCGTGTGACGATCACGACGCAACAGGATATTCTACAGGCGGAACAAGCCGACTATAACGCCGTGACACAAGAGGCCGTCATGACCGGCGAGGTGAAGTTGACGCGCGGGCAAAACCATTTGCAGGGCGGGCGGGCTATTGTCAATCTGAAAACCGGCGTCAGCCAGTTGTTTGGCGATACGACACAAGATGCAGCGTCCGGCGGCCGCGTTCGCGCATTGTTTTACCCGGGCAGCAACACCGACATCATGCCGGGCAAAGCAACCGACAGCCTGATCCCGATGCGGCCCGGCACCAAGACACGTACGCTGCCCGTTGTACCACTTGTCGTACCAGAGGCGACCCCATGAACAGCATGTCTCTGGTGCATACGAATAACGGTTTGGTCGCCAGCCATTTGAGTAAGCATTACCAGAAACGCCCGATCCTGCGCGACGTGTCGCTGACCTTGCAACGTGGCGAAGTGGTGGGATTGCTGGGGCCGAATGGTGCTGGCAAGACAACATTATTCTACATGATCTCCGGCTTGATTTTCCCAGACACCGGCACGATCACGCTGGATAATCAGAACATCACCAAACTGCCGATGTATCGCCGCGCACGTTTAGGCATCGGGTATCTGCCACAGGAAATGTCGATCTTTCGCGGCATGACCGTGGAGCAAAACATCAAGGCCATCTTGCAGGCCGTTGAAGATGACAGCGTCAAGCAGGATCAGCAGCTTGAAACCCTGCTCGCCGAATTTTCGATCACGCACCTGCGTTATTCCAAAGCCATGGCCTTATCGGGCGGCGAACGTCGTCGCGTTGAAATCGCGCGCGCCCTGGCCGCACAGCCGCAATTTATTTTACTGGACGAACCGTTGGCCGGTGTCGACCCGATTGCCATTCGCGACATCCGCGAGATGATCCAACATTTGCGCAAACGCGGCATCGGCGTGTTGATCACCGACCACAACGTCCGCGACACCCTCGACCTCGTCGACCGGGCCTATATCCTCCATGCCGGCCAGGTCTTGATGGAAGGCACCCCCGACGACATCGTTGGGAATAAAGACGTGCGGCGCGTGTATCTGGGTGAGCGGTTTCGGATTTAAGAGATAAATTTTTTCTCACCGGCAACAGTATGAACAATGTGCGGAATAGAGGCGCCGCTTTGCCCTTCTGCGAAAGTCCGGACCCGTGTCTCGCGATCAACTTGCTGTTCCTGTTGCCATTTTGATATCAGTTGTTCTGACGGCTTGCAAATCATTTGCCAGCCATACCCGGAAACTGGCCGACTGATTTGGCCAGACTGATCTCTATAAGCGTCCAAAACTTCGTTTGGATCAACAATCGCTTTTGGCTCATCAAGTGGATTTGGATTTATTTTTTTATTCTGCAGCATCTCTTGCGTCAAAAGATTTGTCCGGTATCTGTCAATGCGATCTGGCGCAATCATGAATACAATCTTATCGGGATTTTCCTGGGCATACCATTTGGCAACCTGAAATGTCGCCCCCGAAGAATATCCCATGCTGACACCTTGTTTCAGCATCTGCAATTGCTGGTAAACTGCCTGATTTTGATCAACATAATGGCAATCATCCATCAAAGCGTAATTTGTATTGTTGCACTTCATAAACCCACCAGCACCAATTGTAAAAGTATCTGGCAAGCTGTCTTTTCCTAAAATATTGCTTCCTTGAAAATCGACACATGCTGTCGTTAAAGACGGATTGATCTCCTTTAAACGTATTGATGTTCCGCTAAATGCAGCACCTGTGCCAACCGAACACACAAATGTATCAACATCTTTATCAAACGTCTGTCTTACAATTTCTGTTGCATAGTCTGCGAGAGTATAATAACTCTGTTGCAAATCAATATTATCGTACTGCTCTGGCCAATAAATTGACTTTTTTCCCTCTTGCAGGAGTTCATTCTTAAGTTGAGCCAGGTAACGCAAACGATTAAGTTGAAAATTATTCGTATCAGCGGTTGTTACAATGTGCGTTTCTGCATTCAGCATACGCAATTCGTTGACCATGTAATCATCAACACCTCTTGGTGAACCAACCAAATAAGTTTTATTATCTTTTTTACCTGTGTTTGGATCGGCAAGATTTGACCAGGCTTTTGCTAAGCCAACACCCATGCTGCCGGATGTGCTTTCTATTACCGCACCACCAAATTCCAGATCGTTACGTTTTACGGCTTGTTGCACAGCATAAAATGCTGGAAGTGTCTTCATGTATTCAAAGCTAGCAACAATCAAATTGTTGCCTATCTGATATAATGGCGGCATCAAGCTACGATAGTGGGTATCTTCCAAAAAATTTAAAGCTCCGTTATTTGATAACAGAGCCTGATGAATTAATAGATTTGAACTGAGCACGCTGACAGACATGGTCGATCTCCTCCACCATTCTTAGTTATGACATTCTGTAATGTCAATATAAACTATGTTATTTACGTGCTTCTTTGTATTTAGAAGATAGATTGTATCAGGAAACAACCAGTGTCTGCTGGTGACCATTTTGGATATTTGCAGCTGCACCAAATCTATTTCGTTGACCTGTCACACCTTCTAAATTTTCAGAAGCCGGCTGTCCACACTTTCCAAACATTGGACAAGTCATTCTACATGCATGAGATGCAACAGCTTTGGTAATTTCAGCACCAGTTTCAGTAACTGCTGTCGAGCTGTTTTTGTCTGTTTTTGTCGGGGTATACGTCATTTTCATGTCCATTTGTTCGTGATTGATAATCATTATCACTCAAAATTTAACTGTCAACTAATATTTTTATACCATAACGTGAAAATGACTGTTTTAACCGGTAACATTCCTAAAAGGCAAACAATTCCGCGTCGGGATCATAACGCCCCATGATTTTGGCCGTGATAATCTCGGCGGCAATCGTTGAAAACGTAATCCCATTGCCACCATAGGCCATGGCACAATAGACATTTGGTTTGCCCGGCACCTGACCGATGGAGGGCAGGCCCGTTGTGCTGCCGCCAAACGATCCCGACCATTGATGATCGACCGTAAAATCCAGATCCGGCAACAGCGCGCGTAATTTGCGTTCGATTGTTTTGGCTTTGCGTTCCAGCAAACTGTCGCGCGTCTTTGCGTCAGAAAATTCAGCGTCCTCACCACCACACACCAGGCGATTGTCAAATGTCATGCGGGCATAGAGATACGGATCCGCCGCCTGCCAGATAAACGGCAGGGTGTGTAGCACTTTTTTCGCGATCGGTTTGGTGGCAATGGCCCAGGTTGAGTTGATCGTATGCTGGCGCGTGTGAATGAATTTGGGAATTTCATAACCGGTGGCAAACACGACATGTTTGGCATCAATCACAATGCCGTCTTCCGTCACCGCCCGCAGATGCCGGCCATGTGTTTTCACGTCGTCGATTTGCACAGGTGTGTAAATCCTGGCACCCTGGCTGCAGGCCGCTTTTAAGAAACCACCCGCCAGTTGCACCGGATTCACCGCAACATTATCCCACGATAAAATGCCGGCTTTGGCACTGACACCAAAACGTGTGCGCAACTCGCTTTGTCCCAGCATTTCACCACGCAGGCCGATCTCATTTCGTGCCGCACATTCTCGTGCCAAACTATCCGGGTTTAACGTGTTGCCACTAAGATATAGTGTGTCGCGCCGTTCGTAGGCGCAATCGATGTTCAGCTCGCGAATTTTACAGGCCAAGGCTTCAACCGCCAGTTTCGACCGGCGCCACGCGGCAATTGCTTTTTCACGCCCGATTTTTTCGATCAGATGAATGAGCGGTACGTCGATCTCATACTGTAACAGTGCTGTTGAGGCCGATGTCGAACCGGACAGCGGCTTGCGACGATCCACAATAACGACCTTCAATCCGGCATCACTCAAGCCGTGCGCAATCATGGCGCCACTGATCCCGGCACCAATAATCAGCACGTCAGTTTTGATATTTTGTGTCAAAGCCGCAGTTTCTAATCGCGGCTCAGTGTACGCTTGCCACACTGCATTACCGGCATGGAGTTTTTGGGGCTTCGTAATCATCATTAGCTCGTTTTTTGTTATTTTTTGAAAGGCGTAAATCAACGATCATTTATTTAAATTGCCTGAAATCAAAAAACGATATGATTCGACCGATGGACACGCAAGACATCCATTTTGACGCCCGCCTCTTTGAACATCTGCAGCCAGTTAAATTGCGCCGGCTGAATGCGGTCGGTGGCCGATTTGACTTCGATAAATTGATAGTCATCGTCGCGCCACAAAAACAGATCCGGAAACCCACGGCAAAATGCACCGGGGTTGCGTGTCATCTGTTTTAGGATAGCGCCAACTCCTACTGCTGGCGCTCGGCTCAAAAGATGCCCCACTGTTTCCAATGTATCGACATGCCAGGCGATAAACGGATTGGTAATCCCGTGTTTCTGGTCATGGCATTGTGCAATATGGGCCTGAACGCGATCTGCATCGTGTAACATCATCAAACGCTCATCGACACAGTCTACGCGCGCTGCAAAAAAATGGGGGGTGAACAAATCATGCGGATGGGTTTGCAACGGGTGATGAAACCCCCCTTGCTTGCCGTCGAAAATAATATCCCAAAACAGCAAGCCAAAGAGATTGCACCACAACCAGTTCTCACTGTGCACACCTTGCCAGTCTTGTGTTGCGTAATGCGCCAAAGCCGCCTGTTCGACCGTCTGCCCCTCCCAATTCAGATAAACAATGGGATAATCCTGTAAAATATCGGTCGCCTGCGTGCGCCGTTTGCTGGTGGTGAGACGGTTATAAATTTGCCGTACGGCATAGTTTTCATCGGCATCAACGGGCTCTGCCAGAATATTTTCGCATAAATTTACTGCTGCTGATCCATTTCCGATTTTGATCCATAGTTTAATCAACCGTTCGCGTGATGGCGGCACGGGTGTTTGTGTGTAGATAGCAATAGCTTGATCAATCGCTTTGGCGCGTTCAAAAATGCGGCCCAGCCGGTGGCACAAACGGTCATAAACGGCATGTGCAGAGGGGTGTAGTTGCGACCGGCACAGGGCTTTGCCTTGCCACCAGATAAACAATTCGTCTGTATCCAAATCATCACGCACGTCGCGAAATTCGCTGTAGAGCATTTGCATGCGATAACAATCATCAGCCTGTGGGCGATCACGAAACAAGGGCCGCAGATCATCTGCATCGATAGCCTCCAGCGTGATATGCCCCAACGCCTGAATCACAAAATCACTGAGCGTGTCGGTGCGCTGGCCGAAGTACAAAAATTTCAGAAAATCCCATGGACTGTCGCACAGTTGGATCAACGCATGTTGGTGCAGCAAGGTCTGCCAGAACGCCGATGCACCCGGCCAATCGTTCAGCCAGTCACATAAATTTTGTTTTGTCGTTTGTTTCGGTACATCATGGACGCGCAAGGCCGCCTGCAACTCGCGATGCGTGAATAATTTGACCAGCGCGTCACAACAGGCTTTGTCTGGCGTTATAGGCGTAATCAAAGCTGCTCCCGTTAATTCCTGTATTGCGTCATCTAACCGGGTTGGATCGAAATAGGCTAACTTGCCAACACGAAAATACGGTCCCTTGCGATTGATAAGCCGCACATACAACGTCAAAGCCTGTGGCGATAGCGCATTAATCTTGCCAATAAATCGCCGCTCCGCAAACGACAGCAGCAACCCATAACGGGCTGCGACGCCATGAATCACCGTCCAGAAATGCTCCAGATAATAGCCATCATCCAGCGTTTTGCGCATGGTGACAGCCGGCAGATCATTTGACAGGATAGTAGCAGTATAAATCGGCGTTCTTTCAACAGTCAATAAGATACATGACACTGTTCGCACAGTATCAAACGGTCTTGGCAACGTAAAAGGGATTTTATTGTTACATTAACTGTAACGACGGCGGATTGATTTGGCAATTTATTTTTGCGCTGGCAATCCGTTGTCATGCCATACCATGGCCAGATAAATAATCGTTTCCGCGGCTTTTGCCATGTCGGAACTGCCAACCCATTCCAATTTGCTG
This sequence comes from Alphaproteobacteria bacterium, assembly GCA_965246875.1. Taxonomy (GTDB): domain Bacteria; phylum Pseudomonadota; class Alphaproteobacteria; order Micavibrionales; family SZUA-601; genus DASWYT01. The sequence continues at coordinate 73,823 of CBDFFU010000003.1, forward strand.
TGAAAGTTCTGCATGCCGGTAAACAGGTTGGGGCATGGCATGCCCATAAAACTCAAACGGCTGCCATCGGTGCCGCCGCGAATGAGATGTTTGTTTGGTATTATATCTGCACGGCTCATAGCCTCTTCAGCATACGCCGTCACAAACGGATAATTCTGCACGATATCGTACATGTTGCGGTATTGCTCTTTGACCATGTAAGTTAATGATGTACCCGGATAGCGTGCGACAACATCGTCTGCCAATGTTTTTAAACGTGCATGATGATTAGCCAAAGCCGCTGTATCGAAATCACGCACGATAAAATCAATCGTCGCCTGTTCGGCAATCCCGCCAATTGCGATGGGATGCACAAACCCTTGCCGCCCGTCTGTGGTTTCCGGTGACCAGTCATCACTGGGTAAAGCGGCCAGGATGGCGCCGGCAATTTTCAACGCATTGACCAGCTTGCCTTTGGCATAGCCAGGATGCGTAATGATGCCGTCGATTGTGAGTGTTGCACCGTCGGCGCTAAAGCTTTCATCTTCCAGACTGCCCAATTTGCCGCCATCCAGCGTATAGCCAAATTTCGCGCCGACTTTGTCCATGTCGATATTGGCCGTGCCTTTGCCCACCTCTTCATCAGGCGTGAAGACAATTTTGAGATCGCCATGCTTGATATCGGGATGTTGCGTCAAGTAGCCCACCGCCGCCATGATCGCCGCCACCCCGGCTTTGTCATCCGCGCCAAGCAAGGTCAAACCGCTGGCGGTTATCACGCCGTGACCGATATGATTGGCTAAATACGGGTTATCACTCACCCGCAGGATTTGCGTCGGATCGTCCGGCAGCACGATATCACGCCCGTCATAATTTTGATGATAAATCGGTTTCACATCCGTGCCCGAACAATCGGGTGCTGTATCGACATGCGCACAAAAACAAACGGCTGGTACATTTGCCTTATCACTATTCCCTGGCAACGTCGCATACACATAACCGAATGCGTCGAGTTCCACAGCCGTCACGCCCATCGCCGTCAGTTCGTCAACCAGCAAACGGCTGAGGTCTTTTTGTTTTTTCGTCGTCGGCGATGCATTGCTCTCCCGGTCGGACTGCGTATCGATCCGCACATAGCGCATAAACCGTTCGGTGATGGCGTTGGGAGAGATGGTGATCATACAGCTGTCCTTTATCTTTGACCGTCTTATTATAAACACGGCAAGGGGAATGTGCCACAAATTGGGATTTCATATTTTAAAAGAGCTTGATTTAAAGCATAATTATATAAAACAAATGACTTTTATGTTGACATATTGTTAACAATATATTATGGTGTTATCAACAATTGACGAATCACGGAGTTTTTACATGGCTAAGGGTTACTCGACCGATAAAAAATTTTATAACACGCAAGAGGCTGTGAGCAAGCTGCCATCTTACCGGGATTTGGACGAAAGCAATTTGATCAGACAACAAGTCGATCTCCTCCTGGCAAATCTTGATTATACCAACATTGAAAATATTCGCCAATTTGGCAATGACGGAACAAACCCATTGATTCAAGAGATCACCGACAGCTATGAGAGTCCGCATTTTACGGACCATGTGTCTGCCAGCATTATCAAAATCGTTGGTCACAAAATTCAGCAAGTAGCAACCACCAAGCTGGAACACAGTTTAACTAAAATTGACGTCAAGGCCGGAGAGGCTTATCGTACGACGGAAGGATTTATCGGAAAGACATGGGCCAGACTTTTCAACAAGGAAACGCCTGCTCAGACAAGAGCGCGTGAAGCGCGTGAAAATTTGATCGATGTTTCGGTTGGCGTCAGCGCCAATGAAGCCAAGCTGGATGCGACGATTGAAACTTCTGCCCATTTAAAAGATATTTTGGGTGAAAAATTTGGTGTCTACGATCAATTGAAAGCGCATCTTGTCACAGTGTGCATCGCGCTGGACGAGGGCAACAAACGCATGCACGAGGATACGGATTTTGTAAACGAAACGGATCCGCTTATTGTCAGTACGCACGAGTCCACTTTTGCGCAAAAGTTGGGCAATACTGTGGAAACGTTGATTGCCGCATCGACTAATCAAGTCAATGTATTTACGTCCATGCGCGTCGTCGGCGACACGCTTGATTATTTCCAACATCACCGTGACAGCGTGAAACCTATGAACACTGCTACATTAGGTGTAGCAAATACAGCTGTTGAAATGACTCAACTTGTCGCTTTGCGCCGCAAAGCTCAGGACAACCAAATTAATATGCTAGAGGCAACGACTGATGTCGTCGGCGCTTCGGTGGCGCTGATCACTGAAAGCAGCTCCCCTCAGACCTTGCTGGACCGGGCAGAACGTTACAATCAGGTCTCACAAGGCGCGAACAAGCATATTCACGATTTGTTCACAACCATGACGAATGCGCGCGCGGCCCTGACAGCCGGCACAGCTAAAATGCTAGCTGTCGCCAATAGCGAAAATGCAGTTGGTGTGACAGCATTGCTCCCTGCCAATGGACAGACACCACAGACCGTTCGCCAAGAACAGCCAAAACAACTGAATAACGGTTGATTATACTATGAATTGGAAATTTTGGCAGAAAACCGGATTTGATCTTCCGCCGGGCAAAACGGATGAAGCCGTTTCAAATCCTACGTTGGACAGCGTTCAGCCGCAATTCACAACCTATTGTTTCGGTTCGCAATTTGCGATGGGTGGCGGCGCGTCACCGATCCAATATCGCCGTTACATTGAAGCTGATTTAGAAGGTTGGCGCTATGTCGAACTTGAAACGCGCCCAAATACGCAGATCGAAGACGATTTGGACAGCCATTTCAAACCTGTGACGAGTTATACCGTCTTGGCGGAAAACTTATCATTTGGCATGGCGATCCAGAAGTTGCATGAGTTTGAAGTCGGTAATCAGACTCTTAAAAACCAGACTGAAAATGATACGGAAAGCCGCTTTCCACCTCATCTGCAATATCGCAACGCAGCACTGCGCGAAGGATTGCTGTTTGACACACAACACCGTCTGCACGGATCGAAAGACGGGCGGCCTGTATTGTTTCACGCTGATGCGCGTTTCTTAGATAGTGATATCGCGACACTGGCCAAATTGCATTACGAGCCGGATGAAAACGATCTTTTAAGATTGATTGAAGCAACTAGCTCCATGCAAGCGCTAGAAAAAATGATCGAATTCCGGCTGGGACAAGAAGAACTACACAGTGCAGCATCTACCTTTAATTACATGATCGGGGATGACATGCGTCCTTTGGTTCATTGGCCAAGCTGTCGTCTGGAGTATGGTCTTCAAGTTGCAGAAGCTATTAAAAATCAAGCTCATAAAGAATCATCGCCATCTGTTTGTGACGAGATGAATCGAAGTGCACAATTGATCGAATGGTTACCGCACGTGTTTTTTGTACGCAAGGGAATAGATAATCAAGATGATGGAAAAATAGATGCTGCACAACACGAAAAGATGACCGCCTTATTTAAAGCTTGGCAAGATAACCCTATTTTCACGCCAGAACTGAAAGAATATTTTACCCGTATTGTGTTGTATACCGATGTTGCGCAGGAGACCCACCAGTATTTAAAAGGCATAGCGAAAAAATGGATCGCAAACATCACGGATCCTGCCACGGGATTAAAGCAAATGTTTCTCACTCAGGACGAAAACGGTAGCTATGTTAAAATGTTCCCACCCGCTGAAAATCCTGCATTCACCGCATTTCACGACAATACCGCATCAATGCTAAGGCCCCTGGACCTAACAATCGAACTCATGTCTGGCCGGGAAAACGGTCTCCGCAACTCAGCAAGAGTAGCTGAAAACGTATCAAAATACATATATTATAAAAAAGGCAAAGACGCATCATTGCAATCATTTCCTTAAAAATATTTATATTGTTATTTCCTTTATACTACACGCGGTCACGCTTCAGGATTTGCCGAACACGATAAGACAGATACAAGAAAATCAAACCGACCGGAATAACGATGAGGCGAAAGCGGAAAACGTTGCCGTTAGCAATCTCGCGCGGGTTCATCCAGAAAATATACGTAAAGGAAATAAAGAACAGCCCGGCACCGGCGAAGAGGATGACCGCCATCCACAAACGCATGCGGCCCTCGGTCGTTTGGGCCAGCTCGCCTAGGAACACAGAAAGTTTGCGGCCCTTCAACGCTTGGCGCAGGCTGAAAAAGGCGATGACGCCAAAGATCAAACGCCCGGCGTAAGTCGCCAGCCGTTGATCAAACAAAGCGACAACAAACACAATCGCAAAAATGACCAGCAGGATTTTGACTTCGGCTTTGAGGGGTGTGATGTATTTCGTGATAAAATCATTTGCCATGACGCTTGACCGTTTTCGTTGGTGTGATGATCCAGCCAAGGCGTGTCAGAAAAGTGGTGGATCGTACAAGATTTGAACTTGTGACCTCTCCCATGTCAAGGGGACAGAATTCCTATAAATGTATATAAATAACTGATAATGAATTGATATTTTGACGTAAAACTTGCACAAAATATTTCTGCACGTTTCCTGCACATATCAGATCGCCATCATATGCAATTAATTGTTGCGTATTGTCGCTTTTTGTTGTATACTGATAGTGTATCAGGAGAACAGCATGCCCACAACTGTCAGATTATCTGATCATCTTGTCCAAGACGCCAAGACCCTTGCGGCTGTTCAAAAACGCTCTGTGCCGAAACAGATCGAATATTATTACATGCTTGGCAAGATGTCTGAAGACAATCCTGATCTGCCAATGTCATTTATCAAAGATGCGCTTGAAGCCCAAGCCGAGATCGCCAACGGCCAAGTGACACCGTTTGTCTTTGAAGACTAACGATGCAAGTCATTCAAGCGAATAAGTTTAAAAAAACCTACAAGAAACTGCATGCCAATCAACGCGCTCAAATCAACGATGCGTTGAAGAAGATCATCGCCAACCCGTTGCTTGGCGAGCAAAAGAAAGGCGATCTGGCGTGGCTGCGTGTTCATAAATTTAATATTAGGGGCTGGTATAGATTAGCTGAGTTTAGCCCATAGCTTGAGAGTTGTCAGCTGGCTTTTGGGTGAGCCGTAATTGAAGCGGAAGACACATTCCTGAAGGAAGTAAGCGAAGTTCTGTTTCGGGATGCCGTTGTATTTGCGCAAAACTCGTTTTGATTGATTCCAGAAGTTTTCAATCCCATTGATGTGATTAGTTTTATCAGCGAACAGTTCGCTGTGATTGATGCGATAATGTTTAAACTCAGAGACATCTAGCACGTTATACGAACGATAGCTGTCCGTGTAGACGATGCTATCAGGCTGGATTTTACGGCGTATAACCGGCATGAGCGTCCGGCTTTTTGTATCGTCGACCATGGCGGCATAGACTTTACCACCCCGCTTGAGCAGGCCGAAAACAGGAACCTTGCCGGCAGCACCTCGGCCTCGCTTGCCCTTTCGGACACCGCCAAAGTAACTCTCGTCAAGCTCAATCTCGCCGTCGAATGGCTCTTCATCGATCATTTTATCGCTGATCAGGACACGCAATTTATGATAAAACAAGTGGGCCGTATGATAGTTGATACCGACCAGATCAGCAGCTGTTCGGGCCGTTACCTGGCCGACGAACATCTCCAGCAGCTTTAACTGAATTTTATGCGATAATTTACAACGATTTAATCCCATCACACCAGCATAAATTAGATCCTAATCTATACCAGCCCCTAAAATTATTAACCAGTTGACGCTAATCGGCTACAGCTTTGATGCTGACCAGATCATTTTGACGTTTGTCTCAATCGGCCCGCATGAGAACTTCTATGATGATCTGAAGCATTAGAGCCGAACTTTGTGCGCAAATTTGCGCATCTTAAATGTCGCATGTTTCTTGTTTGCAGCTAATACCTTTGCATCAAACCTCAAAGCCGTCATTAATTATGACTATGTAATTTATGCCGCCGTTGTATACGCAATCGCATGCATCAACTCGAACATCATGAACGCCAGACAATCGAGCAAAATGTTTGCGATACTATTCACTATCACTCAATACGTTGTCAGTGCCTTCTCGATTGTTGTTATATTGATGATTACTGCTAAGATTATTGGGATTATCGAACGATCTACAAGCTGCAATTGAATGTTAAAACATTCATGATGCAATAAATATTACTTTGTAGTTTATTGCGATTCATTTTTTACTTCGTAACGTTTTTTGTGAATCCTGTATTTTGTTACAAAACCAACAACAACGACTGCAGGAATGACAGCCGGGCTAACCATTTGCGGCGGCATACCCTCTGCTTTCATTAAAAATCCAACAGCTGCCGACCAAATGACGACGAACAATAGAATGATAGCAAAATCTTTCAAAAACAGCTTTGTATTAAAAGTGAGTTTGGTGTTCTCCGACAAGTGAATCTCCTGTTTGACGATAGTTGCTAAGCCAATAAAAATATATTGATCAATCAAATCAACGACTGATTAAAAATAAGTTCAAGAGACCAATCATAAAACTAACAGCCACAAGAACTATATATTTTTTTGGCAATGGGGTTATCATGGTTTGATCTGATGACGATCGTAAGTGTTTTGATCTATTGCGCAGATCTTGAGCGTCTTGTTGATAAATTGATAGATAAGTGAATATAAGAGCTATAGCGGGTATTAAAATACTAGCTTTTTGATAGTAAAATCCTTCTGTCAGTGCAGTGTGCCATTGTTCATACCATAAATAATACATTGCGAAAGTAATAATAAAGTATATTACCCGCCACCAACTTGGTATTTTTGAAGCATCATCACCGTCATCTTTTATCTCGGTCATTCAAAAGCCTTTATAGCCAAAGTTGCTGCGCATAGCAAACTAAATTAGTTTACACCCATTGTAAAAGCTTTGTACAAAAATAAAAACGTCATTGCAACCGTCAAGAAATACCCACAGTACAACATGGGCACAAAGAAAAACGTGTGTTTTTGTTTTAAGACAACACGCTCACCAGTTTCTTCCACGATAATTGCCGTACCCTCATCCTTATTATGCAGGTGACGAGCACAAAATGTAATGGCGATACTCGCCAAAATGGGCGCAAACAGAAAAATCCAGCCATTGTTTTTTATAAATGAGCTTTCTGAAAATATCATTGCAATAGCTATGTTGATTGCGAATGTCATGCCAAAAAATATTACCGGAACGAGAAAACCTAATCCGCTCCATATAATGACATACCGCATGATATTCCCATCTAAGCTAAAATTAAATAAAGCGTTTCAGATAAAATTAACTATTTACAGTCTGCTTTAATTATCTTGAATTCACCTAAGCTTACATCGTTCTTATCAGCATAACTGTAGTAGTATGTATCACCCATATTAAGAAGTTTGCGAGCATTGGTATCTTTACAAACCGCTTCAACTGTATCTGGCTTAAGTACTTTTTCAACATCGCCATCAATTTCGTCTTTCGCCAATGTTGTCTTGTAATTGTATAGAAGACCGTCACTTTTGGCCTTTGCCGAAATCAGAGATGTGACGTCATCCATTTTAATTGGCACTCTTGCATTTATTGCGGCAGCTCCAGCTTCATTAGCTTTTTCAAGGAAGCCTTCATTGACACCCTCACCGAATAAACGGGCATTGAGACCTACATAAATCACAATAAATAAGATCAGTCCTCCCACAGACGCAGCGATTGGTCGCTTTTTAAGCTGTTCTAAAAATTGAGAAGAATCAATCATTAGATGTCCTTAGTTTAGCTATAACACGCAGAGAATTTATATTTAAGTGTCTAAATCTTATAATAAGAACGCAAATAATTCATTTACAGTTATTTGATTTGTACTCAATAAAATAGACACGCACATATCCGAACCATTCCAGTCGCCCAACAGCATCACCGACATTATCCAGATACATGTTTGTCGCCATATCGACAGCAGCTTCAATATTTTTAGCATTTGACAAATTATGCATGTTCAGAGACTATCATCCTCAATCGAAAACGCTATTTCATTTTAAATTTATCTGATGCGAATTTGTAAACTGCACTATCTGAATCACAATTAATCGGTTTGCTACTACGATCAATAGTGCAGTGCTGTTCGATGATAGGTTGAGAATTAAGATTTAGATTCTGAACCGCATCGGTGCAGTTGTCTTTCATTGTTAAATAGGTCGCTGCCGTTCCGAAAACAAATCCCAACAAATAATTGCCAACGCTTTTCTTGAGTTCAGACATTTCTATCACCGTATAAGTTGCAAAATGCAAAGATACACTCGTGCTATATTTATGTCAACATAAATTTTCATTAACATCATATCAACTGCACAACCCGTTTCTGCGCTTCCACATCCATCTTGATGTAACGCTGCGTCATCTATAACGATTTGTGCTGCGCCAATGATTACATGTCTCTAATTGGTCCGCCCCCTATAAATGAGTCCAAGCCGAGAGTTATTCTTGGTATGATGTGGACATCTAGCGGGAGGGTTTTGCATGTCACGGCGGAGGTTTACGGCGGAGCAGATTATAGGCTATTTGCGGCAGGCTGAGGTGATGATTGGCCAGGGCAAGCGGATGGAAGATGTGTTGCGTGCGTTGGCTGTGACGGGGAATACGTATTACCGCTGGCGGAAAGAATACGGCGGTCTGGGTGTGGATCAGGCGCGGCGCTTGAAGGATCTTGAGATAGAGAATGGGCGGCTGAAACGTGCTGTCGCCGACCTGACTTTGGATAATCTGATTTTGAAGGAAGTATCGACGGGAAAGTTCTAACCAGTCCTGAGCGTCGCCGGGAGGCTGTGGTTTATGTGCAGCAGAAGCTGGGAATTACGGAACGACGGGCGTGCAAGGCGTTGGGGCAGAGCCGCGGCTTGCAGCGCAGGCCTCTTAAGCGAGCGCGTGACGAAGAAGCGCTGACGGCGGACATTATAAAACTTGCGGCGCGTTATGGTCGTTACGGTTACAAACGCATCACGGCGTTGCTGCGGGTTCAAGGCTGGGTGGTTAATCACAAACGTGTGGAGCGCATCTGGCGGCGAGAGGGGCTGAAGGTACCGCAACGGCATAAGAAGAAAGGTCGTCTCTATCTGAATGACGGTTCATGCATCCGACTTAGACCGTGTTGGCAGAACCATGTGTGGGCGTATGACTTTGTAGCGGACCGGCTCAAGGACGGCACCAAGATCCGCACACTGACGGTGATCGATGAGTACACGCGGGAATGCCTGGCTTTGCGGACGGGTTACAGCTTGAAGGCGGATGACATCATGGCTGTGCTGACGGATCTGTTTGTGAGCAAAGGCATTCCTGATCATATCCGTTCGGATAACGGGTCGGAGTTTACGGCCAGATCGATCAAGGACTGGCTACCAAAGCTACACGTCAAAACACTGTATATCGAGCCAGGCAGCCCGTGGGAGAATGGTTATAATGAGAGCTTCAACGCAAGGCTGCGGGACGAATGCCTGAATGCGGAGACGTTTTACACGCTGAAAGAAGCCCAGGTGATCTTGGAGCAGTGGCGGCATCATTACAACCATATCCGCCCGCACACGTCGCTGGGCTATAGGCCACCCGCTCCACTGGCCAGAACGCATGCTTGCATCATGGCAGGGGCTTCCGCTTACGCTCCAGCCCCCGCCATGATGCTGCAGCTGCTCCAAACTGTAACTTAAAACCTGGACTCAATATCGGGGGTTGACCAAACTGAATTTTTATAAATAAGAACGTCATACAGCAGCAATAAGCACCATTCCAGCTGATAAGCCCGTTGTATAAACCCAATTGTGTACCAGTTGATGCTGTCCGCCAAGCAGACGCATCGCAACCACACATCCATAATCTTGCAACCGCCGACAACAATCCAATATTGAGGCGCTTGTGAACTGCACTCTAAATTTAAACAATTAATATTTGAAAGAACTGATAACAATGCTAACAACTGAATTAGATCAACTCAAAGATCATTTAAAGTCACTGAATCAACAAAAAGAACGACTGAAACAGCAGAGACTAAACATTAACGACAAAGTTGAAAAGAAACATCTGAAACTCGAATTGATGAAAATCAGTCAACAAACGAAAAAACTAAAGGTGCTCATTAAAGATTTAAATATCGATCAAAAAATAAAACGTCAGAAAACGACGAACTATTCAATTGAAAATAATTTCAAATATGAACTTAGAAAGACATTGCCGCAGCTAATCTTTGATCGACAAGATTACTGTCCATTCTTTGTTACAGTGACATTCACAAAGCAGAATGCGAAGCGCGAAGCATATGATGAGTTCATGAGATTCTTTCAAAACAAAGTCACTCGTGAATTACTATCAAATCGTCGTGAGACTGCTTTACGACCTATCTTCTTCGATATCCCAGAATATGAACCGATGCTTCATTATCATGGCTTCATGTTAATACACCAAGAGAAAAGAGATAGATTTATCGAAAGATGCGTTGAGAATATCATTCTATTACCCGTTGAAGCACTTGATAATTTAGAGAAAGATCACTTTTATCTCAAAGATAATATCTTAAAACCATATCACAAAGCGCAAATAGTGCCTAAAGACGTGCCATACACCAATCCATTTCTCCCTAAAGATTCGCCAGAACAAATATATTTCGATATAAAAAAGAAGAAACCAAAGCCAGATAAGACTTTAAAGATCAGAAAGTGTCATATTGTTGAACTTCCACAAAACTCTGATGAAATTTATAAAGTGTCCAATTATATCACCAAGAGTTTCATCAATAATCCATTAGTCACTTTTGACGACTTTATGATCAACACGCGAAACAAACCAGAACGAATACAAGGCACTCGCTTAGAGATTGCTCATTACCAGACAAACAGAGCAAAATTACTGAAAGATTTACCGCCTATTGCATTCATAAATTAGCTGTCCACATAAATAGATACGTATCTGTTATCCATTGTGTAAATGATCAGATGACAAAATATAATATTTAAGTTGCAGTTCATTTTAGATTATAGATTTCTCCTATACCGCATAAACCATTTTTGAAAGCATGACATGAAAATCAAACAGAAGAAACAGATCATTTCGGTTAGACTGAATGTTCCACTTTTAGCGCATATTCAATCCAAACTCCCGTTAACAGATTTTTCTAATCGCACGCAGCTTATCCAACATGCATGTGAGTTTTATCTTGCCAGTTTAGAAGCTGAATTAGTAAAATTAGATTATCCAAATACTGTCTTAAAGTAGTGTGCTTATAGTTCTACAGCTTCATCCAATAAAGTTTTGCTCATTGTGATAAAGCCGTCCTTGTCTTGAATTGCATCGCCTATCCACCCTTGCTTGTGATAGAATTTCAAAGCTGATTGATTTCGTGCTGTTGCTGACAAATGAAACTATCCATGAATCACGTCTTAACAGTACAGCTGCTGCAACCATCTTTACATTGCTTAAATCAACAGTTCGAAACTCAAGATCCACATCTTAAAACCTGAAGTCATTTTGCAATTTTAACAATTAACTGAAAGCACTGAATGATTTTACAACTCAAATACCTGACCTACATTTTGTAGTTGATAGCTCTCATATTTTTTTGCTCTTCCATGAGCGATTTCGTTTTTGCAAAATCAATAATCATTTCACCCATTACAGTCACATCTTTTCCATCCATGAACAGCCTTACATTCGTAAGATTACCATTTTCATCAAGACGCTTTTGAACGCCGTTTAATTTATTTTGACGATAATTTTTCACCACACTCGAACCATCTGCATTTACGAAAATCGTTTCCCCGTCGCGCTTTGCATTGCGCATTTCCATACTACTTCTAAATATGCCTGAACTATCTCGATGCTCGATAAACTCTTCATACTTAGCTTGTTTATTATAAATATGTGTTTCGTAACCATGTTTTGACGAATACGATACGTAAAATATTTCATTCACGCGTTCATGTATATATTTGTATTTAGAAAAATCATCGTCTGTCATTTTGAAGTCCTTCTCTTATATTATGTCCATTATAGAAATAAACATTATTAAATCAACAGATATTTTTCAAAAATGCATGTATTGCGCATGAAAAACAAAGCTGCCGCAACGGTGTAAGCACTGCTCAAACCAATAGTTCGAAACTTAAGATCAATATTCAAATTCTATTTAACGATAGCAGCATTTGACGAAATTCATCGCATAATCTTATAAACCAAACGCTATACGCACAGCTTGTATTTTATCGCTATTTTGCTCTTTTTGTGCTTCCATGATTAATTTCCATGCAGAGAATTCAATAAAAAGATGTGCTGCAGAACTAATATTTTTATCGTACATGAACATTTTAACAGCTATAATATCGTTATTTGCATTGTAATCCACTTGAGGACCATGAAGTTGATCTTCACGATAAACAGATATTGTACGAGAGCCATCTACATTAAGTTGAATCGATTTCCCGTTGCGATTCCCATCCAATAGCTCATGGCTATGTAGAAGTGAACCGTTTGTATTTCGTTGCTCAATGAATTCACTTTCCCCAGTTTGTACATTAAGAATATTAGTTTTATAACCAGTATCAGATGCATAATGAGTGCAATATGTTCCGTTTACGTGTTCATGCTCATGATCATACGATATAAGCTTATACGGCTGAAATGCCATTTTCTACTCCCTATTCTGATTTATAATAATCATAATAATAAAAAATACTATGTCAAGTAAAATTTGAATCATATGCGTCGTAAGATATTCTTTTATTTACATACTAAATAACAATACAACAACACTCTCTCCTAAGAAACAATCATCATGACTTCAAAATTAACGATCAAACGTGACATGAACGCAGAAACGACAGAGACATGCCAGCACCATAACAATATCATGCTGCTTGTCTCTGTCGTTTCTGCAATTCTCACATATCTACCAAACACTCTTATTTGAAAGTTAAAACCATGAACAATTACCAACCAAAAAAGCTCATTTCGCTAAGATTAACATCAGACCTTGTTAGTTACATCGATTACGTCTTGCCGCATACAGAATTCTCAAACCGCACACAATTTATCCAATATGCTTGTGATCGATATTGCTTTCAATTAGTTGATATCCTTGTTGCAGAAAAAGATAAAATCGGATCAGCCTAAAGACCCTTGCACTTAAACCGATATGAAATCGCTTAATCATTAAAATTAATTTTCAAACTCTAAAAGATGAGAACGCTTAAACTGAAGGCATCTACTGTCGATTACATTGATAATGTGTTACCGCAGACGGAATTTTCCAATCGCACACAGCTTATTCAATATGCATGTGATCAGTATTGTGATGAGTTGATAAAGGTCATCAGAAATTAACCTGTGCTTTACCGATGTGCTAATTTATAAACTTCCATATTTATTTGCACCAAGCGTGCCGTCTTGTGTATGCATCACTTTTCTTGAACCACTTTTAAAAATAAAACGCCAAGATTCATCAAGATCATGACATCGTTTCACAGCACTACATATTCCAATATAGACGAGTATTACATTCAGAACCATAATATGGACAGGAATTCCAGCCTTGAAATCTATTTTTTCTGTTGTGCCCATCATTATTTTTAACCAGTCCGTCCCAGTAATAACAATTGTAAAAATTAAGACTGTTAAAACCAGTCTTGTCTTGGCAAAACCTGCTTTACTTACGCGTCCATGCCAAGTGAAAATGTTGAGCAGCTTGTTCATTTTATGTTGCTAAACCTTGTTAAAAGCTTTGTCTTAAATGTTACTATCTGTTGCATTATGATACAAGCTAGAATAGCAACTGTGCTTAAAACCGAAAACTATCCAACCAATAGCGTCAATAATGTACTATAGGTAACTGAACTCTCCAATCGCACGCAATTTATCCAATGTTCAGGTGATCAGTATTGTAAGACGTTGAAGATGCGTAATATTAGTTGTATAATATAGATAATATGCTACTATCTTTGTTTATTATATTGAAAGAAAATAATAATGAAAAAATACTTTTTAACGTTTTTGTCCATTTTATTCTTATTTTCAATTAACGCACAAACTTGCTCTTCTGAACCATATACGCCACCAATTATGAAACGTGCAGAAGAAATCGATACACTTTGGAAAAATTACTATGCATCAAAGGACTCAAAGTTCATAAAAGAGTTAATTTCAAAATTTATTCCCGATTCTGCTAAAGCTGAAGATAACGTTGTCAATTCTGCAATCGAATTTTCACTTATAAGCAATATGCTTCAGTATGCGGAAGTAGAACGACTATTACTCAAATATTATGCTGTCACGACAGACGATAAAAAAGCTTTATTATCTGCTGTAGTGAATGAATTTAATAAAAGAAAAGAAAATTTTCGCTATGAAGTTTACGACGGTGAATTTTCAGCGAAGATCACGCCTGTTGACTCAAATCTACTTGAAGAAATCAAAAAACCTTCAAATATTGCTCCACACGTTAAAACAAAATTCACCGCAAAACGTGGTGAAGATGTATTGTTTCATATATTATTATGCGGCATGCAGCTCGATGATAGTTACCGCGCTAATGTGACCTTTGATATTAAAGTTCTAAAACCTGACGGAACTATTTATTTCGCTGAAGATAACCTTGATGGTCTAAAACGACAATTACCACTTCGTTTTTCTAACTTCACGACAGAGTATATATCTGGTGTAAACTTTGATCCAAGCGATCCATCAGGTATCTATATCATTAAAGCAAAAGTCATTGACCACGTCGCGCAAAAACAAGTATTCATTGAAACCAAAACCGTCTTAGAGTGATATTTGAATTCACCTTACCAAATCTGATTCATCAACCATCTTCCAAAAATCAGGATGAGGCACTTTCTTGTTTGCATCCAAGATAATATTCTTATAATCACGCGCCGTCACATGACCATAATGTTTTTTGATCATTGCTGGCGATGTACCCATTTGTGTCGCTAATTGATCAACTGTAATTTTTGCCGCTTTGAGCATACGCGTTGCATATGTATAGCGTAATGACGTTAAGACATGCTTTTCTGTCTTTGATTCGTATTCCAGACCTGCTTCACCCAACAATCCATTAAAACCACCACGCAAATCACCGACACGCTCTCCATTTGGCATTGCTTGCACATAGTCTTTCTCCGAGAATGTTTTACCCTTATTTTTACACCACTCTTCCCGTCTTGCTTTGAGACGCTTCAGTGCTGCGATACCCTCTGACTTTACAATCACCGGGCGCTGTTCATTCTTTTTGCCAGCTTTTTTCAGCTTGATCTCGTGTGCGTCCAGATCGACATTTCCCCAAGTCACGGTTTTGCTCTCATCAACGCGCATGCCTGTATTAAGCAACAGAATAATCATGTCATGTAGCAGCTGCCGCTCCCATAATTTATTTGTCAGCCGTCCACGTTCCTGTTTTGATAATTTATCGCTTCTGTACTCCTCAATGCGCTGTTCAGATGTCTTTAGTAGCTTATTCAGTTCGGCATCCTTGAAGTCTTCGCGCCTGTTATACTCATATTTTGCTGATTCGTTGCCAAGCTTTAACTGCTGCTTGATCCAGCCATGCTCATAGCCCATTCGTAAAATCTGATTGAGCACACTGCCTTCACGGTTGAGTGATGAGTTTGTGACCTTTTGTTTAACGATATCACGGCGCCAGATCACATAATTATTCAGCATTCCTTTATTGATCTTTGAGACATCGTCCAGTTTACCGAAGTACGCCATAAAACGTCTATTGATCAAACCTGTGTCACCCTTGATCTTGTTAGCTGTTTTGCCGGCAATGCTTTCAAGATACTTTTTGACAAGCTTTTTAAACGAGACAGTCTCAAGCGTCTCGCCGTTGCGCAAGCGATAATCCAAATCAGCATAAGCTTGTCGTGCAATGCTTGTTGCTTTGTGCAGATCAGCCGTTTTTGTCGTGCTGCGATATTGTTTGCCCGCCAATCTGAAATAATAGTGCCAGATCGCGCCCACAGCATCACGTTTAAGATGGATACGATCATCAAGTTTAACCGCAAGATCATTATTTTTTTGTTTTTGTTTCATGCACAAATCTTGCACAGGCCTTGCATAAAGCGCAAGTGAAAAAAACGTAATATATCAGGGCATCAAGTACCTAAATGCGTTTCCGTTCAAAAACTGTGCGTTAGTCCATGCGCGAACACAAAATGTGGAATAATAATGTTTATTATCAGTATTTTGGTAGGCAATGGCGGAATTGAACCGCCGACCTCCTCGATGTCAACGAGGCGCTCTAACCCCTGAGCTAATTGCCTATAGTATTCAGTGATTTAGCGTCTAATAGACGCTCCCATGTCAAGGGAACGCGCTACCGCTGCGCCAACGATCCATCGTCGAGCCATTTATAGGAAATGACCGGAAACAGAAGGGTTTTATAGCAAGGCCCGGCCGCTTGTGCAAGCGGCCGGAGTGCAGGAAATAAGGTTTAAATCGCGTCGGCGACGGCAACCAGGTCTTTCACAGCTTTGACCGAGGCGTCGAACATCGCTTGCTCGGTGCTGTTCAGCTTGATCTCGACGATTTTTTCGACACCGTTTTTGCCAATCACCACGGGCACACCGATATACAGGCCAGTGACACCATATTCACCGTTCAGATAAGCGGCACAAGGTATTAAGCGCTTGCGGTCCAGCAGATAACTTTCCGCCATCGCGATGGCCGAAATCGCCGGCGCATAAAAGGCTGAACCGTTGCCCAGCAATTGCACGATTTCGCCGCCGCCATTGGCGGTGCGTTTGACGATGGCGTCGATCTTCTCTTGCGTTGACCAACCCATGGCGATCAAGTCTGGTAACGGAATACCGGCCACGGTTGAATAGCGCACCAGCGGCACCATTGTATCGCCATGGCCGCCCAAGACGAACGCGCTGACGTCATCGACCGAGACGTTGAATTCTTCGGCCAGGAACAGGCGAAAACGCGCGCTGTCCAACACACCGGCCATGCCGACGACTTTTTCGGGTTTAAACCCGGTGACCTGCTGCATGACGCCGACCATCACGTCGAGCGGGTTGGTGACGACGATCACGAACGCGTTTGGCGCGTATGTTTTGATCTGCTCGCCGGCGGCTTTGATCACGCCCTTGTTGATGCCGATCAGATCGTCGCGGGACATGCCCGGCTTGCGCGGCACGCCGGCGGTGACGATGACGACATCAGCGTCTTTGATCAGCGCATAATCCGCGCCCCCGCTGTAAGCCGTATCAAATTTCGCAACCGGCGACAACTGCGCCAGATCCAACGCCTTGCCCTTGGCGGTGCCTTCGTTGATGTCGATCAGGACGACGTCGCCCAATTGTTTCTGACCCGCCAATAAGGCCAACGTGCCACCGATCTGGCCAGCACCAATGAGGGCGATTTTTTTGCGTGCGTTCGTCATAACAGAAGCTCCATGTCAAAGATGTGTTGCCATCTTATATAGACCGCAATTCTTTGCAAAGCGTGAATGTGTGTTAGCCACCAAACCGCAAGGTCTGCGACAAATGATCCAGCACACTGGCAAAATCGCGGTCAGCCTGGCGCAGTTCCTCGACTTTGCGCACGGCGTGCAGCACGGTGGTGTGATCCCGTCCACCAAAGGCGCGGCCCAGATCGGGCAACGACAGAGTCGTGAGTTGTTTGGCCAATGACATGGCAATTTGCCGCGGGCGGGCCAGATGCCGATCACGTTTGACTGACAGCAATTCGACAGTATCCAGTTTAAAATGCGCGGCAACGGTATCCTGAATTTGTTCGACGGTGATCTTGCGACGCGCGCCATGCAGCAAATCGGGCAGTACGTCTTTGGCGGTCTCCAGCGTAATCGGGCGGCCGATCAACTCGGCATGCGCCAGCAGACGGTGCAACGCCCCTTCAACTTCACGGATATTGCTGGTGATATGGCGCGCCAAGTAATCCAGCACGTTGCTTGGGACACAAATATTCGTCGCAGCCGCTTTTGCCTGCAGGATGCCGAGGCGCAATTCATACGTGCTGGGGTGAATATCGACGACCAGCCCCCAACCGAGGCGCGAGCGGAGGCGTGCGTCGATGCCGTGCATGTTGGTCGGGCTTTTGTCGGCGGAAAGGATGATCTGCTTGCGCTGGTCGATCAGGGCGTTGAAGGTGTGGAAAAATTCTTCCTGGGTCGATTCCTTGCCGGCGATAAACTGCATGTCGTCGATCATCAAGACATCGACATTGCGGCACTGATCCTTAAAGCTCATCATGTCTTTATCCCGCAAGGCGCGCACAAAACGGTACATGAATTGCTCGGCTGATAAATAGAGGACGGTTTTATCGGGGTGATGCCGACGAATGCCCCAGCCCAAGGCATGCAACAGGTGCGTTTTCCCCAGACCCACGCCGCCGTGAATAAAAAGCGGATTGAACACCGGATCGGCACTTTGGGCGACACGTTGGCACGCGGCATAGGCCAGCTCATTCGATTGATCGACGATAAAGCTGTCAAAGGTGTAGCGTGGCTCAAGATTCAAGGTTGGCACGACAGCTATCGGCGGTGCCGCGCTTGCTTCCAGCAAATCCTGCAAAAACAGGCTTGGCCCGGTCAGTGGAACACTGGGCATTTCGCTTTCAGCCGCCTTAGCCTCGATCAGAACGATGTGCGCGCACAGGGGCAGGACGCGCTGAACCACTGCCAGCAACGTTTTATTACTTTGGGCATCCAGCCATTCGCGGGTCAGTTTGTGGGGGCAGGCTAATGTCAGGGTCGGCTCTTGCCAATTGATCAGCGTGACATCTTGCAGCCATTGACGGTAAAGTGTTTCGCCCCACTTGGTGCGAAAGGCCTGTTGCAACGATGTCCACCAAATGGGGACCGTTTCAGGCGCGCGCAGCGCTGGATAAAAGCTGGAAGGGGCGAGCACGGACACCTCTGCGCAAGGAGTGATGAACGTTTAGTTTCATCGATTTTGGGGATCCGGGCTCGGCCCGTAAGACAAACCTTACGCGGATTCGGATTTTTCCTGCAACCACAAGATATAGTAGTTTTAGACCTTCATACCGCCAGATGTATCCTTAACTTTGGTTAATTGCCGCCAATTCAACGGCTTGGTTGTGCACGCGTACAGGGCAAGTATTTTGCCCGTTTTTGCAAATAAATCGCTTGACAGTTTGACTTTGCAAAATGGGTAAAGATAACCCGATTCTAGGGCCAAGAAGACCTTGACAAAAACGATATGTGAAACATTATAGGGTTACAACCATCGGGATATAACCATGACTGACATTGCCAACACTCCTTTTGGCCAGACACGCTATCTGGTGCTGACAGACAATATCATCGACGCTGGTTTAGCGGCTTTGAAGACCATACAGAACAGACCAGAGGCCGAACAAAACGCTTACTGGCAAAACGTGGCCCATACAGCGGCCAGCACAAAGATCGTTTTGTTTGCTGAACCCCACTTACCTTTTTTAGCACGTCTCAACAATGGCTAGTCCATTTATAAACATGCGCGCAAAGCCTTGTTTTGTTAATGTTTCGCGCCTAGACTGTGTGTTCTGTTTTAATGATTCCAGGAGATTTGGCCATTAGCCGCGAAGACGACGTCCGTATTAACGATGCAATCCGAGTGCCGCGTGTGCGCTTGATTGACGAAGATGGTGAAATGCTGGGAATCGTCACGATTCGCGAAGCGTTGTTTAAAGCCGAAGAATCCGCTCTGGATCTGGTCGAAATTTCGCCAAATGCCGATCCGCCCGTCTGCAAGATTTTAGACTACGGCAAGTTCCGCTATCAGGAGCAAAAGAAAAAAGCCGAAGCGCGCAAAAAGCAAAAGGTCATTGAGATCAAAGAGCTCAAATTGCGTCCAGGCATCGATGACCATGATCTCGAGGTCAAACTCAAAGCGGCACAACGGTTTTTGGACGAAGGCGACAAAGTCAAATTCACCTTGCGTTTTCGCGGCCGTGAAATGGCCCACCAGGATCTGGGGATTAAACTCCTCAACCGCGTCAAAGAAGCCTTGGCTGACAAGATCAAAATGGAACTGGAACCCAAAGCCGAAGGCCGCCAGATCATCATGATCGTGACGCCGGCCAAAGCCTAATCGCTTTTCAGACTTTCAAAGAATCAGCGCCGCCATTGCGGCGCTTTTTTGTTGTTTGTTTATCTCGCCGGACTTGGCGAGAAATCACCTGCCAAGAGCGGTTTCAAAACCGTGACCGGCGCATTCGGTTTGGGCAATGGCGGCACGAGATTGTAAATCTGTTTGCTGGCTTCAGCGATGATCAAGCCACCCAATTGCGGGAACAGCCGTTTCCCCATCCATTCTAAAATCAAGCTCATCGACAGCCAGATATGTTTCTGGCTGGGGGGCATGAACAAGGCGTATTGCCGCTGTTCCCAGACAAAACGATGACTTTGCAGCAGTTTGCGCAATTGGTGACTGCTGAACGCACGGCCATAGCCAAACGGCGTGAGATCAGAGCGGACCCATAAGCCCAAACGGTTTGGCGCCAACACCAGCAACCGGCCCTCCGGTTTCAAGACACGCCAGCATTCGCTGAGCAACGGGCTGAGATGGTCCGTATTCTCCAGTTCGTGTGCCATGATAATGCGGTCAACACTCTCATCGGCAAACGGCAAAATATGATCTTCGGTCAGCACGGTTTGACACGTGCCATGTGGTGGCCAGCGTACAACACCTTGCGAGGCTGGCATCACAGCGAAAAATTGTGTCTGAGCGGTTTTTGGGCTGGCCGAATCCTGCATCCAGGCCGGCAGATACGGCACGGCGTAACCCAAACCTAAAACACGGCGCCCTTGCATATCCGGCCAGAGATGGCGTAACAACCGGTTTAACCGCCGCGTCACCCACCGCCCCAACCGGCTGTGATAAAACATCCGTAAGTCTGTTACATCACGATCAAGACGCAGCATCTAACCTCCACCCAATAAAGTCAGCATCGTTGGCGCCAATTCGCGGCAACGTGGGCTGATAGTGTCATCATACAAACGTGCTGGCTTGATCCACATGGTGTTTTCTCTTGCAATATGCTGCAAACCGTTGGAACCAACCCAGTTGCGGCAACCATACACCAGATCAACATCATTGTGAGGTGACGCAAAGGCCAGTGGAAACAGGGCTTTGGCAAAGGTTTGCACAGCCCATTCACGCAGCAAATAAGACACCAGCGTGTCAGCAACAGCTTCGTCCGCCGGACAAAAGGGCATACACCAGCCATCGTTATCGCCTGCACGGTGCAACAGCAAGCGGCTATCACTATCCAGCAAAGCGATATGTGTAAAAATGGTCATGGTCACCCTGAAACGAAAAAACCCGGTTCAACAGAACCGGGTTTTTAAAGTCTTGTCAAATCAGTGCAGAATTATTCCGGCAGCTTGATTTCAACTTTGTTTTTCTGACGCAGGTCATCAATCATCTGACGGATCAGATCCTGGTTCAACTGGCCTTTGACCTGGTCTTTAACCGTGTCAAATTTAGGCTTTTCCTGCATGCGGACATCTTCAACCTTGATAATGTGATAACCGAATTGGGTTTTCACCGGCGTTTTCGTGTATTCGCCTTTTTTCATCGCGAATGCGGCGTCGCCGAATTCTTTGACCATCATGGTTTTGGTGAAGTAACCCAGATCGCCGCCATTGTCTTTCGATGGGTCGATCGAGTTTTCTTTCGCCAGCTTGGCAAAGTCTTCGCCTTTTTCCAGTTTTGCAATCAGATCCTTGGCAGTCTGTTCGTCTTTCACCAGAATGTGACGGGCATGGACTTCCTGTTGCGGCGGGTTGGCTGTCAGCAGCTCTTCGTATTTTTTCTTCAAAGCAGCATCGGTCGTTTTGCCATCGAGTTGTTTCTCGACAAAACGCTCACGCACCAGCTGCTTTTGCACAGCCGCCATACGCTCTTTTACTTTGGCATCGTCAGCCAGATTGTCTTTGGCCGCCAGTTCATCGACCAGACGGTCATTCGCCATCTGGTTGACCAGCATTGGCAAGACCTGGCTGGCCGGGGAGGATTGAATTTGCGGTGGCAGGGTTTTGATCACGACATTCACGTCTTTGCCCGTGATGTTCTGGCCATTCACGACAGCATAAACAGTGTCGTCTTTAACGGCTTTGCTCAGAACAGGGCCCTTATCTTTGGCGTCCGCTTTTGCAGCAGCAACTGGTGCTTTCGCGGTTTCCGCATCAGCGCGGCCGGTATAACAATAAGCACCGGCACCAATGGCTGCGATCAGCAAGGCAATAGCGGCCATTGTTGTCGTCTTGCAGGATTTGCCCTTGCAGCAAGGCTTGGCGTCTTTATTGGCGTCGTTAGTTGAGCAACACGTCATGTGATGAAGTCCTCGAGGGTCGGTTGGTTAAATGATCAATTTGTATCCCAAGCGTAATCGCCCGGACACGGAAAGTAAATCACTGTCAACGTTAGAAACAGCTGGTTAAACAAACGTAAAGCGGTTAAATTTCCAGCACCATCTGTCGTGATCAAATCTTGCGTTTTAGAGCGGGATTTTTTATTTTAATAACGCAATTGCTGAAAAATCTGACTGAATATAACAAATTGGCCGTGCTTAAACCTTGCTTTCCCATCCAAAATTCCGTATATCAACCATCAAAAAACAACGGTAACAGTATGTAATTTTCAATTTTTGATGTTTTTGCAATGATTTATCAAAAATAACAGAATATTCTTGCTTTTATTAGCAATACATGATTATATTATAACAAGAAACAAAATGCAAAAAGAAGATCCCATGTTAAAAATCATGTCGCACTACAACCAGAATGTCGTCAACATTGTGACCAAGTTGGCGCCCGAAATGATGGGCTATCTGCATGAGTATATGCAAGAACATCATCCCGATGCCTCTCTGGCACCGGAAGGTTATGATGAAACGTCAAATGTTTTAGTTTTGCAGGTCATGGGCTCTAACAGTGATCCGTCTAAATTTGTCCGCATTATCCCAGCAGATGAGCCAAACGGTGAGCGGCCTTACACGTTTATGACCACCTCACACAGTCCGTTCGGCGGCCCGAACTAAGCACTATGCTGCGGCATCAGTCTCACATAGTGCGTGAGTTCAAGAATTTGGTTGTGTGTTACGGATTCACCGCGAGCCAGATGGCGATCACATACTGTATAAACCGCGATAAACCGTGCCAAGACGGCGATTTTCTAGAAGTCGTCCGTAATGATGAGACTGGCCAGCATCTATTGCGCGTGACCTTGCATTGCCCCGTTGCCATTCCGTCCGAAGCTCGCGCATGAAATTGCACCAACTGGCCAAGGCAAGATCAATGTCCGCCGCATTCTCATCGGGCGCGATATTTACGGCCCATCATCAATGCATTCCGTTCAACACCGCTAAGCGTGGATCCAGGAACCGGCCATCATCCATGATGAGTTGATCGTCAACATACATTTTGCCGTTTTTGCCATACAGCATAAAGGTCAGATCCTCATGGATCGCACTGTTATTGCCGTTATCGACCATCACCGGTATGCCCAGATAATCGGTGAATTTATAACTGTGGCCGATGGCCAGATGGAATGACCCGCCGATTTTTTCGACGACCAAGCCGTTGACCAAATGGGTGCGCAAGACAGGGTTGGTGCCAATGCCGATCTCGCCGACATAATGGCTGTCTTCGTCGGTTTCGATCATCTGCGTCAAGACGTCATGGCCGATTTCGGCGCTGTATTCCACAATGCGGCCGTGTTCAAAACGCAGCCTGATATTTTCCATCAACTTGCCGGCAAACAGGTAACGGCCTTTGCCAACGACGACGCCCTCAACATTGTCACGATGCGGCGCGCTGAACACTTCCGACCCCGGCACGTTTTTTGCCACCAGGGAGTTGCAAAACGTAAAGCCGTCAATGTTCATCGAGACATCGGTGCCGTCATGATTCGTAAAACGTAAGTGTTTGGCTATATCCAATTGCGCAATGAGCACGTGATGCGCCACGCTTACCGCTGTCCAGTCAACGTCACACATGCGGAAAAACAAGTCGATGTAATCGGGATAAGAAATTTGATCCAACGCCGCATCACTGGGCGTCGGCAACACGGTCACTGTGTAGAACCGGCTGCGTGACAAGCCGGCCATATTATTGATGGCGGCATTAAAGGCCTGTTGCACAGTGGCCGCAGCCGGCGGATCTGGAAATGTTTGCTGGATCTGTTCAATGCGCAAACTGATCGTGCGGGCATCTGGGTTTTCGTATAACGCCAGGATCAACTGGCCCAGCTGGATCGCCTGCTCTTCACTCGCATGGGTCAGCAGGCGTCGCTGGAATAACGGGTCGGACACATACAGATCGACAGCGTCACCCTCAGCGATACACCGTTCCAAAATACGCTCGGCAATGTCCCGGCTGTAGTCACTGATACTTAACAAGATCGGTGTCCGGCGTTTGACATCGCCCTCATACATCAATTTCGCCAGCATGTCTTTCTGCGCGTCAGAGGCTGGCAGGGCGGCATAATTATGCCACAATGGGAAATCAGCATGATCGATTGCCGCCAGCACATCATTACTCCCCAGCAATCCAATTTTCGCTGCAAAGTAAGCCCGTTGCAGCCGATGAACAGCAGTGATTGCCGCAGTAATCTCTTGCGGCATGGCAACAGCATTGATGATGTCGTTTAATGGGGGAAGATCAGCTGCAAAGCCAGCAACAAATTCAGCCCGCATGGTGATTTGCGGACTGAGAGAATTAGGAATGATGGTGTGTGTCATATCCCCATATTAACTTGTGCATTTATACATAGCAATCTAAGCCCGGAGAGCTTTAGAAAGCTGTGTTGGCTTTACGTCTTTCAATGGCACGATCGTAATATCACGGTCTGCATCCATCACAATACTCTGAAGATTTTCTTGCATATCAAAAAGACCATATAAACCACGGCGCAGCATAGTTGGACGCGGAACAAGCGCCAAGTTTAAATCCGTAATTAGTGCATTGCCCTCGACTGCAACTTTTACAACGGGGCGTGGCTCTTTATCTCGTTCTCCACCAGAACGTTTTGGCCACGATACGCCAACAACTTCAAATTCATCTCGGATATCTTGGCTTTCTTTTCCTTCCTTATCCAACATCAATTTGAACCCCTTGACTGAACCAAACTGTAATTGTTTGTACTCGTCAGGCAAATCCGCCAGATGCTTTAAGAAAAGAGTCGAACGGTCTTTAAAGTTATCATTATTATAATCCCAAGCTTTGTTCACTTTTTCTGCGTCATTTCCGCGATCCCACTGGATTTCAGTCGCATCAAGTGTGCTGATTTTAGCACCTGTATCAATCTTGAATTTTACATTTTGTCCGAGAATATTATAAGAAACGTCATTGCCTTTCAAACTTAAAGGATCATCGATTGCAACAGGTTTAAGTAATTCTTCCAAGTTGTGATTAACAGTATCTGCATTCACATTTTGCGGTGTAACCAATTGAGCTATGTATGCCGCCGCGATTTTTTTCCACAATGGAAATAATTTTGGGTTATCTTGAATATACTTAGCATTAAGCGGATTTGATAAACTGTTATACAGGATTGGAATCCATTGTTTTGGTTTTTCAGATCTTTTGGTCATTAGTCACTCCGTTTATATTGGTTTTAAGAGATATTAACATATCTATATAAAGATTCCATTATTATCTTGTGTTTTCCTGCTTGTGCATTAAGGTTTGGCCATCATGACAGACCAATCCCTTATTCGTAATTTTGCCATTATTGCCCATATTGACCATGGGAAATCGACGCTGGCCGACCGTCTCATTCAAACGTGCGGTGGCTTGCAGGCGCGGGAGATGAAGGAGCAGGTTCTCGACAATATGGACATCGAGCGTGAGCGCGGCATCACCATCAAGGCCCAGACCGTGCGCCTCAATTACCTGGCGCAGGACGGCAAGACCTACCAGCTCAACGTGATGGACACGCCGGGCCATGTCGATTTCGCCTATGAAGTCAGCCGGTCGATGGTGGCGTGCGAAAGCTCGTTGCTGATCGTCGACGCAACGCAAGGGGTTGAGGCGCAAACCCTGGCCAACGTCTATCAGGCTTTGGATAAAAACCACGAGATCATTCCAGTGCTCAACAAGGTCGATCTGCCGGCCAGCGAACCGGATCGCATCAAGAAACAAATCGAGGATGTTATCGGCCTCGACACGTCTGACGCCATTGAAGTCTCCGGCAAAACCGGTTTTGGCGTACCTGACCTGTTGGAAGCCATCGTCACGCGTTTGCCGCCGCCGCCCTTGGCCGATGCGACTGCACCGCTTAAAGCACTGCTGGTTGATAGCTGGTACGACCCCTATCTGGGCATCGTCATTTTGGTGCGTGTCATGGAAGGCACGCTGAAAAAAGACGACCAGATTATTTTCATGGGCACCAACGTCAAATCATTGGTCGACCGCGTTGGCGTGTTTACGCCGAAACAAACCTTGATCGACGAATTGGGCCCGGGGGAAATCGGCTTTATTACGGCCGGTCTCAAAGACATTAAAGGCACCAAGGTGGGCGATACCATTACCCACGCGAAAAACCCGACAAAAGATATTCTGGAAGGATTTCAACCGTCGGTTCCCGTCGTGTTTTGTTCGCTGTTCCCGGTTGACAGTTCCGATCTTGAACATTTGCGTGAATCGCTTGGCAAACTGGCGCTGAACGATGCCAGCTTCCATTACGAGATGGAAACGTCTGCCGCTCTTGGCGTTGGTTTCCGCTGCGGGTTCCTCGGCATGTTGCACATGGAGATCATTCAGGAACGGTTGAGCCGCGAGTTTAATCTCGATTTGATTGCGACCGCCCCAAGTGTTGTGTATCGCATCCACCATTCCGACGGGTCACTGACAGAATTGTATAACCCGGCTGACATGCCCGACGAAAATGCGATTGCCACCATTGAAGAGCCGTGGATCAAAGCGACGATTTTCGTGCCGGAAGATTACGTCGGCGGGTTGCTGAAATTGTGCGAAGAACGCCGCGGCCGCCAAGTTGGCCTCACCTATGCGGGGTCACGCGTGATGCTGGAATACCGCCTGCCGTTGAATGAAATCGTGTTCGATTTCTATGACCGGTTAAAATCCATCTCCACCGGTTATGCCAGTTTCGATTATACTTTGGACGGCTACGAAGAAGGCGATCTGGTGAAGATGGCGATCATGGTGAATGCCGAGCCGGTTGATGCGCTGTCGATGATCGTGCACCGCAGTCAGGCTGAACGCCGCGGCCGCCAGATGTGCGAACGTCTGAAAGATTTAATCCCGCGCCAGCAATTCAAGATCGCCATCCAGGCGGCAATCGGCGCGCGCATTATCGCCCGTGAATCGCTCTCGGCGTTCCGCAAGGACGTCACCGGCAAATGCTACGGCGGCGACATCACGCGGAAAAAGAAATTGCTGGAGAAGCAAAAAGAGGGCAAGAAACGCATGCGCCAGTTCGGCAATGTGGAAATCCCGCAAAGCGCGTTTATTGCCGCGCTGAAGGTTGGGGATAATTAATTGTGGCCTAATAGTTTTTGAATTGTTTTTTGAACTGTTTTGCTTGTATTGAACAGCCTATCATTTCCTGGCAAAAATTCTTGGGATTTTACAATCAGGTTTTTAGGCTGACCATCTTCATATTCGATAATCGTTTCAGCTTTACCCTCTTTATACATTAATTCTAACAAAGCCTGCCGATCAACTATGCCATCATCTGATTTTTTGGCCGTGATATATCCGCCTTTAGCTGGTGTACCGTACTGAATTTGCACAGATCCATTTTCCAACTGCGCTATATTTGCGATTGGATATAAAAGTGATCGCATCCAGCCTCTTACCATCAATTTCGTTTTTTGATCTTTCAATGTCACAACGGTGTCAGGCAAAATTGCTGCTTCTTGGGCTTGCGCTTTTGGTGTTTGCAGCAGGGTGATAGCAGTGGCCGTTAATCCGAATAGAATATGTTTTACAGTCATTTTTCATTATTCCGTTTGTGAAAAGCGACATTAGCATTAGTGTTGTTAATATGTCAATATTATATTTAATTTGGCGCTATTTCCGATAAACTTTGGGAGCTTGATGCTTGTTCTAGACAGCGGCTGTTGAAACACTTTATGCTGACGCTATCATGTCCACACCAAAACCCGTTTCCAACCGCCAGATCGCGACTGCTATTATCAGCGTGGTCGTGTTCATGATCGGCGTCAGCTTTCTGTCTGTGCCGCTCTACAGTCTGTTTTGCAAAGTCACGGGCTATGGCGGCACGCCACAGGTGGGTGCCGTCACCGTCCCGCAAAAAGTCTTTGACCGCACGATCACGGTCAGCTTTATCACCGACACCGACAAAGCCTTGCCCTGGGAGTTCAAGGCCGAGCAGCGCAACGTGAACGTCAAAGTCGGCCAAACAGCCCTGGTCAGCTTTACCGCCCACAACGACACAGCCCGGCCATCAACCGGAGCCGCGATTTATAATGTCACGCCCGACAAGATCGGCAAGTATTTTCACAAAACACAATGTTTCTGTTTTCAGGCGCAAACCTTGAACGGCGGGGCGACCGCGCATTTTCCGGTGATGTTTTTTATTGATCCGGCCATTATGGATGACCCGTCTGTGCGTGATGTCAGCGACATCACGCTGGCCTATAATTTTTATGCCGCCGACAGCAAAACATTCGATCAGGCGTTAGAGTCCTATTACACTGGAAAACCGCCGCCAACGCGTTAACATGATCGCGTTAAAGTTTTAGTATGATAAACCCACTAAATATATGATATGCCTGCTTACACCGAACTCAAACGGCGCTATGAAGCCGCCCATATTATCAGCACGATCGAAGCGTTACTAGCGTGGGATGAACGTGTCGTTATGCCGCATGGCTCTGGTCAGGAACGCGTTGCCATGCATCATGTCCTGCATGAAGTGGCGCGGACACAATATTTGGGCACGGCACAACTCAAACCATTGCTGCAGGCAGCCCTCACGGAAAATCCGCATTTGAGCGCATGGGACCAACGCAATTTGGCGCACATGGTTGACATGAATGACGATCCGCCATTGGATATTGTGCCGAATTTGCGCGCTGACCTCAAAGCCTATGAAACGCAGTGCCGGCAATTGTGGCCGGATGCACGTGCGGCTAGTAATTGGCCGCTCATGGCCAACCCGTTCGGCCAACTGATCTATTACCGGCGTTTGTTGAATACGGCGATTGCCACGGTGCGTGATGAACAGTCGCCCTATGATATTGCACTGAGTGGATTTACCCGGCGCTGGCGCACCCGCAGTTTTGATCATGTCATCGAGAATCTGTTGCCCAGTCTCAAAGCGTTTTTACAGCGTCCACGCAAACACAGTCTGCAATCCAGCGCGCCATTGGCCTTGGCACCGACCTTACAATTGACGATCATGAAACAGATTATCACTGATATGGGATTCGATTTTGAACAAGGCCGTCTGGATGTGGCACCGACCAAGGCGTTCTTTGCGAAAACCGATCATGACCGCCGCATTGTCACACGTTTAGATGCCGCCAACGCCCTCGGCAATATTTCGTCGACCATTCACGAAACGGGCCATGCCCTGCATTACCAGCATCTGCCCGAAGAATGGCGCGCGCAACCGGTGGGCAAAGCCGGTGACATGTGCATGCGCGAAGCAGTCGCCTTGTTCTGGCAAATTTTTGTCGCACAAACACCGGAATTTTCGACCTATCTTAGCGGTCTGTTGGAAGAACATGCCGCCGTCTCCCTCAGTGGCGAGGAACTGTATCAACGCCAACAGTATATCGGCGCCTCACCCACCCGCGTCGGCAGTGATCCCGCCACCTATGCCTTGCACATTTTGATCCGCTATCAGATTGAACGTGATTTGATTAATGGTATCCAAGATGTGAGCACCCTGCCGCAACGCTGGGCTTATGATTACGCGCAGGAACTGGGTGTGGCTGTGCCCAATGACGGCATGGGCGTGTTGCAGGATATTCACTGGTATAAAGGCTCGTTCGGTTATTTCCCATGCTACCTGCTGGCCCTGCTCTATGCGGCACAAATGTTCCACGCGATGGAAAAAGCAATGCCCACCATGCGCCAGGCCATCAGCAAAGGCGACTTTGCCCCGATCGTCGGCTGGCTGCGCGACAATATTTATTCCCATGCCAATTTTTACGATGGGCTGACGTTGCTGGAAAATGCCACGGGTGAAGTGCCGAATCCAGCTTACTTCATTGAATATTTGAATAAACGGTATGGTTAGAGAGAAACAACAGCTAAGATCTGATCAACTTTTTTTCGCCTTGGTGTGCCTAAAGCCAAATAATCTTCTTTTGTCTCATCATAATACTGCCAAAGTTGATTGACCCAAAAATCATATTTATCATGATCTTCATACTTCATTGTGACGACACTTTTACTCATTGCATCAATGACGTAAAGTTCGTCACAATTGATGCAAGCGCAAGTTGTTTGAGCGTCATCACGAAAATATTGCTTTAGGCCTTCTTTCGAGTGTACTTTCTTCACTAGAGCAAATTTTTCACTTATGATGTCGCACGCTTTGTAATATGAATCTGCCTCGTCAAGATTATCAAATGTCGCTAGAATAGCGTTGAATAAAGTTGAGACATTTTCAGCTTGAGGCTTTTTCGGTCTGAACCGATCTTGAGCGAGACTCATGTCACATTTCATTTTTTGATGCATAATTATTTTATAATAATAAATTTTACTTCTTTAGCAAGTCTGTTATTCACCCTCTCTTGACCATTTCCAGTGTAAAAGCTTGAATAGCGTCATCATTTATAGTTTGAGGCCTCTCCTATGTCCGGCGACACCATTCATTACGAATCCAGCGGCCATCCGCATCCGTACCATATTTTGCGCCCCAGCCCATGGCCGATGCTGGCGGCGTTCAGTGCCGGGTTTATGATGTATGGGTTGGTGTGTCTGATGCACGACCATGTGTGGTGGAAGTTTGTCGCCGGGAATATCGCGTTGCTGGGTGTGGCCACTTTGTGGTTCCGCGACATCATCAAAGAAGCGTATGCCGAAAAAGCGCATACGCCGACCGCCAAAAAAGGCTTCCGCTATGGCATGCTGTTGTTCATCGCGTCTGAAGTCATGTTCTTCTTCGCTTTCTTTTGGGCGTATTTCAGTGCGGCGATTCATCCGTCTGAGGTTCTCGGCGGCACCTGGCCACCAAAATCGATCCATTCGATCAACCCGTTCGATCTGCCGTTTTTGATGACGATGATTTTGCTGTTATCCGGTTGCACCGTCACCTGGGCGCATGCGTCGTTACTGGATAATAACCGCCGTGACACCTTGCGCGGTTTGGGTCTGACCGTGTTGCTGGGTGTGATTTTCAGCGGCTTTCAGATGTTTGAATATCATCATGCGGCCTTCGGGTTCAAGGACACGATTTACGCGTCGACCTTTTACATGGCGACCGGTTTTCACGGCGCGCATGTCATTATCGGCACGATCTTTTTGGCGGTGACCTGGTGGCGCGCGGCGAAAAACCAGTTTACACCGACCGATCATTTCGGTTTTGAAGCCGCGGCCTGGTACTGGCATTTCGTCGATGTTGTCTGGTTGTTCCTGTTTATTGCCGTCTATTGGTACGGTCACGGCTAACAGGTCATGGCACCAAAGCCAGCCCTTGCTGCGCCAGTAGCACCACCCGCTGAAACGCCACCGGTTGTTGACGCCGGACCGGTTAAACCGTCAATTTTGGTGCGCTTTCGCTTAACCGCCAGCCAGTTTTTTGCGACACGTCATTTTACGCGCTGGAGTACGCTGGCCGTTTGCATCATGTTTGCGGTGCTGTTTGGTTTAGGCACCTGGCAAATAATCCGCCTGCAGCAAAAAAATGCTTTGATTACACATATCACCGCACAATTGGCACAGCCGGAACGCGACCTGCGTCTGCGTCCACCGACTCATCCGGCTGATTGGCAAGCTTTGGATTACCGCCGGATCGTCTTGCAAGGCGATTGGCTGGAACTGCATCCGCTCAAAGTTTTGCCGCGCGCGTATGAGGGCGCCAACGGCTATCATCTCTTTATGCCGCTGGTCTTGCCGAATGGGCAGATCGTGTTGGTCAATCGCGGCTGGGCGCCGGATAAAACCGACATCGGCCCGACCAGCCAGACTAAATCGGTGATTGTCGCCGGCATCGTGCGTACAGCACCGGTGGCAAAACCGTTCGGCATGATGGATAACAATCCGGCAAAAGACGTCTGGGCTTGGCCTGACACCCGCGCCATCGCGGATAATATCGGCGTCCAAACGTTGGCACCGATTATTGTGTATGCCGAACGGGCTGACACGCCTGCTGATCAAAGCGGTGTCAATAAGGCCGACGAGTTTCCCATTGGCGGCCAGGTACAATTGGAAATCCGCAACGAACATAAGCAATACGCACTGACCTGGTACAGTTTGTCGTTAGCGTTGCTGGTGATTTGGTTGGTAGCCGCGAAACAGCCGGTGGCGAAAGAGCCGGCTGCTACAGAGACCGATGGCAAAAACGATAGCTGATTACGATATTGGCTGAGGTTTTACAGCTAAAATATAATGTGTTTCCGTGCCATTCGCATAAGTTTCTACCATGTCATGCAACGGATAAGTTTGACAGCCCACGCGGTTATAAGCCTCTCTAACGATTGCAATATCACGTGCATTGTTTGAAATTTCTTCGCGCACACCAATGATAGCGGGTGCACCAGGTGACAGTATTCTATTGACTTGTTCGGCATCACTGACAGTTGGTCCTAAACGAGCCAAATCTAATTCACGCATTCTTTTTTCTTCTGGATACTCATAAACACTAGCAGAGTAATTGACACGCTTATACAACACTCGCAACTGTTCTGGATCAATTGATGTTTCGTCCCAGTTCGCGAAGTATAAATTCAGGCTGTTGTCAGGTAATGTCGGCAAAAGATATTTGACTACGATTTGCGTTGATTTAAGCTTACCCTGGCGCTGAGGTTGCACTAATGTAGGTCCTGTAAACAGGATTTTAGCTTGTTCAAATTGCTCTGGTGTTAAAATAATACGGGTACAAATCTCGTCATTTGTTGCAATAGTCGGCTGTTCAGGAAGTGGAAACTGCCGTAAGACAAATTGGGCATTCTCAATCCAAGTTGGTCTCGTTCGATAAGACATCGGGGCCTCCAGGCTGTTTCTCATAAATTGATTTTTTAACAACCAGTTTATTGAAACAAAACCTTACCCGATTCTTAATTAATATGTCAATATTAATGTTTCAAGCCAAAGGCAAAGATTTCTGTTGGCCCTGGGATAACACCCATTCCCTTGTAATACTGCTTGCCCATCATTTTTAGCAAATTCAATGCCAAGCTATAAGCTTTATCAGTGTCATAGGTTTGCTTGTCATACAGGCCTTTCATTTCATTCTGATCATCGGCCAGGTAACCATTGGCAATCGAAAAAATAGCCAAGCCTTTTTTATCCAAAACGCGGTGTGCTTCATTCAAGCTTGCTGTCACGTCGACACCAGTAGACATCACCGCTCTCAAATTCAGATAAACATCTTGGGATCGATCAGGTATTGGCAAATTTTCCATCCGCGCATTAATCATAGATGCATTCGAAAAAAATTCTGCTGTTTTTGCCAATGCACGATGAGAGATGTCAACGCAGGTAATCTTGGCACTTTCTAAAATGTTTTGTGAAAAGACAGCATTTAATTCCTGCCCTGTGTTTGATCCTACATCCAGAATGCGGACTGGGTCCTGCAATTTTAAAACAGAGAAGATATCTTTAATTGGCATTGCCCAATTGGGATAAAGCTCTCTTAAATCCTGCTTATAATCGTAATCTCCGTATTTAAGATCAAAGGCATAGCTTAAAGCATGCTCATAAGAAACATGGTTTTGTTCGCCGTGTTGACGTGCCATGTCAGAAATTGATTGATGATACCAAGCCATGCAGAAGATTTAACAAAAATAAAAGGTTATGTCAATGCATTAATTCCATTGCCGCTGCATGTTTTCCAGCCATTTGTCTTTATAGGCTGTCTCCAGATCGACGCCCATTCGATTGGCCAGTTCAATGAGATAGCTCAACACATCGGCAAATTCGCCGGCCAGATTGTGGCGTTTGGTGTCTGCGTCTAACACCGGCTTATCTGGGTTGTTCTGTTCTTCGCCCAGTTTCGTGATACTGCGCATGGCTTTAGCCAATTCGCCGACCTCTTCGACAAACAATAAAAATGCCTGTTCATCGGCTTTTCGATCCCAGCCGTAATGGACACATAAGGCCGCGATCTGGGTTTGCAGCGCGCTCAATGTCATCGTCTCTGGAAAGTCCAGGCCGGGCAACATGGTGGCGGGAGAATTGTCGGTCATGCCAAAAGCCTAACATCATTGACCCACCCGTCAATTGTGCTTTTATAACGCATCTTAACGTTCAGGAACGGCACTTTTCATGTCCATGCAGGATTCCATCCGCGTCACTACCCTTTCTAACGGCCTGACGATCGCCACCGATACCATGAGCAGCGTCGCCACCGCCACGGTGGGCTTGTGGAACAATGTCGGCGCACGGCATGAATTGAAAAGCCACAACGGCGTGGCACATTTTCTGGAACATATGGTGTTCAAAGGCACCACAACGCGGTCTGTCACCGATATCGCGCAAACCATCGAGAATGCGGGCGGTTATCTCAATGCCTATACCAGCCATGAAAACACCGCCTATTACGCGCGCATGATGGCGGATGATGTGGCACTGGGTCTGGATGTCGTCAGCGATTTGTTGCTAAATCCCATTTTCCCTGAACCCGAATTGGAGCGCGAACGCGGTGTCGTGCTGCAGGAAATCGGCATGTATCAGGACAGCCCGGACAGCCTGGTGTTTCATAACGCGCAACAACAGGCCTATGGCGATACGGCACTCGGCTGGCCGATTTTGGGGACAGTCGACATCATTAAAAACATGCCGCGTCAAACCTTGATCGATTTTATCAACAGCAATTACAGCCCCAGCACCATGGTCTTGGCCGCCGCCGGTGCTGTCAATCACGATGGCATCGTGGCCCAAGCGGAACGGTTGTTTGAAAATATCTTGCCGCAAGCCAAACCCGTAGCCGCCGAAGCCGTTTATCAAGGCGGCGATATTCGTCAGGATAAAGCTGATCTGGAACAAGTGCATCTGGTGTTAAATTTCCCAGCACCGGATTATTACAGTGATGACTATTACACGCTGGCGATGCTGGGCAGTATTCTAGGTGACGGCATGTCGTCACGCCTGTTCCAGGAAATCCGTGAAAAACGCGGCCTGGTCTACAGTGTGCAATCTTATCTGGATTGCTACAGCGACAGCGGACAATTCGGTGTTTATGCCGGTACCGGCCCGGATCTGGTGACGGAACTCATTCCTGTGTTGTGTGACGCGCTGAAAGGTGCCGCTGGCACTTTCACAGAATCCGAAATCAAACGCGCCAAAACGCAATTCCGCGCACAAAAATTGATGAGCCTGGAAAGCACCAGCAAGCGCTGTGAAAAACTGGCACAGAATATGCTGAAATACGGCCGCCCGGTGTCGATGGACGAAACGCTGGCGAAAATCGATGCGGTGGATGCCACGAAACTAGACATGCTTGCCACCAAAATTTTCGCCAGCAAGCCGACCTTGTCGGCACTCGGCCCAATCGGAAAACTGGAATCGTATGATGCCATTTGCGGGCGGTTAAAGGGCTGATGACTTGCTTAGCCGCTAAAAGTTAGGCGACCACAAACAATCATGCACGTGATTTTGCAAGTTGTTCTCACGTTTCTCATGATTTCTAGCAGTGCAAATGCGTGTCACTTCCGGTAACCCGATATGGACAAAACGGTCCTCACGCCATAATACAACATCACGCTTGGTTTCGCATACCAATTCCATTGCAAAATCAACGACCTCTCCCCGCACATCATTAGCTGTCGTGACAATGTGGACAACATCTTCTATCGGCCATAATACCGATGCTAATACTGGTTTATCGTGTGTGAAATCAAATGTAGCTGTCGTATAGCCTACATCATTCATAAATAGTTTTAGCGCCCGCCGCGTAGCAGGTTCTTCTAAAGCTTTATCAACCACGATGTCCATTGCGCATGCTCAAAAATAACAGATTAAACGGGCTGTATGCCTGCTTTTGGCTTCGCAGCAGTCGACAGTTCATCACAACGTGTCGGATCGACAAAAACACCATCATGAAATGTAATGCCCAAGCCTACGGTATTTGGTAAGGATGCGCCGAATCGGCGTTGCTATCGAGCATACCCCTATTTTCAATTTGTTCCATGATCGTCGGCAGCCACCGTTTTGATTCGTCAGTCATCGTATCATCCTTATGATCATCTCTATGCACAAACATTATGATGTTCTTATGTCTTTTACAAATTAATTCGACCTGGCTTGCACCGGTTTTTTTTCGCTCATACATTAATGTCATGACTTTGCAGACCGTTTATAATCTTTTGATGCGCTTGCCTTTTGCCCCGCTGGTTTGGGCCGTGATCAAGCGGGTTCTGGATGATAATATCTCATTCCTTGCTGGCGGCGTTGCGTTTTATGGCCTGCTGGCCATTTTCCCGGCCATGGCCACGGTTGTCTCCTTTTATGGCTTGCTGGCCAGCGGCCGTGACATTCAGCATCATCTGGCCTTGTTAGAGCGGTTTATTCCGCACGATGCTTTTGCGTTGCTGCAAGCCCAATTGATTAGCATCGCCAAGCAAAGCGATCAGACCTTAAGCTTGACGGCCCTATTCAGCTTGCTGTTCACGCTTTATGCCGCGACCAAAGGCACCAAGGCGATGCTGGCCGCGCTCAACACCCTGCACCGCACCAGCGAGACCCGTCCGTGGTGGAAGCAGCAGGGGATTGCCTTTGTGCTGACCGGTGGCGGTTTGCTGACGCTGGTGTGTGCGCTGTTGATGATCGTCGCCGTTCCCATTATTTTTCACTTGTTGCGCCTGCCCGGCGGCTGGTTTGCCGAGTTTGACCCATTCCGCTGGCTGATTTTGGGTGTTAACATCATCATTGGTGTCATGTTCCTGTTTGCGTTGGGGCCCAACCGCAAATGCCAGCCGCTGCACCTGGTGTTTTTGGGTGCCACGATTGCCACCTGCTTATGGCTGCTCACCGCCTGGGGCTTCTCCGAATTTGTCACGCTCTTTCCACAGATCAACAAAATCTATGGCAGCCTGGGGGCTGTTATGGTGCTGCTCAGCTGGATGTATGCTTCGGCCTATGCCGTATTGATCGGTGCAGCGATCACGGCGGTCGCGGAAGATGACTGGTGCAAAAACCATCACACCCATTCGCTTGCATCATGATCTATCAGGCCAATCCCGACACGATTGCGAAAGCTGTGGAATTGTTACAGGACGGTGAGCTGGTCGCCTTGCCGACCGAAACGGTTTACGGTCTGGGGGCTGATGCCACAAATGCACAGGCTGTCACAAAAATTTATACCCTTAAAAACCGGCCGTCGTTCAATCCGCTGATTTGCCATGTGGCAGACATGACAGCGGCAAAAACAATTGCGGTGTTCGACACCCGCGCCGAAAGTCTGGCCACATTATTCTGGCCCGGCCCCCTGACCTTTGTTTTGCCGCAACAAGCCAGACACGACGTTGCCGAAATTGTCACCGCTGGCTTGCCAACGGTCGCGGTGCGTGTGCCGTCACATCCGGTTGCGGTTGCTGTCTTAAAAGCCTTGGGCAAACCGGTGGCAGCTCCCTCCGCGAATGTCTCGGGCACGGTCAGCCCGACAACGGCGTTACACGTCGCGCAAAGCTTTGGCGATCAAGCACCCTTTATTCTGGCCGGTGGCGCGGCACAAGTGGGCTTGGAAAGTACCATTCTCGATCTATCCACCGACACACCGGTTTTGCTGCGTCCGGGCAGCATTACGCGCGAACAGATTGAAGCCATCATTGGTCCCGTAGCACTTGGAGGTGATAACAATACCATCACCTCACCCGGCCAGCTGGAACGTCACTACGCGACGACTATCCCCTTGCGCTTGAATGCCGTCGATATACGTGCGGGTGAAGCCTTGCTGGCATTCGGTTCCGTCAAATTTATGGGCGTTGCCGGACATGGTTTTGTCAAGGACATGCCGGCATCCCTGTATCGCAATCTCTCGACGGAGAGAGACCTGGCACAGGCCGCAGCACACCTGTTTCAATATTTGCGCGAACTCGATCAATCGGGTGTTACTTCTATTGCTGTGATGGCGATTCCGCAGGATGGCATCGGCGTCGCGATTAACGACCGTCTGCAACGCGCCGCAACGTTGGAGGGAAGTGTGTCCACATGAGTGATTTTATCAACGCCCTGCGCGCTATCGTCGGCCCGGATTATTGTCTGACGGCACAAACTGAGATTGAACCCTATGTGCGCGAATGGCGTGGCCGCTATGTCGGGCAAGCACAGGCGGTGGTCAAACCAGCCGATGCCGATCAGATTTCCGCCATTATCAAACTGTGCCATGCGCACAACATTCCAATCATACCACAAGGTGGCAACACATCATTAGTCGGCGGGTCGATTTCCTATGATGCGCAAGCCATTGTCTTATCCCTGTCACGCCTCAATCGCATTCTCGACCTCGATGCTGCCAACTTTACCATGACAGTCGAAAGCGGCTGCATTTTGCAAACGGTGCAACAGGCCGCTCTGGAGGCTAATCGTTATTTTCCATTGTCGCTTGGTGCTGAAGGCTCATGCCAGATTGGCGGCAATATTGCGTCGAATGCGGGTGGCATTTTAGCCCTGCGTTACGGCGTCATGCGCGACTTGGTTTTGGGCTTGGAAGTCGTTTTGCCAAACGGCGATATCTGGTCAAATCTGCGCCGGTTGCGCAAGGACAACAGCGGCTATGATCTCAAACAAGTGTTTATCGGCTCGGAAGGGACTTTAGGCATTATTACCAAAGCCGTGCTGAAATTATTCTCCATTCCACGGCAACGTGAAACGGCGTTTCTGGCCATTCCATCAACGGAGAGTGCAATCGCGTTGCTCAGCGCCTTGCGCAATCAGATTGGTGAAAATATCATTGCGTTTGAAATCATGTGCGAGGGCAACCTGGAATTTTGCCGCACCTATGGGCCCCCGATTATTGAACCGCTGCAAAACGTTGCCCCGTGGTATATCCTGATGGAAACCATGAACACACCACGCCCGGCCATCGAAGAATTTCTGGCGGCACGATTTGAAGACGGCCAAATTTTGGATGCGACGCTTGCTGACAGCGAACAACAGCGCAAGGACCTCTGGTTTATCCGTGAAGCCTGTGTTGAATCGCAACGCCGCGCTGGTGGTGCAATCAAGCATGACATTTCCGTTCCCGTGTCAGACATACCGGCGTTTCTTGATGAAGCCTTGCCGTTAGTGGCTAAATTATTACCGGGTGCACGCGCGCTGCCATTCGGCCATGTGGGTGACGGCAATCTGCATTTCAACATCGCCAAACCGCCCGACAGCGACGATGACGATTTTGTCGCGCAGTGGGATGACGTCAATCACGCCGTGCATGCACTGGTCTTGAAATATCACGGTTCCATCGCCGCCGAACATGGTGTTGGCACATTTAAACGCGATGAATTGGCAGAGACGAAATCACCCGTTGAAATGACCTTGATGCATGCGATTAAAAACACGCTTGATTCGCAAGGAATCATGAATCCCAATGTTGTTCTGAAAGTATCACATTGATGTCAGTCTATGATTTTTTAAAAATCTACCAATTAAAAAATGAAGTGGATACAAGCGAAGATCCAAA
Source organism: Alphaproteobacteria bacterium (assembly GCA_965246875.1). Taxonomy (GTDB): domain Bacteria; phylum Pseudomonadota; class Alphaproteobacteria; order Micavibrionales; family SZUA-601; genus DASWYT01. The sequence continues at coordinate 113,578 of CBDFFU010000003.1, forward strand.
TGCCAGACATGTGTTTTATCCATTACAAAAATCCGATATTAGCGATGCAGAACAGCAACTGGGCTTTGCTTTGCCTGCTGAATTGACAGATTTTTACACTACAATCGGCTATGGCTTTTTTCACCAAGGTAACAAATGGATGGCATTTAATCGATTTTTACCTCCTGATAATGTAGCCGATGTTCATTTACGAGCCGACTATTATGAACATGATCCTGATTTGGATATGTATGATAATCCTGCTCGCTTGATCTTCTTTGAAATTAATGAGGGTTTATATTTGACACTGGATATCACCTCTCAAAATCAACAAACATCAGTCTACTATCTAAACAACAAAATTGCAGAATCGCTTGCCGCGTTTATTCAGGCGTTTGCAAATGATGAAGATTATTTTGATCGATTTGAGGAATAAAAACTAATCTGCAAAGCTTTTGTACTTCACGTTAGCGTGTAATGACCAACGTCAAACAATTTTCTTGTTTCATCATTTCGTTTATTCTCTCTAAAACTCTTCAACGCATTGCCGAAATCAGCTGCAGTACGGATACCCTGTTCCACCAGCATGCCGGGCGTTATAAAAGTACACACTTTCCCCATCGCCTGTGCATTTTGAACATAAGCATTCGCCGTCAGCGAGAGCGGAAAAACATTGATCGCTGTAGGCGGACAGATGTCACCTGCATCATCAATTAAGGCTACAACAGCAAACTCCTTTTTTCCGTCGCGGGTTTCCCATTTCGGCCAGGCCCAGCCCTGCAACTGTTTGGAATAAGAAGTATCGGGTTGCAGATACATCCTCATTGCCGTATTAAACCGCTCGGCGTCAAATGATAAATCAGTTTCAATTTTAGAATTTTTGGTCATTTCAATCTCATCATCTCAGTGTTGCGAAAAACTGTGGCAACGGATGATGATGGATCATGCAACGCCGCCTTTAACGTCGGCGCCCGTGCACCGACGCATCAATGCAGATGGTGTAAATAAAAAGCGGTGCGTGTTGTGATCGTTGGCATACTGGAATTTTACGTTAAATCATAATATGCGTCAATAAAAAACCCCGCACGAAGCGGGGCTTTTTTAAATGTTTAAAGTTTTACTGGCGCAGATCCAGTTCAACCACACGGTTGCCCTGTTCTTTCACGCCATCCGCCGTTGGCACCAGCGAGCGGGTTTCGCCTACGGCCTCAACAATACGCAAACGGTTTTGCGGGATGCCGGCAGCCGACAAGCGGTTCAGCACAGCTTCAGCACGGCGGCGTGACAGTTTGACATTATAGTTGTCAGCACCGGAACGGTCAGCGTGGGCGCGGATGCTGATTTTCAATTGATCCAGGTCTTTCAGATCAGTGATTGCTTTGCGCAATTCCGTTTCGCCTTGACCGGTCATGACCGTTTTGTCAAATTCAAACGGCAGGATGTAATATTCCTGTGGCGGCACTTGGACTGGAGCCGGTGCTGGTGCAGCAGCTGGTTGTGGTGCTGGCACATCAACTTGACCTAACGTATATTTTACTTTTTGTTCCGCCGCCGCCATGGCATCTTCGAATTTTTTGCGGCAACCGGCAGCATCAGAACCATCTTTACGTTCTTCGGCTTCAATCCAGCAATCGAAGGCCACTTGGCCAACAGCAGTTTCAACTGGAGCCAATTCACGGCCACCGGCATCGTAAACAAAGTTCAAACGGTTTGTTGCTTGGAAAAAGACAGCGCGTTGTTGATTGTTCAATACACGATCGTTAACGGTGTCGACTTGGACACCGGCGCGACGTTGTGCCAACAGGGCTTTGTGGTTAAACAATTCACCGTCCAGATTATCGCCACGATTATCGCGGTCATCCGACAGAGCAACGTATTCTTTGTACAAATTCTGTGTGAATTCGATACCTGTTGCTGGCAGGCCTTTGGAGCTGTCCGTATCGAAAATACCGCTGAAAATTGCGGCCTGGGCTGGCGCAACAGCCGCCGAGAAACCCAAAAAGCCAGCAAAAACCGCTGTCAAAACCAGAGAACGTGAGATCATTATCAAAATACCTTATTGGTTAAAGGGAACTTGGCCTTTATGTTCCTCTGTTTATAAGCTTTTCACGCGCAGAAACAAGTGTTTTTCGCAAAAAGCGGCATGGTTTTCGCATCTGTTTTATTTAAAGTCATAATCATTAGACGCGTTAACGTTTCTGTTAACCTTTTTGCGTTACCATAAAATTAGTTGAGAATCATAAGAAGCATGGAGAATCCAATGCACATCACCCGTTACACCGCCCGTGGTCTGACTTGTCTTGTTGCCAGCGCCGTCCTGTTATTGGGCGCAGCCTCTTCCGTTCAAGCGATGACACTAGGCCAAATTGCCATCCAGGTTAAAGACGCTCCTGCTGGCCCATTCGGATCGATCGAAATGGTTGCCGATCACGGTGCCAATCCGGTCAGCCAATGGAACCAGGCCGTGGCCGGCATGCGCCGCGACGCTGTTAACTTTGCCAATTGCCTAAATGATAGCGAAAAATGCAAAGGTGCCGCGATGACCGGCTGGCGCGATATGGTGTTGGGCCTGCAAAGCGCCAATAAAACCACCCAACTGCGTCTGGTCAACACATTCTTTAACCGCTGGCAGTATCGCGAAGACAAAGACACTTATGGCGTATCTGATCGCTGGGCCTCTCCATCTGAATTCATGGCAAACTCGGGTGACTGCGAAGACTATGCGATCGCCAAATACTTTACACTAAGCGTGCTGGGTTTTAACGACTCCGACCTGCGCGTCATGGCGGTCATCGACAACAGCCGCGCCATTGGTCACTCAGTTCTGGCTGCCAAAGTCGATGGCGCTGTCTATGTTCTGGACAATCTGTCAGCCAGCGTTCAGCGCGACACCGACTATGCCCAGTCTTACACCCCACGTTTCGCCGTAAACTTCAGCGGTGTGTGGACCTACTCCGCCAAGCCAGTTGTCGCCAACGCAACACCTGCCACACCTGGTGATATTACAACCCTGGCCAGCCTGGAAGTTGCTTCAGGCGAGTAAGCCAAACGAGTTTCCGTCTTCGAGATTCTCAACCACTCTCTAGCGGATAGCCGCCCGGTCATTTGATCGGGCGGTTCTTTTATTGTTCAAATTACTCAAAAAAAAGAGCCGCATGATGCAGCTCTTTTTGGTTTATCTTGTGGGATGAAATCCTAGTTGATTTCAGCAGCGCCGCGGCCCCAGATGCTCTTGTTGAAGTTTTCGGAATCCGGGTTGGCTTCTTTTGGTGCAGCGATTTGCATGGTTTTCAGCAACATGCCGTCAACCGCCAACATGCGGTAACCGGAACGCAACTGGTTCAAGTCAGCCGACAGCAACTGGCCACGAGCCGTGAACAATTCGTTCTCGGCATCCAGCAAATCAAGCAGCGAACGCTGACCGATGTTGAATTGCTGTTCATAGGCGTCGCGCGTATCTTTTAGATCTTTGACAGCCGATTCCAATTGTCCAACGCGCTGGGCACTGGCCTGATACGCGAACCAGGACTGGCGCGCTTCTTCTTTTTGCTCATTGGCGATTTGTGAACGATACTCACGGGCCTGATGCATTTTCTGCACGGCTTCTTGACGGGACGCGCGGTCGATACCACCACGGAACACATTCATCGTGCCACGAACCAGAACGCGGGAGTCGTACCCATACGTGTTACGCCCAGCCTGATCGTTGTTATACCCGGTATCGGCCACCAGGCTGATTTGCGGATAGAACGACGATGTGCTGTCGGCTTGTTTGACTTCTTCGCCGCTGGTTTTGACTTCAAACTCGGCAGTGCGCACTTTTGGGTTGTTATGCTGAGCCAATTGGACAGCCGCGTCGATCGATTGCGGGAGGGCCGCCAACGGGAATTCCGGGCGGGTCAATTCGCCAGGGAACTGGCCAACAACACGGGTGTAAAAGGCTTCAGCATCGCCCAGATCATTGGCGGTTTGTGCCAACGTCGCTTCGGAACGGGCCAATCGGGCGCGGGTTTGCGCCACATCGGCACGGGTGCCCACGCCACCGGTCAAACGCTGCTCCAGTTTACCCAGAATGGTTTTGTGGAAATCGACGTTTTGTTTCGACAAGGCGTAAAGTTCACGCTGGCGGATGACTTCCAGATACGCGCCAACAGCATCGAGGCCGAGGTTTTCTGCATTGTCATACACGCGGCTGGCGGCCGATGCGACACGTGCTTTTTGCCGTTCGACTTCATAAGAGGTCTGGAAACCGGTGAATAAACGCTGCGTTACCGTAAGACGGCCATCGGATGACAACAGTTCCTGATTGGCACCGGTTGCATTTGAACGGCTATAAATATCATTTGACCATTGCGGGCCAACCGAACCGGCCAAATCAACTTGTGGCAAATATAAGCCACGGGCCTGACGCAATTCTTCAGCAACTGCCTGACGGTTTGCCGCGACCACGCCGATTTGCGGGTTGGTCTCAACCGTTAGTTTCACAACGTCGGACAACGCCTGGGCATGAACTGACGGAGAGGCGAAAGCAAACAAAGCGAGCGTGCTGACAGCTAGGAAGTAACGAACAGGTTGCATTCTATTGCCTTTATATTTCAGTTTATCCGAGATACAGGACAAAGCCCCGCAATCCGGATGAGATGTAGGTAGACCCCTTATAATCACAAGAGCGCGTCTTTTCAAATGAAAAAGCGCCCATGAGGGGCGCTTTTTTAAGTTTTGAGACAAATTCGTCGCGTTAACATTAACAATTAAGACGATTAGCCGTTATTGTGGCCGCTGTAAGGGTCATGATTATCTAGAATCGATGATATAATATCGACATGTGACAGGATGTTCGGCTGGACATCGGCATGCGCCACCGCGCTGTGATCGGCCGGTGTACTCACCAAGTCATGGAGAGCCAACGTCTCGGTTGCGGCTGGAACAGCTGCGACGTGACTGCCTTGAACGCCGATAACCAGTTGACCTTCAACAGCGGCACCATCGCGATCCACTGCGCCATAACCAAAGGCCAAGGTTGTGCCATCACCATCCTGCGCCTGATCGATCTTACCCTGCAAGCTGAATTGATAATGACCAGCATCATCCAACGCTAAGGTAAAAACATTCTCGCCGCTCACTGAACCGTGCAGAACGCCATCCGCCATTTTGACATCAATTGGCTGGCCATCCGATGTCAAATCGCCGACAACGTGTGTATCCAATGTGAAGCGGTTAGTTCCGTCATGCGCAACTTGACCCTCAATTTCACCAGGTGCATCTGCAAATGGCGGATAATCGACAGCTGGGCCAATCGGATTCAATGGCATCAACGGGTCTTCATGATGGGGAACGTGTGGGACATGGACATCCGACTGTTGAACCACTGCTTCGCCATGAACTGAACCAGGCAGGACATCGCTTGCTGCTTTCGAATCAACTGTCGTGTCGACCTTGGTTTCGCCAGATGCATCCGCAGAAGGCGGATAGTCAACAGCAGGACCGATCGGATTTAATGGCGTCGGCGCATCAAGATGTGGGGCGTGAAGCACATTCACATCGGCCAGCTTGTGGAACGCATCCGGTTGAATGACATTCGCTGCAACGATGGCCAACGTCGTTTGCGCCAGGGCCTTCTCATCAGTTGCGACAACCGTCATAGCAACATCTTCGCTGACTGCCAGACGCGCCATAGATTGCTGTGTTATCTCAGCTGCTTGACCGTTATCGTGGATGTGGATTGTCAATGTTGATACGTTGCTGGTGTCTCTATCGGCATCACGGATCACGTAGCGGAAATCATCCACCAAATCACCGCTGGTTTTGTTGCCATTAAAGTTATAACTGTATTCACCATTGTCATGCATGCGCAACACGCCGTATTCACCTTGGATATCGACATAGCGACCGGTGCTATCACTATTCATAGCACCTTCGACCGCCACAAACGCACCCATTCCCAGGGCAATTTGAGTGACAAGCGTACCGTAGGAATGGCCAGCAATCATGTCTTCGCCAACACGATCATTCGGTAAAACATTGCCAGAAATTGGAGGGCTGACTTGGACGACTGTTGGATTAACCGTGATCTTGAACTGGACGTCGTTGTAATCGCGGTCGTTGCCCGGATCGCGCAGATTGCCATCTTCAAACGCGTAACGCAGCGTGTTGGCTGCATCGTTGGATTCACGTCCAGCGATCCCGTGTACCAGGCCGAACTCATTTGTGTCAGGCGTGTCGAAGGCACTGCCAGCAAAGCGGGCTTCAGTCATCGGGAAACCTACTGTGCCGTCAGCTTCATAAAATGGTAAGTCATGAGTGACGCCTTGTGGTGTCGTATATTGCACAACATAACCATGGCCGTCATTCGGATCTGCTCTCAGGCTAAAGGTATAGCCAGCGTTCAGGTTGCCGTTACTATCAATGACGCCTTCTCTTTCCAGCGCAATCGTGCCACCGCTCACGATGAAGAAGCCAAGCTTGCCAGGGTCTGTCATGGTGTAGGTTGTGTGATCCGGGCCTGACGCATATTGCGGATCGCTGGTACCATTGCTCAACACCAATTGTATGTTGCCAATTGTACCATCTGCACGCAACGTACAGGCAAAGACAGGACTGCGACCTGCAACCGATGCGCCCGTATCGACGATACGCTCGATATCAATAGTGGTCGGACGATCAATAACAACATTTGAAGCTTTTTCTGCACCCATGCGGTACAGATCTGGCTGGTTTTCAGGCAGATGCTTGTATTCGACCAGTGATGGGAAATCCGGCGCGCCGCCCAACACATTAAAGGTGTAGGTTTGAATAGTCAGCTCATTATTATCATCGCTGGTTACTGGCGCATCATCATGCACGTTTATTGTAACCGAGCCTGACGCCGTATCGCCAGTTTGATCTTTTACGGTGTAACCAACATGGAAACCAATGGTTTCGTTGCTGTCACTGATATTGTTGTGATCAAGCTGTTTGAATTGGTGATACGCATAATTACCGTTGCTATCGACGCTGATTTTGAAGACAGCTTCGCCATTTGCGGTACCTGTATATTCGTTATTGCTCAAGGCAACTGCCACAGGAACACCGCCCGATGTCAGAGCATTGAGGTTGGTGGCGCCATCGATCGTCAGGCCGGTTAATGTAAAGGCATTGCTTGCAGCCGGGCCATCGGCTTTGTAATCGATAGCAATCTGACCCGTGACATCGTTGAACTGCGACAGACGGCCGCCATTGGCGTCGACACCGCTGGTTTCATCAACTTCACGTGTGTCACTGCCAACCGTTGGCAACGTATTGATGTTCCCGGTGATGGTCACATGTGCAGTGCTGATGTCGCCATCATGATCCTTGATCGTGTAATCAAACTGCTGGTTCAGATCGCCGTTAGCGCCATTGGCGCGGACAAAGCTATATGTGCCATTTTCGGATACTTGCAATGTACCAGCTGCGTTTGTAAAGGTCACGAAACGTGCGCCGTATTGGTCAACACCTTCTGGGGCATCGAATGATTTCGTTACACCATCTTTAGTCACATTATTGATCAGTGATCCGGTAGACGGACCATCAGCACCGAATGTGTCATTAACCAGCAGGTTATCATTGCCATACGGTGCCGAAGCCGGCGCATTGCCCAAAGCCAGTGAATCTTGATGTGCTACAGGAACATCATCGCGGATTTGCAATGGCAGAACACTGGTAGCGCTGTCGCCATCCGTGTCCGTCACAACAAATTTAACGGGAATGTGTGTAACGTTGCGGTCATCACCAGAATTATCCAGCGGCTGATTCAGCGTAAAGACGTACGATGTCGTGTAGCTGCCATTACCTCCGGTTGGATTGCCGTTGACGACAACCGTCATCACAACCTGGCCATTAGCAGTTCCAGTAACGGCATGACCATCTGGCGAAACAACAAAATCAACAGGCTGACCTTTAACGGTCAGAGCCGGCATATTTTCGGTCGACAGCATAATCGCTTGGAAACCATCCGGTGCTGTAAACGTAATTGTTTGCTGGACGCTATCCGGGTTTGGCTCGGCTGTTAAATCGTGCTCATCTAACAAAGCTGGAGTTGCATTTGCATTGATGTCACTGCCTGGTGGTGGCGGTGGTGGCGTAATAATAATCACCGGATTGTCATTTCCTGAAATCCGTACTTTTGCCGTTGATTTATCACCATCATGATCCTGGATCGTATAGGTGAATGATGGGCTGACATTACCGAAACCGGCAGCGCGTGTGTAAGTGAAATCACCGTTGTTGTTGACAGTCAATGTTTCGCCGTTGGCAGCGGTAAAGGTGGCGCTGCCATTGACGTCTTTGGTTTCACCGTTGAACGTGACGCTGGTCAAAGCTGGTGTGCCACGGCCATCGGCACCGAAATTATCATCATTGATGATGTTGCCCGATACGCTGGTCCCAAAACCAAGGCCAAAACTATCATCGTGGGCCTGTGGCACATCGTCGACGACTTGCAACGGAATATTGGCGTTGACGACATCGCCCGTGCCATCGGTTACTGCAATTTGGACCGGAATATTGGTCGTATTGCGACCATCGCCCGAGTTATCCAGCGGGTGAATTAATGTGAATGTGTATGGCACGGTGTAGGTGCCGTTCGCTTGCTGTGGTGTGCCGACGCTGACCGTAAAGATCGGCTGACCACCGGCACTGCCGGTCAGGGTGTGGCCATCGTTCCCGATTTGGTAAGTGACCGGCTGACCGTTCGCGCTCAATTGTGGCAGACCCTGTGTGGTCAGAACCACGCTGTTGATGCCGTCTGGCGAACTGACTGTGACGCTGCTGCTAACGCTGTCCGGATTTGGCTGGACGGTCAGGTCATGTTCATCCAATCTTGCGCCATTGACGTTGATCGTCGGGATAAAGTTGTTATCCAGAGCGATGGTCAAGGTTATTGTCGACGTATCACCATCGTTATCGATAATCGTGTAATGGAAAACGTCTTTCAGATCGCCATTCACAACCTGTTTGTTGTAATTATAGGTGTATTCACCGTTCTCGTACATTTTGAGCACGCCATATTCGCCCTGCATCGTAATGTACTTGCCACCTTGATCGGCTGTCGTTGTCGCAGCAAACGGATTGAATGCACCCTGCTCAAACGAAATTTGGGTGACTTTGGTGCCAAGCGTCAAGCCCGGCTGTAAATCATCCTGACCAACATGATCCATGGCACCCTCACCACCATTACGGCCGGTGATGACATTGCCATCAATAATCGGATTGGTCGTCATGTTAACAGGATTGACGGTGATCTTGAACTGGACGTCGTTGTAATCGCGGTCGTTGCCCGGATCGCGCAGATTGCCATCTTCAAACGCGTAACGCAGCGTGTTGGCTGCATCGTTGGATTCACGTCCAGCGATCCCGTGTACCAGGCCGAACTCATTTGTGTCAGGCGTGTCGAAGGCACTGCCAGCAAAGCGGGCTTCGGTTGTTGGGTTGCTGACTGTGCCGTTGGCTTCATAAAACGGCAGATCGTGCGTAACGCCATCTTTCGTATACTGGACCACATAACCATGGCTGTCATTCGTATCAGATCTCAGGCTAAAGGTGTAACCGGCGTTCAGGTTGCCGTTACTATCAATGACGCCTTCTCTTTCCAGCGCAATCGTGCCACCGCTCACGATGAAGAAGCCAAGCTTGCCAGCGTCTGTCATGGTGTAAGTGCCTTGTGCGGGACCCGATGCGTATTGCGGATCGCTGACACCATTGCTCAACACCAATTGTACGTTGCCAATTGTGCCATCTGCACGCAACGTACAGGCAAAAACGGGGCTGCGGCCTGCGACTGAAGCGTGTTCGTCGGAGATACGCTCGATTGTGATGGTCGTCGGGTAACCGATCGTCACACTGGAGGCTTTGGCAGCCCCTTGGGCGTAAAGATCATGCTGGCTTGTCGGCAATTGTGTATATTCGAGCAACGACGGATAATTCGGTGCGTCTTGCGAAAAATCATACGAAATTGTTTGACGCACCGCATGATTGACATCTGCATGCGCGTCTGGCGCATCATCCAATACAGTGATCTGCAAGTTACCCGTAGCGTTATCGCCATCAGCATCTGTTGCGGTGACCGCAAAGTTCAGCTGGATGGCGTCATTCGGGTCAGACGCATTGGCGTGATCCAGATTCTGGAATTGGGTGAAATCATAATGGCCCGCGCCATCTTTCAGCACCAGCTCAAACACTTTGGCACCGGCTGCGTTCACATCATTGCCAGTGAAACCGACATATTTATTGCCATCCAAAACGACATGCACATCCTGACCATTAGAGTGCAGTGTCGTGCCGGCAACTGAACCCGTCGCGGTAAATTGCACCGCACCAGCAGCCGGGTTACCCAATGCCACGGTCGTGGATGGGCTGAACGGGCTGTTGGTAAAAGTGATGACATCGGATTTGGTCAACATGCCGTTGACGAAATTGCTTTCATCCAGCGCGTTGTCGCCACGCAGGCCGCCCTGGACCGGCGGGATTTGCGGTACGCCATCATCGATGCGAATATCCAGAACTGCTGGCTCACTGTCGCCGTCATAGTCAGTTAAAGTGTAGGTAAACTTGTCATGCAAATCCAGGCCGGTCGTACTGTCTGTGTGGTGATAGCTGTAAGAGCCATCCGGCTTAATCGTCAGAACGCCATATTGACCTTGGATAACAACTGCGTCGCCATTGGCGTTGAAATTTACCGATGTCCCGTCGAAACTGACGACATTGGTCACCTTATTCGGCATATCATTGCTCAAATGATCAGCGCCTCCTGCGGGCTCGCTTAAACCTGTAATCACGTTACCGGTGATCGTGTCATTGTTATAGACTCTGTTGAAGTCGTCATTCGCAATCGGTGCATCGTCTTTGACGCGGACAATCAACGATCCGGTTGAGGCATCGCCATCGGCATCAGTCACAACATACGTGAAGTTCAAATTGATGATGTCATCCGGGTTGGTTTTGTCGGCGTGATCCAGCTGACCATTCAGATTGAATTCATATGAACCATCAGGCTTGACGAGGATCGTGAAAATCACATTGCCGTTACCATCGGTACCGGTCACGGTATTGCCGTTGAATGTGGTGGTGATCGGGCTGCCGTGTGAGGTCAATTGACCGCCAGCCAGTGATCCGGTCGCGGTGAAATCAGGTGACAGTGTAAGGGTTCCTGGGCCGTCGCGCCCAAAATCAGGCACAATCGTACCCGTCAATGGACCATTGGTGAAACCAAAGGATTCATCGTCGACATTGGTAACAGTGCTTTGTGGACCAGGCGTGCTGTCAATCGGGAATACGAACGGGGTGATCTGATCGGCTGGACGTGGAAATGCCAGATCGGTAAATGGAATTGGCGGGAGCTTGTCGAGCAAACCGATAACGCCGCCCAGATCATCACTGTAGCGCGTATTTCCACCACCGCCGGCACCACCGGCGCCTGGACCTGCAGCCGTTTCAATATTAAACAAATCATCTGAATTTTGGCCTGTCAGCTGGGCAACGACAACGCCACCTGCCAATAACGTGCCATCTGGTAACAACAGGCTTGGCATCTGGTTGCCAGCCATGACAAAATGATCAACCACTAAACGTGAGCCATCATTAAAAGTGAAAATCAAATCGCCGTGACGCACGCTCAACTGTGCAGCGTTCGGGTCAAAATTGACCTTGAGTTGCTCACCCGCATCGGCATGCACAGTGGCGGTCTGGCCGGCAGCTGGTTTATTCAGTTGCTCAACAGCACCAAATTTCATGGCGGTGTAGCCGATCGGGCCGGTTTTGGCCGAGACATTCAATAATGCGGGATTCGCTTGCGCTTGGGCCTGGCGCACTTGGATCTGGGCGCTGGCGTTCAGCATGTCCGGGTTAATGTTCGGGCCGCTGGTGTCTTTGATCATGCCCATATCGACGCCGCGCACAGCTGCTGGTGCATCAGCTGACGCGATGGCAGTCCCCGTCGTGTTCGACAAATTGGCAGCCAATTGCGCCTGTCCGGCGTTGCCCGGTTCCAGACCGTTCAAGGTTTGCGCCGTCTCCGTACCGGTGTCAGTGGCAACATTTGCAGTGGTCGGTGTCGATGAAACAGGGGTTTGAGCCATGTGAGATGATCCTTAATGTCTATAAAACAATGTGATAAAAAGTGAAGTGAAGCTTTCGCTCCGAAAGACGTACGCCGCAACCCGCCTATAACGGCGAATCACGGATTTTGTGTTATTCCTATTATCTATAAAAATGTTTTGTGTTGCTACCATGTTAAGACCTAATATGATATATATATGTATGTGCATACAAAAAATATGCTAATTTTCCTTAAGGAATTTGAATTATATGGCAAATAATATTGATGATTTAGCATGGCAGCAAAGTCGTCCGCGCATCATACAGCATGCTAAGAAGCGTTATGCTTTGCGTCTTGAAAACGTATTTTGGGACGGACTCGAGACCATTGCCCGGCGCCGTCACATGCGGCTGGGCCAATTGGTGGCGGAACTGGCAAACCGATTCGATGGCGTTAATTTCTCGTCTTACTTGCGCGCTTACATCATGGCTGACGCCCGGCGTGAAGATGTGCGGCATGATTTACCGCTAAGTGCTTTCGATCTGGTTGACATCTTGCGGGCTTGTCCAGCTCCAGGTTTGCTGATGCAGCATAATCGGTCAATTGTCGAGGTGAATAACAGCTTGTTTCAATGGGTCGGTGACAACCCCCCCCCTTTGCGACAGCAGCAATTTGACACGGTTTTTATTCCCCGCGTAACTCGCCCATTGCTGGACACCATGGATTTGCTATTCAGTGGACAACTAAAACGCACCCAATTTCAAGTCACCTATACACCGCCTTTAACCGATGGCACATTCAAATCAGTGCCACGCACAGCACTGGCGACCCTGCATGGCCTGTACAATCCGAATGGCGCGTTTTATTGCCTGGTTTGGCTGAGCATTGGCCAAGCCATGCAACCCCAAACCATCACCAAGCGTCTTTTATCCGAATAACCATCATTTTGCATGAGTACTGAACGGAATGTTATTGAGCATCCTGCAGGGCACGTCGTTTTTGCCAGTAACGCAAAAACCAGCCCACTTGCAGAATGGCAATGATGGTTGCCATAATAATGAGGATTTTAAGCTGCGGATTTGGCAAGGCCGTCAGACCCTCTTCAATTAAATAAAAGGGCGGCTCTAATACATAGCCTGCTTTTTCAAATTCAGCTTGAGTTGTAGCACTGATCGTGTCACTGGCATCGAACAAACCGATAATATCTTCTGGTTCTTCTGATTCATCAGCTTGCACTGGGACTTCATCTGTTTTGCGCTTGATGAACACATGGATTGGCTCAGGCGACGCATTGTCCGCCGCATCTGTCGACATCGTCGAAGACGGTAACACGGCATAGATATAAGCTTTATGCGTTGCTATGCCATGACTCCGAGTTGTTTCGACAATGTAACTTTCAGAGAGATACGGTGATCCCAAGCGAAGATAACGGGGCACTGTCTCCGGGTCTGAAAGAGCCAAGGCCTCTGTAAAATAAAATTGCGGCTCATTGAATTTGGCGTTAAATGCAATGTCCAGTTGGTAGTGGTAGATTTGCATACAACACATGCCCAACATCACAAAGCGTAACAGCGGGCTTTCAAACACCGTAAAAATAAAAGCTCTTGCATATAATAACAGCGTTTCCACAGTGCTGTGCGGCGTATCATCTTCAACGTCATCGACTAAATAGGCTTGCCGCCGGGAATACGGAATCACGACCGATATAAACATCAATATAAGGTAACCAATGAGCGGTAAGATAAAATCTTGTCTTGGCATCAAAAAACCCAACTATCGAAAAAATGTAATACGCCATATTTGTGACAAACATATTAAAGCAAGCTTAATTTTTACAGAGGATAAAGCTTAAAACAATAGTAATTATTCAATGTTATGTTAAAATATAATTATAGTGATTGGGGCCGTCAATGTCTGAAATTATTGATATGAATGCAACATCATCACGCTATCCAACAGAAAATTACGCAAAGATTGCAAACAGTTTATTAATCGACGGAAAAGGGAAACCGCGATCTAATCCAGCCGGCAGCCAGAACGTTGAGATGATTGCCTGTAACATTCAACACAATCCAGCCATGCGTGCCGGTGCCGTTGAGCTGATGATGGCCTTTATGAATACAGCTTTAGACAACACGCAGCCACAGACAAAAGCCAACGCATTAATGGGCATCAGTGCGGTAGCGCTGGCTGTTGAAAAATCCGGCACACCCGAACAGATCGCTGCCAATGCCCAAGCGTTGCAAGAGATTTTCAGCATGTTTGCAGAGAATAAACAGCTATTTCCCCAAAACTCCGTGCAGGCGCATTTTGCGGCTGGTATCAAAGAAAACCTGACCGGCCGCGGATTGATGCCAACAGAGCAAAGCGGAACACCCATAAGACAGCCGGCATTCCAAGGCCAGCTGACAGTTTCCATGATTTAGTAACTATTTCGCGTCTAGTGTGTGGGCTTGAACATTCTCTCACTCGCCGGAACCCTGCTATGCCGCGCCCCCCTCATATTAATTTATGTCATCGTTTCCTCCGCTCCGTCATGAGCTTTTGCAAGACCCAGCCGTTTTTTTTGACGCTGGGCCTGGCATTGCTGATTGCGATTTGTTTTCTCACCTTGCCCGCCTTTGCCGGGACGCTTAGCGAAGATCTCAAAAGCGCACGCAGCATCATGCTGGATGACGTCTCTAACGCGCCCTTTGGGCGCGGCGCCTTATTTCCACTGTTTCAACCCGCCATTCTGGCCAGCCTGTTTTGCATCGGCCTGTGGACAGGTCTTAGCGGGGAACGCGTCAAAACCGTCTGGGCGATTCCGGTCTGTTTTGTGGTGGCCATTGTAATCGGTGCTTTTATCAGCGAGTTTCACCCAGCCTGGAAACCAGACGCCACCCGTTTCAAGGAGCAATATCCCGATCTGCCGGCCCTGCTCTCCACCGAAGGTGTCAGCCTGATCATTGCGGTTGTGGTTGGCGCGATTGTTGCCATGAATTTTACCGTGCCGCCGCTGATTACCTTAGCGATTGCTGTTGTTTTAGGTCTGGCGCTGGGGGCCAGCGATTTACAGGCCATCACCAAAGACGCCGATCATAAATCAATCATCATCCCGTTCTGGACCGGCTTTGGTTTGACTGGCTTGATCATGACGATCTTTGGCATCGGGTTTGAAACCTTTGCCAAGTCCATCAACATGCTGTTCATCATTCGCATCGCCGGCTTTCTGACCGCCGTGGCCGGTCTGGTTTTGGTCGTCAAAACGGTCTGAGCGTTAAACCCCTGTAAACGGGTTTCCTGTTACATCTAAAGGCATGACGACACACGAATCCCCTGCAAACGACCCTCGCTTGACGCTGGCCCGCGCTGATCTGGCGGCTGACCATTTAGAAGGCATCGTCAAAGCCGCGCGTTATGTGGCACCCACGCGTTACCGCATCACAACGCCGATCGTCAATCTGTATAAAACACCACATCCTGACCCCACTTCTGCCATCGAAACCCAGTGGCTGTATGGCGAGGATATCGATGTATTGGATATCACGGATGGCTGGGCCTTTGGCCAGTCGCTCAGTGACGGCTATGTTGGCTACTGCCCGGCCGAAACACTGACCAAGGCCGATGGTGACACAACGCACCGCATCACCAATTTGCTGACGCCGCTCTATGCGAAACCGAATATTAAAAGCACTCCCATACAAACCCTCAGCTATGGCAGTCATGTGACGGTTATCGGTCAGGACGGGCTGTTTTTCGCAACACCGGATGGCTTTGTGCCGCTGGTGCATTGTGAAGATAAAACCGCACATGCCATGGAAGCCGTGTCAGAGGCCTTTCGTTTCCTGGGCGTTCCCTACGTTTGGGGTGGGCGTTCCGGCATGGGAATCGATTGCTCGGCCCTGCTGCAACTCTGTTTTCAGGCCTGTGGCATCCCGTTTCCGCGCGACATGGATTTGCAAGCGTTGGTCGCTGGCAAAACCATTGCCCGTGCCGAGCTGCAAACCGGCGACCTGATTTTCTTTGCCCATGATGACGGCAAGAAAAATCTGGATGGCACTCTGATTCATGGCCATATCGGCATCATGGTCGATAACACCATGATGATCCATGCCAATGAAACCGCCATGGCCGTGTCGATGGATGACCTCGACGATTACCTGGCCCTGCGTGGCAAGACGGGAAAGACGACGCGGCATCACGGGATTCGGTTGAAGTAAAAATTTCTTTGTTTTATTCCATAACGATGATATGTTTGGCAGCAGCAGAAGGACGAGCCATGCCCCAAGATATGAACGTTAAAGACCAGCTTATCGCTTTGATGCGCAACACCTATCAATCTGTCACCGGCCAGCCCATTCATTCCCTCCCGGATTTTTTAGGCACAAAAATGATTGATGCCAAACGGCAGCCAACGGCCACGGTCATTTATGCGGTGGAAGGCCGGGGTGGTGTGCCGGTTGTGTCCCTGTGTACAGGCCTTGGCGATTTCGATGGTATGTTCCTGGTAAAAGACGCGACAGACCGTACGTTTAGAGTGCTGGGTTCCCAAGACGCGGGTCTGCTGGATGACGCTGCCAGCAATTTAGCCGCCACTTTTACACGTTTGCAGAGAGACCGTTATCTGCCGGCCTGACCAAACATTTGACAAAACCCGGCCATTCTGCCAAAAATAAAATACAGCCATTCGGTCTGCTTCGGGCTTCGCCCATTTTTTCTAATTTAAAATCGTTGTCCGCTCTACACGCGGCGCGTATTCCATTGAGACACTCCCTATGCATCTGCAAGAACTCAAAAGCAAATCCACACCTGATTTGATCGCCTTTGCCGAGTCGCTTGGAATGGAAGACCCTGCCGCCTTGCGCAAGCAGGATTTAATGTTTGCCGTGTTGCAACGTCTGGCTGAGGATGAAAGCGTCGTCATTACCGGTGAAGGTGTGCTGGAAGTCTTGCCGGACGGGTTTGGGTTTCTACGCTCGCCCGATGAAAATTACCTGCCGGGCCCCGATGATATTTATGTGACGCCGAACTTTATTCGCCGTTACAATCTGCGCACCGGCGATACGCTGGAAGGTGATATCCGCGCACCAAAAGAGTCGGAGCGGTATTTCGCGCTGGACAAAATCAACACCATTAATTTTGAAGACCCGGAAGCGGTGCGTCACCGGATCAACTTTGACAACCTCACACCGCTCTATCCACAAAGCAAATTATCATTGGAAATTGACGACCCGACGAAAAAGAATTTCACGCAACGTATCATAGAAATCGTGTCGCCGCTCGGCAAAGGCCAGCGCGCCTTGATTGTCGCGCCGCCGCGCACGGGTAAAACCATGATGATGCAACAGATTGCACATGCGATCACCGGCAATCATCCGGAAGTTTATCTGATCGTGTTGCTGATCGACGAACGCCCGGAAGAAGTGACCGACATGTCACGCTCCGTCAAGGGCGAAGTCATTTCATCCACCTTTGATGAACCTGCTACGCGCCATGTCCAGGTCGCTGAAATGGTCATCGAGAAAGCCAAACGCCTGGTCGAACACAAGCGCGATGTCGTGATCCTGCTGGATTCCATTACGCGTCTGGGCCGGGCCTATAACACCGTCGTGCCATCATCAGGCAAAGTCTTGACCGGTGGGGTGGACGCCAACGCCTTGCAACGCCCGAAACGTTTCTTTGGTGCGGCGCGGAATATCGAGGAAGGCGGGTCATTGACCATTATCGCGACCGCTTTGATCGAAACCGGCTCACGCATGGACGAGGTTATTTTTGAAGAGTTTAAAGGAACGGGTAACTCGGAAATTGTGCTGGATCGCAAAATCTCCGACAAGCGCATTTTCCCGGCCATCGACATTCAGAAATCCGGCACGCGGAAAGAAGAATTACTGGTTGATCAAGGTCGCCTCACCAAAATGTGGGTGTTGCGCCGTATCCTCAACCCGATGAACACGGTCGAAGCCGTTGAGTTCTTGATTGAAAAATTGAAGAACACCAAAAACAACGCTGATTTCTTCCAGATGATGAATCAGTAGCAAATATCAGAGGTCAGAAATCAGAGACCAGAAAACGATGCATATCTCAGTGGTCATCCCCGAAAATGCGACAGCATTTATCGGGGATCTCAATTAAAATGATTGTGGCTTCACACGATTTCAATTTTCAGGTTACCGGCGAAACAATTGCGGCGACGATTGACTATTCTGAAACGATCCTCCCACCACCATCCATTTTATCACTGCACGGTGGTGGGCCATTGGGCCGTCAACGTGTTGCACCGCTAGCAACCTTCCTGGCAAAACATGGCTATCCTGTCTTACGTTTCGATCACAGTGGTTGGGGTGACAGCACGGGCGAACGGCAAGATTGCAGTTTGCAAAGCCGTGTCGATGAAGCATTGGCAGCCGCCAAGTTGCTACAGCCAGAAACACCTATGACACTTATCGGCACCAGCATGGGCGGACACACGGCCCTGGAATTATTGCCACATTTGCCAGTTAAAAATCTGGTTCTATTTTGTCCAGCCGCATATTCAGCCGACGCTTTCAATGTACCGTTTGGCAATGGTTTTAGTGGAATTATCCGCCAACCGGACAGTTACCGAAACGCGACTGTATTTGCCAATTTGGAAAACTTTACTGGCAATTTTATAATGATCATAGGCAATCATTCCGCCAGCTGTTACACATTTATACGACGCATCAGCACAGAATTGCGCGCATAAAAAGATTGTGACGCTTGATGGTGCGCCTCATGATATCTATGGCTGGCTCAGACAAAATCCTGAGCAGCAAAATTTAATTTTTAAAAATATTCTGAATGTGATTGCAAGTCATTAATCGTATTGGTGGGCATATCTGCTTTTTGCAAGATTATAATTGTCTTGTGCGCGCGCAACCAGAGCTGTCATGGCATCTGCATTGACAGCAGCATCCGCTTCCAGACCCGTCATGGTTACCATGGTTCCTGCACCATCAATAATCGTAAAACCTGCAGTCTTAAATTGATCCGTCAGTTTCGCTGCTGTAACAACAGCGTGATCAGGCAAATGATAATCAGTATTGGTGATCAAGGTAACGTGCGGCAATTGCGGTTGGTTTGTAAAGCCGACTGAAATATCGACGGCCTGATTATCAGCAATCTGTGCGGCTAATTGGCATTTTTGCTGTAGCAGGTAACCAGCAATTTCCGGAGCAGTATTTAAGTCTTTCAGCTGATTCGGCAAAGAAATATTAATTGTATACACGGTCATCTCCTCCCAAAGATAATGATGCGTGATCAATATTCCATATAGACAACAAAGTCAAGGCAAAGTTGCGACAAAATTGTTAAGTTATCCTCAGGCTGTCATACCGCGATGTTGATGCACCAAAGCGCTGACAATATGAACGCGTTTCTGTCCTGTAGTATCATCAACAGCGGCTTGAAGATCGACATGGCTAACCTCCACTGGTGGCTTGCCGTTACGCGTTATCAGCAAATTTGTTTGTTGAAATTGTGAAGCCAGCGTAATTCCAAACTGAGCGATTTGCGTAATATCAGATTCTGGTGTGTCAATTTCAAATGAACGCCCTAACGAAAAATCAGCACTCCGCTCGGGTAACTCTTTCTTTTGCTGATCTATCACGGATTCAAAAGCAAACATCATCGGCATAATGGAATAGACTTCAGACAAATCTTCCAATGTTTCTCGAATAGCGTCCAATTCAGTAAACTTAAAATTCGATGCTGTCAGTTTAATCTGCATTGTGACTCGTCCCTTAAAGTTTTATTTTATAATCTTACAAAATAAACTTGCTCAAATCCGTATTCTTCGCCAGATCACCAACACGGCTTTGGACTAATTCAGCATCGATCACAATCGTTTCACCAGGACGTTCGGTGGCCGTAAAACTAATTTCCTCCAGCAGTTTCTCCAACACCGTTTGCAGACGCCGTGCCCCGATATTTTCAACGGTAGCATTAATTTCCGTCGTCAATTTCGCCAGGGCATTGATGGAGTCATCCGTAAATTCCAGCGTGACGTTTTCTGTTTTCAACAAGGCTACATACTGCTTGATTAGGCTGGCTTCCGGTTCCAACAAGATGCGGCGGAAATCATTTTCACTCAGTGGCAATAACTCCACCCGGTTCGGCAACCGCCCTTGCAATTCTGGCAACAGATCAGACGGTTTCGCATAGTGGAATGCGCCGGAACAGATAAATAAAATATGATCGGTTTGCACCGGACCGTATTTGGTCATGACCGTGGTGCCTTCGATCAATGGCAGCAGATCACGCTGCACGCCTTCACGGCTGACTTCGCCCTGTCCGCCTTTGTGGTCGCTGCGTGAGGTAATCTTGTCAAATTCATCAATAAAAACGATGGCGTTTTGCTCGACACTGTCCAGCGCTTCATCGATAATTTTGTCTTCATCGATCAATTTATTCGCTTCTTCATCGGTCAATACATCCCAGGCTTCGTCAACCGTCATCTTGCGCAAACGTTTGGGCGTGCCCATCACGTTTTTCCCGATCATCTCACCGATCTGGATCACGCCCATCTGCATGCCCGGCATACCAGGCACATCGAAATTCGGCATCATATTATTCTGTTGCGCATCTTCGACTTCAATCTCGATCTCACGCTCATCCAGCTCGCCGTCCTGCAATTTTTTGCGGAAGGCTTCACGCGTGGCTTCTGATGCGTCATTGCCAACCAACACATTGAGAATGCGTTCTTCTGCCGCATTTTCCGCGGCGACTTCCACAATCTTACGCTGGCGGGAACGGAGATTATTCAAGGCGATATCCAAGAGATCACGGATAATGGATTCGACATCACGCCCGACATAACCGACTTCAGTAAATTTCGTCGCTTCGACCTTGATAAACGGCGCTTGGGATAGTTTCGCCAGACGGCGCGCAATTTCGGTTTTACCCACGCCCGTCGGCCCGATCATCAAAATATTTTTCGGCAGGATTTCTTCACGCAACGAATCGTCCAGCTGTTGGCGGCGCCAGCGGTTGCGTAATGCAATGGCAACCGCTTTTTTTGCTGCCGTTTGACCGATAATATATTTATCCAGTTCCGCTACAATCATTTGCGGAGTCATGTTATTTGTTACATTGTTCATTTTCGATCCTGCTACTGTCTCGCTTCTCGCCATGTCCATCAGGCGACACTCGTCAATTTTTCCAGCGTCACATGGCTGTTGGTATAAACACAAATCTCAGACGCCACTTTCAAGGCTTTGCGCGCGATGGCTTCGGCATCCATGTTATCCAGATCCAGCAAGGCCCGCGCGGCAGACAGCGCATAATTGCCGCCTGAGCCAATGCCGATCAATCCGTCATTGGGTTCCAAGACATCACCATTACCCGTGAGAATCAGCGACACGTTTTTGTCCGCCACGGCCATCATGGCGTTGAGCTTGCGCAAATATTTGTCGGTGCGCCAGTCTTTGGCCAGCTCGACACACGCGCGCATCAACTGATCCGGGTGCGCCTCAAGTTTCGCCTCCAGACGCTCAAACAATGTAAAGGCGTCAGCGGTCGCACCGGCAAACCCGGCGATGACCTTGCCATTCGCCAATTGCCGCACCTTGCGTGCGTTGCCCTTTAAAATGGTGTCGCCAAACGAGACTTGCCCGTCGCCGGCAATCACCATATCGGCGCCTTTGCGCACCGCAATAATCGTGGTGCCGTGCCAGTTGTGTGTATCAGTGGTATGCATCTGTTTATCCTTTTGATTAAATTTAAACTTCATGCGCCTGCTGTCAATGGAACGCGGCCTAGATAGGTTAAGCCGCTGGTCAAACCTGATTGAGGCCGGTAATATAACGCCATGAACACAAACACCGTTATTGTTGAAGAAATCACCACATTATCGCGCAATGATCGGCATGATCTGTGCGATGCAACGGATGCGGCCATCGATCTGGATGGCGGGTTTGGGTGGGTGACAAAACCAGCCCGTAATATTCTGGAACGCTACTGGGACGGTGTGCTGGCCGTGCCGCAACGCCACCTGTTTGTGGGGCGTTATGACGGCATGATTGCCGGCACGGCGCAACTGGTCGAAGCGACCTGGAACAATCAGGCGCAAAGCCTGATTGGTGAGCTGACGACCTTTTTTGTCGCCCCTTGGGCGCGCGGCAAAGGGTTGGGCCAGATGCTGTTGACCAAACTGGAAGACACGGCGCGTGCCCGCGGCCTCTGTGTTATTTCACTCAATGTGCGCGAAACGCAATTTGGTGCGATCGAACTGTTTAAGAAAAACGGTTACACGCATTTCGGCACACATCCGCTGTATGCCCATGTGCGCGGCGATGTCGTGCCGGGCCATTATTTTTGCAAGCAAATTCAGGATTGGCCAGCAGTTGAAGGAGACACCCCATGAGTTATGACGATCAGAACATTTTCGCCAAAATCTTGCGCGGCGAGATCCCGAACAAGACGGTGTATGAAGACGAGCATGTGTTGGCGTTTCACGACATTCACCCGCGCAAAAAAGTGCATGTGGTAATCATTCCCAAAGGCCCGTATCAGAATGTGAACGATTTTTCACAAACAGCGACCGATGCGGAAATTGTGGCTTTGTGGCGTGCCGTGCCGAAAATCGCCGAGATTTTAGGCTTAAGCACAGATGGTTATCGCCTCATCACCAACTGCGGCACCCACGGCCAACAGGACGTCCCGCATCTGCATTTTCACCTGCTGGGCGGGGAAATGGTGGGGCGATTGGTGGAGTGATTTATAAATCCCAGCAACTTCGCAAGACAATATCCAACTCATCCATCGTCGCACTCAATCCCAATGCCTGCAACGATGTCACACCGGCATCCGCAATCCCGCACGGCACAATACCGTCAAAATGCGACAGATCCGGATTCACGTTGATGCTGATGCCGTGATAGGTGATGCCGTGGCGCACCCGCACGCCGATGGCGGCGATTTTTTTGAAGTTCTCTGTCGGGCCGAAATCATCGACCCAAATGCCAACCCGTCCCGCAGTGCGCTGGCCGGTGACGCCAAATTCAGCCAGAGATTGAATAATCCATTCTTCCAGCGTCCAGATATAGCGGCGGATATCATTGCCGCGTGTTTTGAGGTCGACCATGACATACGCCACGCGCTGGCCCGGCCCGTGATACGTGTATTGCCCGCCCCGGCCGGTATCGAACACCGGAAAGCGTGGCTGTAATAAATCGGCTGGTTTGGCACTAGTGCCGCCCGTATAAAGCGGCGGATGTTCCAGCAGCCAAATCTGCTCATCGGCTGTCCCGGCGTGAATCGCGGCCACACGGGCCTCCATAGCCGCCAGTGCCTCAGGATAATCAACAGGTTTTGGGGAAATCAGCCAGTCCATTCCATGATTTTAACCCCTTTTGACAGATTGAACCAGTCTGTTATAACGTCCTTTCTCTACCCAAGTGCGGCCGTGGCGGAATGGTAGACGCGCAGCGTTGAGGTCGCTGTGGGGGCAACCCCGTGGAAGTTCGACTCTTCTCGGCCGCACCATATATCAAGATATCAAGGATCGTTTTATGCGTTTGACCTTGGTCTTATTAATCCTGTTTTTGTGTCATAGCACTTTGCATGACGTCTATCGCATTAACTGCAGCACTTGAAACGCAACTGCAAACTATCATCAAAACCTTTTTATGGCCGGGTCGGCATCTGTATTCAGGATGCAACGCATCTGACATGCGTCAATGGCGATCAACGCATTTCCATGCAAAGTGTTGTGAAACCGATGACCAGCATGGCGGTATGGATGCCGCTGACCGGCAAAACTTACAATTGACGACCCTGTTCTCATTCGTAAACAGGATTTGACACTGGGTGTGCAGCTCATTGCCAAGGAGGTGACCGAAACAGGTTTCCGCACCACCATCGGTGATCTCATCCGGCGCCACGATTATTCAAAGCGATACGACGGCCAATGATGTCTTAATGGATAAACTCGGCGGGCCAAAGGCTGTACAGAGTTTTCTCGTCCGCAAACAAGCATCATAGGCATAAGGCTGGCAAGCGGAATTTTCTGATCCTGATAAATTGCAAACGGCCATTAGTGCAATTTCCGCCGCTACACGCGACACCGCCTATCAGCACTATCTGACTGACCCGCGTGATACGACGACGCCACGCGGCATGGCAAATTTACTATATGCCTTTAATCAACGTGAATTGTTATCATCTGCGTCGACCGGTTATATCCTCAATGCCTTGCGTGCTTGCCAAACATTCCCAAACCGATTAAAAGCCGGCTTGCGGGATGGCTGGTCGATCGCACATAAAACCGGCACCAGCAGCACGCATAATGGCATGACCGCTGCAACCAATGATGTCGGTATTTTGACATCACCCACCGGCAAACAGATCATCATCGTCGTTTTTATTGCCGACTCAGCCGCCAGTGATAGAGACCGCGCTGCGCTGACGGCCAAACTGTCACGCGCCACGATCGATTATTATTCCCGGTAAAAATCTTACACCTTCATCCGCGACACCAACCGTGCGCCCAATGCTTCAAAACTGGCCGCATTGATGTGATGGGTGTCGAGATTGACAGCGATATCGCCGGTTTCAACATAATTTGTATAGGCACTGTACGGCAACGTCATGGCAGTCGTGAGGCCGGCCTGTTGCACAGCGGCTGTTCCAACTTGTGTCGGGCTTTGCTGGATTTGTACGATGTAGAACGGAATTTGCGCGATGCCGTAAATGCTGTTCACGTCGGTAATAAATTGCTGCAGCCGCGCCGCATACAAACCGGCATCGGTTGTATTTTGTGCGTCAGATTCACCCTGGTACCAGATAAACGCTGTGGGCTTGCACACCGATCCGCTATCTTCGATCGACCAGACGGCGCGTTGAATCGCGTCTTTCAAATTGATAAAGTTGCTGTTGGCGGTCACCCATTGATACAAATAGGTGCCATCGGCCGCTGATTTGACGATATAGAGCGGCTGGCCTTTCGCGGTGACGAAATTCTTCGCCAGACTCATTTCAACGCCAAGCTTGGTGTTATCAAACGCGTCGTTATTTGTGCCGGCTACCAGGGTTGGCCAGGTCAGGCCAGCGGAATTCCAGATATAGGCGTTGGCAATCGTCGCGCCGCCGCTGACATAGGTTGTGTCGCTGATCACACCGCGGCCTTTGGCGTTGCTTTGGCCGGAAATGACGGCCAGATATTTGGGCACTGGCAATGACAATGTGATGGCTTCATCTTTGGCCCAGGCGCGCAGGATGCGCTGCTCCTCCTCCGGGCGCAGACGCCGGCTGAAAATCGCGATTTTTTTTAATATAAACTTGGCTTTCGCCGTGCCGCTGGCCAGCTTGCTGATAAACAATTTATCCGTACTGTTTCCGGTATTAAAAGTCGTCAGTGCATTGGTGCTGACATCCGTCACGCCCTTGTTGCGCGTGATCAGATCCGGTACACTGCCGGCCTTGCTTTCGATATGCACCGAAAAAATTTGCGTGACATCTTTTTGCAACGAATTTGCTGCACCGCTGTTCACAAACGTCTGGCTGGCGCCGTTGCGTGTGACAACATTCAAATTCTGATTGGTGTTCTGGTAAAATAAATTCGTGCCGATGCCGGTCGACGCTTCGGAACTGGTCGAGAGCAACGTGCCGGTCGCCACAAAATCACCGTTCACTTTCACCATCATTAAAATGGTGCAGCCGGTGCCGTTATGCAGGAAATTCCAGTCACCCACACTGCCCGCCACCATCTGGTCCAGCGCGCTCGACAAAAACTGAATGCCTTTTTCAGCTGCGCTATAAACCGGATAAATCAAATCATTGCCGGAACCGGTTTTGGTCAGATGACGGTTTTTGCCGGACAGGTCATTGAGCTGTTGCACATTGCTGCCCGATGCATAGGTGATAGTATTGGCGCGCGCGGCATCAACCCAGAATTCGCAACTCGGAATCGCTGCCAGATTGAGGCGTCGCTGTTTCCCGCGGCCATTGCCGACGCCATTTCCGATTCCGGCCAACATCAGAATTTCTCCGAAACATAGACCGTGCCATCCGAGCTGGCGCGGATAAAGGCCATGTAACCGTATTGCGGCGTTCGGCCACCGCCAATAGCGATGTCCAGATAGGTCTCGGCCGGCAGATAATGATCGGACGTCGTCGCCGTCACGGTGCCATCGCCCAGCCGCGTAAACATGGGCGCAGTGGCATAGACAGAGATCACACGCGTTTCGGCGTTAAAGCTTGTGGTATTCCGGGCGGACGTTGCAGTCACAGTAACGGTTTGTGCAGCACCAGGCCTTAAACGCAGGGCAGGAATAGCACGATCATCCGCATCACGCGGCAAAAGGGTCACAGTCATAAAAACTCCTCGATAGATAGGATTACAATCCCTTTATAGGATTATATTCTTATATTGTCAAGCGGAAATCATGATTTTTAACCGAAACTGCTTCGCTACCATAATTTTTCGATACAGACAAATGCATCATCCAGCTAAACGGTTCATTTCATTACAGGAAGATGCTCTAGCGACGCTTGTCATCTGTTTCGGCTGGCAGTATACAGGTCATAGGCCATTCGCGCCCCCTTATATGATATCTGTATTTAGACTTTCAAGGAGACACTCAGATGATCCGTCGTTTCTTGCCAGCTGGCGCATTCGCTATGCTTGCCGCCGCCGCTTTGGTCACCGGCTGTTCGACCGCTATGCGCACCAGCGAACATGCCACCGACCGCGTGACATCCTATGTGTCGCCACGTTTGACACCCGCGCGCGCTTTCAGCGAAACGCTGGCTAATCAGTATAATTGGTATGCAAAATTTGAAACTGAACCACTCTATGATAAAGGCGACATGGCCTATTATCATGGCAAAGCCAATCGCGCCTTGGCGGGTGTCGATGTGCAACCGGAAGATCCGGCCAACTGGAATGTGGCAACGCCTGAGCTGACAAATGCGTACGACATGCTGCAAATCGCCTTGGTGCCGGATCGCAAAAAAGTCACCAAACCGGTTGCCGCCGCCCAGGCCCAGTCGGCCTTTGATTGCTGGGTTGAACAGACACAGGAAAAATGGATCCCAACCAAGCAAGGCCTGAACTGCCGCGCACGTTTCTATGAAGCGTTCTGCCGCATGTATGGTGGTGCCTGCTCCGGCACCCGCATCGACGCCACAAACGTGGCGCGCATGGACCGCATTTACCGCGTGTTTTTTGCGACGAACAGCGTTGCATTGAATGCCCAGGCCAAACAATCCATCAACTTGGCTGTTGCCGCCTACAAGAACGGTGCCACCGAAGTCCTGGTGGCCGGTCACGCCGACCGGGTTGGTAAATCAGACGCCAATGCGCGGTTGTCCGAGCGTCGCTCACGCGCTGTAGCCCGTGCTCTTGAAGCCAAAGGCATTCCAGCCCGCGCCGTTAAGCTGAAAGCCTTCGGCGAAGCACAACCCTTGGTGCCAACCAAAGACGACGTGCCAAACCAGAGTAACCGTCGCGCGTTGATCGTCGTCCGCTAAAACCTCGCAACTATTCGAATCCAAAAGCCCGCCTAATTAGCGGGCTTTTTTCATGTCTTCTTAACCGTAAAAATCTTGACGTTACGACTGATCTATATTAATATATGACAAATAATTAGAGTTGGGTTTTATACCATGTTGCCTTCTGTTCATATTATTATGCCTGTGTACGACACGGGTGAACGAATTAGAGACACGCTGAAATCGCTCAAAAATCAAACCTATCCAAATTGGACTGTTTTAATTCACGATGACGGGTCGACCGATGCTGAGAGCCTGATAATTTTAGAAAAGGCAGTCGCTGATAACGATCTTCAGGATCGTGTCATTTTGACGAAAAGCCCAAAAAACGAAGGCAACTCCATGGCGCGCACCCGGCTGATCAATCAGTCGCTGCAGCTTGACCCGGACGCTTGGTTCTTATTTGTCGATGGCGATGGTGACACCATTGATCCCCCGCATATTGCCAAGGGTGTTGCGCAAATGCAAAGCGCTGACGCCGATATCTGTTTGCTCAATGGCGTTGCCCATGCTTCTGTTCCGGCTCTGGCAGGGAAAGCCCGTGAATTAAACGTTGAACTGACCCAGTCTGGACACATCGCCGACAGCATTTACGCGACACCGGGTCAGCGCGTGACCGTTGAAACCTGCCCGCACTTGGCAAAATTCTCGTATCTCAACGTCATGAAATTATATAATGGCAAGGTCAAACAAAACTGGGTGACACCCGACCCTGATCACCGGACACCGGATATTGGTTATATGGCCGCTTTGCTGGACCCCAATCATGTCGTCACCGCATTGCCATCGACAGACACAACCTATCATTATGTTTTGCAACCAGATTCCGTGTCACAATATTTAAAAAAATCTGCTGAAAGCTATCGCAAATCAGCGAAAGCTTTTATCGCGCAATCCAAAGTTATGTTGGAGAATTTGAAGCTGAGCAATCCGTTCGTCCGTCGTGCCGCCAACATATTTCTGGAGCATCACGGCGGAAACCGCTTCAAACAATTTGCAGAGGCTGGCCGTGAACTCACCCGTCCAATAGCCGATGAATTATCACAAGATATAACATTGCTCAAAAACAGATATCTGGAACCGGTTGCTGCTTAAAACGGCCGAAAACATGATAAATCCTTGACCTCCGCTACGATTCTTGCTAAGAATCGCCGACACAAACATTATCAAGACTCTTGAAAGTATCCGCCATGAAAGTCCGTTCCTCTATTAAAACATTGAAAAAAGACGGTATTGTTGTTCGTCGTCGTGGCCGGACCTATGTGGTCAACAAAAAGAACCCACGCAAAAAGACACGTCAGGGCTTTTAATTTCCTGAATAACGCGATTTTCGCACTTAAGTTTGTTATTTTAAACATTGGGCTGTGGAAACAGCCCATTTGTATAGGTGGCGTCTAACGCCCCGTCCTGTACCAGCAAGGCCAACCGGTTTTCTTTTTCGTATAGCATCGGCGTTGCCAAGATTGCGGCACAGGCTGGACAGATTAAAGCCTGCATCTCTTCACATGTCCTGTAAGATTGCATCTGCATAATCAAATCTTCAGGTGCCAAAAACCGGTTACAATAAACGCGTAACAATGGCCCATCCGGTAGGTCTTTTTGATACAACGCAACGACTTGCTGACAGGCCTGACAGCTCAGCTGTAAAAATCCAACCGTGCCGCCGCGGGAAGTCGTATAATAATCGCTTTTAAAATGGTACTGGACGGGTTGCATCTCAAATTTTTAAACCATGGACAGTTATTTACAGATCAAGTTATCAATCATAGAAATTATCGGTGTGTCGCCATTTCAAGGGCTAGATGCCTGACCAGTAACTCGTCCGGCGCGCCGGTTTGTTTGCAGGCGGCTTCGACGCGTAGCAGTTCCGCCAGCCAGTGATCGACCGCATCCGAGGCAAACCGCTGAACATGGCCCATGAATTGCTGCTTCTGTTTAAAAAACACCGGTGGCTTGAGCGACAGCATGGCTTGTTCCGGGTTGGCCCCGTCACGCAAGGCGGTTTGCACTGTTTTCAACCGGTACAGGTAATTTTGCAAAATCCGTAACAACCCGACCGAACTTTCGCCCGATGCATAGTAATGATGCAGATGCCGTTGCAGCGGCGCAATCTGGCCGCCCATAATGTCCTGGATCAAGTCATCGGTCGTCGCATCCGTTTGATCGACACAGCAGGCGCGTACCATCTCTGCCGTAATCACGGCGGGACTCGCTCCCGCGTAATCAATCAGTTTGGCAAGTGTTAGTGGAATAAGCTCAGCCTGTGTCCCCAGCAATTGCACCAGCATCTCAGACGCATCACGCTCCAGTCGCGCATGCTGTGCGGTGGCTGCTGCTTGCAGCAACCGTCCCATATCGCGGAGATCGTAATCGTAACACGGCAGGCAGGCGATTTGTTTGTGTTTTTCAGCCCAGACGCGTAGGGCCGCCCGTGCGCCAAGTTCACCGCCCAGAACAAGGAGATAGTGTTCGCCTGTTGCAATCGACAAGGCATCTGTCAGCGGTGTCAGATGCCGGTCATCTGCATCTTTAAAAATGATAATCTTACGTCCACCGAAAAAACTGAGCGTGGCCAGTTCATCAGCAATCGCGCTGCTGGTTTGCTTGACTTGGTCTGGTGTAATCGTCACCAGATTAAAACCGTCATCGCCCTGCGGCAAAAGTTTTTTGACGATGGCTTGCGTGCGCTGCTCGATCAACGAACCATTCGGCCCATACAGCAACACGGCGCGCGTTTGGTCAGGCGTCGCCAGAAACTTATCGATATCGGCATAACCGAGTTTCACAGCTGTGTTGCTGTGACAGTTGGCGTGACAGGCGTCATCCGGGTTTCCGGACTCGACAAAACCAAGGCGGTGCGCGTTTGAATCTTGTCCGCCAGATCTTTCAATGCACGGTCTTTAGCATCGTTTTGACTGACAAGTGTTGTATATTGGCTGAGCAAAATATTATAGCCAGCCACTGCCCGCGCTTGCCCCGTATCAATCACGCTTTCGGTGGCGCGATCCCGAATTTCATAGGTTGCCAGCACGACGAATTGCGCGCGCGTTGTTGTGTCGTTTTTCTGGATGTCAACATCGCGCGTATATTCGCCAAGCGTGACAGTCAGTGTGTAACGCGCCGTTTCCGGGTAGCCATGCCGGTAAAAACCATCCAGCAGATAATTGCGCAAAATCACGCCACTCGACCCCTGGATCGTGCTGATCCACACCTGATCCAGCAAATTGCGGCCATCGCTGGTTGGCGTCGGCGCATACAGCGGGCGGAAGCCGCAGGCTGTCACGCTCAATACGGCTATTAGCACAACAAGGCGAAAAAACAATTTCATCCGGCAACCACAATATTGACGATACGGTCTGGCACCACGATGATTTTTTTCGCCGGTGTTTGCGCCAGAATAGCAGCGATCTTCGGATCGTTCACCGCCATCTGCTCGGTTGTTTTCACATCGGAACCGGCTGGCAACGTAATCGTGCTGCGCATCTTGCCGTTGACCTGAATACCGATGGTCACCGCGTCTTTTTTGACCAGTTCCGCATCGGCAACCGGCCATGTAGCGTCAATGATGAAATCATCATGACCTAAATCACGCCACAGTTCTTCGGCCAGATGCGGCATTAATGGGTTGAACAGTTTGACCAGGGTGACGATGGCTTCGCGATAGGCCCATTGCAAGGATACATCGTCTGTCTGTGCAATGTTGAGTTCATTCGTCATTTCGCGCAATCGCGCAATCGCCGCGTTAAACCGGAACGCTTCAACATTATCCGTAAAGCTGGCAATCGTGCGGTGCGTCAAACGGCGTACCGTCATTGCGGCATCGGAAAACGTTATTGGCTGTGTTGCGTTCTGATTGGCGATGAATGGCAAGGCATCATAAACGATGCGATACAGCTTATTCACAAACCGCCAGGAGCCATCAATACCTGCCGTTGACCATTCAAAATCCTTGTCCGGCGGGCTGTCTGACAACACAAATAAACGCGCCGCGTCGATGCCGTAGGTTTCCATGATATCGGTTGGATCAACCGTGTTGCGTTTCGATTTCGACATTTTGATGACGTCGCCCGCAATAATCGGTGCTTTAGTCTCGACATGCACCCAATCACCATTCGAATTTTTTTCGACTTCATAAGGGTATAAATATTTACCCTCTTGGTCGCGGTAGACCTGATGGTTCACCATGCCTTGTGTAAACAGGGCTTTGAACGGTTCGTCGGCCACTTGCATGTAACCGCAATCACGCAAGGCGCGCATAAAGAAACGCGCATAGAGCAAATGCTGCACGGCATGTTCGATGCCACCCACATACTGATCAATCGGCAACCAGTGTTTCACCTGGTCGGCATCAAACGGTTTGTCGGCATTATGCGGGTCACAAAAGCGCAAGAAGTACCAGGAGCTGTCGACAAACGTGCCCATCGTATCGGTCTCACGCTCCGCCTTGCCGTGACAGGTCGGACATT
Organism: Alphaproteobacteria bacterium; assembly: GCA_965246875.1. GTDB lineage: Bacteria > Pseudomonadota > Alphaproteobacteria > Micavibrionales > SZUA-601 > DASWYT01. Next base: position 145,567 of record CBDFFU010000003.1, read on the forward strand.
TTGTATGTTTCCAGGTCGGATGACGGTCGAGTGGATTACCGGGTTTGTTAAATTCCACATCATACGGCAATTGCACCGGCAATTGATCGTCTGGCACGGGCACAGCACCACATTTTTCACAATGCACAATCGGGATCGGGCAACCCCAATAACGCTGACGCGACACGCCCCAATCACGCAACCGGTAATTCGTTTCAGCCTGGCCCTGGTTTTGTTTTGCGAATGCGGCAATCGCTTTTTGTTTTGCGGTCGGCACATCCAGGCCGTTCAAGAAAGCGGAATTTGCCAGAATGCCGTCACCGGTATAGGGCTCGTTGTCGATGGCAAAATCAGCCGGTTTGACATCTTTTGGCACGACAACGGGCAAGACGGGCAAATCATATTTACGGGCAAATTCCAGATCGCGCGCATCGTGCGCCGGGCAGCCGAATAAAGCGCCGGTACCGTAATCCATCAACACAAAATTTGCCAGCCAGACCGGGATGTGTTTTGTCGCATCAAACGGATGCGGCACCGTGATACCGGTATTAAAGCCTTTTTTCTCCGCCGTTTCGATGTCAGCGGCGGCCGTGCCGCCCAGCTTGCACGCGTCGATAAACGCGGCCAGTTTCGGATTGTCATTTGCCAAGGCGAGTGACAATGGATGCTGCGGCGAAATGGCAACGAACGACGTGCCGAAAATTGTATCCGGGCGTGTGGTGAAGACATCAATCTTATCGTTGTTAAATCCGGCAACCGGCTTCGTCAGATTAAAATGAAAGCGACAGCCCTGAGACTTACCGACCCAGTTTTCCTGCATCACGACAACTTTTTCTGGCCATGCTGTCAGACCCGACAAACCAGCAATCAATTCATCGGCATATTTGGTGATCGCAAAAAACCATTGGCGCAATTTGCGGCGTTCCACCAAGGCACCGGAGCGACGGCCACGGCCATCGACCACTTCTTCATTCGCCAGAACGCAATGATCAATCGGGTCCCAATTGACTTCAGCTTCTTTTTGATAGGCAATATCATGCTGTAAAAAATTCAGGAAGATTTTTTGCTGCTGCAATTGATAACCCGGATCACAGGTCGCAAATTCACGCTCCCAATCAAACATCCAGCCCAGCAACTTACACTGTTCCCGCATCTCCGCGATATTTTTATAGGTCCAGTCTTTCGGGTGCGCATTGCGCTCCAAGGCCGCGTTTTCCGCCGGCAGACCGGTGGCGTCCCACCCCATCGGATTCATCACGCTATACCCGCTGCAGCGTTTGTAACGCGCAATCATATCTGTGATTGTATAATTGCGCACATGGCCCATGTGCAACCGCCCGGATGGATACGGGAACATGTTGAGCGCGTAATATTTCGGTTTTGCCAGATCGGTCGAGGTGCGGAATTTGTGATGATCCGCCCAGGCCTGCTGCCATTTGGCTTCCGTCGCTTTGGGATTATAGCGGGTCGTGCTGGCAGGCGTCGTGCCTGTTGCCGGAGGATTGGTCATGGAACTATCCGTTTTAAAATTATTGGTTGTTAGCGGCGACGCGCAGTTGGCGGGCGCGGGTCAAAATCGTGTCTTCCAAATCCGTGATCGTCTGTTGGCTGACAGTGGCATCTTTCCAGGCATTGCCATTCGCAATCTGACGGAACAGGCTGACTTTGACGGCATCAGCGCGCAGGGTTCGGTCGAGAATAAACACGTTGACTTTGACACGTTCATCCGGTGTTTCCGGTGGGCTGTACCAGTCTGTAATGATCGTGCCGCCAAACGGGTCGGCATTGGCAATCGGCATAAAGGATAAAGTGTCCAGCGACGCGCGCCACAGATAGGCGTTCACGGCAATCCCGCTGGCCGCTGTATCTTTGTCTTTTTTGCTGGAGAACAGGCCAATGCCGCCGCCCTCTTTGCCGCCAAAAATGCCGGGACGCTTGTTGTTATATACGGGTTCCTGATCACCGGCACGACGCGTCGGATATTCGGGTTTCGACGCCACAGAGTTACACGCAACAAGGGCTGGCAAACCAAACGCCAAAATCACCATAAACATCACCGGACGCATCTGTTTCATTGGCCGTACCCTTTGTAATATGAAAGCCTCATTGTATCGTCGATTATGCGATAAACGGCGGGTGCGGACAAGGGTTGTCTGCATCTTACGTTGACAGATGAATCCGCACAAAAGACAGGTTGCATCGCCTGAAAATGAGGGTTACGCTTAAACTATGAAAATATTTACCATCTGTTTGTTCATTCTTGTCACTCTCGCCTTTGGAGCGTACGCCAGGACATCGTCTGATATACATAGCGACGCGTTTTTCAAGCAATTGCAGAGCGGGGACAGCAACGCCTTGCAACAATTTCGTCAGGACGCTATGCACACCCCTTGGTTGGCGCACTACACCGCCGCCATCGGGTTGTTTTAAACCGGACACAAGGACGAGGCCATTATCTGGTTTTACATGGGCCAGTTTCGGGCACGTCTTGCAGCACAACTGGATCTGCAGTCCGACCGCACCGACGCAGTGGTGGCGTCGATGAATGACAATCTGGGCCAGACTATTAACACTTATGCCGGTGGCGATAAAGACCGGTAGTTGAAGACCATTGATGCTGCCATTGCGTGACAAAATCCCATCCGCATACGCCCAAACAGGTCACAGAGGATATTGACCCGAACATCCCGGTCAAAAGCAGGGTCAGCCAGGCGGATCTGAACGCCTTGATCAAGCAAAATGTGGCCGGCATGATGAGCTTTCGCAACTATGTCGCGTCGCTAGACCCCGCCGACTTGAATGCGCAACGCAATGCAAATGGGTTGGAATAGAGTTTAGTTCTTTGACTGCCTATTTTTTGCTTGCAGGCATATCTTTTATATTTTTTGAAAAATAGTCTTGATTGTCAGCGATAATACGATAAACAGTTATGAAAATAAAAATTTGTGACCGGCAGTTGTCGTTTTTAAAAAACAACAAATTTAACTTGCATTCTCCATTACAAATGATAACATAATGAAAATCATTTGGAGGTATTCATGGCCAATCGCCGAAATCAACAAAAGCAGCAAAAACGTGTTACAGCAATATTGTATGAGAGTCTCGTGGTCACTAAAGCAAGCCTTCCCACTCATTCGTCACAACAAGATGAGTCTGATAGATTTAGAATATTGACTGAGTATCTTTTGCCAATTGAAAATCCTGATTTATCAGAAAAACATTTGGAGTGGCAGCGTTATGACCAAATTATTGATATTGAAGGGCGAATTGTTGTATCAACAGCTATTTTAAGCGGTTTAGGAGCGGGATGGAAAGTGTACCAAAGCCACACATCAGACGAAGCTGAAGACATTGTCAAAATTGACACGCAATTGCGTGCGATAAACACCTTGCCAAACGTGGTCACACGTGAAAACAGAGAAAATCACACATTCGCGATTAGGACAAAAAATCAGGTTATGAACGATTGGCTTGCAGACCAGGATGACATAACAGCAATAACAACCAGCGATATCATCGCTTACGCGGCCGTTTTAGGTTGCGGCGTCTTAGTAGCAGCTTTCACAGGCACAGCGGCTGCCCTATTCCTCAAAAATCATACGCATGAGGATGGTCTTTCAAAAGCAGGCACATGGCTGCACCGAATGACGCATTAAAAAGCTTGTAGCAAGATTTATGCGCTTAAAGAAAAACCCACCATCGGCAGGTTTTCTTATAATTCTTATAAAATGGTCGGGGTACAAAGATTGGCTGCTGCGCGCCGCGTCTGCGCAAGCAAAGCTTGCTTGCCGTCGAATGAAAGTTCGCCCTTTCGAACCCACCATCAATTAAAAACCCCGCTCAAGGCGGGGCATTTAATTAATGGTCGGGGTACAAAGATTCGAACTTTGGACCTCCTGTTCCCAAAACAGGCGCGCTACCAGACTGCGCCACACCCCGATCCAAGACACGCCGAGAGATGATCAAGGCCGTGTCGAGGTGGGACAGTAGCATAATTTGCACAATAAAGGCAACTCTCCTGAGCCAGCATATTAAAATAAGCCGATCAAAGATGTTGACACCGCAAAGCAAATCTATATAACATAATAAATATAACAAATGCGAGATACAGATGCTTAGTGAAACCAGCGGTAAATTTTTAAAATATTACGGTTTGACCATGCTGGGTGTAGCTAGTTTCTGCGTACATCTTTGCCAAAGCTCTAAGATTAGTCGCTTGCAAGACCAAAATGAGAAATTAAAAACATCTCAACTGCCTGCTAGCTTACAAAAAGACGATATTGCGAACAATTTTGCTGATGCGGCACAAGACGCTGTTAAAAAAGCAGGATCTCATGTGGAATTGGATACATTGAAGGATGTAAGAGGCAATCTTTATCCCACTATCGTACTGTTTAAAGACAGCACTTAGATTGGAAAAGACGGCAGCTTGTCAAACAGCCATCTTTTGTTAGGTCGCTATCCATTAAGAGCATTGAATAGAAACTAAGTAATGCACCTTTTAAAAAGTTTCTATCGTTTCATCTGAAACAATTGCTTCATCAACCACTTCACCCTTTTCTTCACGCAAGGTCGCGACGGACACCACATGTTCGTCTTTATCGACGCGGAACAGGGTGACGCCCTGGGTTGACCGGCCGGCGATGCGGATGTCATGCACCGGAGTGCGGATCAATTGGCCCTGGTCAGACACCATCATGATCTGCTCATCCTGGGTAATCGGGTAAGCGGCGACCATCTGGCCGGTTTTATCGGTCAGCGCCATAGCCGTGATCCCTTGCCCGCCCCGACCGGATTGGCGATATTCATACGCGCTGGAGCGTTTGCCAAAGCCGCGATCGGTGATCGTCAACAGGAACTGCTCGGCCGTTTGCAGCGCGGTGAAACGCTCCTCCGCAAAGTCGGTCGTGTCGGCTTCCTGGCACAAGGTGGCGTAATCAACCGCCTGTGTCGCATCGTCATTTTGCAAACGACGCAGCGTTGATGACAATTTCAAATAGATATCACGCTCATCCATCGACGCGGCAACGCCGTCGAGAACGGAGAGTGACATGACTTCGTCCTTGTTGGCTAGGCGAATGGCGCGCACACCGGTCGAGGTCCGGCCCGCAAAAACCCGCAAATCGTCGAGGCTGAAACGGATGGCCTTGCCCTGCTTGCTGACCAATAACAGATCCTGATCATTGCGCGCGATTTTGACGGAAATCAATTTCTCATCGTCACCCAGTTTCATGGCGATCAAGCCATTGCTGCGGATATTCGCAAAATCGCTCAACGCGTTACGACGCACTGTGCCATGGGATGTAGCAAACACGATGCTGTAATCATCACGCGCATCGCCAACATCCGGCATCGGCAGGATGACGGAAATTTTCTCGTCCTGTGCGACAGGCAGCAAATTGATCAACGCCTTGCCGCGCGCTTGCGGATTGCCCAGTGGCAGTTTGTACACTTTCAAATTATGCACGATGCCCTTGGTGGTAAAACACAGCAATTGCGTATGGGTGTTCGCAACATACAAATCAATCACGGCATCATCGTCTTTGAGATCAGCACCGCTGCGGCCTTTGCCACCGCGTTTTTGCGCACGGTACGTGGCCAGCGGCACGCGTTTGATGTAACCGGCATGGGTTACTGTCACGACCATATCCTCACGCGGGATCAGGTCTTCAATGTCTTCTTCGGCTTCGGATTCAATAATTTCCGTGCGGCGTGGCGTGGCAAAACGTTCTTTGACCTCCAGCAATTCCGTGCGCATCACGCCCAATAACTCGGCGCGATCATTCAGGATTTGGAGGTAACGTTCAATCGCCGCCGCAACTTCATTCACTTCATCGCTGATCTTGTCGCGTTCCAGACCGGTCAGACGATGCAAACGCAAATCCAAAATGGCCTTGGCCTGGATTTCGGACAGATTATAGGTGCTGCCATTATCATTGGCATTGCCGGAAATACGCTGCAACAATGGCAACACACTTTCGACCGGCCAGGCTGTCGCAATCAATTCTTCTTTGGCAACCTGTGGGTCCGGCGCGCGGCGGATAAGCGCGATAATCGCATCGATGTTGGCGACCGCCACCATGAGACCGACCAAGATATGCGCGCGTTCACGCGCTTTCATCAGCTCATACTTTGTGCGACGGATAATGACTTCTTCGCGGAAATCCAGAAACGCCGACAGACATTTCTGCAAATTCAAACGTTGTGGACGGCCGCGATGCAAGGCCAGCAAATTGGCACCGAAACTGGTTTGCAACGGCGTGTGTTTATACAGATTATTCAACACCACATCCGGCTGTGCATCACGGCGCAGCTCGATCACGACACGCACACCACGTTGATCGGACTCATCGCGGATCTCGGTAATGCCTTCGACGATTTTTTCGTTGACCACTTCGGCAATGCGTTCGATCAAACGCTTTTTGCTCAGTTGGTATGGGATATCGTCGATGATAATCGCGTTTTTATCTTTGCGCAGTTCTTCAAAATGTGTGCGGCCACGCATTTTGATCGAGCCCTGCCCGTTGTGATACAGGCCATAGGCACCGGAGCGGCCCAGAATAATCGCACCCGTTGGAAAATCCGGCGCCGGCACATAGGCCATCAATTGATCATTACCAAGCGTCGGGTCATCCAACAACGCACAGCAGGCATCGATCACTTCACCCAGATTATGCGGCGGAATATTGGTCGCCATCCCAACCGCAATCCCGTTAGCGCCATTGACCAGCAGGTTCGGGTAACGCGATGGCAGGACTGTTGGTTCCTGATCATTTCCATCATAGTTGTCCTGGAAATTGACCGTATCTTTGTCGATATCTTCCAGATTGATCTCAGCTGATTTTGCCAGACGCGCTTCGGTATAACGCATGGCCGCCGCTGGGTCTTCATCGAGCGAGCCAAAATTTCCTTGCCCGTCAATCAAGGGCAGACGCATGGAGAAATCCTGCGTCATCCGCACCATGGCGTCGTAAATGGCACTATCACCATGCGGGTGGAATTTCCCCATCACGTCCCCGACGATACGCGCCGATTTCTTGAACGGCTTCGTGCTGTCATAGCCGCCCTGATGCATCGCAAACAAAATACGGCGATGCACCGGCTTTAAGCCGTCACGCACATCCGGCAGCGCCCGCGACACGATGACTGACATGGCATAATCAAGATACGACCGCTGCATTTCCTCTTCAATATTGATCGGCTGAATCGGGTTGGCGTTGGTGCCGGTCGGACCCGTCGGACCACTCCCGCTGCCGCCAATCGTCGACCCCGTCACGGGGCGATTATCATCCGTCATTGGAGTGTTTGTCTCGGCAGCGCTCATGGCAAAACCTTGGGTAAAATGCACGGTAAAAGCATAGTGTTTTATAGCAAAATTCAGGGGTTGCAGCAAGTCGCAGCAGAAGCCGGAACAATACTATATGAAAAAATCTACACGCATTGATTATTCAATTGCCGTGCCGATTTTCCACAGCCCGTTAAATTGCTCACGAAAAGAATCCGCGACTGATTTATTGCGCATCACGACCACCCTTTTGATCTTCCAGATAATGATGGCGTAACGATCGCCATAGATAAAATAAGGCACCGGGCCAATCAATTGAGCTGGCAGCCAGCGATAAGATGACTCAGGCGAAACCAGAAAGCGATGCTCATGCGGAATGAGGATTCGTTCTTTGTAATTCAGCTTTTTCAGATTGACGCGGTAACGCTCCATGTCTTGCGGTGCAAAATCTTCGAACTGTTTTTCATCGATTGAGACGATTAACAGCTCATCTTCCGCACCACGGATCATAGTAAACACATCGTCCGTCAGCTTTGTAATGCAATCATCGCCGTCAAAATGGTACATTTCAAAAATATCGTTCTGCAACTGCACCCCATAATTGCCGACAAATTCCACACCGGCAGAGGTCAACGTATTTTGCAGTGTTTTAATGGTGCTGGTCTTTGGCGAAGACGATCCGCGTTCCAGGTTCTTGATACTGGGCAATGACAGCCGCGTCTCACGCGCCAAATCGGATTGACGCCATCCCAATAACGCGCGGGCCGCTTTGATTTGTGAAATCGTGATCATGTGACGATACCTGTAATCCTGATTTTAAGAATATAATGAGCTTTAAGTATAAAAAACAGCTTAAAAGTATATTTACTTGCTTAAAGACCATCGAATCACAGAATATGAAAAGGTAACTTCCCATATAAAGGAAACTTTTCATGTCATTATCTTTGCACGATTACGAACATATGTTGATGAATCCACAACAAACAGCCGATCTGCCACATGATGCTTGCCTTGGCTGGACCATAGAAGAAAAGGCACAATATTTAAAAAATCTGACTGACTGTGCCAATGACAAAGGCATCTCCGTTCATTTCACTGATCGCTATTACCCAACGCCGGACGATGCACAGCGCAAGAAATGGGAATTGGCGACGGATGATTTCGGGCGGCAATATCGGCCCATTCCTGTTGGCGAGCTGGATCTTGAAAACAATATCTATCTCAACATCAAAGATATTGGCTATGTCAGTTCGTTTTTCACCTTGATGCATTTGTATGGGCATCGGGTGCAGCACGAAATCATGACCAAACGGCCAGACAGTCCAGACGGTCAACATTACGCACAGATTACAAAATATGTTGGTTGGCCAAAACCGTTAAATATGGCTGATGTTTTTACCGACTACCGTATTAATTCTGGAAAACCGAATGCTGATTATGAAGAGGACTTTTTAGCCTTCGAAAAAGAAGCATTTGCGTTTGGCTTGGATTTATTGCAGGACGCTCATGTACCCATTGATGACCGGCTGCAATACGCTATTAATACCTACATTGTAACGGACTTTGAAGAAATCAAATCATGGTGGGAAAGCAGCCCGATCAAAAGTGGTGATGATTTTAATGAACGTTACCAACAGCTTTACACGGCTTACCAAGCGGACGCTGATTTTATCACGCAACATTATCCGGCAATTCCGGTTAAGGCTGCCCCGTTTTCATTATTTGAAATAACCGATACCGGCGTAATTGTTGTGCGCAACAATGTGGATGCACCAAAATATTGATGTTCACTGCCGCCCTTGCCAAAGGTTAAAATGTTTTTTAGCCTGAGGCATGTCCTTTGAAACAGTGCCTGGTGTTTATCAAGTGATGCGTCCATCCGACGGTGCTGTGTCGTGTCCGTTGGTGTTGGATTCACCACATAGCGGCACGTTATTGCCAAACGATTTTCACTATGTGTGCGACATTAACGCGTTGCGCAGCAGTGAGGACACGCTGGTCGACCGGTTGATTGCAACAGCCCCAACCTGTGGCGCAACGATTTTGACGGCGGAGTTTACACGGTCGTACATCGACCTCAACCGGTCGCTGGATGATCTGGATCCCTCCCTTTGCGCCGAAGCCTTGCCGTGGCATCTGCACCCGACCAAACGCACGCAATTTGGTCTGGGATTGATCCATGCCATGGCGCGCGGTCAGGCAATTTACGACGCGCCCTTGAGCAAGGCTGCCATCGAAAACCGCATCGCCACCTATTACACGCCCTATCAGGCCTGTTTGCAGCAGGAATTAGCCGCGTTGCAGCAACAGTTTGGCCAGGTGCTGCATCTGAATATCCATGCCATGCCCAGCATGAATAACGATGGCAAATTGCTGCCCGACATCGTCATCGGCGATCTGGACGGCACATCGGCCCACCGCGTCTGGCGCGACACGGTGCGCGACCTGTTCAAGGCCGCGGGTTTCGTGGTGACCATCAATACGCCATACAAAGGCGTCGAAATCATCAAACGCACCGGCAAGCCCCGTCAGGGCTTCCAGGCGTTACAGATCGAGATCAATAAAGCGCTGTATCTGGACGAGCAAACCCTGTTACCCAACGCGCATTACCCGGATTGCGTTGAGGTCATGCAGTCGATCTGGCAAACGTTGAGCGGGATCTTATTAGATGTCTCGCATCGCCACGCGGCGGAATGATTTAAACATTAGATTAGACTAAACTATTTACTCCATATAAAAAAACCGGCTACAAAGAGCCGATTTTTGTATTTTTGCTTGTAATAATAGCTATTAATTATTCCATTCTAAGCTTTTGAGTTGCTTGTGTGGACCAACTAGACATAGACGCATACTCAAGAGCATTCGTATAATCTTGTCCTGGATGATAATCTTTCCAGCCTCGCACTTCCTTAGGTCCCATTGCAGCTGATGTTCTGCAGGCAACAGAACCAACATTAGTGTGGAATTCAATAAATGGCGACTTTTTCAACCAGTCATCTAATTCTGTTTGATTATTTACAGTAGTCACATCGTTGACAGGCACATAACCAACAACATTTCCGTCCTTATCTTTTTGTGAGTAAGATTCACCGCCCAAAATATTTTCATCAGTACGCCATGCGCTAACCTGAACAGCCCCATCTTTAAAATCGACAACCGACATAATTAAACTCCCTTAAGGTTAAGATATAATATCTTAGCCAAAATCATATCATATGTCAAAAAAAAGTTTTATGTTAATTGTTATTAGTTTATGTATATAAAAAGCGTCTGTAAAGCACTTTTTACTCTAACTTTTAAAAAATAAATCCTTACCGCTTCGCCTTCAACGCATCGATCAAAGCCTGCACACTGCCGCCGTTGCGTTCGATCACGCTGGTGAAATCGGAACGGTTGGTGACCGACATGCTGATGCCTTCAACGGCCAGGTCAATGACTTTCAACGCGCCACCGATGTTGCGCACGCGCCAGGCAAAGGCGATCGGCGCGCCACTGGTCGGTTTGATGTTCATCATGACGGCATAGTCGGTGTCGTTGATCGCACTGGCGCTGGCAATGTCGTATGATCCGGTGGATGCGGTCAAGACACGGTCGGCGTATTTGTCGATGATGGTTTCCTTGACCAGGCCGGTAAATTCCGTTTGTTGTGCGGGAGTGGCGACACGCCAGTAACGGCCCAGCGTAAAGCGGGCGATCGTTGGGATGTCGAACGACTGGTTCAACAAGGTGCGAAATTCTTGCTTGGCAGTGTCTTGAGACAATTGGCCGCTTTGTGTCGCCTTGATCGTGTTCAAGGCTTTGCTGCCCAGATTGTCGATAAAGCCTTTAGCTTGGGCTGTTTGATCGCCAGCCGCTTTTGGTGCGGCAAAAGCCGGGCTGATCATTGCACCCACCAAAATCAAAACCGTGGCAAATTTGCGCATCATCATTGTCATACTCCTGTTATCAACCGTATTTTCAACTAAAACTTGGACTTAAGCCCTGGACTTAAAAAAGGGAGGCGGCTGCCTCCCCTTTTGATCGTTTGGACCGTTACAGATAAAACGGTTTACTTGCGTTTTTCCGTCATGGAATACGAATCCAGCGCACCGCCGGCTTGATAAACGTGGTCACGGATCGCATATCTACGGTTTTGGCTATACGCGCTGCGGAAGGTGCTGTATGGATCAACCGAGTTGTTGATGACATCGTCCAGCGGTGCCATTAACTGCGCACGGGTGTCGACGATGGTCAAACCGGCACGGGTGTACAGGATCCAGTCACGCTCGGTGTTCATGGCATACAGGTTCAATGGGTCAGTGAAGATATCAACCACACGGCCACCCGCATCACGCAGGTTCGATGGTCCAATAATTGGCAACACTAAGTATGGACCGGCACCCACGCCATAATGACCCAGTGTCTGACCGAAATCTTCACGCGGAATGGCCGGGCGACCGACATGATCAGCCACATCGAACAAGCCGCCAACACCCAAAATGGTGTTGGTGACAAAGCGCCAGGTCACGATGTTAAAGCCGGTGACATCGCCTTGCAGCAATTCGTTGACCATGCTGACAGGGGACATCAAATTGCTGAGGAAGTTATGTGTCCCGTCCTGCACGAAATCCGGCAGATATTGATAGCCGCGCGCCAGCGGGCGGATCAGGATTTGATCAAAGAACATGTTGAAATTAAACACAGCGCGGTTGAAGGGCTCCAACGGATCAGAGACGTCGCTGCCGCGTGCATTGTCATAGGCATCGTCATACGCGTCAGCTGCGTGGACAGGAACCGAAACAGCCAGGCCGGCAAGAAGTAAGATGGCAAAAAAGAAACGGATCATTGCGAACCTATCGAATAGAAAGAAAATATCATTGTGAAGCTAGCATAATCACCTTGGTTGCCAAGACCATAGCCCTGTCTTCAAAGGCTTATTAGAGTCTACGTGAGCTTTCTTAAAGTTTTGTTGCATCTGCGCAACAGTCTCAATCGTTTATAAACCCTCTTTTAAAGGTCTGCCGGTAAGGTGGAGAGAGAAGATTTCATGCATAAAGGGTCGCACCGTGTTTTTTCAAAACCAAAAATCAGACAAATCGGACACCGTCGCCAAAGATGTGCTGGCCCGTGCCGACAAAGACAGTCTCCCCCTGAATCCAAATGTTTTCAGCGTGCTGTATGCCTATTACAGCGGTAGCCAGCCAGAATTGAGTCGCCGTATCGATGGCTGGGTGCATGACAAGCAACCGTTAACAGCCGCTTTTTGCCAGGATCTTTACGATTTATACCTGTCCGATACCCATGAAAAAAATGTCGTGCAGCAGGCCAGCCAAGCCTTGCAAACTACCATGTCGGACATTGCCGGCGTAATCGCCTCCAGCGGCGTGGCCCAGCGTGAATACCAGCAGCGCCTGATTAAGAAGAGCGACCAAATCAGCGGTGTCGGCTCAGACTCAGCCGAACTCAAAGCTATGGTGCAAAATCTGGTGGAAGACACCAAGCGGATGCTGGCGGACAACCAGAAACTGGAACATAAGCTCAACGAATCTGCCATTGCCATGCAGGAAATGCGCGAAAACATCCAAAATCTCAAACGCGAGGCGATGACCGACAGCCTGACCGGCCTGTCCAACCGCAAAGCGTTCGATATCGAGCTGAAACACCGCGCCGGCGACGTCATGGATAATGGCAAGGCATTGTCACTGTTGATGATCGACATCGATCATTTTAAACAATTCAACGACACGTATGGCCATCAGGTCGGCGACCAGGTCTTGAAACTGGTTTCCAACGCGCTGCAGGGCAACGTGAAGCCGAGTGAAATGGTCGCCCGCTTTGGCGGCGAGGAGTTCACGGTCATTTTGCCCGGCAGCAAACTGCGCGACGCGGAAAAAATCGCCGAAAAGCTGCGTGAGAAAATCGCTCTGAAGGATATCGTCAACCAGGCCAAACAAGAAAACATGGGTCGTTTATCTGTCTCCGTCGGCGTCGCCCAGCTCAAGTCTGGCGAGTCGATCAGCCTGTTTATCGAACGCACTGATCGCGCCCTGTATAAAGCCAAAGAATTAGGCCGCAACCGCGTCGTCGCCATGGAATACGATCCAGCCATTCACAACTCGATGATCGGCGGCGACATCGTGATCGATGTGAATCGGTAATTTATAGAAGATTAGAATCTGTCAACTATCAGATGCCTTCTTAGCTACAGCGATCCCTTGTCACAGATTGAGGATTGATACATGGATTTAATTTATCTCCATGGTGCGCCCGCTAGCGGAAAACTCACTGTTGCAAAAGAATTGCAGCTTTTAACGGGCGCAACGCTGTTTGACAATCATGCCTCCATCGATTTTGCAAAAACTATACTTGAATTTGGAACAAAAGATTTTTGGGAGTTAGTGCATGATACGCGAATGACCGTCTTTGCCAAAGTCAGCCAAATGGAAATTCCTGTGATGATTTTTACCACATGTTACTCGCACCCAGAGGATCTGCCCCTTTACGAACAAATCACCGACACAATCATTGCTAATGGCGGTAAAATTCTTCCTGTATTTCTTGAATGTGATGTTGCAACGCGTGAAAAGCGTGTGGATAATGTCGACCGCGTGACGCGTAAAAAAATATCATCTGTAGATGGTCTCAGACGTTTTGATGATCGAAATCAGATAGCTCCTGTACCATACCCATCCTGTCTTCACTTAAGGTCTGATAGTTACAGCCCAACCGAAATCGCCAAAGAAATCGTCAGTCATTATAAATTACAAGAGCAAAGGCCAACGAAAGCAGTTTTACCAACGCTCAAAATGTAAATTTGATAATGATATTTGATTAAATAATCGATTTATCCCTCAACCTGCTTCTTGTTCAAAACATGCATCAGGTTATTGAACAACGTCGGCTGTTTTTTATTCAGTTCTTTTTCCAGATAAGAAATCATCAAACCGGCGACGTTTTTCTCGGTGTATTTCTCAATGCCTTCCAGGCCCGGTGAGGAATTAACCTCCAAGACGCGCGGACCGGTTTTAGCGCGGATGATATCGACACCGGCCACTTGCAGTCCCATCACCTTCGTCGCTTCGATCGCAATGCCGCGTTCTTCCGGCGTAATATCAATTGGCACAGCAATGCCACCACGGTGCAGGTTAGAGCGGAACTCATCTTTTTGCGCTTGACGCTGCATAGCAGCAACCACTTTGGTGCCCACGACGAAACAGCGAATATCCATGCCGTCGGCTTCCTTGATAAATTCCTGCACCAGAAAATTCGCGCCCAGTGTTTTCAACGCGTCAATCATGCTTTCAGCGGCTTTGTTGGTTGTTCCCAATACAACACCAGCACCTTGTGTGCTTTCCAGCAATTTGATGATCAACGGCGCGCCGCCGACCATCTGAATCAAGTCTTTCGAATCGGCCGGTGAATTGGCAAACCCGGTGTTTGGCAACGGCACACCTTTGCGCGCCAAAAGTTGCAACGAGCGCAGTTTGTCGCGCGAGCGCACAATTGGCACAGAACCATTGAGACAATAGGCACCCATCAACTCAAACTGGCGCAAGACGGCTGTGCCATAGAATGTCGCACTAGGGCGCAAACGTGGAATGACGGCATCAATCTCGGCAATCACATGACCACCGCGATAATGAATCGACGGGATTTTGTCTGTAATGCTCATATAGCAATTATCGATCTTGAGAAAAATCATCTCATGACCACGTTTCGTCCCTTCCTCCATCAAGCGTTGATGCGAGTAGAGATCGGGATCAGTGGCGAGCAGTGCAATTTTCATTCAACTCTTTCATCATACAGATTGTAAAAATTCGATATGCTCTTGTGGCCGCTTGCCAGCGACAGCCAAGCTGTCTCTTTTAGCTCTTATAGAGTTTGCGCGCTATCTCTTTTTTGAACTTGCCCATCAGGCAGTTCTGGTTGGGCGCGACGTAATAGTGAAACTTGTTGATGGCGGTACGGCCCAGCAGCATACGGAACAGCATGTTCTCCCGGTTGGTCAAGGTGACCTCTACCATGCGCGCCACGCCGCCCAGAATGACTTGCGTTTCAATCACATAGCGCTTCTCAGCTTTGCCGCCGGAATCTTTGACGACACGCCGGTCGACCAAGGGCGCCTCGGCGACAACGGCCAGGTTTTTTGCAAATGGTAGCGGATGAATTGTAAAACGCACCCACGGCTTGCCTTTACGCCGGAACGGCACAATGTCGTCCGCATGCAGTGCCGAGGTGCGGGCGCCCGTATCGGTTTTGGCTTTGACCGCTGGCAAGCCCAGTTGCGGGAACTGAACCCATTCACACCAGCCAATCATCGGTCGGTTATCAATCGTCATGCATCAGAGCCTGTTTTTATGGAGGCAGTTATTGCTTTAGCCACGATAGACGAAAATACGGCGGCGTCAATTTTGACTTTAGTCGTTGATGGCCTGACACACCGGACAGTAAAATGTCGAGCGTCCATTTTGCACGATCCGCGCGATCATGTTCTTGCAGCGCACACACGCCTTACCCTCGCGCCCATAGACGTTGAACTGCTTTTGAAAATAACCGATCTCACCATCGGTTTGGGCATAATCGCGCAATGTACTGCCCCCCGCCTCAATGGCCAGCGTCAAGACTTTGCGGATGGCTTTGACCAGGGATGTGGCTTCAGCTCTGGTCACCGACTGCCCGTGACGGGTGGGATGAATGCGCGACACAAATAACGCTTCACACACATAAATGTTGCCCAAGCCTGCAATCAGCGTTTGATCCATTAAAATGGCTTTCATCGGCGTTTTGCGTTTTTGTAATTGCTGATAAAGCCAGGCACCAGTTAGATTGTCTGAAAAGGGATCGACACCCATATGCGCCAACAACTTATGTTGAGGCAGATTGTCTGTGGTCGTGCAATCCACCACACCGAACCGCCGCGCATCGTTGAAGAATACTTGTGCAAAGCTGGATTTTTTTGCTTTTGAGCCGTAGTGAAACACAACATGGTCATGTTTGCCAACAGGCGTCCCTGCATCTACAAACGCCATGCGGCCTGACATGCCCAAATGAATAATAATGACATGGCCATTATTTAAATGGATCAAAATATATTTGGCGTGCCGCGTGATGGCTGTCACTTTGGCACCCTGCACGATGCTCGGCATATCCATCGGAATATCAAACCGGATGCGTGACCGGTGTAAAATGACCTGATGAATCGTTTGCCCGACAAGCTTGGCGGCTAATCCGCGACAGGTGGTTTCGACTTCGGGGAGTTCAGGCATACGAATACTCTAAGCAGATGAGACGCCTTTTCAATTAAGCGTTCAACAAACCATCTGTCTCGATTGCATCATCTGGTGATTCCGGCAACACAGCGGTCGGGTCGGTTTCGACCATGTCGGCCACCTGTTCATACATCTGCGCGTTTTCTGTCATAGCTTCGGCCATTTCCGGGTTGTCGTTCGCCAGATGATGAAAAAAATCAGCGGCATCACGTAACAAGCGGGCAGCAAGTTCAGCATGGGTGGTCATGAAATTCGTCCTTTGCAATGATTATGATGATTATAATTAGCCTGCTGCCGACGACAAGACAGGTGGCAATGACATGCCATTGGCTATCGTCATTGATTTTTCTCTAAGGGCCGTCAGGTTTGCCAGATTTTGCTGGTAATGATACTCAACAAGGAGAGGTTTTTCACAGGCCGACAAGATCATGGTCAGGTGCTCATATTGTGTGTAGGCAAACGGCGTCGATCCGATATCATCCAAAGCCATTAACCCTCTCTGTTCCAATTCATTACTGTAAGCCGCCTGGCCAAATCTTTCGAACACCGCTTCGATCAGCTGCAAGCCGATATCCTGATAGTTTGTAGACAAGCCTTCTTCTGTGCATCAATCATGAACTGCACACCTGCTAGTGCCACATACGGTGCAAAGTTTGGTTCGAGATTTACAACGGTGTCATCCAGCGCGTTTTTGCATTGCTCCGGTGTCATCGCCATATCTTCGGCCAGTTCCTGCAAAGTTGGCACAAAATCGTGCCGTGCTTTTTCAATCGAAATGTCATCCATATCAATTCCAGTGTTTAAATGAATTACATGAGATTAGGTTGTTTGATAGGGAGGTCAAGTTAAAAGTCTGCTGTTGATTGTTGTATTCTTTTCAATTGCTTGTTGTGCCATGACGACAACAGCAGCAATCCAGCCACCGCGCCGATTGCCGCGCACAGCATATCGTTTTGGGTATCCCACACATCGCCTTGCGTTCCCAGAAAACTGTCGGCGGCTTCGCCGGTCAAAACCGATGTCAGCCATTCAATGATTTCGTAAGCGGCACTAATGCCTAAACAGCCAAACACAATAATGGCGAACAGCCATTTGCCGCTACGCAACGGTGACGTGCGCAACAGCAATTCACGGATAACCATGGCTGGCACCAGGCCTTGCATCACATGACCAACGCGATCGTAATGATTGCGCGTCCAGTCAAACCACGTTTTACAGTCGTCGAATAGCGGTACGCGCGCATAGGTGTAATGCCCGCCGACAAACAGAACGATGCAATGCGCGGCGATGAGGCCATAAAGCAATGGTGTCAGCGGAAACTTTTTATAAGTTGCGATCAACAAAACCATTGCGACGATCGCCGGAACAGACTCCAGCCACCAGGTGAAACGGTCATAGGGATTGATGGTTGACCAGATACCCACAAGAGCAACGATTATGGCGCAAAGAAAAGGCCAGCGCGCCAGCATATCAATGCATCGACTTGATAATGTTCTCGGTCATCTTTTTCGCATGATCCAGCAACATCATCGTGTTGGGCTTGTAGAACAGGCTGTTGTCGATGCCGGCATAGCCTGAACCCAAAGACCGTTTGACGAACAAGACTGTTTTCGCTTTGGCGACATCCAGAATGGGCATGCCGAAAATCGGCGAGGCTGGATCGTCTTTGGCAGATGGATTAGTGATGTCATTGGCACCCACCACATAGACGACATCACACTGCGCAAAGTCGCGGTTGATATCTTCCAGTTCCTGCACCTCATCATACGGCACATTGGCTTCGGCCAGCAACACGTTCATATGGCCTGGCATGCGGCCTGCCACCGGGTGAATGGCGTAACGCACTTTGACACCCTGACTTTTTAAAATATCGGCCATTTCTTTGACCGCATGTTGCGCTTGCGCTACTGCCATGCCATAGCCCGGGACGATGATAACGCTTTCGGCATTTTTCATGATGAAGGCGGCGTCTTCAGCGGAACCGATCCGCACGTTTTTATCGCCCATGTCTGCGGCACCCGCACCGGCTGCACCCTCGGCACCAAAGCCGCCCAGCAACACCGACAGGAATGACCGGTTCATGTTTTTGCACATGATATAGGACAGAATCGCACCCGACGCGCCGACCAAGGCACCCGTAATGATCAGCAGCGTGTTTTCCAGTGTAAAGCCAACGCCGGCCGCGGCCCAACCGGAATAGGAATTGAGCATAGAGACGATCACCGGCATATCCGCGCCGCCGATCGGCATGATCATCAAGACACCCAAAGCAAACGCCAGGACAACGATGACCCAAAAGAACAAGGCTGATTGCGTGTTGCACAACAAGACAATGGCCAGAATAATGCCGATCCCCAACACGGCGTTCAACGCATGCTGACCTTTAAAGGCCAATGGCTTGCCAGCGATCAGGCCCTGTAATTTCCCAAAGGCGACGATCGAACCGGTAAAGGTGACCGCCCCGATGGCACATCCCAAAGCCATCTCAATAATGGAATTGATGCGGATGTCACCCACCTCGCCGATACCAAACAGATCCGGCTGATAAAAGGCAGCCGCCGCCACACACACAGCCGCCAGGCCCACCAGCGAGTGAAACGCCGCCATCAATTGTGGCAAGGCGGTCATCGCCACTTTACGCGCGATCACGCTGCCGATCACGCCACCAATGGCTATACCCAATAATGGCAAACCATAGGCTTGTACTTGTGGCGCCATTAGTGTGGCAACAATCGCCAAAGCCATGCCGATCACGCCGCACAACACGCCACGGCGCGAGCTTTCTGGATGCGACAGACCTTTTAAGGCAAAGATAAACAGAATGCCGGAAGCAAGATAAGCCAGATGCAAAACGGTAAACAGCGACATGAAGAGTAATCCAATTCTATTCAATAATGTGATGGCTGATGATGCCAACATATAACGACCCGATAACAATGACGGCCAGCCCATAAACCGCCAGGCGCATCATCGCCCGGCGAATTTGTTTTTCGCCAATCAGCTGCACGTCTTGCTGAGTCGATACAACTGGTTTAGGCGACGGCAAAACAAAGTCGATCACAAAACCCAACAGAAGGTCTGCCCAAAACGGCATCTTATTTCTTTTTCGTTCTGAACATTGACAACATGCGATGCGTCACGACAAAACCACCGAAAATATTGATCGACGCCAGCACGATGGCAACAAAGCCCAGAATTTTTGATGTACTCATGATCAGCGGGCCAGCCGCCAGCAACGCACCGACAATGATGACCGACGAAATCGCGTTCGTGATGCCCATCAACGGCGCATGCAACGCCGGAGTCACGCTCCAGATAACATGATAACCAACGAACGCTGCCAAAATGAGAATGGTCAGCCCTTCCAGAAAGAAACTTGTTTCAGCCATCATCTGTCTCCTGTGTTAACTGTTCTGTATCCTAGCGGCGTTTGGTTTTTTCTCAAGCGTTTGCATGACGCAATGTCAGGCGCACCACTTCGTTTGGTGTGTTTTTAAGCGGCAGGATGCTGGTGCCGACACCGCTGCTGACAATCATCTGCCGCCCGGTCTCTTGAATGTGACCGTAAGACCAGGCCATGGGCGCACTCGGTGTGGCTCTGGCCACCGGCCCAATAAACGGCAATTTAATTTGGCCGCCATGGGTATGGCCCGACAGTTGAACAACCGGCTTGTCATCAATTCCAGCAAAGGTGATGGGGTCGTGTGACAATACAATCCGGGGCAAGTCATCCTGAATGGCCTGCACAGCTTTTTGATAATCCGGCTGGCGCGTGGTGTAATCGGCCAGTCCGACCAGCCAGAAATCCCAGCCGTTTTTGTGAATGCGAAATGACTCATTTTCAAGGACGGAAATATGTTGTGCCTGTAACGCTTTCGTCATGCCCGGCCCATCGGTATGCCAATCGTGATTGCCCAACACCGCATGCACGCCCAGAGGCGCTGTCAGCTGGCCGATAATCTCGGCAATGGGTTGCGGTGGCACATAGCTCATCGCGAATTTGCGCTGCAGCCGCGTTTGAAAATCACCGCCTAATAAAATAATGTCCGTCCGCATGGCATTTACTTGCGTCACAATATGCTGCAACACAGTCAGATCGACAGACGAACAGCCCACATGCAAATCGGTCAAAAAGGCAATCGTCAAAGGCGGCTGATTGTTTGGCCATTTCGCGGTTGCCAGATCATAAGACGTGATACGCAACGGTTTATGCAAGGGTGTTTGATAGAGTGATGCCAGCCAACCGGCACCGCCAAGACCACACAGTCCAACAAGCCCGGTGAGGCTGAAAAATTGCCGGCGTGTCACGGCAACAGTCGCAGGTATCTCCATCAGATTAAACGGCTTGTGTCGTCTGTGTCGGTGTTGTGGGGTAACCCACACCCGGATAACCCACCCCCGGATGGCCGGCCCCACCAAATTGCGGATGGACGATTTTACCGTCAAAGGTCAATGCCACGCCGCGTACAATTTCATCATCCCAATTCAGCGCCAACACCGGCCCACGCGGATCCGTAATCAACGCCAGGAAATTCTGCAGGTTTTTCGCGTATAACTGTGAGGCATCCGCGCCGATCCGCGCCGCCAGATTGCTGTAACCGACAATGGTCACACCATGCTGCACAGTGACCTGATCTTTCACCGATCCCGGATAATTGCCGCCGTTGCTGACCGCCATATCCACAATCACGCTGCCCGGTTTCATGGATTGCACCATCTCTTCGGTGACCAGAACTGGCGCCGGACGTCCGGGGATCAAGGCCGTTGTAATGACGACGTCCTGTTTCTGGATATGCTCGGCCACGAACGCCGCTTGTTTTTGTTTGTAGGCGTCAGACATTTCCTTGGCGTACCCGCCGCCCGTTTCAGCATGTTGCAATTCATCGTCTTCAACCATCACAAAACTGGCACCCAGCGATTCCACCTGTTCTTTGGCCGCCATGCGCACGTCGGTCGCAGACACAATCGCACCGAGACGTTTCGCCGTAGCAATCGCCTGCAAACCGCCAACACCGGCCCCCATGACAAAGACGCGTGCCGGTGCAATAGATCCCGCCGCTGTCATCAACATCGGGAAGGCTTTTTGGTAATGATAAGACGCTTCGAGGACAGCGCGATAACCGGCCAGGTTTGCCTGGGATGACAAGACATCCATACTTTGCGCGCGGGAAATGCGCGGCACCAATTCCATGGCGCACAATGTGACATTTTGCGCCGCGGCGACATCCAGCAACACACGCTGGCGGTGCGGGTCCATCAGGCCCAGCACGACACAACCGGCTGGCAGTTGTTGCAATTGTTCGACCGTTGGCGATTGGACAGTCAACAGCAGGTCGGCTTCGCGCAAGGCGGCCATGCCATCGGGCACAATTACGGCACCGGCGTCTTTATAATGTGAGTCTGGAAAACCAGCAGCGGCACCGGCCTGTGCTTCCACAACCACCTGATAACCGGCGGCCGTATAACGTTTCGCCAGGTCCGGCGTGACCGCCACGCGGGTTTCATGAGCAACAGTTTCGCGCAACACGACCAGACGCAACATGCCATTATCCTCAACAAGCGATCAGCCAGAAAGCGGTTAATCTACCCCTTTGGCGTAGCATGAGCCTGTGAATCGGGCAAGTGGGAGATGTCTTAGGACATATGCAAAGCTTGATCGGGTGACGCACCCTCTGATCCAGCATGAACACCAAAATTTTCAGTAAAACCAATCGATGCTGATACATCTTTATAATGAAAAGAACCATCCGATCGCATGACCAATACACGATTGCCCATATAGTGTGATGGCAACGGGTTGGTTTGGCGGAATTTTAAGGCAGTCGGTTCTGACATATTGATAATATACCATAATCAAACAAAGACAGCAAGGGGAATTTAGAATTTGTATTTTGGATCAATGTCTAGAAGCGGCTGATAAGTATGGAATGCTCTGTTAACAAAGGTTTCCTGTTTGTCAGGATTGTGGCAGGCATGCCTTTCACGACCAAACTCGATAATCTGTTCATTAAGCTGCAACAGATAAGCGTGGTCTGGTTCCTTTTGGCACAATTCCTGAGTATACAAAGCGGCTTTTGCTGCAATCATTTGACTTATAATGCGCGTTGCAGCTTTGATATCTGATGGCTGGACCATGGTTGTATCCTCTTGACATAGACTGACATATTAACCTCCAGTTCAGCCATAAACAAGTTTATAATCACCGCTTCAAGGCCGTACCCAGTTGCACCGTTGCCGACCCGCGCGCCTTGGGTTGCGGCTGTGACGGGTGCGGTGCCCAGCCCAGCAGGTAAATGACGTCGAGCGTAACAATCAGCCGCCCACGGGCATCGCTATAACGTTCATGATATAGCCGCTCCACCCGCTGCCAAAAACGTTTGCCGACCGGCTGCATGCGGCGCCGGCGCAAGACATTGCTTTGCCCCAGGCCGCGCAGATCGGCCAGCAGGGTTTTGAGATCCGTATAGGTCACTATCACCCGGTCGACATCGGCAACGGGTAAAGCAAAGCCAGTCGTTTGCAGCAAGCCTGCCATATCCTGCACAGCCAGCATGGGATGCACGCGCGGGCTGACCCCGCCATACATCTCCTGCTCGGCTTCGGCCAAAACGTCACGCAATTCTTGCAAACTATCGCCGCCCAGCACACAGCCCACAAACACACCATCTGGCTGCAACGCAAAGAAATATTGTTGCAGCATGACGGCTGGATCATTCAAATTGTGCAACACCAGCTGACTGAGCACGGCGTCATAACTGTGCGGCGTTACGGGTAACATGTCGTTTGCCACGTCAATTTTTGTCATGTCAATTGGCGTATAAGTGTCAACCGTTGCAATCTGTTTGGCTGATCGCAACGCCGTATCCACAACGCACGGCTGCCAGCCAATCTCTAAAACCGTTGCGAAATCGCGTTTGATATCCAGCAACCGGTCACGCAAGACACTGGCCGTTTGCTGATGGATAAAATCATGCTGTGACCAATGGGGCAGCGCGCGCGTGACACGCCGGTGCAACACATCGCGGTCAAACAAGCTGGACATGCTGAATGGGCCCATTGCGTTTTAAAGAGGCCGGTAAAAACGACATCACAAATTGCAGTTGCTGCAATTGCTGCAGGGCGGCAAACACCGGTGGCAGGCTGCGCGCAAAATCCGTTGCATCGACCATCAGGCTGTGTTCAGCAGCCTGATCCGATAATTGCGCCAAAACACGCATCACAGCAGAACCGAACGCACCGGCAAATAAGACAGGCTGACCCGCCAGACGCGCTGCCAAGGCTGCACCCAAACTGGCAAAGAAATCCAGACCCATGTGGGACACAAGGGATTGCAAAACATCATCCGTTGTTTTTCCCGCTAAAATCTTCAATGTCTGAGCGGCCTGTTCAGACCCTTCGCTTAAACTCGCGATCACAATCACGTTGCCTTTTTCTTCGATCGCCAGCATGCCATAGGTCATAGCCTGTGCCGCTTGCGCCGGGGTACGCGCCGCATGATCAAGATCCATCTCATACACGCGCAGATCGACATTCAACGTCGCGGCAATGGTTTTAACCGGATGGCTGTTGGCTTGCAGTGCTGCAATTGTATTTTTCGTTTTCGCCGCAGCATCAACCGGTGCCGCGTAATGGCTGGCAAACAGAATCACGCGTGGATGCGTCAATGACGGCCCGTGTTTTTGCCAACGCTGCAAATGTTGCAGGGTTGGCAACAGCGGGCCAGGCTGCACATGAGCGGCTTGTAACGGTGTCAGAAAGAGATCCGCGTTCGGCACAGCGGGTGCCGGTGGCAAATGATCCAGCAATGGCGTGATATCGGCAAAGGCAGACGGGGTGTTGGCGTGTTTGAGCATGCCTTTAAACTAAACAAAACAACGG
Source organism: Alphaproteobacteria bacterium (assembly GCA_965246875.1). Classification (GTDB taxonomy): domain Bacteria; phylum Pseudomonadota; class Alphaproteobacteria; order Micavibrionales; family SZUA-601; genus DASWYT01. The sequence continues at coordinate 169,957 of CBDFFU010000003.1, forward strand.
CTGGCAACAAGGGCAGCTGGACGACTACATCGATAGCAACAGCGCTGCAAACAGGATCAAAATCGTCAACATAATGGTGACGACATGCAGCCAAACCATGCGCTGCAAGGCACCCTTGCCGATTTGTGCGGTTGCGTTCTTGTCACCCAGCCATGGCGCGCCGCGTGTCAAGGGGAACGCAATGCCAAACGCGCCGCTGACGACAGCCACCGGCCATGACATGCTTTGATCAGGATAGAGATGCCCCTGTGTGATCATAATGCGCGCCGCCGACCAGCTTTTGGCCCTAGGCGTGAATAATGTTGCAACCAGCATGATCAAGGCGATCAAGCGGCCGGGCAGATAAAACAGCAATTGGGCGACCGCGTTGGCTGGACGGTAAAACAGCCGTTGCGTGGCATCCAGGCCTGGCGGTGCTTTCATGGCATAGCCGATCACCCCGATCATCGCGCCATATAATGAAGGCTGACCAAAGGCCGCGGCCAGCACGGTGTAAAACAACGGGGCCGCCAGGCCACCAACCAGTGTGTCGCACATGGCCAGCATCGTCACGCGATACAAGGTTGCGGCATCAGCTTTATCCGGCAACGCCTGATTAATCTGTCGACGCGCGGCCAAAATAGCGACCGAATTTGTGGTTGGTGTTGGCAAAACCAGCACGTCACGCGCAAACGTCCACGCCACTGACCAGCCCCAAATGGAAAACCATACGCCGTAAACAATATAAGGATTGAACCGTGCCACCCGCGCCAGGCCCAGCGCCAGCAAAATACCGACAACCACCATCACCAGCACCGCCAGCGCCCCGCGCTTTTGCAGCTCCCGCGAATTGCGGTTGGTGCGCGCCAGTTTTTGCTGTAGCCATTTCCAGATCGTAAACGGGATGCCCAACAAAGGTTGCAAGTAATCCCGCAACCCCGGCACCATCAACCGCGTCCCAATATCCGCCAGCAATGCGAAGATAATCAACGATAAAGGGGCAAGGAGACGGGAGAGGTCGATGGCGAAAGATAGAGATGGCATGGCGATAACCTGTTAAAGACGCCCTTACTCTATTGCAGCAAATCTTGCCAACTCATAAAGGAATCTACATTGATTGATCGAGCTTTAAAATCTTTTGGCCAAACTTAAATATTGTAACCGACGCCTTTAATAAATCCGCGTGGATGTACTGTTTTTCTGTCTTCAATTTTTGTCATGAAAACGCGTCTAAACGGCGATTCATCTTTTTCGCTCCCTGTCAGCTCACCAAGCATTCTAAAACCCATTTCAGTCAAATTGCCTGTTAGAAGAAATTTTTCCTGAACGCCAGCCTTCGATTCTTTCTGTGACAATGTCGCAGATCCATAATTGCCGTCCATTAAATGAGCCATGGTTTCATGTACATCGTTCTCAGGATCGCGATTGCCTTTGACAAGTTCAGTCAGTGTTTGAGAAAATTTCGGCCATGGTGTAATTTCGAATGTCTTCTTTGTTTTGCCCTTTGTTCCATACAGTTTCTGGTAATTGCTATAATAATTATGAAATCAAATCTATAATTTTATGTCTTTATAGTTGAAATATAATATCTTTTATATGATCTAAACTACCAAAAACACATTCTTTTTAACCACGCATTAAACATTTGCTGAAAAAGTGGAATCATGTTAATCTTAATTAAGATTAACCCCGCGTCCGGATAGGCCGTGTGGAAATAGAATTCTACCGTCCTTGAGGAGGAACATTATGCGGGTATTATTAGTCGAAGACGACAGTTCGACCGCCAAGAGTATTGAGCTGATGCTCAAAAACGAAGGCTTCGTTACCGATATCACTGATCTGGGTGCCGATGGCCTCGAGATTGGTAAACTCTACGATTACGATATTATCCTGCTCGATCTCATGCTGCCGGATATGGACGGTTATGAAGTGTTGCGCCGCCTGCGCGATTCGCGCGTCGAAACGCCGATCTTGATTTTGTCTGGTCTGACCGAACTTGATAATAAAATCAAAGGCCTGGGTTTTGGCGCCGATGATTACCTGACCAAGCCATTCGACAAGCGCGAATTGCTGGCCCGTATCCATGCTATTGTCCGCCGCTCCAAAGGCCATGCACAAAGCATTATTTATACCGGCAAACTGGCCGTCAATTTGGATGCCCGCACCGTCGATGTTGACAGCAAGCCGTTGCATTTGACCGGCAAAGAATATGGCATTCTGGAATTGTTGTCCTTACGCAAAGGCACGACCTTGACCAAGGAAATGTTCCTGAACCATTTGTATGGCGGCATGGATGAGCCGGAAGTCAAAATCATCGATGTGTTCATTTGCAAACTGCGTAAAAAACTGGCGCAAATGACCGGCGGTCACAACTATATCGAAACGGTCTGGGGCCGTGGCTATGTGCTGCGTGATCCGGAAGCCGCCAGCAAGGCAGCCCCGATAACAGAAAAAGAAGTCGCTTAATAAGCATTTGATTTCATGGAGTGGCGGCAGAATTTTTTCTGTCGCCATTTTTTTGTCCAGATTTGCTTAACTTTCGTGATCTACACTGGCACACGCCATGACGTATCAGCTTAAAAACATCCGTATTCTTGTCATTGATAACAATCCGCCCATCCGTCAATTGCTGCGGACGTTGTTGCTGGATCTGGGCATCGGGATGGTCGATATTGCCACGGATACGGAACAAGGTTGGAATTTATTCAGCCAGTTTAAACAGGATTTAATGCTGGTCGACTGGCCGGTGATTGCCAGCCATCAGGCACTCGATTTTGTCCAGCGTGTGCGGCGTGACCCCACCTGCCCTAATCCTTATGTGCCAATTTTGTTCATGACCGGCTTTAGCAATGAAGAACGTGTGTATCAGGCGCGCGATGCAGGCATTACCGAATTTCTGATGAAGCCGTTTACCGTACAAAATCTGGTCCGTTACATGACGCATATCGTCGAGAACCCGCGCGCGTTTGTCCAAGCCCCTTTGTTCATTGGCCCCGATCGTCGCCGACGACAGGATGATACGGTCTGGAGTGAAGAACGCCGCCGGCAACAGCAATCGTTTTTATCATCATTTTCTCAAACGTGACCTTTCATGCACTCTGATCAACCTCCTGTCACTATCATTTCACCCGATAACAAGCTGAAGCAAAAGCTCGGTCATGGCGGTTTTGATAGTCACAGCATCGAAAAAGCTGAACAACGGCTGGTCGAAGCGCGCAGCGAATTTCCCAGCATTGCGCGGCGAGAATTACACGCCATCAATTCGTCATTATTAGCGTTGTACGATCCTGTGCTTTTACTAAAAGATATTTTCGCTGCCGCCGTTGATCTCAAATCCAACAGCGGCCTGTTTTCGTATAATGCCATCGCTGCAATTGCCGACAGCCTAATTCATTTTACCGAAACGCTGGACCGCATTGACGCCAACAGCTTGATGATCATTCAGTTACACTACGATGCATTGCAGCTGGTGTTTGCTCAAGGTCATGACGCGATGACGCCAGAGCAACGTGCTGAAATGTTAAACGGCCTGCGCAAAGCCGTCATGAAATATCAAAATGACGGTTTTGCCGCCGAAGAAATTACACAGCTGGACGTCTCTGAATAGGGTCGATTGCAATTGCGCGGCCGGTGGCATCGTCTGATGTCACCAAAACACCGCAAAACGTGCCTTCACCAACCGCCGGCTGCAAACGTTGCAGGCGAATGCCGGTCGCAAATTTTTGCATGGGTGCCAGATAATCAGCACCAATAACGGAATCATGGTCGCCCGTCATGCCGACATCTGCCATGATGGCCGTACCTTTTGACAACAGCCGTGCATCAGCGGTTGGCACATGCGTATGTGTTCCCAACATTGCTGTCACGCGGCCATTCAAAAAATGCGCCATCGCCATTTTTTCCGATGTTGCCTCGGCGTGAAAATCAACCAGAACATGATCATAACTGCCCTGATATTTTTGCAGCCAGGTCTCAACAGCGACGAATGCATTGTTCGCCAGTGAATTGCCATCCATAAAAACACGGCCCTGCAAATGAATGACCGCCAGTTTTTTGTTACGCTCGCCTGTCAGCTCATGCCAGCCCTTGCCCGGCGTTCCCGCTGGAAAATTCAAGGGGCGCAGAACGAATGGCGACCGGTCCAGATGCGCGATCATTTCTTTTTGATCCCACACATGATCCCCACCTGTCAGCAGATCAATACCCATGTCATACAATTCTTTGACCAGGACCGGCGTCACACCGGCTCCGTGTGATGCATTGTCGGCATTGGCAATCACAAAATCCGGCTGATATTGCTCACGAATGATAGGGAGATGTTTGGCAATGGCATCACGCCCTGGCCGGCCGAAAATATCGCCGATGAATAAAATCTTCATGACGCCGCCTGCGCCGGACGGATCATTTCAATATGCGGCACACCATCTTCTTCATAGGGTTCACCTTGTGCGACAAAGCCGTTTTTCACGTAAAAATCCTGCAGATGTGCCTGCGCCGATAAGGTCACAGCAACATCGCCAAACCGCTTTTTGATTTCTGCAAGAGAGGCATCCATTATAATACGACCCATGCCCTGCCCGCGATAATCGCCATGGATCGCCACACGGCCAATGCGCGCCATCGGACATACAGCACCGTGGTAGTCATGATAGGGTGAAAACAGCCGCGCATAAGCGCCAATTTGCTGCTTGTCATCATGATACGCATACAGATGCAAAACCTGCGGGTCGTAGCCGTCGGTTTCGGTAAAGAAACATCTCTGCTCCACCATAAACACGGCAATCCGCAATTGCAGGATGGCGTAAAGTTCGTGTGGGGTCAGATCGGCAAAGGATTCGCAGGAAAATTCAGGCTGATAGGTCATGCTATCAGGTTAGCAGAAGCACAACCGCTGACAATATTATTTTAGTTGCAAAACATTAGTTTCCGTGACGATCCAATCCAATGGCTTGTCATGCGGTTCAGGCATAAAATCAATCTGCTGAAAACTGGCCGCCAGTCCAATCGTTTTCACCTGCGGCAGCAAACCCAGCGTCCGGTCGTAATAACCGCCACCATAACCCAACCGATATCCCGCTTGCGTGAACCCCAATATCGGCACGATGATGATGTCAGGCTGCATGATTTCAGAATTTTCTGACGGCACGGGCAATCCATAAGCTCCCACAATCAATATATCATCAACATGATACGCTCGAAATTGCAGCGGAGCATGACGCGTTGTCACCGCCGGCAACGCAAGCTGATAGTGTTGCTGTGCCAGATTCTGCATCAATAAACCCGTATCCACTTCGTGGGACATCGGCCTATACAAAGCAATGCATGCGCCTGCGTCAGCCTGTTTTTCAATCAACGTCTGCATCACTTGTGTAACAGCTGCGTTATGCGCCGTGTTAAATTCTGGCATCTGTGTTTGACAACGTTGTTTCAACTGCGCGCGTAACGCGTCTTTGTGCATCGTCATGATAAATGTTTGGTGTCTTGCGCCAGCACATCCTTGCGCGATAGTTTGCCAATCAGGGTTTTCGGCAACGGCTGGTCGCGGAATTCGATCTGGCGCGGCATTTCAATCGGTGACAGATACGGTGTCAGAAACTCGCGCATCGCGTCTTTGGTTAGTCCTTGTCCGTCTTTTAATTTCACCCAGATTTTCACCGCTTCGCCGCGATAATCGTCCGGCACACCGGCACAAATACATTCCTCAACCGCAGCGTGTTTATAGACCATCTCTTCAATATGACTGGGATAAACATTATACCCGCCGCAAATGATCAAGTCTTTCAACCGGTCAACGATAAACACGTAGCCGTCGGCATCGACGTAACCCAGATCACCCGTACGCAACCGGCCCTGTTCCATCACGTTTGCGGTTTCATCAGGCTGCTTGTAATAACCCTGCATCACTTGTGGCCCGCTGATGCAAATCTCGCCAACCGCGCCTTGTGCAACCGGCATGCGCGTCTCGGGTGATATGATCGTGACGGATGTCCCACCCAAGGGCAGGCCAATGGATTTATCCTTGATCGGCCGACCGTCCAGCGGATTGCAACAGGCTACTGGTGAACATTCCGTGAGGCCATACCCCTCAACCAGCTTACAGCCCGTAATCGCTTCAAAACGCTGCCGGATTTCCAATGGCAAGGGCGCCCCGCCAGAGATGCAGAGCCTGATCGACCGCAAATCGAACTGTATCAGGTTTTTGGCGTTGACGATCGCCGTATAGAGCGTTGGCACCGCCTGAAAAATCGTCGGTCTCTTGCGATGGATGGTTTTCAGCAATTGCTGTTGCTCAAAGCGCGGCAGCAGCACCAGCGTAGCGCCCAATTTGATGCCCAGATTTAACACCGAGGTCAGGGCAAACACATGAAAAAACGGGATGACCGCCAGGAAAATTTCTTCGCCTTCGCGCGCGCCGTGGAACCAGTCGCGGCATTGCTGCGCATTCGCCAGCAAATTGGCATGGGTCAGCATCGCGGCTTTGCTCTTGCCCGTGGTGCCGCCAGTGAATTGCAACACAGCCACATCATCAGGATCAATTGTCGGTAAATCTGTTGGCTGGGAGCTGGCCTGTTTGATCATATCACGATGCCACAACAGGCACGGTGCCGATCTGCGGTAGATCTCCCGATGCTTTAAGATTTTAAAGCCGATTTTCGTCAGGCCTGGCAAATCGTCCGCCATGCATGTCACGATGATCTTTTTCACACGGCTGCGCCCATCGCACAGCGGTGTGACCTTATCAATCAATTTGGTAAAATTCAGCGTGACGATGTAATCGGCGCTGACTTGTGTCACATACTGTTCAATCTCATGCGCCGTGTAGAGCGGGTTCAGATTAACGACGGTTCCACCCAACAATAATGTCGCAAAATAATACCGGACATACGCCGGGCAATTGGGCAGCAGCAATGCGATCTTTGTTCCCTTGCCAACCCCTTGTTGCTGCAAGCCCGCCGCCACATGTTGCACCTCAGCCCACAAGGTTTTGTAAGTTATTTCTGTATTGAGAAAATCCAGCGCAACCCGGTTTGGATAACGTTGTGTGGATGTGTTGAGGATATCACTTATAATCATATCAACCTTTGGAATGATGATCATAAAGCGTCTTTAAGCGTTTTAAAACAGTGTCTGATTTTTGACCTAAACCACTTTCAGTCAAACTCGTTTGGTTATCACGAATCAAATTCATACGTTTTCTCAAAGACGCCTCCATTATTACTGTACAGACTTTCATTTCATCTTCAGTAAAAAGCTGCCGCAAGTCTATTATAGCCTTTTGAATATTTTTTTCTGGTGTTTTTTGACCTTGATACATCTCGACCAAAGGCAATGGCTCTGTCAGTCCAGTTAAAGCAGTTTCATGCTCCCTGCCAAGTGTTATAGTTTCAAAATCAAATGGCTTGAAACACGTGTTTAAAACATAATCTTCATAGGTACGAGCTGTTTTACTTTTATCTTTTTCAATGATGAGATTGGTTGGATTGAAATCGAGATTTCCAATTCCACCCACGATAGCTGGAATGAGATCATTAAATACAAATTGCCCGCAAAATTTTCGCTCTTCCAGTGTTGCATTCTGTAAGTATTGTGGCAAAGACTGGCCCGATAAATAATTCATATTCAGCGCGTATAACTTTGGTGATCCGCCATAAATTTCTTTTAAACGCTGTGGGAAACCTTCAGGTTTCAAAATAAGCAGAGATTGCGTGGGAACATCGTACCCCATCCCGCCAACCAACCGGTTATTGTGAATCGACGCCAATGCAGCAAGTTTATCCGTGTAGGTTTTGACAACGATATTCTGACTTGACATAGGTGCCAAGAAAACAGCTGTGTTAGATTGATTTGTGACAGAGATGTCAATTAAATCTGTGGCCGAATTTATGCGCAGCATCGCTGATCCATAGGTAAATAAATATTTACCTTATTATATTTCATATATGTTAATTTTACGTTTTAGTTACGTCATGATTAGATCAAGATAACCATCTAGGTCTGCACGTGTTTTAAATGTCTTTAAAGCAGTCATAATTTCGCCTGTAGTCTGACCAAAATTCGACGCTTCCTGATAATTTAATGTCGCTACTCGATTTTTGATATTTCCTAAGCTTACAGCATTTAACACTGCATTGCTGCTAAATCCTTGGTACATACCGATCATAAAAGGTTCATCTTCAGATAATGAATCAGTTATTTCTCTCTCATAAATCCGAAACGCATTCATTTTTCCATACCGAGACAGATCAGCTAATTTGTTATCCAAAACTCTCGGATTTACCAAAGCTTGTAATGTTCCAGAACGTTTGAGCATTTCACCCTCTTATAATAATATTTTTACACAACATATCATATTTTTCAGAGAATCCTAGTTACACATGTGTTATAAAGCTTTTAAAACACAAACAACTTTAACTATTTGTAAAATATGAGTAATATGAAATTTTTAATTTGCCCATTTGATAAGCTTTTATTATCTTGCCAAGAAAAAACCGCCACTTGCCCAAGCGGCCATAATTTTGACCGGGCCAAGGAAGGCTACCTGAACCTCCTCCCCGTGCAGGCGAAGCAGACGAAAGATCCGGGTGATTCGCCGGCGATGGTGCAGGCACGGCGGGCGTTTTTGGCGACCGGGTTTTATGATCCGATCATTGATGCCATTGTCGCCCGCGTGTTGAAACAATCGCCAGCCGCCGGCACATTGGCATTGCTGGATGCCGGGTGCGGGGAAGGCTATTATCTCAATCACCTGCAAAACGTGTTGAGCACCATCTCTTTGGCGTTGTGCGGCCTCGATATCTCCAAGCACGCGGTCAAGGCGGCCGCCAAAACCAACCGCACGATTGACTGGCTGGTTGCCAGCAACCGGCAATTGCCGTTTGCCGATCAATCGCTGGACGTTGTGTTATGCACGTTCGGTTTTCCAGTCTGGCCAGAGTTTCAACGTGTGTTGAAATCGGACGGCATCGTCATTATGGCTGACCCAGGGCCCGATCATCTGCTTGAATTGCGCCAATTGCTGTATGGCACCGTCACACAAAAAGCGTCTGATCACGCTGTGCCAGAGAGTTTTACCCTGTCAGCAATAGAAACCGTCCGCCATATTTTTCACCCATCTGCCCATGATCTGCGTCATCTCATTGCCATGACACCACATCAACATCGTGCCTCTGCTGTCGCGATCGATCAAGCGATTGCCACCGGCTGTACCGGCTTGACGCTGGATGTTGCTTTGCGCATTCTGCGTTTGTCATGAAAGATCGGTCATCCCTGCAGATTTTTACCGAAATCGGTTTCGGCAATCCACATTTCGTGTCAACGGAAATCGAAAAAAACGGTCGGGAAAAGCGGATTAAAAAACGCGTATGTTACCGGGTGACGGGCATTTATCTGCGCATCTGGATCGGGCGGCGCGTTGCTATTTTATCGACACGGAACGGTTTTGAGATAGAGAAAAAGACACGATCGACCTTCAAACTGATTCTTGGCTGCCGTGGCTCAATTGACCGGGGATCGTCATGAAACACATCACCATTTACACAGACGGCGCCTGTCGTGGCAATCCAGGTCCGGGTGGTTGGGCGGCATTGCTCATTCACGGCGATCATCAAAAAGAAATCAGCGGCCATGCACCCGCTACGACGAATAACCGCATGGAATTGCAGGCCGCCATTGAATCCCTTAAAGCCTTAAAAGGCCCATGCCAGGTTGACCTGCACACCGACAGCCAATATGTACGACGCGGCATCACGGAATGGATCACCGGCTGGCAAGCGCGGGGATGGAAAACGGCCGATAAGAAGCCAGTGAAAAATCAGGATCTGTGGCAGGATTTATTGGATGCCGCAGCGCCGCATGCGATTACCTGGCACTGGGTCGAAGGCCATGCTGGTCACACGCACAATGAACGGGTCGATGAATTGGCGGTTGCGGCCAGCCAGCAGTCTTAAAACATCTTTTGGATCACGCTTAATCCTTGATATCCTGTTATGACGTGGCAGGTGCAATTTCTTTTATTGTGTATATAAAAGAAATCCAAATCGTCTTCGCCATAAAAACGTCGCAAATCGTTTTTTTGTTGCTCAATACTTAAATACATTTGTTCTATTTGACTCAGCGGTATTTGCACGACAGATTTTCTGATAAAAATATTTTCTTTTTCCGTTAAAAACATGTCCGCCGTCGTCAACATTACGCCCGCCCACTCGTCATGGACAAGTTGCCCAAATTCACACCCACACTCTGGATGGCTTTGTCCCAGATCAATTCCGATGCCGTATCAAACACCAACCCCGATTGGAACGACGCCGTCAGCCATGCATTGTCCCGCAGTTCCGCTTCCAGCTGGCCCGCTGTCCAGCCCGCATAACCCAGCGCCAGCAATGCTTTTTGCGGGCCACGGCCCTTGGCGATCATATCGATCATGTCGAGCGATGTTGTCAGTGCCAAGGTATCATGCAGGCGTTTGGTATGCGGCAGCATCACGTCAGGAGAATGCAACACGAACCCACGGCCAATTTCCACCGGGCCACCAAAACAGACCGGCACCGCGACCGCTTCATCGTCAGCCAGTTCCTCCGGCGTTTTTTGCTCCGTGCGGATTTGCTGCAACAAATCGCCAAAGGTTAGATCGTCCAGTGGCCGGTTGATGATCAGCCCCATCGCCCCGTTCGCGTCATGTTCCAGCACCATCATCACAGACTGATGAAACCGCGGATCTTCCATTTGCGGCATGGCAATCAATAATTGCCCTTGCAACGAGGCAAAATCGCCCGGCGGGGTCGCAGACAGGGTTACACTGGCGTTAATACGGAATTCTCCATGGATTACAAAGCGTCTTTGGTCTATATAGAGGGGACGTTTCGTTTTACCAGATTTTGTGGCAAACACCATTCCATGACGACACTTCATAACCATGTTGCCGGACTGAGCCAACGCCCGACGCAGCGTATGCAATGGCGCAACACGCTGGAACGGTTTGGCCTGCGCGCACAATTGCTGCATGCGCTTATCGGATTTGCAATTCTGGTCATGCTGCCTGTCGGGTTTGCCATCGATTACCTGCCACCGAAGGCTTGGCCAGCCGGCTGGCAGCCCGTCATCGTGACATTCCACAAAGGCCTGGGCCTGTGGATTTTGCTGTTCGCCCTGCTGTGGTTTGTGCACTGGAAATGGCAGACAACACCCGCGCCGATGCCCAACCAGCGACGCCCATTGCACCGGCTGGCCAAACTGGTGCATCGAATGCTGCTAGTCTTGTGTATTGCGATGCCCTTATCCGGCTGGGTCATGGTGTCGGCCTGGGGTGATAATGCCATTGCGCTGGCGCCTTATTTTCATTTGCCAGCCATTGCCAAAACTGATCAGGCCTTTGCCAAGGCGATGCTGGGCGTGCATGTCTTGTTTGCTTGGATCATCACCGGCCTGCTGGCTTTACATGTTGCCGGTGTTCTTTATCATCAATTCATCAAACGCGACCCGACCCTGAAACGGATGATCCCGCGTTTTAAACCGCCTGCCGGTCATCATCGCTTCCAGTTCGACCGCGCCAAAGCTTACACCCAAAAATTGAAATAAGTGTTTCAGAAAGGCTACGCCATGCCAAGCCCGATCATGCCGCATCACCCCAACTCTCCTGAAGCCCAAGACATGTCCTGTGGCTGCGGCGGCAAAGGTGGCGGCGAGTGCGGACAAAAAACGACAACAGTTGGTTGCGGATGCTGTGGTATGACCTGCGGTGGCCGTTGTGGCTGTATGACAGCATCCCGCCGCAGCTTTTGCCCCATTACGGCATTATTGATGGCACTCGTTATCGGCGGCGGCATTGCCTTTGCTGGCCGGATGATCGGGCATGGCATCACCAGCATGTCAACGGCACAGCGTTACGTCTCCATGCGTGGCTTTGCCGAAAAAGATGTGACAGCCGATCTGGCGTTGTGGAACATCGGGTATGCGGCAACCGGCAACGATCTATCCGTGGTGCAAACCAAAATCGAAGCAGACACGCAGACAATTCGTAAATTACTGGCCGACAGCGGTTTGACGGATGATGAGGTCATTACTTTGCCACTGACCATGACCGACTTGCTGGCCCGTGATTATCGCTCCGAAGGCTCAAACCAGGCGCGTTATATTGTTTACGGGTCATTGCGTGTGCGCACCGACAAAGTGGCTTTGGTGCAAAAAATCAGCGGCACACAAATCGGCGCGCTGATCCGCGCCGGGGTGACGTTGCGCGACAACCAGCAACCGCCCGTTTATGTGTACACAAAATTGAAGGATGTCAAACCCGCGATGGTGGCGGATGCCACCAAAGATGCTAAAGCCGCCGCTAATACGTTTGCCCAAGACAGCGGCGCCACACTTGGCGGCATCCGCCAAGCACAACAGGGCGTGTTCCAAATCCTCCCCCGCGACCAGGCCGACGGCGTCTACGAAGCCGCCGAGATCAACAAAAAAGTGCGCGTGGTGACGACAGTGGATTATTATTTGAAAGATTAGATTGTCTCGGTGTGTTCCAGATAATAAACCGTGTTCTCAGAACGTGCCTGTAAGGCCATCTTGACCCGTGGTGCCAGACTTTGACGCAAAAGATCAATAGCGCTGGACGGTTCAACGAAACGATATCCCGCGATTTCATCGTTTTTCAAGCGCATAGCGGCAATCTGTGCATCTGTTAAAACACTGCCATCGAAAATGATTTGATAGCTGTCTTGCGTGACATCGTCGACATGATGCGGCATGTAATCCAAACACAGCAATCGCCCGATGGTCACGTCCAAGCCTATTTCCTCTTGTGCTTCACGTTTCGCTGCCTCGCGTGGCGATTCATTGTTCTCAACCATGCCGCCTGGAATCACCCACCCTTGTGAATAAACTTGCAGCAGCGGCTCTAATATCAATATCTCGCCGGCGGAATTGAAAAACAACGCACCACTTGCCGACCGCTTATGCGGCAATGTTGCAAGCCATTTGGCGCGGGAAGAAAAATCAGTCATAACTCGCCAATCGTTCATAGACGTAAAGTGTCTGCCCAAAGTGAAAATCCGGTGTCCCATTTAATTTTTTATACAGGAAATCAACTAATGCTGCGGCCTTGTCTTTAATATCAACAAGCATGAAATAACCAATCTGATTTGCCAAAGTATCAAAATCGGGACATTGAACTTCAACTTTAAACGGATGGCTTGTTACCAATTTATAATTTTTTGGAAAACCGGTAGGTTGTATTTCAGGATTTAAAGACAAAAAATGAGCTTTTGTCCAGGTAATAATATCCCCCATGATATCGTCATTGTCATTAACCACCGTTATGACGTAACACGGATTTATACAGTCTATTTGTCTATTTAAACGAGTAATATCATCATCCAAAAATTGCAGGGAATGTGCAAATAAAATCGTTTCGATCTGTATCTGCGGTTGATAGTCAAAAAAGTCAATTGTCTGCCAGATATGTTTGTCGGAAAGCACGATTTTACTGTCTATTTCATTCATATCGATGCATATCGCTTGCTTATCCGGAAATCCCAAAGAGGCGATGTCACCCATCCCAGCGCCAACATCTAAAATCGGTTCTACGACATAGTCTTTTAGAACCGTTGCCAGAATATTCGCAATAATCCCGTTTTCATTGCAATATTTTTCTTTGAAATCTTGTACTTCCGAAATGGTAACTTCATTGCGCATGATGTGATTCAATCACACAAAACGCTCTCTTGCAAACGCAATCTTATCAGCCAACGTTGGCAAACCATCAACATATTGTTCCACCAACTCCAATCGTGCTTTCAACCCTTTCTGGTTCGCTACCTGTATCGCAATCCCAGGTCGGGCATTCACTTCCAGCATCATGGGGCCGTGGGTGGCATCAATGACGATATCGACACCCAAGTATCCCAGACCGGTGAGATCGCAAAATTGTGCGGACATGGCAAGGATTTGCTCCCAATCGGGAATGGTATGACCCGCAATGGGGGTATGTGTATCGGGATGTTCGCTGATGATCGTATCCCGATAAACGCCAAAGGTTGTTTTGCCGGTGGCGACCGAGACGCCAACCCCGATGCCGCCCGCATGCAAGTTCGCCTTGCCGCCGCTTTCCCGCGTCGGCAGGCGCAGCATGGCCATGACGGGCACGCCGCGAAAGACGATGACGCGAATGTCCGGTACACCGTTACGCGTGAAAATGGCAAAAAACGGATCAGGCTCCACACGGTATTGCACAATGGCGTGATCCGGCTGTCCGCCCAGCGAATACAGGCCACTCAAGATATTGCTGAGATGATAGCGCATGTCGTTGAACGGCATGATCGTGCCATTCACCTGCTTGTAACCATTTTTAGAGCGGCCATTGATGACGATAATACCGCCACCGCCTGACCCCTGTGCGGGTTTGACAACGAAATCGGAAATGTCTGCCATACGATCGGCAAAGTGTAGTGTGTCGCTGGGACATTGCAGCACTTCATAAATCTGTGGTGTGGCGATGCCGGCCTTGTCAGCCAGATCTTTGGTCCGGATTTTATCATCGACCAGCGGATAGAAAGCGCGCGGATTATAGCGGTAAATAAAATCTGCATTGCGGCTGTTCATGCCCAGAATGCCCAAGCTGTGATGGTCCTTAAACAGCCCCAGCATCATGGCCTTCCTTCATCGCTTTCACCAGTTTGCGAAAGCGTAAGTATTCCGATGCTTTGTAACCATTGTAACGCCCCAATAAAATGCAACCGGCCAAGACAATCAACAACAATTCCGGGAACAGGAAAATCAAATGTTCAATAACCGCATTATGCATGACGACATAAGCGATGGATGCCGCAACGATGGTGCCGTAGGCCGTCTTACGCGCTGATGCGGCACCAAACTCTTCGGTCAACAACGCCATACGTTCGATCGTCATGGTCAATATAATCATCGGGAACAGGGTAATTGACAATCCGGCATTGATGCCAAAGCGATAGAGGATAACGGTAAGGGCTGCAATCAGCATGACGACAATCGTCAGAACGGCGGCCAACCGTGGCACCACCAATAAACGCAACTCCTCAAAATAGGCGCGCAAAAACAGGCCGATCAACACGATCAGGGCAAACAGCCCGATGCCCCACAACAACCCGGTCTCGCGAAATGACAGTGCCATCAACACCGGCATAAATGTGCCAAAGGTCGGAATGCCCACCAATTGCCGCAATATCACGATAATGAACGCACCAATGGGAATCATCAGTACGATATTGAACATCAGTTGCGTATCAATCGGCAATTCCAGCAGTGAGACATTTGTAATCCATTTTGCGGCGTTTTTTGTTTTCCACATGGCCTGCGTAATCGCATCTTCACGGTTATATTTCGCTGACATGTCGATGCTGACATCTGTCATGCCAGTCGTATTGATGACGTGCTGATCACCGCGCCACCAGGGCAGATAATTTGCGCTGATGCCCAGTTTTCCGTTGGCGATATCGACATTGACCCAGTGATCCGCCTGGTGATCCACTTGGTAAAATTCCAGCCACTGCATAAACGGCAAGCCATGCTGTTTTTCATGCAGATCGACACCGGTGACCAAACGCGCCGGGATGTTCGCCGCATTTACCGCCATATTGACTAATTCTGCAAGGCTCGCTGGTTTTTTGAGACTGCTTTGCAACACGGTTATCCGGTCATCCGGCTGCACAACCGATTGCTGCATCAACTTCACCAGTTCCAGCACCAGCGACGCCGGATCAACCGATTTTTGCTTCGCTTCATCGATCAACGTATATAACGCGATATGCGCGGGGTCATTGACGTCGTCGGTCAGCAATGCCGATGGCGTCACGACCGGCACCATCTTTGGTTTCGTCTTGTCATTCTCTGTGCGGTCAGATGATTTCAGTTCATAAAAAATCGCACGGTAAAAAATCGTCTGCCGACCTTTGGCATCGCGGCGTGTCAGAATCATGCGCTGGTTGCCGGTGTCCTTGCCAATGCGGCGTTCGATCCCGTACTGGCTGGCAATTATATTGTCATTGACCTTGGCCAAAGCGCTGGTGCCTTGTGGCGTAAAAAACGCGAGTTGAACCGGAGTACCAGCCACTGGACGAAAGCGGATTTTTGCTTCGATAATCCAGCTATGCGCGTTTTGGTTGGGCTGCAACGGGAAGTGCAGATAAAACACTTTATAGCCAGACAGGCCGAGGGCCACGCCAACCAGCGCCAGACAAAGAATAAAAATTTGCGCCAGACGCATCGGGGTTAGTCCCTGTTTATTTGGCAGATGAAGGCGTTACGGCCGCGTTCGTTTCGTCTTCGGCATGTGTCTTGGTTTCGCTGCACTGTGCGGGCGCAATAAAGGTACGGCTTGGGTCAACGATCATGCCGCCTGCCTGCATCATATTACGCCCAACCAATACCGGATAGATGAAGTCTTCCCGTGCTGCCAGATTCACTTCGCTGCTCACATGCCGTCCGGCCATACAAAAATCCATCATGACGACAGGACGCCGCTGCCATCCGCCATCCTTGCTTTTGATCCGCACAAACCGCACCAGTTTACGCTCCAGCGTGTTCGTCTCGCCTTTATCATTTTCAATCTGGAATACAACGCGTTGCTGATCAGGATTGCTATCATCAACACTTAGCACGTCAGCCCGCATGGATGATGTCATGGCACCCGTATCCAGCTTGGCTTTAAAGCTGCTATTGATCGACTGAACGTAAACGCGTTCAACCCATCCGGCTATAACTTGTTGGCCAGGTGTTTTCGCCCAAGATGATACAGCAAATAAACAGCCTATTAAAAGACAGGATATCGATAATTTGATCACAGCGTACCATCAACATATACAAAGCGCTGTATAATGCCTGTTATAAGATTTATGAGTTCAATGGTTTATGTTTCAAATTACAAAAGGCGTTTTTGTCTTCCAATAAAAAATACCGGATGCAATAGCGCTTAAAATAATTCCGCCAATGATGGCAGAAAAAATAATATTTACCAGGCCAGCCAGTCCGCCCAAAACTAATGCAGTCATGATTCCGACGAACAAGTTTATGACAGCTGATATGACAGTGATGGCGACGATGTGACGGTAAGGTTTATCCAAACGTGTCGCCATCGCAACATCATATAACATATATACTGCAACGACGGATATCAAAATGCTGCACACAGATCCAAACAATACTGCCAAGCTCACCAATCCCAATTTGGCCATTAAAATAACCAAAAGACGTGATCCAAGGCTGCCAATCAAGCCAATAGCGATAAAAATAAAAGTGTATTTTTTAACAATTTCCGCATTCAGCTCATATTTAGCGCATTGTGTATGCAACATAGAATTATACATAATATATCCCTTCGCGGTTATAATTCGATTATATCATGGTTGCAAAACTTAATTGCAGCCACGCAAGCATGTCATTTATCTCAGTTTCTGTCTTAACAGGTTTCTGTAAGCTGGCAAGAGTGAGAT
The DNA here is from genome assembly GCA_965246875.1 of Alphaproteobacteria bacterium. GTDB lineage: Bacteria > Pseudomonadota > Alphaproteobacteria > Micavibrionales > SZUA-601 > DASWYT01. The sequence goes on from CBDFFU010000003.1 coordinate 187,392, forward strand.
GAGAAGGATGACCAACATTCTATCCTATGACCTATAGAATTTGTCCTTTTTCCTTGACTTACACCCCATTAAGCTTTAAAAACAGGCCCTTCGCGGTGGGAGATGCGCCGGCAGATTATCGCTCATACCCATGGGCAGGCCCGCCGGCATCAAAACGACCACCATCCTTTAAAACCACACTTTAAGGGGCATTCAATGGCCAAAAAAGTAGCGGGGCAAATTAAGCTCCAGGTTCCGGCAGCGTCCGCGAACCCATCACCGCCAATTGGACCGGCTCTCGGTCAACGCGGACTAAACATCATGGAATTCTGCAAAGCGTTCAACGCGCAAACGCAGGAAATGGAAAAAGGCATGCCATGCCCGGTCGTCATTACGTACTACCAGGATAAATCCTTTAACTTCGTGATCAAAACACCGCCGGTCACTTACTTCCTGAAAAAAGCTTCGGGTATCACCAAAGGCCACAGCAAGGTTGGAACCGGCACCATCGGCAAAGTGAAAATCTCCCAAATCAAAGAGATCGCCAAGTCGAAAATGAAAGATCTGAATGCCAAAGACGAAGCCGGCGCCGTTGAGATGATCAAGGGTTCCGCAATGTCCATGGGCTTAGAAGTGGTGGAGGATTAATCATGGCTAAAGCACAACAACCTCGTACGATCAAACTCGCCAAACGTCAAAAAAACTTTGCGTCTGTTGAAGCGGAAAAATTATACGCTCTGGCTGAAGCCGTTGCGTTGGTGAAGAAAAATGCGACTGCCAAATTCGATGAAACCATTGACCTGGCTGTCAATCTCGGTGTCGATACGCGTCAAGCGGATCAAAACATCCGAGGCATGCTGGTTCTGCCAAACGGAACGGGTAAAACCATTCGCGTCGCCGTTTTGGCGCGTGGCGACAAAGCCACAGCGGCGAAAAACGCTGGTGCCGATATTGCCGGTGCGGAAGATCTGGTTGACACGATTTTGAGCGGCAAGATCGAATTTGATCGCTTGATTGCCACACCGGACATGATGCCGGCTGTTGGCCGTCTGGGTAAAATCCTCGGACCAAAAGGCCTGATGCCAAACCCGAAACTGGGAACGGTTACAGTCGATGTCGAGAAAGCTGTCAAAGATGCCAAATCCGGTTCGGTTGAATACCGCGCCGAGAAAAACGGGATCGTGCATGTTGGCGTTGGCAAAGCCAGCTTCTCGGATGAGAAACTGCTCGGCAACATCAAAGCCTTGATCGACGCTTTGCAACGTGCGAAGCCAAGCACCAGCAAAGGCAACTACATGCAGCGCATCGCTCTGAGCTCAACCATGGGCCCAGGCGTTAAAGTGGACATTACAGACGCCACTGCGGCGTAACAGTTTGACTGACCTTTCTAAAAACCCTTCCCTTAGATGGGAAGGGTTTTTTTCGACCGCAGCAATAAATGCATTTTATTTCCGACCGGTTTTTGTGAAACCGGGTAATCAACAAACCTTGGGGGTGACCGCGAATTGAATACAGAAAAGAATTTAGGCCTATATCCAATAGTTTCTAACGATATCAGCACGATCATGCGCTTCATGGACACTGGCGCAGAAATATTTGAAGAAGAAACCGGCTGCAAAAGTCTGGATGATTTTTTTGCCAACCCAGACGTTGAAGGATATCAGCCACAAATTGACAAGCTGATTGTTTCTCCTAACAACATAACCATGCAAAACAAATACCGTCATCTTGATGCCGATGGCTGGGTAGCGTTGCGTAACACGCAATATCAAAATTTTGCCCATGTGCAACGTGAAATCACGAAAATTCAAGACGACATCATATCGCCAGAAGCGAAGAACCCGTCCCAGCATTTCAAATCAAAATTATCCCTACAGCAGGATCGCGTTAACATCGGAGATGTAATTCGCGAACTGACATTCGTCGCAGTACGAAAGCGGACATTGGCCGCTGCCGAAACTGAATTAGTACCTGCCTGATTTTTGACAAAAGCCTCCTCATACGGAGGCTTTTTTATTTATCGATCAAAAGACTGAAAATAATATCTGGGTTTTGTATACGTTTTTTGCCTAATGCCGATTGAGCATTCTGCTGCATTTGAACCGCAGATTCATAAACAGCTTGGCGTTCAGCAAACGTCAAACTTTTTTCCGCTTTAAAAGCGATCAATTTTAAAAAGTCAGGGCGTTGTGAGTTTGTTGTCTGCTTCATGAATTTATCCCGTTCATAAATCTCGTATCACAACTATAATAGCGACTGTTAAACTGAAAATGCCTTATCCATACTTTCAAGTTTGCTTTCTCATTTCATCTCGCTCACAATCAGCCCCATGTCAAACACGCCAACCTCCGATCACCCCGCTCTCCAGGGCCAGCACACTACCTTGATCGGCATTGCCGTCAATATCGTGTTGATCCTGATCAAGGGTGCTGCCGGTGTGCTGGGTCATTCCTATGCCTTAATTGCGGATGCCGTGGAATCCGCAACCGATGTCATGACCTCGATTTTTGTCTGGCTGGGGCTGCGCGCTGCGGCCCGCGCGCCCGACGCGGATCACCCGTATGGTCATGGCAAAGCCGAACCATTAGCGGCCATTGTTGTAGCGCTCGCATTGTGGGCCGCGGCGATTTTGATTGCTATCGAAAGCATCGCGCATATTCAAACACCCCACCACATTCCGGCACCGTTCACGTTGATTGTGCTGGGCGTCATTATTGCGATCAAGGAGTATTTGTATCGCCGCGTCTACAAGGTCGGCACCAATACCGCAAGTAACGCCGTCAAAGCCGATGCCTGGCATCACCGCAGCGATGCCATTACATCACTCACTGCGTTTATCGGCATCGGCATCGCCATTATTGGCGGGCCGGGTTATGAAAGTGCCGATGACTGGACCGCCCTTATTGCATCCATCATTATCGTCTACAACGCCTGGCTGATTTTCCGTCCGGCGTTTGGCGAAGTCATGGACGAAGCCCCGACGGGCAATTGGCCCAATGACATTGCCGCCATTGCCAACGCTGTGCCCGGCGTGATCCGCATCGAAAAATGTGTCGCACGCAAAATGGGGTTTGATTATTTCATCGACCTGCATGCCGAAGTCGATGGCCGCATCACCGTCACGGAAGGCCACGCCATTGCCCATGCACTCAAAGCCGCCATCCGCGCCCAAAAGCCGAATGTGCATGACGTGCTGATCCATATTGAACCGGCGGCCTAAATTTATTTATTATTCTCGCGCACGACACGCGCCTTATCGCGGTTCCAGTCGCGCTCTTTTTCGGCTTCGCGTTTTTCGACCTGGCGTTTGCCTTTGGCGAGACCGATTTCCAGTTTGATGCGGCCTTTTTCGTTGAAGTATAATTTCATCGGCACCAAGGTCATGCCTTCACGCGACAGGGCTGTCAGCAATTTCTTGATCTGTTTTTTGTTGAGCAACAGTGGGCGCGGGCGGCGCGGTTCATGCTGCAAATGCTTACCCGCACGATTATATTCATCGATGTGTGACCCGAACAGCGTGATCTGTCCATTGTCCGGCCCGGCATAGGATTGATGGATTTGCCCCTGGCCCAGACGCAGCGATTTCACTTCGGTGCCGGTCAACATTAGACCCGCTTCGATTGTTTCGATAATTTGGTAATCAAAACGCGCGCGCCGGTTCACCGCGATAACGGAATCGTTTTCCTTCGCGTTATGTTTCGGTGAGTTGTTTTTCGGCTCATTCGTCATTACGGTTGGCACATATCCTGATTTCACTGATTGCTGTTTCACCATGAAGAATTTGCCTGATTTATGCAAGATGATAGTCCTGATTGTGCTGGGAATCATGTTGATACAGCCAGCCATTGCTGCAAATACCGCTAACGATGTGCAGCAATGGCTGGCCTTACGCGACAGCCGCAATCTCTATGATTTCATGAGTTACGCGCGCTTTATCAACGCCCATCCCAACTGGCCGCAAGTCAACAATGCCATTCGGATTAATGCCGAAACCGCCTTGCTGCGCGATGGTGCCGATAACGGCACCTTGCTGGACTGGCTTGACCAGCACCCGCCGTTAACTGATGAAGGACGTGTGCGTCTGGTGCAAGCACTCCAAGCCACGGGTAATCGTCTGGGTGCCAGACAGCAAGCCACCGAATATTGGCACAGCGGTTATTTCGATGGGCCACGGTCGGCACGTGTCATTGGTCTGGTCGGCGGCTTTACCGCGAATGACGATGCGGCGCGGATGGATAATCTGTTATGGCTGGGGAATGTCACCCGGGCAAAAAGCCTGTTGCCCACTGTTGATCGCACAATGCAGGCCGTGGCGCGCGCACGGATCGCGTTACAGGATGGCAGCCCACAAGCACCCTCCCTGGTGCAGGCCGTGCCGGGCAACCGGCGCAATGATGATGGTTTATTGTATGACCGCATCCGCTATGCCCGACGCCGTGGTGATGATAATCTGGCCGCACAATTGATGCAAAACACTACAGATCATGATGGCGATTACGGTCATCTGTGGGGGAAAGAGCGGTTGCTGTTGGCGCGACGTGCGTTTGAACAGGGTAATGATAAAAGGGCTTTTGCGATTGCCAAATTGGTCGGTGGTCTGCCCAAAACCGAACGGGCCGAGTTGCACTGGTTTGCCGGGTGGGTCGCCTTGACGCGTTTGCAGCAACCGGAAACGGCTGCTGATTTATTTGCGACGATGCACAAGGAAGTGGAAACACCGCTCTCCAAAGCACGCGCGGCCTATTGGACGGGGGCTGCCGCTGAACAGGCCGGTGACAAGCAAACCGCTACACAATGGTTTCAAGACGCTGCCCGTCATCCGCATGTGTTTTACGGCTTGATGGCGTCTTATGCGTTAAACGATCCGCAAAATATTATGGCGCAATTCGTCAGGCGCAGTCAGTCTGTGTCCTCCGGCAATGCACTGACACGCTCCGATATGGCTGATGCCGCGCGATATCTGACACGTAATAGCCAGATCACCGAACGTGATTTGTTTTTGCAAGCCATGATCAATGCATCATCCAAAACCAAACAGGCGCAAAATGTGATCCCCCTGGCGCGGGAACTCAACAGCGCCAAATACGCATTGGTTGCCGCCAAACAAGCGTATCTCGATGGCGTGCTGGTGATCGACGCGTTGTTCCCACGCGTGCCGTTTCCCCCGCAAGAGGATGTTGATCCAGCCCTCACACTGGCGATTGCGCGGCAGGAAAGCCTGTTCGATCCAACTGCTGTCAGTTCAGCCGGAGCGCGTGGCTTATTGCAGCTGATGCCAGCCACAGCTGCCCACGTGGCCAACCGTTACGGCACCAATTATGGCGGACCTGGATCATTGTTCCAGCCACGCACCAATCTGCAATTGGGCCAATATTATCTGAAAGATTTGCTGCAGCGTTATGACGGTTTCGCACCACTGGCCATAGCTGCTTATAACGCCGGGCCGGGCAATGTCGATAAATTTATTGCGGCTAATGGCGACCCGCGCACTGAGAGCGCAGACTGGACGAACTGGGTCGAGCGTATTCCGTTTTATGAGACACGCAACTATGTGCAGCGTGTCTGGGAATCGTATGTGATGTATGGCTATTTATTGGGCAATACTGCACGCTAATTCATTTTTGATTAACACAAGCCGATTGCACGGTCGCTGGCCGAGCAAGCAGGCTCACCGCCACCTGTAACAGGGGCTTCCAGGACAGCTGGATTTGGGGTAACAGTTTTGGATCCAGGTACGATCATTAACTCACGGCCACCGCCCGTACACGGTCCGAGACCTCCTGTAAGTGTATCACGACACGTTCCGGTTTCATAAGGACTGATAACTTGCCCACCATTGCCAGGTGTGGTTATACCGCCGCCAGTCGACCCGCCGACCGGAATGGTCATGCCGCCCAAATCCGGTGCCGTAATAACCTTGCCTCTTAAAACTTCCTGGAACGTTCCAGCGGTTGCGCCACTGCCATTCAGTATTTCAAATATACCTGCCAAACCTTTTTTATTCTTCAAGCCATCGAGTACACCGTTTGAACCTCCTACAGATAACGGATCTTCGGCAGGTGGAATGGCCGCAGGACAGAGTGGCAAGGCTGAACATAGACCAATTGGATCAGCACCTTCAACGGTTGGAATCTTCGTGATCGGTGTTGGGTACTTGGTGGCACTCGTTAGGGTTGAGCAATTTCCATTCGGCAGAACATCGAACAGGAACGGTTTGACTTCCGCACCATCTGGACAACCATTGAGGCTATTTGTTGCCCAGTTGCCAATTTTATCAAGCACAGTGCCCGTACTGGACTGCATTTGTGGACATGCGATGAAGATTTTAAAGACCTGTTGTGGCGTCCAAGCTTCACCAGATTCTCCATTGATCAGTGAACAGGCTTCCACAGTATTATCAAAGACCTTATCAGGAACTGGACGCAGGGTCGTAATCATCGGTGCATTCTTCTCGTCTGGATTTATTTTACCCCCTTTGCAACGTGGCGGCACGTTTGATAGCTCAGATTCTTTGATATAGACGAACGGACCTGGTGGTTTACCGGATGCGGCTACGATCAAATCTTGCGGACAAATATTGCACCATTCCGTCGTGCAACATGGGCGGCCATCAATCATCATATTGGCTTTTACACGCACTGGTAATGAACTGTAAGCTGGATCCAGTGCTTTCAGCTGCTCAGGCGTGGCCGTCAAACATTGTTTCGGCGGAATATATTTCTCACAGATTTTAACACCAATGGCCTGGCAATCATTCAGATTCGGGTTACAGCAGACCGGTGATACGCACACGGGCGCTGCACCTGGTGCTGCCTGCGTACAGGATTTTTCGCAAATCATGCCTTGGCCTGCCAGGTGCGCCCATTTCGGACAGGCTTCACCCGGTTTCACCGCTGTTGCACATAAGCTGTCCGTAAACAACAAACCAGAGGCGGCACAATCCGTTTTGTCTGGATCACAACAGAATTGCTTGTCGACCTGCTGGGCGCACATTTGTCCAAACGACTCGCTCACATAGTTGCCACTGGCATCCTTGGCACTGTTGGCACAGGCTGTACTTTCCAGATCGGGATCAAAGCCGTAACAACTGGCTAGATAAGTATAAGCGCTTTTAGCTGCCCAAGTGCCGACGGCCGGAATGGTGTGTTCTTTTTTGTCTTTGCCGGTGTATTTAAAGTCAGCGCCAGCTTTCAGGAAAATTTCGTTCGTGTTGCTCTCTGAATTAAAGACGATATACGGCACTGCGATGATGCCGTCTTCGGTGCCGCCCAGCTCCAACACTTTTTCACCTAAAACCGGCAGGTTTGGTGTTACCAGCATGGATTTTGGCGGATATTCTTTCATGACCTGAACCAATGCCGGATCCAGATTGGCGCATTGTGCCGTCATCGTGGATGTATCTTTTAAGGCCTGAAGCTGCGCAGCCGCATTCTTCCAGTTATCTGCCTTCATCAAGCCGGATGCACCATTGTCACCCAGCAATTGATCTTCACTGCCGCCAAAGCCGGTGGGTGAATTTGGACCAACCGCAGAATAACTGAAACCATGCGTCGACAGCACATCCACCATAGGGCCACTGGCACTGACCGTTACACCATTGCCATTCACGTTCAGACCGACATTGCCGAACAAACATTGATTGAACGCCGGAAAGCCCGGGAATTGGCCTTTTGGCAAATCGAATCGGATTTTGATACATTGATTGAGCTGATTGTTGGCGAATGTCGTAAACGCTTCGCAAAATGATGGCACCTTGAACTTATCCAGGGCCTGAATTACGCCCTGAAACTGTTGCTGTAAAAAAGACTGGAACATGCATTTTGCTGCTCCGCCCACACTGATGTTGCCCGGATCGGCACAAAACGCTTCCCAGATATTCTTGGTAAAATCAAAGGTCGGTGTCAGCTTGTTACCGGCACCGCCTTTGCCGTCCGTACAGGTCAGTTTGAACAATTCAACCGGCTTGTTGAGAAAATCCATCGTCAGGCCGCGCTGCTTGTAAATCGACTCTTGTGCCGTCCGTTTCAGGCTTTGGCTGATTTTGTTTTGGCGTTCTTGGGCAACCCGTATCGATTCGGTCATGATTTTATCAAGGTCTGCTGCAGTGATAATTTTAGGGTCGGTCGATAACCCGCCATTATTGTTTGGCTTCTCATTTGGATCGTAATCAGCACAATAGTTATTAGCCGCAGAGGGAATACATTCGGCCCGCGCCGTCGTTAGTGCCATGCTTGAAAACAAACATATCCAAACAGATAATACGGCAATAACGAGTTTCTTCATACGGGGGCAGCTGTCCCAGACCTTAATTGATGATTCATATTATCAAAAATTTTATACAAAGTCATGTGAAAAATAACAATAGACTGGTTTATCATCCAGCTAGCTCCATGCGCATCACGATATTCGCCGACGGCAATTCCCACAACGCCAGGTCAAAAATAGCACCGCGCGCCTGATTCGCCGGGTCTTCACGGAACTCGTTCAGCACGACGGCAAACCGCTCGGCGGCATCTTTTGGCTCGTTTGGCTGCCAAGGGCGCTGCATCAGCAAGACGCATTCATCCTCGTCGGTGCGTCCCAACAGATCGCTGAGGCGGCGCATTTGCCCGATCGCCACCATAAAGTCACGGCGTAATTCGTTCAAACGCTCAACGCCCCATTTTTCTTCCAGGGCCGCCGCATTGGCCAGCGTAATTTTCAATAGAAACGCCTGTTCGCCATAGCGATAGGTACGGTCCAAGGCAGACAGCATCAATTGCGCCATGCCGCGGCGGCCAAACATCTGATCATCCAAGGGTGGACATTCTGGGCCATACTGGATTTTATGCGCGAAATGCACCAAACGCCCGGCATTTTCGGCAATGGCGGCAATGTTGTTGACATCAATCGGCTTCGGCAAGATCGCATTCAGACCGGCGCGTAAGATTTCCTGGCTATCCGCTTCATAGCCCATCAACACCAGATACTGATAACGGTCACGCTGCTCCCAGCGCAGCTGCATGGTAAACGGTCGCGCCGATGGCAACGGTGCTGGATCGATAAAGACGCAATCAAAATTTTCTTGGGTCAGTAAGTCGCTAGCAGCTTTGCGCACGGCCTCAATGACCACCTGATGTCCGTCTTGCTGCAGTTTGCCTTGCAGGAGTTGTGCCGCTGTGCGGTCACGATCAATAATCAGGATTTTCATGTCAAAACCGTACCAGACGCTGGATGCTAGTCTTCCAGCCTAGGGCCAAAACCTTAACCAGTTTTTACCAAAACCAAATAAAGCGAACTTGTTAAATTAAACCAATAATGAGCGCAGCCCTTTAAAGGCTGGCAATGGGTCGGTAATCAGCCAGACCGGAATGGCGGTCAGATACGATTCTACAGCGTTGCGAGCGGTAAAACGGGATGTAAAGTCCGACGCTTGCAGGGTTTCGACTATTTGCGGCAAGATCCCACCTGCCAGGTATACGCCCCCGCGCGCGCCAAAGGTCAAAGCAGCGTCACCTGCCACCGTGCCTAAAAAGTCACAAAATTGTTGCAATACAGCTATTGCTAGCGGGTTTTCCTGTTGTGCTGCGATAGCAATGGCTTCGGGAGTGGTCAGCAATACATCATTTTCAACTGCCATCGCAGCGTATAAATTGACCAGTCCCCGTCCCGATAACACCTGTTCTGCTGGCACATAGGGGAAACGTTGCTGCAGACGTGTCAGAATGGCCGCTTCTGTGGAATTGACCGTCGGCAAGGCGACATGACCGCCTTCGCCCGGTAAAACTTGCCACCCGCCATTGGATAACGGCACTAACCCGGCAACGCCAAGACCCGTACCAGGACCGGTGACGACCAATGGTGCCGAACGATCCGTTTGACCCGGTTTGATCAGGATTTTATCCGCAGTGTCCAGATGCGGCAGCGCCAACGCCAAGGCCGCAAAATCATTGATGACCGAAAAATCATCCCAGCCAAATGTGCGCTGGATATCGGCACACGAAAAACGCCAGCCGCGATTGGTAATCAGCACCTGGTCGCCTGTGACAGGTCCGGCCACGGCCCACGCTGCGCGTGTGATCGTATAACGATCCGACACACCATCTAAATAACGACGGCACAGCGCCACACAATCCGTCAGCGTTTGATCGGCGATAATGTTTGTTTCGACAATCCTCTGATCCGCCAGCACCAAGGCAAAGCGCGCATAAGTGCCGCCAATATCGGCAATCAAATGAGCCGGCTGCGTCATATTGAATTTGGAAACATATTCATGTGAACCACGTCATCATAATACAGCTGGCCGCTACGCGGTTGCGCATCCTTTAATTTTTTACCTACGGCAATCATCAGTGTCACGATATGATCAGCCGGCATATTGATGACATGCGCCACGCGCGCCGGATCGTAGCCCACCATGGGGCACGTGTCATAGCCCATGGCAACGGCGCTCAACATCAAGCTTTGTGCCGCGATGCCACACGACCGGATCGCTTCATCACGCTGCAACTGATCGCGGCCGCGATAAAACTGATCGATCATCGGCAAAATTTCGTTTTGCACTTTTCGGGCGCGTTACGCCAATAACGCTGCGGCTGTTTTTCCCACGCTTTGACATCGGCGCAAATGACGACAATCAACGACGCCTCTGACACTTGCGGTTGATCCCACGCGGCCGCGCGCAGTTGTTTTTTGACATCCAGTTCGGTCACAGCGACAAAGCGCCAATTTTGGATATTGAACGATGTCGGCGAATACAATGTCGCCGCTAATAATTGTGTGATATCCGCCGCGGGCATCACATGCGCTGTGTCAAAATGTTTGACCGACCGTCTTTGGCGCAACGCCTCTAATACATTCATCGAAAACTCCACATTTCAGTTTTTTGACTTATCATAATAATTCACGCAAACCCACGAAAACATTGAGTTTTTCGTTTTTTTCTTGACCTGACACGGGAATTTTGGCACCATCCTACACGTCATTCCCCATGACGTTTTGGATCGGCATCTCCGTCGGTCTCAGGTTATAAGTGCTCTCTCAAAAAGCAAGTAGCAAGAAAGGTTTCACGTATGCCGGAATTATTATTAAATGGCCCTGATGGCCGTTTGGAAGCCCGTTACAATCCGGTGAAAGATAATCCGCACGCGCCTATCGCTTTGATTTTGCACCCGCACCCGCTGCACGGCGGTACGATGTACAACAAAGTCGTGCACATGATGAACCAGTCGTTCACCGCCAATGGCTTTGCCACCCTACGCTTCAACTTTCGTGGCGTCGGCAAATCGCAGGGCCGTTATAATGACGGCGTGGGCGAGACCACAGACGCGATTGCTGCGTTGGAATGGTTCCAGTCGATGCACAAATCACCATCCCAAATGTGGGTCGCTGGTTTCTCCTTCGGGGCTTGGATCGGCATGCAAGTGCTGATGCGCCGTCCGGAATTGAGTGGCTTTGTGGCCATCTCTCCACCAGCCAATATGTATGATTTTTCATTCCTGGCCCCTTGCCCATGCGGCGGGCTGGTCATGCAAGGCGATACCGATAAAATCGTCCACGAGCCAGCGGTTAATTCCCTAGTCAAACGTCTGCGCGAACAACGCGGCCGTACCGCCATCGACTACCGTGTCATCGAAGGTGCCAACCATTTCTATCAGGGCCATGAAGACACGTTCCAGGGCCAACTGACGGATTACCTGTCACTGACCCAGAATTACCGTCTGGCGGCTGAGTAAGTTTTAAAGCATCAAATCTTTCAGGTTGCAGAGAGTGATCTCTGTAGCCTGTTTTTTATTTTATTATCCGCACGAAAGAACATACCGTGTCCATTACAGAAAAACTTTTTGAACAACCTGCGATCCCAGAAACATATTCAACGACAGGCCTTCATAAAAAAACTGAAAATTTTGTGGCTGGCACTTATTATGGTGCCGGTAAAAATGATCCCGTTTACGATTATAAATTTTATGCGGCTGAAAATCGGCCATTTCAAATCGCCATATTAGAAAAAGATGATGGCACAAGTTGTGAAACAAGAACTTATTATATGACGAGCGCCAGTGAAATATTTTTCATGGAATACAAGAAATTTGTTTGGAATGACGAGATGAATGTCACCAGTAATGAACTTGGCAGCTCCCAAGTGACATCCCATCAAAAGCAGATCGTGTCACGCAATGAATCAGGTGACGTTGTCACATTAGCGATTTCGCCAGACGACCCCCTGACGGACCTATCAGATCAGCATCGCACCAGTTTGACCAATATATTTCGCTATAATTATGCGCATCTTAAATCTGATCACACCGATGAGCCTACTCTGGCTGAGTTGCGGATCATGCTCAATAAAATTGACGTCTGCAATCACACGGCGTCACGTATGTCGCAGGCCACGCCTGCTCCTCACGGCGCATCATAATAAAACGTCGGCACCTTATTCCCATCCAGCTTCGGATCGTATTTTTGAATAATGGCCTTGGTTTGGCCTGACGCGTTGAGTTCCAGAAACGCGGCGTCCAGCATGGCTTTTAATTTCGGCTCATCATTATTTACCGAAACGCTGATCGTATAGGTCAAGACCGGCTTGTCATTCGCGCGGCGTAAAACGCCTGGGTTGTTCTGCATAAACCCATCGGCGCGTGACACGTCAGAGAACACGATATCCGCTTTGTTCTGCACCACGTTGGAATATAACATCGACATTTCAGAATTTTGCGGCAATGCAAAAGTCTTGGCATTCGGGAACCGGTTTTTCGCCACGGCATCTGTCGCCTCACCGTCCATCGTCGACAAGGTATATTGTGGATCGTTCACCATGTCCCAGCTTTGGTCAAAACGGTGATCCTGTTCCCGCACATACGCATAAATCGGATTGTAGAAAATCGGGTTGGTGAACAGGATATGCTGGCCGCGTTGCGCGTTCTGGTTCATGCCACCACAAAAGGCCTCGAACCGGCCCGACTTCAAGCCCTCAATCGCCTGCGGCCCGTATCCGGTTTCCTCGGTGAACTCAATTTTGATATTCATGTTCTGCGCCGCCAGCGCCAGATAATCCGGCAGAATACCGGTCGTGGCACCCGTGTTCGGATCCTTCATAAATACCTGCGGCGGCCAGGTGGCATAGGCACAGCGCAATACGCGGGTTTTCATCACCCGGTCATACGCGCGATTGGCGTGCGTGTCTGCAACAACGCCGCCTTTAGGCTTCGCAAACTGCGTGACTAGCAACGCGGTGATCAAAGCCGTGATTAAAGAAATCAAAAACGTTTTCATCGGGTTATCCTGTTTGCGCAGAAGATTTAACTGCTACCTTATCGGTCTGCCCAAACGGGTCAAGACAGGAAAGTCGCTTATTGTGGCGTAACAACCGGTTTATTCATATCACGCTCACCAGAGGAAAAACCGTCAAAGATCACCCCCTCACTCAGCCATAATCCCGTTTGTGTATTTTGCGCGAACAGCTCTATGGCACCGTTATGGCAGACCGGAATGGTGAAGTAGTCCGCTTCTTCTATCTGCAGCAATTGCTTTTTAACAAACGTGTTGAAACGCCCGTGTCCAACAATGACATTCAAGACACCCGGCTCATCACAAAATTCTGCATTGTGCAAAAATTGTGCAGCCCGTTCGTCACAATCCTGATAACTTTCTCCGTGATGATCATGGTCGCTTACTTCACCATTTAATCCGACCGCATTCTTGACACGGGCTGCGGGTCGTGCCGCATAACGTTTGTCAGGATCCTTAAAATCATTGGCAAACGCTTCGCCCGTCGCGCCAAACAAGGTCGCGATTTCTTCGGGCGTATAACCTTCAAACTGACCCAGGCCTTTTTCATGCAATAACGGATCAATGGTGTAAGAAATAGAAAAATCATAAGCCGTGTTCTGATTGATGATGTCGTTAGCCGTTTGCATGGCACGTGGATAAGGGCTGACGATAAAATGCAGTCTGGTCACGTCTTGCAGGGCAAACGCATAAGCAAATAGATGCTTACCCGTTTCTGCTGCCTGGACATGCCCGATTTCTGCTAGGCCAACCGTTGCGTCTGATTGTGTCTGCAACATGGTCGGATTTTCATTAGCAACCGATTTCGTATGGCGGATCATGGCACGTCTTTTCACACGAATCACCCTATCCGGTTTCCTGCTTTGTCAATTCAAGCCAAGATTTGACAATTATAATTATATAATTTACATAAGTCAATATATTTTTAAGAAGACTAGGGTGTCGTTATCCGCGCCGCTTCTTCATCATCCTGCAACGGTTCGAATTTTGACCAGAACAAATCAATCGCATTCTGGTCAATAAATAACGCGCCATCCGGCATATCGGCCGTACGTCTCAAAACTCGCTCTTGTGACACTTCAAAGGGTGTTTGCAGCGCATAAAGCTTTGGCACAGCGCCAAAGGCCTTGACACGGGCAATGGCGTCATTGCGTGACGCACGGGTCCAAAAGCCTAAATCAAGAATAGCATCTACACCGGCTTGTGTTGTTTTTGCAATCTGCAACCAGATAAAATCCATGATCCGGGCGTGATACTCTTGAAACAAGTCAGCCGGCGGATTACTGCCATAGAGGGCGATCATCCATTCATCCGGCGAGAAACGGATAGCATTTGTTTCTGCTTCCAGCGCTTTAGCAAATGTTGTTTTACCCGACCCTAAAAAACCATGTATAAGATGTACGATAGTCATAGCGTTTCCTTAAAAGACATCTCATCTGCCGGATTGAATGAAACAACTGTCAATCTGCAAAATTTCAACGTTTAAAAACCTGCACAAGTTCTGTATTCTTGTTCAAGATTTGCGCATTCTGCTGAATGATCCGCTGGTTATCTTTTTCGTGTGTCCACACAGCGACCGCACATAACCAGGCCGCCGACACGATGGCACAGCCAAGCAACGCGCGTTTGTTCGCTTTGAAAACATCCAGAATAGGCATTGCAGTTTTCATACTCAGCAATATGACAAAATTGTAAACAACTGTAAAGAACAAATTGGCTTTTTGTGATTTATCTTTATGATAAAGTTTATCTATACTATTGATAATCAAGAAAGGCGTAACCCTTCATGTTTAAAGCTCTCGTCCTGCTCTCCATTTGCTTGCTGACTGCTTGCAGCACAACCCAAACCACATCTGGCAAAGAGTATCTGGCTCGACACACAGAGTCGGTTGCCAACAACACATTTGATTCTAAAAGCTTTCAAGATGCGCTGAGACAGGCGGTGTCCGTTGAACCGACATTACGCTTTCCAGCTCGTATCGGGATTGCAAAAGTCACAAACGGAAAACTGACCAACCTCAGCGGCGATGATGTGCAAATCTGGGATAAACTGCGTCAGAATCTAGGGCCAAAACTTGGCGAGCTTGTTCCGGTTAATCCGCTGGTTGCACAAACCGTTTCCAGTACTGTTGCAGCTGATAACGCAAACGAATTGAATAAAATCCGCTTGGGTGCTGCCCGCCAACATCTGGACGCTGTCATTATTTATGAGACCTACAGCAAAGCGGATACACGCGGCAATTTAATTTCATTCATCGCCGATGTCAGTCTCATCGGTGCCTTTATCGTGCCAGCTAACCAAGTCAAAGCCGAAGGCTTTGCGTCTGCCACATTGATTGATGTCATGCAGGCTTACCCTTACGGATCAGTAGACACCATCGTCGAAAAGGGTGATATGCTGTCGACCACAATCCACAATGACGATAATAAGCTGGCACTCTCCGATACTGTTCAACGCCGCGCCACGGAAAAATTGGTGACCGAAGTTGAGGACATGTTGCAAAAACTGATGGCGACATTATCAGCGAAAAAATAATTCCTTCTAGGAGAGAATATAATGAAACTTTGTTGCGCACTTCTCTGTCTTGCTGTTCTTTGCAGTTCACTTTCATACGCCACTGAACCCAAATCTGCAGCACAGCGCGTGATTGATTCTGGCATATTGCGTTGCGGCTATGCCACCTCGCCGCCGGTTCTGGTCAAAGATGCCAACACGGGCAAACTCTCCGGGTCTGATTACGACATCGTCGAAGCCATCGGCAAGAAGCTTAATCTTAAAGTGGAATGGGCCGAGGAAGTCGGCTGGGGCAATTTTATCGAGGGCTTGCGCACCAACCGCTATGACATGATGTGCGGGTCTTTGTGGCCAGACGATACGCGCATCAAATTCCTGTCGCTGACCCGCCCCGTTTATTACGACCGCATGCTGGCCTATGCCCGGTTCGACGATAAACGTTTCGATGGCAATATTGAAAAAATCAACAATGCCAACATTCACATCGCGGTCATTGACGGGGATGCCTCCGCCACCTTTGCGCGTGACCGTTTTCCCAATGCCAAACAACTGGCCTTGCCGCAAACTGCGGTCGTGGCCGATATGATGCTGTCTCTCACCACCAAAAAAGCCGACATCATTTTTCTTGACCCCGTGCGCATTGCCGTGTTCGAGGAAAACAACAAAGGCAAAATCCGCCCGGTCGCCAACGTCGAGCCGATCAACGTCATCGGCACATCCTACGGCGTCAAAGCCGGCGAACTGCAATTGCGCGACATGATCGATATCGCCTTACGCGAACTGGTCAATAACGGCACCATCGCAAAACTATTAGCGAAGACATCAAAAGATTTAACGCCGCCGCGGAAGGATTATTAAAGTCTTTGCTCTAATAGCAAAAAGGGCACTTTTAAAGCGCCCTTTTAAAATCCTATAATCTTTTAGTCTTACTTCGCCATCGCTGCTTTCACGGCATCGGCCAAACCGGCCGGGGAGCGTGACACGACGATGCCGGCCGCTTCCATGGCGTTGATCTTGCTTTGGGCGTCGCCTTTGCCGCCGGCGATAATCGCGCCGGCATGGCCCATGCGGCGTCCGGGTGGGGCGGTGATCCCGGCAATAAAGCCGCCGATTGGTTTTTTGCGTTTGTCGTTCATCACAAATTCCGCGGCGTCCTCTTCGGCACTGCCGCCGATTTCACCGATCATGATGATGGCTTCGGTTTCCGGGTCATCCAGGAGCAGGTCGATCGCATCGATGAAATTCGTGCCGTTGATCGGGTCACCGCCGATACCGATACAGGTCGACTGGCCCAGACCCGCCGCCGTGGTTTGCGCCACCGCTTCATAGGTCAGCGTGCCGGAACGCGACACGATGCCAATCTTGCCACGTTTGTGGATATGGCCCGGCATGATGCCGATTTTGCATTCGCCTGGCGTGATGACGCCCGGACAGTTCGGCCCGATCAGGCGCGATTTGCTGCCGCTCAAAGCACGTTTGACGCGCATCATATCCAGAACCGGGATGCCTTCGGTAATGCAGACGATCAAGGGTAGTTCGGCGGAGATGGCCTCCAGAATGGCATCGGCCGCGAATGGCGGCGGCACGTAAATGACGGAGGCATTCGCACCCGTCTCATGCACCGCTTCGGCAACGGTATTGAACACCGGCAGACCGAGATGTTTCGTGCCCCCCTTGCCCGGCGTCACGCCACCGACCATTTTGGTCCCGTATGCAATGGCTTGTTCCGAGTGGAACGTCCCTTGCGCGCCGGTAAAGCCCTGGCAGATGACTTTGGTGTTTTTATCGATAAGAACGGCCATTAATTTTCTCCAAGACTCAAAAAATGTTTATTTAAAGCTTTTTGTAAGCACCAAATAGAAATTGGAAAACTAAGCAAAACACTTACAAGCGTTATAACACCTGTGGTTATTTTTTCATCTATACCAGCAATAGTACCTGTAACCCCAAGAATAATTCCCAATCCAAGTCCGCTAACAAGCCCCCAAACAATCACACGCCAAACCCACGACCACCAAATTTTAACGGCCGTTCCCATGTCTACGACATTTTTTGACTTGCTCATAATCAAGCCGCTTTCTTATCCAGCACATTCGCAATCTTCTCCGCCGCGTCTTTCAGATTATTCGCGGAGACGATGGCCAAACCGGAGGCGGCCAAAATAGCTTTACCCTGCTCGACATTCGTACCCTCAAGGCGCACCACCAGCGGACGATCCAGCGACACTTCCTTGGCCGCCGCGATGATGCCGTCGGCGATAATGTCGCACCGCATGATGCCGCCGAAGATATTGACCAGGATGGCCTCGACGTTTTTGTCCGACAAAATCAGTTTGAACGCCGCGATGATCTGGTCTTTCTGCGCGCCGCCGCCCACATCCAGAAAGTTTGCCGGCTTTTGGCCAGCCAACTGGATAATGTCCATCGTCGCCATGGCTAAACCGGCGCCATTGACCATGCAGCCGATATTGCCGTCCAGTTTGACGTAGTTCAAACCCCATTTGACAGCTTCGCGCTCCATTGGATCTTCTTCATCTTCGTCGCGCATGGCAACAATTTCCGGATGGCGGAACAGCGCATTTTCGTCAAAATTAAATTTCGCGTCCAGCGCCAGCAATTGGTCGTCTTTGGTGATGACCAACGGGTTGATCTCGACGATCGAGCAATCCAGCTCGGTGAACATTTTATACATGGCCGACAATAATTTGCCGCACTGCTTGTTCAAATCGCCTTCCAGACCCAGACCGAACGCAATATCACGCGCGTGAAACGCCTGCAATCCCGTCACCGGGTCGATCGAGACCTTGATAATTTTGTCCGGGTGATGTTCGGCGACTTCTTCAATATCCACACCACCCTCTGTCGACGCCATAATGGTGATGCGCGAGGTGGCGCGGTCGACCAGCATCGACAAATACAATTCCTTGGCGATATCAACGCCATCGGCGATTAGCAGACGGTTGACCTTTTGGCCCTCGGCGGTTGTCTGATGTGTAATCAATTGCATACCCAACATGCGGGTCGCTTCGGTTTTGACATCATCAATGGATTTCACAACCTTGACGCCGCCGCCTTTGCCGCGACCACCCGCATGAATTTGCGCCTTGACCACCCAGATCGGGCCTGGCAATTGCTTAGCCGCTGCTACCGCCTCATCAACACTAAACGCCGCGATGCCCTTCGGCACGGGAACGTTATACTTGGCGAGCAAATCTTTGGCTTGATATTCATGAATATTCATGGATTGCACCTTGTGACACGGTGTTTAAATGGATGCATCCTGTGTAGCGGATTTTAACGAACGGGGGAAGGGTGATACGTGTGATGCGCAAATTTTGTTGACATAGTCATGCACTATGAGGCATATTTTTATTTTGTAAAAAACCGTCTCAAAAAGATTCGTCATGACAAAACACTCCACCGCAGCAAAAATCGTATTTCTGGCGCATTCTTTGCCCGATCCACATCATGATACCCAGGCTGCTGTTTTTCATGAGCTTATCGAGCGTAATTTTGTCGATATTTGCTCAGACAAGGCGTCAAGACGTACGTTTAGTGTTTTAGACCCACATACGCATGGCATGTTTTGCGTTACGGAATATGATGCAGCAGGCTGTATTGCTACTCGGAGGATCTATTCGCCTTTGGAAAATCAAACCGCTACGCTGCTCTATAACAACAATCAGCCTGAGAAAATTGCATTTGAATATCAACAGCCTATGAATGGAGCAGAACGCGCAACGGTCAAGGAATTTGGCAACCTATGGGCTGAAATACAGTTTTTTCAAAATAATCTGGCGGTTTACGTCAACCCTTTCCCAAGCAAGCCGCTTTAGAATGGTTTCTGCTCTTGATCTAGCTTAATGCCATTATTAATAAAAATACTTTAAAATTTTATTGACATTCATTTTATATTGAGACATAATACTAACATCTTTATATTATGCGAGACTTACTTATGCCATCTCCGTTTCCATTTCCACTCATTAAAGGCAGTTTCGAAGCCCTGTTGGGCCATGACTGGCCGGAAAGTGCAGATAAAGGCTGGCTGCGCTCGCCACAAGCCAAGATTTCAGATCAGGAAAGAAATTTTGCTGCTCTTGCAAACCGATATTTTGGTTGCAATTTTTCCTATGGTGAATCACCAACACTGGGCAAAACTCTTATCGTGAACCCTGCATCTTCACTTGCTGATCAAGCGTTTGCCGATGCCTATGGACAAGTTGCAGCCAATCATCACTCTGCTGAAAAAGCCGCCAGCGGTTTGGCACTGCATGGGTACATGCAAAACCTGTATCACAATGCTGGTGTGCTGGATAAATGGGGCCATTGGTCACTGGGATGCAATACAGGTGGCTTCAATGTTTATAAGATGGATCCGCAATCACCAAACGAAAACACATTTTTACGCGCGGCGCAACGCATTATTCAAGCTTCTCACCGTGTGGGACAGTCCATGACAGCAGATATGAGGATTTATTCTGCTCAACCGACACAAGTTGCGCAACTCAAAATACATGACCGCCCGACAACGCCTGATGTTTTATCTGCGGTTCATGACAAATTAGTTGCGTCCTTGGAATTGTGCGCAAAGGCTGGTCCTCAGGATCAGGCAATTCTTCAAAGACGTCTTGGGCTTTAAAGAAAAACCGCCATCACTGACGGCTTTTTATTCTATGGCCTTAACACAATTTATTTCCCCAACGCTTCATCCACCAATTTCGCCTGCTCCACCGTATGACGTTTCAGCGAACCGGTGGCCGGTGATGCAGCGTCCGGGCGGCCAATATAGCGTGGGCGTTTGGTCGTATGTTTCATATCGACCAGCACGGCCTCGATGCGGCGGTCCATGAAACTCCACGCGCCCTGATTGTGCGGCTCTTCCTGGCACCAGACGATGTCGGCGTTGGGGTATTTTGCCAGTTCGCGTTTCAGCGCATCAGCCGGGAACGGATACATTTGCTCGACGCGCACCAGCGCAATGTCCTTGATGGTGCGCTCGTCGCGCGCCTGCAACAGATCGTAATAGACCTTGCCGGTCGTCAACACGACACGTTTGACTTTCTTGCCGTCCGCCAGATCTTTCGTCGCATCCTTGATCACGCGGCGGAAGGTTTTTTCCGGTGTAAACTCTATCAAATCCGACACACAAAGCTTGTGTCGCAACAAGGATTTCGGCGTCATGATCACCAGCGGCTTGCGAAAATCACGCTGCATCTGACGGCGCAGGATGTGAAAATAGTTGGCGGGCGTCGTGCAATTCGCCACCTGGATATTATCTTCGGCACAGGCCTGTAGAAAACGTTCCAGACGGGCAGAGGAATGCTCCGGCCCCTGGCCCTCAAACCCATGTGGCAACAGCAACGTCAAACCCGACATGCGCAGCCATTTCGTTTCAGCCGATGTAATGAACTGATCGATCATAATCTGCGCGCCGTTGACGAAGTCGCCGAACTGCGCCTCCCACAGCACCAGCGATTTCGGATCGGCCAGAGAATAGCCGTATTCAAACCCCATCACCGCATATTCCGACAATGGGCTTTCATAAATTTCGAACATCCCCTGATTGTCTTTGATATGTTGCAGCGGAATGTGACGCGCATTGGTGTTTTGGTCATACACCACATCATGCCGTTGCGAGAACGTGCCGCGGCCAACATCCTGCCCCGTCAAACGCACATCGAACCCGTCATTGAGCAATGTCCCAAACGCCAGGGCTTCGGCAGTCGACCAGTCGATGCCATGACCCTCATGCACCGCCTGTTGTTTGGCTTCAAACTGACGCGCGATTTTGCTGTTCACGGCAAAGTCGGCTGGTGTTTTGGTCATCGCCAGCGTGACCGCTTTCAGCACGTCTTTGGCCACGCCGGTGTCACCACGGCGTTCGATGCCGCTGGCCAAGGATAAGCCGCGCCAGGCGCCATCCAGCATGTCGGCTTTGGTCGGTTTGTAGGTTATAGCCTCGGTAAAGGCCGCTTCCAGATTGGTCTCAAACGTGGCTTTCATCTGTGCCAAGTCTGATGCTGGCAATGCGTTGCGTTGTGTCAGGCTGTCCGTATACACCGTCAACGTTGTCGCCTTGTCACGGATCGCCTGATACATCACCGGTTGCGTGAACGCCGGCTCATCGCTTTCATTATGGCCGTGACGGCGGTAACAGACGATATCCAAAACGATGTCTGCGCCGAACTGCAACCGGTAATCAATCGCCAATCGGCTGGCATAAGCGACCGCTTCCGGGTCATCGCCATTCACATGAATGATGGGGGCCTGGATGCCTTTGGCGATATCAGTTGGGTACGACGTAAAGCGGCCATACTCCGGTGTTGTGGTAAACCCAATTTGGTTGTTGATCACAATGTTGATCGATCCGCCCGTGGTGTAACCCTGCAAGCCCGAGAGAAGCAACGTTTCGCCCACCACGCCTTGGCCCGGAAATGCGGCGTCGCCGTGAATGATGATGGCCATCACGGTCTTGCGCTCGATGTCTTTTTTCTGCGCCTGTTTCGCGCGCACACGACCCACCACGACCGGGTTGACGGCCTCCAGATGGGACGGGTTTGGTGACAGGGACACATGCACATTGACGCCACCCAGATCGCGATCTGCCGATGCACCCATGTGATATTTTACATCGCCTGACCCTTGCACGGAATCTGGCGTCGCTGGTGTCCCCTGAAATTCACTGAACAATGCCGTAAATGATTTCTGCAGCACGTTGGTCAAGACATTCAAACGGCCACGGTGTGCCATGCCGAACGCGACTTCGGTAATGCCTTTTTTCGCACCGTAACGCAAAGCCTCTTCAATCGCACAGATCGTGCTTTCGCCCCCCTCCAGACCAAACCGTTTGGTGGTGGTGTATTTTTTCTGGAGGAACAATTCCAAACCTTCAGCGCGCACCAGGTCATTGTACAGATTGCGCTGGTCATCAGCGGTCAATTGGCTTTGGTGCGGTTCGTCTTCGATATGACGCTTGAACCAGTGACGCTGCGCCGGGTCTTGCACATGCATATATTCAAACCCGATCGTGCCGCAATACAGCGTTTTCAAACGCGTCAGCACATCGTTGATTGTCGCGGTCGTAAAACCCAATTGGTTGACTGCAATTGGCCGATCCAAATCCTGTTGCGTAAAACCATAGGTTTGGGGTGATAGATCCGGATGTTCTTTCGGCTGCCACAACCCCAGCGGATCA
This sequence comes from Alphaproteobacteria bacterium, assembly GCA_965246875.1. Taxonomy (GTDB): domain Bacteria; phylum Pseudomonadota; class Alphaproteobacteria; order Micavibrionales; family SZUA-601; genus DASWYT01. The sequence goes on from CBDFFU010000003.1 coordinate 210,349, forward strand.
AGTGATGACAATAAATGTCCGCGCATGCGATAGGCTTCAATCAACATGCTCAACCGTGACGCATCAGCTACAGCCGCATTCAGTTTTTCAAGTGATACACCGCCAGATGGTGCCGGTGATGCTGTTTTATCGGCAGCAGGCTTGTCGCTTTTGTTATCACCCTTGGCAACATGAGCCGCCGGTGTTGGCAGGATTGTTGGATCGTCGGTATTAGCGGGTTGATTGGGTGCCCAGGAGGCACCATGCAGTTCAGCCATCAAGGTGTTGGCATCGTCACCAAGCGATTCAAAAAATTGTGCCCAGCTGGCATCCACCGCATTGCGATTAGCGCGATATTGCGCGTAAAGATCGGTCAGATACGCGCTGGACATACCGGTGGGTAACAAAGCGAGAGCGTTTTGTGCAGACGACATAGGAAAAGCCTTTAAAAGCGGATCAATAAATGTGTCCCATCATATCAAGCCAGACGTTAATGAAAAGCCCACAAAACACACGTGTGTGTGCCCATATCTTTAAGCTTTTCTTAGGGATAAATTATAGGGTAAAGCCATGTCGAATTTGCAGCGTGTTATTTTTTTGATGGTGTTGATCCTCTGGCTGTGCAGTGCGGCCCCTGGCCTAACACAGACAATCCCGGCCTGTAGCGGTGCCACAAACGAGGGGGCATCCTATGAAACTTGTACCAACGGTCTGTGTGAGAAATTTGTTTGTAATGGAACGTCATTCATGGCGCAGGAAACATGGAGCAATTCTGGCACACGCAATATCGACTTTGGGAATGATCCCAGTGTTTGCACCGCCGAACGCACGGGCCGTCTGCGCTATGCGGGCGGCAACATCTGGGAATATTGCAACGGCTCAGTCTGGACAGGGTTTTCCGGCAGCCTGACTTTGCCGATCAATGGCAATAATGCCGTTTTGCCCCAAGGTCGCATTATTGGCATTGGCACACCGTTACAGCGAAACTTGTTATCTTACGCCGGCACACGCAATATTTTCTTGGGCGACGATGCGGGTGGTGCTATCACGACTGGTACCGACAACACGTTTATCGGTTACAGTGCTGGCAATGCCAACGTACTGGGCAGCAGCAATATTTTTGTCGGTTCCGGCACGGGCGGCCTGACCGTGCTGGCGTCCAATAACATTATTGTCGGCATCAATATCGACACGCCAACCGCTCTCACCAGCAATTACATCAATATCGGCAACGTGCTATGGGGCAACATGACGACGAATGGCTCCAACACCGGCACAGCTGATAACAGCGCGTCGCTGGCGATTGATGGCTCGCTAAATTGGGCACCAGCTCCGAAAGCTGCAGCAGCGGCAATGGCGGTCGTATGCGTTATAATGCATCGACTAAAAAGATGCAGTATTGCAACGAAACAGCCTGGACGGATCTATGATGATTTTATTCGTGTTTACGACACTGCTAACGATCAGTGCCTGTGTGATGTTTGTTTACGCGATATTCCGGTTGAGTTGAAAGATTCTCAGTTTAGATTTCTGTCTTCACATCACATAGCGCAATAAAGCCTAATGGGACAGATGGATGTACGACTTTTGTCCAACACTTTTCATGGCTGAATATAGACTGACTCGCTGCTTCATCACGATGAGAGGTTATAGTCAGTGTTATTTATTCACCAGTCACAATCGACAAGCCACAAAACCACACACATAACCCTTATGGCCTGACATTACACAGTCTCTTTCACTTTCTTCACCCGCGGCTTACGCATCTTTGGTAGTGGTGCTTTCATCAGTGGCTGAATGTTAAACACCAGTTTTTTCTCTGCTAATGCAATCTGCACCTCGCCACCATCAACCAACTGTCCGAAGAGGATTTCATCCGTCAGTGGTTTTTTGATTTCGTTATCAATGACGCGGCCCAGTGGACGCGCACCCATGGCGCGGTCATAGCCTTTTTGCGCCAGATAGGTGCGGGCCTCTGATGTCAATGAGAAGGTTACACCCTTATCCGCCAATTGCTGTTCCAGGCGATATATAAATTTATCCACAACCTGCCCGACAATTTCGGGCGATAAATGACCGAACGGCACAACCGCGTCCAGACGGTTGCGAAACTCTGGTGTAAAGGTGCGTTTGATCGCTTCGTTATCGTCGTCCATGTTCGTTTGCGGGCCAAAACCGATCGTCGGGCGTTCCAGTTCTGCGGCGCCCGCATTCGTCGTCATGATGATGATCGTGTGGCGGAAATCGACGGACTTGCCATTGCTGTCCGTCACCTTACCGTAATCCATCATCTGCAGCAAAATATTGAACAGATCGGGGTGCGCTTTTTCAATTTCATCGAGTAACAACACCGCGTGCGGCGTCTGATCAACCGCATCCGTCAACAACCCGCCCTGGTCAAAGCCCACATAACCCGGAGGCGCGCCAATCAGACGCGACACGGAATGCCGCTCCATATATTCCGACATGTCAAAACGGATGAGTTTGATGCCCAGCAATTGCGCCAATTGTTTCGCGACTTCGGTTTTGCCGACACCGGTTGGCCCGGCAAAGAGATATGACCCGATCGGCTTGTCGTGATCGCGCAAGCCGGCGCGGGACATTTTGATCGCGGTCGCTATCGACTCGATGGCACGCTCCTGGCCAAACACCAGACGCTGCAGATCACCCTGCAAACCTTTGAGAATAGTCTTGTCGTCTTGGGAGACGGAACTGGCCGGAATACGCGCAATTTTGGCCACGACGACTTCGATATCATTGACGGTGATCTGATTATGCCGCTGGTCGTCCGGCAGCAACCGTTGCGCCGCACCCGCCTCGTCCAGCACATCCAGCGCCTTGTCCGGCAATTTGCGGTCGGTAATATAGCGCATTGACAAATTGACGGCCGCTTTCAACGCGTCATCGTCGTAGGTCAGACCGTGATATTGCTCATAGTAGCTTTTCAAACCCGATAAAATGCGGATCGTTTCATCCACCGATGGTTCATTGACGTCAATCTTCTGGAACCGGCGCACCAGCGCGCGGTCTTTTTCAAAATGATTGCGATACTCTTTGTACGTCGTCGACCCCAGACAGCGGATCTTGCCGCGTGACAAAGCTGGTTTCAGCAAATTCGAGGCATCCATCGCCCCGCCCGACGTCGCGCCAGCCCCAACGATGGTGTGAATTTCATCGATAAACAGCACGGAATGCGGCAAAGCTTCCAATTCGTTGATGACGGCTTTCAACCGCTCTTCAAAATCACCGCGATAACGCGTGCCGGCCAGCAATGACCCCATATCCAGCGCGTAAATCACGGCGTCTTTTAGCACCGCTGGCACATCGCCATCAACGATCCGCTTGGCTAAGCCTTCGGCAATCGCCGTTTTGCCCACGCCTGGTTCACCGACATAGAGCGGATTGTTTTTGGAACGGCGGCACAAAATCTGGATCGTGCGCTCCACCTCATCGGCGCGGCCGATCAAAGTATCAATCTCGCCCTTGATGGCTTTTGCATTTAAATCGACGCAGAAACTTTTTAAGGCATCGTTGGTTTTGGCTTTTGTGTCCTCTTCCGGCTCTTCGCGGTTTGGTTCTTTGGCCGTCTTATCGCCGGCACCCGTCACCGGATTGTCGGCGTTGTGCGCCGGATTTTTCGCAATGCCGTGCGACATGAAATTGACCGCGTCAAACCGCGTCATGTCTTGTTCCTGCAAGAAATACACCGCATGGCTTTCGCGTTCCGAGAACATGGCAACCAATAAATTCGCGCCCGTCACTTCGGTCCGGCCCGAACTCTGCACATGAATGGCCGCACGCTGGATGACACGCTGGAAACTGGAGGTCGGTTTGGCTTCTTCATGACCAGACCCCATCAACCCGCTTAATTCATGATCAACAAACTCACTGACCTCGCGGCGCAATTCGTCGATCGCCACGCCACAGGCGCGCAGTACGGGCATGGCATCCGCATCTTCCAGCAACGCCAGCAGCAAATGCTCCAGTGTCGCAAATTCATGGCTGCGCACATTGGCAAAATGCAGGGCGCGATGGAGGGTCTGTTCGAGTTGATGTGATAACATTAGGGCATGTCTCCGGTTAAATTACAGGCATGGCGCGAGATAATCTTATTGCTGGCTATGAAGGGCGCACAGAGCATAGCAGAGCTATGCGCCAGCGTTCTGAAGACGCCAGAGATAAGATTATCCGCGTCCTGCGGATGATCAAAAGAAGGCCGGTCTGGTGCGTCAAAACCTTTACCCATAGCGCCGCTATGGCTTGCAGGCTTTTCCTGCCATTCCGGCCTTCTTTTGATCACCATGCTCTGCAATTTAACCGGAGACATGCCCTTAATTCTCTCTTTCCATCGTGCATTGCAACGGATGTTCATGGCCACGCGCCAACAACATCACCTGATCAACCTTGGTTTCCGCAATTTCATAGGTATAGACACCCGCCGTGCCGATGCCTTTTTGATGCACCGCCAGCATGATGTCCGTGGCCTCGGCACGTGATTTGTTGAACACCCGCTCCAGCACATAGGTCACAAATTCCATCGGCGTAAAATCGTCGTTCAACAACAGCACCCGGTACATCGGCGGCTTTTTGGTTTTTGGCCGCACCTTCAGCGCTAAATCGTCGGCAAAGGCATCATTGTTATCGACTCTGGTCGGGCCGCTGCCACGGTGGCCGCCAGTCGGACTTTTTGGCCGTGCGGCGTTCAGGGGGTATGACGGTTTCGTTGCCAGGGTTCCCTTGATATCGTTCGCCACGCCCAAATATCCAGAGGGGCGCAAAAAAGACAAATCGGAGCAAGGCAATCTCATCCCTTTAGTCTGCCTGAACAGCCTGAACAGAGGGTTAAGGCATTGATTTTGAATAGGACATAATTCTGGGGATGTTTTGTCGGCTTATTTACACGAAAAGCCTAAGTATAATCCATTTGTAACATTTATCGGATCTATACTACTCTGCATAAACAGTAATAACAAACCTGACAGGAAACTACATGTTAAACATGCTTAGGATTGCTTTAAGTTTAAAAGGCAGAATAGATCGTAAAACATACATTCGAAATTTTATTTTATTTTTTTGCTTTTGCGGCTGTATCTACTTTATCCCTATTTGTGAAAATCAAAGATTTGTCAGCAATGTCGATTATATTTTTTGCCAATCTTATGATCTCGTTAGTATTTTGATTATTGTTATTAATTTATGGTGGTTTACAGTTACTCATGTCAAACGCTGTCATGATCTTAATCGACCTTGGAAATATTTACTAAGTTTAAAATCAAACATTACTCTATTCACAGAACCGGGTACTAATAGTGCCAATTTTTATGGTCCACCACCGAAAAAATAATTACTCCCCGCCCGTCATCATACTCTTCCGCAGCATCGCGCTGATAAACATATTCAGATCCCCATTCAGCACGTCCTGGGTTTGGCTGGTTTCGACGTTGGTGCGGAGGTCTTTCACCATCTGGTATGGGTGCAGCACGTACGAGCGGATCTGGTGGCCCCAGCCGATTTCGGTTTTCAAGCCTTGGGCCGCGTCTTTGGTGGCTTGCTGTTTCTGGCGTTCCAGTTCGTACAATTTCGCTTTTAACATCTGCATTGCCTGGTCTCGGTTTTGGTGTTGCGACCGTTCCGATTGACAGGTGACCACTGTTCCCGTCGGCATATGTGTAATGCGTACAGCGGAATCCGTCGTGTTAACGTGTTGACCACCCGCACCCGATGCGCGATAGGTGTCGATTTTTAAATCCTTGTCCAGCACTTCAATTTCGATACTGTCATCAATCACCGGCGATACCGCGATGGAGGCAAAACTGGTATGGCGCTTGGCATTGCTGTCGAACGGCGATATGCGCACCAACCGATGCACGCCGCTTTCGACTTTCAGCCAGCCGAACGCGTTGCGCCCTTTGACCAACACGGTGGCCGATTTGATGCCTGCCCCTTCACCGTCCAGAATCGATTGAATTTGTGTTTTATATTGGTTCTGATCACACCAGCGGAGGTACATGCGAAACAGCATGTCGGCCCAGTCCTGCGCCTCGGTGCCACCAGCCCCGGCATTGATCTCGATATAGGCGTCGTTGCCATCAACTTCGCCGGATAATAACGTCTGCAACTCGGCCTGTTCGGCGGTTTTGGCCAGATCGCGCAAGGCATCTTCGGCCTCGGCGACGATCGACGACTCGTTTTCCGCCTCGCCCATTTCGATCAGGCCCAAATTATCGGTCAGCTTATTCTCTAAATCCGAAATCGCGGCCATGCGCTGTTGCAAATCATTACGCTCCCGCATCATAATCTGCGCGCGCGCCGCGTCGTTCCACAAATTCGGGTCTTCGGACAGATTATCCAGCTCCGCTAGACGGTCGACCGATTTATCCCAGTCAAAGATGCCCCCTTAGCAGACCGATGGTCTGCCGGACATTAGCAATCAGGTTTTGGATTTGGGGATTCATGAGGGATTTTATAAAAGAAACGCCAAGATTTGACAAGATACAACTATGCCCTGTCTGTTCCATAGGCTTAATCAAACAGATGGAAGCGATACATCAAACCCAGCGATAAGATCGCGAAACTCAGAATTTGCAACGCAGCTGTTTTGGCTCGGCTGGCTCGGCCAGCAGTCCTGTCGGCCAAAAGCGCGCATTTGACGATACCGCCCGTCAACCCGGAGAAGGTCACCAGATTCAGAAACATAAAACCAACATCAGTGAGGCGGCACACATCAAACTCGCAGGCGGCGATGTGCCACAGACCCATACATAAAAGGGCCATACATATAAAAAAGGCTTTTCCCGACACATACTGTATGACCGCATAAGGCAGCAGACCCAGGGCGAGACACACCGAAAATGCAATGATTAAATCCATGAAAAAAAACGCACCCTATCAAATGCATTTTAAAGATTTGATCTTAAAAATTGCTTACGCCGCCTACGATATCTTAGTTATAATACTGAATGTTCAAGGGTGATAAATTTTGATGCACCAATATAAAATCATACATAAACAAGCCAAAACTTGAATAATCGCGCGTTTCGTCAAGTTGATCGGCGTTTTACGACCATACGTCATCAATATCAGTTTGACGATGACACCGCTGAAACACGCAATCGTCAGACAATGGACCAGCATCAAGCCAATATTTGTTTCATAACTGTGACGCTGCATATCAAACAACATGAGATTTGCGAACGACATCAAAGATGCCGCAAAAGCGATTAAAAACACCCTGCCCGCCAACATCTGAATCAGCAGAAATGGGATCAAATGAATGACCGCCATGACGACACAAACAAACAAAATCATGACAATCTAACAGTCATAAAAAAACCCACTCTCTCAAGTGGGTTTTAAAGATCTGATCTTAAAAATTAGCTTACGCCGCTTGTGGCATCTCATAGGTTGCTGGCATTTGCGTGAACAATGTTGCGCAGACCGTGGTAAAATCGGCATCGCTTTGTGCGGCCAGGGCGGTGACCACATGGCCATCGGCAACCAGTGTTTCAGTTGACCAAGTCGCACCAGCATCGGTCATGGTCTTTTCCAACACGTCGGTGCCGGTGACCGTATAGCCTTTGGCGCGTTCGCTGACTGCCAGCATATGCACGGCATCGCCCAGGAACATGGCCGGTTTGCCGGCATCCATGAAACCGCGGGTGATGCGGCGGGCATGGGCGTTGTCTTTGAGTTTGTCGATCGAACGTGACCCGCCAACGATCAGCAGACCGTCATAATCAGCGGCCAAAACGGTAGAGACGCTGGCATCAACCGGGAAATGGTGACCCCATTTGCCGACCATGACGCCGTCTTTGCCTTCTTCGGTGCGCCAGGAATTGACCAGACCGTTCTCGGTGCTGACGATTTTAGCGGTGGCGCCTTCGGTTGCCAGCAGGCGTTGCGTAAAGCTGAAATCAGTTTCGTCAAAACCATTAGCGACCAATACGACGATACGTTTACCCATCAGCCTTTTTTCCATGCTGCAATTCTCCCAGATATGTGTTTTAGATAATAAAAATGCGACTTCGCCCAATGCGTTACGCTTTTAAGTTGGCGTACTATGCTTAAAATTGCGGCGTTTGTCAAGCAAAAAGCGCTTGCCACCAGCAAATGACGCCTTAAAATGGCACTTAATAAATTGATCGTTGCACAAGGATGATCCCGTCATGAAAAGATTGAATTTTTTACTTCTCGCTGCAATGTCCGTTTCGGCCTGTAGCGGTTTCAGCAATCGCACGGCCATCGATGCGCTGAACGAAGCCAAGCCGGTTGGCTCTACCTTTACGCAAGAGCTGGCTGCGGGTTATAAAAAATTCGCGAATAATCAGCAGAATAAATTCTTTGATTACGCCGATGCGTTGCACTTCGCGAAAAAAGGCCTGTTGGCTGCCGAAGGCAAGAACGTGTTGCCAGAGCCACTGACAAATTGGCAGCTGGACCCGGGTGCCCATGCCGAACTGGCGCAGGCGCGTAGCCAATTGGTCGGCGTACTGGACGCTGGTGGACGTAACGAAAAACCGACCGATGCCGCAACGGCCCAATTGAAATTCGATTGCTGGATCGAGCAACAGGAAGAAAACCTGATCCGCACGCCATCCTGCAAAGCGGAGTTTATGTCGGCCATGGATAATCTGGCCAGCCTGATGAAACTGCCAGCCAGCACCAAACAAGGCATGCCGGTGATGCCAGGCAAAAAACCATTGCCACCGGTTGACAACACGATGGGTCGCAAAGGCGGTATGGTATCCGGTCTTGCTCCAGTGATCAGCCAAACCGAAACCGGTCCAGCGAAAATCATGGATGAAGGCATGTTCCTGGTGTTCTATGACTTCAACAAATCGGTGTTGAATGACAGCGGCATGCAAGTCATGGACGCGGTAGCCAAGCAATTGAAAACCCGCAAAGACATCCATGCCGTCACGGTTACCGGCTTTACGGATACGTCCGGCTCAACGGCTTATAACCGCCGCCTGTCCCAACGCCGTGCCGATGCTGTACGCAAGGCGCTGATCAAGGTCGGTGTACCCGCCCACTTGCTGACCACCAAAGCCTTGGGTGAAACGCAACTGATGGTGAAAACACCAGACAACACACGCGAACCCGCCAACCGCCGCGCCGAAATTCATTTCGATTAAGCGTGCCAATATACATTTGAAAAAGCCCGGTCATTGCACCGGTCTTTTTTGTATCTTATCTTTGACAGATGGCTGCTACAATCCTCACCCCCTATCAAGCTGAAACCAACGGTATTGTGATTACCGTTATGCCGGCGTTTTTGCCGCATGAATCCGATCCGTCTGATAATAAATACATGTGGGGCTATGCCATCCGCATCCGCAACACCACCGACCAAAGCCTGCAACTGCGTGACCGGCACTGGGTCATTTACGACGCACTGGGCCGCAAAGAAGAAGTCCAGGGCGAAGGCGTCGTCGGCGACCAGCCTGTCATCAAACCGGGCAGCCATTACGATTATAATTCTGGCGTCCCCCTGACCACACCCTCCGGCCTCATGCGCGGCCAGTATCGGTTTACCGCTACTGATGGGTCTGATTTTTGGGCCGAGATTCCAGCGTTTTCACTCGACAGTCCGCATGATGGGGCGGCGAAGAATTAGCCGTCAAGCGTGTCCTGAAGGAATTTGAAGGGGTGACATTCAGGATCTCGCTTAAATGAGCCATAGAGACATTGTTCCCCAAACCTTCGTCCTTTGAAACCCTAATGCGCCTCATCCCAATTCGGCCCGATGCCCGTTTCCACGACCAGCGGCACGGATAACGCCATCACATTTTCCATCGCAGCCTTGATCAACGGGGCCACGCGTTCGGCATCGGCTTCTGCGACTTCCAGAACCAATTCGTCATGCACCTGCAACAATAATTTGGCTGGCAGATTTTCGTTGCGGATCAGCTTACCCACCGCAATCATCGCCAGTTTCACGATGTCGGCGGCGGTTCCTTGAATTGGCGCGTTGATCGCCTGGCGTTCCGCAAAGCCGCGTTCGGCACCGTTGCGGGAATTGATGCCGGGCATCCAGCATTGCCGCCCGGCCAGTGTCAGCACATAGCCATGCTGTTTCGCAAACGCCTTGGTGTCGGCCATATAGTCGCGCAGCTGATGGAATTTCTGCATATATTGTTTGATATAAGCACTGGCCGTCGCATTGTCCGTACCCAATTGCCGTGCCAAACCAAAACCGCTGATGCCGTAAATAATGCCAAAATTAATTGCTTTCGCCGCACGGCGTTCTTCGCGCGTGACATCCGCCAACGGGGTGCCAAACACCTCGCTGGCGGTCAGTTGGTGAATGTCGATCTGATCCCGGAACGCTTCTTTCAAGCGGTCAATATTCGCCATCTCCGCAATCAAACGCAATTCAATCTGCGAATAATCCGCACTCAACATGATCATACCGGGATCAGGGACAAAAGCTTTGCGGATTTTGCGCCCCTCTTCGGTACGGATCGGAATGTTTTGCAGGTTCGGATCACTAGACGACAATCGCCCGGTGTTTGTGATGCTTTGCGCAAAGCTTGTATGCACACGCCCTGTGCGTTGTGAAATCTGCAACGGCAATGCCTCGGTATAGGTGCTACGCAGTTTCGCCATCTGCCGCCATTCCAGCAAGTTTGCGACGATGGTATGACCCTGATTGGCTAAATCTTCCAATGTTTTGGCGTCGGTGGCGTAGGCGCCGGTCTTGGTTTTTTTCGGTGCCGGCAACCCCATGGCACCAAACAATACATCACCCATTTGTTTCGGGCTGCCGATATTAAATTCCTGTCCCGCTTCTTTATAAATCGCGCTGGCCATTTCGTCGGTTTTTTTCGCGAACTCCTGGCTGAGGCCGTGCAGCACCGCCTTATCGATGCGGATGCCTTCGTTTTCCATGGCCGCTAAGATCGGCACCAAGGGCTTATCCATCTCATGATACAACGCCATTTTTTTCTGCTGCACCAGTAACGGCTGCAACAAATGATACAAACGCAAGGTCATATCGGCATCTTCACAGGCGTAATCTTTTACCGCATCCGGGTGCATCTCGGCAAAGTTTTTCTGCTTGACGCCTTTGCCCACCACATCGGTATAGGAAATAGTCTGATGCGATAAATATTTCAGCGCGATCTCATCCAGCCCGTGCCCATGTTGTGCGCCGAACAAGACATACGACATGATCATCGTGTCATCGAATGGCGTTAAATCCAGCCCGACATGTTTGAGGATTTGCCCGTCATATTTCGCATTATGCGCGACCTTTAAAATCGCTGGGTCTTGTAACACTGGCTGTAACGCGGCAACCACATCCGCTAACGGCAATTGCGTAAAGCCCGACACATCGCTGTTCAATAAATCGGTTTGCGCTGCTTGATGCGCGATTGGAATGTAACACGCATCGCCCACGCCAACCGCCAGGCAAATGCCCACCAGATCGGCTTTGGCCGGCGTCAATGCCGTCGTTTCCGTATCGATCGACACCAGACCCGCCGTGCGGATTTTCATGACCCACTGTTGTAACTGTTCGGCGGTTGTCACCAATTCATAGCGCAAACTATCTTGTGTTGCGGTCGTTGTTAACGTTCCCGGCGCAAACTCCGGCATCGGTGCGTAGCGCGACGGAATATCCGCTTGGGCAGTGGCTGGATTATCCTGCCGCGCGTCGCCCGCGACCCAGCCCCAACGTTTTTCCGCGCGTGACAAAATGCTGCGGAAATTGTTCATTTCCAAAAATGTGCGCAATGCGCTCATATCCGGCGTGTGCGGGATCAGTTCCGCAAACGGTAAGGGCAGTGGCGTATCATGATCCAGCTGCACCAGACGTTTCGAAATCCGCGCCTGCTCCGCAAACTCAATCAGGCTTTCACGGCGCTTGTTTTGTTTGATCGTCCCGGCCTGTTCCAGCAAGGTTTCCAGATCACCGAACTGATTGATCAAATCGGCTGCCGTCTTCACGCCAATCCCCGGTACACCCGGTACATTATCGCTGCTGTCACCGGCCAAAGCCTGTACATCCACCACTTTGTCCGGGGTTACCCCAAACTTGGCCATGACGTTCTCTTCGGTGATCGGCGCATATTTAAACGGGTCCAGCAAGCCGATGCCGGGCTTGATCAGCTGCATCAAATCCTTGTCTGCTGATACGATTTTGACATTACAGCCCTGCTGTACCGAATGCGTCGCATAGGCCGCAATCAGATCATCGGCTTCATAGCCTTCCAGTTCGATCGACGTCACCCCAAAGGCCGCCGTCGCCTCGCGGATCATTTTCATCTGCGGGATCAGATCTTCCGGTGTCTCGCCACGGTTGGCTTTGTATTGCGCATAAATATCATGACGGAAATTGCGCCGCGCGCTGTCAAAAATCACGGCCAGCAAATCATTGCCGCTTTCCTCGATCATCTTGAACAGCATATTGCAATAGCCCATCACCGCACCAACCGGTGTGCCATCGGCCCGCGTCAACGGCGGCAAGGCGTGATAGGCCCGGAAAATAAACCCGGAGCCGTCAATGAGATACAGTGTTTTGCAAGGCGCGGTGTCAGTCATGCCGCTATTGTGCGGAGGTTTTAGACAGGGGGCAAGGGCTGTTTAAATACGCTTCGGTCCTAACAGTGCTTTTGCGGCTGGCCCCTTATTTTTACGCATGTCCCGGTTAAGCGGGAGTCACAGCGGCTCGGCGCATGCCAGACACGCATGCTTCAGTTGCCTTTGCGCCGCGCGGAACGCTGCGGAGTCCACATTCTGCTTGAAAATGTGGCCGCTAAACACGACAGTGGACGTGGCCGCGGGGACTGGCGGCTGGCCGTTATGCCGGGCGACGCGGTCGGGCCATTTCTGGTAAGCCTCGCATCCGGCTAGCAAAAAACTGGTGAAAAAGAGTGCTGTAGCCTGTCTCATTTCAAGTTCCTTTCTGCATGATAGTCTTACTGTGCCGATCTCTGGGCCTGCGTCAACTTAAAAATAAGCCTGGCCTATAATCATGCTGATTTGCCCAGCTCCAGCAAGCCGACCGCCGCGATCCCCAGCAACAGCCCGGCCGTCTCCACGCGGTTCAAGGCCTCATCATACCGCCACCAGCTCCACACCGCCAAAATCAGTACATTGAGAATGATCAGCAGCAGCGATGCCAGTGCAATGTTCTTAAAGCGGAACGACCAGCACAGGAACAGCAAACCCGCCATATACAGGCCGAACATCACGGCGAAATGCGGCATGCGGTTGGATTGCACCCACAGCTTTGCCGCGATATCGCCAAGGGTCAGGCAGACGCTGCCAGCCAGGATAATCAGCAATGGCCCCAGGTTGTGCCCAAAGAGAAAAAGTTGCATCCGAAGCCTCTGTTGTTTCACGCCAAAACGGCTAAACTAAGCCGCTGTCGGACATTACTTTATTTTAATACAGGTTTCCATGACAACTCTGACCCAATCTCCCGCCTGGCGCGCTTTGCAATCGCATCGTGATACATTCGATCACGACATGCTGCGCGACGCCGATTATCAGGAGGCCTTTACCTGTACGGCTGCTGGTCTGAAACTCGATTACGGCCGTCACTGGATCATGCCGGAAACCGTTGCCTTGCTGCTGGATCTGGTCAAGCAACAGGACCTGGCTGGCTGGCGGATGAAGATGTTTTGTGGCGAACCCATCAACACCACTGAAAACCGCGCTGTTCTGCACACGGCGTTGCGCGCCAAAATGGATACACGCTGTCTGATCAACAATCAGGATGTGATGCCCGATATTCAAACCGTCAAATTGCATATGGCTGATTTTTGCAAACGGGTCCGCACCGGCCAATGGCTGGGTGCCACGAACCAGCCCATCCGTTCTGTCGTCAATATCGGCATCGGTGGTTCAGACCTCGGCCCAAAAATGGTAACGGAAGCTCTCAAGCCGTTTCATGATACCGGTATCAAGTTTCATTTCGTCTCAAACATTGATAGCACGCACATGGTTGAAACGTTGAAGCAGTGCGATCCGGCATCCACACTGTTTATCGTCGCCTCAAAAACGTTTTCCACCATTGAAACCTTGACGAACGCCAAAACAGCACGCGACTGGCTGACGGCAACGCTTGGTGCATCAGCCACCGCCAAACATTTTGTCGCGGTATCGACAGCTACGGAAAAAGTCAAAGCCTTCGGCATCGACCCGAATAATATGTTTGAATTCTGGGATTGGGTTGGTGGGCGTTACAGCGTCTGGTCGGCCATTGGGTTGTCGGTGATGCTGGCGATTGGTCCGGCGCAATTTGAGCAATTTCTGCATGGCGCGCAAGAGATGGATAATCACTTCGTCACCGCACCGCTGGAAGAGAACATGCCCGTCATGATGGCACTGCTTGGTGTGTGGTACCGCAATTTCTGGAATTTGCAGGTGGCGGCAGTATTGCCTTATGATCAATACTTAGAAAACTTCCCGCGTTATTTGCAGCAGCTGGACATGGAAAGCAACGGCAAGTCTGTTGACCGTGATGGCTGCAATGTCGATTACGACACTGGCACAATCGTGTTCGGCGAACCGGGAACCAACGGCCAGCACGCGTTTTATCAATTGATTCATCAAGGCACAACCATTATCCCATGCGATTTTATCGTGACGCACACAGCACACAATGCGCGCAGCGATCATCACAAAATTTTGCTGGCCAATGCCCTCGCGCAACCCGAAGCCTTGTGGCATGGCCGCAGTCTGGAACAAGCCAACGGCAATCCGTACAAAGTCTTCTCCGGCCTGCGCCCGTCCAGCATCTTGCACATTGAAAACTTGAACCCGCACACCCTTGGTTCACTCATCGCGCTCTACGAACACAAGGTTTTCACCCAAAGCGTGATCTGGAACATCAATGCGTTCGATCAGTTTGGTGTGGAGTTGGGCAAAGAGATGGCATTGGGGATGATGAAATGACTTGTAACTACAGTCCATGGCAACATCAAAATCAAACCGGAGAAAAAACACAATGACAGCTGTTATTTTGCATGATTTAACGTCTGATCATGTGTTGTCACTCTCACGCATCATCAGTCATCCCGATTTTTTCTATGCACCAATCAGCCGGGATCACAATGATCCGCATGCTGACGCCGCAAACTATTGCCAACAGGCAGAAGACGTGCGGTTGCAGACAGATAACCATGTTTGCATCAAAGGTATTTTCAAGGAAGACGGCGCATTGATTGGCGTGTGTGGCCTGTCTGATCCTGTGCCTTTTTATTCCCATCGGCCAGACTGGGATAAAGAATATGCCATGGGTGGAGCAATCGCTGTTGATGAACGCGGCCAAGGCTATGGAACACGCGCTGCTTTCGCATTAATGAATCTCGCCTTGAACACCAAAGGCATTTGCAATTTGAGCGCTACTGTCGATACCGACTGCAAACCTGCTGTGCATATTTTTCACAGTCTGGGTATGACGGAAACCTATATGCCATTACAAAGTGAAGACACGTGCGGTGGTGATACTCAACATCCAGCGTCGCGTGTTTTTAAATTGTTTTATTGAGTCTCGCAACATTTTTACACAACGACATGTTAGGGTTTGTAATTTTTCTTGACAAAACACGGCGCCTCTAGTACCATGACCTCATTGGAAGGTGCTTTATGCGTGATAATAATGAGGGTTTCATTAGAACTCTTGTTTCCTCCGGCCTCCGGGCCACACGATCTCACTTGCACGGTGTCAGCCACCGGATCGCAACAAAAATTCTTAAAACCAAAACACTGCGCCACACCGCTCACACCAAATTGAGCGTTGCGTGGCTCTTTCGACAGCGTCGTCCTGTTTCACTGTCTTTGACAGTTTAAATTCTTCTTTTCCCTCACTTCATTCGTTCAGCTTCACAGTCTGAACATTGCGAACGCGTTTTTATTTTTACAGGATAATTCACATGAGCTACGATGACAACGAAACCGAAGCCTTTAAAACCAAATTAAAAACCTATATGGCCATTGGCGGCCTCATGCTAAGCGGCATTTATCACCATTTTGCAACCGAAACGCGCATGATCACCGGCGCGGAATTGCAGAACAAAGAAGAAAAAACCTATTACCAATGTTCCGGTTCTGGCAAAAACCGTCATTGCCATTGGGAACATGACTATTATTACTATTTAAAAAACGGCCTTACCTTGCGCGACGAATCCTCAATCTGGGATGGCAAGTTTGGGGATGGCCAATTTTACAGCAAGGTCGACACGCTGCATATTTATGACTTTAAAACCAATCACGACAAATTGCTCGGCGGTGACAACGTGCTGGACATCACTCAGGCCGTACCAAAAACAGCGGCCACAGCGTATCATCCATCAATGGATTCAACAATTCCGCCTGAAGAATTGCGTTTGGCTTGACAACACCCAGACAAAAGACAAATCCGCTGCGTTAAAAGGAGAGTTTTATCGTGCCAATAAAAAATTCTGACTTCTGATTTCTGACATCCGACCTCCGCTACACCGGCAGCCACAACACATCGTTGATATCGTCTGTATGTGCAGCCAGCATGACAAGGCGATCGACGCCCAACGCAATGCCGCTGCAGGCCGGCATGCCGTGTTCCATGGCGCGCAAGAAATCCTCGTCAATTGGCCAGGCATGGCCATACAAAGTTTGCTTTTCCGCCATGTCCGCTGTGAACCGAGCACGCTGTTCGACCGGGTCGGTCAATTCGCTAAACGCGTTGGCCAGTTCCAGACCATTCACATACAATTCAAAGCGCTCCGCCCAGCGTGGGTCGCTCTCTTTTTTGCGTGACAGCACAGCCATATGGGCGGGGTATTCATACAAGAACGTTGGTCGCTCCTGCCCCAGTTGCGGTTCGATCACTTCGTTCAATACCGCGAAATACAGCGTGTCCCAATCATCACTGTCCAGCACGCGCGCGCCGGCGTTCATACACGCTGCATACAACCCATCACGGTTGCCTAATAAATCACCCAATGGAATGTTCGCATAGCGCATGAACGCGTCGTGCAAGGTCAGGTATTCAGCTTCGGCAAACGGGTCACACGTTTTACCGTGATAGATAAAGTCCGTAACACCAACGGCGCTTGCAACGTCGCGGAGTAATTCCACACAATCCTGCATGATAGCTCTGTAATCACAACCCACGCGATACCATTCAATCATGGTGAATTCAGGCGAATGACGCGACGACCCTTCGGCGTTGCGAAACACGTGGCAAATCTGGAATTGTTTGTCCACGCCGGCCGCAATCAATTTCTTCATCGCAAATTCCGGGCTAGTGTGCAGCCACATCTCACGCCGCCCTTGCTGATCGGCACTCAATAATTCCGTCGAGAACCCATGCAGATGCACTTCACATCCCGGTGCCGTCTGCAACATCGGTGTATCGGTTTCATCAAACCCCTGCGCATCAAAAAACGCGCGAATGGCCTTGATGACCATCTGGCGTTTTTTAAGGAATGGGTATTTTGTTTTAAATTTTTCGGGGTGCCAGGCGGTGGTGGATGTCTGTGTCATGTTTAAATTATACCGATTTAAACCCAACAAAAAAGGCGACCCGCAGGCCGCCTCTTTAAAAATTCGTTTAGACGAAATTAGAACTGAACATCTGTCCCAACGGTTCCGACAACGGCGCTGTTATCGCCACCGGCGACAGCCGAGTTGTAGTCGTAATACGCGACCGAACCGCGGAAGCTCATGCCTGGGCCATAGGTATAGCTAGCACCAGCGGTGTAGCGATCCAGCTTGTTCTCGCCACCGACATCGTCAGCTTTGGCGTTGAAGTACGATGCACCAAAGGTGTAAGCGCCATAGGTGTAATCAGCACCCAAGACCCAGTCTTTGTGATCGCCGCCGGTTCCCAGGCCACCATTGTCGGTTTTGTAAGCGCCACCGAAGCCGAAGCCTTCCCATGTCAACTTAACGCCCGTGTTCCATTCTTGGTAATCATCTGAACCAGCCACTTGCAATTGCTGGCCGGCGGTTGTGTAACCGCCGCCGGCGTGCAAGCCAACGCCGCTGAATTCGCCATCATAACGCAACGCACCTTCCATGATATTTTCAAACTGACCGGGGTTGTTGCCTGTCAATTGACCGAAATAGCTGCTTTGGTTCAGGGAATCGTAAGACGGCGTATAGGTCACGCCGGCCTGGAAACCATTGAATTTCGGCGTCAAATACGTGATTTTGTCAGAGTATTGGGCTTCACGACCAGCTTGGCCGTTCAATGGGCCGCTGTGCTGGTAATCCTGATCGACAGCGCCGAATGGGTTACCGGCGGTAGATGCCAGGTTGACAAAGCTGAAATCGATGTCCATCCCGTCAATGTTGCTGTCAGCAGCCGGAGCGGCCACTTGCAACAAGTACGCTGCGCCATTTTCGCGGCCGAGGTTGATACGGCCCCAGTTGCCGGACATGTACAAATAGCTTTCTTCTGTTTTGGCATCGGTGTTGCCTGGAACAGCGACACCCGTTGGTGTCAAATTGTTCTGGCTGTTTTCTTGGATCAATTCCGAGTTAAAACCAACGGTCAAGCCATTGTCCAACGTGGTTTCACCCGTGAAATAGACTTGGGATTTCCGCTTGATGCCGAAATCGCGCGTGTTGGGAGCACCGCTATTGTCTTGATTGGCATAACCGGCATAGCCTTTGAAGAAACCACCCAGATCGAGGTCGATTTCCGCGCGTGCGCTTGAGGCGCTGAATGTCAAAGCCGCCACTGCCGTCGTCGCGAGAAGTAATTTTTTCATAGAGATCTCCAAAAGTCCATAAACCGGACGAGAATCAAGTTGAACGGGATAACTCATCCGGCACACGCGTGTGGCGTAAACCCTCTGGCTATATGTTCTCGTTTTACGATCCAGCTGAACAAGCGTCAACGCGTTAGCCTCTCCTCTTCCCACGAAAGATTAACGTTGTGGCAAAAGAGTCACAACAGATGAAAGCCGGGTTAAGATCTTGTCTTTGCGCCGAAACCCTTCATACTTTCGCCATCTCATTTACTAAAAGGACAACTCCAATGGCGCAATTCACATCCGGTTTCGTGTTCGGCAATCAGGCCTGGGACATTCTTCAGGCTGCAAAAGAAAAGGGCGCGGCGTTGCCAGCCGTCAACGTGACGGGCACCAACACCATCAACGCCACCTTGGAAGCCGCGCGCGCCGTGAATTCGCCAGTCATCGTCCAGTTCTCCCATGGCGGTGCCACATTTTATGCCGGCAAAGGCCTGCCGAACGACGACCACCAGGCCGCCGTGCGCGGAGCCATCTCCGGTGCGTTGCATATTCATAACGTTGCCGAAGCTTATGGCGTTCCGGTGATTATCCATACTGACCACGCGGCAAAAAAGCTGCTGCCATGGATTGACGGCTTGCTGGCCGCCGGATCTGAGTACAAAAAAGCCACCGGCAAACCGCTCTTTTCCTCGCACATGCTGGATCTATCCGAAGAGCCGTTGGCCGAAAACCTGGAGATTTCCGCGCAGTATTTCAAAACGATCACCGCGTTAGACATGATGATCGAGATCGAACTGGGCGTGACCGGCGGTGAAGAAGACGGTGTCGATAACAGCGATGTCGACAGCAGCCGTCTCTACACCCAGCCGGATGAAGTCATGGCCGCCTATAACGCCCTGCGCCCGATCGGTGAACATTTCACCGTTGCGGCCGCCTTTGGTAACGTGCATGGCGTTTACTCACCGGGCAACGTCAAACTGACGCCAGTCATTTTGAACAACTCGCAAAAATTTGTGCAGGAACAAGCCGGTCTGAAAGATGCCAAGCCGATCTCCTTCGTTTTCCACGGCGGCTCTGGTTCATCCCGTGCCGAAATCCGCGAAGCCCTGTCCTACGGTGCTGTCAAAATGAATCTCGACACCGATCTGCAATGGGCGTTCTGGGATGGCGTGCGCGGCTATGAAGCCGGCAAGCGCGATTACCTCCAGGCCCAGATCGGCAACCCCGACGGCACCGACAAGCCAAACAAAAAATTCTATGACCCACGCGTCTGGCTCCGCGACGGTGAAAAAGCCTTTATGAAACGCCTGATGTCGGCGTTTGAGGATTTGAATGCGGTGGGTTTGAACGGGTAAGCTGGAAATAACAACATGAATTAAGGATGCACCATGCCTCAAACGACATTTAACGCCCGTCTTTATTTTAAGGATTTGGGCATCGTTTTGCTGATAACAATTGTTTGGTCGATGATTGTTGGCCTGTTGCTCAAAGCTGAAAGCATGCCGTCACAATTGGCTTCTGCAGGAGTGTTGGTGCCTGTCGTAATCGGGGGTTTGTATTTAAAGCGAAATTATAATCGCAAAAAATATGTTTTGAAAAAAGACTGATATTTTAAAGTATAAACCTTTTTTTGAATGTTGGTTCTGCCACGATTTTCGCTGAATACCATGTCATGCTGCCGGAAAACATACAGCTGCAAAGCATGGTTAATCTGGCGATCCGCAATTTGATCGCTAGCGGCCAGATCGATGAGGTTCTGGCGACATGTAAAGGTGATGACATGCGGCCGGTTGTGATTTACAAATGATACGAGTCGAGGCAAAAACCGATCAAAAATTTACATTGAGGACTATTATCACGAAACCAATGTGTTAATTTAACACATATTAATATGTTATAAAACAGCCAGTTATTTTAGTTCTCTTGGTCTTTCGACCCTCTTATCAAAGTCTTTGAAAACAAAGTCATTTTTTGCTATACTTGATGCGTCCACAGGAGGATATCATGACCGGCTCAAATTCGAATTTTTTCAGAGATACTTGGAATTCTATCAGAGATGGTGCAGAAACCGTAGGACAAGAATTGAAACACTTGGTTACCGGTTATGGGTTGATGACTACGCTCGCATCTGTGACGCCCAGCGCCGCAGTATTGACTACTGGTGGAGCAGGAATTTCACTCGCAGCAATAGTATTTGGATGCAGCGGTAGCGGTGCAACACCCGGAACTGACAATCCAACTCCTGTCATGAAGACTAAAACTGTGCATGGCAATGAGATTTATACGGCGGATGATTCTTTTTCGCTGGAATTAAATGCCACTCCAGGTGGTGGATATAATTACAGAGCGAGTTTCCAGGATGGTGCATATACTACTGGGCTACCTAGTGCAACAGAGAAACAATATTACGTTTGGGTCAATAAAAAAGCTGTTCAAAATGGTACAAAGTTAATGGCACCTGATGGGGAGTATGTTGCGTTAGTTACTGGCAAAAACGGTGATCCTGTAGTGACTAGAATCAAAGTTGAAAAAGATCCTGAAACTGGTGTATCAACAGCGTTAACAATGTATTCTGATACTATGTTCGTTTATCCACCAAATGGAGCAAACACTAAAAAGCTCCCTGCATCACTTAATTATAAAGATATAATAACTCAACAAACACTCGTTGGCCAAGGTGCCACAAGTGGTTTTCCAACAACAGGTCAGTTTAAAGCCAACTGAAAAACTTTGTTGCTGAGTAGAAATATTATATAGGCTGCTTGGATTATAACCCAAGCAGCCTTTTATTTAATGTTATCGCACGGACTAATTTGTTTAACTGGCTTGTTAATCCACTTTTTAATCTCATTTGAAAATTTTCCAGTAGGATTTAAAACATCTGCAGCCAGATCATATCTAATTGCATTGCCCGGAAAAGCCGAAAGTTGCGTACTGAAAATAGTGATTTGATGGCCTTTGGCGGTATATGCATCTATGGCGTCTGATAGCAAATTAAGAACATCTGAATATTGTTTTCCTTGTAACTGCTGACACTGATAGAATCCTGACCTATTGGAATTAGTAATAGCAGTCTTGCTATTATCATACATGCTGACGATAACCAGATGATCAATCGTTTCGCCAGCGATCTGACAAACAGTATCTGGATTATTCAACAATGGAATGTCGTTTGATTGATAAACCGGAACAATTTTCGCTTCATCGGGAAGTGTAAGCAAAACTGTGCTCAAGTAATGTCTAAGCAGGCTTTCAAAAAGGCTGTCCGTCAACTTGATTTGTGGATTATTCTGATCAGGTTCACATGTTCCGTTACAAGTTGACTGCAGTAAATCTAGCAATGGATTGCAACTACCCGTACCTCCTTTGCAAATCAAATTATCTAACCTAATTTCCTTTGTCGGAATATCATCTAAACTCCGTGTCCCGACCCGTCTTTGCCGGCTACCAGAATCCACCCAAATATCCATCGTATTGGCCTCGGGCTTTCCACACGGCGCGCCCGCATCATTACACGCCACCACGGTTGAGCGGATGGAGGTGCTGTCACGGGATTGCATGGCGTTGGCGAGTGTGAGGGACCACTGGGTGTCGTTAGTGCGCAAGGCATCGAGGGTGGCCTTGCCGAGGTTGGGGATGATGTAGCCCTGGCTTGCCGCCATGTCCTTGATCTCCTGCCGGCTGTCATTGCTCGACACTTCACTGGGGCTCAGGCCCGGGCTGAGCATACCCGGCTGGGCCGCCGTCCAGTCCAGGGCCACCGGCTTCAGCATCTCCAGGTGCCGCGTGATCGGCACTGTCCCTCTCGGATTCCCCACCGGGCATGCAGCAACAGTATCCACCGTCGTCTGGCACAAGGCCCCCGCATAGGTGATGTGATAAATCGTCTGCTGGAGCGCAACATGCGTCTCCGTGCCATCGACCGTCTTGAACAAGTCGCACCGCTTCACCAGGTAACGCGCCATCAAGTCGCCGCTCCACCCATGGCCGCAGTTCTGCTGGGTGGCGGTGCCCACCAGGTTGAGATTGCCGTCTGTCGCCAAGGGCATCTTCGGGTTCGTCACATAGAGTGGTGGCATGGCAATCGCAGCACAGCGGTAGGACACCACCGGATCGGTGATCTTCTTCGGACAGTTCGGCCCCGTGCACGGCGGATCGATCTTGGTGCAGTTCGGCCCCACACAACTGTATTTGCAGGTGCCCTGCGCGTCGCAGCTCTCCTTGCAGTCCGGCCCCGCACAGCCGCCCACAAACGGCTTGACCACGCACTTGCCCGACCCGTCTGTCTGGCACTTATACGCGTAATACCCCGTCGTCCCCGTCTCCAGCGTCTTCTTGAAGCTCTCGGTGTTCATCTGCAAGGTCGCATCGGCCACCGCCTTGAGATCCTTGGCCGGGTCATGACAGAAGTTCTGCACCTCGACAGCGGTTGCCGCTGGCAACGGCGTCTTCGGGTCGGGGTTGCAGCTCCATTCCCGGTCCGGGCGCTGCACGTCATTCTTGGCCTTGCCATGCCCAAGCAAGATCACCGTCTCCTCCCGCTTGCCCTGGTCGCTCAACATCTTGAGCGTGCAGGTCTGCAAGCGTGGCACCACACCGGTCATGCCGCTGGGGCATGGCACCGACAACGGACGTTCGATCGCCGCGTCCATAAATTGTTTGGGCAGCGGCAAGTGTTCGTTCTCACTGCGAAAGCCCGTCACAAAGATCGGCGACCCGATGGCGATGTCCCCGCCGATCGCCCCCGAACACCCCAGGCCGTTGACCGGGTCGGTGATCGCCAGCGGATAGAGATAACCGGTCGGCGTGCGCAAGCCCACACTCTCGGCCCCATACCGTTCAGCCAGAGCGGCAGCCATGGCCTCACCGGTCAGGCGGAGATCGGGCACCCCATCCGGTGTCCGGGTAAAATACGCCACTGCACCAAACACGCGCGGGTCACCGGGCCCCAGATCGGCGGTGCGGTTATGCCCGCACCGCTTGACCATCAACCCGCGCGGCGTCACCGGCTCCGGGTCTGGCACAGGTTTGCCGAACGTGCTCATGATCCCTTTGCTCAGCGGGGCCGTCTGTGTCATGTCCAGGCTTTTGAGATACGCCAGATAGTTGGTCGCCGCCGTCCCCAAACTCGCCCCCGCATTCGCCACCGCAGCCCGCTG
The DNA here is from genome assembly GCA_965246875.1 of Alphaproteobacteria bacterium. Lineage (GTDB taxonomy): Bacteria > Pseudomonadota > Alphaproteobacteria > Micavibrionales > SZUA-601 > DASWYT01. The sequence goes on from CBDFFU010000003.1 coordinate 234,179, forward strand.
GTTGATCCCGTTATAACGAACCGCCACATCCTCCTCACCAGGCAAACACCCAAGGAGTAACAACGTTACTGAGATCGCTAAAGCGACAGTTCTACAATGAGGGCGGGGAAATCGAAAAACATTCATACCTCTTCTATTGTTCAAAAAAACAATAAATATCTGATTAATCAACAGTAATAAGACAGAACAATACAGTTATGTGATTTATAGTATGGCAAATTACAGGGCTGTATTGACAGCATTAAAAATCAATGGCGGCTACCCCGTGCCTGTTTTCCTGGCCACCGGACTGCGCAGCGAATAACAGGACACAGCAAAAAAATGCGATGAGATCGGGAAAAAGGGACATGGTCTAATCGATCCAACCCCGACTGTGACGGCGAAGATTACGTGTATAGATAAAGCACCGAAGAAGACGTCACCCGCATATTTTACAGTCTTTATGGTCCGTATACGATGAGTTTGCCGACACAACATTGGAAATCGTTCCACTCGCCGCAACAACCGGTGTAAGGACGCGACATGTTGAAGAGCTGGCTGAAATTCTAGCCGCCGATGGATTTTATTACGCAGATGCCAAACCATCCAATCAAGGAACGTTTAAAAGACGACAAGTGGTTCTCGACCCCGGCGCGGTCATTCAGATGTGCCTTTAAAATAAAAATCTTCAACAAATATGGCTATAAATAATCTGGTTGATAAAATAGATTAAAGGCCAATATCAGGTAACATGATTGTTCATCCCACCGCGACAGGCTGGAGCATTATTCACCAGCAGGCACATGGCCTTCTAGCGTTTCAGCTAGCGTTGCACTGGAACCACGATAAACGCCCGGCCAACTGGCCCGAAACGCTGGCCGCTCTGTTGGAGCATGATGACGGGCAAGATCCCTTTACCAAACACAATCATATATCAAAAGCCGGCGCGCCACTGCAATTTGTACCCTATTCTATCACTCAGTGTCATCGCATGATTGACATTGCCTTGTATAAGAGTCGCTGGAATGCCCTTATGGTTTCACGTCATGCGACGTTTCTGTATAAATCGAGACGAGGAGAAAATAAAGACCTTGACAGTTTTCTGGATAAACAGAAAGAAAATCAAAAGAAATGGCTCAAAGAAGGTAGTTTTCGCTTGAAAGATGTCGACTACGCTTATGCTTTTCTACAATGGTGTGATGCACTCTCGCTTGTACTCTGCCGTGAAGAGATTCCACCAGAGGAACGTCAGCTTGAGGTCAGCAAAGGTCCGGACGGAATTCATTACTTCATCCACCAACGCCGCAATGACGAGTCTTTAACTATTGACCCTTGGCCGTTTGCAACGACCCACTTCGATGTTTACACCGAGACCTACAATTTACAGAAATTGAAGTTCAAAGATGATCACGAACTCAAGAAACTAATTTCTACTACGGCACCTACCCAAAAAAAATGGGTTTTTAAGAAATAAGCAACCCACCCTTCAAAGCAAAAAATTAATAAACCAGGTTTCTGCATTAAGAAATTATGCGCTTCCTCGCAAGCGGGATAGAAGAGATCACAACTGGTCATCATTCCGTTGCAATAAAAATATATTTGAGCCACAATATTATGATTTATGTATCCGTCGTCGTCATTGTTTCAAAAATTCATACTCGTAAACTTTCAGAGCTATTTTATCGGCAAGCATGCGTAGTGTTTGTCGCAAGTTGCTCATTAACTGCGTATATTTTTCGTCTGTGCTTTTTGCGTTCATTCGTCCCATATCGTTGCGACCTTGAAAGTATGATTTGATATCATACAAAGCTGCATTTGCGTTAATTAATTTTTGTGAATGATAATATTTCCAAAGTTCACGGCCTGCATTAAATACGTTTGTTGCTTCACGTGAAAATTGTAACGCTTTGCCGTTATTTATTTCATTACCAAACAAGTTGCCAAAATTTTCAGTCTTCAATTTACCTTTTATGAAGTCGGTCATAAAGTTACTTTCAAACTTTTCTTTGGCGTTTATTTCACTTTCGATAAAAGGTATCCAATGATTGACTCCAAATTTCGTTTGGATGTTGTTATTGAATATCGTAAAAGCCAAACAGTCATTTTGAAATTCTTTGTCTAATTTCCAATTATCGTTTGGACATAAAAATTGATCACGGTCGTTTAGCCAGTTGGCTTCAATTGCCTTACGAACAGAGAAGTACATTGAAACAGGAATCAAGTTGTCCTTGTTAATCCAAATGCCACGGGGATTAGGTAGTTGTTCTTTTGTGTTTAAAACGTAAACGATATTGTTGTGTTGAAAATCGTTGCCATTTATGCCGTCCATAAAGCCAATGTTATCTTCTCTGGTGGCTTTATAAATTGAAATGAATTTGTTGATGTATTGGCTTTTATTTAGTGCGTAAATGCCCTTTATTCCAAGGAAATTGGCGTTTTTATCGTAAATGTCTGCAATTACACTTGTAAACAATTCTTTGTTGTTTGTATTCCAAATTTTAAAGCCAATTGGAAACTGCCCTTTCACGTTATCAAATGTATCTGCTGGTGCTAAAAAGATTTTCTCAAGTTTCGCTTTAAAATGTTCTTTGAGGCTGAGAAAAGCGGAACCTTGCAGAATTTTCAAAGTTGAAAATTCTGCAAGAATTACACCATTAAATTCTGAGTAAATTCTGATTAGGAATTGAGCAAATAATTCTCTTCCGGCTGTTCCTAATTTTGAACCGTATTTAGCATGTATCTTGGTTTGGTTTACTCCAACCTTTCCTTTTTCTGCTTTACTCGATACTTCGGCATAAGGTGGATTAATGTAAATAATTAGCTTTTTACGCTTCTCATGGTCATTCAGTATTTCTTGCAAACCTTGTGGAAGTTTTGAAAAATCATCATTCAAAAAATCAAATTGAAAAACGTGTCTCTCCAAAAGATTAGCACCGTAATTGATACGGTCGTGCATCACTTTAACGTCTGCTTGGTCTAAGGTGCTCGCCCAAATATTATATTTGTTGCTTAAACCTGCAAGTAGATTGCCGGTGCCTGCGGCACAGTCCCAAATGTAGTATTCATCTTGCCAGTTCTCGCCTAAATAATCGGTTAAGTATTTTTGAGAAAGTTCAACCCATTGTCTTGGCGTAAAAAAAGCTCCTTTTCGTTCTCTGATGTCTTGCGGAACAAGCAAGTCCCTACGTTCAATGATGTAGTTTTGAAACTCCTTAATTGGCGGTCTCTTATATCGTTTCCAAAACTGCTGATAGGCTTCTTTATTGCGAATACTGATTGTTGCATCAAACATTTGTCTGATGTTCTCTTTCGCTATTTTGTAACCTTGATTTTGAAAAATTACAAACAGATTATCTCTTATTGATGCGTCATCTTCTATCCCGCTTGTGTCTCGGTCATCAACAAACAAGTCAGCTAAATAAAAATCGCTGTCTAAAATATTTGCTTTTTTAAGGTCGTCCCAACCCACGTCAATAATGGGTTTTACAATTTCAAGCCAACGCAAATAAATCGGTATGAAATTGTTCTTATCAATTTTAATTTTGCCGGTCTCTGTTGCTTTGGCAATGTTATTGGTAATAAAATGTTTTAGCTCTTTTTCATCCTGTATGTAGTCATATACATAACTGTTTTTGCTCAGATTGGCTTCAATTCTTTCTTTAATGAGTTTGAATTCTTTTGTGTCGTGATTACTTGGCGTTACGTTCCAATTAAAGTCATTAAGATAGAAAATATCCTGTATGCTAATATAGGGAACGAAAGCAATTTTTTTAAAATCAAATGCTCCCAAAAAGGCTGGGGACAAAGTTTTATCAAAAGTTCGTGCTTTACCGATTGTCAAAATAAGTTGCACAAACATTGTCGAAATGTCAAAGTCGCCTGTTTTGGCTTCTGCCCAAAGCAAAGGTGTCCTTCCAAAAAGGTTGTCTTGCTTTGGAAAAACGGTGAAGTCAATATTGCCGATTATTTCTGTCGTATCGAATGATCTGAACCAGTCCACACCAACCTTGTTTTTCAGTTCCTCTTCTCTGATGTTTTTATATTTCATTTGTCGTCTATCTTCGTCTGTTACAATGCTGTTTTACAATTGGTATTAACGTCTTTGTAAATTTAAAAATCATGTAAAATCACAAGAACGTAAAAAAGCGTTTTTGTGGTTTTCCAGACAGGATTTAAAAGATTTTTTCATGGATTTCTATTACTCGTTGATGTGTTAAAGCGTCTAACTTGATCTGGTTACTTCCGTTTAGAAAAGTTCAACGGCATCCTCATGAGTGTGGTTTGAAGCAGATTTGTAAAAATCGCGCTGTGTGCGGCATATTTAGCAGTATTCTCTCAATCTGCGCTTGCTGCAGACTAAATGCCGGTGGATGCAGTCTATCGCGAACTTCTCTCAGGCACAATTCACTGTGTTTCAAGGAATATACAGGGAATCTGGGCTATAAAAAGCATTATTTTTCGTTGAGACCCCATTCATATCATTGAAATGAAACAATTTATTTCTTGTAAACAACAGGGAAATTTTAAATACTATGAGGGAACATAACGCCACAAACAGGCAGTTTTCTTCAGCAATCTAATAAGCACTCTGATCTGTCCTAAGGGTATCGATCAGATAAACCTCAAGCTTCAGGTGTTGTACAAATTGATTTGAAATTCGGCCAACCACCTAATTTCTGACGCCGTAAAATGATAACGTTTTGTATTGATATGCCAGTGTCCATTTAGCCCTAAATCATCCTAGAAAACGAAGACATACCTATTAACAAATTAATTATTGCGTTGATTATGTTATTATGATACCCTATATTGATTTAATTGTGGAGTAGCCATGACAGACACATCTAAGCTGAAAGTGGCAGACTTGAAAAAACTGCGTGAAGAGCGGAACGATCAGCGCTTGATTGAACTGGGCGAAGCTTGGCTTGAGCAAAATCCGCTGACGTCCGATCTGTTGTCCCGCAAAGAGCCAAATGCGATTTTGTCTGAGATTGGCAAGGCAATGCACAGAACCGGCGATAAGAAACGTGGTTATGATGTACTTTATAATGCGCTTGCGGTGGTTCCCAACGCCATTCTGCATTCGGCCCTTAGCCATTTGAACAAGGCTGACATAAATTATCCGCAGGCGCTAAGTCATGCGGAGGCGGCTTTGCCATTCGAGCCAGATAACGTTCACAGCATCCGAAATTTGGCAGATATCCATAAGCGAATGGGGAATTTTGGCGAAGCAAAATCATATTATCAGCTGTCTTTGCATAAAAGCCGTGGATCGCGTGACATCGAGACCGCGACCAACGGCCTGGCGCAGATTCATCTGGTGCAAGGCGATCATCAAAAGGCTAGGGAATATTACAGCCTTCATGCCGACAGAAACATCGTTTCATTATGCGGATTAGCCAATACATGCCTTATCGATGGCGAACTGGATGAAGCTGAAAAACTTTATAAACAACCTTTGGCAAACGGCAGCCGGGTTGCCAAACGCGGATTGGCGATGTGTTACATCGCGCAGGGCAAGCTGGACGACGCACAAAAGCTCTTGGCTGGCGTCGATAAAAACGATACACAAATTCAAGATTATTACCTTGATGCTGCACTGGCGATGAAACAGGGCGATTTCAAAACGGCGCGTGAGGATATTTTGTCTGCTATACAAGAATTCCCTGTTACGAAAACCACTTTTCCCTATGTACGGACGTTTGCCGAAGCTGGTCTTATCGACCCTCCTATGTATGAAGTTCTAGCCGAAATGATGGGTTATAAAACCATCAATCCGATCCAGCCCAAACCGCTCGACCAAGTTTTAAATGATTTCAAATCACACCTGGTCCTGATAACCGCTCAAGATGAAGAGCCAACGGCCCCCATTTCCGCGATTTATACTGGTAATTTCGAGACGCCGGTCAACAAACAGACGCAGCGCGTGACCCAGCAGCGGAGAAAGTGACGATGGCTGTTAATAGAGCTATAACCGGATTTCCACAGCATTTTTTATATTTGATGCCGCTGTTACAAATTGGATAAGGCTGATTTACAGGTACTTTCATGATCAACGTGATATATCATGCCCAACCTCCAGCTTCCAAACCCTTTGGCTGAGACAAGGCCCTTAAACCCCCTAAAGGGGGCGGGTCTCGATGGTTGGAGTTTAAGCTGATGGCTACGAATGCTGCGGAATTGCGGAGGTTATCTGCATATTGTCTCTGTTGGCGACTAAAACAAAGACTAAATGGCGGTGTGCGCCGAACTGGGTAATAAATATTCTGTTGAGAGCAAAACTGGGGTAGATCAATGGCGGCGAATGTCGCCTTTGATTCATCTGCATTAGTGATGGGTTCATTTTTGATCATTTTGCGATTCCTCTATTTTGGCGATTTTCAGCTCGTCAAACTTCATAGTGGCCGCATTATAGCTACCCAGCGCCTTGAACATGTACATGTTTGACAAGATGTTCTTGACGCGTGCTTCAGCTGTCTTTTCTTCACGGCTGTTGAGGAGAAACAGGTTGCTCGTGCCATTGGCGAGCAATTGGCGTTCGGCACTTTGCATTTTTTCGGCAAGGCCCACTTCCTGATTGCTTAAGGCTAGGTTCTCTCTGTTTAGCCTAAGATCGGCTGCCAAATTATGTAGCTCCGCGCGGATCGTGTCGGTTGTGAGGCGCTGCTCGTTTTCAAGCTGTTGCAACTGGGCTTTGGCTGCAGACGTTTGGCCTTGTCCCAGATTGCGCTGCAATGGCAACGAGAATTTGATGATGCCAATGGTTTCGGTACCGTCCAGGCGGCGCAAACCGTCACCCTGATCACGCGCCACTTCGACACCTAAATCGACTTTAGGCAGCAGGCTGTTCTCGCCCAGGCGGACGCGGTTGCGCTGCTGTTGCATATTGACCTGAATGGCCTTCAGTTCTGGACGGGTTTCGATGACCTTGGCGATATCCGCTTCTACAGACTGCTCAGTCGATACAGCCGCCGTTGGAAACTTGCCAGGCAGATTCTGGGCATCAGGCACGACCGGCTCTCCTGCATCATCGCGCCAGAACAGGGATAGATCGTTCGAACGTTTGATGAAATCACGGCGCGCTTCGTTCAGCATGGCTTTGCGCTTGACTAGATTTTGCTCATTTTCTGTCGCTATAATCTGCGGCGCATCACCCGCCTTGATACGTGATAGCAGATTGCGCTGGCGTTCCTGGGCCAAGGCCAGGAGATCCTCATACACTTTCAAGATGCGGCCAGCCGCGAGCCATTCCGCATAAATGCTCTGCGCTTTCATCTGAGTCGCCAGCCTTGTCAGTAGCACATCGATATCTACTAAATTTTGTTCAAAGCCCGCATCCTGCAACTTGAAACGCCGGTCATCGATATCGCGGTTGCGCAACAACGAAAAGATAACACCCACACTGATCTCGCCGCCATTCTTGGTGCGCAATTCATCGTTATAAATTGGAAAATCGCCCTGTCCGTTACGATACCCGGTATAAACCTCGCCGCTAAATGGAGCAAAAGGCTTAACCAGCCGTCCGGCCGCATAATCGCCATCATAATAGCCACTGCCACGCAGCTTGGCATCGCCGTCTAGCCTGAGGTCGAACGCACCCCGCGCTTCCTGAGATTTAGCGGCGGCTGCGTCCTGTTTGGCAATGGCAGCTTTGACCTTTGGATAATGGGCGCTCGATGAAATCAGTACGTCTTTCAGACGCAGTTCCGTGGCCTGTACTGACTCCGCGCAAAGCATGGCAAGGCAAGCAATCAAGAAAATAGCAACTTTATTTCTCATCGCGCTTATCCACTGTGTAATCCTGCAAGGACATATAATTGTTTTCAGTGCCTTTGGGTGGGAGTGGCGGGAAGCTGTTCAACTGCCGCCACCATTCATAGCCGACATTGACTGTGTTCAGCAAAACCCAGCCACGGGCCCGGGCGCCGAAACGCAAGAAATTTTCGTTTGGCCATTTCTCAGCCGGATCTTGCACGATCAAAACGCGAAACTTGCCATTTGCAGAGATGGATGGATCGCTGGTTTTGACAATGCCGCCAAAGCTACCGACACTGATTGATGGCCAGCCACTAAACTGCACTGCGGGCCAGCCTTCAAACTGTAACCTTACTTTGGCTCCAGGTTTAATGAGAGGGGCATCCAGACCCTTAATGTAAAGTTCGACGGCCGGAACCGTTCCCGATGGAATAAAGTTTGCAACAACATCGCCTTCCTTGATAAAAGTCGCTGCATCGCCGCTGCGCATCTGCACGATGGTGCCATCAGCAGGTGCTTTCACCAGCTGGGTATCTTGTCGGGAACGATTGGTCTGGACTTTAGCCAATTCGGCAGCGGCAGCCGCCTGCTTGGACAAGTATTCATTGTAGTTGATCTTGGCCTTTTCTAAATCGTGGCGTGATGCCAGTCCCTGCTTAAACATCGCTTCACGGCGGGTATAATCCAGCTTTGCCGTTTCAGCTGCTGCGCGGGCAACATCAGCTTTCTGACGGCTAGCATCCAATTCCAGTTCCAGCCGCTCGACATAGTTTGGATCATTGTCGACAATCTCTAATAGCAGATCATCTTTTTTAACAACGCTGCCTTCATGCACATGCCACTCCTTGATCCGGCCTTTGACCGGTGCAGAAATGTTCTGTGGCCTGTCACTGGGATGAAACGTTGTGACCACACCATCACCGGAAGCCGTTTGCACCCAGGGCGTAAGCAACAGGAACGCTGTCAGGAAGGCAAAAGCAAACATCAGCATCCAAGCCAAGACACGCAATGGGCGCGGGATATTGATATTATTTAAGCTCGTAAATGCACTGGTATAATTGGATTTGAAAATATCGCTCATGAATTTTGCTCCGCCATCTGTGCATCTTCATGTAGTTTAAGCAAAGGTGCGTTTGCAAAACTATGAGTCATCACCTTGTCCATGATGAGATAATGGTCAAAGAAGTTCCATTCCTTGCGGTTGGTGAAACATATCAACATTGTGTCGTGTTGCTGACAAAGCGACTGCATGATGCGCTTGCGTATTTGGAACGGCACAGCATCGAAAATCTCGGTGACTATCAGTACAGATGGCTTTGCCGCCAGCACAGCGGCTAGTTTTAGACGAATGACTTCATCATATAATAAGGGATAGCCCGATGGTACAATGTGCGTATTTAATCTCTGCGGCAATGCATTGATGACGGCATTTAGCTCAACCATCTGCAAGACAGAAACAATATTGGCCTGTGTCACGTTTGGCGCGTAGAGATCGAAGAACCGTTTGATACTGCCTTCAACGACCGATACGCTGTCAACGGACAGAATATGGTTACGCAACTGATGCAAATCATAGTCATTCAGATCTTGCTCACCGATCAGAACACGGCCTTGTGACGGTATGCGGTGACCTTTGATCAAATCCAAAAAGAGCTTAGAACCGGCAGCTTCGCTACTTTTGGCAAGCACTTTGCTGTTTCCAGCCAGCATACAATCAAACGAAAACTGATGGCCGCGATAAGGCAAAATGACGTTCTCAAAATTCACGTCAGGAGAAGTGGTTATATCGAATGAAATAATGCCCGAATTGGTTTCCAGCGGCAGCTGGAAGAAGTAATTCAGTTTGTGCAGATTGGCACAAAGATCGTAATAGATGCGCGAGTAATAGCCAAGTTTGGACGTGCTGTAGAATATTGCTGACATGATAAGTTCCGCGCCCACCAATTGCCCCAAGCTTAGCTGGTTGCGTGCAACCAGCACGCCGCCAAGACCCAGCAATCCGGCACTTGCCACGCAATACAAAGCCAGAAACGCAATGTTTTGACCAAAAGTAGTTCTAAAATACGACTTTTTACGAGAGAGATAATTTGCAGTCTGATTATCGGTTTCTTGCAGTGCGTAAGTGATAGCACGCTCAGATTTGAATGTTGGATTAACACGAGCAATTTCCTCGAGCCACTGTACAAGAGCATATTTGCTGTCTGATAGGGCGATAGCCTGTTTAATAGCTCGTTTCGACCACATGTGCCAGATCAGGAATAAAGATCCGGCAAACAGCATATTATAAACAAACAGAAACGGGTGATAAAAGGAAACAACAATCAAACCAATAATAGCTTGAAGTGCGATAAAAAAGCCTTCTGTCAGCAAGGCGGGCACATTCTTTTGCACATGCATGATCTCGAAGAAACGATTAACCAATTCAGCGCGGTTAATGCCGTCCATATGAGGCTGATCAGTATGTGTTAGGTGGAGCGCAGCTTCCGAAGCAATTCTCGCTAAAAAACGACGCTGAAATAGCTCCATCGCATAATCTCGACAGGCGATTAAAGTAGCTGAAATCAACAAAACAACGAATAGTAGAACCGCCAGTAAAATAATAAACGGGGTGAGTGTTGTATTAACGACCGTGTTCAGCAAGGCCTGAACAGCAATGGGCACGGCCAATGTCAAAATACCAATACCAATGCCATAGATTGCTGTAAGGATGAAAAACGTGCGGTCTGGCGTAAGAAGACTACGTGTAATATCGTCTCTGCCAACAGCACTCGGATAGACGGATGAATTAATCATGATCAACATGCTCTAGACTATGAATGATATGATCTGCCAACATCAATGCGGCAGGCGAAAGATTTTCACGTTTTAACAATGCAATCTCAGCATCAACTAGACTTGGAAGTTTCATTTCGGTTTTTACTGTATGCAATCCATCCGGAACCATATTTGATGGCAGCACCGTAATACCTAAACCCGCTTTTACGGCTGCAATTGTACCTGCCAAGCTTGGGCTCGTATAGGAAATGCGCCAAGTCCTTTTGGCTCGGTCGAGCGCTGCAAGGGCTCTTGCACGATAAATACACGGCTGTGGAGATAAAACCAAAGCTAAAGGTTTTTCAGGTTGGTACTGGTCGGCCGCCACCCATATGAGAGGCTCGCGCCAGACTTTTGTTCCCCCTTTGACGCGTTGAGGATCACGTTTAATCAGCGCTAGATCATATTTACCTTGGGCAAAATCCTCAACAAGATTGAGCGTAAGGTCGCATTTAACATTAAGCTGCACGCGCGGATGATGCAGTTTGAACGTTGCTAAAACATGCGGCAAATAATGTGTCGCGAAATCTTCCGGCGTGCCAAGCCGGATTTCACCCTCTACATCTGGCTCCTTAATACGACTGAACGCCTCCCATTGCAGCTGAATAATTCTTTTGGCATAGCCAAAGAAAATCTCGCCTTGTTCCGTCAGTACAACTTTACGGCTCGTCCGGTCGAAAAGCTCACAGCCTAGACCTTCTTCCAATTTCTTAATTTGCAGGCTTAAAGCAGATTGCGTTCGTCCAACACTATTTGCAGCATGCGTAAAGTTGCCGCTTTCCGCGATAGCGATAAAGCTTTTCAGCAAAAACGTGTCGACATTAAAAGGCATCGCGAAACATTAATTCCCACTTTAAAAGATAGTGAATAACTATCACCTTAAATAATAAAACAGATATTAATCAGATTTTATAGTTTTGAAGCGTTAATAAGCAAATGAAACCGGTATTGAGCAAACCGCACTTTTTCTGAATATCATTCATACTGAAGACAAACATGTTGTTTATCAATCCTGACAATACACTACGGCAAATAAATAAGCCCTCATTTGTATGACAATGTGAATTGATTGTATCAGGCATATGAGGTTTTTGAACTTAACGAAAACTACCAATTTAAGAGACTTTTATTATGTATTTTTACTTGGCGTTGTAGTGAAGCAATGGGAATAGCCCCTCTACCCACAAATGAAGAAAAACGTCTTCATACATTGCAGCAATATAATCTTTTGGACACATTACCAGAAGCGGACTATGACCGAATTACAAAATTGGCTTCAATCATTTGTAATACCCCAATTTCACTGGTGACTTTAATTGATCACAACAGGCAATGGTTTAAAGCAAAAGTGGGCTTAAATATCAGCGAAACGACGCGAGACATTGCATTTTGTGCACATGCGATACTGGCACCAAATGAGGTTTTGATAGTAAACGATGCACTCAATGATGCTCGTTTTGAAAATAACCCGCTGGTTCAAACTGATCTGAAAATACGATTCTACGCAGGTGTTCCACTATTAGTCCAATCCGGGGACGCATTGGGAACATTGTGTGTGATTGATACGAAACCTCGAGATTTATCGTCTCAACAAATCGAGTCGTTACAAATTTTAGCTGCACAGGTTGTTTCCTTAATTGAAACACGGAAGAATACAAAATTTATAAATGAACTTTCCCAGTCTCTACAAGAAGCGAACAATTTTTCAGAACTTATGTTAGAAAGCAATCCTGATTTCGTATTCGTTAAAAATTCAGAGTTTCGGATTGTGCGTGCTAATAAGTCATTCATAGGACTATATCCTGAAAACATGCGAGACTCTATTATTGGTACGACAACTGTAGAGCAATATTCTGCAGCAGAAGCCAAGCTATTCTTAGAAAAAGATCGAATTGCTTTGGTAAACGGTAGTTCTGAAGCATACGAGTCAATTAAGTTTTCTGATGGCAACATACATCATTTATTCACAAAAAAAGTTCGCTTTACAGACGCAAATGGTGCACAATTTATACTTGGTATTGCACGCGATATAAGCGAAATTGTTAATGTGCAAGCACAACTCAAAGATTACAGCGTGGAGCTTGAGAATAGCTCGAAAGAATTACAGATCGCCAAAAACAAATCAGATGCTGCGAATAGTGCTAAAAGTGAATTTCTATCGACAATGAGTCACGAAATAAGAACACCCTTGAATGGTATAATTGGAATGAGCAATCTTATTTCACAAACAAGTCTTGACGAAGCACAAAAGCATTATGTCGGATCAATTCAAAAATCATCTGCTCTTCTTTTAGAACTCGTAAATGATATTTTAGATATTTCAAAAATCGAAGCTGGCAAACTTACATTGGATCACAATCCTCTGAATTTTCATAGCTTGTGCTCTAGTGTCATGTTAAACCTAAGTCCTGAAGCAATTAGAAAAAATCTTGTTTTTACTTTAAATTATCATGATAACATGCCCCAAATTTTGATAGGTGATGCATTAAAGCTTAAGCAAATTCTCTTCAATCTATGCGGTAATGCAATTAAATTCACAGAAACAGGACATGTTTCTGTCGAAATTATACCAAAAACGTTCGAAAAAAATAAAGTGAGTTTTGAGGTCGTTATTAAAGACACAGGTATTGGCATAGCAAAGTCAAAACTAAAAGAGATTTTTGAAATTTATAAACAAGCACACTCTATCATTAGTCAGCAATATGAGGGAACCGGACTTGGCTTGCCAATCAGTATGGACTTCGCCCGTGCTATGGGCGGCAATATTCAGGTTAAAAGCCGGTTGAAGGCTGGATCCGAATTTACATTGTCTCTAACTATGGGCTACAAAAAACGATCGCCTAGAAAACCTGTAAATGATTCAATTTTGTCCAAAGCCAAATACGGCAATTTTGAACATATAGATATTTTAATTGTCGAAGATAATTCTATCAATGCAGAAATAATCGAAAAAATGCTGCTTCACCACAAATTTAATTTGACTAAAGCATATAATGGTCAAGAAGCCATCAGCGCAATAGCAAAGAAGCAGCCTCATATAATACTTATGGATTGTCAGATGCCAGTCTTAGACGGTTATGAGACCACAAAAATCATTAAAGCTGATAAGAATTTTAATCGTATCCCAATTATTGCTATGACCGCCTATGGCTTAAAATCCGACAGAGAAAAGTGTTTGGCAGCGGGTATGGATGACTATATTAGTAAGCCAATTGACGAAACAAAGCTTTTACTTATTTTAAAAAAATGGTTAAAAATTTAACATCTGCAGTATGCAGCAAAACAATAAATTAAAAATTCTAATGCTTCGTAATACTTGACGGTTATAACATATCACCTTGTCGGATTTTTATACATCAATCCATTTCTACTTATAACTTTTATGATTTCAAATACAGTTCTCTAAGAGAGCAACAAGATTGATTTAGCATACTTTCCAAATTCGATATTATTTCAAGGATACTTAAGGAGCTATATTCGTTTCGTTCAATTTTATTGAGATACAGCGAAATTCCAACAAGTCCAAGCTCCAGACTCGAGGAGCGCAACTTGTGCACACACTTATAAAATGAAACAGTATCATTTTTTGCAGCTGCCAGACGACTAAGTCTAAGAAAATCGGCAGCTTGATTATAAAACTTATCAATAAGATTAGAATAATCTTCACCAAATAACTGTTGCAAATAAGAAATTCTTTTAAGGTCAAAAAGCTTATTGTCTAACTTTTCCATGTCGCGCCCTTTATTGTTAAATTAAAATTGTTAAACTATGAGCTATTTATAGTCACAAACAGTGGCAGTCATTTGAGTGTCTATTATTACGATTAGCTTATTGCTTGCGATAAATATTAGATTGACTGGTTTTTAGCAATCTGGCAGCTTCGCTTACATTCCCATTACAGACACGTATTGCGTCTTTGATGATTAATTTTTCAAATATTTTCAGAGGCATTATATTTTCAGGCGTTTGAAAAATCTCTTTGCCTTCAATAAAATTAAAAGATTCAAATTTATCTTTTGCCGACAAGTTATCATTCACTAAATGAGATAGCATCTCACCCGTTATACAAATACCGTCGTTCATAATTACAGCACGCCGTATACAGTTTTCAAGTTCGCGTACATTACCAGGCCATCGATGGCTTTTTAGTAACTTTCGCGCAGCATTATCAAAAACCTTAAAACTCTTCTTTTCTTCTTTACTACATTTTTCAAGAAAATGATCGCCAAGCTGTATAATATCATCTTCACGTTGACGTAATGGCGGTAACTGGATTGGTATCACAGCAAGACGGTAATACAAATCTTCTCGCAATACATTATTTTTAATGGCATGGATAGGGTCGCGGTTAGTCGCACAAACAAACCTAATATTCGCTTGAAGCGTTTTATTGGAACCAACAGGTGTATACTCTCCCGTTTGAATAAAGCGCAGTAATTTTGATTGTAAGGCTATTGGCATTTCTGCTAACTCATCTAAAAATAATGTTCCGTTGTGAGCACGTTTCGCTGCACCTTCACGATCATTAATCGCGCCTGTAAAAGCGCCCTTTACATGGCCAAAAACTTCACTTTCTAATAAATCAGCTGGTATAGCCGCGCAGTTGATTGATATCAGATTTTCATTTCGCCTTAAGCTTTGAATATGAATTGCATGCGCTGCAAGTTCTTTACCGGTACCATTCTCACCTGTGATCATCACTGACGCATTTGATTGCGCAGCACTTTCGATAATATTATAGACTGACTTCATCTCTTGTGAGCCTCCAATAAAATTACAGAAGCTTGTCCGATTGGTTCTCTCATAGTTATTGACGATTTTATTAAGTTTTCTATTGTTGAAAATGTTATTGAGCGTAATATTTAATCGATCTTCATCAATAGGCTTTGAAATAAAATCAACTGCTCCCATTTGAATGGCGGCTATTGCATTATTGATACTCGTTTTGCTGGTAATCACAACAACGTCACACGGTGCGCGCATAATTTTTATATCTTTTAAAACATCCAGCCCATTTCCATCTGGAAGTTCTAAGTCTAATAAGATGACATCTGGATTATCACGTCTAATAACGGTAAGTGCATCTTCGGCAGTCTGTGCGATTTTACACATATAACCACCTTTAGTGGCAATCTTCTGATAAATCATAGCTGTTGGCAAAGCATCTTCAACAATTAACACCGTCTGAATGGTCATGATAGAGAAGCTTTCTAAATTATGTCATTTTGAATATATTCGCAATTTGATTGTCACAAAGAAAAATTAAATTCCGTTTAAGAAATTATTATTGCAATGTAAAACAATCTATATGTTAAAAATCATGTACTTATAAGAATATCACCGCTTTTTCAAATCTGGCACAGTCTTCGCAATATGCTAAGCGAGCCAAGTATGGCTTTTAATGACCCAGAACAGGAGACTATCTCATGCTAAATTCAATTCACACAAATTCAGGCGCCATGATTGCATTGCAGGCTCTGAACAATACAAATTCTGATCTTGAAAAAGTTCAAAAACGCATCTCAACCGGTTTTCGTGTTGCCGACAGCTATGATGATGGCGCAAGCTTTGCAGTTGCGCAGGGCTTACGTTCGACCAATAAAGGCCTTGAGGCTGTCGACGAACGTCTTGGCAATACAAAAGGCCTATTATCTTTAGCGCAAGATGGCTTGACAGCAGTCTCAGACACACTTGGCAGTGCGCGCAAAGTGTTAGCGAAACTGTCTGATGCTAGTTTGAGTGCAACCGAACGTACACAATATAATTCAGATTATACAGCCCTTCGCAATGAAGTATCCAACACAGTCAACCAATCGTCGTTCAATGGCACTAACATTCTTTTAGGTGCTGCAACAACCAACGTTTTATTCAATGCAAGTGGTGGTTCATTTGCTTTGGTTGGTCAAGATGCACTGGGAGCCGCATTTACTGCAGGTCTTCCAGCCACCCCTCCTGCGACGGCAGCGGCAGCAGCAACATTGATTGCATCAGGCGGCGCGTTTACAACTTATGAAACGGGCGTTGGATCTTCTTTGTCGACGATCGGCGGCTACTCACGTTCCATCGATAATCAGAAGAAATTCGTTGCTTCTTTATCAGATGCAAACGTTGAAGGAATAGGCTCAATCGTCGATGCTGATCTGGCAAAAGATTCTGCTCGACTGCAATCGCTGCAAATTCGCCAGCAGCTTGGAACACAAGCTTTGAGCGTTGCTAATCAAGCCCCAAGTGCAATTGTTAGCCTGTTTAGATAGTCTCTATACTTTAGTCTAGAAATCCCACCCCGATATGAGGTGGGATTTTTCTATATAATGTGAAAATGTTGACAAATACTAGTACTCTGATTTTGATTGATTTCGCTAATAAATAAGCCGAGTTGCCGTAGCGTTGGTTTGAAATGCTTATTAGCTTAAATATAAAATCCTATAGTTCGGTCAAAGTGGATGGAACTTAGCTGGGATGCGATAAACTGCTTTTTTAACATCACAAGCTGATCGATGGTATCTATTAACATGCCTGAAAACTATTACTGAATTTATTATTTGATTATCCGGCCATATTTATGTGGGTAAATCACGATGGCGCGTACCATAGCTAATGAATTAGGCTCTTTATCCACCCCTGCTTCAAACGCTGTTTCTAATGCGATCTTGATCAAGCGGGCACTTGTTATAACCTCTCTCTTCGCATCAAAATCATGGGAGATTGAAATAATTGCGTGCAATTTTTTCAATAATTTCGCTGTCTGCCGCCATTTCTGTGCCTTTCTTATTACTGGATTTCAGTTGTAACCATGTAACCTGTAACTGTGCATGTAACCCGTTTTGCCAGCCTCACGCTATAATACGGCTGCGCCCTTGCCGCCCGCATAGCAAAACTGGCAGGGAGGACCCAAGGCATTATTTGGCTTCGGCACGTTGGCGCTGTTCCGCCACGCGGTCTGCTTTTTGCATCTTGTCATCATGCTGGCGTTCATGGCGGGAATCACGAAAATATTTCAAGCACTGTCCGGCGCATCGGGCTTAGCCACGGCATCAAACGATTGCTGCCAGGAAATGTTGTTCCGACCGGCAAAGTCCCTGAAGGGAGAGTGTGGTGGGCGCGGCGGTGTTCCGCGCCACACTCCCCCTTTAGGGGGGAACACACGGAACACTGTTTAAAATCAACAACTTGCAAAACCGTGTTCCGGTGACTTTCACGCAACATATGAAACACCCGGAACACTCAATGTTTTCAATGTGTTTCCTGCAAATTACAGAAGCGGAACACGAAACACGGCCATCAATTTGCGTTGTCGAAATAGTCCTGGTCGTCGGTCGACTGGCACAGGCGGCTCTGCTCAAAATCCTCGATATCGCTTAAACGGTATTTGACGCGCCCGCCAATCTTGATGAACTTCGGCCCGACACCCAGCCAGCGCCAGTGCTCCAGCGTCCGGCAGGACACGCTGAGCCGGTAAGACAGATCCGTTTGATTAAAATGTTTAATTGGTGTTGTCATCGCTTTGGCCTCCATGCCTGTGTTGCGTTGAAGTCATCGTCACTGCTTTGCGATGCACGAAATAGATGGCGGCACGCCGCCCATCCACATGCCCTTGCGCTTGGATGCCGCCAGCTTGTCACGGATGCGTTCCCCGGTGACTTCGCGCTCAAATTGGGCGAAGGACAGCAGCACGTTCAGTACTAACCGTCCCATCGATGTTGTCGTATTGAATTGCTGCGTGACTGAGACGAATGACACGTTGTACTTTTCGAACACCTCGATCACTTTTGAGAAATCAAGCAGCGAGCGCGTCAGGCGGTCGATCTTATAAACAACGACGACATCGATGCGGCCTGCCTCGATATCGGCCATCAGGCGTTTCAGTGCCGGGCGTTCGATATTGCCGCCGGAGAAGCCGCCATCGTCATAGCGGTCCGGCACCAGCAGCCAGCCTTCATGGCGCTGGGCGGCAATATAGGCCTCACCGGCTTCGCGTTGTGCATCCAGCGAGTTGAATTCCTGTTCCAGGCCTTCCTCGTGCGATTTACGCGTGTAGACCGCGCAACGGGTTTTTGTTTTTGTAATCATGTCCTGCCTCCCGTCTGGCGTTTCAGCCCAAAGAATAGAGGTCCTGACCATTGGGTACCGGTAATGGCGCGGGCGATGGAAGACAGGCTCTTGTAACGCTTGCCGCGATAGTCGAAGCCGTAATGCAGCACGGTCACTTCGTGAGTTTCTCCGTTATGCTCGCGCATCAGACGGGTTCCGGCGACTGGCTTGTCAGGCGAGACAGCACTGGCCTTTTTGATGGACTTGCCCTGCAGGTCCATATGCTGGCGGGCGTAAGTCTCCAGTCGCCGTTCCAGCGTTTTGCCGTCAGTGCCATAGGCCAGCTCCTGAATCCGGTAAGCCAGCCGCTTGACAAAATAAGGTTTGTTAAACGGCGGCGGTTCGGTTGCATGCAGTTCTTGCCACAGTTTCTTCAATTGGGGCGCAGTCATGCCCGGCAGCGCGGCGATGCGGGCAGTAATATTATTGCTCATGGCGAATTTTCTCCTTGCTGAGAAGTTTCGACATGAATGCTTCGACAGGCGGTGAAGTCCAGTTGAATGAGAGAAAACAGGGCAATATTCTGCGATTTTCGGCTGATTTATTTTGTGCTTTGGTCATAGAATAATGCTATGTCCGGGTGCGAAAACCGGCAATCAGCCACGATTGCGCTGCGGTTCCTTTCTCTGCGCCTGTCCGTGCCATTCCTGCTTAAAAGCGGCAGGCAAGCCTGTCGGACGAAATGTTCAGCAAGTCCGCAATGCGAAATCAACGACTTGATCTGTCAGTACCGGCCTGGAACAGTACACAGCAAACAGAGAATATCAGGCCATTCAGAGAAGAACTGCGCAGTGTTGCGCAAAGTGATGGATACCCGCCAGTACACAGAATACGGTCCATCACGCCCGGAAATGTGGCGGTCAGCGCGGGAAGGTTTCAAATTGAGAAAGTTCTAAATGGGATAAATGGCGGTGGGGACAGTCTATCGCGAACCTCTCTCAGGCACAATTCCCTGTTTTTCAGGGAAAATACAGGGAATTGTGTGTACAGGAAGCACCTTTTCTATATAAAATCATGCTTAATCCATTGGATTAACAATATTTTTTGTTCAATTTCGCGTGCAGAATAACAGGGAATTTTTGAATAAGAACAGGGTGGTTAATCCTGTGAACAGGCAACCTAAATGTGTTTACAGCGTTTATAGTTAAAGCAAAGCTTTGTTTAGTACTGCACTTAGCGCAGTATTCTGGAATCGGCCATTTTAATACCATAAATAAGTTAAAATTAGCAGTTTAGCAAATTAGGGGTTATTTGCCTTTTATAAAAACTGTCTTATATGCATTTTCATGACGTACTGTACGTCTATAACAATATGGAGATTAATTTCATGTCTAAAATGATGATACGTGCTGCTGTTGCCGTTCTGGTGCTTGCCGGTTCCGTGATGTCGGCCCAAGCGGCCAATCCAATGGTTGGCGGCGCTGCAATGTATCCGACGAAAAATATCGTCGAGAACGCCTCACAATCCAAAGACCACACCACACTGGTCGCCGCTGTCAAAGCCGCCGGCTTGGTGCCGACGCTGTCGAGCAAAGGCCCGTTCACTGTATTCGCACCTACGAACGAAGCGTTCGCCAAACTGCCAGCCGGTACCGTTGAAACGTTGGTCAAGCCTGAGAACAAAGCTAAGCTGACCACAATCCTGACCTATCATGTTGTCGCCGGTAATATGACAGCTGCCGATCTGACTGCCAAGGCCAAAACCAATGATGGTAAAGTCATGCTGAAAACTGTACAGGGCGACGAGATCACCTTGATGATGGATGCTGATGGTAAATGGACAGTCGAAGATGCCAATGGCGGCAAAGCGATGATCACCATCGCCGACGTCAAGCAATCGAACGGTAACATCTTCGTCATCGACAGCGTGCTGATGCCGAAAATGTAATCTGAGATCACTAATTATAGTGAAAACGTCCGCCAACTTGCGGGCGTTTTTTTATACGGATTTGCTAACAGTTGCAATCGCGCCCTGCTAATCATATACAAAACAAAGCAGAGTGGATAAAATCAAGTTGCTGCTGGCCCTTAAAAAATGCAGATGCTGGAAAATAATCCCTTCAAAAGGAAAATCAGATGACGATTAATAAACACGCCCTAAGTCTTGGTACAACTGACAAAACGTAGCCGGTTTTAATAGATTATAGGTTTAAAGTGAAACACTTTAAAAAGTAAACTAATCTTCGTAAAGTTACGTAAACCTCCTCGCTCTGCATTTCACTGATCCTCTTGACCATACACTTCCAGGAATTATTTGCTTCATATGAAATTTACTAAACTATGCTTTTTAAAAAACCATCCTTAGCTTCAGAGATCACTAACAAACGCATTGGCTTGTTAGAAGCTTTACCCCTTTGGGTAAAGCTTATTCCAATTGTATCTCAGTGGCTTTTCCTTTCGCTACGTTATGGCAGCGTGACACTCCCAAGTAGTGCCAATCCGCATATAACTTCAGGCGGCATGGTAGGAGAAGGTAAGCTCGAATATTTCGAGATCATGGGTCACCACGCGCGAACAGCTACAGCACCTTATATCAGCGCTTTAGTCGGAGCAAACACATCAGCTGTCACAGTTGTTGCTATGGCTGAACATGGCTTACAGTTCCCCATTATCGCCAAGCCTGATATCGGCTGGTGTGGTTTTGGCGTTCAATTAATTGAAAACGAAAAACAACTAAAAGATTATTTCGACAATTTCCCAGCCGGGCATACCGTAGTCATTCAGGAATATATACCCTTTGAAGGCGAAGCCGGAATTTTCTATGCCCGTCATCCTAGACAGGAAAAAGGCAAAATTATAGGCATGGTACTACGATATTTTCCGCGCGTGACAGGAGATGGTTTACGCAACGTTGGTTTATTAATCAGTGACGACCTCCGGCTGCAACGTTTACAGAAAGATGACCGACATGTCTTTTTGCATGATCAAAACTATGTTCCTGCCCAAGGTGAAATCGTTCGTTTGTCGATCATAGGATCGACCAGAGTGGGTGGATTATATCGTGATGGTACGAAGGAAGTTACTGATGATCTTACAAATGCCATAGATACTATTTCACAGGATATGAGAGAGTTCCATATCGGCCGCTTCGATGTACGCTATAAAACGCTAGCCGACCTTCACGCCGGGCGTTTTACGATCATTGAAGTCAACGGCTCAGGGTCAGAGGCGGTACATGCCTGGGACCCAAGCTACACGCTATGGCAGGCATTTAAAATTATTTTTGCGAAACAGCGTTTGCTGTTTCAAATTGCGGCAGCAAAGCGCTGTCAAGGCTATCGGCCAATAGGTATCGTTTGTTTGACTCGCCTATATTTTATGCAACAAAAACTTATCAAACGCTATCCGCCTTCACATTGAATGCCTGACGTCGCGTTGCCTCAAAAAATATAAGCGAAACAGCGACTGAAGCAAAAGGCATAAGATTATAGATACATCGGTAAAATAACAATGCAGCTAATACTTCATTGTATCCAATATCATGAACGGCAAGCAGGATAGCGCTCTCGAATATGCAGAGACCACCCGGAACGTGACTGATAATACCCAGCCATATGGCACCGATATATATCAAGATAAACGCTGAAAAGTTGAATCCAATATTATGCGGCATGAGAACATACAGTGCGCCAATAGCCGCAGCCAGCTCAGTGGTAGCAATAAGGAGTTGAAAAATTGCCTGCGACTTATTAGGGAAAACAATATTTTTTCCTAATTTAGATTTAAATTTCTGTTTCCATTTTTCAGGCGAAATAAGGATAAGGATAAAAAGAACAACAGGAATTGCCAACAAAGAATGATCATTGGGTAAGAAAACAAAGGCTACAGCGATGATGCCAATGTAACCAAATAATAATCCTAAAAAAGTCAAAGCTGTAATGCGTAAAGTGTCTGCCGAGTTGATACCAGCTGTCTTATAGATACGGTAACGTATCCAGCTCCCTGTAAAAACATGAAATCCTAAGGTATTGCAGATGGCATTTCCTGCGATACCTGCATATGCAGCCAAAGAAATAAGAATCGTGCGAGGAGCAATTATTTTAGCTGCTATCACGTCTTGTAAGGCAAGAGCGACATAACTTATCAAAGTTAATAGACAAGCCCATGCAATATTTTGCCACGATAAAAGCGATGCCGCCTTTTTTACGGCAGCGATCGTGATAGATCCATCTAAATATTGCCGGCAAACAATTATAGTTAAGACAATGAGTAAAACAGGAAAAAGGGCAATAATCTTTCGTAACAATGTTGTGAAGTTGGACTGAAAATAATGCATCTGCTAATTAAAGCCTCTTGCTAGTGTGGTCGACAAGCTGGGAGCAACATTTAGTACCTATTAGTCGACATTGGTGGCAGGTGGCGGCTTTGCTATTTGTGCTATTTGGAATAGTGCGGAATAATCAATTATCTTGTAAGATCGCTGACAGCTTTCCCTGGAGTTCTGCCGGATTAAAAGGCTTAGCCATATAATCGTTCATGCCAGCGCCAAGACAGCTTTCCCGATCGCCCGACAAGGCATGTGCCGTCACGCCAATGATATGAGCAGGTTTCATCTGATTATTTCTTTCGTATTCGCGAATTAATTTTGTCGTCTCGAATCCGCTTATACCTGGCATCTGGACATCCATCAAAATAACTGAATACTGCCTTTTTTGATAGTATTCAAAGCCTTCCAAGCCATTCCTTGCGATATCATGGTTATAGCCAAACTGCTCAAGATAGTTTGTCGCGACAACAATATTTGGCTCATAGTCCTCAATGACTAGAACCCGCGCTGAATGCGGAATATTTTCGTCAGGTTTAAAATCCGCTAACTGCTTAGCTTTTTCTTCTGAACTGATTTCAACGGTTGGTAAATGTAGCGATACCGTAAATGTCGATCCTTGGCCGAGCTTGCTTTCAACCTGTATGCTGCCGCCCATGATTTCTACAAGGGTCTTGGTTATCGCCAGGCCGAGGCCGGTGCCGCCATATTTGCGACTAATAGAGCTATCGGCCTGCACGAATTTCTCAAAAATCGTTTCCAGCTGTTTTGCAGAAATTCCGATTCCAGTGTCCTTGATGCTTATCGAAATATTTTCGACGCCAGGCGTCTCATGCGTCGAACAAACGATTGATATATGCACGCTTCCTGCTTCAGTGAACTTAATGGCGTTACTGCACAAGTTAAGCAAAATTTGCCTGATTCTGGTCGGGTCGCCCAAAAACATTTTCTCTTCGACGCACTCATCGTCCATCACAAATTTCAGGCCTTTTTCCTTTAGTCGCATGCTCATCATGCTAATGATCTCATGCATGATCTGGCCAAGATTGAAAGGAATGTGCTCCAGATCGACCGTGCGAGACTCTATTTTGGAGATATCCAGCAAATCATTCATAAGCGCCAGCAAGGAATCCGCGCTCATCTGCAAGGTTTTGATAAAATCTTTTTGTTTTGCAGTCAAAGGCTGGCTTGCGGCTATGATGTTTGACAGGCCGATAATTGCGTTCATTGGTGTTCTGATTTCATGGCTCATATTGGCCAGAAATTCTGATTTGGCGATGTTTGCCTCATCAGCCTTAACCTTCGCTTCTAACAGCTCTGCGTTGGCCTTTGCCAGTTCGCTTGTCCGCTCTTGAACTTTTTGTTCAACTTCATCGTAAGCCGTGCTCAATTTGTGATTAAGTTCTTGCAGTTGCAAAGGGCTGGGAATTTTCAAGGCGCCCGGCATAACACGCCAGACGAATAAGGCCGTAGCTGCTGAAGCGATCCCGGTTGCTAGCATGACCAGGCCTTCTATCCCGTAAACGGGCAGCCAAAGCACAATAATTCCAAAGACATGGGTCAAGCCGCATAAGAATATGAACGTCGCAAAGAGGATAAAAACCTTGCTAAACGGCATGTCAGGGCGTTTCTTAGCGAAATGCCAGAGTGCTACCGGAATGCTAAAATAACTGACGGCAATCATGATATTGGCAATAACATGCAGCCAGACGATTTCCGGCAGCCAAAGAAAGCAGTAGCCGTGCGGTGCCATGAAATTGGAACTGAAAAATTGATGGATGCGATTCATAACAGTATTTTACAAGATCAGCATCAAATTGAAATATAGGTTTATAATTTTATATGTAATATTTTTGATTGATATAGTGACATTAGTTTCCAACTAAACCAATCAATGCAAAATTTTCAAGTTTTTTTGGATCCTGTTCTTTAAATCATCTGGATTAAACGGTTTTGCAATATAATCATTCATCCCTACCGCTAAACAACGTTCCCGGTCTCCGGTTAATGCATGTGCTGTCATGCCAATAATAGGAATAGGGTTAATACCTAGCTCTTTTTCATGAGCGCGTATTGCTTTTGTTGCATCGAACCCATTCATACCATGCATCTGCACATCCATCAGGATAAGCGCGTAGCGTTTTGATTTAATTTTATTTAAAGCCTCCTTACCGTCACTGGCAACTTCATATTGGTAACCAAACAATTCAAGAAGCGTTGTCGCTACTAATATATTTGGAGGATAATCTTCTACAAGGAGTATTAATGGACTATTTTTATTAATCACAAGTTGTTCTGCTTTGGATGCTAGGGTGTTACTGGATTGTTGAACGTGATCGCCTCGCATCAATGGCAAGCAAATAGTAAACACGCTCCCAACGCCTTCCCGGCTTTCGACAGTGATTTCTCCACCCATAATTTCAGTCAACGTTTTTGTAATGGCTAAACCCAGACCAGTGCCACCATATTTTCGATTGATAGATGAATCCGCTTGGGTGAATTTGTGAAAAATTGTCTCAAGCTTATCTTTGGCGATGCCGATTCCAGTGTCATGGACACGAATGCGGACATCATCATGCGTTTCATTATCTAATCTGGCTTGAAATTCTAAAGTGATCCGCACTTCACCATGCTCGGTAAACTTGAAGGCGTTACTACACAAATTCAGCAATATCTGCCGGATGCGCGTCGGATCACCGATATAAGTATTTCCGGACGATACCATCTCATCAAAAACAAAATTCAGGCCTTTTTCTGTGGCTCGCATGGACATGACGCTGATGACAGGTTCCAAGAGCTCGGCGATGGAAAAAGGTATGTGTTCCAGTTCAATTGAGCGGGATTCAATCTTCGATATATCGAGCAGGTCATTGATCAAGTTCAATAACGAACCAGCTGAAAGCTGCAACGTTTTGATAAATTCAGTTTGCTGCGCGGTTAAAGGCTTGCTCATAGCCAATATATTGGAAAGACCGATTACTGCATTCATCGGTGTCCGGATTTCATGGCTCATATTGGCCAGAAACTCCGATTTAGCGATGTTGGCGGCATGGGCTTGATCCCTGGCATTCACCAGCTCCTGAATGTCTGTACATGTGCCATACCAGATCTTGATCTGCCCTTCGGCATCCCGTGCGGGAACGCCGCGCACCATAAACCAGCGGTATTCACCATCATGTCGCTTGATACGGTATTCTATGTCATAGTCGGCTTTGTCGGCAACGGCGTCTTGCCAGGCCAATATGACACGTTCTTTATCATCGGGATGGATATAGGCAGTCCATTGATAACCCAGCAGATCGTCGATCGGGACGCCTGTATAGTCTTGCCATTGCTTGCTTAAATATTCGCACCATCCATCGGAGGCGCGGTCAATCCACACAAGTTGCGGCATCGCCTCTGTTAGCAATTTCCAATCTTGGTCTCGTTTCTGCAAAGCATTTAAGATTTCACACTTTTCGTGAATGTCTATGCAAGCGCTGATGAAACCGACGAACTTGCCATTTTCCTCATAATGTGGCTTACCGCGATTTAACAGCCATCGGTATTCACCGCTATGGTGCTTAAGCCGGTATTCCATCTCAAACGGGGTACGCTTGTCAAAATTTGTAGAGTAAATATTTAAGCATCGCCTTAAATCATCAGGGTGGATGAGTTCACTCCAGCCATTTCCAGTCTTTTGTTCAAGCGTGCGACCCGTGAAGTCAAGCCAGTCGCGGTTACACCACACACAGTCTTTCGATAAATCAGAAATCCAAACGAGCGCAGGCAAAGAATTAGCCAGAGATGCAAGCTGTTCTGTATCTATTTTTGCCGTGACTTGTTTCGGTAATGTTTCAGACAAAGACGAAGCCTACCCATTATAAACAGAGGGCTATTTTAGCTTTGTTGGGATTCTTTACAAGAAGTTATACAATGATTTTGCCAACACAACGTTAGAAATCGTTCCACTCGCCGTAACAACCGGTGTGAGAAAACGACGTGTTGAGGAACTGGCTAGAATTCTTGCAGCCGATGGATTCTATTATTCAGGTGCCAAACCGTCCAATCAAGGCATGTTTAAAGGACAACAAGTGGTTCTGGGACCCCGGCGCGATCATTTACCTATTCACATAAAATAAAATCTTGTCATCAAGCATGGCTATAAATAATCTGGTTGATAAAATAGATTAAAAGCTGATATTAGGTAACATGATTGTTCATCCCACCCCTACAGGCTGGAGCATTATTCACCAGCAAGCACATGGCCTTCTAGCGTTTCAGCTAGCGTTGCACTGGAAACATGAAAAACGTCCGACTAACTGGTCCGAAACGCTAGCTGCTCTGTTGGAGCATGATGATGGGCAAGATCCCTTTACCAAACACAATCATATATCAGAAGCCGGCGCGCCACTGCAATTTGTACCCTATTCTATCACTCAGTGTCATCGCATGATTGACATTGCCTTGTATAAGAGTCGCTGGAATGCCCTTATGGTTTCACGTCATGCGACGTTTCTGTATAAATCGAGACGAGGAGAAAATAAAGACCTTGACAGTTTTCTGGATAAACAGAAAGAAAATCAAAAGAAATGGCTCAAAGAAGGTAGTTTTCGCTTGAAAGATGTCGACTACGCTTATGCTTTTCTACAATGGTGTGATGCACTCTCGCTTGTACTCTGCCGTGAAGAGATTCCGCCAGAGGAACGCCAGCTTGAGGTCAGCAAAGGTCCGGACGGAATTCATTACTTCATCCATCAACGCCGCAGCGACCAATCTTTAACTATTGACCCTTGGCCGTTTTCAACGACCCACTTCGATGTTTACACCGAGACCTACAACTTACAGAAATTGAAGTTTAAAGATGATCACGAACTTAAAACTCTAATTTCTGCCACGGCGCCGACACAAAAAAAATGGGTTTTCAAGAAGTAAACAGGATATTATTAAGGTGGTTTTTAAAGATGGCTGTAAGTTCTGTACTCACTTAGCACTTTCTTGGCTCAAGAATATAGCTTAACGGTTCGAGACCGATCGTTGAGAATTTCACCAAGAGTTCAGAGATGCAAACAGATGAATGACTTGGTTTCATTGTAAGCTAAACAATTAGGATCAGCGGACTCTAGCAAATTGCGTTCAGCTTTCACATATCGAATATGGGATCCAGTTTTATTATATATAATCGTTAGACACGTCTCGATGAGTGTTAGATATATTTTTGCATGTTTTCGCCACTGGCTTAAAAATACGTCAAAATTCAAAAGATTAGTCTGGGAGTTTAATTTTTCTAAATCTGTTTTCAAGTTAGCCATAGAGATAATCGATTGAATTTCATCTGAGATCAGCGTTTCTCCAGCAATATCGCTGGCACAAGACAACCAAACAACTGAATAGAACAATTTATCGGATAATATAAATTATGATTATCTTAGCCCACCTTTTATCATTATTTATTGTGATTTTATCAATAATAGGTATTGGCGTTACAGTTTTATTCTTAGATGCACCGAATATGTATCCCACTATAATGTATGACATCATGATTAACTTAGTTGGTATAACAATTCTGTTATTTCCAGCCGCATTCTTGTTAAAGAGATTTTATCATCCTCTTGTATTTCTACCTTTGGCTGAAAGCGCCCCGTTATTAATTTTAGCTATATTATTATCGACAGGTATTATCAAATATTCAGTAATAGACCCCAATCGAAATGATGGACAGAACTTAAAACAACTAGATAAAGCTGCAGGTAAACCCATTAACTTCTTTTTTGAAAAATCTCTAAAATACGCTAAAAGAGATTATATAGACTTTGCCGCCGCGATTGCCTTTGCGTGCACCACCAAAGCAGCTCTCATCAACTTCGATCTCGCCGTCGAACGGACATTCATCATCGAGATAATAAGCGATCATCTCGCGCAGTTTGTGATAAAATAATGTCGCTGAGTAACGGTTTATACCAGCCAGTTCAGCCGCTGTCCGGGCGGTTACACCTCCAACAAACAGTTCGAGCAGCTTTGACTGCTTATAAGTATTTAATCTGCAACGTCTTTAAACCATAAAACCATCATAGATAGTACTCCTTATCTAGGCCAGCCCCTAACTGTAAATGAATTATTTACTTTCTTATTATATTTTTTAGACACTTAAATATAAATTCTATACAAATCAGAGTATATAAAAGATATCCAATGATCAATTCTTCCCAACTTTTAAATCAGTTTAAAAAGCGACCAATCGTTGCTTGTGGCATCGCGATTATATTGCTCGCCGTTGTCTACATCGGCTTAAACGCCCATTCTTTTGGTCAGGGAGTCAATGAGGGCTTTATCGCTAAGTCTAATGAAGTAACAGCTAAAATGATGAATGCGAAAGTTCCAATCAAAATAGATGATCTAACAACATTGGTTTCAGTCAAAGTTAAAAGCGACGGTATTCAGTACAATTATAAAATGTCGCTTAGCAAAGATGAAACAGAAGGTGATCCTGAAAAAGTACTCAAGCCTGACACTGCACAGGTAGTCTGCCAGGATAATAACTCACGTAAAGTTCTTAACATGGGCGACATTTTTTATTACAGCTATGTTGATAAAAACGATGCAAGTTTGGGTGAATTCAAAATTACGAAATCAGATTGTAATTAAAGAACGGTCTAAAAAACATCAGTTTGTCGCGTCTCTTATTGTAGATTGGAAATAATATGTGGTATATTATTATTTGGGATGGTTTAGGATTTCTGGTGCCTGTTATCTTTTTTGGTATTACGTTCGCTATCAATATTCCCATCGCTATGATACTCGGTGAGTCAGGAAATACTGACAATTTTCTTCATAATAATGGCTGGGTCTTTTTTATCGCGCCTATTTTAAGTGGTATCGCAATCACGAAGTATGCGCATCATCTCAGTAAAGAAAAAGGTACTGCCATTATATTGGAAGAAACGGGCGAACGGATTGTAATAAAGCAAAAACATACATTTTTTTTCATCCCGATGCTTTATTGGGGATATTTCATAACAGGCGCAATGATAATCGTTCTTTTGTGTCAAGCGTTTAAGCCGAGTTAGTGTAGTGGATAAAATAGTTATTAGGCTGATATGTACCATGACGAGAAACTATGGAGATACTCATGATTGAGATTCACGACGATAAGCAAAGCGCTTCGAAGTTGTGGCATACCATATACATCATTATGACTTTAATTCTGTATTTTTTGTGGTATGAACAGTGGCATACCGCACTTACTGAAGGATATGATTACGATAAGTCTGTTATTTTCATCCCTGCTATGGCTGTCGTTTTTACTTATCTTGCAATTTTCCAGCAGGATGCATACGAGCTGCGCAACAGAGGAAAGAAGCGACTATCATCCTCAGACCCATCTGTAAAAACCCCCTTGCCTAAAAAATATATAGTTCTTGCAGCTGCCAGTTTCATGATTGGTCTCTTGAACTTGTTCTTTATTAGCCATTGAACCTGTTAAGACCTACGTCTCTTTCATCAGCTTAAGTTTTATCAATAAATAGGAGTTTACTTTGTCAGAGAACGCTAAAACCATCTTTAATGTAAAATTGTTTTTAAAAGACTTTGCTATAATTCTATTGTTTGTAATTATCTGGTCAGCTGGTGTTGGTTTATTGTGTAACGCGATGGCAATAGGACCACAAATGATAGGCCCAAGTATTATTCCCGCGGTTGTTGTTGTAGGTTTTATAACAAAATATCGAATTGGTAAAAAACGCTACGAAATGAAAAAATAACTTTTCTCAATTTAATCAAAATTTTTCTTGGTATTAATTAAAATATAATCATAGGTATGAATATTAATAATAATTCATCGATAATTATTGCTAGAAGGTATTCTATTGATTGCACAATTGCATTATTTACCGTCACTCGATATGTATAATTAAGTTGAAATTTGGTAAATAATATGGTAATGTT
The DNA here is from genome assembly GCA_965246875.1 of Alphaproteobacteria bacterium. Lineage (GTDB taxonomy): Bacteria > Pseudomonadota > Alphaproteobacteria > Micavibrionales > SZUA-601 > DASWYT01. The sequence continues at coordinate 265,005 of CBDFFU010000003.1, forward strand.
ATTATTAGATTAATTTAACAGTGGAGAGTTTGATGAAAATATGTCTTCACACGATTCTTGCTGCTTTGGCTTTGTGTTTTTCTTTTTCACAAAATGCAAGTGCACAAGTTGTCCCTTACGCAGAAATTAATGCCGCAGAATACCTGACTTACTTTTGTGCTTGGAACCCTGAGCAGTGCAGCAAAGAATGGAATCAAATTCATCCTTTAGATGCTAATAAAAACAGTGGTTATAACCATGACAATGTAAAGAATCTACAGTGATACAATTTTGAACAAGTATTTGGATTAGTTTTTTAGTGGTTTTAGCAGCCCTTTGTCATTTCAGGCAAAAGACGCAAATTACACTTATTATCATAAGCGCGACTCACTGGAATAATGTGCTTTTTAAATCTAGCCAAAGGCGGTAGACTGCCTTTATCACCATTCTCCCACATATCATGTGATTGTATTTCCCTAAATGTGAGACTTTTCGAATCTGATTTAATTATTACAATTTCATGGCCATCTAATAAATTGATTTGGTTCTTTGCGTTCAAACGGTAAATTTCGGCTTCCGGAAGCTCAATCCACCCACTTAAAATGCGGGGTAAGGCTACATTTTTCCATACTCCGCGCTTATCTAAAAGTGTTGCGTGAAAATAAGGCCCATATGACCAATCAGAAGCATAAATTGGAAGCTCAAATGGGTAAACTTTTCCACTTTGAACTAAACTGGCAGTCATACCTTTGCCCGGCGTGTAGGTAATTTCCAGATCGGCAATAACTTTTCGGAATGGATGATCGTAAACAGGGATTTTATCAATTAGAGGTGATAAAGCTTTAGTCGTGCAGACTTGATCGTGAGTTGGGCATAGAGTGTCCAGTTGGTTTTCATTTTCTAACCAATCAAGTAAATCTGTTTTGAAAAGACCTACGGCTGAAAATGGTGTTTTGATATGAATAGGACATTGGGCATAGGTGGCATCCGAAAATACAGTCACATAGATCAAGAAAGTTGCAAAAATAATGATTTTTTTCACGTTGCGCTTTACCATTATTAGGGTTTGTAAACTTACCTAGCTGATAATCAGACGGTCTTGTTTTTAATAACCTCGAAACATGAATCAAGTGGTTAAAGAACTAATTTTAACTCACGTTAATCCATAATTATATCCACCAAAAATTATATATTTTTAAAGAAAATAAAATACTAAAAGCTCAGATCTTAACGTTTATATGTGTCCATAATATTCTTAAAATACAAGTCACGCGTGGATTTTGCCTCATTCGTGTGAAGGACGCCTTGAATTAATCAAAAAGTTTAGGAAACATAATAAAAAGGATGCAGCCGATAAAAAGTAAACATGCAAGACATACGATTCCCAAGACAAACACTTTTTTATTTGTTTCCGGTAATATTAACTCGGTAGGGATAACATTAATTAATGGCATTTGAATTTTTTGTATGTACTGATAAGCTGTCGTTGCGAAAACTACTGGCATGACAACAATCGGCAAGCTCTCTGGTACTATCGCCGCGATTACAACTCCTGCTACCAAAATGAAGATTCCAAAAATAATCTTTTTGAGTTGCGATATTTCTTTTCCCAAGGCTAAATTATTATCAATAATCATGATAAATGCAGCGAGTGGTCCGCCTAAGACAGTGCCCCACAGAACCTGTCGCGGCGTAAAATAACGTTTTAATACGGTACTTGATCTTGGTAGGACATTATCACCGATTTCAGGTAGATCTGAATTTTGCAAATTATTATTCATTATTTATGATCCTCTTTTACACATCTGATCTAATTCCACGCTATCATAAGAATAAATGATAAATAGTTAACTTATCAATTTCGCACTCAAATATACTTAATTTGGAAAGACATTAAGTATGTACTGTGGAATAAGTAGGCTTGAAGAGTTTTTCATACGAATTATGTCAAGCATAGTAGATTATAGACCTTATGAGTATGCCACTGTTACATTATAATCTGCTGAATTTTTAATATCACGCCACAATTCTACCTTTCCCCAAGAATAAACGCGTTTGGATTTATCACCCATAGAATTACACAACACCAACTTGCAAAGTACAGCGCGATCACGCTCTATCGATTTAGGTGTAACATCATCCCAAGATAACTCAGGTCCATCGACTGAAATACTTATTCTGCATAAACGTCTTTCCTGAAATAGTAACATTAAAATAAAGCCATGTTTGCCAATAGTAGCGCGCTTGAATCTATACATTTCAAAACCCGCATTAGATTCCCAAAGCTCTATTTGTGTATTAGCTACCTCTTCTAAAAGGCAATCAATGGATATACCTTTGTAGAGTTTGATATTATCAAAAGATATACTACCGTCTTGTTGTAAAATTACCATCTTGCTCTGATTTTAATTTGATTTCGCTTATGTTTTCTATTTTAATCGCGACAAGTAAATAAATCTATTGTAAATCTTTGGCAATATGAATAAAAGCGTGTTGAAAAATTTTAATTTTATTATCAGTAAATTACCCAAAAGTGTCTAATTTATCGATACTGAAATTTAGATAGGGATTTATTATCTTAGGCCAAAAGTGCTACAGCTAAACCAAGTTCAAGTCACAACGAATACCCATAAAAATATCAAGTGATTAACCTTCAGGATATTATAATTCCCAAACACTATCTTCGTTTTTCAGATCCAACAATAATTTAAGAACTGATAACGAATTAAGAAGAACAGCAAGATTCTGATATTTTTATCGACAACTGAAATTTTAATAAAATGTTTCATTCCAATCTTTCAGATGGAACCAACTTAAAATTATAAGGTGTGGATAATAAGCTGATCATAAAAGAGTTTAATTAATATAATTTAACCATTTTTTGCAAATAATTAAAATATTTTTCATCTTCACCTTCAAAAATTTCTTCGCCGTCGACCACATATGCACGCATCAGTTCATCCTTAGCTTTAACTAAATTGCCACGTTCAAATGATACCTGTCCTAAGCGCAAATGAATTAAAGAGTTGCCAATTGCTCCAGGGCAAAGCATAACATCGTGTAGTACGTTTTCAGACTCCTAGTATTGTTGGTTGAAATAAAATGCTTCACCTAACGAAAATAGAATCCATGTCGAGGCATCCCATTCTTGGTGAGGAGTAGGCAGTAGAACAAAAGCTTGTTGATAACAAGCGATGGCTTTTTTATATTCATCTTTATCAATGTAGGCATCACCTTTACGACAAAGTATAACTATTTTCTTATATACGGCATCATCAAGTTGATTGTTGTCCATATCGATCCTTTTATTGTTAGCAAATTTATCTGTATAGACTATTCCCTTAACGATATAAACAGTTTACTAAATCCTATTAAGTATATAAATCGCTTTTTTTTGCAAATCAGTTTTTTTTAAAACAGTTAAATGAATGCTAGACTGAATAGATTTAAATGAAGAAGCACTATAAATAAAATATTTTCAAAATATTAATATTATTCAAATAATTTCGGGGAATAGTGAAATTCAACTAGAATGACGCGAAAGGTAAATCATCATGGCCGAAAAAAATAATGTCGTCGTCGACTGGCTGGAAAATAATCGGAACAAAGCCATTGATATTTTAAAGCCTTATCTACAAATTGGGCACGAGCTTATGACTTTTACGGTCGCTATGCAATACCCATCCGAATTGCTAACTTGGTTGCCAGTCATCGGTACATACATTGAACTGCGTAAAAAACGCTTTCTGCTTGGTGTTTCGCGCCGTCAGTTGATTATCGTCCAGCTTAAGCGTGTACGAATTGAAGAGATAAATGTTGAGCTGGTTGCCATGGAAAAAGTTGGCGAGATTGGTTTTAAGCGTTATCCGTTCCATGCCACACTTACAATTCCAGTTGAAGGCATTAATCGTGTCTTTAAGGAGGTGCCGCATGAAAGTGCTGAAGACTTTAAAGATCAAGTTGACGAGTTACAAAGCCGCAAATCTATTTTTAGTTGATTATTAGGAAACGGATAAATTTATATGTTATTGTCATCTACAGATCGTGTTATCAATTTTCAACCTGACATTAAGCTAATCGAAAAGTACGATACATATCGTATTAAGTATGTATGGATAACACGTATCGTATCTGTTTGTACTATACTATTTGTATGCGCAACAATTAGATTATATATTACAGATCATGGCATATGGTCAACAATATTTGGCTTATTGTCACTAATCACTGGTTTTTTCAATGTAATGGTGTGGCAGACATCAGGAACGACAATATATTCAACTGGAATGTTAATCCCGGGTATTATTACAGGAATAGAGCCTCTGCAGATTTCGACAATTGCTAATATGAGTAACAGCGAAAATGTAGAAGAATTATGGGGCTTTCGCCGTATTATAATTAAGGATCTGCCGTTACATGAGCGTAATCTCGGTCAAAGAGTCCCATGTGTTGCAGGCTTTGGTGGATCGTTTGGGGAAACCGCGCATGGCTTCTATGAGCCACGACCATTAATATGGGCGACAGACGATATTGCTGCAGTTACAGCCACAATAGAAAAAATCGATGCAGAAGAGTGGGATTTATTAGAAGTATTAGACGGCATTACCAAAACAGAGTTGCCAGATATGAACGACGATAATATTGCATTTTTTAATCATGATTTATCGATAAGGGAACTGAAATAGAAGTTGAAATAACCCTTCAATAAAAGTTGACAGAAAACGGTTTTTAACCGGAGTAGAGCTTACGTTCAAACGGGGAATAAAGAATGAACACAATGCTACAGCCATTTGGAAAATCGGATACAGGAAAAATTTCTAGCTTAGAGAACAATCTCAAATTTAAACTGCCTGAGGAATACAAAATCTTTCTTTTGTCGAACAATGGAGGATTTGTTGAAAACAGGATATTTCATGTAAATGATCTTGATTCAGATATTTTGATCGATGTCATTTTTGGCATAGACACTAACGACAAGGAATTTGATCTTTGGTACTTATATGAGGAATATGCTGATGAGTTGCCCGAAGGTGGGCTTGTTATAGGATCAGACACCGGTGGCAATTTCATACTAATGATAGTAGATGGTGAGGATGCGGGAATCTATTATTGGGATCACGTCCATTTTTTTCCAATATCTTCTGAAGAGCAAAACACATATTTTGTCTCGCCGTCTTTCGAAATATTCTGGGTAAATCTAAGTAAACTGAAATAGCTAAAATGATCGTATTTTTGAGGTGAGCCTAAAGTTTATGGCGTTAATATTGGAAAAGATTATTACTCATCTAGTATTAGGACTGTATGATCTAGTAGCTGCAACATTCCTAGTCCGATCTACCGGCCGCTCTATGCGGGGCGTTGGCATTTTTGAAGGCGACATTTTAGTCGTTGACCGTTCCATTTCGCCAGTCGATGGCAGCGTTATCGTCGCGGCCGTGAACGGCGAATACTTGGTCAAAAATCTACAGGGTAAATACAGGCCATTACAGGTGCACAGCAGGTGTTACAGAACAAAAATATGCCCGATATCAAATTATCCTCAGAACAACTTAAAAATGAATGGCAATTGGCCTGGAACCGGCCTCTTCCTGCCAAAATTGGCCGTGTGATGCTTGAAAAAAGCCTCAGTTATAAAATAAGCCAAAACATAACTACGCAGCCAGCATTCTAATTAGAAAGGTAGCTGCGTAGTTTTCTTACATTACTTCTTCATCGGCATGGTTGGGTTGGCACGGCGTGGTCGTACTTCTACAAAACCTTGTGTAGGCACTTTTGCTGCCCAGCTTGACGCCGCTTCAATGTTTGGCACGTCGATCACGAAGTAACCGCCAAGATGGGAACCGTTCACTTCAGGCAATTGCTCTTTGTGGCCACTCTTTCTTTATACAGCCAGCGCCTGCAATTCTTGCTGCGCAGTCTGCTCGCCTTGTTCGCGGCGTTCATTTATCGTGTCGTAAAAATGGACGAACTGCACGTCTTCAATGCCAATGAAGCCGAAGATCGTGCGAAGATAGGGGTCTTCGTGGTTGTAAGCCTGCCTCGGACCACCTTCACCGTAGCCGCCCCCACCGGCAGCAATCGCAACAATCGCGCGCTTGCCGGTCGCCAGTCCTATATAAACAGGCGGGGGAGCGAAGGTGCGCATAGGACGCACGATTTGGTCAATCCACGCCTTCAATACGGCAGGAATTGATAAGTTATACATCGGCGCACCTATGACGATGATATCCGACGCGAGCAGCTCATCCACCAGCATGTCCGATTCGGCTATGGCGGCTTTAGCCTCAGCGCTGTCGCCACCAGGAAGCCCAAACGCACCAAGAACCCATGCCGCATCCACAAATGAGGGCTGCTGCGCCATCAAATCGCGGTAAACTACGCCCGCATTGGGATGGGCACGCTTCAGCTTTTCAACTACCGCGCGTGACAATTTACGTGTTTCACTTTGTTCACCCAAAGGCGAACTGTCCAAATGTAAAATCTGCATATGTATCCTTCCTTATGCTGCCATCGGGTTATAGTTTAGCGGTTGTCCGGTCTCGAGTAAGGTTTTGAGGCCAGAAAGAATGCCAGGCCAGCCGCCACCAGTATTTTGGTAAGTCGCGGTTTCGCCTTCGAACTCGTCATGGGTCAACGTCAAGCGGCAGCAATCGCCTTGCTGTTGAATCTCGTAAGTGACGCGCGTCGGTGCATCCTTTTCCATGTCCGGCATCCACTCGCCTTTGAAGGTAGCCACGAGTTTGCTTGGTGGATTGGCCTCTATAATTTTACCGCTGAGAACCTTGCCACCATCAGGAGCAACGTAACGGTATTCTGAGCCTGCTTTTACTTCGCCCTCAAATGTGCTGCCGTAGTAATAGGCAGGAGTAATTTTACCATCCGTCAATGCCGCCCAGAGTTTTTCGGGAGTGGTTTTGATAACCGAGACATAGATATGTTTAGGTTTTGTTGTCATGATATTGTCCTTTTCAAGTTGGGTTTTAACATCGGCCATGGATTGCACCCACGGGGAAGCAAAACGGGAGATCCAACGGTCAGAAATCTCCTGTAATGGTGCAGCATTCAAGTAGTGATACTTGAACCGCCCCTCTTTGCGGGTGGTGATTAAGGATGCTTCTTCAAGCATTTTCAGGTGCTTCATCACTCCGAAACGAGTGATGTCCTGAAACTGCGCTTCGATCTCCGACGAAGACCTCCCGTCATATTCATGGAGTAGATCCAGAATCTTGCGGCGGTGGGCATCATTGAGAGCGCGGAAAATAGCATCCATAACAATCATATTAGTGACTATATGGTAACGTGTCAATAATGTAACTTATAGAAAATAGATTTTATCTGTTCTCTGTTGCAAGTCACTTACACTTTATCAGGACAATCAAAAACTTCCCTTAAATCAGTGATCCGTAAAGTACCGATAATATATAAGCGGCATAGAACGGGGCATCCGCAATCCAACGGTGCTCATAATACAGAAGATAGCCACCGCCCTCGAAATCGCCGCTACCACGTTGCTTGAATAGCTAAAGCTCACCTGATAATAATGTAATAGAGCATAATATTTTGACTGGACTTCCGTCCCGAATAGAGCGTGTATGGGTTTGAAGGAGACCCATATACGATAATCTTTATTAGGAAGTGACTATCGCTGTGTTCCCAAGCAACTTCGATTTCAGCCAGTCGGACTTTGCAGTGCACTCTTTGGCTATGACCACGTAAATTGTTTGGGTTGGGGATCTGGGTAGTGTCTCAGTTCGAAAGTTAACATCTTGGTACAATCCACTGTGTGGTGTAGTTCTGAAAATCCACATTCAAACCTGTAAAACATTAGGGAATACGTAATATATTTCACTTGACAGGCTATTATCATGATATTATGATAACTAAAATATCGCCAAAGGAGGCTTCATTATGAATGCAGTTAAAAAAGCTATTAATAGTTTCTGCGAAGGTATCACTGATGTTTTGCGCCACAGCAGAGCCAAAGAGCCCGTCCGTCCGGAAACGAAAACGCTTTCATTGGCAGAAGAATATGGGGAGAATGTGAGGGAGTATGGCTTTGAACAAGCAGATATACTCTTAATGAAAAGAAACCGTTATATGGTATTTGGCTTATCCTCGAAATCATCACAAAAAACAGAAGATTCCGTTAGAGCAGCGTATTTAGCGGCCCAAGCTAAGAAAACGACTGTTGTTCCGGTCTAATAAGATAAAATAGAATCTACAGGACGTTAACTTTCAAATTGAGATACTACTCAATATTTTTTTCATTGGTGTTTGAAATTAGCCATGTGTAACCGGTTTCGATCATTAACGAACGCTGCAGAACTGGCGGAACGGTACAAAGTTTTTTTGAAAAAAAAGCTAGTTGACAACCCAAACGCCGCTCCGACCGAGGAAGTGCCTATTATCGCCCTCGATCCAACCGGACAACGAAAATTGCTCATCGCCCGCTTTGGCTTAATTCCACGCCACGCAAAAGATGTACGACAAGGTTACACTTTGACCAATGCACGAGTTGAAAAAGTCATGCAGAAATCAGCATTTCGCGAAGCGTATGCCAAACGGCGGTGCATCGTGCCAGTTGAGGGTTATTACGAATGGCGAGAAGAACATGGACACAAGCAGCCATATTTATTCGTTATGGGCGACGGTTCACCAATGGCTTTGGCTGGGTTGTGGGACTTTGCGAAGATCAATAGTCAAGATGTTTGGTCATTTACGATTTTAACGAACGAACCAAATAGTTTGGTTAAGCCAATTCACGATCGTATGCCCTGTATCGTCCCCAACGACCGGATTGATAATTGGCTTGATCCAAAGCGTGGTGGTATTGAACAGCTTGAATTATTTCCATCACATTTGATGCACATGTATGCGGTTGATCACGTTATGAACGATTCTGGCGTGAAAAATCGTAAAGTAATTAATACTTAATTCTGCTGATTAAATTCTATTATGAGGGTACCATGTCGCTTTATGTTCAACGAATAATTTATTTATTAAACTTTATGTTTCGCAAATGAGCCGCTTCAAGGTGGACAAGAGGGCGGCCGTCCACTGTATTTCAATGTATTTATGGCCCGGGGCAACTGTTGTGCACCCGTAATTGCCTGTATTTACCCTGTAAATTTTGACCAAGCATTCACCGTTGACTGCCTCAATAACGACGCTGCCATCCACCGGTGTGATGGGAACGGTCGACTACCAAGATGTCACCGTCGAACATGCCAATCCCACGCATTGACCTCCCCTTGGCACGGACAAGGAAAGTCGCTGCCGGGCGCTTAATCAACAGCTCGTTTAAATCAAGAGTTGCGTCGAGATGGTCATCCGCTGGCGGGGGGAAGCCTGCGGCTACAGTGCAAACCATGAGTGGCAGGGTTCATCCATTGCTGCTCATGACCATTATCCTCCAATGGTTCGTTTGCTGTTTTTTGTTTTCTCGCGCGGGGCTTTCGGGGCCTACAGCCAGATGGATGGGACGACGTCCGCGGAGTTAAGCTAGGAACAGATGTTGTCATGCCCAGTTTAGGCATAAGCTGACTGAGAAAATAAGACGATGAGAGGGTGAAGCTTTCGTTCATGTGTTTTCTTCCCAAACACCACCGACCCATAACACAAAGCGCATAGGTTGCCACTCACCATTGGCTGAAATTATGGTGTAGGTTTTATCAGTTTTTAGGGACGTAACCTGGCTTTGATATAAATTTAAATTCCCAGAGATCGTAGTAAACACTAATCCGTGTACAATTGATTTTTCTAATTTGATATCGTTTTTTATAAATTCATAGAAAGGCGAGTCTTTAAAATCTTCAGGTAATTTTTGTGGTGCAATATCGTCAACTTTAAATGTAATAATATCATCATTTGATAGATTAAAAATTAAATCTTTCGTATAAAGATCCTCTTCATAACCATCATGTAAATAACTGTCAGGATAAAGATTGATCATTATTTCTCACTATGCAATTATTATTAATGCCACAGATTTTTGCAGATCTTGGAAATAATAAGTGCAGTAGCTAAAGCTGCACCAAACAATTCAGGAATTTTATCAGGTTGCGGTTAGTTTGTGGAAGTAACATGACCTTCATGCACATTAAACTTTAGCCCAAACATCTTAATACGATAGCAATACAAAAGGGATGCCTTCCAAAACCAAGCGAATAGATTTCAAAAAGCATTTCACCAACTGGTAAAATATGTAACATTGTCGCGCCACCCACGCCACTCTTTCTGTATTATGCTAGAACTCACGGCCGCTGTTGGACGCTCCCGAACCTAACCGGATACCAGTCACCATCCGATCGCCATTGCGTCCCTTGCTCAACTGACAGCCAGGCCGCGCCGGCCGATTGGCAAAGTTTTTGCGATTGAGTCAGCGGCTGATACCGGCCTGTTTCGCCCAGTTAACCGAGTTTTTCGTGCTTGAAGTCACAGCCCGTTCAGCCGGTGATGTGCCGGGTTTGCAAACCAATACCGCGATCATTTTTATCATAAATCGCTCCAGCTTATTGCCGATAAAATAATTAACGGCACGCCGTAATCTATAAACGAAGCAACATATTTTTTAATTCCGGAATCGAATGCACCATGTGATCGGGTTTCGCTGCATTCAGTCGTTCTATCCCATGACTGCCATGAGTAATGGCGATAACCGGTAACCTCGCAGCTTTAGCCATCCCGATATCATGGGTAGTATCACCTACGACGATAGCATTATCGGTGACAAGCTGATGGTTATTCACCAAAAAATCGATCATATCGCCTGCAGGTTTATTTTGACCTTGGATTTCGTTGATGCAAGTTATAGTGACATGTTTGGCAAATACATCATCTAAATTGTTTTTATCCAATGTTACCCGCATCGTGTGTCGGTCACGGGATGTAGCTAAATAGAGTTGATAGTCACGCGCCATCAGTTCTTGCAACATCTCAGGAACGCCTTCAAGTAAACGCGGGTGTGTCTCTGGATAATACTCGAAATTCGCAATAACATATTTGTAATAATCATATAATGCTGCACGTTGTTGCAACAATTCCAGACCCCATCCTAAATCATAATGATCGGGGTCGGTATAGTTGGCGCACAGTTTTTGCGTATCCCACGTCTTTAATCCATAGGATTGAGAAAAATCAGCGACACAGCGGCCGTCATCTGTATCCGCGTGAGCCAATGTTCCATCGAAATCGAAAACAACGCTTTTGATCATGGTCTCACTATAGCAAGCTAATCAGGTAATTAATTATAAAACTCATATTGACTTTTCTTGTGGCTGGAAGCCGTAGTTCATTTATCTTTCATCAAAGAGTTTGGGAATAGCCATTAAAAGTAAAACTTTTTTGGACTTTCCGATACTCTTCAGGAAATAGATTGCCTGGTATGTCCAACATTCCTTGTTTTGTTGCAGCGCATACTTGGCCAATGTTTTCTCCTGTAATGAATTAACAGAACTTTACCATAACAACAAATAAAACGCAAGAAGAATTCTGTTAATTTATCCTGGGTTATCCTTTAACAAGTGTTGATAAACGTATTTGATAGAGAAAGGTAAACAACACGCCAAAAACTGTTTCGCAAAAGATTATGTCATCAAAAGCATTCAAAATCTTGACACAAGCACGGATATCAAGAGCATCCAGAGCATTTTCAGTATGAACTAAATGGATGTGGCCTCTATTTGTTGAATAAAGGCCACATTATTTTTTTAGTTCGAACAAATGACTAAGCGGCTTTTTTCATCTGACTCATGTCACGGCAGCTTTGAGCGCAACGTCTGCATATTTCCGCACAGCGTTTCATGTGCTCGCCGCCGATTGCCTCGCAAGATTTTGCACAGGCTTCGCAGATGTCGGCACATGCGGCACAGATCGATGCATGCAGCGGAGACTGACGGGTCATAAAGTCAGCAGCGGTTTGGCAAATCTGAATACAATCCGTCATGAGTTTGACATGGTCAGGTTCGACGTGCTTGCCACCTTCATAGAGGCAGTGGTTGAACAATGTCTGCTGACACTCATTACGGCATTCCCAGCAAGTCGTAATACATTCTTGAGTCGTTTTCATAGTGATCTCCATTGTATTAAGCAGTTTTACTGATGTCTTTTAAATAAGACATCGGCAATCCTACCGAAGCTGCAAGAAATTTCTTGACCTATACCTCATGAGGGTATAAAATACTCCCTATGGGTATAAAATTACAATGCGCTCTGGTCGTCGGTTTATGGCTTGTGCCTCTGTTGGCTCATGCCCGTCCCGTGTCTTACCCAGATGGCTGGATGGCGATGACAACGAACGACAGCATGGAAAATTCCGCCATGCTGAGTTACTCCCCAACCGCCAAAGATGCTTTTGGGGTTCGTACCGATTACATGCGTAATGATGAAACGTGGCTGCACACGCTGACGTATAATCGACTATTGCAACGCTGGAATAATTCAGACTCGCAAGCCAACGTGTTTTTGATGACGGGAGCGGGGTTTGGCGACGATCACGGTGATGTTGCCCCCGCTGGGTTTGCCGGCATCGAGGCTGACTGGGAAAGCCGCCGTTATTACCTGTCGTATGAGAACCGCTTTATTGCCTCGTCAGTGAACGATCAATATTTCGACCAGAAAGCGCGTGTCGGTATTGCGCCCTACATTGCAGATTATAAGGACGTACATACATGGCTGATGTTCCAAGTGCAGAACAATCCAAGCGCGGACGACAAATTTATCGTGACGCCGCTGATCCGATTATTCAACACGGGATTTCTGACGGAAGTCGGATATAGCAGCAACAAGACGCTGCTTTTCAATGCAACATGGCAATTCTAAAGGAGACAACCATGAACAAAAAATTCTTAGCTATAACTTTGATGACAATGCTGGCCAGTCCAGCGTTCGCCGAAACCATCCATGTCGGTGTTGATGGCATGGTCTGTGCTTTCTGTGCCAAAGGCATCGAAAAAAGTTTTATGAAGCAGCCTGAAACCGAGAAAGTCGATGTCAGCCTCGAAGACAAGCTGGTGACGATTACAACGAAAAAAGATGCCACAATCAAAGATGATAAAATCACAAGCGTTATTACCGATGCAGGTTATAAGGTGACGACCATTCATCATCAGAAGTAAAATCAGGAAAAGCCAGTGAAATTTTCAAAAACGATTCATACGATGACGCTGCTGACCTCATTCAGTACGCTGTTTTGCTGTGCCTTGCCAGCCTTGTTTGTGACATTGGGTGCCGGCGCCGTCTTGGCGGGTATCGTGTCAAACGTGCCGCAACTGGTCTGGCTATCGGAGCATAAGATTACCCTATTTATGTTTGCAGGCATAATGCTGACTGCATCCGGTATCATGCGCTATACCAGCCGCAATGCACCGTGTCCGATTGATCCAGAACAAGCCAAAGCCTGCACGAAACTGCGGAAGATCAGCCTAATCGTTTATGTTGGTTCTGTCACAATCTATGCAATCGGTTTCTTCTTCGCCTTTATTGCACCCAGTCTGTTAGGATAGCTTCATGAAAAACGATAATTGTTGCGCTGACCTGTCAACACATCCTGATTATTCGAAAGAATTGAACCGGCTTAACCGCATCGCTGGACAAGTCGAGGGGGTCAAAAAGATGGTGACGGAGCGGCGGTATTGCCCTGACATACTGATACAGTTGCGGGCAATCCGTTCGGCAGTGAATGCTGTAGAGGCCAATATTCTCAATACTCACCTCGACTTATGCGTAACGGACACCTTCAATTCCAGCAATGACGTCGAGAAAAAGAAGAAGATGGACGAATTGAAAGAACTCTACCGCAAATATAGCGTTTAACAGGAGATAATCATGCAAGATCGCCACGCTGAAGAAAAAACCAGTTATCGCCCTTTGTCGCGGGTCATCGGCATTATTGTTCTGGCTAGCGTGTCACTGCAATTGGGCAGAGACCAAATCGATCTGATGCTACTGATGAACCATCTGATGGGATTGTTCTTTCTGATCTTCGCGATGTTCAAGTTAATTGACTTGAAAGGTTTCGCCGATGGCTTTCAAATGTATGATGTTGTCGCCAAGAAGTTCTGGGGCTACGCCTATGCCTATCCTTATATTGAGGTCATTTTGGGTGTGCTTTATTTAAGCGGCATGTATCTAGTTTTTGCTAATCTGGCAACATTAATCATCATGGCCGTCAGTGCCATAGGGGTACTTATCAGCATGCGGCGTGGCTACAAATTTAAATGCGCCTGTCTTGGTACTGTGCTGAATGTACCGCTGAGCACGGTAAGCCTTGTCGAGAACATCGGCATGGGACTGATGGCGGCCTATATGCTGCTCTACCCGATGCACTGATACACTTCAATTCAAACGGAAAAACATTTACATGTTACCATCACAGGAGCGAGACTCATGAAAAACATTAAAATAGCCGTGAGTGCGGCTGTACTAGTCTGCGTGATGTCAGCCGGCGCATTTGCTTGTGACATGTCGAAAATGGATAATATGCCTGATGATTGTCCTATGAAGTCGATGCACCATGAGGCCGTACAGATAAGTGTTTTCAACGATGCAACAATGAAGATGCACAAGGCGATGGCTGAAACGAAACCAACGGGAGATGTTGATACAGATTTTGTGCAGGGCATGATATTGCACCATCAGGGTGCTATCGATATGGCGAAAATTGAATTGGCAAAAGGCAAAGATCCTAAAATCCAAAAAATGGCAAAGGATATTATAAAAGCTCAGACCGGTGAGATTGTTATGATGCGTCAGTGGCTTAAAGACAATAAAGCCAAGTAGGCTTTAAAACGGAGGTCGTGCGATGCTATATTTGCTGATTAAAACCGGTCTTTCGGCGATCATCATCACGGCTATATCTGAAATCGGCAAGCGTAGCCCAGGCTTTGCAGCATTAGTAGCATCCCTGCCACTGGTCTCGATATTGGGAATGATTTGGCTGTGGCAGGATACAAATGATCTGGAGCGTTTGGCAGTCCACTCGCAAGCGACATTCTGGTATGTTTTGCCATCCTTGCCAATGTTTTTGGTTTTACCAGTTTTATTGCGACATAGTATCGGGTTTTATCCGTCTCTGTTAATTTGTGTCATCGGAACTATCGCTTTGTATTGCGGTATGGTTATCATTTTGCGACGGTTTGGTATTTCGCTTTAATTTGCTCCACCGATTGAAGTTCAGCTGTGAGTTCGGTTTTCGTAGACGCTTTGGTAACATAACAGCGAATTAGAATATCGGTGTCAGATAATTATTACCATGTCAACATAAATCTATCTTAATATCACACCAGCTGAACCACCCTCTTCTGTGCTTCCACATCCATTTCAATATATCGTTGTGTCATCTGCAGTGATTTGTGCCGGGCCCATGATTGAATGTCTCTAATCGACCCGCCTACAATCGATATCTTCCGCGCAGCATTCGTAATGAATGTTCTGCGCCCTGAATGTGAACTGCAGCCGTCAAAGCCCAGCTATCTGTACCAGTTCCATAGCATATTAACAATTACTTGCGCCGAAACATTTTGATCGCGTTCTGATCTGATCACCCGATCAGACGGCAATACTGTCGCTAAAGACGATCTAAGCGTCTCCAGAGCAGCTTTAAGTTCTTTGTTAAGCCAGACAGTCCCACCAGATCGACAACGGCAGTCGTTCCTACGAAACTATGGCTTCGGACGAGGCTCAGTCCGAATAAATCGAACATGGCATGGACTATTGAAGCGCGCCCAACCTAACATATCTCTATCACGTTGAAATTCTACGGCGTGTACGTACGCTTCAGGTGGACCTTCATCCTCATCACACAATACTGTCCCCAACGCCAGATCCCAATTTTCAGAACCGCCATTCTGGTCGTGGAAGTTACCGATCTCTAACTTATTGGCGTGAAGTGTAAGCAGTTCTTGGTAGGACGATAAACGCCAACCGCCATCATCGATACTCGGGTTTTCCAAAGCTTCGCATGTAACCTGCGAACTGCCGCGAAACCCATATTGATAATCTAACCGCTGAATGAACCGTAAGGCTTCAGGATAAGTCATTACCCCCGAGTCATGCGGCATAGCGTCTGACTTGGTACCTGTCGTCGGTGAGATGCCGGCGTAAACTGTGCCATCAGCCATGGCATCGCCGATTTTTAGGTCGCTTTGATTATTAAGATTTTTCATTTGAATCGCCTGTGTCAAACCAAAATGTTCGATCATTTTGATCAAGAGCAGAACAGAATTACTTGATTAAATATGTCAACATTAATCTGTCTTAACATCACACCAGCCGCACCACCCGTTTCTGCGCCTCGACATTCATTTCACTATAACACTGCGTTATCTGTATGAGTGTTACACAGATGACTGTAAATTATATTATTGACATATTTTTTAAGTGCGTTATTTATTGTGTACTATATACGTGGGAGAAAGCTATGAAATCTAAAAATCGAGATAAGACTGCACATACAACTTTCTCCGAAAAAGACATTTACGATCAATTCAGTTTTCTCAAGACTCTTAATGTTATGATGCAAAATTATAACGCGGCATGCACTGCACGAGACATTGAACGTACATTAATTCAACAAAATTCCAGCTTGCAAGATGATGATTTGCATTATTTAACGACAATAAAAAACGGAAAAATAGCTCGCCAGCTTTTAGAAGACGAAAAAATGAAAGAATACTTAAAAAGCATTTCTCTTAGCTACGAATTATCGGAAAAAAAGATTGATCCTAATGATACAATTGCGCTCTATATTAAAGTATCGCATCCGATTATAAAGCAAAGAAAAAAACGTATTATTATCAAATAACATCCTCTGTGCCGCATTATTGTGTGCAATCGCGTTCATCAGCTCGCATATCATGAACGCCAAACAGTCGAGCAAAGTGTTTGCAATACCCTTCACTATCGCTCAATGCGTTGTCAGTGCGTTCTCTATTGTTATTATCTTGATAATTGTTGTGAAGATTATTGGTATTATCGAGCGATCTTCAAGACGATAACAGTATCTTCCCTACAGTTATTCATTTAACCATTATTTAGAGTCGGCGATTCTGTCGGGCGTGTATCTGGCGACGTAACAGTTCCTTGACCAATTACTGCTTTAGCGTTAGCCAAAAATATTTGGACATCATTGTTAAATCGGTTAATTTCATCTTGACGGACGCTGTCAGGTACATGGCCTTCTGTAGCCCACTTTCCAGATTTGTAATAATGTTGCCAATATATATCGGTCGGATTGATGTTGGCAACAGGCGCCTCAATTCCGTTTAGCAAAGGACTAACGCCAGCTGCTAACCTGATTGCTAAAATAGTATGTTCCTTACCTAACGCGTGTAAATAGGCATTTGTAGCTGTCACAAGTTTTTGATCGGAAATATCATCAATAGTAGGTGTGCCGCTTAAAAAGAAAGGATTTGGAGACTGGTCGTTATTTGCTTCGTCTTGAAAACGCTTCTCCCATGAATAATATTCGCGACCAGCCCAATCATAAAACTTGCCATCAACAGATTGATCCGTATGGTGAACAACATAGCGTTCGATATCTTGACCGTCTTTTGTGACAATAATATTCTCCCAAGCAGGTGAAACTTCGCCATCTTCTGTCTTGATATAGAATTTGCCCGCTGTGTGCAGTCGACGCGCTTCATTGATCCAAATGAATTCACTGGCAGTGTTTTCAAGATTGATGTAATCAGTGGAGCGAGATATCACGCGGTCGTCTCGACGTTCATGATGTTGGCGACACCATTCAGCCATAACACCGTCTGCAAGCTGATTGAGCTCAAAAGTTGTAAGGTCTGTGATGTTTTGATTAAACAGCAAGCTTGGTAAGCCAGCCTTAAGACCAAGTTCGTTATGTTCACGGTTCTCTAAACGTTCCTTCTCTAATACTGCAGCATCTAACATGTCGCGTTGACGATTTCTAATCATTTCTCGGTAAGCTTTACGATCTCGACGCGACAGCTGCTGCTCTTGAGAAATTTCTTCTGGCGAGCGTTTGCCAGTAATTAGCGACAAAGCATCTGGCCAATCCAAATCAGTACCATTGATATTGGCA
Organism: Alphaproteobacteria bacterium; assembly: GCA_965246875.1. Lineage (GTDB taxonomy): Bacteria > Pseudomonadota > Alphaproteobacteria > Micavibrionales > SZUA-601 > DASWYT01. The sequence goes on from CBDFFU010000003.1 coordinate 283,036, forward strand.
AAGCCAGAACTGATAAGCTGTGCTAAAACAATGACCCATTGATAATGCATTAGGGCTGTTTGGTCGTGTTCAATTGTCTGCAGCAAATTAGCTTGATTGTGATCGGCTGACATACTTTGGCCTTTGAAAGTTAGTTCACTTTGTTAGGGTAGTGGTACTTAATAATATGTCAACATTAATCTGTCTGAACATCATACCAGCTGCACCACCCGTTTCTGCGCCCCGACATCCATCTCAATATACCGCTGCGTCATCTGCAACGACTTATGCCGCGCCAGTGCCCTCACGTCATGAAGATGATTTTTCATCGTTGACCTCTTGGTTTATTGGCGCATCGCGGTGGATATAATGCGCCGGTAAAGATCATCTATCAAATTGATTAATTGGCGCACATTATTTCTGGATATTGAGATGGATACAACATTCTTGCAAATTTGCAAGCGATCTCTACAAAATGTGGATTTGCCTCAAGCTATTGCTTCATAGCATACGATACATACCCTCATCAAAAATCCTGTTAGAATAAGCAAGATCATAACGACAGTCACATTACTGATCTAATTTAACCATGCTGGGTGTTGTTGACGTGAATACTCATAGGCTGTGGTTGTTGAGCATGATAGCCGCCAGCGAAGCCAAAAGTCATTCTATGCTCGGTAAGTAGTGATTTTGCAATTTCTTCGTTTCTCGCTCTGATCATTTGAGGCACGAAAAACCAAATCAATGAAGACCCAAATAAAGCCCACGCTATAGGTAGCGATTAGGAACCATTGAAGAACCGTCATCCAAGGGTGCCCAAGATACCATCTATGCGCCCCAAACAAAACGAGAAAGCCATAAGCGTGAAATAATGTTCTATGTTTTTTACCGAACTCATCGGCAAAGGTTTTTCGGTGAGCATCATCGTGTTTTTGTAGCTCTGATTTGACGATAAGGGGCAGACACTTTTCAATCTCTGCATATGAGCCTGCGTGGCCACAATTGACTGGACTTCGCTTGCGAATGGAGCGTGTATGTCGGCAAGGAGAATCGCACATGCCGGAACACAGTCAAGACTTCAGACGAAAGGAAATCAACGAGCTGCGGGGCTTGTGGCAACAGCTCTGGGGCAAGCATCCACATCGCCTGATACGGCGACCGATGCTAGAAAAGGGCATCACGTTCAAACAAGCGGAAAATAGCGGCGCGGTTCTGGACATACAACAACAGGCGCGCCGTGACAAGCTGGTAAGGCAGTACAAGCGGGACCCCGCATCGTTCAATGAGAAGCAGAACGCAATCTCTACGGGGTCGGTGCTGGTTCGTGTCTGGCGCGGCCGGAAGTACGTTGTCACGGTGCATGATGAGACGTTTGAATACGCGGGAACACGCTACGGCAGCCTGTCACAGATAGCCACCCTGATCACAGGAACGCGCTGGAACGGGCGCGTCTTCTTTGGTTTGAAGCAGAAGCCGAAAGGAGCTCAATAATGAAGGCACCGAGCAAGCGTTGTGCGGTTTATACGCGCAAGTCGTCGGAAGAAGGTCTAGAGCAGGAGTTCAACTCGCTCCATGCCCAGCGCGATGCCTGTATTGCTTATATCAGCAGCCAGAAATCTGAAGGTTGGGTCGCATCGAAAATTAGTTACGATGATGGCGGCTTCTCTGGCGGCACGATGGGCCGCCCGGCATTGCAGCAACTGATCGAAGACATTAAAGCTCGCAAGATCGACATAGTCGTCGTTTACAAGATAGACCGGCTGACACGGTCGCTAATGGATTTTTCAAAGCTGGTGGAGGTCTTTGATGAATATGGCGTAACCTTTGTCAGTGTAACGCAATCGTTCAATACTACTACCTCGATGGGCAGGCTGACGCTGAACGTATTATTATCCTTTGCTCAATTCGAACGCGAGGTCACTGGCGAGCGCATCCGGGACAAGATAGCGGCCAGCAAGAAGAAAGGTATGTGGATGGGCGGAACAATCCCGCTCGGCTATGATGTTGAGGGTCGACGGCTGGTCGTGAACAAAATCGAGGCTGGCCTCGTACGTATGATTTACGACAAGTATCTCGAGCTTGGCAGTGTCTCCGGTCTGAAACACTCCATCGACAGTGCTGGTGTCAGAACCAAGGTCAATATGAAAGAGGGTGGTGTCCGCGGTGGGAGACCGTACAGTCGGGGCAATCTGTATCTAACGCTGACCAATCCGCTTTACGTCGGAATGGTTAGACACAAAGCAGAGGCCTATGACGGACAGCATGAAGCCATTATCGACAGGGATCTATGGGATAAGGTCCAGCTGCGCCTGAAGCAGGGCTCCGTAAAACCACCTGGGCATGATTACACGAGGGTCGACAAGCTACTGACCGGCAAACTTTTTGACTGTGACGGCAATCGCTATACACCAAGCACAACGAACAAAGGCGATCGGAAATATCGCTACTATGTCAGCCAAAACCTGCTGCAACCGCGCAATCACCCCAACAACGTCATTGCGCGTATTCCGGCCGTACAAATAGAGAAGGTAATCACGCAGACAATTAGATCATGCCTGCAACTGCCTGAGAAGTTGGCGGTACTCACCACTACGCATGACGACGCGCGCCTTAAATACATCACTAACAACATTGATGACGATGTGGTGCGCCAGGCAATCAAGGGCTGCCTCAAGAAAATCGTTATAAATTTGGCTCACCTGGAATTATACCTGTCCCGCGTGGCGGTGAAGAAGCTGCTTGCTGACAGGTTCAAGATTGAATTTAGTGTCGATGAAAATGATTCTTACGTCGAGAGCATTCCGTTTCACACCCGGCGCGGTGACCGTGTCAACATCATCTGCGCGCCTGTCGGAGCGAAGCGAGACCCTTTCGACAAGAGTCCAACCGAGTTGAAGAATTGGGTGCGCGGTATCGTCTGGCGCGACGAATTCCACGACGGGGTGAAGATCCAGGATATCGCCGCGCGCGAGAAACTCAGTCCTCGCTATGTTGGCCGGTTAATAGACGCAAGTCTCAATCCCTGATACCGCCTGCAAATTCCCTGTTACTCAAAATAAATTCCCTGATAGCCTTCAAAAAATTCCCTGTTATTTTTGGGACGCGACATCGTGTCGTTGGCGAGCGCCTGACAGGTTTAGCTAATATTACAGGGCTTTAATTAGCCAGACCAAGTGACCTGCGGCTTTTGAGAGCAGAGAAAAAATGGAAAATTCCCTGTTAATTCCCTGTTAGCAGGGAATTCTCTGTGTTCAGGATACAAAAAAGCCCGCAAAAAGCGGGCGTAAGCGGCGAATATCGCAGGTTTTCAGAAATTCAGTGACCTAATGGCGGAGAGGATGAGATTCGAACTCACGTTAGGTTTAACCCCAAACACGCTTTCCAAGCGTGCGCCATCAACCGCTCGGCCACCTCTCCACTGGAAGGTTTTGCTTATATCAAACTATCTGTGAAAAGAGAAGGCTTTGGGTGCAAAAAAGCCGCTGGCTTAGATGAAACCAGCGGCCGCTGTTAAATAAGCAAATTAGTTAAAATCAGCGCTGGCATTAACCGCTATATTGGCTTCGTCTTGCAGGCTCATGACACCCGGTATCTCGTCCTGGCCGATGTGGGTGACCGTCGTGCTGCTGTATGTTGTGCCTGGTGTGTCCGTTACAGGAACATAGCCGTTACCGGTTACAATCGGGCGGCCATGATAAGCACGCATCTGATTTTCTTCGTAATAGCTGGTGGACGCGCTGGAGGTCGTTTCACTGAGCGTGTTGCCGTCCGTTGAGGTCGTGACCGTCGTGATTGGTGGTTGGTGCTCGACCGCCCTGATCGTCGTGATTGGCGTGATCATCTGGACATTGTTTTCACTCGGCGTGGTCGTTGACGCATATATAACTTGACCAGCAAAGGCTGGCGCGGTCATGATCACGGCGAGTGCGGTTAAAACTGAAATTCTGGACATTGTTGATCCTTATTGGTTGGTCGTAAGCATTTAAAATCGCAGCATATCTTTAATAATATGGCGGGCTTCATACACACTTGCTAAAAATCCTGCCAAACCTATAAATTTTCGAGATGTTTTTGGCTTGTCAACTGAATCATAAAAAACCGCCACTAATGGGGCGGTTTTTACGTTTACGGCAATTAACGAACAATCTTATTCATCATCATCGACTGTCATGTCATCCGCTTCAGGTGCCACATTCGCGCCCGCACCAATTTTGTGTTCCTGTGTATGCACAACAGTGCTGGCACCGTTTGGTGTTTTGACATGTTTCTCAGAATAACTGGTGCTTTCGCCGCTGACTGTCGTTTTAACGGCAGGGGCTTTGATATTAATGCCGGGGGCATGAGCCGTGATATCGGGGGTTGCGACATTGATTTCACCTGATAAATCATCCGGTGACCGGTCCTCGGCATAAGCCACAAAGCTGAAACAGGAAATAACAGCCAACGCTGCAATCAGATTGTAAAGTGGAAACTTGGGCATGGGAGCATCCTTGGAGAAGTTTTTACCTGACTTTCAAATTATGCCCGGCCTTATAAATTTTCGACATGTTTTACAATAGCAAAAACCGCCGCAGGCGATCGCGCTGCGACGGTTGATGAAAGCCTGAATATTGACCGCATGGGATGCGGTCAATTCAGATTACATGGCTTTTTTTGCCGCTTTATGGCTGTGTTTGCTGTGTTTTTTCACAACAGTTTTCTTTTCCATTTTTGCTGGAGCTGCAACAGTCGCTTCAGTTGTTGTGCTGGTAGCTTCGGTTGATGATGTTTCTGCAGCAAAAGCTGGGGCAGCAAAAGCAGTTACCAACAAGGCAACAGTCAGAATTTTACGCATAGGAGTCTCCAAAGTTTTGTTATGTGATAAAGCCAGTGGGATAGAGATACAATCATGCGCATGGCGTTTTGTATCTCAAATGACCTGTCTTTCACTCTTGAACGCCAAGCATTTAAACTTCCTGCACGTTTTCACAAAATAAATTTTAATAGCATAATCAAAGATTTCAAAAATAATGTCATATTATATCAAAATGCAATTAACATTAGCGTTTTAATTAAGTAATAAGAAAGAAATAGTCGGCATGGTTATCAGGCAAACTATGGTCTGGTCATTTAAAGGACGAATAATGTCAAAACGTTCCCTCTGTTGTTTTTTAATTGTTGGCTGCTTGTGGCCATTACTCGGGCAAGCACAAATTGACAGCTCTGTTTACAATGCTTTAGCCCCAAGCCCGGTGACTACATCGGCAAGACCTATGCTTGACACAATTCAATTGCAAGGTGCAACCAACAGCCTGATCGCCTATCCCGCACAGGCTCCTTCTATCTTGCAAAATTATATTGGATTGGATGTTTCTAAAATCGACATGACTCAATTCGATGCTTTGATTGCCCGCGGGGATTATCAGGAAATCTAACGCATGTATCCACACTTTACACCAATCGCGATGCATTGAACGCCGGGCAGTTTTCAGATACCAGTTTATACACGACCGGCACGGTATCGGGTGTCGAAACAACGGCACTTGATCCCCTGACACCCATAACAACATCGCCTGCACCGATTGATGTTGCAGCAACAACAGCGACAGCCAGCACGCCTACCGCCGCCGCCACGACGGCTGGCCGTACCTTTAGCACCTTGCTACTGGATACATCTGTCGGGGCGGCCGCCGTCGGTACAGCGGCGGCTGTTGCAGTGGTCGCGGCCAGCAGTGGCGGCGGTGGTGGTAGCAATGATGCAACTGGCAGCTCGTCCGGTGCCACGGATTATTTTAATCGTGCCTCTTTACCGAACACAGCCACACCAGCCAGTTTCGTCGATGCAGAATTTAATGCGTCGCGTCTGGGTGGCCTCGGCAAAATCAATGCACAATACGCTTATGCCAAGGGGCTGTCAGGTGCCGGCGTTAAAATCGGGTTTCAGGACTGGTTTACCAATGATCAAACTACAAATGCCGAACTCTCCTCGCGCGTTGTCTATCGCAACCTGAACATTTCGGGCGACACTGCGTTTCTTGCAAACGACTGTTACCTGTCTAATAACGATCCTGAAGCCTGCGACCACGGCGGGTCTGTCATGGGCTATGCCGCCAATGCGCGCAACGGGTTAGGGACATTAGGCGTGGCTTATGGCGCCAATTTGATGATGAACAGCGTCCGCGGCACAGCGAATATGCGCGTGCTGGCTGATCAGGGCGCAAACATTGTCAATTTCAGCTGTGGCGGCTGTGGTGAAAACACCGATGTTGCCTTGTTTAACAGTCTGCAATATCTCGCAAATCATAATGTGTTGATGACATCAGCCACGGGCAATGAAGGCTATACCAGCCCAACCTTTGACACACCGGCCTATTATGCCAACTTGCTGGATTACAGCTTGCTGGCCGTCACCGGTGTCGAAGAGGTGAACGGCGCGCTGGTCAACAGTTACAACAACTGTGGTGTACAAAAAGAATTCTGCCTGACCGCGTATGCCGATACAGGTACATCATTCGCGGCCCCACAAGTAGCCGGGGCCGCTGCATTGATCAAAGAAGGCTGGAGTTATTTAACAGCCAAGCAAATCGGCCAAATTTTGTTATATTCTGCCAAAGATATCGGTGCGGCAGGTGTTGATACGGTGTATGGTCATGGCTTGCTGGATCTGCAGGCTGCTGTTGGTCCCATTGGCAGTGTAACGGTCGCAAGCCGGCTTGGGTCTACGACCAGTTTTGCTCCATCGACAATCACGCAAAATCAATCTTCCGCTTTTGGTAACGCGTTTGCCGCATCCACAAATGCCAAAGGAAATGTTGTTGCCATTGACTCGTTTGGCCGTGATTTTGCCATTAAACCGCAAGATAATATGGTGATGGCCAAGGCTTATCGCTTTACGTCTGACACGCTCAATAATTTTGGCCGCAACCCGAATGCCCTACGACCCGTCAAGGTCAACGACGCCTTGTCCCTGTCATTCAGCCGTCAGGATAATACCCAAGGGACAACGGATATTCTCGGCTTCGCTGAATATAAAATTACGCCAACAGCCCTGTATAAAATGGGCTTTGCGACAGACATGAGCCGCCTGGAAGACATGACGGAAAACGACCCAACGCAAACCTTTAACAAAGCCAATTTTATCTCGACCGATATTTTCCAAAACGGCTTTCTGCATATGTCAGATAACAATCAGGTTTTCAATCAATCCATCACACTCAACCCTGATGCTAAATTCAAGACAACAGTGAGCACGTATTATTCGCAGAACAATAACACGGCAAATTATTTCAATCCGACGTCAAATGGCATTACCAGCGACTTTTCATCGTCTATTATCAACACGCAATATGCACCGGCGGACAATATGACTGTCAATTTCAAAAATGGTGTGACGCATGAATTCAATTCTGTCCTGGGCATGCAAACCTCCGGTAGTTTTGCCATGGCAGACGGTGCGAATACCTATTTTACCGGATTTGATGTCGGCTATAACATCACTCCCCATTGGAGCGTATCAGGCTCGTATTTATTTGGTGTGACAAAGGCCAAGCCATCAGCGGCCTCCGCCTTTACCGATATTTCCGATATCATGTCTGACAGTTTTGCTTTGACCGCTACGCGCACAGAATTACTGGGTCATGACAGTTTAAGCCTGTCGGTCGGTCAGCCGACCCGTGTCCGTTCTGGCGCTGCGTCCGGCCTGACACAAACCGTCGATCATAACACGGGTGCTATTAGCACCGCTGCATTCCAGCAGGATATGGTTCCCACTGGCCGGACACTGGAACTGCAGGCCGCTTATCAGACAGCCCTCAGCGATGACATCGCTATGAACTTTGCGGTTAAATACGAAAACCAGCCCTATCAACAAGCGGACATGCCAGCTGATGCATCAGGCCTGCTCAAATTCGTTTATCGCTGGAATTGATGCCGTAATAACGTATATCAGAGACGGCCAATGGGGTTCTTAACAAAACCTTTATCTCTAGAGCGCAGGATAAAATAACCGTGTTCTGTCCCCAAGATTGAGATGCCAATATGGTTGTCATCACATGATGATCGGCGATATAATCACAGTTTAATTTCGACAAGGTCTATAAGCAACACCCATGGCTGATGATAAAAAATTAGACGGTTTCGTTGTCTGGGCCATGATCATGGGCGCCATTGCGGGACTGTTAGCGTTGCTCTGGTGGCTGCTCGGCGATCAAATCGCCAGCGGCACACGCTGGGTACGCGTCGGCGAATTGTACATCATCAGTTTTTTTACTGACAAATATGAACCGATGCGTCATTTCCTGATCAGCGTGCCGGTTGGTCAGATCAACTTCAAGCAATTCGTCCAGATGAACGATATCGTTCTCAGTGTTTTGCGTTATCCCATGATGGCTATTATTGGTTTCATGGGTTGGCGTGCTTATACGATGGACAACAAAAATCCGTTTATGCGAAAGTTTGATCTGGAAGGCCTGACTCAGGAACATGCTGCTGGGTTTCCGGTTATCCGCCCCATCACCAAATTTAATCCCCTCAAAGAAAACTCCCGTCAACAAGGTGACGCCGTGCCGGCAAAACTGCCGCCCTTTGCTGAAGCCCTGATGCCCGAAGAATGGGTGGCCTATTGTGATGTGCCCATTACCGATGGTTTGCCAGATCGTGACGCTGCCCGTCGCGCGTTTTTGCCGCAATTGGGCAAACGCTGGCAAGGGGCCTTAACTCTGCCGCCCTACGCGCAAGCCTTGTTCGCGGCCTTTGCGATGAAGGCTGGTGGCAAGCGCACCGAAAGCGATGATTTTCTAGGCGAACTCGCCACCTATTGGGAGCCTGATGGCAAGGGCAAGGGTGGTGGCCGTCTGGTCTTGCCGAAGGAAATGAAAGACCAAATCCGCGAAACGATCCAGGATCCGAAACTGGGCCGTGTGCTGGAAAAAATTGCCGCGCAACATGCCTTTACCACGTGTGCCCTGTTACGCTGTTTGCAATTCGCACGCGACCAGGGCGGCGTGTTGGCACCGGCACAATTTGTCTGGCTGCGCGCCGTCGATCGCATGTTGTGGTATCCCCTCAATAATCTGGGCCGTAACGCTGTGCATATCGAAGCGGCTGGCGCCATCACGCATTACCGCGCCGAAAAATCAGCCAACAAACCGATTCCCAATCCGCAACTTGATCCGGCGGTTGATGGGCTGTTTAGTTTTATCAATACTAATAGTGTCACCCATTATCCACCCAAAGATTACAACGCAAAATAAAAGGTTTCCTGATGTTCGCTTCTCCGCTCTCTGCCGCACCGCTTAGTGTGCCACCAAGTGTCACCGTTCGCGGCCAGGCCCTGATCCTGTTTTTGCCACAGGCCGATAGCCAAACCGTGTGGCGTTTCGATCTGGATAGTTTGACCGATCATGCCTTTCGCCTCACCGGGCGCGATGGCTATTACGAACTGACCCTGACGGATACCACTGGGCTCGACATGATGCTGATGCGATTTCTGGACAAACAGGATGCCAATGCGTTTCTACACGCTATTCACACAGCGTTGCAAAATAGTTCGGCCGGCACTGATTTGATACCGGCTTCGGCAGCCGGTTCCTGTAAGATGACCCGCTGCACACAGGGTGTCCGTCGCAAACTGACATTCTGGCGCGTCATTGCCTTGATCGGTTTGGCTGCATTACTGTGGGGCTTGCTCAGCCCAATTCCATTTCGCGTTTGGCACCTTGCCAACACGCCGGATCCTTTAACAGCGGCATTGCCAAGTGGTGTCCCGCTGGATGCCGACAGTGTTTTGCCACGCTAATTAATTTTCGAAGTGATCGCCGACAATGGTTTTAAATTACCGCAAACATCAACCGAACATCTCGAAAGAGATCATGAAGGATGCGCGCGGTGATTTCCCCCAGATTCGGGATAAACTGCGCCGCAAAGACATCTCGCTGATCATTTTTGCCGTGTCGGCGATCTTTTTAATCTTTCCCATGATTTTACAAATCAGTGAAGTCATTGTGATTTGCTGTGCGTTGTATTTCTGGTGGCTGCATAAAAAACCTGAAGCCGTACCATTCAAAATGCCGAAGACGGCGAACCGGATCGACCCCGCCAACAAAACACCGGGCAGTGGCAAGCCCAAATCCGCCGAAGGGATTCTCTTTCTCGGTAATGACGATGCAACGGGCCAGGAAATCTGGTTCAACAACTCTGATGCCAGAACACATATCTTGTATCTGGGGACAACCGGTTCAGGGAAAACCGAAGGCTTGAAAGCCATGGTCACCAACGCGTTGGGTTGGGGGTCCGGTTTTATTTACATTGACGGGAAAGCCGATACAGCGTTATGGGGAGCTTTATCGGCATTGGCGCGACGCTATGGCCGTGACGATGATCTGCTTGTTCTCAACTACATGACAGGCAACAGTGACAAAGGCTCGATCTCGAATTCGATCAACCCGTTTGCGCTCGGCTCTGCATCTTATTTGACCAACCTGCTCGTCTCCCTCATGCCCGATACGGGCGGCGATAATGCGATGTGGAAAGACCGCGCTGTCGCGCTGATGAGTGTGGTCATGCCGGTCTTGACCTGGAAGCGGGACGAGCAGGAAATCCCCCTCAGCATCAATCTTATCCGTGATGAATTGCAATTGCGCAGCATTGTGACCGCGTCACGCGACAAAAATATTCCTGATGCCTTGCGGCGTAACCTGAACAGTTACCTGGCCGAACTGTCCGGTTATCGCGACGAGTTTTTCAACGATGACGGCTCTCCGCGGTCAGGCCCGAACGGCCAGGCCAATGACACGTCGACGACAGAACAGCAACATGGTTATTTGACCATGCAGTTTACCAAACAGATGCAATCGCTGAGCGGTGACTATGGCTATATCTTTTTAAATCCGCATGCCGATATCGACATCATGGATGTCGTGCTCAATCGCCGCATCCTGGTCACACTGATTCCAGCCCTGGAAAAATCCGCTGACGAAGCGGCCAATTTGGGTAAAATCGTTGCGTCCATGCTCAAGGGGATGATGGGGGCCACACTTGGATCGCAGGTCGAAGGCGATACCGACATGGCGCTGGAAAACCGCCCGACCAACGCACCGACACCGTTTATGGCGGTGTTTGATGAGGTCGGGTATTACGCCACATCCGGGATGGCCGTCATGGCCGCGCAAGCGCGGTCGCTGGGCTTCTCCCTCGTCTTTGCTGGTCAGGATTTGCCGGCGTTGGAAAAACGGATCAAGGAAGAAGCGCGCTCCATTACGGCCAACTGTAACATCAAAATTTTCGGCAAGCTGGAAGACCCGACCCAGACCAAGGAATTTTTTGAAAAAACCGTTGGCAAAGCCCTGGTTTTGGAATCAGCCAGCCGCAAGGAGGTCAAAACCATTTTGGGATCCAAAGTCTACCTGGATACCGACCAGTTCAATTTGCAGGCGCGCGACAAAGCCGATTACGACGATCTGAAAGGCTACACCGAAGGTCAGGCCGTCGTGTGTTTCGGTGACCATCTGGTGCGCGCGAAAATGTTTTTCTCCAATCCGGGGAAAATCAAATCGCTGCGCGTCAACCGCTTTATCCCGATGGAGCATCCCGATCCGTTGGGCAAACGCGGCAGCCGCGATGTCGAAGCGGTGTTGGAACGGTTCCGGGATAAACACTGGACGGCTGAAAATGCGCACGATGTCAAAGACCCGCCACGCGTCATTGCGGAATTGGCCGAAGGGTTTGCCATGGCGCGCGAACAACGCCGCGGCCTGGTGGAATCCGGTGCCTATGCTTTAACCTGGATGGCTTATCAGGAAGGTCATCTGAAAAAAGAAGATGTGCCGGATCCGGCGGTCGAAAAACCGGCAGTTGTTGAAAAAGCGGAGGTCACGCCTGCTCTCGCGACGCCAATGCCGGAAACCAAACTCAATACGATGCCAGATCTAACAGCCAGCAAAGAGCCGGAACCGGTTACAGCCGCGGCGCGCCCAACTGTGATGAGTGCACCAGCTGCGCCAGCAAAATCAAAAACGCCCGTGCGCACCGAACCGACACGCGACGCCGAACCTGTTGCCTCAAGCAATACGGCCATCGATGACAAAGCCGCCAGTGCGACCGCTGAGTCCGTTAGCTGGGGTGATTTTTTAAAGGGTGAAACACCGGCTACTGTTGCCGCCAAAAAACAGAATGCACCAGCTGTGGCTGATAAAGAAGACCCGACCGTTGACGACATGTCGCCCGAAGCCAAAGCCGCCATTGAAAAAGGCACGCAAGAAACCATGAGCTGGGCCGCGTTGATGGGCGAAGAAAAACCAAAAGCCGAACCCGCCCCAGCTGCACCCGCTAGCACGGCACCCATTATTCCACAGACAAGCTTTGGCTATGGCGGTTATGGCGGCGGCATCTCCTATGCCCAAACCAGCAACACAAAACCGGTGGCACCGGATACAGCTGAAACCCCGGCAAGACCGACAATCCCCTCCGTCACAGACAACGCCCCCGGCGAAAAAGCAAAAACACCAAGCGACGACGCGACGGCGGAAACGATTAACTGGAAAGATTTGTTGTAGTTCTGAGGCCGGATATGAGAAGTTAGAATTATTGTACGTCTCGATCCAAGTTGATTGTCGCCTTTCATAGCGATCCAACTTTTAAAATAACACACATCATCGCATAGATTATGAAATAACTTTACTTAATGTGATTATTTGTTATAACAGTTATATGAACCAGATTATTTTTCACAACATTACGACCCATTTTCGCACATCAGACATGATCATGACTGAATTACGTAACGACATGCGTCTTTATAAAAATCAGAAGATCAATATCTCTTTCAGTGAAAGCCATCCGATGGAGCAGCTGCCGACGACGCTTCCATTCAAGCAAGATATGCGACAATTAGGCTGGATGAGTCGTTTTTATGGATGCCCTGACGATAGCACACGGCCACGCGTTGAATTGATCGCCGATCGCACCGATTTGGAAAATCAATTTAAAATGAATATCGTCGCTTGCACCTCATATGCCGCACAATATGAAGCTGCTTTGACCATCATGCGCGATGACCGCATCTGCGAGATTTCAAAAGAACGTCTCAGTGACATCCGTAGATACGGCGATAGCCCTGAAAAGCGGCTTCGCAAACAAAAGACTTTAGTTAACGCCATCATGGCAAAATTTGCGGGGCAGCCCATCCGCCCACCCTCTATTTTTCAATTTCCGCAATCGCCGAACTAAAGCTTGACCTCACGGCCCCACTGTAAAAACCTTTAAGCAAATTATAGCTATTTCAAATACTCACGGTTGCAAAAATCTTTTACCTGACAAACTCGTCGCCGGATCATCATTGAGTTTCGGCAAATCAAGCAGTTCTCCCCAGCGGCCAGCCGTCGGTTTGCAGCCATGCGTCAATTCGTATTTCTGGGATGCAAGCATGACCAGCCGTTCGGTCATTTTCAAGGCATATTTGGTTGGCTGCCTGTCTTTGTTATAAGGTCCTGTTGGATCCATAAATTCAACTGGCCAGCCGTCGCCTTTGTGCGAAAACACGCATGCTGTGTCGAGGTTCGTAAATATCTTCAGCTGTGGCACGTCATACCTAACCACGTATATATTTGTATCATCCGCCGCTGTCTGCCCTTCAACGTATACCTCAAATCGCTTTGCTTGCATTTTCAGAACGTCTTCTGCATCCTCGTTATCCAGAGGCGTATCTGTCCAGCGTTCGGATTGCAGCACGTCACGCTGCAGGACTGACAGCTGCAGGCCACTGACAGTTGTTTCCGTCAGGCGAAATTTCTCGTCGTATACATCGCGGACAAGCTTGCCCGCAGCATAAAGCATGTCGTTCGCCCCACGGCGCATATTGCTTAAAATAGACATACGTTCGTCCCTCCAGACTTTTTCTTATGTATAACTTATATCGCTACTAGCATCAATTGGTTATTTTATATATGACTTCGCACCGCAGCATGACTTTACGCACCAAATCCGTTAACCTCTTGCCATTCCAAACACACAGAAATGCCGATTGCCATGAGCACCGATAAGACCGACATGCCCGCCACCACCCGCAAGGACGATCTGGCACAACAGGCGCGGGATTACCACCGTTATCCGGTGCCGGGCAAGCTGGCGATTGCGCCCACCAAAGACATGGCGACCCAACATGATCTGGCGCTGGCTTACTCGCCCGGCGTTGCTATCCCGTGTGAAGACATTGCCGCCGATCCGTCGAAAGCGTTTGACTATACCGCGCGCGGCAATCTGGTCGCTGTGATTTCGAACGGTACTGCTGTGTTGGGACTTGGCAATATCGGTGCGCTGGCATCAAAACCGGTGATGGAAGGCAAAGCCGTTCTCTTCAAAAAATTCGCCGGCATCGATTCCATCGACATTGAAATTGACGAAACCGACATCGATAAATTCGTTGATATCGTTGCCTCCATGGAACCGACCTTTGGCGGCATCAATCTGGAAGACATCAAGGCACCGGAGTGTTTCGAGATCGAGCGCCGCCTCAAAGAGCGCATGAATATTCCCGTCTTTCACGATGACCAGCACGGCACGGCCATTATTGTGGCGGCTGCTGTCATCAACTGGGCGCACATCACGGGGCGCGATCTGAAAGACGTCAAACTCACGTCCTCCGGTGCCGGTGCCTCGGCCTTAGCCTGTCTCGACATGCTGGTGTCTGTCGGCCTGCAAAAAGACAACATCACCGTCACCGACCGCGAAGGCGTCGTTTATGTTGGACGCACCGACGGCATGGACCCGTATAAGGCACGCTATGCGCGTGAGACGCCGGCGCGTGATTTAGGCGCGGCACTCAACGGCGTCGATGTGTTTTTGGGCCTGTCCGCCGCCGGCATTCTGAAACCCGATTTGCTGATGAGCATGAACGACAAACCGTTGATCCTGGCCCTCGCCAACCCAACACCGGAGATTATGCCGGAACTGGCGCAAGCGGCACGCCCTGACGCCATGATTGCCACTGGCCGTTCTGATTACGCGAACCAGGTCAATAACGTTCTCTGTTTCCCGTTTATCTTTCGCGGTGCGCTTGATGTTGGGGCCAAGCAAATTAACGAAGAGATGAAACGCGCGGCATCGTTTGCGATTGCTGAACTGGCGCGTCAGGAAGCGAACGACCTGGTGTCCGAAGCCTATGGCAATTCGTCTTTGGTCTTTGGCCCCGATTATTTTATTCCCAAACCGTTCGACCCGCGTTTGATGGTGCTGATCCCGATGGCCGTCGCGAAAGCTGCGATGGATTCTGGCATGGCGACACGCCCGATCAGCGACTGGGCTGCGTATGAGCAACGTCTCAACAGTTTCGTTAACCGTACTCACCTGATTATGCGTCCGGTTTACGAGCTGGCGCGCAAGACACAGAAAAAAGTGATCTACGCCGAGGGTGAAGAATACCAGGTGTTGCGCGCGTTGCAGGTGGTGGTCGATGAAAAAATTGCGCATCCGGTCGTCGTTGGCCGTCGCGCCGTGATCGACCAGCGTTTAAAACGCCTGGGGTTGCGCCTGGAAGAAGGCCGCGATTACACCTTGGTCGATCCGGAAAACGATCCGCGTTACCACGATTACAGTGAGCGTTATCACACGCTGATGCAACGCCGTGGCGTGACGCCCGGCGATGCGCGCAATGCGATGCGCACCAACACGACGATCATTGCATCCATGCTGCTTTCGCAGGGCGAAGGCGACGCGATGGTGTGCGGTGTCGTTGGCAAATATCACAGCCACCTCGACCCGGTGCGCGACATCATCGGCCTGCGCGACGGCGTCACGATTCCGGCCGCATTGGTGTTATTGATGCTGCCCAAGGGTAATTTCTTTATCTGCGACACACATGTCAATCCCGACCCGACCGCTGCGGAGATTGCCGAGATGACGCTACTGGCCGCCGAGCAATTGCGCCGTTTCGGCATCGAACCGAAGGTCGCGTTATTGAGCCACTCCAATTTCGGGTCGCACAACAATCATATCACCGCGCGCAAGATGCAGGAGGCTTTGACCATCTTGCACGATGTCGCACCCGACCTCGAAGCCGAAGGCGAAATGCACGGTGATGCCGCCATCAACCCCGACATTCGCGACGTCATTTTCCCGGGATCCACCTTGCACGGCACCGCTAATTTATTAGTCATGCCCAACCTGGATGCCGCCAACATTTCCTTCAACTTGCTGAAAACCATCGGCGGCGGCGTGTCAGTCGGGCCATTATTATTGGGCATGAAAAAGCCGGTGCATATCGTGACCCCCGCCATCAAAGCGCGCGGGATCGTGGATATTACGGCACATGCCGCCGCAACCGTCGAAGCGCAACGTGCGGGGGATACGTTATACCTGGATGATCTGCCGCAATACGGGGTTTAAACTCCATAATACGTTAAATCAGGCTTGTTTTTCATAGTCAATATGTACTAGTATTTATGAAAAAGGAAGCAACCGTGCGTATTTTGCCAACTCCCTGCCCCACTAAAGATTATCGACGCGACAAAGACAGCGTTCATGATATTGATCAATGGGCTGGTCTTTACTTCGACCATATCACGTCTTGCTATAAACGGCGTGAACAGCGCGTTATGCATGCCATGTTTTACAGCAATCAAAATGTTGTTACCCAAGATGATTTATTAACAACAACACAATCTACCATGGCGGAAACCAGTTTCGATTGGGACATCAGCAGATGCACAGTCACAATTGATAAACACATCGCAGCCGTTTCGCTGCTTAATCAAGAAGCGCGCATTCATGAAATTGCTGTTCACGTCCCTTATCAACTACTCATTTTTGATCACGATTATGATGCACCTTGCAATATCAATTCTAATTCATTTCAAGAATTATCCGCAGCCGCTTGTGAATATTATTTTCTAAAACCCATCAATCACGATGTTGTTGCACAAAATATCGATTTGATTGTAAATCCACCGATTGGTGACAAGCATCTCAATTTGAAAAAAGCATCTGATGAACGAATCAGCGTTGCTCAAAATAATAGCCTAGCTGACTATCTGGAATACCGTAGTGATTTTTATCATTTTGAAGATCAGGATATTGCACGGTTCCAGGATAATTTAGCGCTTTGTATGAAACAAAAGGACAATATTTTCTACTCATCTGTATTGCGCTTGTGGAACTATGTTCCGTAACCTGGTTTCCGCGCATAGTGGCTCGCCCATTGCAGGGTCTCTGTTGGATTGACGCAATGGGTCGCATCCTGGCCGTTGATGAGGAATAGCGCGTGATCCTTGTCTTTGGCTGATTGTGCAGCTTCTTGCGATTTCTTATGTTCCCATTTCGTATATTGAAAATTGACATTGTGAATCTTTGCAGGGCTATTGCCAAACCGTTCATTGAACAACGCGAGCGCGCCAAAACCGGAAAACATCGCTTCAGGATACAGAAACGGATTCGTATTGAATGATACAGCCGCCAGCACTGCACTTGTTGCCGCCAGCAAATAACCGGCCGCTGTTATGCCGCCGCTTTTCAAACTATTGCGGAAACTGCTTTTTGCTGTTTGTTTATCATCTGCAATTTGGTTTTGAAATTTTTGCGTCAAGGCGGCTTTTTTAGTGCTGCTGAGATCATTTTTGTTGTAATCAAAATGTCCCCATGCGTTCTGATAACCATCATCACCGCTCGATCCTTTCAACGAATGCGTCTTGAACAATATAAACGGCGCCTGGCTATAATTACGATCCAATCCCTGCTCACGCTGCTGCCTGCGGACATTGTCAATGTTGTCAGCTGAGAAATCATACGCAATCTGCGCCGGCTGTTGTGCATAAGATATCGAAACAAACCTCTTAAATCAGAGCTAATTTTATCATAGAATATAAATTATGTCAACTATTATTCTGGTACAATAAGAATACATATCAAGTTATTAGTTAAAAATAGCAATGCGTGGATTATCGTATAAATCGTTGTATTCAGCAACATCACTTGTTAGCGCTTTGCTATATGACTTGTGCTTCACCAAATCTTTCAGGCATGAAGCCGATTGTTCACGCATCATATGCCGTTGCGCAATGAACGCTCGAAACGTTTCTGTGCGAATGATCCTTTTGTCATTGGTGTGATCGTCCAGCATCGTTTCAAATAAGGTTCCCGTAGAGGTTGTCTTGTCTCTTGAGGTCCGCAGCAATGTTTTGTCATCTTGATCGAAAATATAGAAATGTTCCGTCAATTTTACGACAGCTGTTGATTTTTGCTTCTTTAACAACGCATAGTTCGGATTAGGTGCACCTGACAATTCATACCCAAAATAAATATAGTCATGCGACATGACACGAATGTTACCATAGTTTTCAGCACCATATCCCACGCGTAGCGATTCCATATCTTCCCTGAATCCGTCATGCTGAACAGCCATCCTGACATGATCGGGTGTCAGGATGGCTGACTGATCGCGGTTTTGAAACTTGGCTTGAAAAACAATATTGAGAAATGACATGTTAAAAGCGCTTCAGTCTGATTAATAATATGTACTATCAATCAGACTTTATTTTCTGTCAACGAATTTTTAAACCTCAATCCGCTCGTGCAGCGGTAGCAGATGCAAATCGATACCAGCATCATTAAACATCGCACTTGTTTTTGCATGGTCGATCGCAATCGGCGGCCAGGTGTCGTAATGCATGCCAATCACGCGGGTGATGCCCATGATGTGTGCGGCATGCAGTGCGTCATCGACACCCATCGTATAGACATCGCCCATGCACAAAAACGCCGCATCGGGTTTATAGCGGTCTGCCAGCATACGCATGTCGCTCATGAGGCCCGTATCGCCACTGAAATAAAAGACGCCATTCTTATGCGTCACGATAAAGCCTGCCGGATGACCGCCATAAGTTCCGCCCGGCATGCTGGAGGAATGCATGGCCTGCACCAGCCGCACCTGCGCAAAGCCCAGATCGATCTGACCGCCAAAATTCATGTCCTTCGTATTTTCGACGCCTTGCTCCTTAAACCATGCCGCAACTTCAACGATCGCCAGCAACGGTGCGTCATTCTGTTTGGCAATCTCCGCCGCATCGCCTGTGTGATCCCAATGGCCATGCGACACCAGCACCGCATCTGCTTTGATGTCCGCGATATTGACCTTGTTTTTGCTCAAGGGGTTTTCGCTGATGAACGGATCAAACAGCAACGTGCCACCGTCCAGTTCAACACGAAATGCGCTATGGCCATAGGATGTAATGTGCATATTGGATATCAGAAGTCAGAGGTCGGAGGTCGGAATGCAGATGTCAGATATTTGAAAATAGAAGTCTTTCTCGTTTTTTCAATATAAAAAAGACGGGCATAACAACCCATCTAAATTCTGTTTTCTGATTTACTGGCTTTTAACCTAATGCACTGTAATCACTTCCAGTTCATTCTCTGCCGCCAAATGTTCGGCTTTGGCTTGCGTCGTGGCAATGACCAGCGGCTGGCCATCGGCGTTGTGGACGGCGTAGTGAATCGTGCCCAGCATGTTAAATGGGCGTACATACGCCACATGCCCGTCGCCCAGATTGCGGAAATCATTGTGGGTCAGGTTTTTCAAAAAATCGTTGCGCTGTGTCGGGTCAATAAACATGTTGGCCATCCTGTGTCATCCTGTCTCTTCTATGCAATCTCTGTGCCTGTTTCTGTCTCTTTTGATATAACCGCCTGCCCGTCGATTTCCAGCGGTGCGGGTGTTTTTCCCTTGTGAATGGGGATCGCCTGGATTTTCTTTTCCGGCAGCAGGCGTAATAAATCCAGGTGCAGCAACCCGTTATCCAGATGCGCGCCCTTCACCTCGATCTCGTCAGCCAGCAGAAATACGCGCTGGAACTGACGGGTGGCAATGCCGCGATGCAGGAACATCCGCTCCTTATCCTCGTCATCCTCTTGTCGGCCGCGGATCACCAGATGCTTGTCCTCGATCGAGACACTCAACTGATCCATCGTAAAGCCGGCGACAGCCAACGTGATGCGCAGCCCATGATCGCTGATCTGTTCAATGTTATACGGCGGATAACCCGATTGTGATGATTTGGTCGCCCGGTCGATCATGCGTTCCAGATGGTCAAAACCAAGCAGCAAGGGGCTGTCAAACAGCGTGTAACGTGTAGTCATCTTTGGTCTCCTCAGAGGTTGAGCGAGTCATAAACAAGCCCGCCAGGCGGCACTTGTCTGTACAGACTATCATAAACAACGCCTTTCCTCAATAAAAAAGGGCTCCACACGGGAGCCCTTAAAGTCATCGGCCTAAAGCCAAATTTACATTCTGAAAGCAAGTGGCTTGAAACCAGAACCACTGTTTTGCAGGTCCATGTCATCTTCAAGAGCGACAGCAGGATTTCCACTACCACCACCTAATGACATCTCACTGGCATTGTCTAAATAATCGAACATATCTTGATCTTTTTTCATGATTGTCTCCGTATTGTTGATACCTTCAATGTAGCACTTATGCGACTCGTGTCAAGTTAAATAAAATTTTTATCCATAATTTATCTTTCGTGTAATAATGTTACAATAAAGAAAACCAGCGCATAAAAAAGGCTCCCTTAGGAGCCTTTTTAGTCTGATTCATTAGACCAGCTATGGTACTAACATATCCAAAACAGGTGCTATGAAACTGCCAACTGGCTCACTCGTCACACCATCATAATTCTCGTTAAATGCAGAAACAGCAGGAACACTCGTTGTCCCCATCATGGCAGCATTTGCGAAATAGTCTTTTGTTGTATCCATTTTCATGATCATCTCCATGAGAACAAGGTTATGACTCTCATTTACGCCTTTAAAGGCAAAAAGCAAGAAAATAAAATTTTATTTTTCTGCTCATAGTCTAACAAAAAAGCTCCCAGATCGGGAGCTTTTTAAAAAAACCAAATCACTGATTAAGCAGCGTTTTGCAGCTTTTTCACATGGGTCGACAGGCGTGACAATTGACGGGCGGCCGTGTTTTTGTGCAGGGAGCCTTTGGCCGCCGCGCGGTGCAATTCCGGTGTGGCTACTTTGAAGGCTTCAGCCGCCACAGCCGCGTCACCGCCTTGAATGGCTTTTTCAACTTTTTTGATGAACGTGCGCACACGGCTCATGTTGGTCTGGTTGCGCAGGCGGGCTTTTTCAGCGGTGGCGATGCGTTTAATGGCAGATTTGATATTGGCCATGGGCGGGATAAACCTTTGAATGATGAATTGATATGCGAATCCCGCAAACATGTCAGAGAAATTCGCGAAAGCGACCGTCATTTAGCGCGTTTTGCGCGATAGTGTCAAGGAAAATATCAAGCACAACACCCATTATGCCCGTGATTGGGCCACTCTTTTTGGTTTCACCTCTGTCGCTTGCACATCCGTGACACGCCAGGCTGGTAAACAGGATAGTGACCGTTGTTCCCTGCCCCGGTGCCGATTCCAGCTTGAGCTGGCCACCGTGCAGTTCGGTCATCGCCCGCGTCAACGGCAAGCCTAAACCCGTGCCGCGGCCTGTATTCAACTGGCTGTCATCCAATTGATGGAACCGCTCCAGGACAAAGGGGATCGAGGCCGGGTCCATGCCGCGGCCTGTATCAATCACTTGAATAACAGCCGCGCCCGAGATTGGGTCTCTGTGCGACCGGATCATGATCTTGTCGCCTTGGTCGGAAAATTTGATGGCGTTGCCCAGTAAATTGAACAGCATCTGGCGAATAATGCGTGGGTCGGCGGTGATCTGTGGCAAGGCAGCATCGGCCTGAACAGTCAATGTCACATGGCGGGCAGCCGCCCGTTCCTGCATCAAACGGGCGGCTTGATCCAGCAAGGTCGGCAGATGCATGGTCTCTTCGGCCAGCGCAAATTTGCCGGCTTCGATCTTGGACATGTCCAGCACGTCATTGATGATTTCCAGCAGATGATTGGCGGCCAGGTGAATATCGGTCAGATATTCATGGTATTTCGCATGACCCAACGGCCCAAACGGCTGGCTTTGCAGCAATTCGGAAAAGCCGATAATCGCATTGAGCGGCGTGCGCAATTCATGGCTCATATTCGCCAGGAACGATGATTTAGCTTTGTTTGCCGTATCGGCCTGCTCTTTGGCCTGCTGCAATTTGTCTTCAATGATCTTGAATTCTTCGCTCTTGCGGATGCCGCCGATACACGGCGCAAACGTCAAAGCCAAGGCGTCTTTGCCCTGTCTTGTCTGACCGGTTTGTGGCCAGATGGTGTAAATCGTGTCATCCAGCGTGATCTGCGCCGGTTGGTCGGCCTGTCGCAACAAAGGCGCCAAAGGCTCGGCCAACAGAACGGGCAATTGTGTGTTCAACTTGCCATTGGCGGCGACCAAGGTCGGGAACGCTTGCTTTGCGGCCGTATTGGCCTGTGTGATCCGCCATTGAACAGTCTCGTCCGCTTGTGCAGCCTCTGGCCGGATGATGAGATACGGCAGGGGGGATGCATCATGGCAACGGGATAAAAACAAATGCGTGCCCAAACGTAAGGGTCTCCTGCCGTGATGTTTTAGTTTAGAACACGCAAACGATACGGCACGGACACACAGGCCCGGCGAATCAGCGTTGGGGGCAGCGTAGCAAGCCCCCAACATAAACACAAGAAAAATGTTTGTTTACAAGGATTTGGGTAATATTATTAGGTTAATGCCGGGATGGCATGTGATGGAAGACCTTAGCGCAACAGCCGAAAATCCTCGTTTCCCTTAAACGCGTTCAGGATGGCGACATACAAATCGATCGTTGACGCGATATCGTCCTTATGCACCGTTTCAACGGTCGTATGCATATATTTCAACGCAATCGACAGCAAAGCCGAGGCGACGCCAGAACCCGAATACGCAAAACTGTCCGTATCCGTTCCCGTCGAATAGCCATGGCCCGTTTGCCGCTGGAACGGAATTTTCTTGGCTGTTGCCACGTCAATAATATGTTTGTGCAGTTTTTTCTGGATCGCCGGCGCGATGGTCACAACCGGCCCTTTGCCACAGGCCAGATCACCCTGCTCCTTTTTGTTATAGAATGGCGACTGTGTATCATGCGTCACATCCATGCAAATCGCAGCATTCGGATTAAGACGGCGCGAGATCATCTCCGCTCCGCGCAGGCCGATTTCCTCTTGCACCGAATTCACAATGTAAACGGTGAATGGTAATTTGACTTTTTGCGCTTTCAGCATCCGCGCGACTTCGGCAATGACGAACCCGCCCAGCCGGTTGTCCAGCGCGCGCCCGACATAGAACCGGTTATTCAGCATGGTTAAACCATCGGCAAACGTGATGACGGTGCCGATCTGGACACCCATTTTTTCCGCTTCGGCGCGGTCTTTGGCACCGATATCGACACACAGGTTTTTGACTGATGGCTGCTCTTCACGCGCACGATCCCGCACATGGATGGCCGGCCAGCCGAAAATGCCCGGCAGCAAGCCCTTTTCGCCATGCACGACCACCCGCATGGATGGCGCAATTTGATGATCAGACCCACCCAAACGCGCCAAATACAAATAACCGTCTGTGCTGATAAAATTCACCGTCCATGCAATTTCATCGGCATGCGCCTCAATCGCCACAGAAAATGTCTTGCCCGGATTGATCACACCGACCGCAGTGCCGTAGACATCGGTAATGGTATCGTCGATATAGGGCTGCAAATAATCCAGCCAGATTTGCTGGCCGCTGGTTTCATAGCCGACCGGCGCATTGGCGTTCAAATAATCATACAAAAAAGCCTCGGCCTTTTTATCCATTTTATAGGTCGCGTTATATTTCTTTTCTTTATCAGCTTTTTTAACGGCAGTGTTTTTGCCTTTGGCAATTATTTTCGTGGCCATAACGCACTCCTGATCGGCAATTTGATACTTCATCCACAATGTGGGCCGAAAAGCTTAAAAGAAAATGACTTATGCATCGATACTCCCTGATTATCTGTTGCTTTAGAGGACAATAATCCTATATACTGCTTCATTCTTTAAAGGGCAGGAGCAGGTTTAATGGATCCATTTATCCGGGTACGCGGCGCACGCGC
The DNA here is from genome assembly GCA_965246875.1 of Alphaproteobacteria bacterium. Classification (GTDB taxonomy): domain Bacteria; phylum Pseudomonadota; class Alphaproteobacteria; order Micavibrionales; family SZUA-601; genus DASWYT01. Next base: position 307,007 of record CBDFFU010000003.1, read on the forward strand.
GCACAATCTCAAAAACGTCAATGTGGATCTGCCCCGCAACAAGCTCGTTGTCCTCACCGGCTTGTCCGGTTCTGGCAAATCCTCCCTCGCGTTTGATACAATTTATGCCGAAGGCCAGCGCCGTTACGTCGAATCCCTCTCGGCTTACGCGCGCCAGTTTCTTGATATGATGCAAAAGCCCGATGTCGACAGCATCGAAGGCCTTAGCCCCGCGATTTCCATCGAACAAAAAACCACCTCGAAAAACCCGCGTTCGACGGTTGGCACCGTCACCGAAATTTATGATTACATGCGTCTGCTCTGGGCGCGTGTTGGTATTCCCTATTCACCGACCACCGGCTTGCCGATCCAGGCACAAACCGTCAGCCAAATGGTCGATCGTTTGCTGGAGCTGCCAGCCGACACGAAAATCATGCTGCTGGCCCCCGTTGTGCGTGGCCGCAAGGGCGAATATAAAAAAGATTTTCTGGAATGGCGCAAAAAGGGTTTTCAACGCGTGCGCGTCAACGGCGAGTTTCATGACATTGAATCCCCGCCAACGTTGGATAAACAGCACAAGCATGATATCGATGTCGTCATTGATCGCGTCAAAATTCGCCCTGACATTGCGGCCCGTTTAGCGGAATCGCTTGAAACAGCGTTGGCATTGGCTGAAGGGCTGGTCTATGCCGAAGAAACCGATAACAAAAACCACCGCTACATGTTCAGCGAAAAATTTGCGTGTCCGGTGTCCGGTTTTTCGATTGATGAAATCGAGCCACGCCTGTTTTCATTCAACTCGCCCTATGGCGCTTGCCCCACCTGTGACGGTCTGGGTGTACTGGAAACATTTGACGAGGATCTCGTCATTCCGGATCACACAAAATCCTTGCGCCAGGGTGCCATTGCGGCCTGGTCGGAAGGCAACGATACGTTTTACTCGCAAGCGATTGATTCTATTGCGCGCCGTTTCAGTATCAGCACGACCACACCATGGCAGGATCTCGATAAAGCTGTCCAACACGCCATCATTCATGGCACGGATGCCAAAAAGCCAACACCGGGCAGCCGCACGCCGCAGCCGTTCGAAGGTGTCTTGCCCAACCTGATGCGCCGTTACACCGATACGCAATCGCCGCGCATGCGCGATATTTTGTCGAAATATATCTGTGATCAGGATTGTGACGATTGTCATGGCTTCCGCTTAAAACCGGAAACGCTGGCCGTTAAAATCAATCACAAGCACATTGGTGAAGCGACCGCCATGTCGATTACCGAGGCTTTGGACTGGTTTTCCAAACTGCCAAAAGCGCTCTCTAAAAAAGAAAACGAAATCGCCGCGAAAATCCTGAAAGAATGTTCCGAACGTTTGCAATTCCTCAACGCTGTTGGCCTGTCCTATCTCTCCCTCAGCCGCAAGTCCGGCACGTTGTCAGGTGGGGAGTCGCAACGCATTCGCCTTGCGTCCCAAATTGGGTCGGGCTTGACCGGCGTATTGTATGTGCTGGATGAACCGTCAATCGGTTTGCATCAACGGGATAATGACCGGTTGCTCGTCACGCTGAAACGGTTGCGCGATCTGGGCAATACGGTCATCGTCGTCGAACACGATGAAGACGCGATCCGCACCGCCGATTACCTGGTCGATATGGGTCCGGGTGCAGGTGTGAATGGCGGGACAGTCGTCGCCGCAGGAACACCGGATGAAGTCTTTGCGAACAAGAAGAGTTTGACGGCCGATTACATGACGGGCCGCAAATTCATTCCGGTGCCGGCCAAGCGTCGTCCGGGCCTGCCGCTAGCGACTGGCAAGGGTGTCAAGAAACTGGAACTCAAAGGGGCCACCGGCAACAATTTGCAAAACGTCGATGCCGATTTCCCGCTGGGAACATTGACCTGCGTGACCGGCGTATCCGGGTCCGGCAAATCGACGCTGACAATTGACACGCTATATGAAGCCATGAACCAGCGCCTGATGGGGTCACGCTCACACCCAGCGCCGTTCAAAACGTTGCGCGGCCTGGAACATGTCGACAAAATTATCGAGATCGACCAATCCCCCATTGGCCGGACACCGCGTTCCAACCCCGCCACTTATACCGGCGCGTTTACCTTTATCCGGGATTGGTACACCGGCTTGCCGGAATCGAAAGCGCGCGGTTATCTGCCGGGCCGTTTTTCGTTTAACGTCAAAGGCGGACGCTGCGAAGCCTGTCAGGGCGACGGCGTCATCAAAATCGAAATGCATTTTTTGCCAGACGTTTATGTGACCTGTGATGTCTGCCGTGGTAAACGTTACAACCGTGAAACACTCGACATTCATTATCGCGACAAATCCATCGCCGATGTCTTGGATATGACCGTTGATGAAGGGGCTGCCTTTTTCAAAGCTGTTCCCGGCATTCGCGACAAAATGGAAACGCTACAAAAAGTTGGTCTTGGTTACATCAAGATCGGCCAGCAGGCGACGACCCTTTCGGGCGGTGAAGCGCAGCGCGTGAAACTGTCGAAAGAATTGTCGAAACGCGCGACTGGTCGGACCGTCTATATTCTCGATGAACCAACCACCGGTCTGCATTTCGAAGACGTGCGCAAATTGCTGGAAGTTCTTCACACGCTGGTCGATCAGGGCAACACGGTGATTGTCATCGAGCACAATCTCGAAGTCGTCAAAACCGCTGACTGGGTCGTCGACGTCGGCCCCGAAGGCGGCGACGGTGGCGGCAAAATCATGGCCATGGGAACCCCCGAAGTCGTCGCCGCCGCAAAGGGCAGCTACACCGGGCAATACCTCAAAACATTATTGCAGACAGCGAAGAAAGTGGAAACACTGGCGGTCGCACCGAAGAAGCGGAAGAGCGCTTAATCTCAAAAAATTATATTTAAAGGGCGCTTATAGAGCGCCCTTTTTTATTAAAAATTCTATAGACACTTCACATCCGCTTCGATCGTACTCACAACGCCTTCTATCGGTATCAGAATAAATATACCAGTGACTGTAAAATCAGATTTGCCATTCTTATTTAATAATTCATATTTCTGGCCGGAACATAGTTCCTCTGCTCTTTTGTTTAAATAGTCTTCCGGCGAATAATAAGCTCGTACCGCTTTAATGTGATAGACTTTATCTGCAATAAGATTATCCTCATAACCAGTTCGCGACCCAAGGAAACCATGTTCCATTCTACCATATTCATCTGAATAAAAACTACAGGCACACAAAAGCATCGTCGCCGCAACAATGATGAGCAATTTACTATTATTCATTTCTTCCCCTTCAATTCGAAAATAAAATTATCCCCCACGTCACCCCCACAATTAGCAGCGCCATCAACACGGCAGCCGATCCTGTATCTTTTGCCACCTTCGACATGTCATGCAACTCATTCGAAATACGTGCCACGAGTGCCTCGACCGCCGTGTTTAACAACTCTGCCATCCAAACCAACAGAACCGACCCGATCAGCAGGATTTTTTCAACGGGTGAATGCACCGACAACGCGGCATACATGATCATGGGAACGCCCAGGATCACTTCCTGTTGAAACGCCCGCTCATGCTTCAAGGCAAAGCGAATGCCAGCACAGGAATAACCAAAGGCCGCAAAAATTTTCAGCCAGTTTTTCAAAAATCTTGTCATGATTTGTCTTTCACTGTCATATTTTTAAACGCGCCGCCAGCGCGCACCACGCCTCGGTGAATTTCACAATCTCATCTTCCGTCGTGGCCCAGCCGCTGGAAATGCGGATGGCGCAATTTGCCGATACATCCAATACACCCATCGCCTGCAAGACATGCGATGGCTTGATCGAGCCGCTGGAACAGGCCGACCCACTGGACACCGCAAAGCCGGCCAGATCGAACGCCATCAATTGCTTGTCTGCTGTGACACCGGGCAGTGCGATTTGTGTGACATTGCCAATCCGTGTTGCGTCTGCACCAAAGACGACCGCGTGCGGTTGTGCAGCGATTATGGTGCGCTCCATTGTATCATGCCACGCGCGCAATTGTGCGACATTCGTCATTTCTATAGTCGACGACGATGCAGCCCCAAACCCCGCGATGCCCACCAGATTTTCCGTGCCCGCGCGGCGTCTGCGCTCCTGTCCGCCACCATGCGTCAGTTTTAAAATCGCATGATCATGATTATACACCAGCGCACCAACACCCGCCGGGCCACCGCATTTATGGGCGGACAAGCTCAAAAAATCGATACCCAAATCCGGCCAGTGCAAGGGCATTTTCCCCAACGCCTGCACGCCGTCACTATGCACCAGGGCGTTGTAACGCCGCGCCAAGGCGACAATCTCCGCCATCGGCTGTACCACACCGGTTTCATTATTCACCAGCATCACCGATACCAGGGTCGGCGCATCACTTGCAGCCAGCAATGTTTCCAATCCCATGAGATCGACTACACCGGAAGCCTCTACCGGAATGATCCCAATATCACGCTGTCCGCGCAACCGCTCCGCCACATCACTCACAGCCGGATGTTCAATGGCAGACACCAGAATGCGCGTGACAGGAGTATGCAACAGCACACTGTTATTCGCTTCGGTCGCGCCACTGGTGAAAGTGATAAAGGTGGGGTCACAGTGCAGCAGATCGGCCAGTTGCTGCCGTGCCGTTTCGATGATGCGCCGTGCCTGGCGTCCGGCTCCATGAATGGAGGACGGATTGCCGACACTGTCCATCGCGATCAGCATCGTTTGCTTGACAACAGGTGTCAGCGGGGCCGTGGCGTTGTAATCGAGGTAAATCATGCAGCCATTATAACGCCAAACACACAAAAAAGAACTTGGCTTGGCGCATGTCACACGTTATGGTGAATGCAAATTTACACCATCATATCCGCTATTAGACCTAAAGGGTGCCGCCATGTTGTTCCGTCGTCAAAATGATCAAACCATGCCTGTCAACACGACCCAGCCGATCAAGCCGCTGACCGCCAAGCCCCCACAACAAGCGGTTCGCACCCCTGTGACGGACAATACCGTTCGTCCGGTGCCGCTGACCGCCACGCCAACCCAGCCGATTGCCCAGGCGCAACAACGCCGCATGATTGCGACACCTGCTGGCACCTACAGCCTGCCGGCCAACAATTCCGGCACCCGTGAAGGGTCCCGTAAATTGCAGGTCGGCCGCGACATTACGTTGAACGGTGAAATCGGCGCGTGTGACCATCTGGCGATCGAAGGCACTGTCACCGCCACCATCAAACAATTGCAACAATTCGACATTCTGGATCATGGCCAGTTCAGCGGCTCGGTCACCACCGAAAACGCCGATATCAATGGACACTTTAACGGCGAGCTGACCGTGACCGGCCGTTTGTGGTTGCGTCAGAATGCGACCGTCAGCGGCACCATCCGTTACGCGGCACTGCAAGTCGAAAAAGGCGCATGCTTGCGCGGCAATGTTGATATGCTGGAAGCCAAAGCACCCGCTGCACCGTTGACGTTTTCGTCGGAAGCCGTTGCAAACGATACGACGCACGGCGAATAAGTCTGCTGATGCAAAAGTCTACTACAAACGATTTTCTGGCAAACTATATTTGGCAATCGGCTTCCCGTGTGCGCTTTGCCCAAAACCGTGATGCCGTCGAACGTGCATGGCGGTTGCGTGATATTGCCGCGCGTGAGGGCATACCGTCCGCAGAAGCCAAAGCCCGTTTGCGTCTGCAGGGATATCGCTTTTCTAAATAATTATTTTTTCTTCTGAATAGTTACAACATCCGGCGTTTTGTCCGGATAGCGGCACAGATCGCGGATCAGGCAATCCGGGCAGCGCGGCTTACGCGCGACGCAGATATAACGGCCATGCAATAATAGCCAGTGGTGCGTGTTGCGTAAAAATTCGCGCGGCACGACGGTCATTAATCCCGCTTCGATCTGCTCTGGTGTCACACCGTGTGCCAGCCCCGTGCGGTTGGCGACACGAAAAATATGCGTGTCAACGGCAATGCGTTCTTCGCCGAACGCCGTGTTCATCACCACATTCGCGGTCTTATTCCCAACACCGGGTAACACAATCAACTCGGCATGAGTGCGCGGCACCTGACCACCATAACGCGCGACCAGAATTTTCGACAGGGCCATGACGTTTTTGGTTTTGGTATTGGCGAAATTGATGCGCTGCAAATAGTTGCCCAATGCCGCGGCGCCCAACGCCACGATTTTCTCGGGTGTGTCGGCTATCTGAAACAGCGATTCCGTTGCGCGATTGACACCCGTATCGGTCATTTGCGCCGATAACACCACGGCCACCAGCAAGGTAAAATCATTCGTGTAATTCAGTTCTGTCGTCGGTGCCGGGTTTTGTTCACGAAACCGCGTGAACAACTCGACAATGGCATTTTTGCGCAACTTTGGCGCAGTGGTCGGAACAGGGTTTGGCATCGCCACGATTATAGGAACAGATCGCCAAAAGAGAACTGCCGCGCAACCAGCAAGTTGCTATTTTGTTCTGGTTTTTCGCGGCGATATCGTTAAACTGGGCCGTAACCTTAGAGGTCTACGATGTTCTATGCCCTGCCAGCTAATACTTACAAAACTCTGCCCGTTTACCCGTCTATCACCTATGGTCTGGCACCATCCCCTTACGGCGACATGGCCGTGGCCTGGTGGGCCGATGCCGAGACGGGTGACAAAATCTGTTATCTGGGCCTGCATAACGATTTGCAAAAAATCACCGAACACTTGCACGGTCGTTTTCCGCGCAACGCCTTGGTACAAAACGACACACGCGTCAAAGCATTCGCCAAAACTTTTAACCTGAAAGACAAACGGCCATCCGTGTTAATGACCGGCACGCCATTCTTTCTGCAGGTCTGGGAAACATTGTATCAGACGCCACCTGGTCAAACCCTTAGCTATGGCGCACTGGCTGCACAAGCCGGACGTCCCAACGCCCGTCGCGCCGTTGGCACCGCCATGAGTTCCAACCCGATCGCTTTGATCGTCCCCTGCCACCGCGTTGTAGCCAGCAGCGGCATGGGTGGTTACGCCTATGGGTTAAAGTTGAAAGAGCGTTTGTTAGCAGATGAGAAATTTTAAGGCATACATATTCTTTTTTGTTGCCCTCTTGGTTATGTCTTTATATAATGACCCTCCCATAATCAACAGGGTCACTCTATGCCAACACCTGCCGTTTCAAACAATCTGATCACACTCAATGCCGCCGATGCTGTTACGCAGGTTACGGATATAATGCTGCAGTCACCGCACGGCATCATTTCAGCACGCGATCCAGGCAAGTTCAAAAATTTTGAAGAGCGTCTGTGTTACATGGCAACAGCACACGTCGCCCGTATTTTCACACAGCATGCAGAGAATTTGACGGATAAGAAACAGATGTTCACACAAGTGTCAGAAGCCGCACATTGCGTTCCCTGCCCACATCGCCCACCGGCACCGAAATTGACGGCCCAGCTTGATCCGGAGATTTACCGCCGTGAGCTTGTGACGCTGGCACAAAGCTACAATGTTTTACCAGCATCATCACCCGCCATTTAATCCCGCAGATCGTCCCACAAATCTTTTACCTTCTGAAAGAACCCCTGGCTTTCCGGTGAATTATTCGCGCCCTGCCCGTCAAAATCCTGCAGCAGTTCTTTCTGGCGTTTCGACAGATTAACCGGTGTTTCAACAGCCACTTCCAGATACATGTCGCCGCGTGAGCTGGAGCGTAAAATACTCATGCCCTTGCCACCCAGACGCATTTGCGTGCCGTTTTGCGTGCCGGCTGGAATGTTTACTTTGACCTTGCTGCCGTCGATGATCGGCACTTCGATCTGGCCGCCGATCGCTGCCGTCACCATCGGCACGGGAACGCGGCAAAACAGATGCGCACCGTCGCGTTTGAAAAAGCGGTGCGGCTTGACGGAAATGACGACATACAAATCGCCTGCGGGTCCGCCCTTCGTGCCTGCTTCGCCTTCGCCGGTCAGGCGGATACGCGTACCGTCATCGACGCCGGCCGGAATATTCACATCCAGCTTGCGTTCCTTGCGCACCCGACCCTGACCCGAACATTGCTTGCACGGCGTCTTGATGATCTTGCCGGCCCCGTTACAGGTCGGACAGGGCCGCTCGACGGTAAAGAAACCGGATTGCGTACGGATCGTGCCTTTACCGCTGCACGTATTGCAATTTTCGACGCCCGTTCCTGGTTCCGCGCCATTGCCCTTGCAACGGTCGCACTCCACCATGGTGGTCATCTTCACGGTGGATTTCGTACCTTTAAACGCTTCGTCCAACTTGATCGTCAGATCGTAACGCAAGTCTGACCCGCGCTGTACACCATTGGCTGTCCGGCCACCGCCCCCAGATCCCCCTTGCTGGCCGCGCATGCCGCCCATAAAATCGCCGAACACCTCTTCGAAAATGTCGGAGAACGATCCGGCATCAAATCCGGCCCCGCCGCCGCCAAATCCCCCTGGGCCACCAGCACCACCCGGACCGCGGCCATTTTCAAACGCCCCATGACCAAACCGGTCATAGGCCGCGCGTTTTTGATCGTCTTTCAAGACGTCATAGGCCTCGTTGGCCTCTTTGAATTTATCCTCGGCCTCTTTGCTGTCTTTGTTGCGGTCGGGATGATATTGCATCGCGACCTTGCGGTAGGCCTTTTTCAGCTCATCCGCCGAAGCATCCTTTTTGACGCCCAGAATGTCGTAATAATCACGTTTTGCCATAGCTGTCTCTCTTTTGTCCCGTGATGGGCCCAAATTTGGAACGGTCTTCAGCGGAAGCACCATTTTGAATATTAACGTTATAAATGCGCGCCGCAAAGCGTCAAGGGAAACGATTTTTTAATTGACATATATTTATGTTGCTGTATATCTTTGTGTTGAACAGAAAGAAGGCTTGATCATGTTTGAAGGCTTGAACAGGGAAAATTATACATCGGCTTTGCGCGCGGGTCCTGTCGCTGTCATAACAGCCGGTGGTTATTGCATTGGCCACCATGTTGGGAAAAAATAAGATGCCGTCAGCAATCAACGCATCACATCAGCCATTACAGCTGAGCAAGAAAAACTGGCTGCGTTGCAGCAAGAGCGACAATCCGCCACATCTGAATGGCAGACGGTTCCCGTGATGCTGGAAAATGGCGCGCACGTTCAAGCTGAAGTTCCGCGTGGCACCTTGATTCAAGGCTCGCAGCAAGCGCTTGAATCTCTATCCCATCTTCCGCGTCACACAGATGAAAATCTCATTGCCGGCCTTCTGACAACGGCTGCTTTCTGATCACCCGGCCCAGCTCCACAAAACGTGATTTTTTCGACAATGCCGGCAGCTTTTTGTTCCGCAAACTGTATCCCAAACGCGCAGCAGACCCTATGTATCCAGGTGATTGAAGGTTGTTATGCCTTTATCTGGCCATGCTTCCCAATTCATCAGCGTATAACGCCAGCGTGATTCTTTGGTTATGAACAAGCAAGACACATTCAGGGATTTAGCGTTTTTAACTTACCTTATGGGACCAAGCATTCCCCTGGGGCTGGTCACGTTTCATTGTCTGACCGACCCAAAAGAAGCAGCTTATCAAGCCAAGCTTGCACTCTTAAAAGAACAATTTGCCAACGCACACGGGACCATGACGGTCAATGAGACCGGCAACGCGTTAATGGAGGCCTATCAAAACCCGCCGCCTCTTACCGCCCTGGATGCCCTTATTGCAACTGGCGTCACCATTGGGACAATGATTGGATTATTTGGATTGTGGTCAGTCAATCGCGCCGTTGGACGCTATCTGGATAATACAGCCGACTTTTTATCCGGCTCACGGCCTCCCGCACCTCAAGGAAAAGAGGTTGTTTTCGACCCTTGTGAAATCGTCGACGATACGCAACTCCCGCCACCCAAACCGGGCCAATTGGGGCTAGATCAGTCGAAACCAGAACTCTAACTAGGTCTTTAAAAGATTTATTGGCCAAGATGCAAAGCGCATTATTATATTGACATATTCGTAGATTTGCTTATAACCAGCAGGAACCCAGGAGGATACTATGCAAGACACCGCTACAGACGAACCAAACGACCATTGGCCAACACCAGGTCAGCGTCTGATCATGAGCGGAACCGGTGTGGTGCTGACCCTTATTAATTCGTGTCAGAATTTGCCAGAATTGCAGCGGACGACCAGTACCCTGCAGGGATCAGAAAAGACACAAGCCTATATCAAGTTTGGCGAGTCTGCAGCTTCGGCCTGTATCGCGGGTGTCGCCGTAGCCTACGCAGTGATCTCAGTACGCCGGATGATCAAAGCTTTCAACACGCTTAAATTTTAGTCACGCTATTGTTTGATCACATGTTTAATTCGCATTGCCATGAAAATCACGTTTTGCCATGGCTAGCTTCCTTTTGCCCCGTATAAATTTTTTGCATCCTGTCTGTCGGCATCCTACAAAGAGCCAGACTAAATAACGTATTTTAAAGTGCGGACAAAGCTGCATCAAAAAATGTGCAATATCACAAATTCTGTTGACTTGCCTGTTTTATAGCATTATGTTTACTGAGTATGAACAGGGGTGATTTCATGACAGATCAAGTCTATCTTCACACCGCTGGAAACCAGCAGGAACCAACGGTTGTTGAACCAAAAAAGTCGCCAGCGGCTGAGCAGATCACGATTCAAGATGCTGCGTTGCAGAATATTGGCAAAGGTGTTTTGTTCGCTTTGGCTGGAAAAACCATAATGGAAAATGTGTGTCGGCAATTTACAGAGAGCTTTCACACACCATGCAAGCTACCACTATGACCCGAGGTGAAAAATACGCATTTAGCGGCGGTGGTGCGGTTGGTCTGTTGGGAGCTTTTGGCTAACGGCACTCGTGCTGCAGAAAGCGATGAATCGCAGGCTTCGCCGTTTGACACAAGCGCGTGGTAATTTTTCACCCTATGAAATCATTGACAGCAAGCTATTGGCACCTGATCGTGACCAGCCTCCCTTCCACTAAAAGACTGTTCCATCGACTATAATAGCGCTATGCCTTCAACGGGTCATGACCCCAATTCATCAGCGAATAGCGCCAGCGCGAGTCTTTGATATCAGCCTTATGCTCTGGCCCCTGTGCCATATGACGGTGGACGTAACTCACCACCTTTTGCATGTGCTTGAATTGTGCCTCTGTCAGATCCGCTTTTTTCGTTGCCAAAATGTCGATAATCTTCTTACCGGATTTATGGCCCACGGCTTCACTCTCTCCCGCATCGACCCAGCCGACACTTTTGCTGTCGTCACTGTCCAGCCATTTTTCCAACGCCGCCGGCGTCATATTGACGGCATCTTTGAAATTTTTATATATCGTGTCGTGATCGTCGGTCGGCGCTTGTTTTTTGGCAGTCGCGGGCATGATGGATCTCCTAATAATTTTATGACTTTGACAACTTCGATATAAAAAGACGATTGGCAATGTACATTGAAATTATTACATAATTAAATTATAGTCATGTGCGCGGAGGAACTTCACATGACAGACGGTGCCAAACAAAAATTCACCGCCATTTTAGGGTTTAGCACTTTTATCTGTGCAAGCTTGCCAGTTCATATGCTGACGTATTCGCTCTTGCTCAAAAGTGATTTTGACCGGTTCGATATCGCCATGAATTTAAAAAATTATTCAAAAACAGAACCGACACAAAGACAAGTTAATCACACTAAAGATTTTCAAAATAATGCTTTTGGTTTAATGGCTGGCCTAATGAGCGGATTGGGCGCATTTGCCACTATTGCTATATCAAAAAAAATAAGCCGTTACTTTGATAATGCAGTATCATATTTAGCGACTACGTTTGGCTCACCTGATTCAAACAGCCCCGAGATTTAGAAAACTTGTTATTCAATATCGTTCAGGTGTAATATTATCGCTGTTTTATATTTTTACATTCCAAAGCGAAATTTATCCGTTGCAACTATATCGGAATTGCGAATAGGTTTCAGCGCGGCGGCATAGGCGTACAGAACAGGCAGCGTGTAAGCGATACGGGTACGCAAAGCTTTATCGTGGTCGGATTATTCGCTCTCCGGCTTATCCAACAGCATGTCATTACATTGCGCACGATCAGATGATCAGGCATGTAATAAATTTCGTGTTTTTATAGGACGAGCTGCGCAGTTCGGCTACCGAATACACGCTGTTGATGCCGGACGACACGCCGACTACCAGGCCTCGCTTGTCGAATTTGCGCCGCGATTACGCTGCTACCCGCGCCAATTGGCTGTTGGTGCGATGGGAGCCGGAAATGATGGAGATGTGCATGAAGACTCTCTTTATTAATTGATTTTTTCTAACTTAATAAATATACCATAGTTTTTCGTTAGTTCTCCATAAACGTATTCACCAGGTGAAAGTGTTTCAAGTGTGGCTGTAGCCAATTTTGCTTTTTCTACCGCAGACCGATATCCACACACCCAATCTTCGTCACCGGTTTTAAATATCCAATCACCATCGCTGCCTTCAAATCCTAACAATTCTCCCTCAAAGACGACTTTTTCCTTTATGGTTCGTATAGTGTATGCCTCTTTTAAATTGTTGATGGTTTGCACCAAGAACATCAAATCAATTGCAATTAAAAAACCAACGCTATATAGAAAAATTTTGTAACTCAAGATATCAAAGACATTGAAGCGGGCAAGTAGAATAAAACCTGAGACAATAAAACTTGCAAACAAAGAAAGGTAGATAGCCCATCTTTTATGGTCGCTCACACCTAGTTTTGAAAATTGAAGTAGCAGATCTTTATCTTCCTCAGTAACAGATTCATATTTTTTATACATTCATTTGTTCCTCAAAACAAACCCCGCCATAGTCTAGCACTGGGCGGGGTTTTCTTTAAATCAATTTTACTTAAACTCCATCTGCGTATTTCGCAGCGGCCTTATGTCTTACAACGCTGGCATACGAAAAACCTAAACCCTCTGTCGAGTGGTTATTTTTAATGAATGCTTGCAGACGTTCCAATATACCCGCCGCGGCTTGTGCTGTTTCTTCCAAACTGTGATTTCCATCGAGAGCCAGCGAAAATTTAATATTGTTTGGACGCATGGTGTTTGTCAGTGCATCAAGACGGTTTTGGGTTGCTTCTGACATAGTTTTTTGTGCGCTCATGAAAAATTCCTTTTACGTGATGTGTTAGTAGGCATACCGCATAACAGTCACTGCACCCCATTGAGGTTTCAAGCGTATCGCAATTGCTTATCTCTGACAACGAATAATTGACAACTGCTTCTTTGTCCAATTAAAAACCCCGGCTCACACCGGGGTTTTCTTTAAATCAATGTCGCTTAACCATTCGCGCGTTTGGTGTCGTCCACTTCTTCAAACGTCGCGTCCATAACCTCGCCATCGGCACCGCCGGCTTGTTTTGCGCCTGAGCCGGCCGCATTGAGGCCCGGTTCAAAGCCATCGTCGGTGGCGGCTTGAGCAGATGCCTGCGCATCTGCATCCTGCATCTGACGATAGACATGCTCGCCGATTTTCATGGCGGCGTTTTGCAGCGCGTCGGATTTTTCCTTGATCAGGTCACCGTCTTCGCTGTCCAGCACGGCTTTCAATTCCGCGATCGCCGTTTCGGCAGCGGCCTTGTCGGCCTCCGGCGCTTTATCGCCTAAATCGATAATCGATTTCTCCGTCGAATGGATCAGGCTTTCGGCCTGGTTTTTCGCTTCAACCGCGCCGCGGCGTTTCTGGTCGCCTTCACGGTTCGCTTCGGCGTCTTTGACCATTTGCTCGATATCGGCATCCGACAAACCGCCCGACGCTTGAATGCGGATTTGCTGTTCCTTATTCGTCGCCTTGTCTTTGGCGGTCACCTGCACGATACCGTTGGCATCGATGTCGAACGCCACTTCGATTTGCGGCATGCCTCTCGGTGCCGACGGAATACCCACCAGATCAAATTGACCCAGCATTTTATTGTTCACGGCCATTTCACGTTCACCCTGGAACACACGAATGGTCACCGCTGTCTGATTATCATCAGCCGTCGAGAACACTTGCGCTTTTTTCGTCGGGATCGTCGTGTTGCGTTCGATCAGCCTTGTGAACACGCCACCCAGTGTTTCAATCCCCAATGACAGTGGTGTCACATCCAGCAACAGCACGTCTTTGACATCGCCCTTGAGCACGCCACCCTGAATTGCGGCACCAGCGGCCACCACTTCATCCGGGTTCACGCCTTTATGCGGTTCCTTGCCAAAGAAGTTGCGCACGGTCTCAATGATTTTCGGCATACGGGTCATACCGCCGACCAAAACGACTTCGTCGATCTGGTTCGCCTGCAAACCAGCGTCTTTCAACGCGGCTTTGCATGGGTCAACGGTACGGGCCACCAGATCTTCAACCAGTGATTCCAGTTTGGCGCGCGTCAGTTTGACGTTCAAATGCTTCGGACCCGACGCATCGGCCGTAATGAACGGCAAGTTGACTTCGGTTTGTGTGGTTGACGACAATTCGATCTTGGCTTTTTCAGCGGCTTCTTTCAGACGCTGCAACGCCAGTTTATCCTGACGCAGATCGAGGCCTTGCTCACGTTTGAACTCGTCAGCCAGAAAATCGATGATGCGCTCATCAAAATCTTCGCCGCCCAGGAACGTATCACCGTTCGTCGATTTGACTTCAAACACGCCATCGCCGATTTCAAGGATCGACACGTCAAATGTCCCGCCACCCAAATCATACACCGCGATCGTGCCGGTCGCTTTTTTGTCGAGGCCATAGGCCAAAGCGGCTGCGGTTGGTTCGTTGATAATACGCAGCACATCAAGACCGGCGATCTTGCCCGCGTCTTTCGTCGCCTGACGCTGGGAGTCGTTAAAGTACGCCGGTACGGTAATAACCGCTTCGGTGACTTTTTCGCCCAGATAATTTTCAGCGGTTTCTTTCAGTTTCGCCAGCACATAGGAACTGATCTGGCTTGGCGAATATTTTTTGCCGTCAATCTCGACCCAGGCATCGCCATTATCGCCTTTGACGATTTTGAATGGCGAATTTTTCATCGCCTTTTGCACTTGTGCATCGTCGAAACGACGACCGATCAGACGCTTGATCGCATACAATGTGCGTTCCGGGTTGGTGACCGCCTGGCGCTTGGCGGGCTGGCCCACCAGAATTTCGACCGCGCCCGCGTTCGGGGTGTCGGTGAGGGCCACGATCGACGGAGTCGTGCGGGCACCTTCTGCGTTTTCAATGATCTTGTAGGATCCACCATCCATAATCGCCATACACGAATTGGTGGTGCCTAAATCGATGCCTAATACTTTGGCCATGTGTGTTGCTCCTTGGTAGGCAAATATCGTCAGCCCGGTCTGCCCGGCGCCGTTGATTTTCCGTTGAAAGTTGAACTGCAAATGTAGATTTTTGCCGTTCCCGTGGCAAGAGGCTATGTTCCCTCTGTTGAGGCGAACACCAATCGCTTGCTGTGGCAATTATATCACGACTTATCGGGTTGGGCAATAAGATTTACGCTAGGCAAATTTAAAAAGCTCTTGTTTCTGTAGCCCTTTCACGCCATCTTAAGAGACAGACATTAACTGTCGTCACATCGTTCCATTTCTAAGCCAAGGTTGATTGAATGACCCCGGATGATTCCAACACTAACATGCGTTCGCCCCTTCTTTTTGTCGCGGGCATCGTTATTGCTGCCGCTGTCACGGGTGGCATTGTCTGGTCGGTGACCAAACAACCTGCCGCATCTGTTGCAACCACTGAAACACCTGCTGCTGCCGTTCCGGCAGTCGCCACCGCACCCGTCAATCCTGCCGTTGCGCCAGCACCAGCTGCTCCTGCGGGCACATTTAACGACACACAGAAAACCGAGCTGCAAGCGATGTTCAAGGATTACATCCTGAAAAATCCGGATGTGCTGGTGCAAAGCCTGCAAGTCGCCTCGGCTGACGCGCAAAAAACACAGAATGGCCGTTTGGAGAAGGTTCCAGCCGGTTTATACGATTCCGCAATGACGCCGTTTATCGGCCCGAAAGACGCGAAAGTCACCGTCGTCGAATTTTTTGATTACAATTGCGGCTTCTGTAAGCGTGTTGTGCCGGATTTGATGAAAATCGTCGGTGAAACTCCGGACGTTAAATTCATTTTCAAGGAATTGCCGATCTTGTCCGCTGAGTCCGAAGTCGCGGCCCGTTATGCCTTGGCTGCCAACAAACAAGGCAAATACATGGAATTTCATGCAGCAGTCATGGAACATCAAGGTGCCATTACACCGGAGTTCCTGGATGAAAAAGCCAAGGAAGTCGGCCTGGATGTGGCTAAACTCAAAGCCGACAGCAATGGCGCCGACGTCAAAGCCGCCTTGCAGAAAAACATTGACCTGGCCCGTGATCTGGGCGTCCAGGGGACACCGTTTTTTGTCATCGGCAAGGAACGTGTCCCGGGTGCGATCGGCTACACGCGTTTGAAAGATCTGATCGATCAGGAACGCGCCGCTCTTGATCCAAAGGCCGCTAACGATACCGCAGCTGGCACAAGTGATACAGCGAATACAACCGACACCGAAGCCGCGACACCGACCGACGCGCAGATCGACCAGTCGATTACGCAGTAATCATTTGCTTTTTAAAACACCCCGCCTCATGATTGTGAGTGCGGGGTGTTTTATTTCTGCCACTTTACGGGATAACATCATGTCTTATGTTTCCAGAACACTGTTCTGTTTGTTATGCGCTGTCGGCTTATCTGTCTTGTTTGCAGCACCCGGACAAGCCCAGCAACAAATGACGAATATTTCCGGCGATGCGCCTGTTGCACCGCGCGGTCCATTTGCGATTGCCGCCGATCAGAATTTGGCGTGGCGCATTGATCATAATACAGGTGCTGTGTCCTATTGTGTCCGCGATACAAATTCCAACGACCCAACATTGATTGCACAACGTCCGCCGATCTGTTCGGCGTGGGGGAAATAATTTTTATTTAATTAGGAAGAGAATTTTATGACCCAAAATCCTATACCGGCACTTGCAACAGACGCGGTGCGTGAAGCCTTTCAAAGAGGTTTAAATAATGGACATGAAATGACTGTGGCATGAGGTGACAAGCTTGTCGCGGTTCATCTCGACGCAAGCGGAAATCAAGTTGAACATTTTATCAAAGACCTGCTGCCGCTGGTAAAACCATCACGAAAAACATTTATTATAAAGTAGTATCGAACACGTCTATCTAAGTGCTTTTTACGGGTAGTCTTTACATTGCTAATGACGGGAAAATTTCTTTCGGTCCCACAAGCATGTCGCCTTGGTTGAAACTGTGAATATTATCTAGAAAATTACTGGCACGGTATAATGTATGCTGTGTAATCTGTTCATCGGCCTGGCGTAGACACCTGATAACTCTCCGACGATAAAGCTCATCCCCCAAAAGGTCTTCATTAAAACCTAGAGTAAAACTGACCCGCGCCTGTTTGCTTCGGTTCGCATAATCGGTGATGCGGAACTCCCCTAATGTGGCCGCGAATTCCTGGATTTTTCCGCTATCCGATAGGATCGGCACGACGTATGCGTAAGGCTGCAAAACAATTGTTGTAGTGCGACTCAACACACCCTTTTCCACGGTCTCTGCAACGTCAATGGATGTTTTGCGCCGCATTCCTTCAAGATCGGCTTGCAGCCGCTTAACGCGATCTGGTGGACCCGCATAATCAAGCGTAATCTGTGGAACCGTTTTTTTCATGCGCAGATATTCCCATAACAATTAAGGGTTTGCAAGTCTATCTTAGCGAATTTATTGTTATTTGACAGGATAATAGCTATTGCGGCGTCCGTATTAAACAATACCCTCAGATAATCTTGCCTTAAATACCAAGCGCTGTCTTTTGTGCTACCACCAGTTCGGCCACACCTTTCTGCGCCAGCACCATCAAGTCATTGAATTGCGCCGCCGTGAAGGGTTCCTGCTCGGCGGTGGCCTGAATTTCCACCAGCCCCTGGCTGGCTGTCATCACAAAATTGCTGTCGGCCTCCGCCGTGCTGTCCTCGTTATAATCCAGATCCAGCAAGGCCGTCATGGTACCATCACGGCTTTTGACCAGCCCGCACGACACGGCGGCCACCGGTTCACGCAACGGCATCGTCGTCAACATGCCGATTTTCATCAAGTGATTGCAGGCCAGATGCAAGGCAACATACGCCCCCGTGATCGAGGCCGTCCGGGTGCCGCCATCGGCCTGTATGACATCACAATCCAGCCGGATCTGAATTTCGCCCAACCCTTTGAGGTCAACCACGGCGCGCAACGCCCGGCCGATCAAACGCTGAATTTCCTGCGTCCGGCCGGATGGATGACCTTTATTCACCTCACGCTCGGTACGCTGGTGGGTCGCTCTTGGCAACATCGCATACTCCGCCGTCACCCACCCCTTGCCTTTGCCCTTCAACCAGGGCGGCGTTTTATCTTCAACCGACGCCGTACACAAGACATGCGTATCGCCGTATTTAATCAAACACGACCCCTCAGCATATTTCGCTACACCGGTGTCGATGGAAATAAGGCGCAAGCTGTCAGGCGCGCGGCCGGCGAAACGGGTCAAGGATGACATGAGAATTTCTTTCAACTGTGTTTATAAAAACGATGAGGCCACTATACGATAAACCTTTGTCATGACAATTCCCGCAAAACTCGATAAAGTCACATCATGCTGCTCACTGACCTCAACGAACGTTCTCAGACGATATTCAAACTGGCCGTCGATGCGTATCTGGCATCGGGTGAACCGGTGGGGTCACGCAGCCTGTCAAAATTATTGAATGGGGCCGGTACCGATTTATCACCGGCCACTATCCGCAACGCGATGGCGGATCTAGAAGAGGCCGGCCTGCTGTTTGCTCCACACACCTCGGCCGGTCGGTTACCCACGAATGCTGGCGTTCGCCTGTTTGTCGACGGGCTGCTGGAGGTTGGACAACTCAAGCCGGCCGAGCAACGCGAGATCGAACAGCAACTGACCAGTCAGGGCATTGAACACGGCCATGACAATGTGCAACACACCTTGGAACGCGTGAGTACGCTGATCTCCGGCCTGTCGCAATGTGCGGGGCTGGTGGCAGCCCCGACGCGTAACAGCGGCTTGCAGCAGATCGAATTTGTGACTTTGGGTGGCGGCGGTTCCGGCCCACAGAAAATTCTGACCGTCCTGGTGAAACAGGATGGCGCGATTGAAAACCGCTTGATCGAGATGCCTATGCCGTTGCCGGCCAGCATTTTGCAACGCGCCAGCAACTACCTCAACGCCCGCCTGCAGGGTCAGCCGATCACCCAGGCCGTCGCCACCATCCGCCAGGAGATTACCGCTCGGCAAAGCGACATCGACCAGCTCACGGCGCAACTGATTGAAGCGGGCCTGGGTGTTATGAAGACTGACGGTCTGGATGCCTTGCACAGCCCGGCCAACGGCACGGTCATCATTCGCGGCACCGCGCATTTATTCAACGATGTCAAACAATTGGATGAGCTGGAACGGTTGCAGCGGTTGCTCGATACGCTGGAAGAGCGGCAGACCTTGCTCAATCTGGTGGAGCAAACCCAAACCGCCGACGGCGTGCAGATTTTCATCGGCGCGGAAAATGTCTGGTTCGACCAGGCGGGTTGCAGTTTGATCGTGGCGCCCTATAAAAATAAGCAGCAACAGGTGGTCGGCGCACTGGGCATTATCGGCCCGACGCGCATGGCCTATGGCCGCATCATTCCGATGGTGGATTTCACCGCCCGTCTGCTGACGCGCATGTTGCAGGGATAACCGCGATGATCGACATGACCAATATTTTCAAATTTAAAAAACCATCCAGCACATCATTTAAAGGGCAAGGCACGACACACATGACCGAGACACAACACACCGACACCTTGAACAATGAAACCGTCGTCAGCGACTTTGCCGAAAACGAACAGGTCATCGAAACCAGTGAAGACCCGAACGCCGCCGATCCGTTGCAAGCGTTGCAGGACGAAGTCGCGAACTGGAAAGACAAATCCTTTCGCCTGGCCGCCGAAATGGACAATCTGCGCAAACGCGCCCAGCGTGACCAGGAAGACGCGGTCAAATACGGCCTGACCAACGCCGCCCGTCAATTTTTGCATGTCGCTGACAATCTGGAACGCGCTTTGGCATCTGTCACCGACCGCGCCACATTATCTGACCTGATCTTAAATTTATTGAGCGGCATCGAAGCCACGCAAAACGAATTGCTGGGTGCGCTTGGCAAACTGGGGGTTACCCCGATTGCCGTCAAACCCGGCGATACACTCGACCCGCAAATTCACGAAGTCATGTTCGACACGCCAAGCGCCGATCACCCGCCCGGTGTCGTGTTGTACATCATGGAAACCGGCTACAAACTCCACGACCGCCTCCTCCGCCCCGCCCGCGTCGCTGTGACGAAAGCCGCTCCCGTAGCCAATGGTGAAACGATGAATCTGTCGGTGTAGTCAGAACGTCAGAAATCAGAGATCAGAGGTCGGATTTATAATCTTCGTCATCCCGGAATTTTCGTTAGAAAATATCCGGGATCTCACTGTTACTCTTAATTAATCCGGTCTTCTTCAAATGTTTCACTGATATGCTGCAACGTCGCAGTATAAAATTCCTCTGGCCAAGTCATCTCATATCTTGCATACAATGTTTTCGCCAATGGAAAAAACATTTCAGCCACAACACGATATGCTTCGATAACCGCATCGCGCGTCGCCAGCAATGGCGGCAACGCAACGAGTTGCTGGTAATAACCTTCACCCAGCGACTGTTTCAAACTCAACATGCCGCGTTGAAACGGTAATTGCCGATCAAGGATCATGCAGTTTATCAGCTTGTCTTTTAAAATTTGCGCACCCAAGATTGCTGTCACATAATCCTCACGTCCCAGAACCACCGGCAGCAACCCCAACACCCGAATAAATTCTTCGGTGTCTGCCTTCAAACGTTGTGCCTGTTCATCAGGCGATGGTGTATGAGATATACGCTCTGCCAATCTATCTATTACATTATTCTTATCAAACAAAATATTGATCTGACTTTTGTTGTATTGCTGTAAGTCATCCAGTGTCACGACTGTGATATCAATCCGCTGCCAATTGCGGGTAATGCAATTGAGTGTCTGACTGCGTGCAATTTGTTTGGTCAAAATCAGATCAAACTGTGTTTTGACGGATTGCGCAATGAATTCAAAAACGTTGGGTCGATCATCTACTGATCCAACACAAGCAACAAAATCAAAGTCGCTATAAGCGTCCTTTTCGCCGCGCCCATAACTGCCGGCCAGCCATGCCGCTAAAATTCTGTTGTCGCCTTTTAAACATTCTGTGACGCGCAGAATTATTTCCTCAACATCGATTTCTGACTGCCGACTTTCGATCACTGCAACGCCACCCATACCGCGCCACCCCGGCTTTGTGGTGCGGCAATCACGCGTTTGATCAATGCGCGATGCGTTGGTGCATTTAACCATTCCGGCAGCAGGCGTTTCAACACGCCAATTTCACGCTCGCCATGGCCACCTTGTTTGAAGCGTCCGTGACCGGTGATAATTTCAACCCATGCGTGACCGTTACGTTGCGCCTGAACTAAAAATTGTGTCAGTTGTTTTTCCGCGCGCGCCACCGTCATACCATGCAGATCGAGGCTGGCGGTCGGGCGCAACG
The DNA here is from genome assembly GCA_965246875.1 of Alphaproteobacteria bacterium. Taxonomy (GTDB): domain Bacteria; phylum Pseudomonadota; class Alphaproteobacteria; order Micavibrionales; family SZUA-601; genus DASWYT01. The sequence continues at coordinate 328,632 of CBDFFU010000003.1, forward strand.
CACCCTGCTTAATGCGTTTTTGATCAGGGCGTGACACGCGTGCCTCATCATCCTGCGGCCAGCTCAAGTCGGCTATCACTTTTGGTTTGACTGCCACGTCCAGCAATAATGTCTGGGTCGTCATTGGTACTTCTTTTTTCACCGGCTTGACCGGCGCCACATACCGATCTTTTTGCCCTTTTAACGGCGTAATCGTCCTGCGCACCTTGTCCCACAAGTGCAGATCATCGGGCGGCAAATCAGCAAACGGGTCACGGCGGCGGGGCATGTGGCTACTTTAACGTTAAAATCATTGCCCGGCTATCATTGTTTCTTGTCAGAATGCCAATAACCTCTAAAATCGACCGCAGGATAAGGAGATTATCATGACTGATAGCAATACAAAATTTGACGCGTTATACCAACTGACGGCAGCAGAGATAGCAGAACGTCTGCCGCAAAATCCAGATAAGTATATCGGTGCATATCAGAACGATGAACCTCCTGAAAAATCGAATGTAGCTCGGCCTTTGTATCATTACTCCACAATCTTTCAAGGTGGGGCAAAAGAAGAGCAAAGAACAAAGCTGGCAAGTAATCCGGCAGAGCTTGAATACACACTTGGGTTAGGTGTGGCTTACGTTTTTTCGCGTGATGAAATGATGCGTTATGCTGACAGGCATCAAGATGTTCTGCTGGATCCCCCTGTGCCGGCGCGCCAAACAGAACGTTTATTTCTGGACTCATGGGGCGGTGTCTGGATCGCAGACAAAAAAACGCCATTCAGTGACCCAAATATCCGCCCTGTTGGGCCGTTGCCTGAACGTCCATAACAGGATGTCACATGTCAGGAGTGGAAAAGCCGCGGTTCGCCCGTTATAATCCTTTATGACCTGCGCCCAATCCCATCACACCCATTGCATGACCGACGCCGTGCGCTTTGCCGAACAACATTGCGCCAAAAATGGGTTGCGTTTCACCGAACAACGCCGCAACGTGTTTCAACTCTTGTGGAACAGTCACAAAGCTTTGACCGCCAGCGATATCATGGATGTGATCGGACGCGACCAACCGCCCCTCACCTATCGTGCGCTGGATTTTCTCAAAGAACAAAAACTGATTCATCATATCGCCAGTTTGAATGCCTATATCGGCTGCATCCATCCGGAGAGCGCTCATGTCAGCCAGCTGTTTATCTGCGAAACCTGCCGCGACGTCACGGAAATCTCAGCTGACACCGCCGCCCGCGCCCTCACCGCCACCGCCCAAAAATCCGGTTTCACCATGCGGCAGACGTTTATTGAAGTGCTGGGTTTGTGCCGGCAGTGTGTGGTGTAATTACGGGGCGCAACCAACTTCATGCTGAACCGCTTGCGCCTTGGCAATATCATCGTCGGCTTCGCCAACACTTTGATACAACCCGATTGCTTTGGCCAGTTCCGGACAGGCTTTGTCCATTTGCTCATTGCGTGCCAAGGCGTGTGCATGGGTTACCAACCGTGATGCGGTATGTGCCGGTATGGTTGGTACAGTTAGTGATTTTTCACTCAACGCCAACGCCGCCGCATTGTTCCCGTCATGTAATTCGATTACCGCCATGGTGTCTTGTAAAGCGGGCACTGTTTCGTCATCTGGAATACGTTTGACTAACGCCATGCCCTTGTCGCCATAGATGCGTGCATTTTTAAAATCACCCCGTTCAGTCATTTCCCACGCCATATTATTATACACCTGCAACTTATTGGCTTCACTCGTTTGATCCTGATGTGACAAAGCCTCATTATAATATTCCATCGCACGGCTATACTCTTTGACATGTGCGGCTTCAATTCCCGCATCGATCAATAATGTCGCCAGAAGATCTTCGTCATCGCCGACTTTTGCCGCATCCAGCGCTAACGCGAAATTCTCGCGCGTTTCGGCATGCTTGTTTTGCGCATCAAAAATCAAGGCAATCCCCCGGTACAGCTGCGCCTGCAGGGTTGCACTTTCCTTGGTCGTATCGCCGTCGAGCAACTTTAACGCCTGCCGCAAGGTATGCTCAGCTTGTACAGGCTGCTTTAAACGCTCATCTTGAATCTGTGCCAGCAACTGCGAATCATAAACTGCTGCTGCTATTTTCCCGTCGGCAATTTCTTCATCGATGCGCTGTTCGGTCTCCTGCTGTGCGGCAGTATAGTTTTTATCTTTCAGCATTCGCGCAATATGCGCCTTTGATTCAAGATCAGGCGTTTTCAATCCCTGTACAAATCCGATACAGCCAAAAAAGATCATCGGATACAAGAGGAGCGCCAACAGAGTTTGCCAGCCTTTTATTTGACGATAGCGTTTCACGGTTTGTGCATAGAGATACAAAATCGGCAAATTCGCGACATAGACAAATGACGCATAGATGGATGTGTTGGGATACAGACGTCCTAGCAAGGCCGACAACGCGATCAGTGGCAATACCGGTAATTCAATCAGCGAAAATGTTGCAAACAAGGTGCGGCCTTGCGCACCGTTCAATGGCTTGCCAGCCAACACATACAACAGGCGAAACAGCAACGGCCCCAGATAATATTGCAACGCCCAAATCACACCAAAGCCCAAGACAAATCCGATAGCAAACACACTTTTAGCGATCGGCGCACCATGGCCCAACGCAACCATTATCTGAGGACTGTTGACGATAATTAGGGTAACGATCAACGTTGGGATCAGTTTTAACAGTACCAGTAGCGCCAAGTCCCCGCGCGTGAAATCTGTCACCCGCGCGACAGTGTCCGGCGACGGGTTTCGCCGCCACAGATCGCGACTGAGCGTAATAAGATCGCGACTATTTTTTATAATACGCATGTGATTTTCCCTTAGACCGTTTCCCCGATCTAAGCCGCTCTTTCCTAAATATAATTTAAAGAAAGGGGCTGGTATAGATTAGGATCTAATTTATGCTGGTGTGATGGGATTAAATCGTTGTAAATTATCGCATAAAATTCAGTTAAAGCTGCTGGAGATGTTCGTCGGCCAGGTAACGGCCCGAACAGCTGCTGATCTGGTCGGTATCAACTATCATACGGCCCACTTGTTTTATCATAAATTGCGTGTCCTGATCAGCGATAAAATGATCGATGAAGAGCCATTCGACGGCGAGATTGAGCTTGACGAGAGTTACTTTGGCGGTGTCCGAAAGGGCAAGCGAGGCCGAGGTGCTGCCGGCAAGGTTCCTGTTTTCGGCCTGCTCAAGCGGGGTGGTAAAGTCTATGCCGCCATGGTCGACGATACAAAAAGCCGGACGCTCATGCCGGTTATACGCCGTAAAATCCAGCCTGATAGCATCGTCTACACGGACAGCTATCGTTCGTATAACGTGCTAGATGTCTCTGAGTTTAAACATTATCGCATCAATCACAGCGAACTGTTCGCTGATAAAACTAATCACATCAATGGGATTGAAAACTTCTGGAATCAATCAAAACGAGTTTTGCGCAAATACAACGGCATCCCGAAACAGAACTTCGCTTACTTCCTTCAGGAATGTGTCTTCCGCTTCAATTACGGCTCACCCAAAAGCCAGCTGACAACTCTCAAGCTATGGGCTAAACTCAGCTAATCTATACCAGCCCCTAAAGAAAAATTGGAGCGGGTGAAGGGATTCGAACCCTCGACTTTCACCTTGGCAAGGTGACGCTCTACCCCTGAGCTACACCCGCAATGCCTTGCGGCTTGCGATTTGAAATGGCATCTTATCCGTAACGAACCAAAAGACAAGTCCTTTTTGTGGAAAATTTTATGCGCGTGGCCCAGCCCCAATCTGCATCGTCTGTGACTTTAAGCCCCCTGACCGGCCTGACCGCTGATCAACAGGCGTTGTATACACAATTCGATGAACTGGGCATTGCCACCACCACCTATGATCACCCGCCCGTCTTTCACGATGGCGGAAAGCGATTTTCTGAAAACGGTCATTCCCGGCACCCACTGCCGGTCGTTGCTGTTAACGAATAAAACCGGCCAGATCTGGCTGGTATCGGCCGCGGATGAAACGGTGATTGACCTGAAATATCTGTCAGACAGACTGGTCACGCCGCGTTTCTCGTTTGCCAAACCGGAGATCATGACGGAGTTGTTGCATGTCACACCGGGGTCGCTCACACCCCTTGCTGCTCTGTTCGATACACCGCCACGCATCACCGTTATTCTGGACAGCTTTCTGCTGACCCAGCCACATGCCGTGTTTCACCTGTTGCACAATACGCAATCCACTGTGATCGTCACACCTGACCTCGTGCAGTTTCTGGACAGTACTGGTCATCCGCCACTGATTATGCCGTTAACGCTGGCTGATGCTTGATCAATGGCCGCCGTGTTTTATATCCATTAGTCTATGGCCCACAAAAATTCCCCAACCGGCACCGGGTTGCCGACGCATCTTCCGCTGTTCCCGTTGCGCGGCGCCTTGCTGTTGCCGGGGGCGGAGCTGCCGTTGAATATCTTCGAGCCGCGCTATTTGGCGATGACGGAATGGGCCTTACGCACCGACCGCATGATTGGCATGATTCAGCCGCGGGCCGCCGCGCCAAAAATGTCACCCTGTCAACTTTACAGTGTTGGCTGTGCGGGCCGTATCACACACTACCAGGAAATGGATGACGGGCGTTACTTGATCACCTTGCGCGGCATCAGCCGTTTTACGTTGCACACACCGCCGCAATTGACGGACGATCATTTTTTGTTGGGCCTGCCCGACTGGACGCCGTACACCGCCGATCAGGACCCGTGTGATGCCCTGCCCGCGCATTTGTGCCGCAGCAGTTTGAAAGAGTTGCTGACCAGGTTCCTGGCGCGCGAGGAGCTCAGCGTTGATTGGGATCAAGTCGCGAGCATTTCTGAAGACCGGTTTTTCACACTGCTTGCCATGATCGCGCCATTAGACAGTGCTGAAAAACAATCCTTGCTGGAAGCGGCTAGCGTTTTAGAACGTTGTGAAATGCTGGTGCAAATGCTGGAGATTGCTATGGCGACCCAGACACCGCATCATGACCGCACCACCTGTTTGAATTAAAGCGACCTTTGCCCCATGTCCACACCCTCTGATCCTGCATCGAAAACTGATCCGGCTTTGCTGGAACTGCTGGTTTGCCCCATCACCAAAACACTGTTGCGCTATGACGCCACCAATCAGCGCCTGTTATCGGACGCCGCAAAACTGGCCTTTCCCATCCGTGATGGCATTCCCATTATGCTGATCGATGAAGCGGAACGGCTGCCGTAAACCATTGACATATTTTGTCGATTCCGCCAGAGTGGGGCAAAAGGATTTTTGCATGACAAACTCATTTTTTGTTCGCAACGCTGCCCTGGCCGCGACCACATTTTTGCTGGCCGCCCAAGCCGTGTTGGCACAACAGCCAAAACTCACAAAAGATAAGCATTCGGTTATCGGACGTGACACAACAGCGGCCAGCGCAAAATTTGATGTGATGCCCTTTGCACATGGTGTGCATGGAAAATATCCGTATGCGTATAAAATACTGCCGAATTTTTCTCCCGATTATCCGACACAAAATACAACGAACAGAGAGATCAACAGTGGCTCTGCCGTGCCGCCACAACACGCAGATCGTTACTTTGAAAATCTTCATAAAAATGGTCCATATTACCCTGCGTCTGCTAATTATCCTTGGACACCGCGTCCATAATATCAATTGCCAGCCGCAGCGAAGACCGGCACACTAAACCTTATGTCGTCTCTCAATCACGCCGTGCGCACGCCCGCTAATCTCACGCTGACACCTGATTTTCAGGAGGCGTTGCAGCGCATGGAGATGAGCCATGACGCGCTGTTTATCACCGGCCGTGCCGGCACCGGAAAATCGACTTTGCTGCATCTGTTCCGCCAGCAAACGCGCAAGAAAATCGTCGTCCTGGCCCCAACCGGTCTGGCTGCGATTAATATCGGTGGACAAACCATTCACTCCTTTTTTCTGCTGCCACCCAAATTGATTACACCCGACCAGGTCCGCAAAAATCACCGGCAGATGAAAGTCATCCAGGCGTTGGACACTATCGTGATTGACGAGATTTCCATGGTGCGCGCCGATGTGTTGCAGGCCATCGATTTGTCTTTGCGCATGCACCGCGAATCCACACAGCCGTTCGGCGGCGTGCAGATGATTTTCTTTGGCGATGTGTTCCAGTTGCCGCCTGTCGTACAGCGCGACGTTGCGGATTATTTCGATCAGCATTATGGCGGGGCCTATTTTTTTAACGCGCCGGCCTATACCGAGATCGCACCAGAGCGCATCGAATTGCGCCAGGTGTTCCGCCAAAGCGACGAGGGTTTTTTATATCTGTTGAATGCCCTGCGGGACCAAAGCTTCACGTCTGACGACCTGGAAATTCTTAACCAGCGTGTCGGTGTGTCGATTGAAACGGATGATAAACATCCCGCCATCACACTCACCTCACGCGTGCAGACCGCCGAAGAAATCAATCTATCCCATTTGGCCTTGCTGAAAACCCGTGAACACCAATTTGTTGCCAAGGTTGAGGGTCAGTTCAATGACGAGGTCGCGCCTGTTGAAACATCGCTGCGCCTGAAAAAAGGCGCGCAGGTGATGATGCTGAATAACGACAGTGCCAAGCGCTGGGTCAACGGCACACTGGCCACGATTGCACATCTGGATAGCGACGAAGTGTGGGTCAAAATCGATGACGAGGTTTATCCGTTGCAACCCGTGACCTGGGAAAAATTCGCCTATGCGTTCGACAATGCCGCCGGCAAAATCACGGAGACCGTGCAGGGCAGTTTCAGCCAATACCCGCTCAAACTGGCGTGGGCCATGACGATCCATAAGGCGCAGGGCAAAACCTTCGACCGCGTCAATATCGACCTAGGCGGTGGCGCGTTTGCGCACGGCCAGACCTACGTCGCCCTCTCCCGCTGCCGCACCCTGGAAGGCATCTCCTTACGCCAACCCATCCGCCCGCGCGACATTATGCTGGACCGCGACGTGGTGGAGTTTTATCGGGGGTCTTAAAAATTAAAGGCGACACAGCAAGCGTATTTGCAACATAGAATTTACTCTTGCAATCCGCGCGGAATTTTGGCAAAAGTTGCATAATCAAGTCATCATCAATCCGGCCCTGGAGAATTTTGTGACAGAAGCGACAAAAATATTAGGGGCTGGTATAGATTAGCTGAGTTTAGCCCATAGCTTGAGAGTTGTCAGCTGGCTTTTGGGTGAGCCGTAATTGAAGCGGAAGACACATTCCTGAAGGAAGTAAGCGAAGTTCTGTTTCGGGATGCCGTTGTATTTGCGCAAAACTCGTTTTGATTGATTCCAGAAGTTTTCAATCCCATTGATGTGATTAGTTTTATCAGCGAACAGTTCGCTGTGATTGATGCGATAATGTTTAAACTCAGAGACATCTAGCACGTTATACGAACGATAGCTGTCCGTGTAGACGATGCTATCAGGCTGGATTTTACGGCGTATAACCGGCATGAGCGTCCGGCTTTTTGTATCGTCGACCATGGCGGCATAGACTTTACCACCCCGCTTGAGCAGGCCGAAAACAGGAACCTTGCCGGCAGCACCTCGGCCTCGCTTGCCCTTTCGGACACCGCCAAAGTAACTCTCGTCAAGCTCAATCTCGCCGTCGAATGGCTCTTCATCGATCATTTTATCGCTGATCAGGACACGCAATTTATGATAAAACAAGTGGGCCGTATGATAGTTGATACCGACCAGATCAGCAGCTGTTCGGGCCGTTACCTGGCCGACGAACATCTCCAGCAGCTTTAACTGAATTTTATGCGATAATTTACAACGATTTAATCCCATCACACCAGCATAAATTAGATCCTAATCTATACCAGCCCCAAATATTATATGCACAGACTGCTGATTTCATTGAACGATGCTGCCAGACGGTTGAAGCGCCACCATCTGTACAACTATCGCAGTTAAAAACTGCATTGAGTGATTTTCGGATCAAACATCTGCCGACTGATATTGTTGAGCCGTCAACAAGCATAACACCTACTGTCGCGTAAAGTACACTGCTGTTATATATTACGCCACATAAGACATTGTGTTAAATTGCGTTTGTAATGCTTGTACTAAAACTCCACGCCGGTCGGCAATACTTTCCAGCAAACGTCGCACGAAACAATCATAGTACGGTTTGATCGGCGGGAAATGTGTGTTGCAGCTGCTGAGATATTTTAGCATGAAAATGATCATCGCGTCATCCACCACACCGGCTTTGCGCTGGATCACGTAAGCGAAAACCTGCAGCCTGTCGAGCGCTTTGATAAACCGGCTTTCCAATGATTGCAGATGCATAGCCTCTTGCAACAACGTTTCCTGCAAGGCTCGCGCGCCATCATTGACACGCGACAGATAATTTGTCATCGCCTGTTTTTCAGCTGCATCTTTGGCATCCTTTTTCTGCGCATTAAAGGCATGCGCATCATGACCCGTTCCATTTTGACCGGTCGGATCGTAATCACCTGTGATGATTTCCAACTTGTCGTGTATCACAGCCAACATGACACAGCGCCCGATATCCAATTCCGGAAAACGCGGCCCCAGCAGCAATACCATATCCGCCATATGCCACGAATGGTCCGCGACAGATTCACTGCGCGGAACAGCAATCCCATCTTCTGTTTTCGCGTCCAGCTCCAGCGCAGCCAGGGTGCGTTTGGTTTCAGTTTGCCAGAAGAATTGTTCATGATAGCGCAAGACAGTGCACAACCGCATCGACCACATGATGAGATCAACGTCTTGTTCGATGGCGGATTGTGGAATCATTTATAAAAATTTTCGCGCGATTAAAAGCTAATATTTTGATACATGTATAATAAAGTTATTGATATGTCACGTACCCCTGTTCGCAAAAAGCATTCACTTTCACATTCGCAGATTGCGCACCGCGGACAAATAAATCACGGAACAATTCACATTCATGTTGATTAAAAGAGGTTGCATTTGTACCAGCTTCAATTCTTTTAACTTGGCGAGAGTCAAATGTTGCTAAATGTAACCGCGCCGGCAACTCAGGATGATTTGTATTGACTTGATAAAGAGTATAAACATGCGATACAGGCAAACCCCATTTGTATGCCTTAAAACCAAAGCCAAGAATAAAACCCAAAATGAGGCTAATTATAATTTTCATTTTGAGTTTCTCCTAGTTTAGTGTAATAACGTCATGGTTTTTGAGTTGTCAGAAAATTCATACTACATCATATTCACTGATTTAGCCGATGCAACCTATTATAAATCGATCAAATATCAACGACATAATAAGTTTAATGTCTTATTCTATAGTATTCTAAAGATCATGTGCGTCTGGCTTTCACAATCGTCTCATAAAATTCGGCACTAAAATATCCAGCCCGTTGGGTCATGACTCTTTCAACAAATGCTTGTGTTTTGCGGATTATTTTAACAATTGCATCTGAGTAATGATACAACCCGATGCGCTCTTCAAATTCTGCCAGATCATGAACAGACACAGTACCGTCGGGTGACAACATAATGTCCACATCATAATCGACATAAGACAAAATAGTTTTGCTCACAGTCGGTGGTGACGCCAGATTGCAATAATATTCCGGGCCGTTTTCTTTTTCGACAATAAAGAGATTGTAATAAGCGTCTTTGGGAAATACCGCATATCGGCTGTAATGTGTCACCCATGTTGTTTGCTTTTTAACTTCTGTAACGGTTTTTCCCTTATCCGCCCAATAGACTAGGCAATTGTCAAATTCACCGATAAATATTTCACCCGGAAATTCTTTAGCGATCCGGCCGTCATGTTTCAAAGCATGAATATGATAGTGACGATCATCCATTTGTTTTTAAGGAAGATGCTGTTTGACGGCGGCACGATAACGCACTACGTCCCAGATCAGCCAGAACAGTTGCGGTGCGCCATACAGCAGAAGTGGCAACAGAGGATTAAATACCTCTTGTTTACTTGCAAAACCAAAACCACCAATGATGACGATCAAGCCGATTGACAGCGTATTAGCCACTATAATTTTATGGTAAGCCTGAATGGTTGTCAGACGTGTTAAAACGTAACGCCAGCCCAAACGGATTAGCCAGGTCATAAATAACGTTGCAGTTAAAAAAACAAAAATCATATTATCCGCCCAGTTTAATCAGATATTGCTTACCGGCTCAACCGCCGCAACACATCGTCCAACTGATCCAGATTTTTATAACCGATCGCGATGCGTCCGGCATTTCCTTTGCCGGTTTCGATCTCGACGCTCAAGCCCAACATGTCACTGATCGATTTTTCCAGTGCCAGAATATCCGCCGTTTTCGGGCCGCCGGTTGCTGCTGCATTGTTCACCTGACCAGCTATTTTTCCTGTTACAGTTTTTACACTGGACGGGTGACGGTCACTCCCGCGATATTTATTCGCTTCAATCTGCGCCAGTTTCTCGGCGTCGCGCACCGATAAATTCTGTTTCAAGATCGTGTCGGCCAACGCTTGCGGGTCTTTCGCTTTGATCAACACGCGCGCGTGGCCCGCCGTCAATTTGCCGCTGGTCAGTAAATCCAGCAACGTGCTGTCCAGCGTCAGCATGCGCAAGCTGTTGCTGATATGCGAACGGGATTTACCGATGATCTGCGCCAGATCGTCTTGCGTATATTGGTATTCATCCAACAAGCGTTGATAGCCTTGCGCTTCGTCAACCGGATTTAAATCTTCGCGCTGCAGGTTTTCAATCAGCGCAATCTGCAGTGCCTGTTCCGGCGTAAAGCTGCGCACGATCACCGGCAGCTCATGCAACGGCACCAGTTGCGCGGCGCGCCAGCGGCGTTCACCCGCAATAATTTCATAGGTTGCGCCATTGTCTGCTGGCATATCCAATGCGCGCACCATCAAGGGCTGCAACACGCCGTGCTGTTTCATGCTTTCCGCTAGCTCGATCAAACTGTCATCGTTAAAGGTGCGGCGCGGTTGAAAACGGCTGGCTTGCAAGGCGGTGATCGGTACACGCAAAACGCCTTGCTGATTATTTTGGGCCTGATTTTTTGGTGTCGCTCCAGTGTTTGCATCGTTATTGTTGACTTTGGCTGTCGTCGCTGCATCACCGGCATAGGCCACATTATATTGCGGCTGTTCGTCATCGCCGAACAAGGCATTCAACCCACGGCCCAATCGTTTATTATTTTTCTGTTCCATGGTGATATCCTCTTAAGCGATGGCTTTTTCAGGTTGCGCAGCGTGTGGGTTTTCCGGTGCAACAAATTGTTTCTCACGTTTCAAAAATTCACCGGCCAATTGCACATAGGCCTGCGCGCCGGTTGATTTCAAATCATAGACCAGCACGGGCAACCCGTAACTTGGTGCTTCCGATACACGCACGTTGCGCGGAATCACAGTCTGATACACTTTGTCGCCAAAGAAACTGCGCACATCATCTTCGACCGTGCCGCTCAATGCATTGCGCTTGTCGTACATCGTCAGAACGATACCCTGCAATTCCAGCAACGGATTAAAGCTGCGCTTGACGCGCTCGATCGTTTTAATCAGCTGGCTAAGACCTTCCAGCGCATAAAATTCCGTTTGCAGCGGCACCAAAATAGCGTCGGACGAAACCAACGCGTTTAATGTCAATAAATTCAAAGAGGGCGGGCAATCCAACAGGACGTAATCGATATCCATAGACGATTGATGCAACGCATCACTTAAGCGATATTCGCGACGATCTTCATTGACCAGCTCGATTTCGGCGCCTGACAAATGCACGGAACTGGGCGCCACAAACAGACGTGGTACCTTGCAGGATAACATCACCTGTTCGACAGTTTTTTCAGCAAATAGAATATCGTATGAGCCGATATCGCGTTGTGTCCGGTCAATCCCCAATCCGGTTGATGCATTGCCTTGTGGGTCGAGGTCAACAATTAAAACGTTTTTACCAACGGCAGCCAAAGCTGTGGCCAGATTGACCGTTGTGGTGGTTTTACCTACGCCGCCCTTCTGATTGGCGACGGCTACGATCCGGCCCTGAAAAACACGCTGGGCTAAGCCCAAAGGAGACGGGGTATCATTCATAATATTTACCGTACTCAAACCGTACTGAGAAGTCAAAGCTTTTCCAATCGTAAAATTTTTGCTTTTTTATCTGTAACCGATTGAAATGTTTCTATTTTATAGGACTTAAGCAGCTGATCAGTAATTTCGGTATCGGCTTGCTCACCTTTGGGGAACAGAAATCGGTTTGAATAAGGACCAGCCCAATCCATTAATTGCTGTGTTGTCGCCAAAGCCCGCGCTGTGACCAAATCAAACGTCTGCGCTGGCAATTTTTCAACCCTTTCTGTAATAATGGTTATATTTTGAAGCCTGGCTACCCGTATGGCTTCGCGCAAGAAAATACATTTGCGCCGGTCGCTCTCGACCAAGGTAAAGGCAACTTGATTATCAGCCAGGATAGATAGGACAATGGCTGGAAATCCGCCACCACTGCCGATATCCAGAATGCTTTTGGTATGGGATGGAATAAGGGAGAAGAGTTGCGCCGAATCAATAATGTGACGCCACCAGATATCGGGGATTGTCGCCGGACTGATTAAATTAATCGCTTTTTGCCATTCCAGTGTTAAAGAGACATAGGCCTCCAGTGGCGAGACAACGCGTTCCAAAAATGTTTCACGTGAAACATTTGGTATTTCTTGCAGGTATTTCAATGACTTGGAATCAATCACCATGAAGCGTTGTGTACCTTTTTGTTCCTGAAATCTAAAATGTTTCACGTGAAACATTTGCCCTTTTATATATTGATTTCAATATGTTACACGAAGTGGCGCATTTGTAAAGCCGCATCCTTGATAAACCATGTCTGGTATCATCTCTCCATCACCATCCCAGATTTTGCCATAGTGGAAAAATTGCGCAGCGGCAGTCTTTAGGATCTCGTTACAATCTGATTAAAAAAGTGGTTCACAAAATATGCTTGATAATATATTGATAGTATAAGTATATATGTATACTGAGAATATCACAGACAAATCACTAGGCGATTTGTGGGATAGCTCCAGAGAATAATCACACTTTAGTATGCGCAAGAGTTCTTGACTGAAAATGTTTCACGTGAAACATTTGCCCTTTTTATATTGAAATTCAATATATTAATTAAGCGGCGTCCGTCTGTTTTTGCGCCGGTTTACGCACATAGCGCAACAAGGCGGTTAAGGCTGCTGGGGTCACACCGGGGATGCGGCCTGCTGCGCCAAGGGTGGTGGGTTTAGCCGCCGCCAATTTCAAACGCAATTCGGTCGACAGGCTGCCGATTTGGGTGTAATCCAGATTTTCTGGCAAAACCAAGCCTTCATCTTTGCGGAAGGCGTGAATATCTGCGTCCTGGCGTTGCAGATAACCGCTATATTGGGCATCGATACTGATTTGCTCAACAATAGCTGGTTCCACTGTGCCAAGCTCTGGCCAGATCGGGAGCAGCATGTCGAATGTCACATGTGGATAGCTGAGCAGCTCTGCGATCGTCCGGCGTGTACCGTCCTGATTAATCGCAATGCCAAATTTCGCCAGATGGTTCGGCGTCGCGTTGAGGCCATGCACCATGTCGTGGGCCTGTTGCAGTTTTGCGGATTTCTCGCCCCATGCGTTTTGACGAGCAATCCCCACACAACCAATGGCAATTCCTCTATCGGTTAGGCGCTGATCGGCATTGTCGGCGCGTAAGGACAAACGGTACTCGGCACGAGATGTGAACATGCGATAAGGCTCTGGTGCGCCGCGGCTGATGAGGTCATCGACTAACACACCCATATAGGCGGTCGCGCGGTCGAGGGTAAAGGTTTCACCTGTGCCGCGTGCATCCAAAGCCGCATTGACACCAGCGATTACCCCTTGCGCACCCGCTTCTTCATAACCGGTTGTGCCATTAATCTGGCCCGCCAGATACAATCCCGGCACAGCTTTAACCGCCAACCGGTTATCCAATTCGCGCGGGTCAACATAATCGTACTCGATCGCATAGCCATATTGCTTGACGACCACGTTTTCTAACCCCTTGATGGAACGGATCAATGCATCCTGCACATCAACGGGCAATGACGTCGAAATGCCATTGGGATAGACTGTATTATCGTCCAGACCTTCCGGTTCCAAAAAAATCTGGTGACGTTCTTTGTCAGCAAAGCGCACAATTTTGTCCTCAATCGACGGGCAATAGCGTGGCCCGGACGAACTAATCTGCCCGGAATACATTGGTGAACGATGCAGATTATCCTTGATAATCTGATGTGTGTGGAGCGTGGTATGCGTAATGTAACAGGAAATTTGTGGTACATCGACAGATGCGTTCAGAAACGAAAACGGCGTTGGCGGCTTGTCGCCCGGCTGTTCTTCACAGACTGACCAGTCGATGGTCGACCCATCCAGACGCGCCGGTGTTCCGGTTTTCAAGCGTCCCTGCCGCAAACCGAAGGCCAACAGACTTTCAGCCAGTTTCACGGTTGGGGCTTCACCCACCCGGCCACCCGGTGTTTGCGTTTCGCCTTGGTGAATAATGCCATGTAGAAATGTGCCGGTCGTCAAGACGACAGCCTTCGCGCTTAACCTATTACCATGTCCATCGACAACACCGACGACGCGGGTCCGACCTTCGGGCCCATTCTCGATGATGAAGTCATCTGCACCACCACCGGCCAGCGTTAAATTCCCTTGTTGCTTTAATAAATTTTGAATAGCGTTGCGATAGAGCTTCCGGTCAGCTTGCGCGCGCGGCCCACGGACGGCAGCACCTTTTGAGGCATTCAACATACGAAACTGGATGCCAGCCCGGTCAATCGCCTTGCCCATCAATCCATCCAGCGCATCGATCTCACGCACCAGATGTCCCTTGCCCAAGCCGCCAATGGCCGGGTTGCACGACATGACGCCGATCGTTTCAATGTTATGCGTCAATAACAAGGTCTTGGCGCCTGTCCGCGCAGCTGCAGCTGCGGCTTCGGTGCCAGCATGGCCGCCACCGATGACGATGACGTCGTAAGATTGGGAAGAGTTTATCATTTAGGGACGCTATCACACATAGGCTGATTTTTCCAGAAAATTCGCTTGCTATTTTAACAGAATCCAATACCATGCTACGGATCATAAACAGGAGTGGTCATGGGAAATGATTATCGTAAGGCATTAGAACAATTTTATGGTGCTGCTGTTCCGAAATATACGCGTAAACTACAAACAGTGGGTTTAAAGAATGGTCAGCATGTAGCAACTGATACGCGCAATACCGATCATGCTGCTGGCTTATTCACTCAGAATAAATCGCATGAAAATTCTGATACAATTAAAAAAGTTGGACCTGGCTTCCACATGTCGAGCTAATTCACTTCCCGATACAAAAATCACGAAAAATGACGTCGAGCAAATCTTCGACATCGATGCGGCCGGTCAGGCGGCCCAAGCTGCGCGCGGCGATGCGTAAATCTTCGACAACTAATTCAATCGGTGTATGCTCCGGCTGATCCATGCCGCTACGGCAACGCTCTAACGCTTGCGCGGCTTCATGCACAGTATCACGATGACGCGCGCGCGTGAGGAGTGGTGCGCCGGTGGCGCGTTGTGTTTTCTGTTGCAATTGTGTGGTGATCGCCTGCAACAATTGATCAATCCCCTCACCTGTTGTTGTGCTGATCACTAACGTCTGTGCATCCGGTGTGATGTTTGCCAGATCCGCTTTGGTTTGCACAACCAGTGTTGAACCATCAATCAATGACGCTGTTTCCAAATCGCGTTCTTGTGTGCCATCGAATAAGGCCAACACCAGATCTGCATCGGCCACACGCGCCCGCGCGCGGCGAATGCCCTCCGCTTCGATGATATCATCCGTCTCACGCAATCCCGCCGTATCAACCAAAATCACGGGTAGTCCGCCTAGGTTCAATGGCACTTCGATAATGTCACGCGTCGTTCCCGCTTGTGGTGTGACAATGGCAACATCGCGTTTCGCCAGCGCATTGAGCAGACTGGATTTCCCAGCGTTTGGCGCACCAATAATGGGAACAACAAACCCGTCGCGCAACCGTTCACCCAGACCTTTGTCGTCCAGATGATGCTGCAGGTCTGCAATTAATTGATCTAACTGTGGTGTGATAGCCGCAAAAACATCGGGCGGCACATCCTCTTCATCGACGAAATCAATATAGGCTTCGGCATAAGCCAGAATACGAATGACCTGATCGCGCCAGCCTTCGTATAAAATATACAGCCCGCCACCCAGTTGGTTGGCCGCAATTTCCGCTTGCGCATCGGTTTCGGCGGCGACCAGATCGGCAATCGCTTCGGCTTTGGTCAGATCGATTTTTCCATTTAAATATGCACGTTTGGAAAATTCACCAGGTTCGGCGTAACGCATATCAGCATTGCTGTCTTTTAAAGCCGTGAGGATTTTTTGAATGACGGCGCGCCCGCCATGCAATTGAAATTCCGCAATGTCTTCTCCCGTAAAGGTATTGGGTGCTTTGAAATACAGGCACAACCCCTCGTCCAGCAATTGTCCCGAAACCGGATGAAACAATTGCGCGAATTGGGCGAAGCGCGGCGGTGGCAACGGTTTGCGCGTCAATGACGTGATGGCACCGGCCGACCCCGGCCCCGACACGCGGATGATTGCCAACGTACCACCCGTCGCCGTGGACAGGGCCATGATGGTGTCGTTGGGAATTAATGTCTGCATGGGCCGCAGGATAACAGGAAAAAAGCGTTGTGACAGGCTTGTACAACAGGTGATTTTGAGTTATCCATAATTAAACGAGGAGACTTGGCATGCATGACGAAAACGTTTTTGATGCTAATAGAGACTATGTTTGCACACTAAGGCATGCATACGACATGCATCCCGGAACGCCGGACGAAAAACAGCAAGTCAAATTTTTGCGCTGGCAAAGCGCCGTATACTCCATAGCTAATAAACAAGAGCAGTTGCTTTCTTCTAGGTGCGATGGGACCGATCACAGTGCTGTCTTGGCTTACAATATTATACGTCAGTCGAAAAATAATTTGCAAATTGCAGCGTTCGACTTAACGCATACCGCTTATAACACCAAACCTTTGGAAGCTGTTTTAATATCGTTTATTACAGGCAAAGGGGATATCACACTGTTGACAAATGCGGATAATTTTGAACAATCAAACACAGTCATTGACACGCTCAAGACATATGCGACATCGCATGAATATAATGATCATATTCATATCTACCTGACCGATGAGTTACCAATGGTTGCTTCACAAAATTTCAACCCTAATCAATCAACACATTCTGGTGCTATCGTTATTGGTGATGATCGTATGTATGCTGCGGAATGTAATTCACAAAATCATTATTTATTTTCATTTAATGACGTAGAGAAAAGTGGAAATCTTGCTCTTGCTTTTCAAACGTCTCTTAAAACAGCAACCAAACAAACATTAGCTAATCCTGAAAAGATTGCTGAACAGCGGCAAAATTTGAAAAAACTTGCAGAGCAAAATTCGATCACTAATCGTTTCAAGAGAATATTTGGCCTTGGACAGAAGCTGACCGCTTAAAGCAATCTACTTCTTTGCTTTCGCCGCACCCGCATTCGCGCGGCTTGATGCGGCGGTCGTCATGATCTTGCCGAAGAAATCCTGCATGTTCGCCATGCCCTGGCTCATCCCCTGATTCATAAAGGATCCCCACATCTGGGTCATCTTGTCGGGCTCCATCAATTTAAGGTTCTCAAGCGTTTTGTCGCGCATGATATTCATCATTTCGTCCTGCAACGGTTTGACATCGGGCAACCCCATAAACGTGCGGGCTTCGTCAGGGGTGCAATCGACATTGATGGTCAGTTTCATGGGTGTATCCAATGCGGTTGAATATCTGTTTCAACCCTGATTTTACCGCGCCACAAAAATGTTGCAACCGCGAAGGGAGGCGCTAGACTAATAACATTGCTTCACCACATTGTCACCTGCTGTAGGAGACCCTATTGGTTAGCCAATCTGATCCATCTGTGAACATGCACAGCCATTTGTGCGACATGTCGGCATTGAACGCAACAGACCGGGTTTTTTATCTGTACTTTTTGCAAAAGCAATTGCTGACCAATTTAAAAGAAACCGAAAATCTGGATGAGGACGCTGCCCTGCAAACGCTTAATGGCCGTCAGGTCTGGCCCGGCGCTTCGATTGCCTACCATCCCTTCGCTGTGGGCATTGGTGCGGCAATTAAACCTGTTACCAACCTGTCATCTACGCCCCTGGATGTCATACTCAATCCCGCGACAGATTGGTGCAGCGGGCCGTTGACCCGTGATGATTTTGGCTTTGGCGACGAGCCGGTCTCGGTTGAAGAGGCTTATGAGAGCCATATTTTCAATCTGCACACAGCACAAAACTATGCACAACGCTGGCATAATCCGTTACGCAAGGAATCCAAATCGCTGAATATCGGGTAATTCTCGGCTTTACTTTACAGGCGTTCTGCAACATATAGAACGCACATGTTGCAACAGCTTACCCTCTCGCATTTTCGGCATATCGCGGATAAACGTTACACTGATTTGGGCGCTATCAATCTGCTGCTGGGTCCCAACGGGGCCGGCAAAACGAATGTCCTGGAAGCGATTTCACTATTGTCACCCGGCAAGGGCATGCGTGGTGCGACGCCCGCGCTGTGGCGGCAATCCACTGCGGCATTATCGGATGGTTGGGCAATTAATGGGGTGATCCAAGATAGTCTTGACGGGCTCAGTATAGCGACCGGTTCACCACCCAATGACCCCACGTCCATCAAGCGCGTCGTGTCGATTAACCGCACCGTGCAATCATCGCAACAATCCCTGACCGATATCTTGGCGGTCATCTGGCTGACGCCGCAAATGGATGGTTTGTTTCTGGCCGACATCGGGGAACGGCGCCGGTTTTTTGACCGACTGATTTATGCGTTATATCCCGATCATGCGAAATATCTGGCGATCTATGAGAACGGGTTGCGGCAGCGGAACAGATTGCTGAAACAGCAACAGCGCGACGTGTTCTGGTATCGCGCCTTGCACCACACGATGAGCGGCCCGGCGGTTGCCATTGCCGCCGCGCGCAATGATGTCATCGCGCAATTGAATGGCTGGATGGAGGCAACGGATTTGAACATGCCCCTGCCCTTGCTCAGCGTCGACGGGCTGGCAGAAAATGCCTTACAAACTGCGCGTGCGACTGATGTGGAAGCGTTGTTACGCGACACCTGGGACCGTCAATTGTCAGACGATCTGCAACATGGGTCAACGCAACACGGCCCGCACCGCAGTGATTTCAGTGCGATGTATCGGGCCAAAAATATCGATGCGAAGTTTTGTTCGACGGGCGAGCAGAAATCATTATTGCTCAGTGTTATCCTCAGCCATGCGGCATGGGTGAAAGATCATGATCGGTCCCGGCCGCTGATTATTCTGCTGGATGATATCGCGGCGCATTTCGACGAACTCCGGCGGAATTATTTGTATGACTACATGCCGCAACTGCCCGCGCAAATCTGGTTGACGGGAACGGACCGGAATGATTTCGAGGGGTTGTTGGCGAGTGCGCAGAGTGATGTGCAGGTGTTGGAGCTATAATTGCCGTCATCCTTGAAGGAACCCGTAAGGGTGACATTCAGGATTTCATCTTTTTATGTTGAGATGTGTTCCTTTGCGAGGAAGGGGATATCTGCTGCCACGGTAGCCCGCATCACGCTCACGTTGTTTGTTGTCCGGGATGACGATGTTTTATAAATCAAAACGGTTTTACCACCACCAAAATCACAATTCCGATCAACAAAAGGATCGGCGCTTCGTTCAGGATGCGATAAAATTTTCCAGTGTGTGTAATCTCGTCACGTTCAAACGCTTTGCGCGTTTTGGCCAGGTAACCGTGATAGCCCAGCATCAAGACGACTAAAAAAAGTTTGGCGTGCAGCCAGCCCTGTTTCATCCAGTCGGGATTGAGCGCGATCAACGATAGTCCTAACAGAAATGTGACAATCAACGCCGGGTTCATGATCAGGCGCAGCAATTTGCGTTCCATCACCTTAAATGTCTCGCGCGTATTTTGATCGGCTGTTTCCGCGTGATAAACAAACAACCGCGGCAGATAAAACAAACCTGCCATCCAGCTGGTAAAAGCAACAATGTGAAACGCTTTGAGATAATCGTATAGCATGATGACAGCCTTGATTTAAAAAATGTACCTTTCAACCTAGCGTTTTGGCACATTGAAGCAATCAGTCAGGCATCTGATGACCAGCGATTTATCTTGATTTATGTACCAAAAATTGGTACAATTATAAATATTCTCTTCTTAAAGGATATTGTAATGAAGCATAACACCTCGATTGCCGTTGGCGCGCATTTTGACGGCTTTATTCAACATCAGCTCGACACGGGCCGTTATACCTCAAAAAGCGAAATCATACGGGCGGGTCTGCGTCTTTTGGAACAGGAAGAGGAAAAATTGCAGCATCTCAGGCAAGCGCTGACCGACGGCGAAAACAGCGGCTTTGTTGCTGATTTCAATCCACAAACGTTCAAGGCCAGCCTAAAACGCGGTAACACCTCCTGATGACGTGCTATCGGATCAGCTACTTGGCTCACGGTGATCTTGAATCTATCTGGCGTTTCACCACTGAACAATGGTCACTCAGTCAGGCCAATTATTATATTGATACCCTTTTCGACTGTCTCGATGCCGTTGCAAGCCGATCGTTACAAGGCAAAGCTATCGATGCGATCCGGTCGGGTTATCAGAAGGTGTCATGTGGTCGCCATATCATCTTTTTTCGGTTTGGTGATGACGGCATTGCCGAAATTATCAGGATTTTGCATGACAGCATGGATATCGAAAGACGACTGGCAGATCGCTGATTTCAGTCTTTCTTTTGACAGCAGGCAAAAATTTTGTCGGTCGTTGCGCGGCGCTGGCAGCACCAGCTGAATTGTGGTGGGCAGATGCTTTTGCCATCGTCGGGATTGTCAGAGAAAATTCCCGTGCGGCCCACCCAACGCTTGATCTGATAGGCCAGACCTGCGATAAATTTGCGATGCGTGCCAACGGTTGGCACGACGGCGTAGTAGGGCACACCGTGTTCATGCGCGACTTCGGCATATTCAATGCCCAGTTCGACGATCGTTTCGACATGCTCGCTGACAAAGGCGTGCGGGTAAATAATCAACGGCACTTTGTCATGGCCGGCACGTTTGATCTCGTCTTCGGTTTGCGGCCCCAGCCAGGCTTGCGGGCCAACCTTGGATTGGTAGGAAATCACATAGTCCAGATCCGGGATGTTGAGTTCGGCCAAAATCGCCTTGACAGTTTGTTCACATTGATATTGGTACGGATCGCCCTGTTTGATGATTTTGACCGGCAATGAATGCGCGGAAAATAACACACGCGGCAAGCGGCCCGTCGCCGTTACACATTTATCAATTTCCGTTTTGACGTGTTCGGTGGAGGCCGCAATAAAACCAGGTTCAGTTGGGTAACAGCAAATGGCGGTCGGTTCCTTGGTGTAGCCGTATGATTTTGCCACCTGCTGCCATTGTTCCAGTGACGACCAGAATGTCGTTGACGACAATTGCGGGTATAATGAAACGAGGAACAATTGATCCGGTTTGAACGCCTGCACCTGTGCGACAACCGTGTCCGCCATCGGATGCCAGTACCGCATGCAGGTATAAATCCGCACATCGTCGGCCAGATCTTGCAGATGCGGCAACAAGGCAGCGGCCTGGGCCAGCGTGTTTTCCAGCAACGGCGACCCGCCGCCTATTTCATTGTAGGACGTCAAGGCCGGTCCCTTGCCGCGCAAGATGCTGATTATCTTTGCAAAGACAATCCGCAGCGGTGTCGGAAACGGGATGATGTTTTTATCCATGAAAAAATTGAACAGGAACGGCTTGATCGTCGCACGCCCGGTAGGCCCGCCCAGATTAAACAGGACGATCGCCGCTGTGGTTTTTGCCGGTGTATCGGAAACAATTGGTTTTTCAGTATGCATGGTTTTTCACAAGTTCTAAAAGCTGTTGGACATGATCGATGGGAATGGATGGCATGACACCATGGCCCAGATTAAAGATAAACGGACGGTCTTTCATCATGTTCAGAATATGCTGCGTTTTGCGGATCAGGATATCGCCGCCGCTTAACAAGACAGCCGGATCCAGATTGCCCTGCAGCGTCAAATGCGCTGGCAGATGTTCGATGACCCCGTGCAGATCGACGCTCCAATCCAGTCCCAAGCCATTCACGCCGGTTTCCTGGGCGTAAATTATCATGTGTGGCCCACCGATGCGCGGGAAACCGATGATGGGAATGTCGGGATAGGCTTGCTTGACGCGCGTGATAATGGCTTGTGTTGGTTTGACGATATAGTCATGAAATTCATGTGTATGGCCGCTCAACAAACCTGCCCAGCTTTCAAACAATTGCACGACATCCGCACCGGCTTTGATCTGTTCGCAGAGATAATGCACAGTGGCATCGACGATGTGAACGAGCAACGCTTTTAATTTATCCGGCGCAGCAAAGGCCCAATGTTTCGCGGCCAGGAAATCGTCGTGATTGCGGCCCGCGATCATGTAACAGGCCACCGTCCACGGACTGCCGGCAAAACCGATCAGCGTTTTATCCGAGCTAAGTTGTTGTTTGACCAGCCGCAATGTGTCATAAATGGGCAGCAATTTATCGGGGTCGAATTGTAAAGCGATATCGTTTTCACTCATGGCCGGCATCGTCGGCCCCTCGCCCTTGACGAATTGCACATCCAGACCCAGCGCATACGGAATGACCAGAATATCCGAAAAGAGGATCGCCGCATCGATCTGCGGAAACCGGCGCAAAGGCTGCAGCGTGATCTCGGACGCTAAAGCCGGGTTGAACACCATAGCCATGAACCCGCCAGCGTCGGCGCGCAAGGCACGATATTCCGGCAGATAACGGCCAGCCTGCCGCATCAGCCAGACGGGCGGCGGTGTCACGATCTCGCCCGACAAGGCGCGGAGTAACGGAGAGTGAGACAGAGTATCGGTCATAAACATCACAGAACAGACTACAAAAGGCTGACTTTGTTATAAGGCAAAATTTCAAAACCTCTATCTGTGAATCGCTGATTGTTGGTTTAAAATGGAATCCTTTCATACCCGGCCTGCTGACTTTAATGAAAAGGTAGGAGTCATAGGGCTGTGGATTATGTGGATAAGTTTTATCCCCCGGTTTATCCACAAGGTTATCCCCACAGGCGTTTGAATGTTTAACAAACTGTTAATAACATTCATTTGCGTTAATCACTTGTTAACTTATATCCACAGCCCTGTGTGTGGGTGGGGATAAGATTGGGCGTTACTGAACGCACCATAAATTAAAACAACTTTGAGGTAATTTTAATATTGCACTGGCATAGTCGAAACCTTAAAATAGACCGATCACAACTGTCAGGATAACACATGCATCAATTGCCGTGGGACGAATACGATGCCGAGCAAACTCCCCGCTTGGTCGCCGAAATCAACACCCAGATGAAAGATGTCAAATTCGACGATACCTATACCACTGTCCGTGTACAAAGCGTCCCGTTTTATGCCGAACACGATTTGATCGAGCTGACCGATGCCACCAAAACGCCGGCACTGGTGCGTCGCGCGATTTACAAGCCAGGCGATTTTTACATTCTCAACTGGACCAACCAGCCAATTTATACGGCGAACGAAAAAGCGCCGATTATCATCAACGAAGACAATTCGGCTGTTTACGTTAATTTCTTTTTTCACTTCGTCAAAGGCCGTCACGGCCGTTTTGTGCTGATTGACGGGCCAGAGCAGATTAACTGGAGCGAAGAGCCACCCGAAAAAGGCATGGCTGCCCTGCGCAACATGATCAAGCCGTTGGCTGTGACCGATACCGAAGATGACGGTACGATCAATCTGCTGTCGTACATGGTGTTCAAAGACTCGCTGTTCCGCGCCAAAGTGCAGGTGAAACGCGACGGGATGGTCAGCCTCACCGACGAAGCGCTGGTCGTCGAGGGCATGCCGATCATCGAAGACGTCGTGCCAGACGAAGGCTAAAGCGCGGCCTAAATACTTTAATTCATAGCGGGCGATAACAGCGCGTCGATGGATGCCTGCGTTTGCTCTGGCTGTGGCACACGGCGTAAAATGGCCTGCATCATTTGCGCCATCTCCGGATTGTTCAACGTCAGAAAGTCGTTGTGACTGACGATCTGTTTTTGCACGGAGGCGACAAAAGCCGGGTAGGCTGGCTGTTGCCGGTAAGCCGTAATGAGTTTTAATTTCGCGGCCTTATCCAAGGTGCCATTGGCGGGATTATCCATGAGCAGCATGGCCACCGCCGTGCTGTCGATGCCCAGATCAACCGTGTCATCATATTGATACCCCATGAGAACTACACTGCTGGTGGCGGCACTTTTCAGGAACAGGATATCCAGGTCGTCGGTGCGCGGCAAAGTGAAAGCGCTATCGGGGTTAACGGTGGCCAGCGGTACGCCAAAGACAGTTTCGATGGATGCGGCGGTCAAAGAGGGCAACAGAACGGGTGGAACATTGACTCGTCCGGCCAGATCGGCGCCATGGGCCGTTGTATAGGCGAAGACTAAACAGAGGCTTGTCAGGCAAGCCACAAAAAACCGGATACGCATTCTACGCCCTTGTTCAGTATTTTAAATATGTCCCCATCCATTATAGTGATGACATCTTGATGATGCGTTAAACCGTGCGTTGATTCGCAAGGGCGATTGCCCAAACCCGGCATAAGACAGTATGATTGTGCCATTGCAATAAGACGAGTGAATTGATCATGCGGCATATCGTTCTGGATACCGAGACAACAGGCTTTAATGCCGAGACAGACGACCGGCTGGTCGAAATCGGCGCGGTGGAGGTCTTCAATTATGTGCCAACCGGCAAGATTTTTCACAAATATATTAATCCGCAACGTGAAGTGGGCGAAGGGGCCGTGGCCGTCCATGGGCTGACGCTGGAACGGTTGCAAAACGAACCACTGTTTGCCGAGATTTACGATGAGTTCATGGCCTTTATCGGTGACAGCCCACTGGTGATTCACAACGCGGAATTCGACATGCGGTTTCTGCGTGCCGAGGCCAAGCGGATGGGCATGCCACCGTTGCCGATGGAGCGGGCAATTGATACCCTGGCGATGGCGCGCAAGAAATATCCGGGCGCGCCGAACTCGCTCGATGCCCTGTGCAAACGTTTCAACATCGACAATTCCAGCCGCACCTATCACGGCGCGTTGCTGGATGCCTTGCTGCTGGCCGACGTTTATCTGGAGCTGGCGGGCGGTGCACAGCCGGATTTAGTATTGTCGTCCAAAGCAGTTACGACCTCTACCGACAGCAGCAGCTTATCAGGTGCAAGCGCAACCATTAAAAACTGGCCTGCACGGGTCTTTCCGCTGACAGCGGACGAGGAAAAGGCACACCATGTGATGGTGGACAGTATCAAGGGAGCGGTGTGGGTGTCTGAGGTTTGATAACGAAAACCATAATTTAACATATTGACAAATCGTTTAAAATATGATCTAATTGCTAAGCGACCAAAAAGGAGAATAATATGCCCGAATCCCGTTTGAGAATGAGCCAAAATTTACGCGATACTTTAGCGCGGACTGAAAATGCTACAAAGGTCTCACCGGAATTTTTGGACAGCGCCGATAGACCAATATTGTTGGACGACGTGCTTAACTTTTTTGATCAGCGAGAGGGCACTCATAAATATAATATCATTGTGACAAGTATCGAAAAAGATCCGAAACGAGGCTTGGTTCTGAAAGGTGAAAATCTAAGTGGACAAAGACTAGAATTGGATCAGACACAGTTTGAAAAGTTTGATCCATCTTCCGATGCAGAAAAAGTGCTCGTTATTTCTAAAACTGCTATTCAGCGCGAGAATGATCGCAAACACCGCGATGCTTTGACTTTAAAAGTCGATTCATCAGCGGAAGCGACTACACTTGTGCCGACGTCTGTATTGAGAGGCAAAATATTGAAAAATGACAAAATGAAATGATTTAAGTAGTCTAGCCAAAAACGCAAACTATATGCTCCAGACCAGCAAGACAGTTAATCAGCATGACGCTAGCTTAATTTTTTTAAAATTTTCAAATCGGCGGAATGTCATGGAAAAACAAGTCATGGATAGTGCAGGGCCTGTGCCTGAACAGATTGAATTTCTGATCACGGGTGATATTGATGCTCTTGTTCAGCATCCACAGTTTGACGAGATCATGACACCGAATACGATGTCCTGGACAAAAATCGAGAAAGATCAATGGATTTATTATCAGGTTGGCAATGATGAATTTTATTATTCCGTCGAGCCACCCGGTTTGCAGATGATGTTTAATGACACCATAACCTATCAAAAAGCAAAGCAGATAGCAGATGAAGTGATCCACAACATCGTGAAGTGCGGTTTGTCCGTAGAGCTAGCAGAAATTTAGCTGGTCGATCGCACCCGCATTGGCATCAACAAGAATAATCCAGCCATATTGCTGTTATAAACTCCAACTTAGATACAATCATGTCAATTTCGTTCTCGCTTTTTTCAGCAGACTTTCGCGGTAGTGTGGCTCGTCGAGTTTGTTCACGTTGCCGGGTGGGATGGGTTTGGCCATTTGCCAGAGGAAGTCGAATTGCGCCTTGAACGTGTCGGCAATTGCCTGGCTGCGGATGATGATAGTGCGTTTCGTGTCCCACATGATAAACGTAATAGGGAATGACGCCCAGCAAGGCGGGCGAAATCCAGCGGCAGGATTCCGGTCGTGAGATAAAGAAATCATCGTCGTCGCGAAACAGCATGCGGTCGCGGAATTCGGTTTTGATCTGATGGTGATAGTAATCGATCGATTCTTCCGGGGTATATTTCACATACAGGCGGTCGTCGATGCCCAGCATGCACACCTCGTCTGCCGGTGTGCGCATGCACAAGAATAAATCGTCATTGAGTTTGCGCATGAAATCATCGCCTTGATGTTCGATCATCTCGAAAATCTCGGCATGTTTCTGTACACCGTTGTTACCCAGAAAGGTAATCCCAGCCGCCTGCAAGGTGTGCCGGATCGTTTGCAAGGTGGACAGGCGCGGTGAGCCGAGATAACGTTCGATATTGTTGATGCTGGGCAGCGACAGGCCGGACCTGGCCGCCAGATCCGATTGTTTCCAGTTCAGCAAGGCGCGCGCAGCCTTGATCTGTTCGACTGTTATGACATGCATGGAAAATACGAGTCCTGCGTAGAATGTGTCTGTTAAGTATGTCTAACACCTATAAAAACATGTTTAATGCGTAAAATATGTTTGGTATCGTGTGTGCGAACAAGGAGATAATAATGAACAATTTAAAACACACCCTACTCGGTTTCGGTCTGGCATTGGGCCTTGATCCTGACAACCCCCGCCCATGCAGATCTGCCGAATGAGCCGGTGTTTGCCCGCGTGATGAAAACCAAAACTATCAATTGCGGCTATTTCGTTTGGGCGCCGTATATCACCAAAGACGTCAACACCGGCAAATTTGCCGGTATCAATTACGAGATCATGGAGGCGATCGCCAAAAACCTGCAGCTCAAGCTGAACTGGAGTGCTGAAGTCGGCGTTGGTGATACCGTTGCCGCCTTGAATAATGGCAAAGCGGATGTCATGTGCATTTCTCTGTGGCCCAGCGTTTTGCGCACGTCTCAAATGACCTTCACCAATCCTGTTTTTCATGACAAGGTGTATGCCGTAGTCAGAGCCGACGATACGCGCTTTGACGGCGATCTGGAAAAAGCCAACAAAAAAGGGGTCAAGGTTGCAGGGATTGACGGCGATACGACAGCGGAAATCGCGGCCGAGAAATTGCCGAACGCAACGCAGGCTTTATTGCCGGAACTGGCATCTGGCTCCGATATCCTGATGAATGTCCTGACCCGCAAAGCCGATATCGCTATCATCGATGAAGCGTTATACAACGACTTTTCACGCAGCAATCCGGGTAAGCTGAAACAGGTGCCGGGGCTTGGTGCCATCCGCGTGTTTAGCGAACATATTGCGGTGAAAGAAGGCGAATATCATTTGCGGGATATGATCAATGTCTCGTTACAGCAATTGATCAATGACGGCGTGATTGACAGGATCACGGCAAAATATTCCAAGGAATACAAATCGGAATTTATTCCGCCGCGGAAGAGTTTTTAAAGAACGTCATATAGACAAACGAAATCCCGGATATTTCCGCGGCGGCCGACCGCTAGCGCAAATTCCGGGATGACGAAAAATGACTGCTGAATTACACCCGCATCGGCATCAAGACGAACAATCCGGCCATGTCGCTGTTGTCCTGCAGGATGGCAGGGGAGGCGCTGTCTGAGACGATCAGGCGGGTTTCGGCGTCGATGATCTGGGTGACGTCCATCAGGTAACGCGCGTTAAAGCCGATATCGACGTCATTGAGACCGTCATATTCGACTTCGCACTCTTCGGTCGCCGAGCCGCTTTCGGCATTGCTGGCGGAGAGGGTGAGGGTTTTACCCTTAATCGACAGTTTCACCGCGCGCGTTTTTTCAGCAGCGAGCGTTGCCACACGATCAACGGCTTTGGCAAATGATTTCGTGTCGAGGATCACGGTTTTATCGAGACCTTGTGGGATCACGCGCTCGTAATCGGGATAAGTGCCATCGATCACTTTTGATGTAAAGGTTACATGGTCGAATGTGAAGCGCACCATTTTATCGGAGAGTTCGACGCGGATGTCGTCGCCGGCTTCGTCAAGCAAGCGGCGCAATTCCAGAATGGTTTTTTTCGGAATAATGACACCTGGCATGTTTTGCGCGCCGTCCGGCAATGTCGTTTGATAACGCGCCAGGCGGTGACCGTCGGTAGCCACCGTGCGCAACACAGGCAGACCGTCAAAGCTGGTCGGGTGCATATAAATGCCGTTGAGGTAATAACGCGCTTCTTCGGATGACATCGCGAAACGGGTGCGGTCGATCATGGTGCGCAGGATGCTGGCAGGGATGGCAAAACTGTGCGACGCTTTGTGCGTGTTCATTTCCGGGAAATCGTCCCGCGGCAAACAGCCGAGCTTGAAGTTCGAGCGGCCGGCCTTGATCGTCATGGCCGTGCCGGCTTCGTTGATCTGGATATGCAACGTCGCATCGTCCGGCAATTTGCGCACGATATCATAGAGCATGTGGACAGGAACGGTTGTGGCACCATTTTCACCGACAGAGGCCGGAATGGCATCGACCATTTCCATGTCCATGTCGGTCGCGGCCAGGGATAGCGTGTTGTTTTCCGTGACCAGCAGCACGTTGGCTAAAATCGGAATGGTTGTGCGTTTTTCAACGACGCTTTGCACGTGGGACAAGGCTTTGAGCAAGGCGGCGCGTTCAACAGAAAATTGCATGGCCATCGGGGAAAAGCTCCAAACACGGTGAAAGCGAAAGATAATCAATTTAGTTAAGAATTTTTAACATTCCGCGCACGGTGTGGCAAGGGTCAAAACGGAAGGGGCAGATTTGATCTTAATATGTGATTTTTGTAATATAAATTCATAATACAAATCACGTCATGGCCAATCGGTTTTTGAAACATAACTTACGAAGGGTCGCTAAAGCACGCTGTTACCCATAAATCTTCTTGACATAAGGATAAAACCGTCTCACATTTAAGACCTCTAACCTGAGGAGAGGATGAGACCATGAACCAGCCCTATGCTTATGCTGCTATCGATGACAATCAACTGATTTCCGATTTTCGCTCCCTGACGCCGGACGAGGCGGACAAGGCAACGCGGGGTTTTTCGCATCTGGATAAAAGCGAGGTGCCGTATGTGGCATTCATTCCGTGGATCCAGCAAGCGCAAGGCAATTTGAACCAGCAGCAATTGCTGGGATTGTATTTTGCAGCCGGGGCAATGGTCGCGCCGGAATCCAGTGCGGATAGACGATTAACGGCTATAATGAGCGAATATTGCCAAGACGTTGCGCGAGCGGAAGGGGGGCAAGCCAGTCCTTTGCCCTCTATACATTTTAACCCTGATCATATGCGCCGTGATGTGACGCGCGATCATATTCAAGGTATTACCAGCTATTGTTTTGAACACGAAAAAGATTTGGCAGGTGCAACATCATTTTTTGCGCAAGCCATCAGAGATAAATGTGACGGTGTACGGCAGATTATTGCCGCTCAACCGAAAATCAAAAATGCTGACGAGTATGCGCAAAGTTGCTGATCAATAAAACTATCTTTCCAAGATTTCCGCCAGCCCATTTGTCTGCCGCAACATGGCATCTGTCATGCAGGGCTGGCGGGTCCAGTGGGAGCCGAACGGGATAAATTCCAAGGTGCTGTTCGGCCAGCGTTGATGCACGTCCCACGCCGTTTGCGGTGGGCAGACGGCGTCGACACGGCCATTGATGATGGTGCAGGGAACATGGCCGAGCCGATGTAATTGTTGCAGCAAACGTGTCGTGTCCAAAAAACAATCCTGCCCGATATAATGTGTTTCGAGCAAGGCAATGCTGAAGGCCTGACCGCGGGCAATATCCTGTTCAATTTCGACCAGTTTGTCAGCCGGCAACGGATATTGCATGACCATTAATGTGGTTTCCCAGATCAACCATTGGCGGATGCATTCAGCCAGTCGCGCCGCATCATCTGGTTTAGGGTGATGAAAAATAGTGATGTAAGACGCGAAGGGCACAGTGCGTTCAGTCTCTGTCAGCGGTGACAGAAAATTTTGGTAGGCATCCGGAAACAAAGCGGCCCCCACACCATCGGGCAACAGGAAATCACGCACCTCTTGTGGCCGGCCTAAAAATACACCGCCCAGCATGACACCGCTGACATGATTGGTATGTTGCGTCACATACGCCATTGCCAAGGCTGACCCCCAAGAATAGCCGAATAATGCCCATTGTGTAATACCGCAATGCTGGCGCAACAGGTTCATGTCGGCAACAAGATGATCAGTGGTGTTATCATTCATCGATGCAAACGGTGTGCTTTTGCCGCAACCGCGCTGATCGAAGAGAATGATGCGGTAACGCTGTGGGTCAAACAAACGCCGATGCCGTGGATAAATGGAACCGCCCGGTCCGCCATGCAAAAAGACGACCGGAATACCACCGGGATTGCCACACGATTCCCAATAGATCGTATGACCCTGACCGACATTGAGATGACCTGTGTCGTAGGGTTCGATCTCGGGATACAGCTCTAAATAATCAGCGTTCATCATGTTCCTGTATAGGCCATGTCAGGCAAAGGGTGGAAAAACAAGATACATTATGATAGAGGTGGAAGCCTGTTTTGCAAAGTTATTTATGATTATCAATGAGGATATTAGCGTGATCGATATTGAATATTGGCAGACACGTGCCAAAGAAACCTTGTATATCGTGTCTGGTGTATTGAGTTCGTGCCTGGGCCTCAAAGGGTTTTTGCTGCCCAATCATTTTCTGGATGGCGGCGTCAACGGGATTGCGTTGCTGTTGCGTGAAGCGACTGGTTTGCCGTTGCCGTTATTGATCGTGTTGATCAGTGCGCCGTTTATTGTGATCGGCATGAAAACAATCTCCAAATATTTTGCACTGCGCACCTTTCTGGCGATTAGCTTGCTGGCCTTGTGTCTGGTCTTTTTACCGATGCCGCATGTGACCAAGGATGCGTTTCTGGTGGCGTTATTCGGCGGATTCTTTTTGGGGCTGGGGATAGGGCTTGCTATTCATGGCAATGCCGTCATCGATGGCACAGAAGTTCTGGCGATTTATATCAGCCGGCACACACCATTGACGGTTGGTGGCGTGATTTTCATGATCAATGTCTGCATCTTTGCGGTCGCCGCGTGGATGGAAGGCGTCGAGATTGCCATGTATGCCATGATCACCTATCTGGCTGCCGCGCGTACGGTGGATTTTGTGCTGAACGGGGTCGAAGAATACACAGCCATCACCATTGTCAGTGAAAAACCGAAAAAAGTGCAAAAAGCCCTGACGCAAGTGCTGGGCTATGGCGTCACGATATACCAGGGCCTGCGCGGCGTTGGCCATACGGGCGAATGGAGCAATCAGAATGCCAATCAGCAAGAGCGCGTCATTTTGCAAACGATTGTGACCCGCCTGGAAGTGCGGCGCGTGATCAACGCGGTGTCGCGGATCGATTCCAATGCCTTTATGTTTGAGCAGCGGATTGCCGATGCTTTTGGCGGCAAGATCAACAAGAAAACGCATATTGGCAAGCCGCTGGAAGAAGGGCATACGCACAGCGACTTGTAAAAGTATAAAATTTTTATGTCGATAGACACAATCCCAGGCCAACGCTGCCCAGTTTGTTGTCGTCATACAATTGCGCGTGCGGGAAACGGGTTTGCCAGAGATTTTGAAAAAATGGCAGAGATGTTGAACCGCCCGTCAGGATCAAGGCGCTGATATCGGATGCGGTTACGCCGGCTTTGTTTAAGCAATCATCCATGCTGTGAATAACGGGCGACAAAATTTTATTGAATGCGGTGTTCATTTGGCTTTGGGTCATGGATGCCGCCAGGGCGTGATCAAGAAATGTATAATCAAGCACGGCATCATTGTTTGTTGATAACGCGATTTTCGCCTGTTCGCTGATATTCAGAATTTTGTGTGCCAATTGGTCTTCTAAAACCTGTTCCAGCCGGATCAATTTTTCGGGTTGCTGGGCGGCGGGGATCGTTTGGCGCACCCAGTTTTTGTTTTGCGGCGTGTAACAGAACATGATCCGGCTCCAGTCCGACAGATCGAAATACAGCGCCGATGGCAGTTCCAGATTTTTTTCACCGTAGAGGTCACCCATGCCCAGTAACGGCATCGCAGTTTGCAGGTTGATGGTTTTATCACAATCATTGCCGCCGATACGCACACCCGTATTGGCCAGAATATCCCGCTGGCGGTCATGACCGGGTAACGTATCAGGGCGTAGCCGGATCACGGAAAAATCCGACGTGCCGCCGCCAATATCGATGACCAGCGCCAGTTGGTCCTGCGCCAGTTTCCGCTCGTGACTTAACGCGCCGGCGATGGGTTCATATTGAAACGCAATGTTTTCAAACCCCAGTGCCTTGCCGATCAGGCGCAACGCATCCTCGGCGCGCGCATCGGCGTCAGGGTCAGAATCCTGAAAATGCACCGGACGGCCAAGTGTGACGGATGTGAGCGTTTCGCCGATCTGCGCTTCGGCCACCTGTTTGATGTGTTGCAAAAACATACCAATAATGTCGGTAAAGCTGTGCCGCACACCGTTGATCAATGTGCCGTTTTGCATCAAGGCTGTGCCCAACACGCGTTTGAGACTGCGCATAAACCGGCCGTCTTCACCATTCAAATACGCATTGACCGCCGCACGGCCGAACAAAGGTCTGGCGTATTTGATAGTGGGGAAAAACAGCGCGCTGGGAATGGTGGTGTAGCCGTCCTCCAGCGTGATCAGCTGAGGACCCGCAGACGTTAAAACGGACAACGTCGTATTGGACGTGCCAAAATCAATCCCGCAATGCATGACAAAAAATCCCTTCCGTCACAGACGCGCAAGGCAGGCAGCCATTCACGGGCTTAAGAACAAAAGCAAGAGTGTGGGGAGTGGCCAGTCTCCTGCAAAATGGCCGGTTGTCAAGAGGGTATGGCTTGATATGATGACGCTAACATTTTGAAGAGGCTTAGAAAAATGAAAACACAATCAGCCAATCTATCGCGTAACACTATATTGCTGATCATCGTGTCAGCCTTGGGTTACTTCGTTGATGTGTATGATCTGCTACTGTTTAGTGCCGTGCGGCAAAAAAGCCTGCTGGATTTAGGCATTAGTGCTGCAGATTCATTAAATGTGGGTTTGCGTTTGTTGAATATTCAAATGGCCGGCATGGTGATCGGCGGCATTGTCTGGGGGGTGTTGGGCGATAAGAAAGGCCGCATTTCTGTTTTGTTCGGTTCCATCATTTTATATTCTGTTGCTAATGTATTGAATGCTTATATCACCAGCATCCCGCAATATGAGATCTTGCGTTTTATTGCCGGTTTTGGGCTGGCCGGTGAATTGGGCGCAGGCATTACGCTGGTGGCCGAAACCATGTCCAGCGACAAACGCGGCTTGGGCACGATGTTTGTAACGGCGATCGGATTTTTGGGTGCAGTGGCTGCGTCATTTGTTGGCCTACACGCTGAGTGGCGCACCGCGTTTCTCATTGGCGGCGCTATGGGACTGGTGCTGTTAGCCATGCGGTTTGGCCTCTATGAATCCGGCTTATATCACCACATGGAACAAACCTCAGCGCGGCGCGGCGTCTTTTTTGATCTGTTTCGCCGGAAAGATTTGTTTTTTAAATATATCAAAGCGATTGGCACCGGTATTCCGTGTTATTTTACAGTCGCCGTGCTGATCACCGGAGCGCCGGAAATTGCCAAAGCCCTGGGTTTTGCAGAGGGAATGAGTGCCGGACTGGCGATCATGATTTGCTATTCCGCAATGTCGATAGGCGGGATTGTCGGGTTGCTGTATAGCCAGTATACGCGCAGTCGCAAGAAAGCATTGTATGCGCTGCATCTCATCGGACTTGGCGGAATTTTGACATTGTTCCTGATTCCTTTGCCAAATCTCAACGCGTTTTATCTCTGTTATTTCGTTATTGGCTTTGCAGTTGGCTATGTGTCATTATGTGTGACAGTGGCAGCAGAAAGTTTCGGCACCAATTTGCGTGCAACGGTGACAACCAGTGTGCCGAACATGGTGCGCGGGGCGACTATCCCTATTACATTGACATTTGCTGCATTAAAAGGGTCACTCGGTATGATTGAAGCGGGTTTAATTGTGGGTTGTACAGTTGTCGCTTTGGCATTGTTGGCTACGTGGCACATTGAAGAAACTTTTGGCCGTGATCTGGATTTTGTGGAGTAGACCATGACGGTCGATTACAGTTATACGCGCGTCAAAGCGATGGGGTTGGTGTGGCGTGATGCGACGCGGGCGCAACTGTTGCTGGAACAAATTCAGGACCCGGATGGAACTTTGTTGGGCTTTCGTCCCCTGGGTGGCAGCATTGAGTTCGGCGAGAAATCGTGGGAAGCATTGGAGCGGGGATTTATGGAAGAACTGGGCGAGGATATCGCCATCACACGATTGCACGGCGTGTTTGAAAATATGTTTACGTGGGCGGGTGTGCCGGGGCATGAGATCGTATTTTTATATGATACCGAATTGTTGAATAAACAAACCTATGCTGATGATATTATTGAGCGCATCGATGTCTCGACCGATGCATTATTGGCCAAAACCGCACATTGGCTGAACCCGTTTGCCTTGCCACAGGGCAAGCCGCTGTTTCCATTGGGGCTGGCTGACCAGTTAAAAGGTGCCGCATGACCCCTATCATCAAAGCGAAAACGTATGCGTTGATCCGGCGCCATCATGAGATTTTGCTGGAAGCCGTAATAGAGGATGGTGCTGTAAAAGGGTATCGGCCCTTGGGTGGCACGATTGAATTTCAGGAAAGCGCTGTGCATGGTGTCGCGCGTGAAATCAAGGAGGAGCTGGGCGAGGATGTCACAGTCGGGCCATTATTCTGCGTGTCTGAGGAAATATTCACCTACAACGGCGCGTCACATCATGAAGTCGCCTTTATTCATGACTGCGCGTTCGTCAATCAGGCTGTGTATCATTCCGAGACGATTGAACGTATCGACACGGCACATGGTATTCGCATTCAGGCACAATGGCTCGACCCGTTAAACCTGCCAGACGGTGCACCATTATTCCCCACTGATTTGGCAGTGGCGTTAAAGCGGGAATGATTACGCATCTGTTGATCAAACCGGCGCATAAGCAGCCGATGGTGGCGGTTGATGAGATGCATGTGACAGCTCATAATGGGATTGTCGGAACTGTGCGCTCGTCACCATTGCGGCAAGTGTTGTTATTGGAGGATGCCACGTTGCAGGAGTTTCAATTGCAACCCGGCGATTTGCGTGAAAACATTATCGTGCGTGAAATGGATTTATACCGATTGCCATCGGGCAGTATCTTGCAGATCGGCAATGTGCAAATCGCGCTGACAATTTTGTGCGAACCGTGCAAAATTATTGCCAATAAAGTTGACCTCAAGGCGATCCGCGACAAACGCGGTTATCTGGGGCGGTTTTTAAATGACGGTGTGATCCGTGTGGATGATAACATTATTGTGACAGAGCAGCACGTTGAGCCTGTACCCGAAATTCCGGTAGAGCGGATCAAATGGTATCTGCAAAAAATCGATACACCCATTCTGGCCGCTGACCTGATGTGGCAAGTGGGCCTGGCATCATCCTATTGCCGCGCGTTGCCTGCGATGTTGAAGAAGCATCCTGATATTGCTGAAATTAAGATTATTTTTCAGCGGCAGTTGTTTTAGGATTAAGTTTGAGTGTATTACACGAATTATTGGATAGCTCAATAATCAAAAATTTTTATAGGAATTGGCAGGTCTTTTGCAAAATAACCTATCACTGTTACTGCACAAAACGCGGCAATTAAGCACGACAAAAACCGAAAGACGTCTTTTTTTCTGGGATTACGGCTTGCAACGTCCAATAACAATTTAAAACCACAACCACATATACAAAAAGCTAAAATGATTAATAATGGAAAAGCAAATAAGATTGAGCCAAAAATAAAGATGATAGCAGAGGTAAAAATCAAAAGCATTTTTAAAGGCGTATAAAAACGCTCAAGATAAGATTTATCTTCCATGAAATAACCTTTAAACTGTTTAAAATACTTTTGATTTAGTTTCGCAACGGTTTCCCCGTATCCAGCATGGTTTGAATGCGGTTCAGCGTGCCTTCACGGCGGACGAGCTGGTTGAAAGCGGTGCGTTCCTGTTTCAGGATGTGTGCCTCGTCGACGGGGATTGTACTGTCAGCATCTTTGCCACCCGATAAGACATCGGCCAGCGCTTCGGAGACAACGCCGTCATAGGGTGTGGCGGCACCTTTTTTCTGAAAATCGCTAACGGCCAGCATCATGGCGGTTTTACCGGATGGACCGGGCAGAGCGATCAGACGGTCACGCGCCGGGGCAGTGTAGTTTACGGCAAGCTTTAACGCTTGTTGTTTGGCGTCGAACAAGAGACGGTCTTTATTCATCACAACTTTATCGACGCCATCGCGCAAGTAGAGCAGGTCGAACGCTTCGGCGGCGGAGGTTGAGGTTTTGGCAGTGGAAATGATTTCAAAGGCCTTGATGACAGGCACCATCGGGCCTGATTTCGGTCCGGCTTTTTCTTTCTGGCGGAACAGCATTTCGGTGCAACCGCCCCAGCCGGGGATCAGGCCGACACCGACCTCGACAAGGCCCATATAGAGTTCGGCATGCGCCATGACGACGTCGGAATGCAACAGGATTTCACAGCCGCCGCCGAGTGCCATGCCAGATGGCGCGCTAACGACCGGGAACGGGGCGTATTGCAACAGGGAATAAGTTTTCTGGCCGGCCTCAACCAGTTCCTCGATCTGACCAAACAAGCCGACATTGAGGGCAAAGAGTGCCAGACCGATATTGGCACCGACCGAAAAATTATCGGCTTCGTTGTGAATGACGAGGGCTTTGAATTGTTTCTCTGGCCCGGTGAGTGACACGGCCTTTTGCAACTGAGCAAAAATATCGGTGTCAATCGCATTCATCTTGGAATGAAATTCCGCACATAGCACGCCGTCGCCGATATCCCACAAGGAGGCAGACGCGTTTTTCGCGACGGGTTGGGATTGGCGTTTGATATCGCTGAGCAGCAACACGCCATCGGCGCGTTTGACGTCGTGATACACGCCATCGGTACCAAGAAATTGGAGAACACCATTTTCGGTTTTATAAAACGTGCGACCGCGGGCAATTTCCAAGAAGGGTGGAATGGCGAGGCCGCGTTTTTCACTTTGGGCGATCAGCCAGTCACTGCCGACCTGGTCGATCATTTCAAACGGGCCGAATTTCCAGTTGAAGCCCCATTGCATGGCGCGATCAACTTGTACGATATCGTCAGCGATTTGAGGAACGAGACTAACAGCATAGTGCAAGGTCGGCACCATGACAGACAGTGCATAGGCGCCGAATTGATCCGGATGTTCGAGAACGGCGCGCAAGCCTTTTTTACCGGCATTGGCGGCCGCGAGGTCGGATTTTTTCTCAGGCTTATAGTCGCCGCTTTGCAGGTCGAGCGCTTCTTTTTGCTTTTTACCACCCTCGGTATTCAAGCGGTAAAAACCACCCTTCCCTTTGCGGCCCGTGTAGCCATCAGCGATGAGTGTGTTGATCAATGGCAGATCGCGATAGGCGGAGCGATAGGCATCGTCAGCGGGCAAATTATCCAATAACGATTTTGAGAGATGCGGCATCAGATCGAGGCCAACGAGATCGACTAAACCGAACACACCGGTTTTCGGCACGCCGATTGGTTTACTCAACAAGGCATCGGCATCTTCGACGGACATATGTTGGTCGAACGCTGCATTAATGGCCGTCGTCATCCAGAAGACGCCCAGACGGTTAGCGATAAAGCCGGCGGTGTCTTTGCAATTGACGATGCCTTTGCCCAACACAACGTCACCGAAGTGACGCACACGATCAGCCATGGCGATGTCTGTTTTTTCGCCGGTAACGATTTCCAACAGGCGCATGTAACGCGGCGGATTGAAAAAGTGCGAGATCAGGAAATGGGATTGGAATTCAGGTGACTGGTTTTCGATGAGTTTATGCAGCGGGATAGTGGAGGTGTTCGATGACACAATCGTGTCCGGCCCGCGGTTGGCGGTAATTTTTTGATAGAGATCATGCTTGATATCGAGCCGTTCGATAATGGCTTCAATCACCCAATCGACATCTTTCAGCACGGATAAATCATCGTCGATATTGCCGGGTGTCACCAGCTTCGCATTCTTGGCATGCATAAAAGGCGCTGGTGACGTCTTGAGCATTTTCTCAATCGCATCACGCGCAACCTTGTTGCGGTCAGCCGGGTCTTTGACAATGTCGAGCAGATGCACCGGAATGCCGGCATTCGCCATATGGGCGGCGATCGCAGCCCCCATGACGCCGGCACCGATGACGGCAACTTTTTTAATGCTGGACATGGTCTTTGCCTTTCGCTCCGGATGATCCGGGATGTTTATTATTTATAGGTGGTGCATGTGGATCGGTGATCGTGCCATCAGGTAAAACGACCGCATGGATCATGGCGGGATCAATCGATGGCACATCATCCAGGCTGATTTCGAGGCTATCGGTTTCAATCTCTTTGCCATCGGCCCAGTTGTAGCGGCTGAAGGCACTGCCAAGGTTGATTGGATCTTTCCCGATGGGCACGATAATCTCTGATTTATAAATCCCGTAGTCGGCCGCATTTAAAACGGTAAGAAGGCGTATATTATTGATATAAACGCGAAGGTAAGAGAACCCATCACCATCATATGGTTCGCGCAAGGTTTTTTCGTCGGTCTGATAAATGGCGCCGTAACAAATGGTTTTTTCAACACGAACGTCATACATTTTATTGTCTTGTTTAAGTTTGTAGTAATCGATGTTTGTCGTATTGGTCAGTGTCATCTCACCGTTATTGACACAGGACGAATTATTGAGGGCTGGCATGTCGACGGAAACGGGTTTGAAAAAATCGTCGCCCGACGGTGTGTGTAAAACAGGTTTTTGGGCGTTAAAACTGGTCGTTTCCGTGTAATAAGGCGTTTCACGATGCGACAAGGCGTTCATGAAATCATTGTAATGGTCTAAGCCTTTTTGACCGTATTTTTGAAAATACACACTGTCGCGAGTTTCCGGCTCATAATCTTTGCCAGCATGGGCATAGCAGACGCTGGATAGCATGATCATCATAAAATAAACGATGATGGGGGCATGCATTACACACGCTCCAAAATCGTCGCAATCCCCTGTCCGCCGCCGATGCACATGGTGGCCAGCGCGTATTGTTTGTTTTCACGTTGCAGCAGCGAGGCCGCTTTGCCGGTGATGCGCGCGCCACTGGCGCCGAGTGGATGACCCAGCGCAATGGCACCGCCATCGAGATTGATCTTGTCCAGCGGGATGTTGAGTTCCGTGATCACGCCGAGTGCCTGTGCGGCAAAGGCTTCGTTGAGTTCAAAGATATCGATGTCGTCGATTGTCAAACCGGCACGTTCCAGAGCCTTGTGCGCTGCGGGAACCGGACCGAGGCCCATGACATCTGGTGCACAGCCAGAGACCGCCATGGCTTTGATTTTTGCGAGCGGTTTGAGGCCGTGTTTTTTGGCGAAATCAGCTGAGCACACCAGAACGGCAGACGCGCCATCCGTGATGGGGCTGGAGGTGGCGGCGGTGACTGTGCCATTAGCGTCGAAGGCGGGTTTGAGTGTTGCCATCGTTTCCAGTGAGGCATCACCACGGATGCCGCCATCGGTTTTGACGTCACCGATGGGAACAATTTCAGCGTCGAGTTTACCAGCAGTTTGTGCAGCAGCCGCTTTTTGATGTGAGGCCAAGGCGAACTTTTCTTGGGCGACACGCGAAATAGCATGTTTCTTGCCGACATTTTCGGCGGTTTCACCCATGCTGATATAAGCGGCCGAGGATGCGGCCAGGCCCGGGTTCGGCATCGGGTTGTAACCGCCCATCGGCACGCGCGACATGCTCTCAAGCCCAGCAGCGATATAAGCATCACCCGCACCGGCCATGATTTTGGCCGCGGCATCGTGAATGGTTTGCATCGACGAGCCGCAAAAGCGGTTGACGGTGACACCCGCTACAGTCTGCGGCAGGCCAGCCAGTTGGCCCACGATACGGCCAATGTTGAACCCTTGCTCGGCTTCCGGAAACGCGCAGCCAACCGCCAGATCTTCGATCAGATTGGCATCCACTCCGGTTTCAACAATCAACGCGCGAATGACGGCGGCCAGGAGATCGTCTGGCCGCGTCTTGGCAAAGCTACCCTTATTCGCCAGTTGAAAGGCGCTGCGTTTATAGCCGGCAATCACGACATCGGTCATAATGGGAAGTCTCCTGACTGAATTTAATATTATCCATTTAAACAGACGGGCTTTAAGAAAGATTTAGGATGCAGTTGTGCGAATGCGAGGGGGACGAGAGTAAAACAATAAAATGATCGATGTTTTGGCGTGGATGAAGGTTTCTTTAAGGCATGTGTTGGATTGAAAATTAATTGTTAACACAATGCTCATCCCGTCACTGGAAACTTATTGGCAGACTTTAGAGCAGGATATGCGCCAGCTGTGCCAATTGCCACAGCCCCAAGTCGGAGGGTTGCAAACGGTCATGCGTGATGATCGCTAATTGGCTTTGTGTGGCAGCGGTGATTTGTGCTGCAGTGAAATGTGATAACCCCATGCCGTATCGGTGGCTCATGCCCAGTAGGATCATGTCTTCGCGCTGCGCAGCAGGCGTCAATGTGCGCCAACGCGTTGCGCGCAGGCCACGAGTTTTAGTGATGCCGTTTTCTGTCACGCGCGACCAGCCGCCAAAGGCGATGATATTACCATGGGCCGCAATATGATTTTGATAAGGACTTTGGTGATGTGCGGCAGCGGCGTGAAAGCGGTCATAGAACAACAGGCCTTGTTCATTTAACCAGTGTTGCAATGTTTGCCAGACTGTAAAATCCTGCAGGCCATAAACGCTGATATGTGTGACACCTTGTTGTAACACAGCGGCAATTTGCATTTGATAATGTTTCGGTTGGCGGCGGTGATCCCAATGGATAATGGCATCAATGACTTTGCCGCTGGCTGCAATGTCCGGAGTGATGTGTGTGATGGGAAGAGACAGCCTTGTAACAGCCGGTTGCGTCAATAAAAATGACAAGGTTGCAGGTTGCGTGATTTCACAGGTGATGTGGGGAATTATTGTCAGCCTATTCTGATGCATCGTCAAAAATGCATACGTTGTTTGCAGATCACCGCTGACAATATAAGCGAGTGCAAACGCCTGTTGCAGCCGTTCAGGTGCAACCCGTGTGACGCGCCGTAAATCAACAAACAAGGCCGAAGATTGAATCAAGAGTGACGTCATAATAACGATTATAGCGATGGTTGAACATTGGCGAAATTGGAGTTTATAACGCCATGGTTTAAAGATTAAAAAATAGGACTTTATTGTAAAGCAGGCCTGTATAAACAGCCCGGAAAGCGATGCAGGGCCTTGAATAAAGTGGCTGCTATACTTGTCATACGTAATTGGTCAGGTAAACTGTGGCTCATGAAAAATATCATTCAAATGATGGGCTTTGTGTTCATCGCGATCGCCCTGCTGGCCGCCCTCACCGCCTGCAGCAAGCCGTCTGGCCCGTTTACGGTCAACGATCCCTTCATTCGCGCGACACCGCAAACAATCTCTGCCGGTTATTTCACGATTACCAATCACACCAAGGCCGATGAAACATTGGTCAGTATGACAGCAGACTGGGCCGGCCGTATCGAATTCCACATGATGCAAGCGGACAAAGACAAACCGGATGTCATGAACATGGTGCCAGTTGCCGACATCGTTGTGCCAGCGGGAAAAACCGTCGCGTTTCAACCTGGTGGCTTGCATGTGATGCTCTACGATCTCAAAGGCCCCATGGAAGTCGGCGAAACGCGTGAAGCGACACTGAATTTAAAAGCCGGCGCGCCATTAAAAATTGAATTCAAAGTGAAGCCGATTACCTACAAGGGGTTAGAGAACCATCATTAAATTGATGTTTCTTCTAAATAAAGCGCTAAGTTATTTTCTTGGCTTCCTGTTAAGGCAATGCAGCGCATAAAACAGATTGCGATTTTTATACGCGTCTATGCCGGACAGAGAAAATTAACTTATGAGCACTCTTTATCAAAACCATATTGCAATTATTGACTGGGCAGCCAGTCAATTATCATTTGATGGTCACAGCGATGTCATCCCTATTGTCGAAACACCATGGTCCAGCGTGTTGCGAATTAATACAGCGCAAGGTGCCGTTTATTTAAAGCAGGCACCGGGTGAATTGTTTATCGAGGCCGAGGTTATCCAAGCCTGCCGTCATGCATGCGGGATATCGTTTATCCCCAAAATCATCGCCACGAACAAAGAATTGTCCTGTTTCCTGATGTCAGCGTGCGGCGACGTATCGTTGCGCACCTTGTTTGCCGGGCAGCCTGACATGACTCAAATTGTGCAAGGCGTGCAACTGTACCGCGAGATGCAACGCATGACCGTGCCGCATGTCGATGCATTTCTCGCTTTCGGCATACCGGACTGGCGGTTGGAGTGCTTGCCACAGCTTTATCAGAATCTTGCCTGTGATGATGCGTTTTTGCAGGCAGAAAATGTACCGACGGATGATATAAAACAGCTGCAGGATTTAACCGTGCCATTCGAGGCAGTGTGCAAAGAATTGGCCGGTTTTAATATTTCAGCATGTTTGAGTCACAGTGACATTCATGATAATAACATGCTGATCGACACAGCAACGCAACAGATCAGTATTATCGATTTGGGAGAATGTGCTGTTGATCATCCATTCCTATCACTGGCCGCATGTCTAACCCGAATGGCGGCGCGTTACCAGATCGTGCCGGAATCGCCCGATTACCACATGTTTCAGAATGCCTGTTTCAGCGGATTTCTAGCCTCAGACAATGATATGCAACAGGCGATCAGGCTGACGCATAAATTATTGCCGTTTTACAGCCTTCTGGTGCATATGCGGCTGATGCGTGCCGGGGGCGATAATCTAAAAGCGCTGCCACGCATGCAGGGCCGTATCAAAACTAGCTGGTCGCGGTATATACAGGCAATGATACGGATTGATGAATAATGATTGTGAAATATTACTAACCTTATACTATTGGAATAATTAATCATGGAATTGCAAGATCACATATTTGCAAGCATTGATGCATATACCAGAGGAGAAATCGAACATTCTCTGCATCATGTTTGCATAGCTGTTGAGGGCGCGACTAGAAATTTTTTCAATAAAGACAAAGTTTCAAATAAAGATTATAAAAATTTTGTAAGAAATTATTATTGGATTATTGAACCAATGATTGGCGGAGGAATTAATTTAGAAGAAACTAAATTTTCTGGCGCTAAAATTACAGATGGATATGAAAATCTGATTTTAGATCCAGATCTGGCAGATATAATATATCATATTTTTAGATGTAGTAACGCGCACTCTAAAGCTGTAACAAGCAACTATCAATTATTACCATTTAGAGACGGGTATTCAGAATGGATAATTGCTGATGGATTAGTACAAATGCCAGAAAGAGTCATATGGGCGTTAATTGCTATCTGTGTATTTTCAAAAGGAAATTTACAAATCAAAACTTCTGGGGAATACCACTTAACTTGGGGTAGCGAAAGTTTGGGAATAGACACAAGAATCTTTTTGATAAAGGATTGGTGGGGCAAAGAAAATGATTTTAAAACATTTATAGATAAGCAGAATATACTTAGAGTAACTTTTAAAAATTTAAATTTTGCTTCCTGAATAATAAATATTTTAAATTTTCTTCTCCAACCCCAACAAAAATTCCTTCACCTTCAACCCACCCGCAAATCCCGTCAGGGTACCATTGGCACCAATGACGCGGTGACAGGGGGTGATGATGGAGATTGGATTGCGGCCGTTGGCGGCGCCCACGGCGCGGACAGCTTTGGGGTTGCCGATAGTTTGGGCGATCTGGCTATAGCTGCGCGTCTCGCCGAATGGGATAGCGCATAAAGCCTGCCAAACACTGCGCTGAAAATCGGTGCCTTTGAAATCCAACGGTACCGAAAACGATTGGCGCTTACCGGCGAAATAATCGCTCAGTTGCTGTTTGG
The DNA here is from genome assembly GCA_965246875.1 of Alphaproteobacteria bacterium. Classification (GTDB taxonomy): domain Bacteria; phylum Pseudomonadota; class Alphaproteobacteria; order Micavibrionales; family SZUA-601; genus DASWYT01. The sequence goes on from CBDFFU010000003.1 coordinate 373,510, forward strand.
TATCCAGCAAAATGGGATGATCTTGGCTCTCTGTTAAATTGGCTAACCGCACACGGTTTGTTTTATCATATTCCCACAAAATCGCGGCCAAGCCTTGATCGCTGGCGACCAGTTTTAAAGCGCCAACGGGCGACGGCATCATGGTATAAGACAATGTCATGGCGGGTTTGCGTGAAATTCCGTGATACTGTAAAAATTGTGACAGATCAGTTTAGATGCAAGCCGTTCAAACGACAACATAATCTTAAATATTTTGCGCTTACATCATAGGAAAATCAGTAAACATCGCAGGTTACCAGAGATGAATAGATATATGTTCACGATCATGACAGGTGTAATGATGGCCGCGCTGCCAGCCTGGGCAGACGACGCAGCGCCACCGCAAATTCAAGCGTTGACATTGGAGGGCGCGCCGATCGCGTCAAAGCATTTTCAATCTGGCGATAATGACTTTCGCGAACGGCATACACTGGCCATCGCAAAAGTGGAAACGCGCGACTACGGCAATTGGGGGTTATATGTGTTGACGCCAAACAGTGTGGAGCGCACGTCGGTCGGGATCGGCTATGTGACCGACCCGTATGTGATCCAGTTCAACCCGAACGGCGTTGGCACACCGCGGCTGGAAATCACGGGCGCGATTGGTGCCGTCACCGGCTATCAGGATTATCCCGTGCCATTACTAGCCGGGCAGGGGCGGTTGGTCGTCTATGAGCAGGATCGTTTGAGTGTTGGCGCATCCATGGCCGTTATGCCCTATATCATGGAAGATAAAACACGCGACGAAACAAAACTGGGCATCGTTGGCACGACGCCGTTCTTCAGTTTACGTTACGCATTTCAATGATAATCTCGTTCGACCAGATCCGGCAGCAAGCACATCATGTGTGTGAGCTGGCCCAGCATGTCACCCTTCATCCCGAGCGTTTTGCAGCGTTTGTTCCGCAGTTGAGACATGTCAGTGCCGAACCATGGTTTCACTCGCTACCGGTTAAAATCAACCAGACGGATTTTGAAAGCGCCTTGCGCTTTTCACTCATGTTCAATGCCACCAGTTTTTGCTACTGGCAAAAACCAAAATGGCGGCTGGTTTATGAGGGTGTAGAACTGGGCGGCGCATTTTCATTGGCGACCTGTTATGCTCTGGCGATCAACGGCGATAGAGGTTTGCTGGAACCGGAGCGTTGGGCTAATTTGTCTTTAGATCAATATAGCAGCATCACAGCCGTGTCATCCGGCATATCACTACCATTAAGCGCCGAACGTTTGCAAGCGTTGCAGATGATTGGCAGTTATTTGTGTGACCATCATCACGGGTCAGTCCAAAATTTTATCACGGCTCATGATCATGACGCGGAACGCATTCTACAAACCTTGGCGACGGCGTTTTACGGCTTTGACGATGTGCATGATTATCACGGGCAAACCGTGCCCTTTCTGAAACGGGCGCAACTGACGCTGGCCGATCTGTCATCGTTGTATCAGCATCATACGGGCAATGGGCTGCGTCAGGCTGAACATATCACGGCCTGTGCGGATTATAAATTGCCACAAATCATGCGGCATTACGGGTTACTCTCGTATAGCGACGAGCTGGCACAACACATTGACACTGAGCAACAGCTGCCGTCTGGCAGCACCATGGAAATCGAAATCCGTGCGGGAACGATTGAGATTGTCGAGTTGCTGCGCCAAGTGTTTCGTGATGTTTATCAGCAGAACCTGACAGCCAATCAGATCAGCGACCAGATTTGGCTGTTGTCGCAAAACGATATCACCGGTCTTCAGCCGCATCACCGCACAGTGACGATGTATTATTAAGGCCGCCGCGCTGAAAAAATCTGTGCGGCTTTTGCCGGCAATTCATCAAAAGAATTTGCTGTCAACGTTGGGCTGCAGGCCTGCAACCTGGCTTTATCATGATAGCCCCAAAGCACAGCAACGCTATAGGCACCTGTGTTATTGGCGAGACCGAGATCGGCTGTTGTATCCCCGAACATGATGGTGTCCGTGACCTCATGCCCCGTTTCGCGCAGCAGGCAAAGCAATGAATCAGGTTCGGGCTTGATCGGATAGGCACGGTCTTTGGCACAACACAAAGAGCGGTAGCCGATAAAAAAGTGGCTCATAGTGTAATGATCGAAAACATCGAACAAAGACGCGCGGTCACGGGCTGTCACAATCGCCAGATCATAATCATGCGTCAATTTTTCGAGCGTCTCAATGACATGCGGAAACAAGGTCGGCATAAAACGGCGTGTACTGCGCATTTCAGAACTGTAAAAGTCATTGAGGTCCTGCAGCACAGGAGGCTGTTCCGCTAAGGGCAATCCCCACCCCAAATCGTATTGAAGCGGATTGGTATACCCGGCCCGCATCTTTTCGTCGCTATAAGGCAAGTTGCGCGTCTCGGAAAACTCTTGAAGCGCGGCGGAATAGCCTGGATGCGAGTCTATCAATGTGCCATCGACATCAAAGACCAGAAGTTTGTCGTGTTGAGCTGGCGTGGTGTAAATCATGATTATGTATTTAATTAAAAATGCACTAGGAGTCAATTCACTATTTTAGCCATTGATCAGCCGCAACACACTATAAACCACAGCTGCCAACACTCCTGATACTGGAATGGTCACAACCCATGCCAGCGCCATGCTGTGAATGAGTGGCCAACGCACCGCTTTGACGCCTTGGGTCAGGCCGACACCGATGACGGAGCCGGTCATGGTGTGCGTGGTCGATACAGGAATGCCAAGCTTGGCGGTGGCAAACAAGGTGATGGCTCCCGCGATATTGGCACTGAACCCTTGCAGTGGACTGAGGCGCGTGATGCGCAAGGCCAGCGTTTTAATGATGCGCCAGCCGCCGACCATGGTGCCCAGTGCGATCATCGTGTAACAGGCCAGCGGCACCCAATGCGGCATGGCACTGTCAGGTGCAATCGTATGCGCCGCGACAAGAGCCGTAAAAATAATCCCCATCACTTTTTGTGCATCATTGCCGCCATGGGCGAAACTGAGTGCAGCAGACGAAATCAATTGGCCGATTTTGAAACTGCGTTTGAGTGTATGCGGTTGCACATTGCGTGATGAGGTGGCCAATAATTTTGCGGTTATATAGGCAACCGACAACCCGACACAGGGCGCCAGCACGATATAGGCCATGACGATCAAGGCAGCGTGCAGATTGACAGCGCTGAACAACGGTGCCTGCTCAAAATAGGCGTGTGTCACACCCGCACCCAAGAAGCCGCCGATCAAGGTGTGCGACGAGCTGGACGGGATAGCTTTCCACCAGGTCAATAAGTTCCAGCTGATGGCCGCCAACAATGCCGCGATCAAAACCGGTAACGTGATAAAATCGGGCGTCACCATTTTGGCGACTGTGTTGGCCACTGCATGTTCGGTGATGACGAAATAAGCCAGAAAATTAAAACAGGCTGACCATAAGACAGCTTGAAACGGCGTCAGCACGCGGCTGGAGATCAATGTCGCCACCGCATTGGCAGCGTCATGAAACCCGTTGATGAAATCAAACAACAGGGCCAGAACGATGACGATGATCAGCAGGGTCATGTCATCATAAATAGCCGGATTGGTGGCAAATGATAGAGGCCATATTATCAGCCGTATAATTTTGTGTTTTAAAATATGATCAAAGCTTTATACTATACGAAAATAACAAACACGACTGGATACCCCGTGATGGCGCAGGATGTCGCCTATATGAATCCTTATTCGCGTTTGCTATTTTGTGTTGGCTTGAGTCCGGTGCGTGCCGATTTATTATCATTATGGCGCGGTCATCATCGCGCGGCGCAGATATCCCGAACTGTACCAAAACCGGGGCAAAGACATCTGGTGTATTCCGGGTGGCAAGACAGGAATGTGGATCGTTGCTGTCTGGGGCGTGATTGCCAACAGCATCGCAATTTATTACGTGTTCGCCTTCCCCTGGATCAGTGAGGGTATCAGTGTAACAGGCTGGCGCGTCTCATTGGCTGTAATCATGGTGATCATTGCGGTTGTTGGCGTGTTGTTGTATCGGCACAGTTTAAAACAGCAACGAAATACTTAATCTGCGATCTTATTTTAAATTCAAAGCGTAACCTGTTATATATTCGTTGTCGCCGTCCACAACGATAGCCTCACCATCATGCAAAGTGCGAAATGGCACATTGTTTTCCTTCATATAGTCAACGATGTTATCGATCATATGCGATTCCGGATGATTAGATTTGTAATGTGGCAGGATGGAATAATTGACAAGATTTATGCCGTCCCACATCACGTTATCTTTGTAACCATGGGGTAAATCTGTTGGATTGTCACATAATTCAAGTCCCTTGAGTGTTGGTGCTGTAACACAGGCACCGGCACTGTAGCCCGCATAAACCAAACGGTCATCGTCTAAAATGATTTGATGACAGTATCAAAGCCGCTTTGTTCAAAGGCGCGTTTCAAGACAAAGGCATTTCCACCTTTGAGCCAAACTGCGCCGTACTTTGACAATTCTTTTTCCAGTTCGCCCGTTTTGCCGAAATAATTGCGCAGGTCGAGTTCCGTCGGTTGAAAACCAAGGTCGGCCATATTTTTTGCTTGCATGTCAAACTGCGCGCGCCGATCTTTTTCGCTACACATATCGCCTGCGTTGATGATGACGGCAACGTTTTTATTATCACCGACCAGCTCAGCCAGTTTTTCCGGTTGTGTGCCTAATTGAAATGACGAAAGATATAATCTCATTTTGAATACAGTCGCTGTTTTGTATTCATGAACTGTAATTGAACAATGTTAATTCATGCTTAAGTGAGATCCTCTCCATCCTCAACCCGCTCCCCAATCTGTTGCCGCCACATGGCGTAGTAGAGACCTTTTTCGGCGAGGAGGGCGTCGTGGCCACCAGTTTCGATGATCTCGCCGCGTTCCAGTACATAGATACGGTCAGCGTGCATGATGGTCGAGAGGCGATGGGCGATGATGACGGTCATGTGGTCGCGCGTGTTAGACACGGCGCGAATGGTTTTGGAAATTTCCTCTTCGGTCAGCGAGTCCAGGGCCGACGTGGCTTCATCAAAGACGATCAGTTTCGGCTCACGCAACAATGCGCGGGCGATAGAGAGGCGCTGTTTCTCGCCACCCGAGACGCGCATGCCGCCTTCACCGATGAAACTGTCTAGTCCTTTATCCGCGCGCGCCAACAGGTTTGTGCAAGCGGCTTTGGCCAGGACATCATGAAGCTGGTCATCGGTCGCGCTAGGGCGGACAAAGAGCAAGTTTTCGCGAATGGTGCCGGAAAATAATTGCGTGTCCTGTGTCACGAACCCCATCTGGTTGCGCAACGCGTCGATATCGACAACGGACGAATCCAGATCATTATAACGGATATGGCCGTGTTTCGGTTTGTATAGGCCGACCAGCAATTTGACCAAGGTTGTCTTGCCCGAGCCGCTGGGGCCGACAAAGGCAATCGTCTCGCCGGTCTTCACATCAAAACTGATGTTTTTGACGGCCGGATGTTTCGCGGTTTTATGCTGGAAACAGACCCGATCAAACGCCAGCGTGTCAATTGACGCCACCGGCTGCGGCTGTTCCGGCTTGATTTCCAATGGTGCATTGAGAATGGTTTCGAAATTCTTGAGTGAGGCTTCTGCCTCGCGATAGCTGATAAAGACATTCGCCATTTCCTGCAGCGGCGAGAAGATGAAGAAGGAGAAGAATTGCAATGTAGCAATTTGCCCGACATTAATCTTGTCGCGAAAGGCCAGATAGAGCAAAACAAACAAAATACTTTGGCGCAAGAAATTGACCAATGTCCCCTGGACAAAACTGATGCTGCGTAGGGAGCGCACCTTGCGCAGTTCCAGTTTCAGGATTTTTTGTGTGGCCACATTCAGGCGCGCGATTTCCTGATCGGTCAGCCCCAGGCTTTTAATCAGTTCAACGTTGCGCAAGGATTCAGTTGTGGCTCCTGCCAGCGCGTTGGTTTCCTGCGTGATCGTGGCCTGCACGCTCTTGATCTTTTGCGACAGCACATTGACGACGGCATACAGCAAGACACTGGCAATCAGATAGATAAAGAACATCGGGCCATAGATAATCACCGAGACGATCATGACAAAGACGATGCCAACCAGGCCGGTAAAGGCGATATTGATAAAACCCGTAATAAATTTTTCGCTGTCGGTGCGGACGCGTTGCAGAATATTTAATGTCGATCCGCTTTGCTTGTCTTCAAAATCCTGATACGGCAATTGCAGCGAATGTTTCAGGCCGTCCGTATAGACATCGGCGCCAAAATTCTGGATAACCAGGTTGGTGGTGTAATCCTGAAACGCCTTGGCGATCCGGCTGATCATGGCGACACCAATATTGGCCAATATCAACCAGCCAGCCGCCGTCGCAAAGTTAGCGATCGGAGAGCTTTTCGGAAAGTCGACGGCTAAATTGATCAGCTTGCCGAAAATGATCGGGTCAAGCAGGGAAAAACACTGATTGATGGCAGCAAAGCCGAATGTTGCAAAGACCAAAGTTTTATAGGTTTTGAGATAGCGTAAAAGAAGTTTCATGATATAAAACCTAATGATAAACCCGCGGCAAACAAGCGGGAAAACAACAGGAGGTTCGATTGATGCGGTATAGGGGTAAAATAAGCACATGGTGTGTTTTGCTGATCGGTGTCACCGCCTGTACGACGCAGCCGGTGATTCAGGTGACAGGAGGGTCTTATGCCGTTACATCCTCTCTTGTTCTCGCCGATGTCTTGCCGCCGCCGCCAATCCCTGGTTCTGTGGCCGATCAGCGCGATCTGCAAAGTGTCTTGCACGCACAAGCAACGCGAACTCCCGCGCAAGTGGCCGAGGCACAGCGTCAGGCCGACCCTGACGTCTTTGATTTTCAACCGGTCATGGGCCATGCATTTACGGCCAATAATCTGCCGGTGACTGCGGCATTTTTTGCCAAAGTGGAACATGATGAAAAATCACTGGTCTACAACGCCAAAGACTTTTATGGCCGGCCACGGCCCTTTGTGAATCATGTGGCTGTCAAGCCGACGATTACGCCACTGCCGCAAAGCCAGTCGTATCCCAGCGGCCATTCCTGTTTTGCGTACATCATGGCTAATCTGCTGTCCCGCATGCAACCAACTGATACACAGAAAATTTATGCGTTTGCCGACCGTTTTGCCCAAAACCGCATCATTGCCGGTGTGCATTATCCAACCGACATTGCCGCTGGACGGATTGCGGCATCCGTCATTGTCAGTCAGCTGTTGCAAGACCCGCAGTTTCAAGCCGATTTCCAGCGCGCGAAAGACGAGCTAAATCTTGTTTTGCCGCACTAAATTTTATATCATCTCAAACGAAATCGTTTCGTATCGAAAATTTATTCCGTTTCCGCAAAGTTGAATGCATCGTTTTACGGAGATACACATGACAAAAATTATCGGCTATGCCGCACAGCATTCGTTTAGTGATCTGGCCCCGATGGACATTCAGCGCCGTGAGCCCGTTGGCAACGATGTTGAAATTGACATCCTGTATTGCGGGGTGTGCCACTCCGATGTGCATCAGGCGAAAAACGAGTGGAAGAATACGGTCTATCCGTGCATGCCGGGTCATAAAATCGTCGGGCGGGTGACACGCATGGGGCCAGCGGCGACGCACTATAAAATTGGTGATCTGGTCGGTGTGGGCTGCATGGTGGATTCGTGCCAGCAGTGTGATGCCTGTGATGAAGGTCTGGAAAATTATTGTGAAGAGGGTTTTACCGGCACCTATAACGGTAACCAACGCAAACCAGATAAAGAAAACCTGACTTATGGGGGTTATTCCCAAAGCATAGTCGTACGCGAAGATTTCGTGTTGCGTATTCCCGATGGCATGGACGCTGCAGCGGCAGCACCTTTGCTATGTGCCGGCGTGACGACGTATTCGCCAATGCGTCACTGGAAGGTGGGACAAGGGACAAAAGTCGGCATCATTGGCTTAGGTGGCTTGGGGCATGTGGCTGTCAAAATCGCAGTGGCGATGGGAGCCGACGTCACAGTCATTACCCGTTCCAAAGACAAAACGGCGGATGCGCTGAAACTCGGTGCCAAACATGTCATTCATTCTGAAGACAAAGACAGTATGACCATGCATGAGCGCAGCCAGGAGTTTATCCTGAACACGATTCCAGAGGAACATGATCTCAATCCATACATGATGTTGCTGAAACGCGATGGCACTTTGACTGTTGTGGGCTGCTTTATGCCGTTTACCAAAGCCTTGGATCCGAGCAAATTGCTGATCGACCGCAAAAGCTTGGGAACATCGCTGATTGGTGGCATTGCCGAAACGCAGGAGGTGCTGAATTTCTGTGCCGAGCATGACATTTTAGCGGATATTAAAATAATTAGCGTCGACAAGATCAATGATGTCTATACAGAAATTGACAAGGGCGAGATTGATTTTCGTTATGTGATTGATATGGGGACACTGAAACATCAGCAGGCTGAAAAAACGATGTTTGAAAAAGCGGTGGATCTGGTAAGCTGATTTTATTCAAGTCTGCCGAAAGTTTTGTCCATGACGCGTCTGTTTAAGCTGATCGTCCATATTCCACTGTCACATGCCGATGCTATGCGTCAGGCGGTTGGTGACGCCGGCGGCGGCCAGGCAGGGCCTTATTCGCATTGTTCGTTTTCCGTGCGCGGCACAGGTCGCTTCAAGGTTGGCTATGACGCCAATCCCCATATCGGAACGCCGGGGTCATATGATGAAGTCGAAGAAGAATGCATTGAAGTCAGCCATATCGCGCTGGATGTTGTGGCCGATGTGATTCAAGCCATGCAAAACGCGCATCCTTATGAGGAAACGGCTTATCAGTTGTTTGAGATGGTTAACGTGGAAGATCTAAAAGGGTAGAGTTCTTTACGCTTTTGCTTCGACGATGCGTTTTAAATCGGCCAGCCCTTGTTCAAATTGACCACCGACCATCTTCTCGCAATTCATGATCAGGCCCATGGCTTTTGCTATGAAGTTAGCAGGGCCAAACATCGTCCATGTCACGATCGTATTGTCACCGTCTGGTTTAAACAAAAATTCCGTTGTATTCGTGCCAGGCATCGGTTTGATGAAATCGAGGCGAAAGATGATCAACTCATTTGGCTTGCTGTCAGTAATCGTGCTGCTGCCTTGGCCGCTTTTTGTACCCGTCCAGCGTGTGATGGCACCAACGCCACTGTCAGGTCCTGCAAAACCATACTGCGCTTGCGGGTCCATCTTGACCCATGGCGACCAGGCTTGCCAGTTTTTAACGGTGTTGATATGTGAAAAAATAGTGGCAGCGGGTGCAGCGATAGTGATCGAACGCGACACACGAAAGGTATCCGGCTGCATGATGATTACAACGATCAGCACAATGATCAGAACAGCGGCAATCGCCAGAATTTTGATTAACATTATTCAACTCCCATTATTATTAAAGCGTCGCCAGATAGGCGGCCAATTGATCAAGCGTCCCACCAAAACCGATTTTCATGGACGGATGCATCATTTTGAATGTCGCCAGTTCGTCACTGTTTGCATTCAGCGGCCCGCCGTGTAACGTCACCGTGGTTTTGCCATCTTGTTCCGCAAACGTCACATGGTTCAACACTTCCAGCGGCCAGCTGCTGCTGAACGGGGCGCGGGTAATGGTGCCGGCCGGATCGGAAAAGGAATTGACGAAAATAATCGTGTCAGGCGCGGTCATAGCGCGGTAGTGAAAAATGCCCCACATCTCCTGACCCATCGGATTAGTGAGCTGGTAATGAAACATGCCGCCCGGTTTGAACTCCAGAGTTTTGACGTCAATTGTCATCCCCTTCGGCCCCCACCATTGCGCCAATGCAGCCTGATCAGCCCAGGCCTTGTAAACCACATCACGCGGCGCATCGAATGTGCGGCTGATGCTGAATTCAACGTCGACGGGGTAGGGAGATGTGGTCATGGGCCTGTAGTGTCCTTTAATGTTCACCACATTGTACAATTTTGGACATTATAAATAAATGTATTTTTGAATATTAATATCATTGCATAAAAACTATATATAGCATAATATACCGCGCATGTTTTTGTTATCCCCACCTGTTGATTCTATTGGCTGTCAAGCAGATCTGCGTGTTGTAACAGAGTTGCGAAACATTGTGCAACATGGTCACCAAGAAGAGGCATTGAAATATCTGACACATGTCGGAAATAGTTTATCCAGAAAAAATGATAACCTGCCGTATGCCGGATTGTCTTCAACAGCATTGTATAATCTAACGGTTTGCTTCATGAATAGTTTGCCGCCGCCGACAGAACGAAAAAAGTTTGCGTCGGAGCATATATCAGCTGTTACGAATTTTCTAAGCCATGCTGATTACACACCAGATCATGAAGATTTAATTGTTACGCAGGCTTGTATCATGAGCAAGGTTGCTATTGTGGCTGAACTTCCACAACGAGAGTGGATGCAAAAGTCACGACCACATCGATTGCGCCATTTAGAAAATATTGTTAAGGCTACAGATTATTTAATGGTCAAAGACGGTCATATAGAAAAAGAACCTATCCGCACTTCACCTTTTATTTTTGATGAAAAAGCTATTCCACTAACTAAACGGCACAGGTCAAAGTTTTTGGACGTCGGTGCCTATTATGATCCACAATTCGGATCTACAACATATGCGTATTACAAAGATTATGATGTTCTTGATAAGCAAGCACAAACCTATGAACTGCTGATTCATGAAGAAAGTCATGGTATTGACTTCAGGAATGCAAAAGAAAGTGCTGGGCAAGTATTTAAATTAAAAGATTATATAACTGATTCTGACCTCAGAGATTTAAGCTATAGTGTTTTAGGTATCTTTGAAGACAACATGAAATGTTTTCCGGGAAAACTTGCGAATAAGGAAAAGGCTGTTAAGCAAATCTATCGGGCTTGTGTAGCTGAACGTGTTGCTTATTACGGTAACGATATTTTTCATGAAACATCGCAAGATATGACGATTGATGATGCCTTGAGTTTGAAAAAAGATTTAAAGAATTGTCCTGAGCAGCATATCTGGCTAGTTGAAAGTATAGATGAAAAAATTCGCAAGTATAAAATTGTCGGTTCGATGTCTAAAAATGACAAAGGCAAAATTGGCATTGTAGAAGCAATGTATGCACTAGCAGAAAATTTCAACATGTTCGATGAGAAGAAAAACAGTAAACTGCCATTTTTGGAGCAGCTAGCTTATAAAGCATTGAATATTCCTCAGCCAGCGTCAAAACAAAAAAAGCCCTCTCTTGTGAAAGGGCTTTAATGCTCATTCAATATTATTTATGCACCGCAGCCGCAGCGTGTGGCATAGGCGGTGGAGGAGACATGGAGGATGCCTCGTCTTTGCCCATGGGAGGAGGCGGTGGTGGCATTTCACCGGCCATCTCTGGTGGTGGTAATGCTTCATGACCATCGTGGGTCATGGCCATCGGCGGCGGCGGTTTCGGGATGCCTTTGGCAATCATACAGGCATCCATGGCAGCATGATCCGGTTTGCCCGTTGCATCTTTGGCGACTGAGCCGCTACAGCTGGCTATTGCGGCTTCGATCATTGCTTTATCGGGCATGACACCAGGTGCAGAGGAAGACGATTTTACCATTTCACTGCTGGAGGATGAGGTCGTGGTACTGACAACATCCGCGGCAAAGGCGCCGCTGGCGAAACAGGTGGTCAGAAAAAGGGCCGCAAAAAAATTAGATGAACGCATGAGAACTCCTAAACGGGGGCAGATTATTTATGATATGACATAATGTTGAACAAGCTGTTAAGCCGGTTCTGGTCGAGTCAGGATTGGTTTTGTATAGTGATATTGCAAACAAAGTGAGTGTGTGATGATACCATGTCGCGAATTAAAACCAGCCGACCGTGAAGCAGCAATTGATATCATTGCTGCCTGCTTTGGTGAAACAAAACGGCAAGCCGGGGCAGAGGATATTGAGTCATCACTAAGTCAGGATAGCTATCGCGCCACGACATTTGTGGCGACCGATGCGCAAGGTCAAATAATTGGTATGATCCAGTCGATCAGTGGCTATATCGCGTTTAACTTACGCTGTTTCGCCTGGCTGGCTGTATTGCCCGACTATCGAGGCAAGGGTATTGGCAAACTCTTGTTACACCATGCCGAGCAGCAAGCAATTACAGAGCATTTCGCCGGTCACGCCGGCACGTTCATGCTATCAGCACAATTTCATCCACCTTACTATGAGTCAGTTGGATATCATAGTGGCGGCGTGACGCATGACGGCAATCCCATTCTGGTGAAACATTATCAACCGGATTAAAATTGTCTTTTGGTCTGATCCTGTTACGATTAGCCATCTTTAAAATAGTTTTATAAGAGAATTTACCATGTCAGACGCCGTGTTTATCCATGAAAGCGCCTATGTCGATGAGCCGACGACAATAGGCGTGGGATCAAAAGTGTGGCACTTCGCGCATATTCTGCCGCGCTGTACCATCGGGACGAACGTGACTATCGGGCAAAACGTTGTGGTTGGCCCGGATGTGACGATTGGCAACAATTGCAAGATCCAAAACAATGTCAGCGTCTATAAGGGCGTCGAACTGGAAGATGGCGTGTTTTGCGGCCCGAGTTGCGTGTTTACCAATGTCAATAATCCGCGTTCCGAAATTAACCGCCAAGGCGAATTTCGTGCGACGCCAGTGCGTCGTGGCGCGACGATTGGCGCGAATGCCACCATCGTGTGCGGCCATGAATTGGGCGCCTATTGTTTTATCGCCGCCGGTGCCGTCGTCACCAAAGACGTGCCGCCCTTTGCCTTGATGGCCGGCGTTCCCGCCAAACGTATCGGCTGGGTCAGCCATGATTGTGAAAAACTCGGGCCGGACCTGGTCTGCCGGGCCACCGGACGGCGTTATCGTGAAACCGGCAAAGACCGCCTGGAAGAAATTACCGGCTGATTACGCGCTGATGGCAGCTGTGGCAGACACATTTGCTTTCTGCTTCATCACGGGCAACACTTCACGCACACAATTAATAATGTAATCCTGTGTTGCGGTATCCATGTATGGATGCATCGGCAGGCTCAACACTTGTGCTGCCAGTTTTTCAGCCACCGGCAAGATGTTCGTCGCGCGCGGGAAATGCTGGTAGGCCGTTTGCTGATGCAACGGTTTGGGATAATACACCGCCGTTGGCACACCTTTGGCCTTCAGCTGTTCTGCGACACCATCACGATCCATACCTTCAATGCGCAACGTGTATTGCGCCCAGCTGGAGGTATTGTCGGCACGTAAGGTTGGTGTGATCGCCACATCGCTCAAGGCTTCGTTGTAACGTGTAGCGACTTTTTGGCGGTCAAGCAATTCCTGTGGAAACAGTTTCAGTTTCTCGATTAGTACCGCGGCCTGCAGGGTATCCAGACGGGCGTTCAAACCGATACGCGCATTGTCGTATTTGTGCGTGCCTTTGCCGTGCACGCGAATGGACTGCAAGGTCTGCGCCAAGGCATCGTCGTCGGTAAAACACGCGCCGCCGTCGCCATAGCAACCCAGTGGTTTGGCCGGGAAAAAGCTGGTGGCGGTGGCCAGACCAATCGTGCCGACATCGCGGCCCTGGTACGACGCGCCAAAGCTTTGTGCGGCATCAGCCAGCAACCACACATCATGCTTGGCGCAAATCGCCTCAATCTCGGTGTAATCGGCAGGCTGGCCAAACAGGTCGACGCTGATGACGCAACGCGGCGTCAAATTATTGTCACGCGTCACTTTAATCGCTTGTTGCAAGCTTTTGCTGCACATGTTGAAGCTGTCAGGTTGAATATCGACCATGACCGGCGTCGCGCCGCACAACGCCACCGCTTCGGCCGTCGCGGCAAAGGTAAAGGTTGGCACAAAGACGGCGTCACCCGGACCGATATTTTTCGCCATCAAAATCATCACCAGTGCATCGGTGCCATTGGCACAGGAAATACAATGTTTGGCACCGCAAAAATCCGCCAGCTGTTTTTCAAGCGCTGCAACTTCCGGCCCCATGATATAGCCACCGTGATTGACGACATCTAAAATCGCCGTGTCGACAGCCTGACCCATTTTGAGGCGCTGGGCGTTGAGGTCGATGAATTGAATCGGATCTTGGCGGGTCATGTGGTCATTCTTTCTGTGTAAAACTAGGCGGCTTTGGCAAGTATGTGCGGCTGCTGACCGGTCTGGGCCAGAATGCGCAACACGCGCAAGCCTTCATGCCCATCAGTTAATGGTGTTGTGTTATTGGCAATGCAATCGACGAAATGCCGGCACTCGGCGCGCAGCGGTTCGCTCTCTGTAACATCGATCAAAACAGCATCGTTCTTGGTCAAGGTTGGTGGCGTTGTCGTGGTATCCATGCCATGCGGATAAACTTTCAGTTTTTCCGCGAATGGCAGGCTGTCTTCGAATACCGCCATGCCTTTGTCACCGATCACGGTCAGACGCTGCTCTTTAAACGGGCTGAGCCACGACGTGTGAATATGGGCGGTGACATTGTTCGGAAAGGTCAGATCGATAAAGCCGATATCGGCAATGCCGGGTTGCAGCACCGCGTTCGATGAATGCGTGACAGACGTCGGTTCGGTGCCGGTCAACGCCATGATCATCGACAGATCGTGTGGTGCAAAACTCCACAGCACGTTTTCTTCATGCCGGATTTTACCGAGGCTCATGCGGTTGGAATCGATATGACGGATCGTGCCAAGTGTGCCCTCCGTCACCAGTTTCTTGAGAGCTGTGAAACACGGATGATAATTGAGAATATGGCCCACCATCAGACGGCGGTCCTGTTTCGCGGCAGCGGCAATAATTTTCTCGGCGTCAGGAATAGTCAAGGCCAGCGGTTTTTCCACAAACAGATGTTTGCCGGCCGCCAGAGCTTCCAGCGCCATCGGTGCATGCAACGCGGCAGGTGTCGCCAACGCAATGCCGGTAACGGCGGGATCAGCCAGCAGTTCGGCCCAGCTTTTAGCCGGCACGTTATACTGTGTGGCGAATTGGCTGGCGGTATCAGGATTGGCATCGGACACAGCGGCCAGAGCATCAAGACCGGCAAAGGCTTTGATGAGATTTTTGCCCCAGTAGCCACAGCCACTGACAGCAATTTTAATCGTTTGAGAGTTCGTCATGGCGGCGATTATGGGTGATTCCGCGCCTAAAAAAAAGAAAATTATGTGCCGTTTCTAAAGAAAATGTGAATTTTATTGACTTGAACCCGTCAAAAGGTTTATGAATAGCGCATTCCTTACACATGCTGCCGATCGTGGGTCTTTATGCTTAAGTCATTGAAAACAGTACCGTCTGCAACTCCTGACCCGGTGTCGGCCCAAGAATTGAGCCAGAAAATAAAGACGCGTGAAGCAACCGTTGGCGTCATTGGCCTCGGTTATGTTGGCTTGCCCCTGGTTTTAGCTTTTGCCAAGCAAAACTTCAAATTAATCGGGTTTGATATTGACCAAACCAAAGTTGATGCCCTCAAAGCCGGCCAATCCTACATTCAACATATTCCGGGCGAACCGCTGCAGGAGTTGGTCAGCAAGCAACAATTCATCCCGACAACTGACTTTACCAAAGTGCATGATGCCGACGTTTTGATCATTTGCGTCCCGACACCGTTGTCGAAAAACCGCATGCCGGATATGACCTATATCGAAAAAACCGGCCATGCGCTGAAAAAACACCTCCGTCCGGGACATTTTGTCGTGTTGGAATCGACGGTTTACCCAGGCACGACGACCGATATTCTCAAGCCGATTCTGGAAGAATCCGGCCTGGTCGAAGGCAAAGACTTCTTCCTGGCGTTTTCACCGGAACGCGAAGATCCAGGCAATAAAGATTACGATACGTCAACCATTCCAAAAGTTGTTGGTGCCGATTCCGCCGAAGGCCGCTTGCTGGTGACAACGCTTTATGGCGAAGTGATCAAAACCGTTGTGCCGGTTTCATCCAGTGCGACCGCTGAAGCCGTAAAACTCACCGAGAATATTTTTCGCTCCGTCAACATTGCTTTAGTGAATGAACTGAAAGTGATTTACGGCATGATGGGGATTGATATTTGGGAAGTCATCGACGGTGCCAAGACCAAACCGTTCGGGTTCATGCCGTTTTATCCGGGTCCGGGCCTGGGCGGCCACTGTATTCCGATTGATCCATTCTATTTGACATGGAAAGCCCGTGAAGCGGATATTCCGACGCGATTTATCGAGCTGGCCGGTGAAGTAAATTCTGCCATGCCGATGCACACCGTGCGCGCGACATCTGATGCCATGAATGATAAACTGGGCAAAGCGATGAAAGGATCGAAGATCCTGGTTGTCGGTTTGGCTTATAAAAAGAATATCGATGACATGCGTGAAAGCCCGTCATTGAAAATCATCGAATTACTGGAAGATAAGGGTGCTGCTGTTGATTTCTACGACCCGCATATCCCGACTGTCGTACCAACGCGTGAACACCCAGCTTTGACCGGCCGTCAATCGGTGACATTGGATGCCAAAACGATTCAATCCTATGACACGCTGGTGATTTGCACCGATCACGACGTGATCGAGTGGAACCTGGTCGGCCAAAACGCGAAGCTAATCATCGATACGCGTAACGCCATGAAGAATGTGACGGATCGCAGCAATATTGTGAAAGCTTAAGTTTTAAAAATACCGATAAAAAAGGCGCCCGCATGAGGCGCCTTTTTTGTTGCTCGATTACGGTGTTTAGTGTGCGCGAACCTCTTTAGTCGCGCAGAATTTATCATAGAAGCTTTTCGGCACACGGTTCAGTTTCAACATGACCCAGAAAAACGGGCGGAACAATTCAAACCGGCGTTTGTAGGTTTTGTATTCCCAGTAATCCTTGATCGGTGATTGGGCCCAGGCGTCAAATTCGGCGTCGGAAAATTTCAGGCGTTTTTTCACCAAGTCGATAATGTCGGTCGGATAGGCTTGCGGTGTTTTCAATCTCTCCAAAGCTTCATTGCGTGTCATCTGACCAGAACGTACAAGGGCGGCATGTTCCCACAGCCGCGTATCCAGCTTGGCTTTTTGCGCGAAGACAAACAAATGGTTGAACGCTGTAAAACGGTTCTCTAAATGATGGCCGTTATACCATTCCCAGCCATAGGTGTCCTGCAGCATGATTTTGGCAGCGGCTTTATCGTAATCCATGTAATAGATCGGGCGAATGCGCTGCAGATTGCGTAGCGTATAACCAACGAATTTAAAGAACGGCAAGTTCGGGTATTTCTTCATCTTGCGCTGGCCGAATTTGTCGTGGACATCCTTGATGATGCGCCCGTCCATGTATATCCAGCCCAGTGGCGCCACGCCTTCGGTGCGGAACGAGTGGCCGTTGATGATGTAACCGATATTGTGTTTGGTGGCGGCTTCATACAAGACGGAGGTCAGGCCGATATCGGTCGGCATGTCGACTTCCTTGAGGCCCGACAAAATAAAGGCACGGAACAAATCGTCCATTTCTTTGTTGTCGCCCACATGGGTGTACAGATCGACGCCCAGCGGTTCCAGTACTTTATAGATGTTTTGCGTGGCAATTTCGGAATTCCACGTATTATCGAAATGAGCTGCCAGGACCCGTAGGTTGTATTTGGTGACCAAAACATGGGCGAGGTAAGACGAGTCACAGCCGCCACTGACACCCAAGACGCAATCGTATTTCTTGCCTTTGCCGGCTTTTTTCATTTCGTCGGCGAGGGCCTGGAGTTTTTTCTGGCCCTCTTCGCCGGACGGATAGGTCGCGCACATTTCATCATGCTGGTGACAGTAATTACACACATCCTTATCGTCGAACGTAATATTGGGGAGAGTTTCGTCGTAAATACAACGCGAGCAGATGTGTGTGGTCATGGGGCCTTTATTATCGCGCTTGGGCAGCTTGCAGTATGTCGTCGATCAGAGGTCTCGTTGGGAAATTGATCAGAACGCCTCTTTCAATTCCTTTATAGACAAAGATACTGCCCGCAGCAACGGCAGAGGCCCCCCGGCGCAACGGCTGGTGAAGATCCTCCCGGCTGCCAGCCCCGCCACACGCAATCACCGGAATATTAACGTTTTTGGCGATCAGCTCGATCATCGCCAGATCATACCCCTGCCAGGTGCCGTCACGGTCAACATCGTTCAGTAAAATCTCGCCAACACCTTGCCGTTCAAGCTGTCTGGCATAATCAACGGGCGACACGGGGATCTTCACCCGGCCCGAGGTGATGTAGACGCACGGCTTACCGAACAAGTTACGTTTAATATCAATGGAGGCAACAATGGCCTGTGACCCATAGATATTAACGGCCTGGCGGATGAGGTCGGGTTGCAGATAGGCAGCGCTGTTCAAGACGACTTTCTCGATGCCGATGGAAAAAATGGTTTGAATGTCATCCAGATTATTCAAGCCGCCACCATAGGACAGCGGCACCCAGCATTCACTGGCCAGATTGCGGATGAGGTCAAAATCGGGCCGGCGTTTTTCGCGTGTGGCCGTAATATCCAGAATAACGATCTCGTCGACTTCGAACCGGTTGAACAGGTTGATGACATTCACCGGATCGCCGACATAGTGCGGTTTTTTGAATTTTGTCGTTTTGACAAACCCGCCATCGGCGATCAGCAAACAGGGAATGATCCGTGGCAATAACATTTACAGCTCCGCGAAATTTTTCAGGAGCTGCAAGCCATAGCGATGGCTTTTCTCCGGGTGGAACTGCACACCGTAAATATTGTCGTGCTGGACGATCGATGGAAAGTCATAGCCGTAATAGGTCGTGCCGGCCGCATGGGTCGGATTGTCCAGTACATAGTGAAAGGAATGCACGTGGTAAAAACGCGCTTCATCCAGCTCACTTAATAAACGTGAGTCGGGGTTGGTTTTGCGCACCGGGTTCCAGCCCATATGGGGAATTTTCAAGGACGGGTCGGTAAACGAAAAGCGGCGCACGTGACCGGGAATCCAGCCAAATCCAGTGGCTTCCGGGCTTTCTTCGCTGTCATTGGCCAGCAATTGCATGCCGAGGCAAATGCCCAGGATCGGAATCTTGTCCTGCAATATCTTGTGATTCAGTGCGTAGATAAAACCGCGGTCATTGAGGTTTTGCATGGCACGCCCAAACGCACCGACGCCCGGCAAAATAATTTTTTGCGCGTCCACCAGCTGATCGGGTGTCGTGATAATGCGCGCTTGTGTGCCACATTTTTTCAGCATGTTCGGAATGGCACCGATATTGCCACAGCCATAATTGATGATGGTGATGGTATCAGTCTTGGCCATTGCTCAATTCACCATAAACCAACTCAATTTTATCACTGTCCACTGTTATCATGCCAATCTTTTTCGCCGGATTGCCCGCCATGATGGTGCGGTCAGGAACGTTGCTGTTCACAAAACTATTGGCGGCGATCACGCATTGCGCACCGATCGTCACGTTTTTATTGATGATCGACTGGCTGCCGATATAGGTGTTATCGCCAATCGACACGGGTCCGGTTGCCATTGGCAAGGTGCCACCACTCAATGTTTTAAGGATATTGTCATGCGTGTAGATATGGACATTGGCGGCAATGGTGCAACCATCACCGATGGTGACAGATGCAGCACTGCCATCCAGCATGACGCCCGGACCGATCCAGACATTCTCGCCGACGGTGATTTTGCCGAACACAAATGCGCTGTTGTAGATATTGCTTTTTGCTCCAAAGCCCAACCGTTCGGCGCGCTCCCAGCGGTCAAACATGGCGTCTTGAAACGGCAAATCCCGCTGGTACGTCTCTTGTAGTTCCTGGCTGCGCGCGATGTACAGGGCAGCAAGTTCGTCCTTAAGCGGCATTGTCAATATTCATGACGCGCTTGTAATAATCGGCGGTCAATGGAATGCCTTCTTCCAGATCCACTTCAGCGGTGAAGCCGATAATGTCGGTTGATTGGCGTGTGTCCGGCATCCGCAGTTCGATATCGGCATGCGTTTTTGTCTGGAATTTGATGTCCGATTTGGAATTTAAAATCCGCACGATCGCGTTTGCCAATCCGTAAATCGTCAGCGTTGATCGGGCATTGCCGATATTGAAAGACTTGCCGACCGCATCCGGGTTGGTCATGCAGATCATCGTTGCGCGCACCATGTCTTCGACATAGCACCAGGCGCGGATCTGGCTGCCGTCGCCGTGAATTGTAATCGTTTCGTTTTTAATGGCCTTTTGCACGAAGATCGACAACGCGCCTTCGCCAACCTGACCCGGGCCATAAATATTGAACGGGCGGACGATCACGGTCGGCATCGCGTGTTTTTTGAAATAGGCATAGGCGTAATGTTCATTCGCCAGTTTTGACAATGCATAGGTCCAGCGTGCTTCGCCAACAGCACCAATGACCGCCGGTTTTTGTTCGTGGCTCATAAAGGATTCGCCGCCAAACACTTCGCTGGTCGAGAATAAGACGATGCGTTCCAAATCCTTGAGCAGGAGGCAAGCTTTCAGCACGTTGTTTGTGCCTTCGATATTGACGTTCAACGTGTTAACCGGGTCTTTAATCACCGTGTCAACACCGGCAATGGCGGCGCAATGCACCACATAATTTGGCTGATGCTCGGTGAACAGTGTTTCAAGCGTCGCCAGATCCATGATGTCGCCCTTGATCAGCGTCAGGTTTTTGTGCGACAGGATGGCAGAATGCTGAATGGCGTTACGATCCAGGGTATCGAACGCAATAACTTTGTTGTCGGCCACCAATTGGGCTGCGAGTGTGGAGCCGATAAAACCGCCGCCGCCGGTGATCAGAATGGTTTTGTCTTTGATAGGCAAGGGGATCGTGGTCACGTTTTAAAAACTCCGTAAGGATTGAACAACATAAGCATAGTCGGCGGCAGACATTTTATTGTGCAGCGGCAAAGCCATGCTCTTGTCATAGCAGGCTTTCGCGCCCGGGCAATCAGCATCGGACAGCCCATAGCGATTTTTGTAATAGCCCAACATATGAATGGCCTGTGTGCCGGGGCGGGTGCCAATGCCTAAAGCCAGCAATTTATCCATGATGATATCGCGGGGGAATGGTGCTTTGTCCGGGTCAACCATCACGACATAGGCCTGCCACGAATGGGTCGCATAGGAGGGTGTTTCAGGTGCGGTGATCCAGGAAATATCCTGCAATTGCGTGTTATACCAGTTGGCCCACTGCTGACGCTCGGCGATAAAGCCCGGCAATTTTTGCAACTGCACGATGCCCATGGCGGCTTGCACGTCCGTCATCCGATAATTGAAACCGACGACATCAAAATCGGCGAGAAGAGACGGGCGGCTGCCTTGTGTGCGCATGGCTTCGGATACCGAAGCACCATGATTGCGCAATACGCCCATTTTTTCTTGCAGCATTGCATCGTTGGTGGTCACCATCCCGCCTTCGCCGGTGGTCAGCACCTTGCGCGGATGGAATGAAAAGGCCGCCGCATCGGCCAAACCGCCGGCAAACTGCCCTTTATATTGGGCGCCAACGGCACAGGCGGCGTCTTCCAGAATAAACATATGCTCTGGTACGGCGGCTCTGACTGCGTCCATATCGGCACACAGGCCAAACAAGTGCACCGGAATGATCGCCTTGGTTTTCGCTGTCAGCTTCGCTTTGATCTGCTTGACGTCAATATTATATGTCGCTGGATCGACATCGATAAACACCGGAGTGGCACCGCAATATTCAACGGCATTGGCCGTCGCCACCCACGAAAAGGATGGCACGATGACCTCGTCACCTGCTGTAATACCGGCAGCGGCCAGTGCCACATGCAACCCCGTGGTGCAGGATGTCACGGCCAGTGCATGTTTGACGTCAAACGCGGCGCAAAAATCTTTTTCAAACGCGGCGACGCGCGGCCCTTGGGTCAGCCAGCCGCTTTCGATCGGGCCTTTCATGGCCTGCCATTCAGCGTCATCAACGGATGGCAAGGAAAGTGCGATCTGACGTGTCATAGAGAGCCTTGATTATCTTTTATACTTTACGAAGTCTGAGCATTCTTATAATCCAAATCAAGCACCTTGTCAGTGCCTTTCTCAAGAGAGTCGCACGAGGCGTCTGCCCTTTTGGGTAAGCTTATGCTAGTGTCCGCTCACATCAGTTTGTTCGGACGGTTTTAATGTTTTCGCCACTATCCTCTTCGCTGTCGTTTCGTGTGCTGGATATCATGATGAAAATCGTATTTCTGGGCCAAAAAGCGCTTTTATATTCAAGCTATTGGTTTTTTGGCTGCTTTGTCAAAGAGAATACAAAATTATGGGTAACCGGCGTCACCGAGATTGCAAACATTACATATAATACAGCCAGCGCGTTTGCTGAAGGATACTCCGTTAATTTGTCGACCAATCAATACTACCTTACCAACGACTACAATTTTAATATGAAAAATTTTGGTGTGCTGAACAATCTGGCGATGCGCCTGCTAGCGGGGCCAGTTCTGCTAGGGTATCTCGCCAATCGCGCCAAGCATTTCTTTTATGTGGGCGGCACCGGATTTTTGCTACATCTAACGGACGGACGCGATTTCGAATTTTCGTTCCTTAAAAAACGCGACAAGGACATCGTCGCCTGTTTCTGCGGGTCCGACATCCGGTCGCTCAAACTGTCGATCGCGCATGCCAAGGAACATGATTTGGAAGTCATGGCAACCTATCAGATGATGACCGCACCAAAATTGACGACCGATCGGCATGAAGCCTATCTGAAAAAAATTGCCGCCAGTGCCGACACCTATGCGGATCATATTTTCACCGCCCCCGTCGATCAGATTTCGTACCTGACGCGCGATGTGCATCCGTTTCTCTATTTTTATCCGGATGAACGGTTTGCCAAGAACGATGCGAAATTCGATGATATGACCCAAATCCGGATAGCCCATGCGCCATCGTCGCCGTTTATTAAGGGCACACAAATCGTCCGCGCGGCGATCAAAAAATTGAAAATCATGGGCTATAATATTGAATACACCGAATTCATGAATATGCCGAACGCGGCGGTACTGGCCTACCTCAAAGACGCGCACATTGTCCTAAATGAATTTTACGCCTTCATGCCCAGTATTTTTGGGGTCGAAGCGATGGCATCACATTGCGCGTTACTGACATCAGCTGACCGCAATATGGAGCCAACGTTAGCCGAAGGGGCGAATGAGGCCTGGTTTGTGACACGCTATTGGGAAGTGTTTGATCATCTCAAACTGTTGCTAGACCAGCCGGAATTGATCAAGCCGCAAGCCGATCGTGGCTATGACTGGGCCTATGTGCATTGCCGTACCAGCCAGTCACGCCAGCGCTTGCAGGATCTGCTGCAAGAGGCTGTATGATTGGCCGCTTTGTCAAGGACGGATTGATTTATACGCTGGCCGGAATTTTGACGCGTGGCCTGGCTATTTTGTTGTTACCGCTGTACACGCGCATTTTATCACCCGCCGATTACGGCGCACTGGATTTGATTTTAGCGTTTGGCACCTTGGTGCATTTGACGGTCGCATGTGAAATTGCGCAAGGCTTGGCGATGTGTTACAGCGACAAACCGGACGCTGCGCGCAAAACCGGTTACGCTTCGACATCCTTCTGGTTCACGTTTGGCATGTACAGCTTGTTTCTGATTGTGGCATGGCTGGTATCGCCGTGGCTGGCAGAGCTTGTCACCGGCAAAGATCATTTGATCGCCGTGTTTCGCATCGCCTTGATCGCCATCTGGGCTAACGGTTTGTTTAATCTGCTGCAAAATCAATTCCGCTGGGATTTGCGCAGTGTGGCTTACGCGCGCGCCAGTGTGTTGGTCGCAGCGGTTGCAACAATCATCACCATTCTGTTGACCTGTGTCTGGCATGACGGTTTGGCTGGCATTTTGATGGGCATGGTGATGGGTGCGTTAGCCGGCATAATCTATGCTATCCCACGCCTCAAGCCATTTTTGGGTTTCCACTTTAATGTCACGCGTTTGCGCGAGATGCTGCGTTTGTCACTGCCGTTGGTGCCGTCCGGTGTTGCTGTGTTTATTGCCTATTACATCGACCGTTTGATGATCCGGCATTTTTTGTCATTGGACGATGTCGGGATTTACGGTGTCGCCTTTCGGCTGGCCAGTATCAGTGGTTTGGTGATGGTTGGCTTTCAAAGCGCCCTGACACCGTTGATTTTAGCGCAGCACCGTGACCCGCAAACGCCTGGCCATATCGCGACGATTTTTCGCATCTTTTTGAGTCTGGCATTGTTGTTATTTCTGGGGCTTAGTCTCTTTGCAAAGGAAATCTTGTGGATCATGACCGTGCCGGCTTATTACAGTGCCGCACCGATCGTGGCGTTTTTGGCACCCGCAATATTACTGTCAAACATGTATATTTTTGCCCCTGGAACAACAATCGCCAAGAAAACCTATTTTATTCTGGCGATTAATGTGGCGGGTGCCGTGTTGAATGTAGGCCTCAACTTATTTATGATTCCACTGTTCGGTATTATCGGTGCCTGTCTGGCCACGCTTATCAATTACGCTTGTGTTTTCACCGCCTATATGATCTTTAGCCAGCGTCTGTATTACGTACCGCATCGCTGGACATTGCTTGGCAGCAGCGTATTGGCTGTTGTTTTTCTGGCTGTTTTAGGCGCACAGCTTCATCTTGCGACGTGGATCGATATACTATTGAAAGGCCTGATCATGATTGTTGCCATGTATAGTCTGATTGTCATGCAGCTGGTGACACGGGCTGAAATCAAACAAGCAAAAGACACGATCATGGCCAAGCTGATGAAACGCCCACAGGTGGCTTTATGAAGATCGTGTTGTTCTCCGCCAACGCCGGATCACCGCGTCATGGCATGGTGTTTCGCAATTACGCCTGGGCGCGGGAATGGGTAAAACAGGGTCACGACGTGACGATCGTGGCCTCCGTTTTTTCGCATTCGCGGAACGTTAATCCGCCCCGCATAAAACGTATCAGTGATGAGATGATTGACGGTATTCGCTATATTTGGGTATGGGGAAATGTCTATACGCAATCGGATACACTTGGCCGCATCCGCTCGATGGCGCTTTACACGCTGCAGTGTTTGTTCCTGCCATTGCCGGTGAAAAAACAGGCCGATCTGGTCATTGCCTCATCGCCGCATCCGTTTGCGATTTTTCCGGCCTGGCGGTTTGCCAGACTTGCCAGCGCGCGGTTGATTTACGATATCCGTGATCTGTGGCCGCTGACGATGTTGAAGCTTGGAAAATATAAACCGTCCAATCCGGTTGTCTGGCTGATGCAGCGTGCGGAAAATTTCGCGTGTCGCCATGCCGATCTCGTGACGGCGGTGCCGCATAATTGCGAAGCGTATTTGCACACAAAAGGCCTGCCTGCCGGGCGGTTTTTAGCGGTGGCTAATGGCGCGGTCATCGAAGAGGGCGACCATACAGTTGACCTGCCGGACATGCACCGCGATGTTTTGAAAACGTTACGCCAGGACAATAAATTTATTGTCGGCTATGCCGGATCAATCGGCGTGTCCAACGCCATGCATGTGCTGCTGGATGCTTTGCCCGGCACTGATGCGCGCATTCATGTTGTAATCATGGGGCAGGGTGCCTGTCTGGATGATTTAATGACACAGGCAGCGGCCTTAAATATTACAGATCGTATTCATGTTTTGCCGCCGGTTGCCCGTCCGCAAGTGCAGGATTTTTTACAGCAGATTGATCTGGCCTATCTGGGATTACAGGATTCGCCACTCTATGAAATGGGCGCCAGCCTAACGAAATTGAACGATTACATGCTGGCGGCAAAACCGGTTCTGTATGCCGCCGGTGATCCGCATAATGCGGTGGAGCGTAGCGGCGGCGGATTTTTGTGCCAGGCGGAAAATAGTGCAGAGGTGCAACAAGCCTTGCAACAAGCCGCACGCATGTCTTCTGATGATTTGGTGCAAATGGGGGCTGTGGGTCGCGCCTGGTTGCTGGATCATCAAACAGCCGCGCGGCAGACCCAAATGATTTTAGACACACTGGCTATTACACCACTCCGCGCAAAAGGATAACACACATGGCAACCATGAAAACGACACGTGTGGAAGCGTTCAGCGATGGGGTGTTGGCTATTATCCTGACCATCATGGTGCTGGAACTGAAAATTCCCCATGACGACAGCCTGCAAGCCATCCTGCACTTATGGCCGGTGCTGGTCAGTTACCTGCTGAGTTTTTTGTATGTCGGCATTTACTGGAACAACCATCACCATTTGTTGCATGCGACGCAGCATATTACCGGTGGCATCTTATGGGCCAATCTGCATCTCTTGTTTTGGTTGTCACTGATACCCTTTGTCACGGGCTGGATGGGTGAAAATCATTTTACCGCCATGCCAACGGCGTTTTACGGCTTTGTGCTGTTCATGTCGGCGATTGCTTACACGATTTTGCAACACACCATTATTGCGGCGCACGGTGAAAAATCGCTGATCCGCAAGGCTTTGAGCCATGATCTGAAAGGCAAAATGTCACCCGTGTTGTATGCAGTCGCGATTGCATCGACATGTCTCCAGCAATGGATCGCACAGGCGATTTATGTAGGTGTCGCACTCATGTGGCTGATCCCGGATCGCCGGATCGAAAAACCAACACATGCTGCTCATAAGGACAGCGCCACATAAGCGGCGCTGATAGACGATTTATACTGCGATTCAATACCAGGCGGGTGGATCGCTGGCCGGAAAACTATCAGCGATTGTTTGATCGATTTCCTCTTCGCTGGGAACGGGCCGATAAATCGGCACGATGCGCTCGTTTGTGAAGTTGTTATTCGCGTCATCATCATTGGCGAACGCAAAATAATCAACGGCGTTGGACTGTGCTGGTAACGCGCGTGGCAAAGTAACCATGACGGTCTCCTCTGTTAAACGTTGTTTTGAATAACGTTGGCGAAACGAAGCGGGCTATTGAGCATAGGGATGACCGGCATAAAGAAACGATGCGGATCGAGCCTTGAATTTTTATGATAGCAGGATTAAGTCAAGAGATGGCAGTTCAAGTTATGAAACAAGGAATTTATCCGATGAAAAAATATTTTACGGTGCTGGCGCTGGCCTTCGCTGTTATGCCCATAATGATGGCGTCAGCACAAAATCCATCGCCAGCGAAAGCAATCGCACCAGCGGCTGGAAAACCGTTTACCGTACCGGCGTTGCCATATGGTTATGATGCACTGGTGCCGGTGATCGACAAGGAAACGATGCAACTGCATCACGATAAACATCATCAGGCTTACGTCGATAAATTGAACGCGGCCGTGGCCAAAGATACCGGTCTGCAGGGTCTGTCCATTACGGCCATTTTGGGGAATATCTCCAACTATGAAGCTGTTGTCCGCAACAATGCCGGTGGCCATTACAATCACAGCCTCTATTGGACGTTGATGGCACCCGTTGGCAAAGGCGGGCAGCCATCGGATAAATTGCTGGCGCAGATCAACAAAGATTTCGGCTCAGTGGACAAATTCAAAACAGCCTTTGAAGAGGCTGGCGTGAAGCAATTCGGCTCGGGTTGGGCCTGGCTGATCTGGACCGGGGATAAACTGGTCATCAGCACAACACCCAATCAGGATAATCCGCTGATGGATGATGTCGAACCGTCTGGCCAGCCAATCCTCGCCAACGATTTGTGGGAACATGCCTATTATTTGACATACCGCAACAAGCGCGCCGATTACCTCAAAGCCTGGTGGAAGGTCACGAACTGGAACACGGCCAACACCCTGTTTGATCAGGCACAGAAAAAATAGTTATTGTTTGAGAATCACTTCGGGAACGTTGGTGTCTTTCTTGCCAGCCTGAATGCGCTTGCGCCCCTCGGCCGCAATATCCTCATATTTCTGGCGCAAATCGTTGAGTTCTTCATCGCTGAGCTCTTCCATGTCCAGTAACACGGTGTGAGCACCCTTGGTGGCGCGAATCAGTTCATCCAGCTTAAGGTGCAAGGCCTTGGTGTCACGGTTCTGGGTGTTCTGGATCAGGAAGACCATGAGGAACGTGATAATCGTCGTGCTGGTGTTGATGACTAACTGCCAGGTATCCGAATAATCGAAAATCGGCCCTAGAATTGCCCATATCATAATCGTCGTGGCCGCCAGTAAAAACGCTCCGGCTGAGCCGGTCCAATTGGCGATCTTGCTGGCCAGAATCAAAAATGGTCCGCGTTTGTAACGGCCGGTATTATCGGCAGTTACGGGGATGCGTTGATGTGATGGCATGGATGGACGTTTCTGTTGGATATATTTAGATCATTGATAAAAAGTTATAAAATTACAATCTGATATATTCCAGTTTTCAGAATAAGCTCATTTCGCTAAAAAGTAACAAACTGCGTGTCATTCATATGACACAACAGTGTTTATTTATAAAAATCGCATCAATTTCCTTTACAAACAAGGAGTTTATCCCTTAAGTGGAGCAAATTTGCCCCCTTCATGGATTGATACATGCGTTTATTCTCTTCTGCTTCCCTGCCGTCTGTCGCCCTGGCCCTTGCAATGATGAGTGTGAGCGGCAGTGTTTTCGCACAAACGACTATCCCGGCCAGCGTTGATCCGGGCCGTGTGCGTTCCGATATCGAGCGCCGTGCGACTCCACAAGGAGCACCAGAGACCGAAGTTACAACATCTCCAATGGCCAAAGCGCCAGCTGGTGCCGCGAATATCAAATTCCTTTTGCGCAACGTGCAGATTCAGGGCGCGCGTGATGTGACGGCTGCCGATCTGAAAATGATTTACGCCAATGATTTAAATAAGACAATCACCTTGCAGCGTGTCTATGACATCGCCAACGCGATCACACTGAAATACCGTGACCAGGGCTATATCTTGTCACGCGCCGTGGTGCCGCCACAGCAAATTGAAACCGGCACGGTCAAAATCCAGATCGTCGAAGGGTTTGTCACGCACTACACTGTGCGCGGTGATGTGCCAGCAGGTCTGAAAGACAAAGTCGAAGATTATGCCAAGCAATTGATGGGCACTGGTACAGTGTCTGCCAAGAATCTTGAACGTTACCTGTTGTTGATGAACGACTTGCCAGGTGTGCGTGTACGGTCGGTGTTGTCGCCATCGCCAGCGACCCCGGGTGGTGCTGAGCTGACCTTGGTTGTCGAGCAAAAACGCGCAGAATTTTTGCTGGGCATGGATAATTTCGGTAACTCGTATCTGGGACCAGTGCGTTACACGGGCGGCGTCCAGATCAATTCACCAACCGGCGGACCGGATCAGATTAACCTGAACACTCTGCTCGTGACCGATCACAAAGAAGTGCAATATTACAGTGCCGGTTACCAACGGTTTGTCGGGCCTGAAGGGACGCGCGTCGGTGCTGCCGCCAGCTATACCCGCACCGAGCCATCCCTGCCAAACGGCTTGGGCGGCGCGTTGGACCCGGATGGTGAGTCAAACAGCTATTCCGTCAGCGTCCTGCACCCATTCATCCGCACCCGCGCGTTCAATGTGAATGGCGGCGCCAGTTTTGAATATAACCAGAACGTTACAACCTATGCGCCAGGCCTCAAAGCCTTGGAAACCGATGATGATCTGCGCATTCTGCGCATCAGCAGCGATGTCAGCTATCTCGATGGCTGGCGCGGGTTTAACACGGGCCGGGCGACTTTGAGTAAAGGTTTGAGCATTCTGGATAGTTCCGAGACAGGCGATCCGAACCTGTCACGTCCAGCGGGCCGTGCGGATTTCACAAAATTGAACGCCGAAGTGACCCGTTTGCAGCATGTCTATGGCGCAATCAATGCGTTTGTCGGTGTTAACGGTCAGTGGTCTAGCGATCCATTATTGTCCTCCGAAGAAATGGGGATTGGCGGACCGGATTATGGGCGCGGCTATGATTTATCTGAAATCACAGGCGATAATGGTTTAGCTGGAAAACTGGAGCTGTCTTACCGCCAAGAAGCCAATTCCCGTTATCTGAGCAATATTGAACCGTATGCGTTTTATGATATTGGTGCTGTGTGGAACAAGGATCCAGGTGCTGGTTTAGCATCACGCGCGTCGTTAGCCTCTACCGGGATCGGTATCCGGGCTAATATTAACAATAATCTCCGAGCCAATACGTTCCTGGCCAAGCCGTTGACACGTGATGTGCCAAGCCGCGGCGACGACAGTGACGATTGGCGCTGGAAGTTTTCCATCACCACAAACTTCTAACTTAACCTTTTTGCATAATGGAATGATTCATGCAACGTACACGTGTCAGAAAAATCGATCTTAACCTTTGTTTAATAGATTTTTCTTGCATCGGCACTCTGGTTATGTAATAACTAACGCACTTCTGAATAATACTTCTTTTATACGTCTCTCAAAGCGAGCATCCGATGACCAAAACCACCAAGCCGACCAGCACTTTCAACGCGATTTCAACCGAATCGAAACATGAGACTGCGTCCTTGCACGTGTTGCGTCGCGCGACACGCGGCGGCATGTTGGCATTGGCCGGTTTGCTCAGCACAACCGCGCTCAGCTTTGCTGATCCGGCTGTCGGCGAATTGCCAAGCGGCGGTGTGGTGACATCGGGTGGCGCAACGTTTGATTACAGCCAGCCTAACCACTTGGATGTCAACCAATCAACCCAGCGCGCTTTGATCGACTGGAGCACGTTTAACATCGGCGAACAGGCTTCGACACATTTCAACCAGATCAACAGCTCGGCCATTGCTGTTAACCGTGTGCATGATGTCAACCCGTCCCAAATTCTCGGATCTTTGACCGCTAACGGGAATGTTATCGTTCTCAACCAGAATGGTGTCTTTTTCGGCAATAACGCCCATGTCGATGTTGCAGGCTTGATGGTGTCCACCGGTGAGATCGATGCCAATGCCTTTAACAGCACGGGCGCCGTTAAATTATCGAATATTAACGCCAATCCAAACGCCAAAATCGTCAATAAAGGATCGATCTCGGTTAAGGATGGCGGTCTGGCTGCATTTGTAGCACCAAACCTGATCAATGATGGCGTGATCGAAGCCAAACTGGGCCGTATCGCTCTGGCGGCGGGCGCGGATAAAGCCACTGTCGATTTCTATGGTGACGGCCTAGTTGAGCTGGTTCTGGATGACAAAGCCTCGAAAGCCCTGATCGACAACACCGGGACACTTAAAGCCGATGGCGGCACAATCGCCATTACAGCGGCCGCCGCCAAAGACGTCGTCAACTCCGTCATCAACATGGGCGGCGTGGTCGAAGCCAACACGGTGGGTGTCAAAAATGGCAAGATCATCTTGGGTGCGACGAATGCCGATATTAAAGTCACCGGCAAAGTGTCAGCCAAAGGCGGCAAAGGCAAAGTCGACGTTCGCTCAACCAAAAATATTACAGTTGCCGGCGACATTAACGCCGATGGCGATAATGGGTCCGTGACCCTGTGGGGCGATGAAAGCACCATGCTGACCGGCACTATCAGCGTCTTGGGCGACAACGGTTTCGTCGAAACCTCCGGTGGCAAGCTGGGGGTGCATGGCGACGTGATCCTGAGCGAAGGCGGCGAATGGCTGCTTGATCCAACGGATTTGTGGGTCATGCCAAGCCCGGCCGATGGCGGCATCCCACTGGCTGGCGGGACGTTCAGCCCCGATGATTCGGCGAATGATTCCTGGTACTGGGTGGGTGTTGATTCGATCAACAATGCCTTGAACGCCAACAACAGTGTTGTCTTGAAAACCCATAACAATGGCACACGCGAAGGCGATATCCAGGTTAATGCGAATATCCTGAAAACAACAGCCGGCACTGCGTCATTGACGCTGCAGGCGCATGACGATATCGACGTCAACAACAGCATTACGGCTACAGCCGGCAAGCTGAACGTCACCATGAATGCCGACTATGATAACAGCGGCAACGGCGGCGCTGGCGGCGATGCGAACATCAATATCAATAACAATATCACCACCAATGGTGGCGCAATCAGCGCTACAGCTCCAGGCAATATGACTCTGGCGGCTGGTACCCTTCTTGATGCGCAAGGCGGCAATATCAGCTTGGCGCAAGGCAAAGTATTATTGGCCGATGCAAACAGCATTCGCACATCGGGTACCGGCACCATCGCACTGGCGCAAAATATCGGCGGCTTAATCCAGGGCGCAATCAACGCGTTGAAAAACACCGGCACGGGCACCAGCACGGTGACCGTTGGTAACGGCACTTATAATGAGAACGTCACGATCAGCAAATCAAACACCAAATTGCTGTCGAAAAACGGTCGCGCGGCCACCACGATCAACGGTCAGCAAGCCGGTAGCGAGCAGGGCGCGGTTTACATCACGACTGGCACGAACAACGTACAGGTTGGCGATATTGGTCACGGTTTTAAAATCAACGGCGTCAACGGCAATGGTGCCAGCGAACGATCAGCTGTGTATCTGCAAGGTAACAACACCGGCAACAGAATTATCGGTAATGAAATTGTTGCCAATGGCGATGCCGGTTTGATGACGGAATATTCCGCGGTCGTCAACAACCTGATCATCGACAGCAATATTTTCTCTGGCCAGACGTTTGAAGGTGCCAATCCATCGGGTGTTGGTTCGTCAACCCAATTCAACGTCGGCAATAACGTGCCACGTCAGCTGGTCGTCATCGGTGGCGGTGCTGGTGGCGGCAATACATCGAACGTCACATTCACCAACAATGACCTGACCGGTAAAACCGGCGGCATCAGTACAGATGACGGCGTCAGCCCGCAAGGCAACTATGCAGCGACCATCGACTCACAGGGCGCGACCATTACCGGCAACATTTTTGAAGCCAGCATGACCCGTTCCGCGCTGTTGCGCACACGCGGCACCAAGACCCTCATCTCCGGCAACACGTTCAAAACGGCTGGCCTGAAAAACAGCGCCTATGTTTTAGAAGTGGCCGACAGCGCGTATACCGGCGGATTGCCAACGACAAATGATAGCATCGCCGATATTTGGAACACCAACACATTCGTCGGGAATGCTGCAACAACCAGTGATGGCGTCGGCAGCACCGATTATATCGGCACATCAATCCAAAGTGCCATTAATCTGTCCAACACAGGCGCCACCGTTTATGCGAGTGCTGGAACCTATGATGAAGATCTGATCATCAACAAAGCGCTGACCTTGAATGGTGCCAAAGCCAGCGTGAATGCCAATGCCGCTGGCCGTGGCACGGGCGAAACGATTATCACCCCCCATTCTCCGGGCATTTTGATTACAGCCAATAATGTGACCGTTGATGGTCTGACTATTGATGGCGCCAGTGACGGCATCCACGCCAGCAACGCAAACAACGTCACAATCAAAAACAACATCGTTAAAAACAGCTCCGCCAACGCCATCTATTTCACGAACGCGGCGAACGGCACCGCGACAAACAACAAAGTGGTCAACACCGGCAATACCGGTCATGGCATTGCTTTTGAGAACAGCAATAACGGCACGGCGACCGGCAACAGTGTGACACACACCGGTTATAACGGACTTTACTCCACCGGCGGCACCGGCATGGCTTTCGAAACCAACACGGTTACGGATTCCGGTTATTTCACCGACAGCAACCCGCTGGTCGTCACCCACGGTATTTCGATTGAGAACGGCTCCGGGTTGATCAAGGGCAACACAATCGACAATGCCGCACACGGGATTTTGGTCTATAACACCACCGCTGCAACAACGGTTGATGGCAACACCGTCAAAAACACCTCGGATGAAGGCATCATTGCCGACACCGCCAATGGCGTGACGATTAAAAACAACATCGTCAGCAACACCGGCAAAAATGGCGTCTCCGTTCTGAATAGCGGCAAAGCACAAATTACCAGCAATGCCATTGGTTACACCAATGCAGCTGGCACAACCAGCGGCGGCGCTAAAAACATTCATGGCGACGGCATTTTCGTCTCCAACTCGGATGGCGATGCTGGTACCAAAACAACCATTACCGGCAACAAAATCGGTAACACCAAATCAATGGCGTTTGATAACGGCAGCGGGATTCAGGTCGTCAACAGTGATTACGTCCAAATCGGCGGTAGCACCAACACGCTGAAAAACACGATTAAAACTGTCGATTGGGATGGCATTCGTCTGGATTATGAAGGCGGCACAGCCAACAATATCACGGTCGATAATAATGACATCGACGGTGTTGTTCGGGTCGGTATTTACGCTGAAAACCTCAGCAATAGCACGATCAAGAATAACACCATTAAAAACGTTGCCACTTATGACGGCATCTGGGTCGCTGGCGGGAACACTGTTGGCGTGAATGGCAACGCCACCAGTGCCACAGCGCGCGATGGCGTTTATGCGTCCGGTGTCACTGCTTTGACACTGGATGGCAACACCGTCAAAACGGCTGGTGCCAACGGCTTTAATATTGACAACAGCGCATCAGCCTTGATCCAGAACAACAAGGTCACCGGCGGCAGCAGTTTATTGGCAACCGCTGGTATCAAAGGCGCGCAACTGGATGGTATCCACGTGACCAACAGCGCCGGCGTCAAAGTTTTGAGCAACACGGTTCAGGGTGGTGATGCTCTGCTGGGGTTAAATGCGGGTGCCACAGGTGCCACAGGTGCCGGTCAAAACGGTATCGCCATTGACAACAGCACCAATGCAACGGTGACCGGCAATACGGTCAAGGGCGGTATCTCTGGCTTGAAAGCTGTTGGCGGTAAAGGCGCAAATGGACACGGTATTCTCGTCTCTAACAGTGCCAATGCGTCGATCACATCAAATCACATGGTTACCGGTGTTATCAATCAGTCTGCCGGTCTCGATGGCATTCACTTGCTGAATGATGACAATGCAACGGTATCGTCAAACGACGTAACCAATGTCGGCGGCAACGGCATCGGCTTTGACGGTGTGACCAACAGCACGGCTGACAACAACACGATCAAAATCGCGCAAGATGGCATCTATGTCACCGGCGGCGCCAAAAATACGCTGAGTAACAATAAAATCTCGGCGGTTGTGACGAATGGTATCCATGCCTACAACACCACGACGCTGAACGCATTGAAAAATACGATCAGCCTTGATGGCGGCAACGGGATTGCCTTTGATACGGTCGATCACAGTGTTGTCGATACCAACACGATCACCGGTACAGCGGCCAATGGCGCTGACCTGAAAAATTCACATGACAACACGGTCAAAGGCAACACGATCACCGCTGCGGCGAAAGATGGTGTGTCTGTTCAAGGTGGTTACACCAATGCCGTTAAAGAGAACACCATCACCGGTGCAGCGCTGGACGGCGTCTATGGTTATGACACAACCGGTTTGACCGTTGATACCAACACAATCACCGGCGTTGGCGGCAATGGCGTGGCATTCGATCATGTCAGCAACAGCTCTGCCGATAATAACACGATCACCGGCACCGTGAAAAACGGCATGAGCGTAATCAACTCGAACAGCGTTGCCTTCACGAATAACAAAATCACCGGCACGGCGCAAAACGGGATTTATGTTGACCCAAGCTTTAACATCACGTTGGCGGGCAACACGATTACCGGTGCAGCTTTAGACGGCATCCATGCACAAGATACGCTGGGCCTCTTCATCCTGGGCAACCACATTCTGGGTGCTGGCGATGATGGGATTGAGGTGTCAAATTCAGCGGGCGTGATCGTCGGCGGCAATGATGTGACCGGTGTTGTCCATGACGGGATCAAGCTGGATACAACAGCAGGTGATCTGGTGGCTTTGAACACCATCACCGGCGTTGGCGGCAATGGTATCACCTTTAACAACTCGGCCTTTGGTCTGGTTGGCGGTAACGTCATTACGGCAGCCCTTAAAGACGGTATCCATGCGGATGGCGTCTTTGGTGCCCTGTTTGCAGGAAACGTCATCGGCTTGGCTGGCGGTCATGGTATCTATGCTGATAACGTGGCTCTGACAGGTTATGTCGGCAACATCATTGTCGGAACGGGTCAAGACGGTATCAATATCAACCATGCAGCAGGCACTCTGGTTGCTGATAACACTGTTGGCTTGACACTTGGCAATGGTATCTCGACTGACAGCACCGTTGGCACACTGATCACTGGCAACACAGTTGCTGGTGTCCTGGGTGGCCAAGGCATCCAAGTGACGAACGCTCTGTTCACGGATATCACCAATAACACAGTGATTGGCACGACAGGTTACGGCATCGGTGTTGAAAACGCGGCTGGCCTGTCGGTTGACGGCAACTTTGTGACCTTGACCGGTCAGGACGGTGTCGGTTTGTTCAACGTCGCGTTTGCTGATGTGTCGAATAACACCACATTCTTGACGCTGGGCAACGGGATTTCGGCATCCAACGCGATTGCGTTGAATGTTGAAAATAACCAGGTCTTTGGTGCTGGTCATGACGGGATCGCGCTGCAAAGCGTGGCGTTCGCCAAGGTCGAAAACAATCTGGTGGCTGGCACATTGAACGATGGTATTTCGGTTCGTGACAGCGCCCTGGTCGGCATCAACAGCAATCAGGTCTTCTTAGCTGGCGGCAACGGCATTTTCGTTGACCCATCCTTTGGCATCTCGATCGATGGTAACGTGATCGCCGGTACATTCGGTGATGGCATCCACGCCGAAGATGTGATTGGCCTGTCGATTACCAACAACTTTATTACGCTTGCTGGTGATGA
This sequence comes from Alphaproteobacteria bacterium, assembly GCA_965246875.1. Lineage (GTDB taxonomy): Bacteria > Pseudomonadota > Alphaproteobacteria > Micavibrionales > SZUA-601 > DASWYT01. Next base: position 410,186 of record CBDFFU010000003.1, read on the forward strand.
CGGTATCGATGTCGATAACACATTGTTTACGGCAATCGCCGGTAACACAATTATTGGCACAATAGATAACGGGGTTGAAATCTCTGATACAGCTGGCCTGTTGGTTGCTGACAATAATGTCTTCCTGGCTGGCGGTAACGGCATCGATCTCGATGGCACATTCGGCTCCCTGATTTTGGGCAACCGGATTGCAGGCGTGGCGGGTGACGGCATTCACATGGATGACAGCATTCTGTCTCTGATCGCCGGCAACACGATTGCCTTGGCTGGTGACGACGGGATCGATATCGACGACAGCAACCTGATTGGCGTTGTCGCCAACGGTGTTGGCCTGGTCGGCGATAACGGCGTTGAAGTCTCTGACACGGATAACATCGCGATCGGTTTGAACCTGATCGGTCTGACCGGCAATGACGGTATCAATGTTCGTCGCAGCGACAATCTGGCGATCGGCCTGAACGTCATCGGTTTGACCGGCGGCGATGGTATCGATGCCCGTCACATCAGCGATGCCTACATCGGCAGCAACCTGATTGTTGGTACTGCACAAAATGGTATCCGCACGGCCGACTCTGATAATCTGACGATCCGTGACAACTTCATTGCCTTTACTGGCCGTGATGGTGTGCATGCGACAACCGGCACCGACACGCTGATCGACAACAACGCCATCAGCTTCACCGGTGACGATGGCGTCGATGTCCGTAACACAACCAATGCGATAATCTCTGACAATAATATCAGCAACACCGGCGGTGATGGCATTCAAGGCCGTTACGTGTTGAGCGCAAACATTCACGGCAATAGCGTGGCGTTTGCCAACGATGATGGTATCGATCTGGAGCATGTCGGTTACAGCACGGTTGACAATAATGATGTCGACTATGTGACGCACAATGGTATCGAAGTGTCTGACATGGAATTCTCGACGCTCAGCAACAACCGCATTGGTGTGAATGGTATTGTCGGCGGCAACGGGATTGATATCCGCAACAGCAGCGTTTTGACCGTGACCACTAACACGATTGACACAAATGTCCAAGGCGACGGGATCTATATCGACCCAAGCTTCAGCATTAATCTGGAAGACAACCTGATCAATAAAGTTGGCGGTATCGGAATCAATGTTGACGGCCAAGGCAATGGCGACATTCGACTGGCCGGTAACACGGTCAACAGCCTGGCCGGTCATATCGGTGCCCGTTTCGAAAGCGGGAACATTGACCTGACAGACGCTCATTACAACACCTTCAACGGTGGTGCGGTTGGCCTGCTGTTCGATCCAGGCAAAGGCGGCGACCCGCATGGTTTGACCTTGTTCAATGATGGCAACCCAGGCTTTGGCGGCACGATCGGCCAGACGCACTTCAATGGTCAAAGCGATTACTATGTCGAATTGGCCAACGGGGCCTTCTTCGATCCAGGAACGCCAACTTTGTTGAATGGCTATGACGCCTCGTTCGATGGCAAGAAAGTCGCGGACATGAATTTTGTCGAGTACAATGCGTTGCTCGCCAAGATTTATGATTATAACGATGACAGCACCTTAGGTTTGTTCTTTCCGAAGCTGACCAATAGCGCTGATATCAACGACATCCTGCGTCGTCAAGACCCGCTGGCCTATGCCAACTTCCGTAGCCCGTTGCTGACGATTATCGGCCTGCCGTTTGCCCCTGGCGCCCGGATCCCGGCCAGCGTCCTGAACAGCTTGAATAGCGCTGCTGGCTTGAACAGCATCGCGTCTGCTGCAGGTGGTGGTAAAGACAACGGCGGCCTGACGGTCAAGGATGCTGATGCTGGCCAGTTCGCCTCGTTGTTGAACTCGGTTGAAGCGGGTGCTGGCGAGAAAACGGTTGGTTGCTGGGGCGGAGTTTACTCTGGTCTAGGGGCAACACCGGTCACCTATAACTTTAACATGGCCCCTGTGGCCCAGCTGGCTGACCAAGGCAAGTGCGGCAGCTAAGCGGTCGCAGTGATAAAAAAAATTAACAAAAAGCCGTTACCGTTGTAACGGCTTTTTTTATCAGACCCCAAACACCATCCCGACGCCTTTTAGACAGGATTTATCATGACGAAAAACACAAATGCCAAGACCGCCCCGCAGCCAAAAGTGCAAACGGCACAAGACCTGCCATTATTTTACAAAAACCCGGTGATGCTGGACAAGGTCAAGCACCGGTTTCATGGCGTGGCGACAAAAAGCAGCAATTATAATTTTGCGCAGAACATCAACGCCGTGCCGATCACCCTGATCGAGCTGCCACAAATCATGATGAATTATCCAATTGTCTTTACAGCAGGTGCAATGCCGTTTCCGGTGGCGTTGCTTGGCTTGCGCGACGGACAGAATCTGTTCGTCAACCAGGATGGTCAATGGGCGCAGGACCGCTATATCCCGGCCTATATCCGCCGTTATCCGTTTATCTTTGCCGATCAAGGCAATAGTGAAAATTTTACTTTGTGCATCGATGATGTGTCCGATTGGCTGCTGAATAATGACGGTGAAAAACTCTTTACCGCCGATGGCGATATGACACAGCTGACTGAAAACGCATTGGAGTTCTGCAAATCCTATCACGCGGCAAGTGCTGAAACCCTGCGCTTTGCCAAAGCCTTGCAAGAGAGCGACATTCTGGTCGACCGTAATGCCACCATTCAAATTGATGGCCAGCCAAATTTTCAACTGTCAGGCTTCCGCCAAGTGGATGAAGAAAAACTGCGCAACCTGCCAAGTGAAACTGTCCTGCAATGGCACAAAGAAGGCTGGCTTGCCATGCTGTACACGCACTTGTTATCAACCCAAAACTGGCAGCGCCTGTTTGGCCTGATGCAAGAGCAAAACGCTTAAAGCAACAAATCCATTTCAGACATCGACGGCGCAGCTTTCAATTGCGCCGTTTTTGTTTTCGACCATTTGTCGGCCAGCCGTGTCGGTTCCGGTAAGCGATAGGTTGTCAGGCAGTTTCGTGTAATCGCCAAGGCCGTTGCCTGATCAATACGATGACCCGGTGAAATAAACAGCGGTTTGACATTTGTCTTGCTGCGTAACACGGTGCCTAACTGCTCCGTTTTATAACCCAAGATTGTAGTGGCACCTTTCTCCAAAGCCGGTTCGGTATAGAAACCGGACAAGCGCGATTTGGCGACACCGATGCCGGGCAAACCGGTCAAGACGCCGACATGACAGGCAATGCCAAACCGCCGTGGGTGCGCGACACCCTGACCGTCCACCATGACAATATCGGGTTGTTCTGACAATTTGGCCAGTGCATCCAGAATGGTTGGCGTTTCACGGAACGATAAAAATCCCGGCACGTACGGAAATCGTGTCGGTTGTTCGGCCTTGGCACGGTCAATAACCGTCATGGTTTTCAAATCCAGAACGACGACAAAGGCGCGCGTAATGTTGTTCACAATATCATAACTGGCATCAATGCCCGCAATTGTGCGCAGTTCGCCAAAGTCGTTTTGTAATTTCACTTGTTGGCGCAGCAGTTGCTGCATTTGTACGGCTTCATCAATCGTGACTGGGAAATGCGGTGCTAATAGCATGACAGATTCATCTCATAAAAAAATGCGCGGAGCGTGTTCAGCTGCCGCGCATTTGCTTAAATTTTAAAATTACTGTTTGTCTGACAGGCCATCGACATGCTCTTTATGCATGTTCAAAGCGAGCAATGTGTTAGTGGCAAACGCTTTCAAGGCGGTGCTGTCACCTTCTTCACTGTAGGATTCAAACAAGGCAATTGTCTCTTTATGGGCTTTTTCCTGAGCAGCAATGTAATCTTTATTGAAATCTGCGGCGGACGCTTTGTTCAGTTTATTGTATTCTTTCTGATGTTTGGTATCCAGTTTCATAGGAATGTCCTTCACCGTCATTTTGCTTTCAGCAACGGCCGCTTTCAGATCGTTGCCCGTTTTCCCGTGATCGTCGATCATTTGCTGCGCAAACGCTTTGACATCAGCATCCTGCGAGCGTTTTAACGCCAGCTGACTGGATTTAACTTCAAACAGATTACCAACTGCAGCCTTAGCCACAAAATCATTGGATGATTTAAATTCTTTGGCAAACGCTGGCAGGCTCATCATCAGCGCAATCATGATCATGACGAATGCAAAGAACGGCAGTTTATCGGACATGGTGATCTCCTGATGAATTGTGAAACAGCGACCTGATGAATTATGAAACAGCGATAAGTATTCTTACGTTAAACGCTAAACGGCATAAAAAATCAGTTGGTTTTCAGTGCTTGTTTCATCAAGGCAAAATCTTATACTGGTTATGCACCCATTATTTCAGGAGTTCCCATGAAACATTCGCTTTATATCGCCGCTTTGCTGACACTCGTGACAGGATTGCCCGTATCGGCTCACGCCGCTGCTGAGCGTTACGCGTTTGACCCGGCACACACCAATATCGACTGGAGCGCCAACCATTTTGGCTTTTCAAACCCGACCGGCAAATTTGCGCAGGCAACCGGAACCTTGGTATTGGATGAAGCCAAGCCGGCTGCCAGCACGGTTAATGTCACCATCGACATGACAAAACTGGTGACCGGTATCGACAAATTCAATGAGCATTTGAAAAGCAAAGACTTTCTGGACGTCGCACAATTCCCAACTGCACAATTCGTCAGCAAGACGGTAAAAGTCACCGGCCAGAATACGGCAGACATCACCGGCGATTTGACACTGCATGGTGTGACGAAACCGGTAACATTGAAAACCACGCTGAATAAAATCGGCCCGTCTGTCATGACCAAAGTCAAAACAGCCGGATTTGCCGCAACAACTACACTCAAACGGTCAGAGTTTGGTATTTCAAGTTACGTACCGGGTGTGTCGGATGAGGTTGTCTTAACGATCACGGCTGAAGCCAATCTGGAAACCGCAAAAACACCATAAGCGTATAACGCCAGCCGATGACATTGTTCTTGACCCTGACACTTGGCTGGCTGTTTCCTTGCGCGATTGCTGTCATGGCCGCCAGCGAAGATCATCGACGGCTGCAATTATCGAATAAACATGGCTTGGTGTTGCTGATCGCCTGGCCGTTTGTCGTGACAGCGGTGCCGTATCTTCATGTGATGTCCGGCTTCTTTGCCGCGGTGCTGGTTCTCGTTCCCGGTTTGCTGTTATTCGCCATGGGTGTTTTCAGCGGCGGTGACATCAAGCTGGCTACGGCATTCGCGCTTTATCTGGGAACTTCATGGCTTGCCCCTTTTATCCTGCACACATTTTTGCTGGGCGGTGTGCTGGCCGTTGTCGCCTTGTGTGTGCGGCATTATGCGTCGCGCTTGCCCATTGAGCAACCGCCAAACCACTGGATCGACCGGCTGCGGCAAGGGGGGCGTGATCTGCCCTATGGGATCGCTCTCAGTGGTGCATTTATTATCTTAATGACAACACGGTTCGTTTACGCGTATGATTTTGTGACAAAACAATAATGCCAAAACGGTAATAAAAGGATTTTCATGACGACCGGATTACTGCCGCAAGCGACAATCGACTGTTTCTGGAGCCAGAATTACACATCCGAACTGTTTACCGCCCTGCAGACGGACTGGCGTTTCGCTCATGTCACGATTCAGCCGCGCAAAGGCGATATCGACGATGCCATCGCACATTACCGGGATACGCCATCGCCATCGCTGTTGATCATCGAAACAGACAAAGCGGACGATGTGTTTCTCAGCAGTCTGGGTGCTTTGGCCTCTGTCTGCACCGATCAAACGGCAGCCTTGTTTATTGGCCCGGACAAAGACACGGATTTTGTCCGTCAGCTGAAAAATGTCGGTGTGGCCGATTATCTGACACGGCCTGTCTCCGTGGACGCGGCATGCAAAACGATTGCGCGTATCTTGACCGGCCGTCTGGGACATGGTCAATCGACTTTGACCGCAGTGTTAGGCAGCAAGGGTGGCGTTGGCGCGACACGTCTGGCACAAGCCCTGGCGCATTCCTGCGCGCAATTTTTACAGGAAAAAACCTTGCTGATCGATCCGGCGATGACGAACAGCCCATTGGTAACAGCCTATGGCATGACAATGCCGCTGACAGCTGCCGCGTTGCAACCCATGCTGGGCGCGGCAAACATCGACACCGTTTTTGCCGGTGTTCATACCGTGACGCCGGAGCTAAAAGTGTTGGCCTTGCGTCATGATCTGGCAGACAGCGTTGCATCGTTGCAAGCCAATGATATCGACCATTTACTGACGCTGTTGCAACAACGTGAAGCGAATATTGTAGCAGACCTGTCACAAAGCGATGCCGCCATTCGGCAGGCCGTGTTGCAACGCGCCGATCATGTCGTGATCGTCACCACTGCCGAACCCCAGGCTGTGCGCAACACACAGCAATTGCTCAATGACATTCAAGCACAAGACCCTGACCGTACGGTGTATCTGGTCATCAACAAAACACAATTGCTGCATAATGCCGAAGCGACCGAACAGGATTTGACGCAGACATTGGGCATGGAACCGTTCGTTCTCATTCCGTTTGCCGCCGAGATTTTTACGGCCATCGAAATGGCCGCACCCGCCGAGATGCTCAAAGCCGTGCAGCCGCTGGCCGAATTTCTCGCCCCACTGGCGGCCCATATTGTCGGCAAACCGGCCCGGCCGCTCAAAACCAGCTTCGCCATGGGCGGCATGGGTGCGATGCTGAAACTGCTGGGCGGGAAGTAAGAAAAATAGCACTTCGGAAAATGTATTGACATATATATGATTATGTTTTATTGATTCCAAGCAACCTTGGAGAATCGATACGGCTAAACCAAAAACTGATCCGCATCAACATAAAAAGGATCATACAATTAAAAAACGCAGAAAATACGTTGGCGACGATGGTTATTACACGCAGGAAATTTTTTTCGAGCGTACAGATAGTGGCTATAACCGTTATGAACGCCAATCAGATAAAAATGACAGAGGCTTGTTCTATGAGAATTTTGCAACGCGCATAGGTGATAATTTCTATGAGACTAAAAGATGGTATTATCAGGATGATGGACAACGTAGAGTTTACAATGAAAGTAACTCTGTAAACGGACAGCTACACGGTATTCAAAAAGTTTGGGATCCGAAAGCCAAAACTGCCGTCGAGGAAATTCGTATTGCAGGCGAAAAACTAACGCCTATGCAAATCACTTTTATGTTGCTGCAAAACAAGGCTGGAATTACAGGTGATTTGCAAGATGTACTGGCTCCGGCTCTCAAAGCTAAAGAAAAATTGGGATTGTGTTAGAAAATAATTATCTAAACGCTTATATCCTCAATATTTCGAAGCGAATTATTTGGTAAAGCAAGAGATAATCGTTCACTAAATCGGTGACGTTCATTGTTCCAATAACGTCTTCAAAACCTGCTCAATCACCTTTAGTCCGCGCCCATTGACATCTTTGTCCGGCACATATTCGACCAGCTCAATCGCGCGTGGCGGTGTTGGCAATTGCAACTGTGGCCAGGCTTTGAGAAACTCTTGCAAGCGCAGGCCGTTTGGTTCTGTCGTGCCAACCGCTTGCATATCCTGCGGGTCCAACACATCCAGATCAAACGACAGGCCCCAACCTTTTGGGGCTTTGGTCACGATTTTCAACGCGTCTTGTAAGACTGGCAATAAGCCACGCGCGGCAATTTCACTTTGTAAAAAAACACGCACACCCAGTTCATTCAATAAAGCTGCTTCGCCCGGTTCATATGACCGCACGCCGACAAGCGCGGTGTAGGCCGGTTTCAGTTTGGTCCGTTTACTGGCAATCTCGCACAAAATTTTATCGCCATGCCCCAGCAAATGTGCCAGGGGCGTACCGTGAAAATGCCCACCCCATTTGCCTTGCCGCGCCGTGATCGGCGTGTGGGCATCCATATGGGCATCGATCCATAACAACCCGAATTGGCCGTGCGCTTTAAGCGCGGTTGTGACACCGCTCCAGGTTCCCATTGCCACTGAATGATCACCACCAATGACGACCGGCACGGTCTGTTTCGCGGCGTCCATCAGCTCCATCAATTCATGGGCGATGTTGCGCGAAAAATATTTGATCATGCCATAGGCTTCATCCAGACCGGGATCATGATCAGGCCGCGGTGGAAAAGGTGCCAGCAATCCATGCCAGCGCGCCGCAATACCGTGGCGTTGCAATGTTTCTGCCAGACCCGCCGCCATCAGAACATCCGGCGCAATATCAGGCCCCGCAGAGGCTGCCCCCCACGCCGTTCCGGCACCGATTAAACTGTAAGAATGTGATGATGACATGGCTTTGATTTAAGACGGCGAGGCTTAAGAAAGATTTACTTGGGAACAGGTTTTTTCAGGTAAAGCCATATTCAAATGCGGCATGTGCCGTGTAGACTAAAGTGAATGAAAACAATGATGCTCACGCCTGAATTAGTGTTAGATGCTTATCGCATTGGCGCGTTTCCGATGGCGCGTAGTCAAGCGGCAAATGCACCAATTGATTTTTACCGGCCTGATCCGCGGGCGTTGCTGACAGTGTCTGACATGCATATCCCGCGCCGTTTACGACGCTGGTTGCGTCACAACTCTTTGATCGTGCGTTATCCCGATGATGTGTCTGCCATTATGCAGTTGTGTGGTGAAGACCGCGATGACACATGGATCAATACGCCGTTGCTGAATGTCTACGCGGAATTGGCGGCACAGGGTTATGCTGCGGCAGTGGGCATCTATGACAGGGATGTGCGCGTTGGTGGATTATACTGGGTGCAGATCGGCCTGGCGGTGATGGCGGAAAGCATGTTCAGCCGTGTGCCGAACGCCAGCAAACTGGCGTTGTTGCATGTCATGGCAGCAATCCATGCGCGTGGACAACGTTTGCAATTGCCAATCAACAAGCGATGGATCGACGTGCAATATACCAATCCGCATCTGGAGCAATTTCACCCAACAGAACGATCAGCTGCAGCTTACTCTGATTTGCTGGCGGCGGCTTTAGCGGGGGGTGTCTCGTCAGCTGATGTATCTGCTTGGGCCGCTTCATCATCGACTGTTGTGTCGTCCCCCTTGTCTGCAGCAGGGACAGTGACAGCGGACGATGCCTTATCGTCCGGCTTTGTGTCACCCGGCTTTGCGGCGTCTGATTTTTCGGCCTCGTCTTTGGCTGATTTTTTGCAATTCAAAACCCAGATATCATAAATCGGATGATCCATGGCGCTGAGGGCCGGCGATGAGCCAAACATCCAGCCGCTGAACACCCATTGTGACGGGCTGTTGTCTTTGTTAGCGGTAACGGCTGGCGCATCTTTTGGCTTGGCTTCCCACACTTGCAGGAATGCAGCACTGTCCGGCGTTTCCAAAGGTGCTGCTTGTTGACACGTTTTGACCTGGACAAACAAGGGGCCAATGGCCACCGTATCACCGACTTTGACCGTCATCGTCGCGGTGCGCGCCGTGACTTTATCCAAGGTTTGCAATGTCACATAAGGACGCGCGTCATAGGCCGGCGGTTTTGGCGGCACGGGCGGGGTCTCGGCACGTACCGCTTTTGGTGCTTCATCAGTGGGGGCTTGGGGCAGCAACGCCGGATTCATATTTTCCAATGGCTGCGCCGGCACGTTTTCACCGGGCATTGTCGTTGACGCTTTGATAGGATGATCTGGCGGCGTGATACGCTGCAAATTATCGGTAGTCGGAACAGGGGCTGTATCAACAGACGTCCGGTTTGGCACAACGTCTGGTTGCGCGGCAATGGGTGGTGTATCAACAGGTGCATCAGCCGCCGGTGGATTTTTCTCCAGCGCGTTCAGAACATCTTCCATACTGGAGGCGGGTGTCGTATCTGCGGCTGTTCCGGCGGGCGTTTCGGTCACAGGGTCTGCATCTTGTGCGAATGTCAAAGACGCAAAGCCCAGCGGTGTTGCCGCGCACAGCGTGAGCAGATAAATCCAATGTGTCAGACGCAAATGGGCCATTAATAATCGGTGCTGAACGGCTGGGCCGGTTGAGCATCGGGTGCGGCTGGCGGTACAACAGCCGTCGCGTCACCTGCTGGTGCCGGGGCCACAGGTGCATCGGCCGGCTTGGCTTTATTTTTATCGTCGCCATTAAAGATAAACTTGCCGAGCAATTCTTCCAGATTAACCGCGGATTGCGTGAATTGAATCATCCCGCCATCCTTGATCATCGTGTCGTCGCCACCGGGTTCCAGTGTCAGATATTTGCCGCCCAGAATGCTTTCCGATGCCACTTTAGCCACCGTATCGGCCGGCAGTTTGACATCGTTTTCAATCATCATATGCACATTGGCCAGATAGGTTTTCGGGTCGAGGCCGAGGCTGGAAACGGATCCGATCTTCACGCCGCTCATGCGCACATCCATGCCGGATTTAATGCCGTCAGCCTTGGCGAAATTCGCGTTAACAGTATAGCCGGTCGTTTGTTTGAAACTGGCACTGGACAAAGCAACGACTAAAAAAATTCCGGCCACCGTCAAAACGACGCCGCCCAGAATTGTTTCGACTGTGTTGTGATTGCTCATGATCGTTGATCCTTAAGAATAAAAATTATGCCGCTGTATCGTGGTGAGATGTCTCTGTGCCCGGCGGAACCCACGCCGCGTAATCCCCTGTCGCGGATTGACGTTTGCCGCCGCCCAGTGGATGGCCCGGCGGGAAATAGGCGTTGACCGTACCGGTCATGTTGGCTTGCGGCGGTTGCTGCCAGACATGGCGCAACGGATTGTTGGCGGCTGGCACATCATTGGTCTGGTGATGCAACCAGCCATGCCATTCCGGCGGCACTTGTGACGCATCATAGCCACGTCCGCCAACCATGTTGGCATACAATACAAAACGGCGTTCGCGTTTGGTGCCGCGACGGGCCTTGCCGGTAAAATAACGATTGCCCAAAGAATCGGTGCCAACCGGTTTGCCAAACATCCCCACATGCAACCGGATCGACAATGTCGACGACACAGACAGGACGCTGAGAACGGTGTTGGCGAGTTGCTTGAACATGACGGCTATTCAACGGCGAAACGCGCCGGAAATCAAGTGATAAACGTGTTATTTAAGCGGATCAATGAAGTTGACTCAGTATTATTTTTGACTTATGGTTATGCAAAAATTATGAGGAGGACTTCTATGTTGCGGACACATTTTTCGATCGGTACAAATTTATGCCTGGATGACCCGATTGCGCAACATGTTCTTTCGTCCTTAAGAGCAAGCTTGATCAAAGGTAATTCTCAAACAAAAAAAGGTGTGAGTCATCCACTTTCACGGGTAAAACCATTTATTTATTTGGATGTCATGCCATCGGCCGAGGACGATCTGTTTGATGCTGTGCCGCCTAATCCGTATCATACTTTAGGTCATATGACGGCGTTGTATGAAACCGTTCATGATACGACAGATGCAGTAGGGTACACTAAGCCGCGTATCACTATTCTGCATCCGGGTGACGACCGCATTCGGCGTTTAGATATTCATGACGATATCTGGGCGGCCAGCCGATTAACAGACAATTCTCAAAACTTGGCGTTGGAAGATGCACAATTTTTAACAGCGCTGGCAACAGCCCAAGGCTTGGCGAGTACATTTATCAGAGAGCCGTATGTGCATGTCATGACGCAATCAAGCGTATTGTATACAGCCTTGGCGGCGGCCGGTGACAGTGATGACAAATTCGTCGCAAATTTGAGCGACTTATTCGCTCAGCCGATCATGGACGCTTACAACCATATGCCACGCCGTCGGCGAAATGTTACACCGTCACATTTTATACCGACCAAGCAGCATAAACCGGGACCGAAATTCAAGTTAAAATGATTTTTTCTAACAACAACGGCTGCCCATAAATCTGATTGGCCATGGCTTGATAGGATTTGGCCAAATCGGTGACGCAGAACCGATGCGTCTGGCCGCGTGACAGGGTCTGCTCAATCTCAGGATGACGCTGCAAATAGTCGGCGACTTTGGCCGGAATAAAATCATCCTGGCTGATCAGGTCGATGGTCGGTGGCAAGATCGTTTTCAGCAGCGGTTTCAGCAGCGGATAATGGGTACAGCCCAAAATCAATGCATCAATATGCTTGTCGATTAATGGCTGCACATAGTCACGCAAAATCGGTTCGACATAGTGCAAGCCGTTGTTTTCAATGAGCGGCACGAGTAGTGGCGTCGCACAGGCATGAATGGCGATGCGATCGTCAATCTTGCCCAACTCTACGCCATAGGTATCCGAATTGACGACAAAGCTGGTCGCGATGACGCCCAGATTTTTGTGGCCGGTTTCCAGCGCCTGTTCAACGGTCGGCACGACAACGCCTAACACGCGCCGCTCAGGATAATGTTGCGGCAACCAGGTTTGTTGCAAGCGGCGCAAGGCCGATGCCGACGCGGTGTTACACGCAATAATGACCAGACCGCAATCCTGTTGAAACAAGAAATCGACAGCGCGTTCGGTAAAGTGATAAATTGCCTCGCCCGAGCGCGGGCCATAGGGAACATGCAGCGTGTCGCCCAGATAAATCGTATCATAATGTGGCAAGGCATCCGTGATGGCCTTCGCCAACACCAGGCCACCCAGACCACTGTCAAAAATACCGATTTTCATGTCAATCTTGCTCCAGTTCACTACCGGGCGCCAGCGTCACCGCCAAACCATCCAGATCATCCTGCATCAAAATCTGGCACGACAAACGCGAGCGCGCCGCGTCATAACCATCCACTGTGTCCAGCATATCCAGCTCATCGGCATCAGGGGCCGGGATTTTGTCCTGCCAATCCTTTGCCACATACACATGACAGGTTGCACAAATACCCGACCCGCCACATTCCGCCTTGATCGGCAAATCATGGTCGCGGATAATCTCCATCACGCGCCAGCCCGCCAAAGCCGGCAAAGCATGTGTTGTGCCATCCTGATCAGTGACGTTAAGAATGAGATCGTTGCTCATTCCTTCACGCCCAGTTTCTTGTGAATAGTCGTACTGCTGGTGGTATATTCAAAACGCAGTTTTTTATCGGGATGCACGATGCGGAAGGCTTCCTGTGCCATCAAGGCTGCTTCGTGAAAACCGGAGAGGATCAGTTTCAATTTGCCGGGATAATGATTGATATCACCAATGGCAAAAATGCCGGGCGTCGAACTCATGAATTTTTCGGTGTCGACGGTGATACGATTTTCATGAAGATTAAGACCAAAATTTGCGACCGGCCCCAGTTTCAACGTCAAACCAAAAAACGGCAGCATGGCATCACAGGCAATAGTGGTCGCCAGACTTGCATCGTCTGTCACCGTGACATGCGATAATGCACCCCTATCGCCGTGCAATTTGCTTACCTGGCCCAGACGAAAATCAATCGCACCGTTTGCGGCCAGTTCCTGCATGGCCGTTACACTGTGCGGCACCGCGCGGAAATCATGGCGCCGATGCACCAGAGTGACGCGCTTGGCGATCTGTTGCAAATTCAATGTCCAGTCCAGCGCACTGTCGCCACCGCCGACAATCACCACATGCTTGTCGCGGAATTGCTCGCGTTGCCGGACAGCGTAAAACACCGATGTGCCTTCATAGGGTTCAATCCCGTCGATCGGCGGTTTTTTCGGTGTGAAACTGCCACCGCCGGCGGCGATCACGATCACTTTGGCGGTGAGGACCAGCCCACCATCGGTCGTCACCCGCCAGCCTTGATCAGTCTGTTGAATGCCTTCGACCAATTGATTGAAATGAAACACCGGCTTGAACGGTTTGATCTGTTCCAACAAATTGTCGGTGAGCCCCTGACCGGAAATGACGGGCAGGGCTGGAATATCGTAAATCGGCTTTTCCGGATAGAGTTCCGCACATTGCCCGCCCGGCTTATCGAGAATATCGACCAGCTGGCAGAATAAATCCAGCAAGCCCAGCTCAAACACCGCAAACAGCCCAACCGGACCTGCCCCGATGATCAGGACGTCGCTGTGTTTTGAGGAGATGGGATTTGGCTGCATGTGGCTTTAACTATAGCAAGACCGTCTTAATGATTAAAGGCTTTCAGGACACAACAAAGAGACATAATATATTGCTTATGTCTACAAAGATAATTGTTCCTAATGTCGTTTACAATGTCATTTCCATGACCGGAAAAACATTTCAAATGTCATCGTCAAGTTTCTACAAAAAACTGGAAAGTGATGGTTTTGTTCATGATATCCAATCGTTTAACCGTTCTATGCCTTATAAAAAAACATCCAGTGATGAATATCAGGTTATTAACCAGCAGCCGTGCTTGATCATCAAGGAATTGGTAACACAGGAACATTTTTCGGACTATCACCGAAAATTGGGTGAAAGTTTTTATAAGCTTTACAATACAATTACCGATAGCAATGTTTATTATCCCGATCGCTTTATGATTACCTATGGAAATTTTGCCGAACCTATCTTGCCGGTCTGGACACTCTTTGACCGCAATATGAATCTTCTGTTGAGCCCTGATATGCGCGAAGGCATGTCTGCACATAACATGCTTGCAAATGCAGATATTCTGGGGCGTAATATGTACGCCGCCATCGGCACAAGCGCTCAGAATATTATGAATTAAACCAGGCGCTGGTGACTGGAAAAATCCTGCAAAAACGTTACACTTTCACCTCCAGCGTCTGCTGCCTTTGAAAGGGGCTGACCGCTCTGTCTTTTATTGGAATATGAAAATATGTTTACCCGTGTCTCCCGCCTGTTTCTCGGCACCCGCAATGATCGTCAAATCAAAAAGCTGCGCACGATTGTGGCCCAGATCAATGAATTTGAACCATCATTAGCGGCTCTTGATGACACCGCTTTAACCGGTAAGACGGCGGAATTCAAAACGCGCCTGGCCAATGGCGACACGCTCGATCAACTCTTGCCTGAAGCTTATGCCGTCGTGCGTGAAACTGCCAAGCGCATTTTAGGTGAGCGTCATTACGACGTCCAGCTGATGGGTGGTGTTGTGCTTCATCAAGGCAAAATCGCCGAGATGCGGACGGGGGAGGGAAAAACATTGGTCTCGACCTTGCCGACCTATTTGAACGCGCTGACCGGCGAAGGGGTACATGTCATTACGGTCAACGATTATCTGGCCAAACGTGACAGCGACTGGATGGGCCGTGTGCATCGCGCGCTTGGTTTGACCGTTGGTTGCATTCAAAGCGACATGACGGAAACCGACCGCGTCGCCGCCTATAACTCTGATATCACCTATGGCACGAACAACGAATTCGGTTTCGATTATTTGCGCGACCATTTGAAATTCCGCAAGCAGGATCTGGTGCAACGTCCGTTCCATTTTGCCATCATCGATGAGGTCGATTCTATTTTGATCGACGAAGCACGGACGCCGTTGATTATTTCCGGGCCTGCCGAAGATACCAGCGATCTGTACGTGAAAATCGACACGCTTGTCGCGCAATTGACGGATGACGATCTGGAAAAAGACGAGAAAATGAAAATCGTCAATCTGACCGAAGACGGTGTCAACACGATGGAAGCGTTGTTGCGCGCCCATGACATGATGGACGGCGACACGCATTTGTATGACTTGGTCAACATGTCCGTATTGCATCACGTCAATCAGGCGTTGCGCGCGCAATTTATGTTCCGCCGCGACAAGGATTATCTGGTCAAAGACGACAAGGTTATCATCATCGACGAATTTACGGGTCGCATGATGGCGGGTCGTCGCTATTCCGAAGGCCAGCATCAAGCCCTTGAAGCCAAAGAAGGCGTGACAATCCAACCGGAAAACCAGACGGTTGCCGCGATTACGCTGCAAAATTATTTCCGCCTCTATCCGAAAATCTGCGGCATGACCGGAACGGCGCTAACCGAAGCCAAAGAATTTACCGAGATTTACAACCTGGATGTTATCGACATTCCAACCCATCGCGGTGTCGCGCGTGCCGATCAGCATGACGAGATTTACCGCACCGAGGCCGAGAAAAATGCCGCGATCATTGCACTGGTGAAAGACGCCGCAACGCGTCAGCAGCCCGTGCTGGTCGGTACAACGTCGATTGAAAAATCCGAACAGTTGTCCACTGATTTTAAAAAAGCCGGTATCAAGCACAGCGTATTAAACGCGCGCCAGCATGAGCATGAAGCCTTTATCGTGGCGCAGGCTGGACGTCCGGGCGCGATCACAATTGCGACCAACATGGCAGGCCGCGGGACGGATATTAAACTGGGTGGCAACGCCGACATGATGCTGGAGCATCAATTGACCGGTGATGAAAACGCAGCGCAAGCCGAAGAATTACGCGCGAAGATCAAACAACAAGTCGCCACCGATGCCGAAATCGTCAAACAGGCAGGCGGGTTGTATGTGGTGGGTTCTGAACGTCACGAATCCCGCCGGATAGATAACCAGCTGCGCGGCCGTTCCGGTCGTCAGGGTGACCCCGGTGCGTCGAAATTCTTTTTATCGCTGCAAGATGATCTGATGCGGATTTTCGGGTCGGAGCGTCTGGATGCCATGTTGCAACGTTTGGGCTTGAAACCGGGTGAGGCGATTTTCCATCCCTGGATCAACAAAGCGATCGAAAACGCCCAGAAAAAAGTAGAGGCCCAGCATTTCGATGCCCGCCGCGAATTGCTGCGCAAAGACAACGTCATGAACGACCAGCGCAAGGTGATCTACGAACTGCGCCGCGACTTGATGGCAACTGCTGATGTCACTGATATCATCGACGATATGCTGGATGAAGCCGTGACCGAGATGGTTGGCAATGCCATCCCAACCGGCGCATACAAAGAACAATGGGATATTGACGCGCTGACTAAACATGTGCGCGCACTGGCGGGCCGTGATTTGCCGATCCGTGACTGGGCCGATGAAGAAGGTGCGGATGAGGCAGCACTGGAAGCAAACATCCTGGACGCGTTGACAGCGCAATGGCAACAGATTCGCCAGACCACGCAAGCCATGATCACAACGACGCCAGAGATGTTCAATTTGGGCGACGCTGACACGCTGCAAGATGCCGCCAATGATTACACACTCGACATCGAACGCAGCATGATTTTGCACGGTTTGGACAAGGCCTGGAAAGATCACCTCTATCATCTCGACCATGTGCGTCAAGGCATCAATTTGCGCCAGTACGGCCAGCGTGATCCGCTCAACGAATATCGCGCCGAGGCGTTTCATTTGTTCCAGTTGATGCTGGGCATGTATCGCGATTCCGTCTTGACCGCGCTGTTGCGCGAACCGGATGGCGGCATGCCGGAAACACTGGAAATCCTGCAACGCCGCCAGCGCCAAAGCGCACCGCGCTTGCAGGAAACCCGTATTGATCCGGCGATGGCCAACATGCTGCCCGACATGGTGCCACCGGCTGATGTGATCGGCTTCCCGTCAAAACAACAAGTGCGCCCATTGGCACCAACGCAACGTGTGGTGTTTGATCAAACAAATCCTGACACCTGGGGCAACACCCCGCGCAATAATCTTTGTCCATGCGGATCAGGTAAGAAATACAAACATTGCCACGGCAAGATGAGTGCCACGGCGTAAACGAAAAACCCGGCGTATAAGCCGGGTTTTTTATAAGTGAAATTGATCGGGTTTATCGGATGTAGTTTGATCACTCATTAATTGTGTAAAGTCACTTTTAAATGCGCGAAATGTTTCTTTTAATTCTCTTTGTGTAATGAAAGCGCCTGTATCATGTTTCACTGTGCGTCTAAATTCAATCAACTGTACTTTTGTTTGAATAAAAGATTGAGCGTGCTGATGATCAAAATGTTCACCCAACTGAGCATAGTTAATTCCACGTTCTTTAAGAGGTTCGCAGTTAACATGAACATTCGGCCCATAAGGTGTGGAAATAGCATTTCCAATAGGAAGCTCTGGCTCTTTATAACCATGAGATTCAGCAATGTCTTTAGTCTCTTCAATAATATTAAGCAAAAAATTTAAATGTTTTGAAAACTGTGTGACTGGAATGTCCAAGATAAAAGCCGGGCCAAACGCGCCAATGGGAAAACGGCTATTCGTTTTGTGTAGTAGCGATGTATAATCACGCCAGCCATCTTTTTTAATATCCAAAGTATCGTTTTAAGATTTAATCTGTAAAGGAGGTGCAGACTGACCTGGCAAGAAAAATCCATTTGTCACAGCAGGACGTTTGAAATTATCGTGAATATTGACGTAAATTGCACCTTGTCGTTGATTGAAGTCCGACATAAACGAGTTGTCGTCAAATAAACCCTCTTGAAGTGCTGCCACAGTATAATGATAAAATGGTTTTACATCTTCAAGATCAGAGCGACGATATTTTGTAAATCTTGAATACCGTTCAAATTGTTCATGCTGAGGGTAGTGTGGCGCTGCTCGACCTGGATAACATGGAAATTCATTATATAGACATTTTAACTGGATCAAATCGCGTTTCATTGTTGCCACTTTTATATGTAAGTAATAGACAGTTTTTATTTATATGTCAATACAAATATTTAACCCCTCCCTAACCCCCGTCTGATAAAATCGACTGACGTTGAACTAGGCACATTCAGCCTCATATCAAAAGAATAAAGGGGCAAACACATGCCAACGGGTCTCTATAATCTCTATGAATTGGGCTATACGGCGTTGACGCCGGTACGGCTGTGGGCGGAAACGACCCGGGATATGTTTCAAAACCCTCTATCGCCGTTCAGCTTTACGCCACAGGCGCGCACTATGGCAGCAACCGCGGATATGACGCACCGCTTGACCCGTCGCTTTGAACAGCCATCTTTCAATATCGACGACATTGTCATCAACGGCAAAACG
Organism: Alphaproteobacteria bacterium; assembly: GCA_965246875.1. GTDB lineage: Bacteria > Pseudomonadota > Alphaproteobacteria > Micavibrionales > SZUA-601 > DASWYT01. Next base: position 428,947 of record CBDFFU010000003.1, read on the forward strand.
CACCGCGTACGCGAGCGTGATGTGCTGAACAAAGATTTTTGCCGTCTCAAACATTTTGTCGTCATTGGCGCGCCTGCACGGCCAAAACTGTTGCTGGGCGCCCCGCAATCGGGCCATTTTGCAACATTATTGCGTGGCACGGTCGAGGCCATGCTGCCCACCCATGACGTCTATATCACCGACTGGCGCAACGCGCGCAATGTGCCGCTGTCCAAGGGCTATTTCGATCTCGACGATTGCATCCAGTATTACATCGACTTCATCACCTTCCTGGGGCCCGATGTTGATGTCATGGCGGTGTGCCAACCGACTGTGCCGATCGTGTGTGCCGTATCGGCTATCGAGCAAACGAATCCAGCGGCTGCACCGCGCAGCATGATTTTGATCGGCGGGCCGATCGACACGCGCATCAATCCGACCGAAGTCAATAAGCTATCGATGGATAAACCGCTGGACTGGTTCAAACGCTACGCCATTTCCAATGTGCCACCGGTCTATGCCGGCGCGTTTCGTCCAGTCTATCCCGGCTTTTTGCAACTGACCGGTTTCATGAGCATGAATCTCGACCGCCATATCGACAGCTACATGCAGTATTTCAAGCATCTGGTGCAGGGCGACGGCGAAGAGGCCGAAACACATCGCAAATTCTATGATGAATATCTGGCCGTCATGGATCTGCCTGCCGAATTTTATCTGCAAACTGTCGAGCGCGTCTTCCAGAAACATCTCTTGCCCAAAGGCGAATTTGTCTGGACAGATAAAAAGACCGGCAAAAAACTCACACTGGATCTGGCCAAAATCAAACATACAGCGTTGCTCTGCATTGAGGGCGAGTTGGACGATATTTCTGCGACGGGCCAAACGGCTGCCGCACTCGATTTATGCAGCGGCCTCAAAGCGTCGAAAAAACATTATCATTTCCAGCCGGCCGTCGGTCACTATGGTCTGTTCAATGGCCGCCGCTGGCGCGAAATTATCCGGCCAATGATCACAGATTTTGTGATCAATCAAATTCGGTGAAACACTCATAATGGTTTCATCTGACGCCACAGCTGTATCGCTCTACAGCTATCGCACCGACCGATCTGTTCCGCCATTTGATGACACGCATCCGGTGCTGATTTTTGACGGGGTTGTCGTGTGTTCGCGCGAATTTTGCCGTGCCGCTATCTGTTTAAAGTCATTCCAAAATGTCTGCGCATCAGCGTTACAACTGGTTCGGCAAAACCGGATATTGCGGTTTGGTGACGCCGGAACTGCAACAGCGTTTATTGGATCGGTAAAAACTAAACCAAACCCTTGGCCTTGGCACCCAGATAGCCGCCATGATGGCGCTGGGCATAGGCTTCCTGGGTAAAGGCGATTTTTTCCATCAGCAGCACAATCAGAATATCACCAATGACCGTCATGACGGTCGTCGAAGTCGTTGGCGTCATTTTTAACAGGCACACTTCTTCGGGCATGCCGGTGCATAAGGTGACATCCGACAATTCCGAAATTGGCCGGTCGGGAAAACCGGTCAAGGCAATAACGGGTAAATCAGACACGATATCTTTAGCCAAGGGGATCAGTTCCAGAATTTCGCGCGTCTTGCCGGAGTTGCTGATGGCAAACAACACATCGTTTTTCTGCAACATGCCCAGATCACCATGCACGGCTTCCAATGGGCTGAGGAATACGGCCGGTGTACCGGTCGAACAAAAGGTGGTGGCGATGTTGCGCCCGATTTCACCGGCTTTGCCGACACCGGTCATGATGACCTTGCCGCCTTTCACATGAATGCGCTCATGCAAAATGGCGACGGCTTCTTCAATGCCGTTATCCGCTACCGGAATATTGTGAATGGCTTCGACTTCTTTGGCGATGATCGCCTTGATTTTATCGTATATAGACATGGAAGATGTGCCTTTGAAAAATTGATTTAGTACATGCCGATCAGCACGTTGCGCAAAGTCGCCATTTCTTCCAACGCGCGACCGGTTCCCAAGACCACACACTGCAGCGGATTTTCGGCGATCACGACGGGCAGGCCGGTGGCATGACGCAAAACGAGGTCGAGATTTTTCAACAGTGCACCACCGCCGGTCAAGACAATCCCTTTGTCAACGATATCGGCCGCCAGTTCCGGGGCGGTGTGTTCCAAGGCAACCTTCACCGCTTCAATGATTTGCGCGACCGGTTCAGCTAACGCTTCGGCAATCTGGCGTTGGGATATAACGATTTCTTTTGGGACGCCATTCATCAAGTCGCGGCCTTTGACCGCCATCATATCGCCTTCGCCTTTTTCCGGCGGGCAGGCGGTACCGATTTGTTTTTTGATTTTCTCGGCCGACGCTTCACCGATCAACAAATTATGCATGCGGCGGACATACGAAATAATCGCTTCGTCCATCTTGTCACCACCCACACGCGCCGACTTCGCATAGACGATCCCGCCCAATGAAATAACGGCCACTTCGGTGGTGCCACCACCAATATCAACGACCATCGACCCGGTCGGGTCGGTCACCGGCAGACCGGCACCAATGGCGGCGGCCATCGGCTCTTCGATCAATTCCACGCGACGTGCGCCAGCGGATTCGGCGGACTCAACAATTGCGCGACGCTCAACGGCGGTTGACCCGGACGGTACACAAATAATGACTTGTGGCGACGTAAAGATCGAACGGTTATGCACTTCACGGATAAAGTGTTTGATCATTTCCTCGGCCACATCGAAATCGGCAATAACGCCGTCGCGCAACGGGCGGATGGCCATGATGTTGCCCGGTGTCCGGCCCAGCATTTCTTTGGCTTTGTTGCCCACGGCCAACACCTGTTTTTTGCCGCGCGCGACAGAAATAGCGACAACAGACGGTTCGTTCAGCACAACGCCACGCCCGCGGACGTAAACTAATGTATTGGCGGTGCCAAGGTCGATCGCCATGTCAGCAGACATAAAACCAAGCAATTTATTAAACATAGATAATCCTGAAAAATGGGCGCGTGTGAGCGAGTCTTGAGAAAAGAAAGTGCCTGAGTTTTACCAAGTTCAAAGGTTGGCGTCAAATTGACTGCTCAAACGTCAGGCACAAAAAAGCCGCCTTTCCAGAAAGAAAGGCGACTCTATTAAGATTCACGTGGTTTAACGCGGTTTATTTAGCAGCGTCAGCCGGAGCGGCTGGAGCGGCCAGTTTTTCCATGGCTTTGTTCGCAATGCCTTTTTCCTTGGCAGCCTGTTTGGTGGCCATGGCGGTCTTGCGATCATTCATTTTTTTGGCAAAAGCCGGGTCACTTTTCATTTTGGCATCGTATTTGGCTTTACGCTCGGCATGGGCTGTTTTGCAGGCGTCCAGTTTCGCCGGGTCAACGGTCACGCCGCTGACAGTTTTACCTTCGGACAATGGCTTCACGCAATCCCCCATGATGCCTTTGCCGGTTTTGTGGCCGCCGGCGATATACCCTGCCGATTTGCATGCCTCGATCACAGCTTTGCATGGGCCATTGTGCGGCTTGCGTTCAGCTTTTGGCGCAACGGCTGCAACTGGTGATTTTGGGGCCGGCATGGCGGCGGGTGTGGCAGCCTGAGCAAACGACAGGGAAGCCAGCACAGCAAAACCGGCCAGGGTCAGGGATTTAAACATCAGAGAATCCTTTCAAAAGGGAAATAACGGCGACCGCCGCAGGGCGATCATACCAATTGAACGGGATTGGAAAAGAGTTCCTGTGCAGAATTTCAGGAGCGACCAAACAGTGACCAGATTCCACTTCTCGGTTTCGGCGCTTTGCCACCGATTAAATGACTTTGCGCCGCCGCCTGGTCAAAAATGTTACGTAAGGCCTTGGCCATGTTTCGAGTCTGTGCGCTCAAAATTAGCCAAGCTTGTCGGAGGTTCTGTACTAAGACTTTGGCAATATTGGCCTGCATTATTGACGACAAATCCGGTCGTCAGAGAATTTTCAAAAAATTGCCCTAGTGTCTGATAACCGGCCCCAGTCATACGACCGATAAAACCGTGTTTGGCTTGTTTGACATAATTGCGTACAGGTACCCAAGATTCAGGCAAGCCTTCAAACGTATCGCACAAAATGTTCAGGCGAACATCCTGTTTTGTGCAAAAATTCAAATTATTCAAATCGTCAGGCGATAGGGATGGCGTGTAAAGGCATATATCCTGTGAGGCTTTATAAAAAACATGCCGGCGTGCAATTGCTGTATGATCAGTACTGGCATTTTGAATCAACCCTGCACGGCCATCACGCGCATAGTTGCTTGCGATGATCGCAAAACTGTCTAACGGTGTCTTGTCGTATGACCTGGCGCGGAGATATTCCTCATAAGCTTTATCATAAATGCCAGCAGACGGTGCCGTTTTTTGCGTCGTTAAATCGCGGAACGGGATCATAAAAGGCAACCAGATTCCGCTATTTTTTTCTGAGAACATCTTTGACATTTTTTGGCCTTTATCTTAACCTGCGAAAAAAACGGAGACGATTGTTTCAGCGAAGTTATGATTTTATATTAAATCAAAGCATTTAATACGCAACAAAAAAACGGCCCTTGCAGGCCGTTTTTAAATTCCAAATCATAGAACCAATTAAGCCGATTTGGCTTCGCTTGTGCCAGCCGTATCCGCTTTCGGGGCATCGGTTTCAGCTTTACCACCGCTAGCAGCGCCATAACGGCTCTTGAATTTCGCCAGACGGCCGGTTTCAGAAATTTTAGTAGCCGAACCGGTCCATGCTGGATGGTTGTTGGTGTCGATATCCAGGCGCAGATCGGTGCTTTTGGAATAGGTCGAGCGGGTTTTCGTGATGGTCCCATCGGTCCAGATCACGTTGATTTCATTATACTTAGGATGAATGTCTTTTTTCATCGTCGACTCCAAATACCGTAAAAATGTCAGATTGTTGCATGGTTATACGGGCTTAACCGGCGAAACGCAAGGATTTCTTGCGCAACCGGCAAAGTCAGCGCACAATGCCGCCATGCTTCGCGAACGTTCCCCCCTGCAACTCACCCCTCTCGCCCAAAGCCGCTTGGATGGCAAAGACGGGCAAAAACATGCACTTAAGCCACTCATGGCGTTGTTGCCATTGCTGAAACCCTATGGCTGGAAACTGACGGGCGGCGTGTTGGCCGTCTTTGGAGCAAGTAGTATCGTGCTTATTCTGGGCCGCGGGTTGCAATGGCTGATTGATCAAGGTCTGGATGCCGACCATCCGCAATTGCTCAATCAGGCTGTCATTGGCCTTGGCGTCTTGGTCGTTTTGCTGGCACTGGCCAGCTATGTGCGCCTCACGACATTGACGATCCTCAGCGAACAGATCGTTGCTGATTTGCGCCAGACGATCATTCAAAAATTGCTGCACCGTGAACCCGCCTGGTTTGAAACGCAACGCGCGGGCGATGTCGTCTCCCGCCTGACCAGCGATACGGCGGTTATTCAACTCTTAATCGGTACGGCGTTGCCCATATCGCTGCGCAATGCGTTGCTGATGATCGGCGGGCTGGTGCTGATGGCGTTGCATTCCTGGCTGCTCAGCGTTGTGGTGCTGGCGGCACTGCCGTTCATTCTCATCGTGTTGAAAAGCATGGCGCCGCGTGTGCGCCGTGAAGCGAAAGCGTGGCAAGAACAAGTCGGCCACTACGGTGCCGTGGCGCAGGAAAGTTTTTCAGCCGTGCGTGACCTGCAAGCCTTTGCGCGTGAAGCCTGGCAAGCGGATCATGTACAACAAACCAGTCAGGCTGTGGTCAAAGCCGCATGGAACTATGTGCGCCGCCGCGCGTTGATGGCCTCCACCATTATGCTGGTTGTGTTCGCCACCATCGCCTTATTATTGTGGCTCGGCGGACATCAGGTTTTGACCGGCATGATCAGCGCCGGGCAGCTGTCGGCGTTTGTCTTTTATGCACTGGTTGTAGCCTCTTCGGTTGGCGCATTGAGTGAAACTTACGGTGATCTGCAACGCGCCTCTGGTGCGATGGAACGCTTGCTGGTGTGGCAGGCCAGCCCATTGGTGATTACATCGCCACAACAGCCATTATCATTGCCTGCGCACGATGCGACATGGCGGTTTGATCACGTCAATTTTACCTATCCGTCACGGCTTGACCAAAATGTCTTGCATGACATCAATTTATCTATTGCTCCCGGTGAATTTGTGGCGGTGGTTGGCCCCAGCGGGTCGGGCAAATCCACCTTGCTGCATCTGTTATTGCGCTTTGCCGATCCCATTTCTGGTGCTGTAACCTTAAATGATCAATCGATTTCTCATTATCAGGTGCAGGATTATCGCCGCCTGATTGGCTATGTGCCACAAGATCCTGTCATTTTAGCTGGCACTGTGCGTGACGCTATTCGTTTCGGCGCACCGGATGCCAATGATACCGCTGTGCAAAACGCCGCGATGGCGGCGGCGGCACATGATTTTATCACCGCACTGCCACAACAATACGACACCATTTTGGGTGAGCGCGGTACACGCTTATCCGGCGGGCAAATTCAACGTCTGGCTCTGGCGCGCGCGTTATTGTTACAGCCAAAATTACTGGTGCTGGACGAAGCCACTGCACATCTGGACGCAGCCAGCGAACAGGCCATTCAAAACACCTTATTCACCGAACGCGGTAAGCGAAGCATTCTTCTGATCACCCACCGCCTGGCCACGGTACAACACGCCGACCGCATCATTGTGATGGATAAAGGCCACATTATAGCCCAAGGCACACACGATGAATTGTTGCACAGCAGTGATTTGTATAAACGTTTTGTGACGATGCAGGGATGGGAAAAAATACCCCAATAAAAAATAAATTCTATAATATTCTGGTTGACAAGCACCGTATAATTGATTTAATGTATTACTTAAGTGATACACTAAATCAAACGGAATCATTTTGAAATCCTTGGCCAAAGCCATTCTTGCACTGAAAACGGAGACGGAAGTCGAAAACTTCCTGCGTGATCTGTGTACCCCTGGTGAAATCCGTGATTTCAATGAACGTTGGACAATTGCCCAGCTCTTGGCCAAAGGTGATACCTCTTATCGTCAGATCGCCGACAAAGCGGCTGCCAGTATCACCACCGTGACCCGTGTCTCCCGGTTTCTCAAAGACGAACCTTATCAAGGCTATGCACTCGTCTTAAAGCGCCTGAATAAATCCGCACAGGGTCTGCATCATCGCCATTGAGCGATAGATATTTTTTCCGACATTACAATTTAATTTTGACCATCCACATTTTATGGAGTATTTTTGTATGACGATTGAAACCCCACCATTCGTTTTATCACAAGATGTTTTTCTTTTGATGCAACGCTGGGCTATTGATAAAAACCGAAAAATTCCCAGTTCCTTCTATTTCAAAAATCAAACACAACAAATTATCGATGAATTAACACAAATTTTTCCAAACGTTGTGTTGGTCGAAAGCCAGACAATTGTTGAACACTTTAACGCAAACATTACACAAAATGCAGCTGTCGTTTCACTTGATAGAGCCTATACACCGTTTATTGAAAATACAAACAATGTTCTTTATCTCGACCAATGCCGTGGGCTGGATGTTGCAGGGCTAACTGTTTCCGTCCAACGTCCTGAGTCAGATGACGTAGTGTGGTCGAAAAGCATTCTTGAAAAAGAACGCATTACGTTTGTCGATGACGTCATATTTGGTGGTGATGCAATGATACAGGCTATCAATTTTATCGGGCATGAAAAAATCGATAAAATTGTCGTTGGTGTGACGACACGTGCTGGCAAAGAGAAAGTGGAAAACCAGAGTGATATCCCAGTAGAAACAGCCTATTTATTTGATACGCTTTTGGATGAAGTCTGTGAGCGTGATTTTATTCTTGGCACACCTTTGTGTGGACGACCTGTTTTCATGAATGAGACACGGTCGTATTTTTTAGGAACGCGTCCTTATGTCCTTCCCTATGGCAATCCGGTGAGTTGGGCGAGTGTGCCACAAGACAAGGCCGAAACGTTTTCTGCAGCATGTCGTCAAATTACGGGCAAGATGTGGCTGGAAGTCGGGCGCTTAAACGGCATGACGATCTGCAACAACGATTTGCCACGGCCGTTGGCAGAACTTGGTTACAGCGCACCAGTTGGTGTGTCGCTGTTGTGCCAATAATTCAACAGGAGAAAAACATGCGAAAATTACAAATTGGTGTGATGGGATCGGCGGCTGATCTTGGCTATGCAGATGCGGTGTCCGATATAGCGCGGCAACTGGGTGCTGAAATTGCCAAAGCCGGTGCTGCTTTGGTATTTGGCGCTGAGAAAGATGTCGATTCTTTGTCAACAGTCGCTGCCCGTGCTGCGCGCCAACACAACGGTTTAACAATCGGCGTGACCTATGGCAAAGATATGAAAGTGTTTGGTGAGCAGCCAGATATCGTGATTGCAACAGGTCTTGAACGGGGTGGTGGCCGGGAATTTTCGTTAGTACTCAGCTGTGATGGCATCATCACACTTGGCGGCGGTTCTGGCACGTTGACTGAAATGCTTGTCGCTTACCAGGCCAATATTCCGATTATAGCGATCGAAAATTCCGGTGGCTGGTCGACGCGGCTGCTTGGCCAATATCTTGATGGCCGACAACGGCGCATTGTTCTCCCAGCCGCCGATGCATCTGATGCCGTCAAAAATTTGCTACACGTTATTCAAACAGAAAGAGAAGCGCATAAAGATTGAACGGTCTCTTTATTCATTAGACAAACGCCACGCGAATCGCTTAACCTGAATGTTGCACTGCACAAAAAGAAGAACAGGCACCATGGCCCCGATTTTACAGGCGCACGATCTGACGAAAACGTTTCGCTACCAAAAACGCGGCGAATCGTGGCGGGATTGGTTTAACCCAGCCTATGTCACGGTCGAAGCGGTGAAGGGATTGACCTTATTGATCGAAGCCGGGGAGCGTGTGGCGTTTGTCGGGCCGAATGGGGCGGGCAAATCGACCAGTATCAAAATGTTTTCCGGTATCTTAACGCCATCCAGCGGTGACATTGCGGTGTGCGGTCTCAACCCATCCACGCAACGTCAGATTTTGAGTTACAAAATCGGTTGCGTGTTTGGCCAGCGGTCGCAATTGCTGCCCAATCTGCCATTGCGCGATAGTTTTGAACTGTTTGGCCGTATGTATGATCTGCCGCTGGAGCGTATTCAAACACGCTCCGACGAGTTGGTCGAGATTTTTGCGCTGGACGACTTCATCAACCAGCCGGTGCGCCAATTGTCACTGGGCCAGCGGATGCGCGGCGAGATCGCCGCCAGCCTGATGCACAACCCGGAGATCATTTTTCTGGATGAGCCAACCATTGGGCTGGATGTCGTGGCGAAACGCCAATTGCGCGACACGCTGAATTATCTGAACACACAGTTCAACACAACGATCTTTCTAACGTCTCACGATACTGGTGATATTGAATCGCTGGCCGACCGCATGATTGTGATCGATCATGGGATGATCGTCGTCGACAGCACAACAGCGGAATTGCAGAAAAATTACCTCGACAAGAAACATCTGACAGTCGAATACGCCAGCATCGACCGGCCAAATATTTTGCAGGCTCTGCATTTTACCGTAAACGGCCTGACCGCCGAAGGTGCCATCCACACCAACAGCCAAAACATCAATGACGTGATGAGCCAGTTGTTGCAGGTTGGCACAATTCAAGACATCAAATTGCAGAATGAAGATCTGGAAGATATTATCATCGATATCTATGCGCAGTCATCGCAGCAGCGGCAAAACGTATGATAAAAAACCTGCAGACATTCTGGTTCGTATTCTGTCTCTATGCGCGGCAAAGCTTTTATCACAAGAGCGGTGCGTTGGCCTTGATCTTTACATGGGGCTTTCGCATGGGGCTGACTATTATTCTGTATGGCGCGATTTATGCGTTGATTGGGCGCAGTGCCGTTAAAAATATTACCTTCGATGTGGCAGTCAGCGGCATGTTGTTCTTTGCATTCTTCAGCATCTTTGGCACCCGTATGTTAAACCGCCTGATCAACAATGAATACAAAGCTGGTGGGCTTGAGATCTGGTTTACCAAACCGTTGCCCTATGTGTTGCTGAAACTGGCCGAAGCCGTTGGCACAAACGTCCCGGCCATTATCGGATTAGGTGTCAGCAGCATCGTCTATTGGCTGTGCGCGCATGGCGACTTTACAATTGATCATGCAGCGCTGCGCTTATTGTGCGGCGCTATATTATTCTTACAAGGCTTGATTATTTCCGTGTTTATTTATGGCCTGGTTGGTCTGTCAGCCATTTTTCTGACGGAGTCGAAACCGATCTGGTTTATTGTTGATAAATTGATCATGGTGTTTGGCGGTATTTATATTCCCATCGGGTTTTTCCCGCACGGTTTTCGACTGCTTGGCGAAACGCTGCCAACAGGAGCGGCCACATATGCTTCGCAAACACTTTATCCCGATTTTTTTGCCAATCTGCCGCGTTTTGCGTTGACCCAAATCGTCTGGCTGGTCGTTCTGGGTTACAGCCTGTTCGCCGTAAACCGGTTGGCGCACAAGCGTCTGACGGTGAATGGTGGTTGAGATGACATTATCCCGTGAACTTACATTCTTTGCCTATCAATGGCGGCAAAATCTGAAAAATCAGCAAGCCTTACGCACCAGTTTCGTGTTGCAAATTGTTGCAATGTTTCTCAATAATATTGCATTTTTTGTCATCTGGATCATGTTCAGCCGTGCCGTTGGCATGATTAATGGCTGGGGCGTCATGCAAACATTCGGCATGATGTGCGTGTCGATGCTGACATACGGGATCGTTCACGCATTGTTCGGCAGTACGGGGTCATTATCCGATACGGTACCGAATGGCCAATTTGATGCCTATCTGGCAAAGCCTAAAAATCTTTATACGCGTATCATCAACCGCCAGATGGAGCCAACCGCTTTGGGTGATTTGCTCCAAGGCATATTGGGCATGATGATATTCTTTTGCATGACGCATGCCAGTATCGGCACGATTTTGTTGTTTCTGGTAATGGTGCCGCCCGGTGCTATCGCGCAGGTCAGTTTCATCATGGTAATGGATTGCATTATTTTCTGGTTGCCGCAAACACCGGTGATTGGCAACACCTTACGTGACCTGATTATTTTGCCCACAACGCAACCTATTTCATTGATCCGTGGCACGTTGCGGGTCATTTATCTGACCGCTATCCCCGCATTGTTGGTCGCCGGGTTGCCGATAGAAATTATTACCTATCACACCTACAGCTTGCTTGCTCTGGCGTATACTGTATCACTCATCTGGCTGGCTATTTCCATTTGGGTTCTCAATATTTCGGTGCGCCGTTATGAGAGTGGCAATGTGATTGGCTAGTATATCGTTCGACTCTATAACTGCAGCTCATTGCCATCATGATCATGATCCTCTAGCGCCCAATCAATGATAACCTCCTGCACGCATGCAATGAAATCGTCGTAGACAACGTCCGGTTGGTCGTCTGCTGTATACACATAGTTGGAAACCCAAAAGATAATTGGGCACGTCGCTGTTTCTGTCGTGATAAAACGCGTATCGAAACAGTAAAAATTCCCGCGTCCATCGTCACTGAAGGGCACCAGATGCGCATCTTGCGGATAGTTGACTAGGGCGTGTTCACGGTGATAAACAGCGGCCAGTGATGTTGGCGAATCATCAATGCCATAGACGTCATTCCCCATAAGGCTAAAACCGTTCATGTGCATGAGAACGCGTTTATAATCTGCAGGAAGACAGAGATGATGCTGTGTTTCAAATGCAGTAATCAAGGCTGGATCGGCCGGCGGTTGAAATACAGCAAGGACATCTGAAAATTGTTTTAAATTGTGAACAAGCTGATCAACACGTTGGTTGAGCAGCAACATTTATTTAATCACACTCACATCCACACGGTCCATTGACACGCCGCTGGTGGGTTTCTCCATGCCGCCCAGGGCGCCTTGACCATTACCCAGTGCGCGAATATCCAGGCGTGTGGCGGCGATGTCCTGATCCATCAAATAGGCTCTTGCGGCCAAAGCGCGGGTGAGGGATAGACGACGCGCCTGGCCGCTGGTCTCCGGTGTGCCGCTGGCATAGGCGCGAATTTGCGCACGGGCGGCTTTGTCTTTTTTCAGATTTTTGATGACATTATCGAGATCTTTTTTCGCTGTGTCATCCAATGCGCCGTTTGTTGCGTCAAACCCGATCGACACAACAGGCGCATCCGTGGCAAATGGCGCATTGTCTGAATCGGTTGGCGCGCGTACAGCGGCCGGCAATGCGCTGCTTGTTTTTGCTTTGCTCGGTGTCACGCTGGCAGATGCTGGCCGGTCTTCGGTATCCAGATCAGGCAATTTCGCCGCTGGCGGCAAAGATGCGACTTGTGTTGGTTTGGCATCGGCTTTGGGCATCGGCGTACGCGTTGCTTGAATGGGTTTGACAACATCGTCTAACGCGCTGTCTTCCATCGGGGTATTTTCTGTGCTGTCAGACAACAAATTGCTGCGTGAAGCTTTGGGCGCGGCAACAGGAGGAGCTGATTTGACAAGCGCTGCCAGTTTAGCCGGGGCAGCACGTGTGACAGGTGCAACAGGTTGCGCGACGGCATTACTGCGGATGGGCAAAGGCGGCCCGCTGCTGATGCTGGCCAGATTGACGCGGTCGCGGCTGTCGCTGGCAGTGGCTGATTGGCTGCGCGCATTGGCCAGCATGTCGCGGGTGTTGCGAACGGGAGGCGTCGCATCTGCTGTTACAGAAGGTGGTGCCGCCGGTTTCGGCATTGATGCAGACATTGCCGGTGCCGGTGGGGCCATATCCATCATGTCACGCGCCGCAAAATTCGTTGGCGCCGGAACAGCACTGGACGGGCGCACAGAAGGAGGCGTATCCGTGACCGGCCTATCATCAGGCGATGGGGATGCCGTGTCTGTGATGGACGCCAAGGCTGTACGGCTGGCCGTCGTTGATGGCGCTGGCAAAGCCGCAGGTTTGGCGACGGCACTTGCAGGTGGAGATGGCATCGCCACTGGCGGCATCACGGCAGCCTGTGCTGGTTGAATGCCCGCTTGTTGCATGCGGGCCGGTGATGGCAGCGGTGCGCGCGGTGCCGGTACGTCCGGCAAGAGTGATGCATTGTCTGGCACCATGGGCGGTTGCGTGCTGCCTGTTACCGGAGCGGGCGCCAAGGGTGTCATCGCCATTTGCTGTTTGGGCATCGGCGCACGCAATTGCAACGGCGGAGCCGGAGCTGGAATATTTTGCTGTACGATGGGTGCCACAGCCCACTGGTTCGGCGCCGAATTTGCCTGATTTAACGTACCAAAATCAATAATCACATTCGGTCCGTTAAAGTTTTCCGAGCGCACATAATTTTGCGCCTGGGCTGCCCCGGCCATCAAAGCGATCGCGGACACGGTGAGACAACAAACAGAAATCGATCGCAACATGCCACACGCCCTAAGCAGAAATTAAATTATCACGTAATACCGGCACTTTACGCGAGAAAGCAGGAGGGAGCAAGATTAAGTGGATAAGCCAGATACGCGGCTCCCACACTTTAAACGTCTTTCAACAACGCCTGAAATTTCGGGTGCAAAATCGGGTTGCCGGCAAACACTTCGCCACGGCCGAACATATCCTGGGCCAGTTTGAGGTCGGTGATCGTGCCACCGGCTTCGCGCACCAGTAAAATACCGGCGGCGATGTCCCATGGCTTCACGCCACCCAGATTGTAATTGATGTCAAACCGGCCAGCGGCGACATAGGCCAGATTGAGACCGGCACAGGCATATTGCCGCACACCGGCGCAATTCTGGAAGATCAGCGCCCAGATATTTTGAAAACGCGCGATATCGTCTTTTTCACGCATCATCGTGCCAAGGGCGACAATCGCGCGATCCAGTTCCTTGCGGCCCGACACGCGCAAACGCGAATTATTCATGAACGCCCCACCGCCCTTTTCGGCGCGAAACAACTCCTGGCGCACCGGGTCATAAGTGATACCCGCGACGATTTCTGCGGGGCCGCCGTCGGTCGTCTTTTCCAAGGCCATGGTGATGCACCAGTGTGGAATGCCATGCAAAAAGTTCGACGTGCCATCCAGCGGATCAATGATCCAGCGATAAGCTTTGTCCTTGCCGGCGATGACGCCGCCTTCTTCGTTGAGGAAGCCCCACTCGGGACGGTCTTTTTGCAAGCTCTCTACCAAGATTTCTTCGGACCGGCGGTCGGCGCGTGACACGAAATCGCCGGGGCCTTTGATCGAGACCTGCAGTTTCTCCACTTCGCCAAAATCACGCACTAAACTGCGCGCGGCTTTTTCAACAGCTTTGACCATAACGGCAAGATTGGGGGAGAGGGACATAAGGCTTAGGCTTTCAACATTCAGGCTTTTAACAGGGGAATAAACTGATCATACAGTGTTTGATTAGCCGCGCACAAGACGTTGCTGGAATTGAGATGAACGGGTTGATGATCAATATTGGTGACAATGCCGCCAGCTTCAGTGACTAAAAGCCAACCGGGCGCAATATCCCACGCTTTAGCTTTACCAAAATGCGCAAAAATATCGAGACGTCCAGTAGCGATAGATGCCATACACAAAGCCGAACAACGCAAAATAGCACCTGCTGCACACTGGGCAAAAATTTGTGCAACGGTATTGCCGAAGTCCTGACTGCGCGGATGCGGCGGTGACCCAATATCAATCCCTGCAGCTGCTTTTGCCAAGCTGTCTTTTTTGCTGTTAGTTTGAATCGGCTTGCCATTCAAAAACGCACCTTGGCCCTTGATAGCGGTAAACATTTCATCATGGACTGCATCATAGGTAACACCAACAATGACAGTACCATGTTGCTCCAAAGCGATATTGACAGCCCAAAACGGAATCCCATTGAGAAAATTCCCGGTTGCATCCAGCGGGTCAATGACCCAGCGATAACCCTCTGCATTCGCCGGACGCTCTGCACCTTCTTCACCCAGCACGCCGTAATCGGTAAAGGCTGCATCCAGAATCGCGGTAATCGTCTCTTCCGATTGCCGGTCGGCCAGCGATACCAGATCACCCGGATTTTTATATTCCACCAGCAAGGTCTCGCGATTGCGAAACTGCTCCAGCAAGATGGCTCCTGCTGTACGTGCCGCCACGATCATGACATCAAGCTGAGACGATAGGGACATAACAATCACTCCTTTAACAGCGGCATAAACTGATCATGCAAAGATGAGTTGGCCGCACAAAAGATGTTGTCAGTCTGTGAGGTGACAGCATTTCCCTGGGTGTCCGTAACGATTCCGTTGGCTTCTGTCACCAGCAATAATCCGGCATTGGTATCCCACGGGTTGACCTTGCCAAAATTCACAAACAGATCGAGCCGGCCGGCCGCGATATAGGCCATCGCCAAGGCACATGACCGCACATTCATGACTGTTGCACACTGTGCAAAGGCTTTGGCAAAGGTTTTCGCATGGAGGGGGATGTTTGTCGCAGAAGGCGGGCCGATATCAAGGCTGACGGATGCCGCGCGCAATGCGTTTGTCTGTTTTGTTGCAATTTTCTGATTGTTTAAATAGGCACCTTGATCTTTGACAGCATGAAACAGTTCATCATGAACAGGATCATACGTCACGCCGGCAACAACAGTTCCAGCTTTTTCCATAGCGATCGTCACGCACCAAAATGGAATGCCATGCAAAAAATCGCTGGTGCCATCCAGCGGGTCAATGACCCAGCGATAGCCACCGGCCATGGTTGCTTTGTCCGCGCCTTCTTCACCCAACATGCCGTAATCGGGAAACGCCTCGCTTAAGATGCGCACGATCGCTTCTTCCGATTCCCGGTCAGCGTCTGAAATCAAGTCACCCGGATTTTTATATTCAATCAGCAACGTGTCCCGGTTGCGGAATTGTTCCAGCAAACGGAGACCGGCCTCCCGCGCCGCTTGCATCATCACGGCGATATGCGGGTTATGCGCGGTCATGGCCAGATTAATCCTTAGCGCGTTCGACGTAAGACCCGTCTTCGGTTTTGATCACGACGCGGGTGCCGGATTCGATAAATGGCGGCACCATGATGCGCGCGCCATTATCGAGGATCGCGGGCTTGTAAGATGACGACGCGGTTTGGCCTTTGACGACCGGGTCGGCTTCAACGATGGTAAAGGTGACCTGGTCAGGCAGCGACACATTGAGTGCTTCGCCTTCATACGATTCGATCTCGACCTTCATGCCGTCTTGCAGGAATTTGGCCTGGTCGCCCAAAATAGTTCCCGGCACGGCAACCTGTTCAAACGTTTCGATGTTCATGAAATTGTAATCGTCGCCCTCGGCATACAGATAGGTCGCATCGATTTGTTCCAGACGCACACGCTCCAGCGTTTCCTGGGTGCGGAACCGCACGTTGGTTTTCGTATCAGACCGGATATCGCGCATCTCGATCTGCATGACCGCGGCCCCTTTGCCCGGCTGGTTGATCTCGGCTTTGGAGACGACCCACAACTTGCCCCCATACTCGATGACATGGCCATAGCGCAGGGTGATTGCATTTACTTTCATGAGGTTTTTTACCTGTTAAGCTTTGGAAGATTTGGCCAGAGATTAACGCGGATAGGGGCGAAAGGCAATTGGGCTGCCCGTTTTGTTATTTACAATGTGTCTAATTTGTCAGGCGAGGTGGAAATAAATAGGGGTGACGTTCACGCAAAGCATCTTTGTCTTTTTCTATGGCTTTGATCTTTTCTCGTGGTGAATGGTTAGCCCAATCTGATACAGCCAGACCCAGCAAAGTACTGCCTGCCGTTGCCAATAAGAATATGTCGATAGCTGCAGGGAGGCCATGCGTAATAATTTTGCTCCCTATAGCAATGAAATTACTTTCAAACAAAGCGAGTAATTTTTCTTTAGCGATTGCGCCTTTTATGCCAGCTTCAATCATCATGGCAATACCTGAAATCCCTGCAAATCCCATCACTGCATAGGCTTCAAAAGTTTCCTTCTTTATATCTGCTGCATTTTGGCATAGTTGTTCAAAATGCTCTACGGGATGGCTGTATGCAGTTCCATCATCCTCGTCACCGTTATCGAGCAAAGAGTCTTCGTCAAAATACATGGAACATTATGTTTTAAGTTATGGCATTAAACAATAGGCATGAATTGATCTACGAGTCAATAAAAAAGCGCCATTAAAGGCGCTCTTTTATATCACTTAAATCATGAGATAATCTTACGAATTTACGGATTGTGGTGTTGCAGTCTTGTTTTGGTTGGCAGGTTTTTTGGTCAAAGACGTCATGCCTTCAACGGCTGCCATAAATAACGTAAAGCCGCCGACAATCAAAGCACCGCCGCCAACATGGCTGATCATGTTATCATCCGGGGCTAAAACACCAATTGATATAGCATTGTTGGTCATTGCTTCTATCGAATCATGAACGTAACGCGCCAGATGCAGCACAGGCGTGACGGCAGCGCAAGCTCCCGCTACTTTAAGTAAATCTGGAAGTATGCTTTTTTGTTTCTGATCAGCATCAATCCGCTTGTTAACAGTAGCATCATCCCTATCACGTGACGGGCGAGAAGAATTTTTAGACATTTGAGATTACCATTCGATTTGTGTTTTGAAAAAATTATGTCGTGAACACATGAGCTGTTTTGAATAGCCCTGTCGTTCAAGGTTAAAAAAACCGCACAGTGAAATCCAAAAAAAGGATTTGATGACGATTTTCAGAATAAAAAGAAATTTACAAAGGCGGTGCGTGGATCAACTGAAAGCCGACAATATGCGCGAAACGGGTGCCGTTATGGTCCATGTTGTGACGCATCACCCATTTATCCTGATTGTCGTATTGCAGACAGGGGCTGGTTGCATCTAAAGATGCGCAATCAGCGTCAGAATCGGCCAGGGCGGGGATGAGAATCGAAATCATGAAGAGTTATGCTAATACCATAAGGCGCAAGGAGCAAGACAAAAAGCGCTAATCGGCGCTTTTTGTCAAGTCATGCATTTTAAACTGTTGATTATTTTAAATGCTATCAGCGATTAAGGCGAAATATTGTTCGTCTTCGTCATCAAAAATCTCGTCGCCTTCCAACATGTAGGCGCGCAACAAGGCGTCTTTGGCCTGGGTCTGATCTCCCATTTCAAACGCGGACTTGCCGATCATCAACCAGACATACGGATTGGTTACGCCTTCGGGGCAGTGCACAGCCAACTGAAAGGCTTCCAGGCTTTTGCCGTAATAATTCTGTTGAAAATAAGCGTCGCCAATGGCGGCGTATAACCACGTGGCCGCCTCCCAGTCGGTGGCCGGTGCCGGGACCAAAGCCAGGGCTTCATGATAAAGTGCCAAGGCCTGATCAAAGGCGTCGTCTTCGAAATGGGCATCACCCTGTTCAGACAACGCCACGATTTGCGCATGCAATGCGGGATCGAGTTCGGATGTCATGTCAACGATCTTTCGTTGTTCGGTGTGCGTTATAAAAAAAGCGCCCGCTAAGAATTCAGGTGCGCTTTGTTCATTAAGTCAGCAAAGGCCTAAAACGGAATGTCGTCATCCAGCACATCATTCATTGGCTGTGGTGCGCTGGTTGGATACGCGTTGCCCGAGCCTTGATTGTTGCCCACGGCTGGACGGCTATAACCGCCGCCGCCTTGACCGCCACCATAGTTGCCGCCGCCTTCGCCATCATTGGCGGCACGTTCCAGCAACGTCAATTCGCCACGATATTGGCGCAAGACCACTTCGGTTGTCATGTTTTCCTTACCATCTTCACCCGTCCATTTGCGGCTTTCCAGCTGCCCTTCGATATAAACCTTGTTGCCTTTTTTCAGGAAACGTTCGGCCACACCGACCAAAGCGTCATTGAAAATGACGACACGATGCCATTGTGTGTTTTCTTTGCGCTCGCCGGTGGTTTTATCTTTCCAGCTCTCAGACGTCGCGACGCTGAAGCTTGCCACGCGCGCGCCATTTTGTGTCGCACGCACTTCCGGGTCCTTGCCTAGATTGCCGACCAAAATTACTTTATTCACACTGCCTGCCATGAGTTTCTCCAAAAATTACATGTTGTATCAGTTACTTACAGAATAGTTGTCCGATAATTAATGCAAATTATCCGACTGTTCTTTCACCGCCATTCTAGCGGATTTTACGGACGAATCCAGCTCTTAATCTCTCTTTAACACTTGCAAAACACCCCTGTTTTCGGGTATTTATAGAGACATCACTTCAATCTTGAGAATAATTATCAGTCTGACCGTGTCAAACCGGCAGGCTGCTATGCTACAGGACACAATTTCATGGTCGCTACCGTCGAGACGCTTGAAACGCTCAAAGCCACGCAGGATAATTATAAATATGGTTTTACCACTGATATTGATATGGAATTCGCGCCACAGGGTCTGAGCGAAGCTACCGTGCGCTACATCTCCGCCAAAAAGAATGAACCGGAATGGCTGCTGGAATGGCGCTTGAAGGCTTTTCGCATCTGGCAGGAGATGGCGGAACCGGATTGGGCGAAACTGAACTTCCCGCCATTCGATTATCAAAGCGCGTACTACTATGCCGAGCCGAAAAACAAACCGGCCCTGGCGTCGCTGGACGAGGTCGATCCGAAACTATTAGAGATGTACGAAAAACTTGGCATCCCGTTGCGCGAACAGGAAATGCTTGCCGGCGTGGATACGCGCGGTGTCGCCGTGGATGCCGTATTTGATAGCGTGTCGGTCGCGACGACCTTCCGCAAAAAGCTGGCAGAGGTGGGCGTGATTTTCTGCCCGATCTCGGAAGCCGTGCAAACTCACCCCGATCTGGTGCGCCAATATCTGGGCACCGTTATTCCGATGGATGACAACAAATTTGCCGCACTCAACTCCGCCGTGTTTACCGATGGCAGTTTTGTGTACATCCCGGAAGGCGTGCGCTGCCCGATGGAACTCTCCACCTATTTCCGCATCAACGCGAAAAACACCGGGCAGTTTGAACGCACACTGATCATTGCCGAAAAAGGCTCTTACGTTTCATACTTAGAGGGCTGCACGGCACCACAGCGCGATGAAAACCAGTTGCACGCCGCGAACGTTGAACTGGTTGCGATGGACGATGCCGAGATTAAATATTCCACCGTGCAAAACTGGTATCCCGGCGATGAAAACGGTGTGGGCGGCATTTTCAATTTCGTCACCAAACGCGGCATCTGCCGGGGCAAACGCTCTAAGATTTCCTGGACCCAGGTTGAAACGGGTTCCGCTATCACCTGGAAATACCCGTCATGTATTTTGCAGGGCGATGAGTCGGTGGGCGAATTTTATTCGGTTGCCATTACCAATAATTACCAGCAGGCCGACACCGGCACCAAAATGATTCACATTGGCAAAAACACCAAATCCCGCATCGTGGCCAAAGGCATTTCCGCGCATCAGGCCGATAACACCTATCGCGGCCTGGTCAAAGTGTTGCCCGGTGCCGAAAACGCGCGTAACTTTACCCAGTGCGACAGTCTGTTGATCGGCGACCAATGCGGCGCACATACTGTACCGTATATCGAATGCCGCAACCCATCGGCGACATTGGAACACGAGGCGACGACGGCCAAAATTTCCGACGATCAGATGTTCTATTGCCAGCAACGCGGGTTATCAGACGAAGAAGCTGTCGGCCTCATCGTCAACGGTTTCTGCCGTGAAGTGTTGCAGCATCTGCCGATGGAGTTTGCAGTCGAAGCGCAAAAGCTGATTGCGATTTCGCTTGAAGGCAGTGTGGGATAGTGAAATATCTTTTCCCACTGGTGATCATGCTGCTGACGTTTCCGGCTTTTGCCGTTGAAATGCCACGGCCGTTTTCCCAGATTGCGCAAATCGATGGCGTGACCGATGGTCTCACGGCTTTAGCGAATGAGAGTCTGCTCAAAACGCGGGACCATAACGGCCAGCCTTTCGCACATGTCACGCAACGCGAAACCGATGATGGCGTAATTCCGCTGGCCGACGCCAACCGCATCATCGATCGCGGTGTCTTCAGTGCCTATGCGCGCCTGTGCCACGCGGACGATCGCGAACAGCAGACCTATGCCGAATTGATGGCCCAGGAACGCCACAACCCGATGTGGAGTGATCGTCAGATCAGCTATATCGGCGTCTTGCACAGTGTTGCCATGGGTTTCATGCAGCAAAAACTTGTGTCATTAAACAACACTTGCGCCAAGGCCGACAAAGCCAATGTCGTTGCCTATTTCAAATATTTGGATGGGCGGAAATGATAATGGGAATGTCCAATCAACTGCAACAGCGTGAAGTGAAATTTGCTGTCGAAGTGCAGAATCTGATGGCGATTTTGCTTGAGGGGAGTGTGGAATGAAAAATAAAGTAACTAGCAATATTTTTTCTGGAAGTGATGCTTTTCTTGAAAGTGCTGCATTATCAGTTTCAAAAAGAATTATTGAAGAATGTATAATTGAAGCATATGAGGAGTATGTAGACGCTATAAATAAAAAGCAAAGTAATCCTAATGATTTGCATGGCTACAAAAAAGAAGATTTTAAATCTAGAATAGTTTGCATTTTATTGTGCCATTATTTGTTGGATTATATCGAGAAAGATTTTTCTAATTTAACAGAAGATGAGTTTAAAGTTGCTATGATGGGAAATGTTACAAAACACAAAAAGCTTAATCAAAAACGATGGAAAAATTTCTTTGGCATAACTTCAGATGCGTTGTCGAGAAATAAAAACGTTATATCACTAGGTTTTCTGTTTCATAAAAGTAGAGTTAAAAATTTTAACGAGGCTGAAATAAATATTTCTCAAAACATCCAAAATGTTTTTTCTAAATATTTTGGCAATATTGAAACAACTTAACAATCGGATTTTTCATGCTAAACATTAACAACCTTCACGCCTGTACCGCCGACGAGCAAAAAGAAATCCTCAAAGGGTTGAACCTCACCGTTAATCCGGGCGAAATTCATGCCATTATGGGGCCAAACGGGGCGGGGAAATCAACCTTGTCATACATTCTGGCCGGCCGTGAGGATTATGACGTCACTGATGGCGATATCGAATTCAACGGCGAAAGCATTCTGAAGATGTCACCGGACGAACGCGCTGCCGCTGGTATCTTTTTGGCGTTTCAATACCCGGTCGAAATTCCCGGTGTGCCGATGACGACCTTCATGAAAACGTCGCTCAACGCGCTGCGCAAAAAACGTGGTGAGAGTGAACTGGACGCGATTGGCTTTTTGAAAATCATGCAGGAAACCTGTGCAAAACTGGGTATCAATCCGGAAATGATGAAACGCTCGGTCAATGTCGGCTTTTCCGGTGGTGAGAAAAAACGCGCCGAAGTGCTGCAAATGGCGATGTTGCAACCATCACTTTGCATCCTGGATGAAACCGATTCCGGTCTGGATATCGACGCGCTGAAAATTGTGGCCGATGGCGTTAACGCTTTGCGTTCACCAGACCGTTCGATGTTGATCATCACGCATTACCAGCGTCTGCTGGATTACATCAAGCCGGATTACGTGCATGTGTTGGCCAATGGTCAGATCATCAAAAGCGGTGGGCCGGAACTGGCACTGGAACTGGAAGAAAACGGTTATGCCGGTATTCTGGCGCAAAATTCACACGCGCAAGCTGCGTAACAGATATCGAGTTTAAAGATGGAGACCGCCATGGCCACCGCGACTGCAAAAAAATTGACAACCGACTACTTGGCGCATTTACGTGCCAGCGGCACAGCAGCGATGCAAGCCACGGGCCTGCCCACAACGCGCCATGAAAAATGGAAATACACGTCGCTGAAACCAATCGAAGGCATGACACTGGCGCCTGACCGCCGCATTGGTGCCAATGCACAGGCTGATACGGTGCCAGCCGTACCGGCAATATTGGCCAGTCATCTGACGAATGCCATGCGCATCACGTTGGTGAATGGCGTCTATCGCGCCGATTTATCTGATACCGCAAAATTGCCGGACGGCGTCAAGCTCTATGATTTTGCCACGGCGGCCACCGATCACGCCACCTGGCTGCAGGATTATCTGCCGGAAGATGGTTATTTACATGACCAGTTTTTGCTGGCACTCAATGCGCAATATGCCCAAGACGGCATCGTGCTGCACATCACAAAAAACACGGTGTGCCGCGACACGCCGATCATCGTGCAGTATGTTACGCTTGGTCGCAGCGGTGAATTGAACATGGCCCCCATGGCCCACAGCCGCTGTGTCATCATTGCAGAAGACAACACCGACGCAACACTTGTTGAAGTCACACACGGCCAGGAAACGTATGCCCTCAATCTGGGTTTTGACATTCATGTCGGCGACAATGCCAAACTGCATCATTACCGCTGGCAGTATGACACGCAAAAATCTGCGCATTTCGTCACTGGCAATGTCACGGTCGGCCGCGATGCCAGTTACGATCATTTTTGCCTGATGATGGGTGCGAAACTGGCCCGTCACGATGTGCGCGCCGCGTTGGTGGGCTCTGGCACAGAATGCCGCATTAACGGCATTTACCTGGCCGCCCAACAACAGCACACTGATACAACAATTCTGATTGAGCATTACGAACCGCACGGCACGTCGAACCAGACCTTCAAAGGCATCATCAACGACACGGCGCGCGCTGTTTTCCAGGGCAAAGTGCATGTGCATCGCCCGGCGCAAAAAACGGATGGTTATCAGTTGAATAACGCGCTGCTGTTATCACGCACCGCCGAGGTCGATGTCAAACCGGAGCTGGAAATTTACGCCGATGATGTGCGCTGTTCGCATGGGGCCACAACCGGCCAATTGGATACCGGCCCATTGTTCTATCTACGCTCACGCGGTCTGTCCGAAGCCGAAGCCAAAACATTGTTGATGCAGGCGTTTCTGGGTCCGGCGCTTGACGAGATTCGCGACGCGTCTGTGCGCGAAATGTTCACCGAAATCGCCATGCAATGGGTGAAGCAACAATTATAAAGTCAGATGTGTCATGCAAGATCTCGATTTCAAAGTCACGCAAAATGCCGAGCCGAATGAACAGGCCGTCATCGAATTTGGCATCGACGCCGCCAATCTGGAGTCGATTGCCACCGCGCGTGAAGCGTTGAGCATTGTTGGCTATGCATTAGACAGTGTCGTCGCCGGTGTCTTGGGCTATACGATTGGCACCAATCTCATGATTAAATCCTTGTGGGTCGATACCGCCTTTCGC
The DNA here is from genome assembly GCA_965246875.1 of Alphaproteobacteria bacterium. GTDB lineage: Bacteria > Pseudomonadota > Alphaproteobacteria > Micavibrionales > SZUA-601 > DASWYT01. The sequence continues at coordinate 453,139 of CBDFFU010000003.1, forward strand.
AGCAACGGCACCGCCCGCCGCTTGATGGACATGATCGAAACCGAAGCCCAAGGCCGCGGCAGCAAAGTCGCCATCGTCGACATCATGTCGTATCAGCCCACCGATTTCTTCATCAAAATCGGCTACCAGGAAATGGCCCGCCTCAACGGCTTCCACGACGAACACGACCGCCTCTTTTTGCAGAAAATGCTGTGATGCCGATGCTGAAAGAAGATATCATTTATCTATCTGAAAGTTTGGGCGACGTTGATCAGATTTTACGCGACGGGCTGGACCGGCACACAAAAGATAAGGTGGATATCAAAACTACTCCGCACAACGTTTTGCTGAAAATGAATCATGACGTAAAAGGTGGTTTAAAGGGATATATTGCGGGCGATTCTCTTTATATAAAATTATTGTGGATTGCAGATGATATGCGCGGTCAGTCTTTTGGCAGAAAATTGCTTGTCAAGGCAGAAGATGAAGCGCGTAAACTGGGCGTAAAAAAATCATTTGTTGACACGGCGGCTTATCAGGCACCCGATTTTTATCGGTCATGTGGCTATCAGGATATTGCAACTGTATCTGGTTTTTATAATGGTCACGATCGTATCTTTTTGTGCAAAGATTTATCATGATACAGAGATCAACCATTTTACAAGACAAATTTGACGCTGCCACGGTGTGCGCCGATTTTCCGATTTTTAAGAATAATCCCTCTGTCATTTATCTCGACACCGCGTCCAGCGCGCAAAAGCCACAAGTTGTGATTGACAGTTTGACCGAGACGCTGACCACCCACTACGCGAATATTCACCGTGGTTTGTATCACTTCAGCCAGGCGACGACGACGAAATTTGAAGCGGCACGCGGCAAGGTTGCGCAGTTTATCAACGCGGCAACACCAAACAGTATTGTCTTTACGCGTAGTGCGACAGAAGCGATCAATCTGGTCGCCGCATCATGGGGCAGCGCTAATCTGCAGCCGGGCGATGAAATCATTATCACAATGCTGGAACATCATGCCAATATCGTACCATGGCAATTAATCGCGGAAAAAACGGGTGCCAAAATTGTTGTGGCACCCATCACGGATGAGGGCGATATTCGCGCTGCCGATGTGATTGCCTGCTTCACGGCCAGAACAAAATTGTTGGCGATTACGGCCATGAGCAATGTGTTGGGAACGATCGTGCCAATGCAAGAGATTGTCGCACGAGCAAAGGCACAAAACATTACAACGCTTATCGATGCCTGTCAGATCGTGATGCATCAATCAGTGGATGTGCAAAGGCTAGATTGTGATTTTTTAGTGTTTTCCAGCCATAAACTTTACGGACCAAACGGTGTTGGCGTGTTGTATGGCCGCGAAGACGTGTTGAACGCCATGCCGCCCTATCAGGGCGGCGGCGATATGATTGAGCGTGTGTGTCACACCGGCACAACCTTTAAACAGGCGCCTGCGCGTTTCGAAGCCGGCACGCCGCCGATTGCCGAGGTGATTGCTTTGGGTGTTGCCATTGATTATCTGCAATCCTATGGCCTCGACGCGATTGCCACGCATGAGCAAGATGTTTTCACCTATGCCGAGCAGCAGTTGCAAACCATTCCCGGTCTCAAACTGTGGGGACAGGCCGCGCAACGCGCCAGCATCCTGGCTTTTACTATCGACAGTTGCCCACCGTCTGATATTGCGATGATCCTCGATCAAAAACATATCTGCGTCCGTGTCGGCCATCATTGCGCCATGCCGCTGCTGGAGCGTTTGGGCGTGTCCGCCTTGGTACGTGCCTCGGTCGGGATGTATACGACGCGGGATGATATCGATGCGCTAGTGGCCGGGTTAAAAACGGCGCAAAAATTATTGGGATAGATATGACTGATTTGTTACCATCTATTGCACAACAATCGAAAGAAAAATTAACAGCGTTGCTGAAACAATATGATTTTAAGCATACTGAAACAGAATGGAATGACGGGACTGACACGTTTTATAATGATTATGTAGATTTGCCGGACAATGGATACGAACACAGTTTTACGCATAGTTTCAATCGCAGCAAAACTGGCAGCATAGAGACAAAATTTAAGGTTTCTGGTTTTGAAATCAGGAAGAATAAAGACAGTGCCGGTGATCTGAGTTTTTATCTTGAGCATACGACTTTGGTCGATGCCGATGAATGCACAATTAAGTTTTTTAATTCTGAAGATGACTCTCGTTACTCATCAATTGTAAAGAAGCAAAACTATTTGTCTCAGGGTCACTTTGAGTTGCAAAGCCTAATAACCGACGTCATGGTTCAGGTCACACAAGAAGAGTTTATTTCATTCTTTAATGCAACTGAAAAAGAAGTTTTGGTTTTAGCAAAACGAAATCACATCAATAAATGGTCGGTACGCATTTTTGTATTTATCGTAATGGCTATGATTGCAGCCATTGTTTATATTGATGATGTTTCCGGAAAGCTGCAGGTAATAGCCGAAAATCTACTTGCTCAGTTCGTATTCAAATAAAATAATAAAGATTTAGATCTAAGTAATACAAATTGCCCACAATTCAGGAAATGTCAGACCAATATCGCTGAAACAAAAATGGTCCTTATCGACAAATTCATGATAGCATGCAGACGGATAAGTTTGCAAAATGAGTTCTGTTGTTTCTTTGACACCTTGTACTTTTTCATCAAGGGAATATAGAACATCAACCCCTTGCACACGCTGCAATAAATCAGGGTCGAGGGTGCATTGCAGAAAATCACCATATTTTTGATACGGGTCTGAATAGGGTGCCACCAACACTAGTCGACCCAGTCTAATAGATGGATTAGCGCTTAGCCATTTTAAAATAAACCCACATCCTGAACTGTGACCGACAATCACAGTATCGTTATGCAAGGTAAATTGTTCAAACACCGCGGCCCAGTCGTCATACACCGGCGCATAGGGCTTTGGCATTTCGGGGGTCTGGCACAACACGCCGTTGCGCAAAAATTTCTGTTGCAGCCACGGCAGCCAGTGCGCATTCGATGGCGAGGGGAAATCCATCTCAAAATATTCCTGCGCATCGCAAACACCGTGCAGGATCAAGGCATTGGTCATGATGGCTCCTTGGCCTGTGACGCTAAGGTTTTAACACTGTCCAGCACATAAACCCGCAAGGCGCTGGACAGATTTTGTTTCGGGTCACGCGTTTCGTCGATGCGGGTGATCAAGGCGTTCAATGACAGGCCTTGCGTTTTGGCCAGCCCCTGCAACTCCGCCCAAAACGGATCTTCCAATGTGATGGAGGACCGGTGGCCATGGATGGTGACGGAACGTTTTTTCATTTGCTGAATGAATTTATAAGCTTATAATCGGCCCATGCAAAGCAAAATAGTCCATGTCATCGCCAAACCGTACCGCATCCTGGTGGTGGATGATAATCCGCCGTTTCGCCATCTGGTCGTGGCTTGGCTGCGCATGCAGGATTACCGGGTCTATGAAGCCGAAGACGGCGACAAGGCCTTGGACGAACTTGCCAAACATCCGGTCGATCTGATCCTGCTGGATTTGCAAATGGAGCCGATGGGCGGCCTGACCTTTATGGAGCATCTGCAGGAGACAGATTACAAAACAACGCCTGTTGTGCTGATCACCGCCGACCCGTCATCTGACATCCTGCTGCGCATTTCCAAACTGGGTTTTGCCGGCATGATGAAGAAACCGATTGAACAACCCGCGTTGCTGAAAATGATTGCGCAACAATTAATGCGGGCCGAACGGCATGCCTTGCAAAACGCCGCACGCGATACGCCTTTGCTAGCGAATGAAAAAGCGACAGATTAAAAATCCAGATCGGCGTAATGTTTAGCTGGAGCCGTGCCGGGCAAATTATCTTCCAGCAGCGGCCGGAAACTCGGACGCGATTTGATCCGCGCATACCATTCACGCGCGGCTTTGTGGTCATCCCACGGCACATCACCGATATAATCAATGGCCGATAAATGTGACGCCGCGGCAATGTCCGCCAGGGAAAATTCGTTCCCCGCCAGCCAGCGTCGGCGGTCGGTGAGATAACCGATATAATCCAGATGCATATGAATATTCTGATGTCCGGCGCGAATGCGCTGCCCATCCGGCTGCCCGATTTTCAACACGCGTTTCATCAATTTTTCACCGATCAAATATTCGGTGACTTCTTCATTGAACTTGCGATCAAACCACGCGACGAGGCGGCGCGTTTCGGCCCGCTGTGGTGCGGTGTGGCCGATCAAATTGACTTCGGGATAATGCTCATCCAGATATTCGCAAATGGCTTGGCTGTCACAGACGATCGTGCCATTTTCATCGACCAGCACCGGAATTTCACCGCTGGGATTCAATTTAAGAAAATCGACCCGGCGTTCCCAGATTTTTTCGATCTGCAATTGCACATCAAGTTTTTTTTCCGCCAGCACAAAGCGCACTTTGCGGCAGTAAGGGGATAGCCAATATTGATAAAGGATACGTTGCATAAGCGTCAGTATAACACTGTCGCTGGGCTATTGAACAGAGTCGAGAATGTTTCTCAACACCTTGCAGCAAAAACCCAACTTTAGTTTTTTCTGTCGATAAGAAAACGCGCCAGATCAACCAAGACTTCCGTGCGCGTCGTTTCAAAAACATGCAAATGTTTGATCGCCTGATCGATGAGCAATTCAGCCTTGGCTTTGGCTTCGCCGTTTGAATAATGACGCATAAAGGTGGATTTGTTGGCAGCGGCGTCTTTGCCGGTTTCCTTGCCCAGATCCTGCACGGCACCCGTGGCGTCCAGCAGATCGTCGGTCAATTGGAACGCCAGGCCAAAATCGTGTGCGTAATTGCGGATCGCCATCAAATGTTTCGGTGACGCGCGACCCAAAATCGCACCGGTTTCACAGGCAAACATGATCAACGCACCGGTTTTCATTTTTTGCAGACGGGTAATCGCACCGACATCCAGTGCGTTGTCGCGTTCACCCAGCAAATCGATCATCTGACCGCCAGCCATGCCGCGTGGGCCAATGGCGCGTGCCATGCCCTCGATCAATTTAATACGCACATGCGGGTCGCCATGCGTATCGTTGTCAGCCAGAATTTCAAAGGCGAGGGATTGCAAAGCATCACCCGCCAAAATTGCCGTCGCTTCATCAAATTCACAGTGCAAAGACGGGCGGCCACGGCGCAAGGCCGCATCATCCATCGCCGGCAGATCATCGTGGATCAGCGAATAGCTGTGCATCATTTCAACGGCGGCGGCCACACGCACAGCACATGACCGGTCGACGCTGAACATGTCGCACGACGCCAGCACCAACAGTGGGCGCATGCGTTTGCCGCCTTCGAGGGTGCCGTAGCGCATCGCATCGTACAACTGATTTTCCAGCTCGTTGTTGCGCGGGATCAACCGGTCAATGACATCGTCGATAATCTGGCTGGTTTCCTTTAAGGCGCTTTTAAGGCGCTCTGTCATTTCAGCCATCTGCAAATTCCTCTGTTTTAACACTGCCGCCATCGGGACTTGATGGTTGCTGAATGATTTTTTCAACTTTCAACTGCGCCTGGCTCAACTTGCCTTCGCAATGGGTGCGTAATGCCACGCCGCGTTCATATAATGTGATGGCTTGCTCAAGCGGCTCTTTGCCGCTTTCCAGACGCTGCACGATCGATTCCAGTTCGGCCATGGCCTGTTCGAATGTCAAATTTTGTAAAGCGTCGCTCATGGCAGCATCCTTTAGTGCGGTTCCCACACTCTAGCCGTGGACGGGGACATGCTGCAAGACATTGAACCAGCAGGCAAACGCCCACGCACCGCCAAACCAGCATTGCGACCGGAAATAATCGAGCGTTTTCCGGTCATTATCCGGATTCCACAACACGCAGCGAAAAAATTGCAGCACATACGAAAAGATCAACACGGAACAGGCCAGCGGCGGAAAATCATACATCGCGGCCAATAACGCCCAACCCAATGATGTCGCCCACAGACAGACAACCACCAGATCAACGGCGCGCTCGCCCAACCCGATAACGGTGGATTTAATGCCGACCATCGCGTCATCGGCTTTGTCCATGTGCGCATAAACGGTATCATACGCCAGCACCCAGAGCATCGCTGTAATCACCAACACAGCCGTCGCCAAATTGGGCATGTCCATCGTGACCCAGCCCACGATAGCACCAGCACTGAAAACGATGCTCAAAAACGCTTGCGGCCACATCGTCACACGTTTCATCAATGGATAGACAACGATCAGCGGCAAATAAAACAGTGACACCAATTGCGCATTGAACGGCAATTGCCCCCAGATCCACGCCCCGGCGATTAATTGCAACAGCAAAAAGATCAGCGCGCTGAACACACGGGTGCGACCGGCGGCTAACGGGCGTGACGCGGTGCGTGCCACTTGTGCATCCAGTTTGCGGTCCCACAGATCATTGATCGTGCAACCGGCACCGCGCATGACAAACGCGCCAATCAAAAACAGCCCCAGCCAGTAAAATTTTTCTGCAAACGACAGCAGCCAAAAATGCGGCGCCAGCATCAAGCCCCAGGCACAGGGCCAATAAAGCAGCCACACCCCGGCCATCCGGTCCCACCGGCCAAGCCGCGCCCAGTCCCGGGCAAAGGGTGGCAAAACAGCATCGAACCAGCAACGCTCGCGCAAATCATAAGCAGGCTGATCAAGTGGGGCGGCAATCTGGTCGGGCAAGGCGTTTTCCTTTAGGCTGTAGCCTACAAGCTCACCCTTCCGATCTCAAGTGATTTCATGGCTCATATCCCGCGTTTTTACTGTCCAGATATTACGTTACAAGCTGATAGTATGGTGTTGCTGTCTGAGACGGCAGCACATCATGCGCGGGTGGTGATGCGTTTGCGCGCCGGTGAGGACGTTCGTCTGTTTAATGCCGATCAGGGTGAGTGGCACGGGCTATGTCACTTTCCTGATAAACGGTCAGTGTCTGTCACGCTGACAGACTGTATCAAGGCAACGGAACGTTTGCCCGATGTGTGGTTAATCATGGCCCCATTGAAAAATAAAGAGGCGTTTGATAACGCTATCCGCCATGCCGTCGAACTGGGTGTCCGCAAGATTGTGCTGGTCACGACTGATCGCACCCAACAGCATAAAATCAACGCCGATCGGCTGCGTCAGCAAATTATCGATGCCGCACAGCAATGCGGACGGTTGGGCGTGCCGGAGTGCCTGCCGCCGCAACCGTTATCTGCCGTGTTAAAATCGTGGCCATCAGATCGCGTGTTGCTGGCCGGTGTTGAGGGGCAGGAGGCATCACCCTCCATCGCGCAAACCCTTGCGACTTATGCCGCTAAACCGTCGCTTGCCCTGCTGATCGGCCCGGAAGGCGGTTTTTCGGATAAGGAAAAAGACTTGTTGCTGGCTGCGCAAAAGGACTGGCTAAAACCGGTGTCTCTTGGTTCACTCATTCTGCGCAGCGACACGGCAGCAGCAGCGGGGTTGGCAATTAGTATAACAGTTTAAATTTTTCGATTGACATTATATGATTTCATAATTAGAATACGTCAGCCGCATAGGAGCGAATCTGATGACAGAACAAATTGATAAAGCCAGCCTTGATAGTCAAACGTATGGCATCCGCAACAGTGAAATCGTTAATGCGGCACACTTAAGATTTATTGAGTACATGAATGGCTCGTCCGATATTCTCAAACGCGGTATCTTCCCAGAGTGCGGACAAGCTGGGATTCTGCTTGGCAAGATGCTGCAGGTCGATGAGGAAGCTGGCAACGGGCTGACCCACATTACGGAACGTCTGCATCAAGTGGAAACGATGCTGAATACTACATTTGATGATACCCAGACCTCTCAGGTCTATCAGATGCTGATAGAAACCTGGCGTGAGGGTGATGCTGTTGAAACATGGTATCGCCAAAATCAAGCAAACCGGCCAGGCCCCGTTTAACACTATAATCCCAGCTGTTTTACGCCCTCTTAAACCTTCTATGCCCATGATGGGGCATGGCAACACCTCAAACGAACCGTAACGGCAAACCTGGCCCGCATCTGGCTTTGCGCCAGAGCCAGCAGCTCACCATGACGCCGCAATTGCAACAGGCGATTGCCTTGTTGCAGATGAACAATATCGAGCTGAATGAATTTGTGTTGAACGAACTGGACAGCAACCCGCTGTTACAGCGCGCCGATGATGCGGATGACGGTTATGACGGCGGCAACGCACCGACCGGTAAACCAGAGGCCATGCCGGACGATTTCCATCACGAAAGCAATTACACCGCCCCCGACCAGCGTGACAAAGCCGTTCCGGTGCAAGCCGACAAAGATGCGGCTTTGTCCGACGAATTTGACCGGGTGTATGACGATCACCTGGATGCCGATACCGGCCGCGACACTGACCACACGGATTTCACCACGGTTGGCAAGGGCGGGCGTGAGTATGATGCTGGTGACAGTGCCTGGGAAAACCACATGGGCGATGCACCGCCCAGTTTGTACGAACATTTGAGCCGGCAAATTCAGCTGGAATTTCATGCGCCACAGGATCAACTCCTGGCGTTGGCCTTGGTGGAGCATCTGGATGAAGCCGGTTATTTCCGTGGCAACCTCAAAAAAATTGCCGAACAATTTGCGGCTGACCTCGAAGATGTGGAACTGGTTTTGGCACGGTGCCAGCAAATGGAACCCGCGGGCCTGTTTGCCATGGACCTGGCGCAATGTCTGGAATTGCAATTGCGCGACCAGGGTCTCATGACCCCGGCATTTCATGCCTTGCTCGCCAATCTCGGTTTGATGGGCAGCCACGATTACCGCAAACTGCAACAGAAATGCAATGTCGGTGAAGAGGATTTTCGCCGCATGCTGCTGCAACTGAAACGGCTCGACCCGAAACCGGCGTTGACGTTTACACACGACGTGGTGCAAACGCTCATTCCCGATGTCACCATGCGGCGCAATAAAAACCCGCAACAGCCTGGCACGTGGCTGGTCGAGCTCAACCCCGACGCTTTGCCAAAAATTCTGGTCAATCAACGTTACGCTGCTGTCGTGCAGCAAAAAAGCAATCGCCAGAAAGCCAAAGACGATGTGGCGGAAACCGAATATCTGATCGACAAACTGCAATCGGCGCAATTCCTGATCAAAGCATTGGACCAACGTGCGCAAAGCATTCTCAAAATCGCCTCGGAAATCGTGCGCCAGCAGGAAGGCTTTTTTGCCTATGGCGTGGCTTATTTAAAGCCGTTGGTATTGCGCGATATCGCCAGTGCAGTGGAGGTGCATGAAAGCACGGTGTCACGCATTACCACACAAAAATACATCGAAACGCCACGTGGCACCTTTGAACTGAAATACTTCTTTTCCAGCCATGTCGGCGGCGGCACGGGGTCGATGGAACACACGGCCCACGCCGTCAAAGCGCGCATCAAGGCGCTGATCGACGCCGAAGACCCGACAAAAATTCTATCGGACGACCAATTGGTGGAATTGCTGAAACTGGAAGATATTCCAATTGCCCGCCGCACGGTCACCAAGTACCGGGAAGCCTCCGGCATCGGTTCCTCGGTTGATCGCCGCCGGCAGAAAAACCCGTTGCGCTGAGGAGAAGTCAGAGGTCAGTTTGATGACAGCTGATTTCACAACGCTTGCTTGCAAATTCTGACTTCTGTCCGCTTCCTCATATCTGACCTCTGATGTCTGCATATCTTAACAGAATCTTTATACCCTACCCGCTACAACCACTCTCCCTCCTGATCCACCTTGTGCGATAATTGACGCTGGAAATCAAAGATGCGGTCGTTTTAAAAAGCATGAAGAGTGAAAACAGCATGACTGTCTTGCAGCAAATTCGGAATTATTATCAACAGGCAACAGCCGCTAGCGCACTGGCAAAAAAGCTGACCGAACGTGTTGTGACACAGGACGGCATCAAAGCCCATCTGACACCGGAAGACTATTTTGCCAAGCACATTCTGCGTCATGATGACAACGACAATACACCGCAAAATGGCCAATTATTGTCCCAACAAATTTAATGCGTTAGATGCAAAAAAAATCCTTGCATCCAGACCCGAATCATTTAAATTAGACATATGAACACAATTGGAATGACTATGCGAATGCGACCGACAACACACTAAGTCTTGTTGTCCATCCCTTGTTTCGCGATTCCCGTTATGATTTTTTTCCTTATCCAAACGTCACTCATGTTTCATATGCGCTGCGGCGCATCTTTTCTCATACCCTGAATTCATATCTCTATTTTTAAATTTTTTCGCAAGGACATCTCAACATGACCCAAAAACTGACAACAAAGCAAATCGAAAAATTGGCACAATTCGCTCATCAGCAAAAAGGCCCTTGGTATGCGGCGGCGCAAAGCACGATCATCCCTAATGTCTTGCAGGAAAAAGCAAAAATTTTAATTTCTGGATTTAGGGACTTGGGCGTTGATGTCTTAAGTGTTGTGCCGCAAGGATACGACAGACCTATAGCGGTCTCCACACCAGATAATACACATGTCACAATCACCGATCAGCCTGAAGTGGGATTTGCGGTTGCAAACGTCATTGGCGTTCTGACAGAAAGTGGAGAAGCTAAAGCAGCATTTGAAAAATCTTTGAGCGATGTCCAAAATAAAGTACCAGTTGAATATTATCCTGTTCGCGGATTTCCAACGCGCGAGGGCAATCAGCAAAACCTGTACAGAAGCTGGGCTGTTAAATAAGCAAATACAGAAAAGCCGCCCAATGAGGCGGTTTTTTTAATAGCTTGCTTTCAGCGATAGTTTACCTGTCGCTCTTATTTATCCCCCAGGCAAATCCCCATCGCGCGTGCGGTTTTCACCAGCATATCCGTTTCGGGATTGATGTTCTGCGACAGATCCAGTGCGTTTTCCAGCGGCACATGGGTCACGCTGCGGCCTTGCCACACCACCAGATTGTCGAATTTTTCCTGATCGATCAGGTCAACGGCATAGGCGCCAAACATGGTGGCAATCAAACGGTCGGTGGCGGTCGGTGGCGCGCCGCGTTGCATATGGCCCAGAACGGTGACACGGGCTTCCGCACCCACGGCATTGGAAATGGCATTGGCCAAATGCTGGCCGATGCCGCCATGACGCACCTGGCCATCGGCAAACTTCGTTTGCACCTTTTGCCCGTCCGTGCCTTTAACGGCTTCGGAGACGACAATCATCGAATGCATCCGGCCCTCGGCACGCATGGTGTTGATCTTATGCGTGAGATGCTCGATTTTGTATGGAATTTCAGGAATTAAAATAGCATCGGCGCCGCCGGCAATCCCGCAATTCAGGGCGATATACCCAGCATCACGGCCCATCACTTCCAGAATCATCACCCGGTGATGGCTGGCCGCGGTCGGCTGCAAACGGTCAAGTGCTTCGGTCGCCACCATGACGGCCGTGTGGAACCCAACGGTCACTTCGCTGGCGCCGATATCGTTATCAATAGTTTTCGGAATGCCGACGATCTTGATGCCGGTGCGTTTGCCCACTTCGCGCAAAATGCCGATCGACCCGTCGCCGCCGATCACGACCAAGGCATGCAGGCCAAACTGGTGGTACGCGTCGGCAATATCCTGTGACCGGTCGATCTTCGACCCATCCGGCATGACAAACGCCAGCGGACTGGTGCTGATCCGGCTGGTGGTGCCCAGCATCGTGCCGCCAGAGCGCAGCACATTGCCGTCCATTACAGCTACATCCAAATTAATGGCGCGCACCGGGCGGGCCAGCATGCCCTCGGTACTGTCCAGGAAGCCCACGGTTTCCCAGCCTTTTTCCTTGGCGGCATAGACCACAGCCCGGATAATAGCGTTCAAGCCGGCGCAATCGCCGCCAGAGGTTAACACGCCGATGCGTTTTTTCGTGGCGGATGGGGACGGGGACATAAAAACTCCTGAAGATCATGTTTGTCCCATCTTTAAAGAAGGTTTTGCTTTTTGCAACGGGGGCCGTTATAACGGGAAACCGTTAAAAGAGACTACGCAAGGGCCGAAACCGGTGTCATTGGATAAAGACAAACTGCAGGAACAGCTGAACACGTTGCAGACCGAGCATCGTGATCTGGATGAAGCCATCCTGCGCCTGATCGAAACCCCCGTTCATGACATGATCGCCCTGCAACGGATGAAAAAACGCAAACTGGCGCTGAAAGACATGATGATCAAACTCGAATCCATGCTGATCGATGATATTATCGCGTGACCGATACGGTTATTGCCCTCGACACAGGTGCTTTCTACCTAGATGCGCTAACCCTTACATCAAGTCTAACGCGATCTGTTCTTGAACAGACTGATTTCGGCACAGGTACAATTAAAACGTCTGGCCCTGAATATCTTTTGAATATTCGTCACATCCCATGTGGCCCATCATATTTCAGCATTAACTTTTATTTTGATGATAATAAGCAACTCTCGTCGCTATCTTTTAGTATGTATATCGAACATCAAAATGCAACGTGGGATGACTATTCTTTGGACGCTGAAAAAGCGCGCTTGACGTATTATGAAAAATGGATCATTGCGCAACTGGGCCGTGACGGCACATTTCCCTGGGGAACTATGGGCGCCTTCTGGGACCCACACGATGGCACAGCCTATATTAAATTGACTTACGCCGCGCGCGGATAACGAATCAATTCCCAATTTACCCACAACAACAACGCCAACACAATCAATGCCCCGGCCTGATGACTAGCCGCTAAATGAATATTGACCTGCGTTAATAACGTACCGATACCTAAACCGACTTGCACACCAATCATGACAATTAAGGCAACGCCCAATTTGCGGATCGTCGTTGGCCACGCGTTCCGCAGACAGCGCACGCCCAGCGATGCAACCGTCACAAACGTCAACACCGCCAGGCAGCGATGCGTGAATTGCACCATCGCCGCGTTGTCGACCAGATTGCGCCACCAATCGTGCAAAAACCACGCTTCGCTCGGCATGATATGTCCGCCCATCAGCGGAAACTCGTTGTAAATCATCCCGGCATCGAGACCCGCCACCAGCACGCCCCACAACATGGTGACGGACGCAACGACAATCGCAAACACGCTGTGCCGTTTCAGGCAATAGGGGATCAGCGGCGCGGGGGCCGACAGGCGTGGATACAACAACTGGATCGCCTGCCGCCACAATAAGCTAAAAATCACGAACGCCGTTCCCAAATGCAACGCCAGCCGGTAATGCGACACGCGCGGCTCATCAATCAGGCCAGATTTCACCATGTACCAGCCAATAAATCCCTGCAGTCCACCAAGTGCCAGAAAAAAGACTAAACGCGGTTGCAGCCAGCGCGGAATGTGCCGGCGCACGGCAAAGTAAATCAACGGCAATGCATACACCAATCCGATCAACCGGCCCCACAACCGGTGCAGCCATTCCCAGAAATAAATAGTTTTGAACGCGGCGAGATTCATACCGCTATTCAGCTTTTGATATTCCGGGCTTTGCTTATAGGTGTCAAATTGGGTTTGCCAATCGGCATCGTGCAAGGGCGGCAGCATATCAGACACCGCATGCCACCGTGTCATGCTCAGCCCCGATTCCGTCAAACGTGTAATCGCCCCAATCACCGCCATAACAAAAATCATCGCGCAGCACACCAGCAGCCAGATGGCAATGGGTCGGGCCGCGTTGCGGGGGGGAGAGCTGGTCAAGGTAGCAAGGGGTGGAGATGTGATCATGCCGTTAATTATAGGGTGAAACAAAACTGCGGCAATCAGGGGGCGGCTTTTGAACGTTTCACCGTTAGCGCTTAGGCCGGGTCGTTTGGGCTCAGACGCCTGATCTGCATATGAACACCTGCCGGACCATCGGATGCAAACGTCAAGCGATGCGTTGCGACGTCATCCAGCAGGCCGTAACCATCAGCAAGATCACTTGTGTCATGTGGGTTTCTCATCAGGATAAACTGCGGCTGGGTGAGGTGCCGGCTGGCATTCAGCATGGATTTTAACACATACAGCCCGGCATTCTCGCGCGGCCATAAATCGGTGTCCAAAGTCTGCATCTCACCGTCTTGGTAAACGAAAGGTGTCAGTGTTTGGCTGATCACGACGATGTCGTATGGATTTTCGGTGGCTTGGGCCTGAATAAATGTTGCATAGCTGTGTAAAATATTTGTACTGCGGTTCACGCAGTGGCCGTCATCCATCAGGCAATGGGTCAGATGACTCTGTTGCTGGATATTTTCATTAACGACTAAAATTCTCATAACCCATCTTTCAAATTATGACATTATAATATTCATTTGAAGTGCCGTGTCAATGCATTTTCTTGGCATCAGAGCGGAATTCTGCATGGGTCATGATGGTTGCGCCCACCGTCACTTCCTCGCTATATACAGGCATGGCTATTACCATCACGCATCCTGATAAAACCGCACTGACGACACCGAAAACGGCGTCACCAGCCGCCAAGCAGCTCTATATCAAAAGCTGGGGCTGTCAGATGAATGTCTATGACAGCAAACGCATGGCCGACGTGTTGCGTCCGCTGGGCTATCAGATCACGGACAAGCCGGATGACGCCGATTTCGTTATTCTCAACACCTGTCACATTCGCGAAAAGGCGACGGAAAAAGTCTTTTCCGAATTGGGCCGTCTTAAGCCTCATAAAAAGCGCCGCGATCTCGAAGGCAAACAAACCCTGATGGCGGTGGCCGGCTGCGTGGCCCAGGCCGAAGGCGATGTGATCACGACGCGCGCGCCCTATGTCGATCTGGTGTTCGGTCCGCAAACCTATCACCATCTGCCGGAAATGGTGGCGCAACTGACCGGTGCCTATGGTGACAAACGTATCATTAACACCGATTTTCCCAGTGTCAGCAAATTCGATTTCCTGCCCGAAGAAGAAACCGCGCCAAGCGCGCCGGTTGCCCACGTTGCGATTCAGGAAGGCTGCGATAAATTCTGCACGTTTTGCGTTGTCCCCTACACACGCGGCGCGGAATATTCACGCCCTGTTTTGCAAATCCTGCAGGAAGTGCGCGCGTTGACCCGTGCGGGCGCGCGTGAAATCCAGTTGCTCGGCCAGAATGTAAATGGTTATCACGGCGCCGGCCTCACCGGTGCTGACTGGACGCTCGGCGATCTGCTCTACGCGGTCGCCGAGATCGAAGGCGTTGAACGCATCCGTTACACCACCTCACACCCGCGCGATATGCATGACCGATTGTATGATGCGCACCGCGACATTCCATACCTCATGCCCTTCGTGCATCTGCCGGTGCAATCGGGCAGCGATGCGATTCTCAAAACGATGAATCGCAAACATACACGGGACGAGTACGTAGCCTTGATCGATCGCCTGCGCGACGCGCGCCCGGATATCGCCTTTTCATCCGATTTCATTATCGGTTTTCCGGGTGAAACGGATGCGGATTTTCAAGCCACGCTCGACCTGATTAACTATGTGAAATACGCCAGCGCGTATACGTTCAAATACTCCATGCGCCCCGGCACACCGGGTGCCAGCATGCAGGGCCAGTTGCACGAATCCATCAAAGACGCCCGCTTGCAACAGGTGCAGGCCGCCATGCATATCCATCAAGTTGCTTTTAACACGCAATTTGTCGGCCAAACCGTGAATATCCTGTTCGAACGCCTGGGCAACAAACGCACAAATGACCAGAATGCCCAAATCATGGGCCGCAGCCCCCATATGCAATCGGTCTTCGTCGAGGTTGACCCAGTTGTAGCTCCAACCCTGATCGGCAAGATTTTGCCTGTCACTATTCTGGGCGGCCATGCCAATTCGCTGAGCGGCGTACTGTCCCGGATTTAAAAATATCTTTCTTTATTAACTTAATTGAATTAATTAATTCATTTTTATAATGATTGTTGAATCTGTAGAATCATGCTATTGCTGCCTTCTGCAGAGGAGCATGATTCATGGCTAAAACACCAAAATCAGGAACGTCATCATTTCTATTAGCTGGCCCACGAATTGCTGATAAGTTGTTCCAATACGGCGATGTTCCTGTCAAATCTCGTATAGAGAACAAATTTTCTGTTAAGCTCTCTAAAGAGTCTGTCATTGAAGATATTGAGATACAGCCAGGTGAGCAGTCAGATCAATATACAAAGCGCGTACGTGAAGCAAAAGGTATTGATGTTACCCCTAGACGGCAGCCTATCCTAAAAAAAGTAACGAAAACACGCGTCATTGTGAATGGTGGTTCTGCAGCAAACCGGGATAAGGCTGAAAAAGCTTTGATTGAGTTGCAATCAGAATTAATGCGACGCGAAGAAGGCCGCCTCAATGAGTTGCTTAATAGCCCGCGCAAATTGGATCATTCAAAGCAGGCCATCAAGTTATCAGATACAACATTACAAGCGTCTGTCGATTTTTTGAGCGCACTTGTGCAAAATAAGGATCTGGCATCGAAAGCTTCGTTAGATAATGTATCAAAGACGATGTCATTGGAAGCTAAGGAGATACAACAAAGAAAAAATTCCCGTTCTAATGATGATATAAAAATAGTCAAAGAAAAACTTAGAAGATTTATTAAAATTGATTTGAAAAAACTTAATGAGAATCAAGCGACTGATGCTCTTACAAGCAAGCTAAGTGATTTAGAAAGTGCATTGACAAACTTGAATTTAAAAGAATTTAAAATTGATAGCACAATTATTGCGATTAATGGCCATATTCAAGCTATCAAAACGGACGCCGCTGAACGGTTGGAAAAGGAAAAAAATCTTAAAAATGTTTTATATAAAAAACTTCCTGATGATGAAAGAGCTCACTTGCTATTACAAATTCAAATGGCTTTGGAATCCAAAAACATTTCCACTGAAGCGATGGATTTGGAATCGTATGCTAAAACAGCACTGTTCAAAATGGATAAAATCACATTGATGCCAGGGCAAATTGACCGGATTATCCAAACGGTGGATGTTGCCATTGATCAAAGCACGATAAAAGATGAGTCCCTATCGCGCAAAGAAGAAGATCCGTTCAGAGCATCTCACGATAAAAATCGTCAGGAATTTTCTTCAAGCGTTTTGGTTTTGAACAAAAAAGACCGGAATTGGGATTTTGTACCGAACAGTGAATCACAGGTTCGACAAATTGAAAATATGCGTCAAGGCGGACTCAGTTTGGTGGCTGGACCAGCGGGAACGGGAAAAACATCAGTTGCTGTCGCATTTGCGCTATCACAACTGGAAGCCGGGAAAACTGGTCGTATTATTATCACATCTCCGATGACAGAGATTGGCGACAAAAAATCCATGGGCTATCTGCCCGGCAATGAAATGCAAAAAATGGCGCCCCATATCAGACAAATTTTACGTTCGCTCATTAAATTCGGTGGTAAAGATAAAATCAAGAGCTTAATGGGGCTTTCAGAAACACCGCAGCCAGAATATAGCAGATCGCCTCTTTTAGATGACATGCTCAATGATAATGCATTGCAAATTATGCCACTGGCCAATATCCGTGGTTTGGATATTCCTGATGCAACCATTATTGTTGATGAAGCACAAAATTTGACTACGGAAGATGCAAAGGCATTGACGACACGTGCTGGTCACAACACTCAAATGGTTTTCTGTGGTGATCCGGAACAAACCGATTTAACAGGTTTTGACTCGCGTGGATTGCCCATTAGAGATTTTAACAAGCAACCATGCTTTGACATGCTATTGCGTAATGCTCATTTAAATCCAATGGTAACGGTGACGACATACAAAGAAAACGATATTGTTCGTAGTCCCCTCACACGTGCAAATGTAGAGTGGTTTCGTGCTATGCAAACTAACTTTGAAGAAATGGGCGGAATGCCAAACACATTTCGTTCACAATTGGGTTCTAATGGCCGTGATATGACATTATCACCTTCAGATAGAAAGTTAACTGAAGCATGGTCGCAAAACGACAATTTTTATGCCGAAAAAGGGAATTTACCTGAACGACCAGATCTTTTAGATCGGAAAATTAAAGGAATGACAATTCAAAATAGGGTAGTTACTATTTAAGCTGTTTTTGAGTTTAGGGTTGGAAGGAAAAGAATATGTATCATAATCAACGTTCTTTATCTCAAACGGGCTTTCATCGTAAGACAAAGCAACGTCAAAAAGTTTTGCGCCAGAAACAAATTGAAACTCTTAAAGATAATGCGCTAAAAATCGTGACACCAACTAGCGATTGGCCAGATGTTGATACTGCAGACATAGGCTTTGAGCAATTTTTGGCAAATATTCCTGATCCCTCAACTCACTCGGATATGCACCACGATATTTCTAACGCCGCATGGAATGCCCAAAAGAATGCCGCCCACTATACTTAATTAACTCTCTACCTCTTGTTAATCTTTCCAGCCGATACTAGATGAGACAGGATTAACCTGTTGATCCGGCCAAACACCGGATGACCGCATCAGAGGAGATTGCGTTTTTGACCGCTCGGAATTCTTCGGACCCAGCCCGCATGCTGGAACTCGTTTTCGATGACAACGCGCTTTTGCCCGAACTGTTCGGCGCCAACAATGAAAATCTCAACCGCATCGAGCGCGCGCTGGGCGTGACGATCTCGGCTATGGGCAACCAGGTGACGGTGGCCGGTTCGGCCGATGCCACGCAACAGGCGCAGGAAGCGTTTGACGCCTTGTGGGACCGCCTTGAAAAAGATTTGCCGGTGTCCGACAGTGACGTCGACGCCGCGATCCGCATCGCCAGCTCCACCGTTGACCGGGACACCAAAAAAATGGCCATGGCCGCTTTTACCGACAAGCCACGCAAAGTCGTGACGCAACGCAAGCACATTTCGCCACGCTCCACCACGCAGGCCGCTTATCTCACCGCCATCGATAAATACGCCATGGTGTTCGGCATCGGCCCGGCCGGAACGGGGAAAACCTATCTGGCCGTTGCCGCCGGCGTGCAACTATTGACCGAGGGCAAGGTCGAAAAAATGATTTTCTCACGCCCCGCAGTCGAAGCGGGTGAGCATCTCGGTTTCCTGCCGGGTGACATGCAGGAAAAAATCGACCCCTATCTGCGCCCGATCTATGACGCGCTGTATGACATGCTGCCGCAAGATCAGGTCGTGCGCATGATGGCGGCGAAACAAATCGAGATTGCCCCGCTGGCCTTTATGCGCGGACGCACCCTGACTGATGCCTATGTCGTTTTGGACGAGGCGCAAAACACGACCGCCATGCAGATGAAAATGTTCCTGACCCGCATGGGCGAACGCTCGAAGATGGTCATCAACGGTGACATCACGCAAACCGATCTGCCGTACAGCCAGACCTCCGGCCTGCAGGAAGCGGAACGTTTGCTGCGTCCGGTCAAAGACATCGCTTTTGTCGAGTTCACGGCAGCCGATGTGGTGCGTCACCCGCTGGTTGGCAAGATCATTCAGGCCTATGATGCCGATAAGCGACAGCTCTAAGTCATGCCGGTCGAAATTAATTTCCTGACGGAACTGCGTGACTGGCGTGAGCTGGTGAAGGCGGAAAAGGCGACATGGAAAACGCTGATACTGGCCACCCTGCCGCATGCTCCGGTTAAGCTGCCAGCCGATTTTGCCATTAATGTGCTGCTGGCCGATAACGCCAC
The DNA here is from genome assembly GCA_965246875.1 of Alphaproteobacteria bacterium. Taxonomy (GTDB): domain Bacteria; phylum Pseudomonadota; class Alphaproteobacteria; order Micavibrionales; family SZUA-601; genus DASWYT01. Next base: position 472,712 of record CBDFFU010000003.1, read on the forward strand.
TGTCCAACGGCTGAACCGCGAGTATCGTGAGATCGACAAGCCAACGAACATCTTGTCTTTTCCGCAGATCGAAGAGTGGGATGATGCCGAAGCCGTGCTGGAACTGGCGCAATCGGACGACCCCGTGCTGGGTGATCTGATCCTGGCCTGGGACGTCGTGAAGACCGAGGCCGCGGCGCAAAACAAGACAATTGCCGACCATGTCGCGCATTTGCTTGTACATGGCACGCTGCATCTGCTAGGCTATGACCATCTTGAAGACGACGAGGCTGAGGCTATGGAGGCGTTGGAAACAACGATTCTCACAGCCCATGATATTGCCAACCCGTATCACGACGACTTTGTAACGTAACCACGGTGTACCAAACACATTATGCCTGACGATGCTTCTGAGACCCTGGCGCCTGCGCCCGGCCTGTCCGCCGAACGATCTTCTCCCGTTATTTCTGTCCCCGTGACTGAACGCTTGTCGTCCAAGACGACGTCCAGAGGCAAGGTGTTGTCTCTCGTCAAATCGTTCCGCGACATTTTCCCGGCGCGCGACAGTGACGATGACGATCTGCCCCAAACGCAAAAAGAACAGGACATCGACCAGGCGCATAAAACGCTGATCGACAATGTGCGCGACGTACGCGGCCTGACCGCCGAAGACATCATGGTGCCGCGTGTCGATATTGTGGCGTTGCCGATCACCACCACACAAGACGAATTAATGGCGCTGTACCGCGAACGCCCGCACACGCGTCTGCCGATTTATCAGGATTCACTCGACGATATTGTCGGCTTCGTCCATATCAAAGACGTGCTGACGGTGATGGCATCAAGCAAAGAAATCGTCGTGCGTGACATGATCCGCGATGTGATGATTGTGTCGCCGTCTGTTCCCGTGCTCGACCTCCTGGTCGACATGCAGCAGAATAAACGTCAATTGGCGGTCGTCGTTGATGAATATGGCGGCATTGATGGGCTGGTGGCGATCAATGACATCATCGAAGCCATCGTCGGTGAAATCCGGGACGAGCATATCAACACCAAGGCCCCGCGTTTGCTGGAACGGGCCGATGGCACGATTCTGGCTGATGCGCGTGTCTATGCTGATGATTTCGAAGCGCGTTTCGGCGCGTTCCTGACGGAAGAAGAGCGCGAAGAGATCGACACGCTGGGCGGTGTCGTCATGGCACTGGCCGGTCATTTGCCGACACGCGGCGAAATGCTGACGCACCCCAGCGGCTGGCAGTTTGAAATTACCGATGCCGATCCGCGCCGCGTGAAACGCCTGCGCCTGCATCGCCCGAACCTGGCTAACCCGGATGTTAAAAAAGACGATGTTTAATTTTCCCATGGCTAATTTTATTGGGCAACGCATCGCCGCAATGCCACGTTCGCGTGAGAATATTCTGTTGCTCATGATGGGTGCATTGTCAGCACTGGCCTTGCCGCCCATTCATGCGCTGGCGATCCTGTGGCTGACCATTCCGGCGTGGCTGCTGCTGCTGGAAAAAGCCCCAACGGGCAAACGCGCCTTCTGGATGGGCTGGCTGTTTGGGTTTGGCTATTTTATTGCGGGCCTGTATTGGATTGCCGCCGCGTTGTTTGTTGATATTGCACGCTATTGGTGGGTGTTGCCATTTGCGGCTTGTGGTTTGCCCGTTCTTATGGCGGCCTATTGGGGACTGGCGGCGGTGGCCTGGCATTATCTGGCGTGGCGCGGCTGGCCGAAACTCCTGGCGTTTGCGGTCATTTTTACACTGTGCGAATATGTGCGCGGCTGGATGTTCAGCGGCTTTCCGTGGAATTATATCGGTTATGCGTGGACGGCGTTTTTGCCGTTGCTGCAAAGCGTTTCGCTGTTCGGCGTCATCGGCCTGAGCTTTTTGACATTTTTATTGGCAGCACTGCCGTATCTCTACATCACACGCCCACATCCGGACGATCATCACCGCAATCTGTTTGCGGGTGTAATTTTAGGCGTGGTCATTAGCCTGTCGGCCTGGGGCTTTGGGCGCATCAGCCATCCGCCGGCCTTGGCCGACAAACCGATTATCGTGCGCATCGTGCAGCCGAATATTGCCCAGGAAGCGAAATGGTCAGAAGCCCAACAAAAACAGCATCGCGACGCCTTGTGGCGGTTGAGCAAATCGACGACCGATCAAACAGCCACAACCGATACGAAAAAAGCCGGTCTCGTTCCCGGTCTCATCGTCTGGCCGGAAACGGCGATTGGCCTGATCGACACGGTCGATGTGCGTGAATGGCAACAGCAATTGCACGACAATATCGCGCCGGATACATTGCTGGCGACCGGTGTGCTGGAAGGCGACGTGACACCAGCAAATGAACCGACATTTTACAACCGCATGGATGTCTTTAATGCGTCTGGCGAGCCGCTGGCGATGTACGCGAAATCCCATCTCGTGCCATTCGGTGAATATCTGCCGTTTCAAAAATACTGGCCAGTGACACCACCCGCCGTGACGGCTGGCACATTTTCCGCCGGTGATGGGGTGCAAACGTTCCACGTCAAAAACCTGCCGCCGTTCAGTGCGCTGGTCTGTTACGAAGTCATTTTCCCCGATCAGATCGCCAATAACAAAGACCGCCCGCAATTTTTGCTGAATGTGACGAATGATGCCTGGTATGGCCGCACGTCGGGTCCATATCAGCATCTGGCCATCACGCAAACACGCGCGGTGGAACAGGGCTTGCCGATGATCCGCGCGGCGAACACGGGTATTTCCGCGATGATCGACGGGCAGGGACGGATTGTGTCATCACTGGGGCTGGGTGAAACCGGACGGATCGATACCGTTTTGCCACGCGCGTTGCATACGACGTTGTTTGCCAAATACGGCACGGAGAGCTGGCTGCTGTTGTTGGGCTTGAGCTTTGTCATCGCTTATTTTGGCCAGACCGCGCAGCAAAAACGTCCAACAGTTGCTTAAAATGGACCGCCGTCTCTGCGTCGCACCGATGATGGATTGGACAGACCGGCATTGCCGGTTTTTTCATCGCCTGCTATCGCCGCATACTGTTCTCTACACCGAAATGGTGCATGCCAATGCCGTCATTCATGGCGACGCTGACCGGCATTTGAGATTCTCACCACAGGAACATCCCATCGCGCTGCAATGGGGCGGCATCAATGCCAACGATCTGGCGAAGGCCACACAAATTGCGAATGCCTACAACTATGATGAGATCAATCTCAATTGCGGTTGCCCGTCTGACCGCGTGCAAAGCGGACAATTCGGCGTGTGCCTGATGGATGAACCGGGCAAAGTGGCTGAGGCTATCGCCGCGATGCAAGCAGTTACCTCTGCATCAGTTACGGTGAAAACACGTTTGGGCATTGATGACAAAGACAGTTACGACTATCTCGCCCATTTCGTGCGCACCGTCCATGAACAGGGTGGCTGTAACGTCTTTATTCTGCACGCCCGCAAAGCCTGGCTTAAAGGCCTCAGCCCGAAAGAAAACCGCACGGTGCCGGCATTGGACTGGTCGCGCGTCCATCGCATCAAACAGGACTTCCCGCACTTGCAGGTCATCATCAATGGTGGCTTTGAAGAAACGGATGATATCCTGCCACAATTGGATGTAGTTGATGGCGTTATGATCGGCCGCCGCGCCTATCAGGTGCCGTATGATCTCAGCGTTTGGGACAATGCGCTATACGGCACGGCTTTGCCGTCACGCAGCCACATCGTGCGCGCCATGTGCGTTTACATGCAAGCGGAATTAAACGACGGCAACCACCTCAAACGCATCACGCGGCACATGATGGGATTGTACCACGGCCAGCCGTTATCAAAGACGTGGAAACACGCGCTGCATGCGGCCAGTCAGACGAACACGTTAAGTGCTCTGCAGCCGTTTGCTGACCAGTAAATGCATTAGGAATGTATTCCTATAACTAGTTGATTTTCAATGGCAAAGGGCCAAATGTTTCACGTGAAACATTTTGGTTGACTTAAAAAATGCAGCCAGATTAACCCCTGCCGTCATCCCAGAAATTGCGCAGCAATTGTCTGGGATCCCCCTTTAACCCGCTTTCAGTCCGGCACCAGAGTCTCGTACAAATCCGCCCATTGCGGATTGAACTTTGTAATGAGGTTATCCTTCCACGCCCGTTCCCAATCCTTGATTTTATGCTCCCGCTCAAAAGCTAAGCCAGCAGTAGGATGTTGTTCATAGTAGACGAGGCGCGTTGTCTTATAGCGTTTGGTAAAAACAGAGCCACGCCCTATTTTGTGTTGCCAAGTGCGATAACAGAGATTGTTGGTCATTCCCGTATAAAGTACGGTATTGCCTTGATTGGCCATGATATAGACCTAGAAGTGTTTCTCACACGTGGCTGCAGATTAAAATCAACGCATTAAAACGTCAAATGGATTTAAGGGGGATCCCAGACAAAATGCTGTGCATTTTTCTGGGATGACGGCAGGGAAGAAACGTGAAAACCGAAACGACCACAAACGAAAAAACACTCCCTGCGGCGCGCTTTTCGAACTTAAAGCTACCGATTTTTAATGCGCATGGCCCGCCGCACCGCTGCTCTCGGTACCAAAGCTTTCGCCACAGCCACAGGATGAGCGCACATTCGGGTTGTCGAACGTAAACCCTTCTTCAGTGTCGCTGGACACATAATTAATGGTCGTACCCAGAATATGCATGATGGATTGCGGGTCGACGTACAACGTTACGCCATCAGCCGTCGTGACGATTTCATCGCCCGGCTCGCTCTCGGTGGCGTATTCCATGAAATACATCATGCCGGAACAGCCGCGCGCCTTGACGCCGACGCGGATAGCAGTCGCACCAGCGCCGGTATCGGTCAGCATGGTTTTCATTTGGGTAGCGGCGTCGGGGGTGACGGCAAGAATAGCGGCCATGGTTTGTCTCCTGAAACGAGTCTAGAAATGATAATCGGTGTATCTACCTAATATAAGTCTGGCACCTGAAAAAGTCCAACCGAAATTAGAACATGTTCAATTGCAGTTTGGCGGTTTCGGCCATGCAGGTCGGGTTCCACGGCGGGTCCCAGACGAGATCAACGGTCACATCACTGACCCCCGCCGTCAGTTTCGCGGCATCGGCCACCCAGACGGGCAGCTCGCCCGCGACCGGGCAATTCGGCGCGGTGAGGGTCATCTTGATGTAATAGCGGGGCGCGTCAGCCTGATCGGAATCCAGCGTCTCGCGCGTGATCTCATAGATCAATCCCAGCTCGAAAATATTGGCCGGAATTTCCGGATCGTAGACGTGGCGGATATGTTCGATCATTTCAAACACACGCGGGTCATCATCGAATTCCGTGATCGACGGAATCATCGCCGCCGCCAGCTCCGGTGAGACCTTGTTGATCTCGCCCAGATACGCCTGCAGATTATCCTGTGCGCTGCTCACGATTAATGAGTGTCTTTAACGGCTGGTTTTTTAGCCGTTCTTACTGTTTTTCTCAGTTGCGCGGCATCTTGTGAATCCGCCGCATCATGCGCTGCGGTTTCACTTTGATCGGCAATAGCCGCCACCGTTTGCGGTGTATGGTCATCGGTAATGTGCGCGTTAACAGCCAGATCAACCTTGTCACCATTGGTAATTTGAATCGGCATGCCGGTGCGATCGATCAAGGCACGACGCGCTTTGTGCCAATCGATTTGGCTGCCTTTGTCACCGGCATAGGCCAGGATTTTTTGCACCGTGCCATCGTCAACCGTGACTGTTTTCTGGCGGGATTGATATTCCAACTCATCAATCTGGATATCGCTTGGCGTCGCTTCAATAAATAACGCACCATCGATCCACGCCATTTTGACGGGCTGATTAACGGAGGTGATTTTGGTGCCAACCGGCACGTTTTGATACAGCCATGCGATGTCATTGGCATACATCCGGATACAACCCGATGACGCACGACGGCCGACGGCCTTTGGTTTCGACGTGCCGTGAATCAAATAACTCGGCCAGCCCATATAGAGCGCGTACTTGCCCAGCGGGTTCTCATCGTCGCCACCCGTCACTTCGGATTCCAGTTCCGGGTTTTCCAGCAGCATACGCGGTGTCGGGTGCCACGGCGGGTTCGCCATCTTGCGTGTCACGGTTGTCTGGCCAATCGGCGTATTCAACCCTTCGCGGCCAATCCCGATCGGGAAGGAGCGTGGCGTGCTGCCGTCTTTGGGAAAATAATACAGGCGCAATTCGCCGACGTTTAAAATCAGCCCGTCATGCGCGGCGTTCGGAATCAGGTTTTGTGTCGGCAAAATCAATTCGGTGCCATCGCCCGGCAACAGTGGATCGACATTTGGATTGGCTGCCAGCAATTCGGCGTAACCCACCTGTTCGCGCTCGGCAATCGCCGGCAGCGTATCTTTATATTCGGTGCGGATAATGCGCGGCGTGCCAATGGTGTTATTCGCAATATCCTTGTCAGCGGCAAAACCGGTGACAGCGATCAGACTAAACACGACAGCCATGCTGAGGCTCTTGCCAAAGGCGCGGCAGGTGTGGTTAAGATGTTGTCCGGCAACCGGCAGAAAAGAGCGTGTATGCATTGGATAAAAGACTCCGGTTCGACCCAGTGGAATTGAGACGATGCGTGTAAGGAAAATTGTTCTGATCCTGTATTTTGCCATGACATCAGTGCTGTGGCAAGCAGGCGTGGCGCAGGCCGGGATCATTCAAAACATGCTGGACGATATGCAGAATGCGCCGGTACCGGCGCAAAAGCCGCCAACACGGCAAATCCCACCTGTCGCGCGCCGCCTGGTCAATACCAGCATTCCGGCCCAGGAGCTGGAACCGGATAACGGCCCGGCCGGAAGTGCAACAACCGGCAAGATCGATGAGATTGTGGTGTATAAAGCCAAACGCCGCCTGGAATTGCGCAGTCATGGGGTTACCGTCCGCCGTTATCCGATTGCGCTGGGACGCAATCCCGTCGGGCATAAACTCTATCAAGGTGATAACCGCACACCCGAAGGCCATTACCGCATCGACATGCGCAACGCCAACAGCAATTATTTCCGCTCCTTACGCATATCCTATCCCGATCGCACCGATCAGGATGTGGCGCTCACGGTCGGTCTCAAGCCCGGCGACTGGGTGATGATTCACGGCTTGAAAAACGGCTATACCGCGCGTGAACTGGGCCACCCCAACCGCGACTGGACAAACGGCTGCATTGCGCTGGATAATCAGGCCATGACGGAAGTATGGAATCTGGTTGACGTTGGAACGCCGATTACGATTTATCCTTGATGCATTTAGTGTTTGGATAAACGGTTCGTTTAAATTCTAAAACATCAACGCTTATTCAAGCTTGGAATGTTTTGAATAATATGATATGGGCCTTCACCAAGTGACAACTGCATCGTGATAATTTCCTGCGTATCATCAAAATCAGGCGTTGTCGCCTTCGCTGGTTTTTTGACCGGCGATACATGTCCGCCCATCATATCTGTATCTATGAGTGCCATTAATAGTTCGTCTTGTGACGGAGTACTGCGTTTTCCAAAAGATGACATAGCGAATCCTGACATGTGATGAGATTATAATACTCAACATAATAAAGAGATTCATTTAAAGCGAGATGAATCCATATTGCAGCGCATCAAATGAATCCACCGTCACGATTTGCTTGCGAGATCCTGCCAATGCTTGATTTTTTGGGCGTCGCCATTATCGCCGTCTTCGATCAAGGCCAGCATGTGATACACGGCTTTGCCCGGCTGTTTTTCCAGCGCGTGCATGGCATGCCGACGTGCAACGCCCCACAAGCCTGCCAGACGGTTCGCCTCGGCCATGGCCAGATCCGACACCACACTGTCCGGATTCTCACGAATCAGACGCTCGGTAATGGCAATGCGATCCATGCCATTTTGTGCGCCATGCAATTGCAGCCAGATGGCAAGCAATTCCGGTTGTGGATTGAGCGCATAGGCACTGGCAATCGTCTTGCGGGCTTTACGCTTATAGGTGCGCTGCTGCCACAGTAACGCCGTCTGTTGCGCGGCATCGACGCTGGCCGGTTGCCATTTCAAGGCTTCACGCGCGCATTCCAACGCGGCTGGATAATCCTGCCGTTGCAAGGCTTCATCACTCAAGCGCAGCAACACGCTGGCCAGCGCACTACGCCAGCGCGCCGTTTGCTCTGGTGTTTGCAAATGTTTCGTTTGCAACGCCTGACGCAAAATGGTTTCGGCTTGTGACAAATGGCCTTGTTCCGTTTCCAATGCTGCCAGCGTGTCGACGACAAACGGCGTCAGACCCATACTGTGCTGCAGTTGCCGCGCATAATGCAGGGCTGGAACTTTCTGCTGCTGGCTTAATGCCAGATCCAATAAGCCACACAGTGCCAAAGCATCGCCGTCTGGTGTTTTCTGCAAAGACTGCAAATAATTTTCAGTCGCTACACGGTCGCCCTGCCGCTTGGCGGTTTCCGCGGCGAGATAATAAGACAATGCATGATCAGGCAATAATTGCATCACCTGTTTCGCCTGACGTGCAGCACCTGTGGTGTCTTGCAAATGCAGCGCCAGCAACCCTTTTTGAATGGCGGCATAGCCATTTTGTAACTTGTTCATCTGGCGTTGCTGCCGGAAGCTGTCCGGCCAGGCCACCAGACGCCGCCACACATAAAACAGCCAGCCAAACACTAAAATTGTGACCAGCAAAATCGCGGCGGCAACGCCGAATCGTGTGGTCACCGTATAGTCCTGCCACGTCGCGGTGACCGACCCAGGCTGCCACAGCAACCAAATAAAGAGAGCCGCAACGACAGCAAGTTTCAGCGTCGCGATTAGTATGCGTAAAAAACGTTTCATGCCAAAACCTTAGAGAAAATCGCCGCAGAGGTAAATGCAAGTTGATATAAGCGTAAATTTTTTAAAGAACAGTATTGCAATAATGTTAATATTAATTAAGATTAACGACATGACCTACAATTTAAAATTTATGCGCCAGCTTTTGGCGCAAGCCGCATTTTTGACTCTTTCTTTCGGTTCAGCTTCGTTTGGTTCAGCCTTGGCACAGGTGCCTGTGACGGATACCACCCGGTTAACGGACTTTGCCAAGGCCAAAACCGAAATGGTGCAAGATAGCCGGACAGTGCAAAATATGCAGCGTCTCATGGCAACGATGCCGGTGATTGATGTTGCGGCTGAACCAACGCCGGATCAATGGGTGACCAGTGACGCGAAGCGAAAAGCCGGTCTTTATCAGCGGGTCAATAACCGATTGACCGAAAAAGGTGTCAGCGAAACAATCAAGCGAAAAAAACTGGTCGAAGCATTCGATGCGGCAAACATTTTTAAAGCGGAAGTGAAGCGGCCCTATCGTGCGCAGATCGCTACGTTCATTAAGGACGGCAATAAAAAAGGACTAGACAAGGTTCACATGCTGATCGATGTCAAAGAAGAAAATAAAATTAAAAACTATCTGACACGCATGGACAAATATAATGCACGGCAGAATCAGAGTGTTGCGCGGCCAGCACCGCGAATGAAGATAAACTTGCCTGCACCGGTTGAGGCCAAGCGTGATATGACACAGGCGCGCTACCAATATGGCTGCAAAGCCGAGCAACCGAAAAAATTTGATCTGGATAGTGCATCAGCAGCGATGCCGAATTATTGGGTTACAAACATAAGCGATCTGCAAACCACGTCGCGCCGCAGGATTGAGAAACGCAGCCCGAAATTCATACGCGACTCCCTGGAATTCGTCCGCACCATGCGTTTGGCGGGACCGCCGGCATGGGTGAAAGACCCTGAAAGTTTTTATGCAGCAAAAACAAATTTAGCGAAAACAGAATCCACTTTCGATCCAGATGTCGTTAATGGAATGGGTTGTGCAGGTTATTACCAATTCAAAAAGGGAACGCGTGATGGTTTGGCATCCAGTGTCGGCATGCGGTTTCCAGCCACTGCTCAACTGGCGACAGAAACCGGGCAAATTATACAGCACAAATTTGCTGATCAATATTTGTATGACAACATGAACGACGCACAGAGACGTGATAAAAAACGTGGCGCTGAAGGCAAAGAATCTGTTTTGAATCGTCCATGGCTGGTTCCGCTTCATATGCGAAGCAAAAAGAATGTCTCACAATGCGTTGTGGTTTTTTTAACCAAAGAACGCATCGCCTATAATATGTGGCGTGGTCCAAAATATTACACGGAATTAAAAGAGCAGGTTGATGCGAAATCGGGTACAGGTAAGCCGTTGATCCTGCATGCTGTGGGGCGTGAGAATTTTCACTTATATGCCTTGCATTTGCGGCAAGAACGAAGATATAAAAAAATCAATGATGCCTATGCGGCGGCACTGCCGGCAAATTACAAAATCAAAGACGGGAATTACGAACCTTTACCAGCATCGGAAATCCCGGCGTTCCCACGAACAATCTTGGCGAAAATGGCAGTTGATACAATCCAAACCAAGCGCATAGCCAATTTGCGTGATATAACCATTTTGGATACCAGCCGGTTTGTAATGCCTGAATTAGCTACTTTACCGTTAGCACCAAACCAGTCAGTACCCTTGCGTCCATGATTAAAGAGCCTAAATTAAAATCATGGCACAGGATCAAAATACGGTTGGTAAACGGTTTGGGCGGCAATTGCGCGTAGGGTCGGCGATGTCGGGGCTGGCGGTCAAGCTGGCCGGTGAAAAATTTCTCGGCGTCACGATCGATCGCGCTGATCACGCCAAACAGCTCAAAGACGTGTTAGGCAATTTGCGCGGGCCGTTACTCAAAATCGCACAATTACTGTCCACTATTCCCGAAGCCTTGCCGGTCGAGTATACGCGCGAATTGCAGCAACTGCAGTCGAACGCGCCGCCTATGGGCTGGCCCTTTGTCAAACGCCGGATGGCGGCTGAACTGGGTGTTGACTGGCAGGATAAATTTAAAGAGTTTCCGCGCGATGCCGCTGCCGCCGCCAGTTTGGGTCAGGTGCATAAAGCGACCTTGCCCGATGGCCGCACGGTGGCGTGTAAATTGCAATACCCCGACATGGAAGCTGCCGTGCAGGCCGACGTGCAGCAATTGAAATTGTTGCTGGGATTGTATGAACGCTATGATCCGGCGATCCAGACCAAATATGTCGTACAGGAAATCACCGACCGTTTGCACGAAGAGCTGGATTACACGCGCGAAGCCAAGCAATGCACACTGTATAAACATATTTTGGCCGGCGAAGCGTGTGTCAGCGTGCCAGAAGTCTTGCCGGATTGGTGTGGACCGCGCCTGTTGACCACGCAATGGCTGGACGGCAAACCGATTTTATCGTTTAAAGATGCGCCACTTGAGATGCGTAATCAGATCGCCATGAATCTCTTCCGCGCCTGGTACATTCCTTTTTACCATTACGGCATTATTCACGGCGACCCGCATTTGGGCAATTACACCGTGCGTGACGATCATGGCATTAATTTGCTGGACTTTGGCTGCATTCGCGTGTTTCCGCCGCAATTTGTCAAAGGCGTGGTCGATCTCTATCACGCGTTGCTGAACAATGATGAAGAGATGGCGGTTGAAGCCTACAAACAATGGGGCTTCACCAACCTCAGCCGTGAACTGGTTGATGTGTTAAACATCTGGGCGCGTTTCCTGTATGAACCGATCATGACGGATAAAGTGCGCAAGATCGGCGAAACGAAAGACAGTGCCGGCAATCGCGCTGTCTATGGCCGTGAAACGGCGGAAAAAGTGCATAAATTATTGCGTGAAAAAGGCGGCGTGACGGTGCCGCGTGAATTTGTCTTTATGGATCGTGCCGCACTTGGGTTAGGGTCAGTCTTTATCCATCTGCAAGCCGAAGTGAACTGGTACACGATCTTCCAGGAAATGATCCAGGGCATTAGCATTGATACGATGACGAAACGCCAGAACGACGCGTTGCAAGCCGTTGGTCTGGCATGACCAAAAATGCCATCCATTATGTTGGTGATCTGCGCTGCAATTTAATCCATGCATCGGGTGCCGTTGTGCATACCGATGCGCCTATTGATAATCATGGCAAAGGCGAGAGTTTTTCACCGACCGATTTAATTGGCAATGCGCTGGCCAGCTGTATCCTGACCACCATGGCCATCGTTGCTAAAACGCAACATGGTTTTGAGTTAGGCGATGTGCGCGGTACCGTCGAAAAAATCATGACGTCCACTTTGCCGCGCCGGATTGCGGAGCTTGTCATCGATCTGCGGTTCGCCCTGCCGGCCGATCATCCGCACCGTGAATTTTTAGAAAAAATTATTGCCCGGTGCCCGGTGCATCACGCGTTGCATCACGACATCAAAGTGACGGTGCAGACGGCGTGGGGTGTTACAAACTAAAGCGTCGTTCTTCTTCTTGTTCTTGACGAATGACCCATGCATCCATTTGCGCATCGGTATAATGTTTAGGTAAACCCATGGAATGTGCGCGTCCAATACGCATGAACTCAAGCGCTTTTTTTTCGATAACTTGACGCTTTGCATTGATAGGCAAACCGAGCATTTCAGTTACCTGTTGGCGAATCTCTTTTTGCATGGCTATCTCCTGAAACAATAAAGATGGTTTAGCAAATAGATTTATCTATGTCAAATAGTTAACTTTTCAATTCCTTCACCCGCTGATTGATCACCTTCTCTAGCATTTGTTTATCGAACACCATATGATATTGCTTGTCGTTATATTCAAAAACAAAACGGAACGGACCGAATTCGCGCCAGAATTCGTCGATGCCGTAGCCCTCCGTTCCGGTCGTGGATTGAAAGCGTGCCGTGACCAGAAAATCGGCTTGGCCGGCGATATCGCTGCGGGCGCTGGAGGCCATGCCATCCAGCAACAACGGAATTTTCAGGCGCGTGTGCAGCGACTGGATATAGCCATCGATATCACGCAACGGCTTGCGACCGGTATTTTCACCTTTGAAAATAAAATACAGAACACGCATGGTGGGCTTGCTGCGCATCAGAATATTATCGTCGGTGCGCGTCATCTCTGGTGATGCCTTGCTGATCGCCAGAAAATTCTTGTTGCTGCCCCAGCGAAGGGTTGATCTGAAAAATGCACCGGTCTTAAACGAGCGGTACAGCGACCACGCCGCCATCAGCAGACAGGTAATGATGGTGATATGCACCATGCGGACCAGACCGTCCGTGTTCGACAACTGCCCCTGCAACGCCTCCAATGCCGCCGGATCATTCAAGAGATTATCAATATCACCTAAGCCGCTAAGGCTGGATAGAGACGGTGAAGGGTTATCCAGCGGTGCCAAAAAATCCATCGCGTACTGCACGGCATAGGAGACGAGTGTAAAGATCAACGTGCTGAGCAGGAATTTTTTCATGATGTCTCAGTGTAAGCCGAACGTGTTGAGCAATTGCTTAACGCCGCGCGAACAGTTTTTCCAGTGCCACCTGATCCAGCGTGATGACCGTCGGGCGGCCATGATTGCAGGTAAGAGAGTTGGGTGTAGCTTCCATTTGCCGTAGCAGGGCACTCATTTCGTCCTGGTTGAGGCGTCGTCCGGCGCGTACCGACCCGTAACAGGCCAACGTCGCGCAGATCTTGTCGAGGTGCCGGTGAATGAAATCATTCGCATTCTGCTCATCGGCAGCCAGGGCACCCAGATCGGCGATAATTTGTGGCCAACTACTTATAAAACCCATGCCGCTGCCCAGCGCCGGCACCTCGCGCAGGATAACAGACTTCTCACCAAAATCATCGAACACCACGCCCAATTGCGCCAGGGCATCCTGCTGCAACAGCAACGCGTCTTTGTGACGCGTCGGCAGGTCGATGACATCAGGGAATAATAATCCCTGCCGTTCGATAGCGTTATCGTGTAACGCCTCTTTCATGCGTTCATACACCAGCCGTTCGTGCGCAGCATGCTGGTCGACCAAGACGATGCCTGTTTCGCTCAAAGCGACAATATAGGTATCAAATAATTGCACCAGCGGCGTGCCGAGGGCACCTGTGGCAGAGTGTGCAGGCATATGTGTTTCTGCAGGCGGGCTGGCAAACGGTGCTTGCGCAATTTCAGACAGATGCACAGGCCGCGCGGTTGGTGCATGAAACAGCGGCTGGATATGCGCGACGGAATCAAACCGCACAGACATTTCCACCGGCTCCGCAACCGGACGTGTTGATGCCACAGGTGTCGGCAAAGCGGTGACATTCAATTGACTCAAACGCTGTTTCAACGTTTGCCGCACCAGATCACGCACGGCATTTTGATCACGAAAGCGCACTTCGGCTTTGGCTGGATGGACATTCATATCCACTTGATCGGGCGGCAACAACATATGCAAGACCACAACCGGATGCCGGTCACGCGGAATGACATCTTGATACGCCAGCCTGATCATTTGCGCCAGGGAGCGATCGCGAATGGGCCGCTGGTTGATAAAGAGATACGGCGTCGCGGCCACGCCCATAGTGTATTGGGCGGCTGAGATCAGGCCGAACAGATTGCCCGTCTCAACACTTAAATGCGCTTTGATGAAATCCATAGTGAGGATTTGCGCGGCGCGTTCCTGCAACGCGACTAATGGTGATGGATCACTGGCGGCCTTGGCTTGCAACACTGATTTACCATTATGGCTGCAGGAAAATCCAACATGCGGAAAGGCCAATGCCAGCCGTTCCACCACATCCAGACAGGCGCGATATTCTGCCGTTGGTGATTTTAAAAATTTGAGGCGGGCCGGCGTGGCGAAAAACAGGTCGCGTACCGTAACCGTCGTGCCCACCGCGCGCGGTTGCGGTTTGATGGCGGATTTGACGCCACCGTCGACGGACAGGCTCCAGCCATGCGATTCCTGTGATGTACGCGTCAGAATGGTCAAACGCGCCACCGCACCGATGGACGGCAAAGCCTCGCCACGAAACCCCATGGTGCGGATGCTGTTCAGATCGTGATCCGGCAGTTTCGATGTCGCATGGCGGTCAACGCTTGCCGCCAGATTGACGGCATCCATGCCCGACCCGTTATCTTCAATCTGAATGAGTGAAATGCCACCATCGTTCAAGGTGATGCGAATATCGGTGGCTCCGGCGTCCAACGCATTTTCCGTCAATTCACGCACAACAGCGGCAGGCCGTTCCACAACCTCGCCCGCCGCAATCTGATTGATCAGCGTTTCAGGAAGGGTGCGGACGGTTGGATTCATCTATTTCAGGCTGCCCAATAATGTTGTAGATAATACTGCGAATGTTTTCGACAAAGGGTGGGGCTATGGCCGCGCGGCGATGCATTTCAGCTTGAATATCGTTTTCATTCACCTCCCACAGCCGATTGCCGACACCCTTGGTTTCAGCGGCGAGATGCAAATAGAATTTGTGCATATCGTCACGCAACATTTGCTGCGTGATGTCCGCAACCGTTTTACTTGCTCCGGAGGAACGTTTCTTTCCATGGCAACATGAACGTGTGCATAGATGCCATCCATTTGTCGGCTATACAAAGGATGGCCTGAATCATCCAGTGTTTCGAAAAAAGCAGCGATTTCTGGCGAACTGAAAAATGACATTGACTTCTCCTCGGTGAATTACAACAAACTTTTCAACGTCACCGCAACAGCGTCCAAAAACTCTTCCGTATTCAGATAGGCTTGTTCTTTCGAAATCAAAATCGCCAGATCCTTGGTCATCTGGCCATTTTCAATCGTCTGCACACAGGCTTTTTCCAACGCTTCGGCAAAGGCCACGACATCTGGCGTATTGTCGAACTGGCCGCGGTATTTCAGCCCTTGCGTCCAGGCAAAGATCGAGGCGGTCGGGTTGGTCGATGTGGCTTTGCCAGCTTTGTATTGGTGGTAGTGACGTGTCACCGTGCCGTGCGCGGCTTCGGCCTCCACGGTTTTGCCATCGGGCGTCAACAGCACAGAGGTCATCAAGCCCAGGGATCCATACCCTTGTGCCACAATGTCGGATTGCACATCGCCGTCATAGTTTTTGCACGCCCAGACAAAACCGCCCGACGATTTGATCGCATAGGCCACCATGTCGTCGATCAACCGGTGTTCATAAAACAAACCGGCGGCTTCGAATTTTGTTTTGAATTCCGCCTCGTACATCGCCTGGAAGATATCCTTGAACCGGCCGTCATAGGTTTTGAGAATCGTGTTCTTGGTCGAGAGATAGACCGGGTAATTGCGCTGCAAGCCGTAATTGAAACAGGCGCGCGCAAATTCGGAAATCGAGCTATCCAGGTTATACATTCCCATTGCCACGCCCGGCTCTTTGAAATCGAGGATTTCCCACGATTGCGGTGCATCGCCATTGGCGGGCGTAAAAATCATGGTCAATGTGCCAGCGGCCGGGATGATGACATCGGTCGCTTTATACTGATCACCAAAGGCATGACGGCCCACGACCATCGGTTGCGTCCAGCCGGGCACCAGGCGGGGCACGTTGCTGCAGATGATCGGCTCACGGAACACGGTCCCGTTCAGGATATTGCGAATCGTGCCGTTCGGCGATTTCCACATTTTCTTGAGGTTAAACTCGACCACACGGCCTTCGTCGGGGGTAATCGTCGCGCATTTGACGCCGACGCCGTACTCTTTGATGGCATTGGCCGCGTCGATCGTGATCTGATCGGCGGTCTGATCACGGACTTCAACGGCCAGATCATAATATTTAATGTCGACATTCAGGAAGGGGTGAATCAGCTTATCCTTGATCCAACCCCACATAATGCGGGCCATTTCGTCGCCATCAAGCTCGACGAGGGGTGTTTTAACGGTAATTTTGGTTTGTGCCATGGGATGCATCCTGAAAGATGAATATGCCGCCAGCATAAGCTATTCTCTGTGCCTTGGCAAAAGTCTGCGCAAAACTTGTGTGTGTTCGAATCATATCGGAAATTTATGGCATTTTTCTTGACTCGTGAAGGATTTAGCGTATGGTGGACCTACTTTGACGACATGCGCGATGTTCAGCGCCGCTCACCGGTACGGGTTTCTTTGCCCACGCGAGTTTAGCGAACGCAGTGCCAACTGTATGCTGTATGGCTGCAAAGTGCGTGGAAACCCGCGTTTTTTTACGACTTACTATCTCTAGGAGTACCTATGCCAACTGGCGTTGTTAAATGGTTTAATGGCCAAAAAGGATTTGGATTTATCCAACCAACAGACGGCGGAGCCGATGTTTTCGTGCACATTTCCGCAGTTCAAACCGCTAATCTGCGGGGTCTCTTTGAAGGCCAAACGATTACGTATGATCTTGATGACAGCCGTGGCAAGTCCAGTGCTATTAACTTGGTTATCGATCCAAACCAAGCTCCACCCCCACGCGAAGAGCGTCCACGTCGTGAATTCGGCGCTGGCGGCGGCGGCGGTTTTGGTGGTGGCGAACGTTCCGGCTTCGGTGGCGGCGGTGATCGTGGCGGCTTCGGCGGCGGCGGTAGCGGTGGTTCACGCGGCGGCTTTGGCGGCGGCGGCGGCGGTGGTTCCCGTGGCGGCTTCGGCGGCGGCGGTGGCGATCGTTCCGGCGGTTCCCGTGGCGGCGATCGTGGCGGTTCACGCGGCGGTTACTAAATCCAGCCTGTTGCGGTAAACGCAGCTTTAGAATTTGAAAAGCCGCCCTTCGGGGCGGTTTTTTTATCCAATCATCGTATTTTTATATCGCCTGTGTGATGCTCTGTGTTCAACACTTAAACAGCGAGTATCCCATGCCAGAACCAAAATCTGTTCCGTCTTTAGACGATCCTAAGAATCAATCGGCTGATGATCAAAACTATCAGCAGGAGAAAACGCATCATCATGGCAACAAAGAGATGCCAACATCCTTGCCAAATCAAAAAGTATCATCCGACGGCAAAAAATTGCCGCTTAATGATGACCAGAAATAACGCAAACCGTTTTACAACATGCACTGAAAAAGCTGCCCTGTGAGGCAGCTTGTTTGTCTTTGCACATCGCTCTAAACTCTTTATCCTGCTTTAGATAATGAACTCAAAAACGTAGAGTATTTATGAAACACGCACTTCTTCGCTGGGTGATCACCGCCTGTGCCATCTGGATCGTCTCCCAAATCGTACCAGGCTTTATCGTCAGTGGTGCGCTGTCGGCATTAATCGCCGCTATTGTTATCGGGTTCGTCAATGGCACAGTGGGACTGGTCTTAAAAATCATTACATTCCCGCTGACCATTTTAACGCTTGGCCTGTTCTGGCTGGTCATCAACGCCGCCATGATTCAACTGGCATCGCTGTTTATTCCCGGCTTCCACATCGACACCTTTGCCGCCGCGTTTTTTGGTGCAATCGTGTTGTCGCTCGTCAACATGTTGTTGCAAGCATTGATTGTGAAGCGCAGTTAAAGTCTGTGTTTGGTTTCGACTTGGCGGTATGTCTTTGTCAAACGTGCAATCGTTTCTTCTGGCTCACTCAATTTTGACAAAGCTGTTGGAATTTTGTGATTTTGTGCTTGTCTGACAATAGATTCGTTATCGTCAAGCAGGAACAGGTATTTCGCATCGTCACCAAAACGGTCTAATAATCTGCGCCAATAAAGAACATCGTTTTTTGAAGCCTTAAACGTATCACGCGTAATGATGCCATCGAAAAGGGTGATGCCATTGTTGGCTTCTTTGATGGCAGCATCATAATCCATGGCGTCATAAGTCCCCCCATCTGTCGCCATGTAAATTTTGGCGCCTTCTTATTTAAAATCGTAAAGCGCCTTGATAACCGGGACATTTAAATTGTCGTCGCGGTCTAATAACGTAAAACCGATATCGCTCAGAATAATGGGCTTCATATCATCTCCATGGAATATGCATTAACAAAGTAGAAAATTTTTGTATCTATGTCAATACAATTTGAAAATAATTTAAAAATTCAACGTTAAAGCTGCCGTACCATAGGCAACATTAAAGTTGTCAACTGATGTAGATACAGAAAATCATGATCAATTTGTGAATTAACAACAGATTGCAAAGCCAAACAGAAAATGTTATATTATGTAATTATTGTCATCATCCTATAGCGATTCGTCTGTTGTCATCTGTTACGATTCCATCGCCTGCAATTTCTATTGCTGCGCTGCAACCTTATCTGTCAGCGGAGAGCCGCGTGCTGTCTGGTCACCATACACAGACTGACGCCGAGCTATTGCTGGATTGGTCACATTTTCGGGCATATCATGACCTTAGCCAAAATTGTGCGCGTCATAACCGGCATTGGGCTGGCATTGGCACACCGCGTGACCCAACGCATTTTAACCAATATCGCGGCATGTGCGGGTTTTACGCCGCGACAGTCAATCAAATGTTTAACGAGTTGGGCATATCGGCCTGCCGGAAAAATATGGCAGCCTTGAATGGTGACCGTTTAGGTCATGCTGTAAGCCTTGTGCATTTTGCTACAGACACAGGTCCCAAATCGTATCTGGTGGATCACACGCTGGCACAGTTTTTTCCACACGGTGACACGCGCCAATGGACGCCGCAGCTGGATAAAACCTATCAACATGAACGTATTGCCGAACGATTTTGCGCCAATGAGGAATCGTTTGCTATGGCATCACAGATGCTCACGCGCGGTTGGGTCGAGGCGACGGATGACAATTTAATTGCTTACACGACACCATTTGCCAATGCTGGCCGGCGAGCGGTACAGCCTGTCACAGCTGATGTCTTGGCCTTTATGCGGGATAATTTTTCCGATAGCCGCGGCCCGAAAGCATTAAGCATTTCGCCTTACACGCCGTCGCGCTTTCAAGTAGATTATCCGGATTATCGGTTTGTTGGTTGATCATTATATACATTTTCAAATAAACGCTCTGCAGATCAACCAGTCGACGTCGAGTTAGAAGTGAAATAGGAAACATGGTCTTGAATCTGTTCTGAAAAAACCGGTTTTACCGCACCCATGTTACTGATAAACACCAGTTCATATAAATCGGCCAAGCGATAATCCCTCTCCAATTGCCGATCTTGAGATTTAATTGCATCTGCTATTGCTTGGGTGTGTAGCAAATTACCATTCAAACGTCTGTTGAGAATTTGATGATGCGTGTCGGTATAAATAGCCTGTAATTGCGCAATGATTTGCTGTGCGGGGTTAAATTGATGCCATCTTTTTAAAATGTGTGCTTGCAAGGCCAATGTTAGCTCTACCCAGCTCCAAAGATTAAAATTTCCAGTAAATGATACATTGTTTACAAGCTGACAAACAGCATAAGCATTCTCTAAATCACCATGAATATATAATTGAAATGCCAGTGCATTAACTTTTTCAAGAGACGCTTGTGTTGTCAGCTTAAATTTGCGTGCTGTAGACGCTGTCAGTCGTGTTAATCTTATGTTAGCTGCATGTTTGGCGAGTATAGTTTCAAATGTAGTAGTATAATCAGGCATGAGAGTGTTTTCTGTTTGAGTTTGAAAAATTCACTAGCGATAACACATATAGTGGCACCTTTCAAAATCATACTGTGTTTGCTTAATATTGACGTTACCGCTATTGGCAAAGATTACGGATTAAGATTAGCAAAGAAATCGCTTAGAAATAAGTGATACTGTGTTACCATCCTCATCCAAAAAGTCTTATACTCATTTTTTGTTGCATAGCCTTTGATACCGGCCTGAATATTGTTCCACCCTGGTTCGGTTATTTCAATCGTTTGCATCATGACGCCATTTAAGTTGCTAGATAACTTGGCAGGTAAAATTTCACGCGTGCCATCCTGCATTTCACCAACTTTATACGTTCCCACAACTGTGCCGTTTCGTTTTACAATATACGTGGTCAATGTACCATTAGGTCCTAATCTTTTTGTGACAGAATCGTCAAGTTCTTTTTGTTCAAATTGTACGACCATGTCATGCCATTCTTGTAGCGAAAATGTATAAAACATGGGAAATTCTGAAGTTGATTTGTTTGGTGCTGTCGCTAATGGAATTTGTGTTATGATTGGTGCGGGCAAAGATGAATATTCTACTTTATAGACGGCAATGACTTTATCATTGTCTCGCACTTGATAAATCGCGAATGATGAATCGTTCTTATGTTGTTCGCTTTGGGCCTGACGATTAGCTTGGCATCTTTCATCACAAAGACTGCAATTAAAGCCGCCTGTTACAAATCGATAGGCAAAATGTGTCGTCTTATCTTCATTGGAACAGACGCCGTTGTGATAATATTGTTCATGGATGCCGGAATAGCCCATCATGCTACACGCCTCTTTTGCAAAACGCGCTGCTTCTGAATTCAACTTGGTATAAATTGGATCATCGCCACTTTTAGTGTTAGCGCGTCCGACAACAGTTACATAATAATATTCACCATTGCGATCAGTAAATAATCTGGTTTCGGTACTGCCATCGAATTGCGAGCAGGACACCGTCTCTCCTTGACTGGCAAGTTGTATTTTTTGTTCGATATCACGTTCTGTTTGCAAATGTTGCGCTATTTTCTGCCGAATATCACCATCAGTTGTAGCTTGTGCAGGATAAACTGATAGGTGAAATAACCCACTGAATAAAATAAATAAAAATACATAAGATTTCATCTGATTATTGATCCTCGATAGAAATAAGCCACACTTATCTAGCAAAATCTGATCTTTAAAATCCAGTCTTATTAAAAATAATCTTATCAAAAGAAGGTCGGTTTTAATTATTATGAAAGACGGGCTGGCTTATTGAAGCAATTTTAACCTTTTTCCCTTGCATCCCTCCCATAAAAAGCCTATAAAGACAACGCTTCACACGTCTCAACTCGATTCTCGCCGGGAAACCGGCGATAAAAGATTGAGACCCTGTCCAAGACTGTTGGTGTGGATGTCGCGGTGACATCCCTTAAATCTCAAGCCTTTATCATGGGGCCGGAACCGGCAATAGACAGAAAGACGGATACCGAACCGAACTGCAAATGACACCCTCGGGTTTGTTTGCCATTCGCTCGCACTCCCTTTCTGGGCAGGAAGCTCACCGCAGTAGTCTCCATATACAATGTATGTGACCTCCCGCGGTGATCTTAACAACCAAAAGGGAGAGTTGATCTTGAACCGTACGGAAAAACAAGAGACCGTTGCTGGTCTGAATACCGCGTTTCAAGATAGCGACCTCGTGATTGTCACCCATAACAATGGCTTGAACGCGACGCAGACGCATAATCTGCGCACGCAAATCCGCACTGGGGGGTTGAGCTACCGCGTAGCGAAAAACCGCCTGGCGAAGATTGCCATTCAGGGTACGAATTTCGAAGGTCTGATCGATATGCTCAATGGACCGACCGGTTTGGTCATGTCCAAAGACGCTATCGCAGGCGCGAAAGTCATTGCGGCATTTGCCAAAGACAATCCGAACCTTGTGATTGTTGGTGGTGTCATGGGAACCAACGTGCTGGATGCCAAAGGCATCAACACGCTGGCCACATTGCCATCGCTTGACGAACTGCGCGGCAAGCTGATCGGACTGCTCCAAGCGCCTGCAACGAAAGTTGCTGGCATTGTTCAGGCCCCGGCCGGCCAACTCGCACGTTTGATGCAAGCTTTTGCTGATAAAGCATAGGCTGACAAGAAACCAATAATCAAACAAGACCGTTATCTTCTAACGTTACTACTAAAAATCAACACACGAGCCAATTGCTAACATACAGGAGTTAAACATGGCTAATCTGGATAAAATCGTCGATGATCTGTCGGCTTTGACCGTTCTTGAAGCCGCCGAACTGGCGAAAATGCTTGAAGAAAAGTGGGGCGTGTCTGCGGCTGCTCCGGTTGCTGCAGCTAGTGCTGGCGGCGCTGCTGCTGCTCCAGCTGAAGAAAAAGACAGCTTTGACGTTCAACTGTCAGAAGCTGGTGCCAACAAGATCAACGTGATCAAAGTCGTTCGCGAAGTCACGGGCCTTGGCCTCAAAGAAGCCAAAGACCTGGTCGATGGCGCACCGAAAATGGTCAAAGAAGGTCTGGCTAAAGCCGAAGCTGAAGAACTCAAGAAAAAACTTGAAGAAGCCGGCGCGAAAGTCGAACTCAAGTAGTTTCCGGCGTGGAACGCTTGATAGACTGTTAAATTCATACGGTAGCCTGTGCCAAACAGGCTGCCGTATCTCTGTCTCAACAGGCAGCCTTACTGAAATAACGACATAGCGTACATATTTTACGCATTTATCGGGGGATAAAAAAGCATGGCTCAAGCAGCGAACACACTGTCTTTCACCGAACGCAAACGCGTCCGGAAATCATTTGGCCGGATCAAAGAAGTGGCTGAAATGCCAAATCTGATCGAGGTGCAACGTTCGTCCTATGAAGCCTTCCTGCAACGCAATATCCCCATGCGTGAGCGCCTCTCGACCGGCCTGTTCGAAAGTTTCAAATCGGTTTTCCCGATCCGTGATTACGGCGACCGCGCCGAACTGGAATTTGTTTCCTATGATCTGGAAGAGCCGAAATACGATACCGAAGAATGCCATCAGCGCGATATGACCTATTCGGCGCCATTGCGCTGCACGTTGCGTTTGACCGTGTTCGATATCGATGAAGATACGGGCCTGCGCTCGATCCGCGACATCAAAGAACAAGATGTCTACATGGTCGACATGCCACTCATGACCGATAACGGGACGTTTATCATTAACGGAACCGAGCGTGTTATCGTCTCCCAAATGCACCGTTCACCTGGCGTGTTCTTTGACCATGATGACGGCAAATCCCATTCCTCCGGCAAATTCCTGTTTGCCGCACGCGTGATTCCATACCGTGGGTCGTGGTTGGATTTCGAATTCGACCCGAAAGATCACGTGTTCGTCCGTATTGACCGTCGCCGTAAATTGCCGGTCACGACATTCCTGTACGCGCTCGATAACGATGACAGCGCAAAACTTCGCGCCTCGCGCAAGACCGGTCAAACCTTGGATCAATCCAAGCTGAAAGGCATGACCCGTCAGGATATCCTGCAATCCTTCTATGCGATCACCGATTACAATGCGGTTGGCGATAAGGGCTGGAAAACAGCCTATGCGGCCGAAAAAATGAAGGGCATTAAACTGCTCAACGATTTGATCGATGCCAAAACCGGCAAAGTCATCGCTGAAATCGGCACAAAAATGACGGCCCGCCAGGCGAAACAATTCGCTGAAGCCGGTCTGCAGGATTATATCGTCCAGGACGATGACCTGATCACCAAATATCTGGCTGCCGATCTGGCCGACCCGAAAACCGGTGAAGTCTTGGCCGAAGCCGGTGATGAGATTACCGCCGATCTGTTGAAAAAAATCAAAGCGGCGAATATCGCGACGCTTGGTTTGCTCGATATCGATCACATCAATGTCGGCCCCTACATCCGCAACACGCTATTGGCGGACAAAAACCGCACACGCGAAGAAGCGTTGATGGACATCTACCGCGTCATGCGTCCAGGTGAGCCGCCAACGGTTGAAGCCGCTGATGCGCTGTTCCAGTCACTCTTCTTTGACTCCTCCCGTTATGATTTGTCGCCGGTGGGCCGCGTGAAAATGAACGCGCGTCTGGATTTCCCGTTTGACGATCAAACCCGCATTCTGGCGAAGCCGGACGTGCTGTCGATCCTCAAAGTTCTCGTGAATTTGAAAGATGGCCGCGGCGAAGTCGATGATATCGACCACTTAGGAAATCGTCGTGTGCGTTCGGTTGGTGAATTGATGGAAAACCAGTTCCGTATCGGCTTGCTCCGCATGGAGCGCGCGGTGCGTGAGCGTATGGGGTCTGTCGATATCGAAACCGTCATGCCAAACGATTTGATCAATGCGAAACCAGTTGCGGCCGCCGTCAAAGAATTTTTTGGCTCGTCACAATTGTCGCAGTTTATGGATCAGACCAATCCGCTGTCGGAAATTACGCACAAGCGTCGTCTGTCGGCTTTGGGACCCGGTGGTTTGACCCGTGAACGCGCCGGCTTTGAAGTGCGTGACGTTCACACCACCCATTATGGCCGTATTTGCCCGATTGAAACACCGGAAGGTCCGAACATCGGTCTGATCAACTCGCTGGCGACCTTTGCCCGCGTCAACAAATACGGGTTCATCGAAACCCCGTATCGTCGCGTTGTCAGCGGTAAAGTGACGGACGAGGTCGTGTATCTCTCCGCCATGGAAGAGTGGAAATACATCATTGCGCAGTCCAACGCGCCGTTATCGGCCAAAGGTGAATTGACACAACAATTCGTCGACAGCCGTGCCGGTGGAGAATATATGGTGGCCACACCGGATCAAATTCAGTTCATCGACGTATCGCCGAAACAGATCGTCTCGGTTGCCGCATCCCTCATTCCGTTCCTGGAAAATGACGATGCGAACCGTGCCTTGATGGGATCGAACATGATGCGCCAAGCCGTGCCGTTGGTGGAAACCGATGCGCCGATGGTGGGGACGGGTATGGAATCGATCGTGGCGACGGATTCCGGCGCTGCGGTGATTGCGAAACGCAATGGCGTGGTCGATCAGATCGACGCCGAACGTATCGTTGTCCGTGCGACTGACATTAAAGATCTGCGCGAGCCGATTGTTGATATCTACAAATTGCGCAAATTCGTGCGTACCAACCAAAACACCTGTATCAACCAGCGTCCGCTGGTCAAAGTGGGCGACCAGTTGAAAGCTGGCGACATTATTGCCGACGGTCCGTCGACCGATATGGGTGATTTGGCCTTGGGTCGCAATATTTTGTGCGCGTTCATGCCATGGAACGGGTATAACTTCGAAGATTCCATTTTGATCTCCGAGCGCATCGTGCGCGACGATATCTACACCTCCATTCACATCGACGAGTTTGAAGTGATGGCGCGTGACACGAAACTGGGTCAAGAAGAAATTACCCGCGATATCCCGAACACGTCGGAAGAAGCGCTGAAGCATTTGGATGAAGCCGGTATCGCCTATATCGGTGCGGAAGTCCGTCCGGGTGATGTCTTGGTCGGTAAAGTTACACCAAAAGGCGAAAGCCCGATTACGCCGGAAGAAAAACTCCTGCGCGCGATCTTTGGTGAAAAAGCTGCTGATG
Organism: Alphaproteobacteria bacterium; assembly: GCA_965246875.1. GTDB lineage: Bacteria > Pseudomonadota > Alphaproteobacteria > Micavibrionales > SZUA-601 > DASWYT01. Next base: position 498,686 of record CBDFFU010000003.1, read on the forward strand.
TTAAAGACAGTTCGCTGCGCTTGCCGCCGGGTGTTGCGGGTACGGTCGTTGATGTGCGTCTCTTCTCACGCCGCGGCGTCGATAAAGACGAACGTGCAATGGCGATCGAACAGGATGAGATCGAACGCCTGGCGAAAGACCGTGACGATGAGCGTCGTATCTTGGAGCGCGCGTTCTACGATAAATTGAAACAATTGTTGGTTGGCGAAGTGATCGTCAACGGTCCGAAAAACGTCAAAAAAGGTGAGAAAATCACCGACGCCGGTCTAGCCGAATACAATCCAGCCCAATGGCGCCAGTTCGTTGTCAAAGACGAGCAATCCATGGCCAACATTGAAGCGATGTCGAAAACATTCGATGAAGCGATTAATTTGTTGAAAAAACGCTTTGACAGCAAAGTCGAGAAAACCCAGCGCGGCGACGAAATGATGCCGGGCGTCATGAAAATGGTTAAAGTCTATGTGGCCGTGAAACGCAAGATGCAGCCGGGCGATAAAATGGCTGGCCGTCACGGTAACAAGGGGGTTGTCTCCCGCGTTCTCCCGATCGAAGACATGCCGTTCCTGGAAGATGGCACGCACGTCGATATTGTGTTGAACCCGCTGGGTGTGCCGTCACGGATGAACGTTGGTCAGATTCTTGAAACCCATTTGGGTTGGGCGTCGGCGACGCTTGGCAAGCAAATTGGCGAAATGGTCGACAACTATAAAGTCCAGCAGAAAAAAGACGGCAAAGCGTCCGACGAGCTGAAAGCTCTGAAAGACAAATTGCAGGCCGTTTATGGCGAACACGATTATAACGTCAGCATCAAAACCTTGAATGATGACGAAATGGTCGAAATGGCGACAAACCTGAAAAAAGGTGTGCCGTTCGCAACACCGGTCTTCGATGGTGCGCGTGAAGCTGATATCGACAACATGCTGAAAATGGCAGGCCTGGATAAATCCGGCCAGGTCACATTGTATGATGGTCGCACCGGCCAATCGTTCAGCCGTAAAGTGACCGTTGGTTACATTTATATGTTGAAACTGCACCATTTGGTCGACGACAAGATCCACGCCCGTTCGATCGGTCCATACTCGCTTGTCACGCAACAACCGCTGGGTGGTAAAGCCCAGTTCGGTGGTCAGCGTTTCGGAGAGATGGAAGTCTGGGCGTTGCAGGCTTATGGTGCCGCTTACACCTTGCAGGAACTGTTGACGGTGAAATCCGATGACGTGGCCGGCCGGACGAAAGCCTATGAAGCGATCGTTCGTGGTGAAAATACATTCGAGATCGGTATTCCGGAATCGTTCAACGTGTTGGTCAAGGAAATGAAAGCCCTTGGTCTGAACGTTGAATTGAATTCGAACCAGTAATCAGAGAGAAAAGGGACTATTTCCATGAACTCACAAATGATGACCCTGTTCGGCAATCAGCAAACCGTCCAGAATTTTGACGAGATCAAAATCTCGATGGCCAGCCCGGAGCAAATCCGGTCCTGGTCCTTCGGTGAAGTGAAAAAGCCGGAAACCATCAACTACCGCACGTTCAAGCCGGAAAAAGACGGTTTGTTCTGCGCGCGTATTTTTGGCCCGATCAAGGATTATGAATGTCTGTGCGGCAAATACAAACGCATGAAGTACAAAGGCATTATCTGTGAAAAATGTGGTGTTGAAGTCACCTTGACCAAAGTGCGCCGCGACCGCATGGGTCACATCGACCTCGCGGCTCCGGTTGCCCACATCTGGTTGCTGAAATCCTTGCCAAGCCGTATCGGTTTGATGCTCGACATGATGCTCAAAGACCTTGAGCGTGTGTTGTATTTCGAAGCCTATGTCGTGCTTGAGCCTGGGATGACATCCTTGCAGCCCCAACAGCTGCTGACGGATGATGAGTACCTCAAAGCGCAAGAAGAGTTTGGCGAAGACACGTTCCGCGCCGGCATTGGTGCGGAAGCGGTCAAGGAATTGCTGGCCCAAATTGATCTGCCGGCTGACCTGATCAAAACCAAAGACGATTTGAAAAATACAAACTCTGAAACCAAAAAGAAAAAATTGGTCAAGCGTTTGAAATTGCTGCAAGCCTTCAACAATTCCGGCACGCGTCCGGAATGGATGGTATTGGACGTCTTGCCGGTGTTGCCACCGGAATTGCGTCCGTTGGTGCCATTGGATGGTGGGCGTTTTGCCACATCGGATTTGAACGATCTGTATCGCCGCGTCATCAACCGGAACAACCGCTTGCGTCGTTTGATCGAATTGCGTGCGCCGGACATTATCGTGCGTAACGAAAAACGCATGCTGCAAGAAGCTGTCGATGCGTTGTTCGATAACTCGCGCCGTGGCCGCGTTATTACCGGCACCAACAAGCGCCCGTTGAAATCACTCTCCGACATGCTCAAAGGGAAACAAGGGCGTTTCCGTCAGAACTTGCTCGGTAAACGTGTGGATTACTCCGGTCGTTCGGTGATCGTTGTTGGCCCGGAACTGAAATTGCATCAGTGCGGTCTGCCAAAACGCATGGCCCTCGAACTGTTCAAACCGTTCATCTATCACAAGCTGGAATTATACGGCATGGCGACAACGGTGAAAGCCGCGAAACGCATGGTCGAAAAAGAACGTCCGGAAGTGTGGGATATTCTTGAAGAAGTGATTCGCGAACACCCGGTCATGCTGAACCGTGCGCCAACCTTGCACCGTTTGGGTATCCAGGCGTTTGAACCCGTGTTGATCGAGGGCAAAGCCATTCAGCTGCACCCGTTGGTGACAACGGCGTTCAACGCTGACTTTGATGGCGACCAGATGGCCGTTCACGTGCCATTGTCGATTGAAGCGCAATTGGAAGCCCGTGTCTTGATGATGTCGACCAACAACATTTTGTCACCGGCATCGGGTAAGCCGATTATCGTGCCGTCGCAGGATATTGTTCTCGGTCTCTATTACATGTCGCTGGAATTTGAAGGCCAAAAAGGCCAGGGTCTGATCTTTGCTGATCTGGCCGAAGTTGAATTGGCAATCGAAGCCCAAGAAGTGACGCTGCACACCAAAATCAAGGCGCGTTACAACACAGTGGATGAAGCGGGTAAGCCGATTGTCCAAATCGTTGATACGACACCGGGCCGTTACATGCTGGCGCAACTGCTGCCGCGTGATAAAAACGTGCCATTCTCGGTCATCAACCGCATTTTGACGAAAAAAGAAGTCTCGAACCTGATCGACGTGATCTACCGTTATTGCGGTCAGAAAGAGACCGTGATTTTCGCTGACCGCATCATGAAAATGGGCTTTACCAACGCGTGTAAAGCCGGGATTTCGTTCGGCAAGGATGACATGCTCATCCCGGTCGAGAAATACGATATTCTCGAAGCCGCCGATACCCGCGTCAAAGAATTCGAACAGCAATATATGGATGGACTGATCACCAAGGGTGAAAAGTACAACAAGGTTGTCGATATCTGGACCGCGTGTAACGAAGCCATTACCGTCGAGATGATGAAAGTCCTCAAGGCGACTGACAAAGACGCCAACATCAACTCGGTTTACATGATGTCGCACTCCGGTGCGCGGGGTTCCGTGTTGCAAATGCGTCAGTTGGGTGGCATGCGCGGTTTGATGTCGAAACCATCGGGTGAAATTATCGAAAGCCCGATCCGTTCGAACTTCAAAGAAGGCCTGACCGTTCTGGAATACTTCAACTCGACACACGGCGCCCGTAAAGGTTTGGCCGATACAGCGTTGAAAACAGCGAACTCCGGTTACCTCACACGCCGTCTCTGCGATGTGTCGATGGATCTGTCAGTGCGTGAAGAAGATTGCGGCACGACCAACGGCATCACGGTTCGTCCGGTCATGGATGGCGGCAACGTCATTGCCTCACTGTCCGAGCGTATTCTGGGACGGACGTTGCTGGATGTCATCAAACATCCGGTCACCGGCGAATTGTTGAACAAAGCCAATGAAATCGTCGATGAAGTCACCGCCGACAACATGGAAAAAGCGGACATTGACGAAGTCCGTGTCCGCTCCGTGTTGACCTGCGAAACCAAAAACGGCGTTTGTGGCAAATGTTATGGCCGCGATCTGGCGCGTGGGACGAAAGTCAACGTTGGCGAAGCCATCGGTGTTATCGCCGCGCAATCCATTGGTGAGCCGGGCACGCAGCTGACCATGCGGACGTTCCACATTGGTGGCGCAGCGACCGGTTCGGCGCAAAAGTCGAATGTCGAAGCACCATTCGATGCAACCATTCAATTGCTGGCGGCCACAACCGTAACGAACTCCGAAGGAACGGAGATTGTCATGGCGCGGAACACGGAATTGTTGCTGGTCGATGCCAAAGGCAAGGAAAAAGCGCGTTACCGTATTCCATACGGCGCGAAATTGCTGGGCAAAGAAGGCAAAAAAGTCACCAAGGGCCAGATCCTGGCTGAATGGGACCCCTTCACACTCCCAATCATCACCGAAGTCGACGGGATTGTGGCCTATGCCGACATCATTGATAACGTCACCATCCGTGACCAGATCGATGAAGCGACCGGTATCGGGACGAAAGTCGTCACCGACTGGCGTGCCCAACCAAAAGCCGGTGATCTCAAACCGCGTCTGGTGTTGCAGGATGCCAAGGGCACAGTGCTGAAAACCGGTAACGGTCTGGACGCTGTGTCGTATATGTCGGTTGGTGCGTTGCTCTCGGTTGAAAACGGCAAGTCCGTCAAAGCCGGTGACGTGCTGGCGCGTATTCCACGTGAAACCGCCAAGACCCGCGACATTACCGGTGGTCTGCCGCGTGTGGCTGAATTGTTCGAAGCCCGCCGTCCGAAAGACGCTGCGATCATCGCAGAAGTCGACGGCCGTGTAGAATTCGGCAAGGATTACAAAGCCAAACGCCGTATCGTTATCCTGCCGACGGACAAAGAGATCGAACCAAAAGAATATCTGGTACCAAAAGGCAAGCATATCATCGTGCAAGAGGGCGACATCGTCCGCCGCGGTGATGTGCTGATCGACGGGTCGTTGGTGCCGCACGACATTCTGGCCGTTCTCGGTGTTGAAGCCTTGGCTGAATACCTCATCAACGAAATCCAGGATGTATACCGTCTGCAAGGCGTGAAGCTGAACGACAAACACATTGAAGTCGTTGTCCGTCAGATGATGCAAAAAGTCGAAGTCTCCGACAGCGGCGATACGACCTTGCTCGTTGGTGAACAAATCGACCGTCAGGATTTCGAAGACGAAAACCAGCGCACGATGGCGGAAGGCGGCATTGCGGCCAAATCCATTCCTGTTCTACAGGGGATTACGAAAGCGTCGTTGCAGACCCGTTCGTTCATCTCGGCGGCATCCTTCCAGGAAACCACCCGCGTCCTCACCGACGCTGCGGTCTCCGGCAAAGTCGATCTGCTCGATGGCCTGAAAGAAAACGTCATCGTCGGTCGCCTCATCCCGGCCGGTACGGGTTCATACGTTCACGCCATCAAACGCGTGGCTGCCGAACGTGATATCGACCTGCTAGGCGACGGCGCGCAGCCTGGCCTGCTGGTCGATATCAGTGATAATACCACAGCTGAATCGGCTGCGGCGGAGTAAGGCTGAAAAGTTAGGAAATTAGAAACCCCGCTTCTACAAGCGGGGTTTTTCTTTTATAACAATATTTGCAATAAGAAAAGCTAATGCATTCATTCAATTCTGATCAAGAAATATTGTACATTCCTTTCTACAAAAGATTTTTTTCTATTCTTATTGATCAATTTTTCTTTTTTATTATTTCAATTTTTCTGATTGTGCCTGCTGTTAAGTTAGAGATTGATATTGTTAAATACAAAATCAACATAATTTCAATCTATGTCATTGGTGTAGTATTTTTGTATCTATGGTATAAGAATTCGTCTTCATTTGGAAAAAAGTTGTGCCAACTTATTTTAGTCGATGGTCAAACATTGAAGAAACCTTTGTTTATAAAAATTCTTATGCGTTACCTGGTTTTGTTTTCCTATCTAGCATACATGCTTTGCTTTCAAATGAAATGTCCAGAAAATATATGTAAGACGTCTCAGGATTTTAATTCTCGTGGTTTTCTATTCGCTACGCTATTAATCTTGCCGTACATAAGCATTCTTTTTTCTAGAAGGAAGCAAGCCTTGCACGATATAATATCAGGTACAATCGTTGTAGGTATCATCTCATCAGATACGATGAATAAAAAATTACCATTAATAAACCGCGTCATTTTAAATATAGTTACTCTCATTGTTTTCTACGGTTTGGCTATGTTTTTTTTCATTGGCGCCAATATAGATTAACGAGAGTGTGATCTTGTCATGAAAACCATCACCTGGACAGACTTCGAGAAAATCGACCTCCGCGTCGGCACGATCGTCGACGTGCTGGAGTTTCCCGGGGCGCGCAAGCCGGCGTTCAAGTTGCAGATTGATTTCGGTGCAGAGATCGGCCTGAAATGGTCCAGCGCACAGATCACGACACATTACACGCGTGAAACATTACTGGGCCGGCAGATTATCGCCGTCGTCAATTTTCCGGAAAAACAAATCGGGCCGTTCCGATCACAATGCCTGATCACTGGCTTCGCTGATGCCAATGGCGATATTGTGTTGACGTCCGTCGAACGCACTGTCCCGAATGGCAGTAGGATGTGTTGAAAAATGATCGTCTTTCCAAAACAAAAGATTGTTTCTTATACAGCAGGACTCCATCCAGACAATATTTTTCCGTTGGCCTTTTATCATTCTAAAGACAACAAAGATTTATGTTTTCTGGCTGCCGATCATGTGCTGGACATTCAATCCGAAACACATCGTCTGGTTGATAGAATAATATCCGTGTGGAAACCGGAAGCCGTTATTGTTGAAGGATTGGGAACACTGACAGAACCCTCTTGGAGTGCGGAGCGGGAACAGCATTATTACAAGCTTGCTCATGACGATATGGATCGGGCGGCCCCAATACCTGAAAGCCTGTATGCGCTTTATCTGGCAAAGCTGAATAGTTTGGCTGTATTCTCTGGCGAGCCGTCAGATGAAGCACAAATGATGCATCTTTTGCAAAATGGTTACACACAACAAGATTTTATATTTTTCAGTTTTTTATTAACGATCGATTATTGGACTTTGCGGAATATCCCAGATGAGAAATTGACAAATATATGGCAGGGTTGTCTGACAACATATGCACCGCTGACATTTTCAGCCAAAAACTATGTGTTTTCAGATTTTGAAACATGGTTTGAACAGAAAGCATTGGCCACATTCAGTCTCGATAAAATGAATGGACATTTTATCGCGCCCAAAGCGCAAGCAACGTTTGGCACGTTGGGACATATTGCATCGATACTATCACGTTTTCGCGATGAATGTTTGCTCAACGCCATGGAAAAAACGTTTGTTTCGTTTAATAAAGTTTTGGTCGTTTATGGCGGCAGTCATTACTTCACGTTGAAACCCGCTCTGGATGCTGTGATGCAAAATCTGACCGTGATCTAATTGCATCAATGCGGTGTGATAGCACTTAAATCATCTTTAGGCCGTGGGATTGTGCCGTAAGACTTGGCTGGCGTCGGCGCGGATTGCGTTGACCTGAGGACAGGCGGTGTCGAAGGTTTCATTACAGGTTGCACTAAGGAGAGCGATGGTGCAACTACCGCTTTAACCTCCGATGCTTGCGGTTCCGCATTCGCCAACAGCGCACTAATCGGCGCTAAGACCAGTCCCTTGGCCGGCAATGTTTTCAGCCATTCATTCAAGCGTTCAAATGTCACGGGATAAGGCAAAGCCACACCCACCGCTTGTCCGTTTTTGCGCGCCAGTGTTTCCAGGTCGGCCAAGGCTTGGTCAACCGCAGTCCGGTTGGCCGTGGCGTCAATCACTAAATCCGCTTTGGCAAAGGGAACGTGGCCGGCGGTCGTCATATTGTCGGCAGCGCTTTGCACACCGACCGTGCCGTCGACAAAAACCAATTGCCGGTCTTTAATTACATCCAACACCGGAGCCAGGGCTTTTTCATTGCCAACAAACGCTTCGCCTTGTGCCGGAATCACGCCAATGATTTGCGTGCTGCGCGCCAAGGCCCATGTCAGGCGTTGCATGTTGGCGGTGGTGGGCAAGCCGGTCAGCAAGGTTTGCGGACCGGGATCGTTTTGCGGATAATGTTGCGGTTCCATCGGTACGGCCAGCAACACTTCATGACCGCTCAGCCGCGCTTGTGCCGCCCAATCGGTAATGCCAGGGGCGACGGTCTGAAACGCCAGCGTCACATTAGCGGGTAAAGTTTGCACCGCCGTGCGCGTGCCGCCATTCGACAGGCCAAGACCGGTGACAATAATGGCGATGCGTGGCCGTTTATCGGCTTTGTCGAACAAACGAGACTGCGCCTGCCATCCCACAGCGGACGCTGCAACAACAGGAGGTGTAGGTGTTTCTGGTGCCGGAGCAATCGCCGCAACCGGTTCCGGCATGGCCGGCGCTGTTGTTTCTGGGGTTGGAGTTGGCATTGTCGCAGCAGCCGGAGCAACAGGCAGTGTTACCGCTTTCACCTCTGGTTTGTCATCATGAGCGGCCTCCGGTGCGTGAGTAACGGGAACAGCATCAACAGGTTTTTCCGGTGGCGTTCCCACAACCGGCAACAATGGTGCGTCATCGGCAACAGGTGTATCGCTTGCTGGTGCTGGTGGCTCATCGGCGCGTGGCACGGTGTAAGATGCTGGTGGCAAGGCCGGTTTCTCGACTTGCACTGTCACGCTTGGCGATTGCGCGATGCGGCACTGGATCGTCGCTTCCCCGTTTATTGCCAACCAGACAATAACCCCAGCCAGCACCGCAGCATAAAGCAGGAATGCCGCGAGAAACGCACCTAACCACGACCGTGGCACATGATCACGGACAATACTAAACGGACGTGACCATGTGCGGGGCATGATTAGATTATTTCGCGACGGGTTTGTCACCCGACACGGCGTCCGTGGTTTTCACCGGTTGGGCAACAACCGGTTTGCCACCGTTAAAACGGGCGATGCCACGGATCAAATCGGCAGCGCGCATCAATTGATAATCATCCGCGATGTCCGGTTCGCCCGGCTTCGATTCCGTGACCGTTTTTTTCGTCACCGTCGTCGTGGTCGCGGTCGTGTCATCGCTTGGCGTTGCAGCTGTTGCGGCATCATCTTTCTTGTTGTCATTCTTCAATGCCCCATGGAGGCTTGCTTCCGACGGGCCTTGATACAATGTCGTGATGGCTTCGATCTTCGCCGGTTTCACTTCGATATCCGGCACGATGCCTTCAGCCTGGATCGAACGTCCCGATGGCGTGTAATAACGCGCCGTCGTCAATCGCATGGCGGCGTTTTGACCTGGCAACGACACGATCGTTTGCACGGAGCCTTTGCCGAACGATTTGGTGCCCAGCAAAATCGCGCGGCGTTGATCTTGTAACGCACCGGCCACAATTTCAGAAGCAGACGCCGAACCTTCATTGATCAAGACCACCAGGGGCAAACCATCCAGCATGTCGCCCGGTGTCGCGTTGATGCGTTTGGTGTCTTCGGCGTGACGGCCACGGGTCGAGACGATCTCGCCTTTGTCCAAGAATGCATCGGAGACGAAGATTGCTTGATCCAGCAAACCGCCGGGGTTGTTACGCAGGTCGAGGATCAGACCTTTAAGATCCTTATGGTCGCCCAGCATTTTTTTCAGCGACTTGGTCAGATTGCCTTCGACCTGTTCGTTGAAGCTGGTGATGCGGATATAGCCGACATCATTACCAACCATTCTGTCGCGCACCGATTGAATTTTGATCACGGCACGGTTCAATTTCACGATAACCGGTTCCGGGGTATCCTTGCGAATGATCGTCAGGGTGATCGGCGTGCCGACCTTGCCACGCATGCGATCCACGGCATCAGACAGGCTGAGGCCTGACACTTCTTCCTGGTCCAGTTTGATGATCAGATCGCCCGGTTTGATGCCGGCTTTGGCGGCCGGTGTTTCATCGATCGGGGAGACGACTTTGACCAGGCCGTTTTCCATGGTGACCTCAATGCCCAAACCGCCAAACTCGCCTTTGGTCTGGACTTTCATGTCTTCAAAGTTCTCAGCATCCAGATAACCGGAATGCGGGTCGAGTGACGTCAGCATGCCATTGATCGCATTTTCGATCAGTTTTTTATCCGGCACTTGTTCCACATATTCAGACCGGACGCGCTCAAAGACATCGCCGAACAGATTGAGCATCTCATAGGTTTCCGGCGACATTTTGGTGCTGTCGGGTTTTTTGTCTGTCTTGTCGGCAGCACACGCCACCATTGGATTGCTCAACGCCAACACCACAACACCCAGTAACCAGAAACGCGTCATTCTCATTCGTCCTTGTAAAAAATAATCAAAACTCAACTTAACCGCGGCGCGGATCGACAGGCTTGCCGTTATGGCGCACCTCATAATAGAGGTTCGCGTGGGCGGCGTCACCCTCTAAAGTCCCTACGGGTTCCCCGGCTGCGACTTTCGATCCCACCGTAATGTAGACGTCATGTAAGCCGCCCAACAATGAATGGTAGCCGCCAGCATGCTCGATAATTACTAACAAACGGTATTGACGGAACGGACCGGCAAACCGGACGGTGCCGCTCTCGGGGGCGATGACCACGCCATCGGGTACACCGGCAATGGAAATCCCCTGGCTGCGGGCGCCAGACGCCAGTTTTTCGTCATAACCGGTGCGAATCTGGCCCGTCACCGGCAAGCGGCTGGGACCGCTGCCCTTGAAAAACGCCAGGAGCGACTGGCCCCAGCTATGTTTCTCAGCATCTTCGGGTTCATCAGTGCTGTCAGAATCGTCATGATCAGCCGTTGGCGACACGGGTTTCATGGCTTTAAGGGGCGGGGGCGGACGCCGGGCCAGATCAGCCAGCATGGCTTTCAGATCAGCGGCTTCCTGGCTCAAGCGCGTCACATTGGCATCGCTGGCTTCGGTTTTGGCGGTGGTCGCGACAAGTGCGGTTTGGCGGGCAGCGATATTTTTGTTGAGTTTGCTTTGTTGCCGGCGTTGCGTTTCTTGCAAGGCGGTTAAGGTTTTACCCCGTGCGTCCAGATCCTGTTTCAATTGCGCCAGACGTGCCAGATCGGCCTTGATGGCACTGGCCTGTACCGCAATATCAGGCGTTGCGGCCTGCAGCAATAATTTGGTGCGCGCGGCGTCAATGGGTTCACTGGGGCGCAGCAACATGGCTTCGGGCGGCACACGCTGCAACCGCTGGGCTGCCATCAAGAGTTGCGCCAGCTTAACGTGCTGTTGCGTCAGTTCATGATCGAGCGCGGAAATGGCCTGAGTGGTTGCGGCCTGTTTATCCTGTAACGCCATCACCTGGCGTTCGGTCGCCTGCAATGTGGCGGTTTGTGTGATCAATTGATCCTGCAATGTTTTTAGCAGACTGGCCGTTTCTTTTTCGGCGGCACGATATTTGGCATTGTCTTTTTTTTCGCTGGTCAGAACACGCTGCAACACTATGAGTTTATCCTGTGGCGAATTGGCCAGGGTTGGCGATACGCCAACCAGTATGCTGATCATCAAGAGTGCCGCATATTTTTGCATGCGCGCATTGTGAATCAAACACTACGCGCATGCAAGAGAGAAGCGGACACGAAAGACGTCAACAAGAGAGACTGGCATCAAAGCGTTTGATTTTAGATCTCGACCGGTATTTTAATCGGGCTTGGAAACTTCCGGTGGTGGCTGGCGGCTTCGACCAGATTGGCCGTGAACAGACCCAATACACTTTGCAAGGCTGTTTCCTTATGACGTTCAAACAGTTCAATAATCGCACTGCCCACGATCAAGCCATCCACATGCGATGCCAAATGATGCATATGCGCCTCACGCGAAATGCCAAAGCCGACACAGAGTTTGTTATGTTGCAGGCTGTTTCTGACCTGACGAACGCGTGAGCCTAAACCCTCCGGCAATTCTGCGCTGGCCCCGGTCACACCCGTGCGCGACGCGTAATAAACAAAGGCGGTGCTGGACTGGTCAATCAATTGCAAGCGTTCCGGCGAGGTGGTGGGTGAACACAAGAATATGGTTCCCAACCCGTTTTCTTTGGCATGGCCCAGATACTCTTCCGATACTTCCGGCGGCATATCGGTGATAATCACCGCATCAATGCCATTGGCAACGGCATCTCGGCAAAACTTTTCAAAACCGTAGTTGAAAATCGGATTGGCGTAAGACATCAACACAAACGGTGTTTCGATTTTCTCTTCGTCGCGTAGTGCTTTGGTCATAGCGAAAACATCTGTCAAGCCGAATTTGTTTTTCAGCGCGCGTTCAGTGGAGCGTTGAATGGTTGGCCCGTCGGCGATTGGATCGCTGAACGGCAACCCCAATTCGATCATGCCGGCACCAGCCTTGGCCAGCGTGATGACAGATTGCCGGGTCGTGGCGAGATCGGGGTCGCCGATGGTGATATACGGAATAACGAGGGGATAAGGCTTGGCAAAAGCGTCAGCAATGCGGTCGTGTGTCATCAGAGGTCTCCTGAAATCAGATTAAGGTCTTTGTCGCCGCGACCGGACAAGTTGATAATGAGAATGTCGGTTTTGGCGCGTTGGCGCGCGGCATCAAAGCCGTAAGCCAAGGCGTGCGCAGATTCGAGGGCGGGAATAATACCCTCTTTGGCGGACAACAATTTAAATGCCGCCAGCGCCTGGTCATCTCCGGCATAGTGATACGTCACACGTTTCTGCTGCATCAAAAAACTATGTTCCGGCCCAACGGCGGCGTAATCCAAACCGGCCGATACACTGTGCGTCAAGTTAATCTGGCCATGATTGTTTTGCAGCACATAGGTTTTCATGCCCTGAAAAATGCCGACCCGCCCGCCGGAAAATCGCGCGGCATGCGTACCGTACGCAATACCGGTGCCGCCACCTTCGATGGCGGTCAGTGCAACATCTGTATCGTCCAGAAATGCATAGAACATGCCAATGGCATTGCTGCCGCCACCCAGGCATGACACAATTTCATCCGGCAACCGGCCAGCCGTTGTCAGAATTTGCGCGCGTGTTTCGATGCCAATCACACGCTGAAAATCACGCACGATCATGGGGTAAGGATGTGGCCCAAGGGCTGATCCCAGCACGTAATAGGTCGTCTCAATATTCGTGACCCAGTCACGCATTGCTTCGCTGACAGCGTCTTTCAACGTGCGTGAACCATTCGTCACACCAATCACCTGTGCGCCCAGCAATCGCATCCGCAATACGTTGGGTTGTTGCCGTACCATGTCGTCGGCACCCATATAAATGACGCAGTCCAGACCGGCTTTGGCCGCGGCCGCGGCCGTTGCCACACCATGTTGCCCGGCACCCGTTTCGGCAATCACGCGGGTTTTCCGCATATGTTTCGCCAGCAAAATCTGCCCGACGGCATTGTTGATTTTATGCGCACCGGTATGCGCCAAGTCCTCGCGTTTCAAATAAATCTGGGCGCCGCCCAAATAACCGGACAAGGATGTTGCGTGATAAAGTGCTGTCGGCCGTCCGACAAAATCATTGAGTGTGACAGACAAGGTGTGTTTAAAATCTGGCGTATCTTTGATCGCCTGATACGCCTGTTCCAATTCGATCAACGGCTGTACCAGCGTATCGGGAACAAAACGTCCACCAAATTCACCGAAAAAGCCGTTTTGATCAGGCATGGATTTAGAACCGCTCAACATGCGGGATCTCCTTTTAAAAAGAGGGGAAAAGAGCTTTTCTCAAACAAGCAAAATAACAAACAGAACGCAGTTCCAGTGTCGATCAGTTATGATGATCGACTGTGTTTTGCTTTAAGAGAGAAAAAAATAAAATGTAAATTTTAGACGCGCAAAAAGATGGGCTAAGCCCAATTCCAGAAACCAGTGATGATGCGTGTGTGCGTCATGATTCGGTTATAAAGCAAAATAGCTGTGTGATGCAAGTGTTTTTTGCAAAAATAATCACGCGCGGCAAGCCTGTAAAAAACCGATTTTATCAGCACATTGCATCAATGCTGTGCCAATCAGAAAGCCATCGGTGCGCGCTGGGAAAGTGCGGCAGTCATCCGGTATATGGATATCAGACGCCACAATGGCTTTAATCGGCTGCGGAATAAGCTCTAATAAATCAATCGTCTGTTGCCGGTCGATGGTAAAATCAGTGAGATTGCGGTTGTTCAACAAAATAATCTGCGGGTCGATAGACAAGGCAATTTGCAATTCATCAGCAGTTTGGATTTCAATCACGGCTTGCATGCCCAAACCTTCAACGCATTGTTTCAATCCACGTAATTCAGTGATGGATAAGATTTTGACGATTAACAAACATAGGTCAGCCCCACAAAAACGTGCATAACGGATTTGCTTGTCATGCAGGATAAAATCTTTGCACAGTAGCGGAAGATCAGTTGTGGCACGAACCGCTTGCAAATTAGCAAATGATCCTTTGAAGAATCGTTCATCAGTCAAAACAGAAATCATGTCTGCACCGCCTGTAACGTAATCCTGTGCAATCTGTGCTGGATTGCCTGATACCGCCAGATTGCCAGCAGACGGTGACGCATATTTAATTTCACCGATTAAAACCGGATGGTTTTGAAAGATTTGGGAGATATCGCAAGTGCAGGCGGGCGGCTGCACAATATCAGGCATCTGTGCGATTTCAAGGTGCTTGTGCGCAACGATGGTGTCGAGAATGCTCATAGTCGGCACCGTTGCAATGTTTTATAAGCCGCGCCGCTGTCGAGGCTGTCGCGTGCTTGGGCAATCCCCTCGATCAGGTTAATGCCTGACGAAGCCGTATAAATGGCAGCACCTGCATTGAGTAATACCATGTCGCGTTTTGCGCCTTGTTCGCGCCCCGTTAAAATTGCATGGGTGATCGTGGCATTCTAACCTGGCGTACCGCCTTGCAAATCTGAGATCCGGCAAGTCGGCAAACCAAAATCGGCAGCACAACGTGTATAAAATGTGCGACCTATCAAAACCGGTTTGGGATGTGCATGAGTAGGCATGTTGATTTCGCCGATCTGATTGCAGCCGGCCAAAGATAATTCATCGAGACCTTGACTAGTATAGATCAACGCTTTCGCTGTTCCCGTGTTCATCAAAGTTTGCGTCATCATCGGGATTAAAGCCGGATGCGCAACACCCAACGATGAATACGACACACTGGCAGGGTTTAATAACGGCCCCATCACATTAAATAAGGTACGATGTCCTTGTGCGGCAAGATCTTTACGCGCCTGGGCAAAGTTTTTAAACGCCGGGTGAAAATTCTGTGCAAACAGGAAGCAAATCCCGGCCTTGTCGAATTGCGTCCGCGCTGCGTCTTCATCGCTTGGAATCGTGACATCCAAGGCGCGCAACACATCGAGGCTGCCGCTTCTGCTAGTCACGCCGACATTGCCGTGCTTGGCAACGCCGATGCCGGCACCGGCGACGACGAACGAGGCCGTCGTCGAAATATTAAAGCTGCCGCTGTTATCGCCGCCCGTACCGCATAAATCGATAATGTCTGGCCGGTCCAGCCTGACCGGAATCATATTTTCACGAAACAGCGACACACCATAGGTCATGAGGCCAATCGATAAGGACTGGATGGACAGACGCGACAGATGCTCGATCTTCTTCCCGTGGCTTAAATGCGGGTCGCGGAGATTTTCAAGCGCCTGGATTTGTTGGTGATAATCGCTTGAATCGTATTCAGGCGGACGAATAGGCGCAAACGCGCCATGCATGGAAATGGACATGGTGATACCTTGAATTTTGATTTTGATAAATGGAATCGGAGGGATTCGCTGTAAAGTCTAGACGCACATAAACAGGGCTAAGCCCAGTTCCAAAACCATATCGTGCGGTGCGTGCGAATCATAAAGTCAATGACTTTCAAAAAGTGATATTTTAACGCTAAAGACTTTATTTTATAATCGCAAGCATTTTATTCGCGATGATACGGATGTCGGGTGTTGATACTGTGCGCGCGGTAGATTTGTTCATATAACATCACACGCACCAACCGGTGCGGCCAGGTCAATTTGCCAAAGCTCAACAGATAATGCGCGTCCTGCCGCAAGCTGTCATGCACACCATCGGCACCGCCAATGATAAAACACAGATTGAGTCCCGCATGTGTCCAGCTGTCAACTAACTGTGCAAACGTCAGGCTCGTTACATTCTGACCGCGTTCATCCAGAATGATCATGCGATGACCCGGCAATACACTGGCGCGAATAGCGGCGGCTTCTTTGTCCTGACGCTGCACAGCACTGGGCAACAGCGAAGCGCTTAATATCGTTTCGGTTATTTTGCCGGGCAGGCGTTTTTTATAGTCGTCGGCTAACGCATTGGCGTGTGCATCTTTGTGTTTGCCAACGATGATGATCTGGCAAGCCTGCATTGTCAGTTAAATGATATCACGACTATTTGGTGCTTTATCGACTGGACCGCCGGGAATGGCCCACATTTTTTCCAAAGCGTAAAATGTGCGCACTTCGGGGCGGAACAAATGGATGATGACATCCTGGGCATCGATCAACACCCAGTCGCCTTCGCTCTGGCCTTCACACCGCGCGCGCATGCCATAGTCTTCGCGCAGCATGTCGACGATACGGCCCGCAAGCGCGCTCACCTGACGGTTCGATTTCCCCGAAGCTATAATCATCGTGTCGGCAATGCTGGTCTTGCCACGCAGATCAATGGCCAAAATCTCCTCGGCTTTGTTCTCGTCCAGCAAGGCGGTCAAAGCCTTGGCCAACAGAACCGGATCATACGGTTTTTGTGGCGCGTCTGCGGGATCGGCGGCGAGGGATGGTGCGGGTGCCTGATCGGCCAAAACGATTCTCCATAAGAACGATAAAATGTCGTTGCATCATAAAGGTCTGTGATAGGTGAAGCAACTCTTTTCCCGTCATTGATGGTTGACACGTTCTTTAATCCAGCCAAAGATACGATAAATCCAACCCCACGAGGACGCGATGAAAACATTGTTTGCGGCTTTAATCATGCTGGCAGCCCCAGCTCTCGCTTATGCGACAGACACGATCGTTCAAAAGGAGAAAACGGTGACCACAACCACAACAGCCGCCACATCGGCTCAAACAAGTAAACAGACCCATGACAATCTTGTGCTGGAAACCAGCAAAGGCAAAGTTGTGATCGCGTTGCGTGCTGACCTGGCACCAAATCATGTCGCGCGTATCGAAGAACTGGCGAAAAGCGGCTTTTACGATGGCGTGATTTTTCACCGCGTGATCCCGGGCTTTATGGCCCAGACCGGCGATCCATCGGGTACCGGTACCGGCGGTTCGGACAAGCCGAACTTGAAAGCGGAATTTACCAAGACACCTTATGTGCGTGGCACATTGGGCATGGCCCGCACCAGCGATCCCAACTCAGCCAACAGCCAGTTCTTTATCTCTTTTGGCGATAATGGTTTCCTGAATGGTCAATACACCGTCTTTGGTGAAGTGGTTTCGGGTATGGATGTCGTCGATAAAATCAACGCGGGTGAGCCACCCGCCAATCCGGATAAAATCGTTAAGGCCAGCATCGAAAGCGCTGCCACAGCGTCGCATTAAGGTCTCGAACGGATGCGTTCACGCATTGTATTACTCGCATTGATGATCAGCCTGTTCTGCGGAGCAGGCTGTTTCTCTATGCGGCCGGTTTATGCCGCAGGCAGTAACGCCGATGACGCGGCAGAAAAATTGCCGCGCTTTGTTATGCTGGCGTCACCCGAAGTCAATTTGCGCACGGGGCCAGGAACGCGCTATCCCATCGACTGGGTCATCAGACGCAAAGGCCTGCCGGTTGAAATCGTGCAGGAATTCGAACACTGGCGCAAAGCCCGCACCCAGGACGGCAGTACGGGCTGGGCGCACAAGGTCATGCTCAATCACTATCGCGGCCTGATTGTCAGTGGAAAAGAACCACAAAACCTGTATGCCAAACCGGACACAACAGCGCGCGTCCAAGCCCGCGTCGAACCCGAAGTTACGGGTCGCTTAGAGCGCTGCCGAAGAGACTGGTGTGAGGCCAAAATCCAAGGCTTTGAGGGCTGGCTGCCCAAGACGAGCTTTTGGGGTGCGTATAAAGATGAAACGTTTGACGATTAATTTATTGACATATTAAAAATATTGTGTAATTAATTAAGGGGTAAAATTAACCGAGGCTTTATCGTGAGCGAAACAGTGAATAATTATACAGCGAAAGATTTTCTGCGTAACGCTAAAGAATTAAACAAAAGACATGGGTTAAAAGCGGCTTTAAAATTGGAAAATCCGATATGGGAAGCAGATTCTTATTTTTTATCTCGGATTGCAAAGGATATTCACCCATTGGCTGTAGCGGCTTACCAGTATTCACAAACGTTGCCAAAAAAACAGCGGGACAGTTTTCTTGAAACATATCAAACACAGATAAACGGCGTCGAGTTTTTTTCTCCCTCGTTTTATCAGTATACGAAACAATTTTCCGAGAAACTGAATGACAGATTTTGCGCTAGCGAGCCGACGGAAGAACACTGGAGAGCAACAAAACGTTGTGACAAATTGAAGACCAACAGTAAGTTGTACGCGACTTTTGTCGACACCATGGCTGAAGAAGGAATCGTGTCTGGAAAGCAAAAAAATAAGCGTGTTTTCTTTAGGAAAAATGGTGCAAGATCAAGTACAGCATTAGCAAGTTATAATGCTGAATCTGATAAAGTTTTTTTAGTCTGCAATGCTGACTATAATATTTCAATAGGCTCTTTTGATTTGTCGTTTACAAAGTTAGCGGTAATTCCTTCGTATCTTGCTGGAACTTTTGCGTTTAATCATGTGTTGTCTTATCCGGTCGCGGCGGCAGTAACGGTTCTTTCTTTGATTTCCTCTCTTTATCTCAAGCAAAAACAACAGGGACTCGATCCTGTTTTGGGAATCAAGCCTGCAAATACATCCATACTAGATAAGTCTTGGCAAGAAAATAAAAGTGTAGTTTTTCATGAAGCGGTTGGTCATGCCTTGCAAGCAAAAGTAAACACGTTTGCACAGAGCAAACCAGAGGAAGCTATGGAAAAATATGGGTTCACGCCTGGAGATCACGCTCTTTTTGAAAAATCAGATTATGATTATACTTTGGATAATGAAACACATACAAAGCATTACACAAACAATGTTCAGGAGCGTTTGGCGCGTTATGCTGAATTACTGGCGTTTTAGTTTCTGCATCTAAAAACTATTAAAGACGATTTACATCAACGCGAAAACTTGCGTCAGAAATGAAACTATTTCCGCACCCAGCCCGCCTTTGTCAAAATCGGCGCATACAAATCATCTTCAATCGCAATCTGTGTTGCCGCAATTTCATTCGCATTTGGTGCGCGATCCTGAAACGTCACTTTCGGCGCGTCGGTAATCAGTGCAATCGGGGTTTGTTCCGCGCCTTCGCCCATGATGTAGACGGCGGGTACGGCCAGCGCGTCCAGCATGTTGATCTGCGTCATGCGCAAGGGTTTGCCAAAACAATCGGGCTTGCCGCGGTAATCGTACAAGGGTTCAAACCCGCACCAGCCCAGTCCGATGCCGGTCACGCCCCAGCGTAGCGGTGTTGTGTGGCTGTCGGTGATCAACACGCCCAGATGTTGCACGCCATGCCGCATCCGCAAATACGACCAGATGCGCCAGGCCGACGCTTGAATATCGCGCGGATAGAGAATGTAAATATCTTCACCGTTTGATTCATCGATGCCGGCGGTAGCAATCAAAATTTTGTTTTTGATCGTCAGATGCACGTCATACGGGTTATGGTCCGGTTTCGGCAGATAGGCGTCGGCTTCTTGTTTGATCAGTTCATATTTATCAGCCACATCTGCTTTGGGAATGACCGACCCTTCACACAGGCTGATGACTTTCGACGTGATGCAGACAATGGTGTTTTCTGCCAGGGCCGTTAAAGCCGTATCGAGCAGTGTCTCTACTTTATCGCCAGGGCGCACCAAAGCGGTTTTGACAGGTATAATCTGCATAATTGAACAACCTTTCTCAGGCGACTTGCAACAGTGGATTTTTCAGATACTGAATGGTAAAGGCGTCGCGTTTGTCTGTACGGGTCACACTCCAATGCCGCGCCGCTTGTAAAAATGCTTCTGGCAAAAAACAATCCGCGTCGTAACAGCCTTTGATTTTGCTGAGGGTCAAATCATCGATCATGTCGCGCATAAAGAGTTGCGATACAACGTTTGCGCCGCCGATAGCGGAAATAGCCTTCTCTGACGGCGCTGCCTGAACAGCTGCCGGTAAAGCCTCGAGGCTGGGGACAAATACAATGTTATTCTGCTTATACGCATCAGTCGAATCATGACTCATGGTTCTGGACAACACAATAACATGACGGTTTTGCAGCGCCTGTGCGGGCAATGCCTGCAATGTCTTGCGGCCCACGATAAGGGTATGGCCGCGTGTCGTATCGCGGAAATGCTGCAAATCCTCCGGGCAATCCCACGGCAGGCCCTGATCTTTGCCAAACGCCCGATTTTCGGCGTAGGCAATCACGCAATGGATGGTTCTATTGGCAATCATGATTCAATCTCAAAAACAAATGATTTCTGTTTTAAGAGACCTTATGACTATTGACAAGCCTTAAGCAGACTTGGCCTGGCACCTCTTTTCTGCTATTACTTTGCCCATATTCCCATTCTCCGCTAAAGGATTGCCATGACGACCGCAGCCGCCCTGTCGCCATTCCCGTTCACGCCACAAGCGTCTTATGATTTCAATGATTTGCTGGCCTGTGGGCGTGGCGAATTGTTTGGTCCGGGCAATGCCAAATTGCCGGCCCCACCGATGTTGATGTTCGATCGCATTCCGCATGCCTCGCTCGAGGGTGGTGCATTCGGCAAAGGCGAAATCCGCGCCGAGCTGGATATCAAGCCGGATCTGTGGTTTTTCCAATGTCACTTTTTGGGCGACCCGGTCATGCCGGGCTGTCTGGGTCTTGACGCCTTGTGGCAATTGGTCGGGTTCTATCTGGGCTGGACCGGTGCCCAAGGCTCGGGCCGCGCGCTTGGCGTTGGCGAAGTGAAATTCACCGGCCAGGTCTTGCCGGAAGCAAAACGGGTGACCTACCAGATCGACATCAAACGCCTGATCAATCGCAAATTGGTGCTGGGCATTGCGGATGGCAAAATGTTTGTCGACGGGCAATTGATTTATGAAGCGAACGATCTGCGCGTGGGCCTGTTTGCCAATCCGCGCGCCCTTGGTCAAAGCGAATAAATCAGCATGTTAAATTTTCAAGCAGTTGCGAAAACTTTTTTAAATACAATAGGCAGTACCTGGACGGGTTTGCTTCATGATATGAAGCAGGATGTGACAGCACCAAAACGTTATCCGCTTTATAAAAAGAACCCCGCTCGTAACACTTATCTGCACCGGAGTAGCCGTTCATGACAGCATTACGACGCGTCGTCGTCACCGGCATTGGCATCGTGTCCGCCATCGGCAATGACAAGGATGAAGTGACGGCCTCGTTGCAAAACGGCACGTCCGGCATTGTGGCAGCACCCGACTATGCGAAAATGAATTTCCGCAGTCATGTGTATGGCCCGGTCAAAAACCTCAATATCGAAGAGAAAATCGACCGCCGCATTTTGCGCTTCATGGGGCCGGGGGCCGCTTATACGTATATCGCCATGCAACAGGCGATCGCCGATGCGAAACTGACAGAAAGTGATGTCAGCAATCCGCGCACCGGGATTGTCGCCGGGTCCGGCGGCCCGTCGACCAGTGCCTTAGTCGAAGCCGCGTTGATCACGATGGATAAAGGCCCGAAACGCGTTGGCCCGTATGCCGTGCCAAAAGCCATGTGCAGCACGGTCTCGGCCAACCTTGCGACCTCATTCCAGATCAAGGGTGTCAACTACACGATTTCGTCGGCCTGTTCGACCTCGGCGCATTGCATCGGTCATGGTGCCGAACTCATTCAATTCGGCAAGCAGGACATTGTGTTTGCTGGTGGTGGTGAGGAACTGGACTGGGCGTTATCCGCGTTGTTCGACGCGATGGGAGCCTTGTCCTCAAAATACAACGACACCCCCGAAACCGCATCACGCGCGTATGATGCGACACGCGACGGGTTCGTCATTGCGGCGGGTGGCGGCATGCTGGTGCTGGAAGAGTATGAACATGCAAAAGCGCGTGGCGCGCACATCTATGCGGAACTTACCGGTTACGGCGCCAATTCCGACGGTGTCGATATGGTGGCCCCAAGTGGCGAAGGCGCCATACGTTGTATGGAACTGGCGTTGGCTACGGTCAAAACACCGATTACCTATATCAACACACACGGCACCTCGACACCGGTGGGGGACATGAAAGAGTTGGACGCCATGCGCGCCGTGTTCGGTGACAAAGCGCCGCCATTTTCATCGACCAAATCCCTGACGGGTCATTCGCAAGGGGCCACTGGCGTGCAGGAAGCGATTTATTGCTTGCTGATGATGCAACACAGCTTTATCACGGCCTCCGCCAATGTGACCGAGGTTGATCCGGCGGTTGGCGATTTGCCGCTGGTGTTGACGCGTCAGGACAATGTCGATCACCAGACGATTTTAAGTAACTCTTTCGGCTTTGGCGGCACGAACGCTACTTTGGCCTTCTCGAAAATTAAGGACTAAACCCCCATGAGCAATCCACGCAACAATCCTTTTGCCAACGGCATTCTGGCTGGCAAAAAGGGCCTGATCATGGGCATCGCCAATGACCGCTCCATCGCCTGGGGTATCGCCGAAGCCTGTTACAATCAGGGGGCGGAACTGGGTTTCACCTATCAGAACGATGCGTTCAAAAAACGTGTCGAACCGCTGGTGGCTGGTTTTGCCCAAGCAGGTCAGAAAAGTCCGTTTCTGGTGGAATGTGATGCAACAGACGAAGCCGCATTAGACAAAACCTTTGCCGACATCAAAGAACAATGGGGTGATATCGACTTTCTGGTTCACGCTATCGCGTTCTCAAATAAAGATGAATTAAAAGGCCGTTATTGCGACACCAGCCTGGAAAACTTTTTGAACACGATGAATATTTCGTGTTATTCCTTCACCTCGATCGCGCGCCGCGCCTCGGAAATCATGCCACGCGGCGGCAGCTTGCTGACCCTGACCTATATCGGGTCGGAACGCGTCATTCCCAATTACAACGTCATGGGTGTGGCTAAAGCCGCACTTGAGTCATCCGTGCGTTACCTCGCCGCTGACTTCGGCCAGCAAAATATTCGTGTCCACGCCTTAAGCGCCGGCCCGATGAAAACCTTGGCGGGTTCTGCCATCGCCAACGCGCGCTACACCTTCCGCACCGCCGAACAAACAGCGGCCTTAAACCGCACTGTGACACTCGACGACCTCGGCAACGCCTCCGTTTATCTATTGTCCGACATGTCAGCGGCCACCTCGGGCGAAGTCCACTACATCGACGCCGGCTTCCGTGCCATGGGCATGATAGCACCATGGCGGATGGAAACAGATCAGAGCACGACTGATTAATATTGACATAATTTGAAGTTACTGCTATTATTTAGCGCATGTATAAAATGCTGCGCCCTGAATCCCCGATCGTGAAATATGGCGTTCCTGCGGCTGCTTTAACCTATGCATTAGCAGACGGCGCCAGTTTAAATGATAACCCATACATGGGTGGTGCATTTTTATTGGCTTGCGGTGCTGGCTCCATTGATGGGAAAACGCCCACAGGTGTTGTAACACAATACAGCTTGTCGATGTGTGGCTACGGGTTTATGGCTGTCAATGCCTGGCAGCAAAAGAATTATCCAGAATTAGTATCGGCCTTTGGCGGTTTTGTCGCTTGTACGCGGACGATTGCGAATAATTTTCCCGGCAGTGTCTATGACCAGCAGCTTTCAAAGCTGTCAGTTTTTAGAAATGCAAAACATTATTTACAAACGACACCGGTCGGCACTTATACCAAACAAGCATTCGATACCGTCAGCGAAGCACCAGCAAATCTGTTACGTCTGGCGGTTAAGCCGTGCCAAACATCAAAACACGAAACGATCCGCGACTTTGGCCAAAATATAGATGAAATCAGCAGACGCCCGCTTTTTGCCGGCGCTTTATTCGCCAGCCTCTGCGATCTGGGCTATTTGTGGAGCGGGCATATAAGCCATGATAAAACTAAACGCGGATCAGGTGTTGGCTGGTTGTTAGGCAGTTTGTTTTCCGCGATTGCTGTTCCCAAAGAAGGCGAAAAAAATGTTTTCCGCGCCATGTTTGACGTTGCCCGCGACGCGATTACAGGCCAGCGTCATCACAATGATAATGATGGTCCCGCAACACCTGGCACACCGCAGGTTGCTTAATCCTTTGTCCTTCGCGTAAACTGCACCCATCATGACTGAACAAAAACCTCCATCATCCATTGGCCTGTCGCGTGTCAAACGCAATACTGTCAAAAACAAAAAACTGACGCCGCGTTCAAAGGATTGGTTGAATCGGCAGATTAATGATCCGTTCGTGCAACAGGCAAGGGCGGATGGCTGGCGCGCGCGGGCCGTGTATAAACTCATGGCGATCGATGACAAATTGAAATTTCTGACGCCGGGTAAAACAGTGATTGATCTGGGGGCCGCCCCCGGCAGCTGGACAGAGCTTGCCGTGCAACGCATAGGCACGGAAAAACCGGATAGCCGGGGCAAGGTCATCGCGCTCGATATTCTCGAAATGCAACCGCTCAATGGCGCCACTGTCATTCAAAAAGATTTCAACGATGCCGATGCGCCGGATGTCTTGATTGATCTGCTGGACAACCGCAAAGCTGATGTGGTGTTATCTGACATGGCCGCCAACACCACGGGCCATCGCCACACCGATCATTTGCGCGTCACGCATCTGGTCGAACTCGCCTGGGATTTCGCCAAACAGGTGCTGGCCCCTAACGGCGTCTTTGTGGCCAAAGTGTTCCAGGGCGGCACCGAAGGCGCATTGTTGCAGGATTTCAAAAAACACTTCACCAAAGTCCAACACATCAAACCCGCCGCCAGCCGCAAAGAATCGCCGGAGATTTATATGGTGGCGACAGGGTTTAAGGGATTGGCTCATGAATCGCTGATTGATGCAAAATAAAATCGTGGACATAATGATAAATCCTGAGTAAGCTTCTTACACCGGCTGCCAAGGATCAAACATCATGTCGTCACGTCTGCAAAAAATGATCTTGTTTGGTTCGGTTTGCCTGGCAACATGCGCACAGGCACAAGACAGTGAAACATTACCCGTCATGCGCGGTGATGAAGGTGATTTTACTTACAGCATGTTTAGCAACACGCTGTTTCATGCTTATCTCAAAATTGCAAAACATGACCGAACGCATAGCCCATTTCAAATTGATCTAGACGAAAACAATAAGTGTGTCGTCAGCGTTTACAGAGCGCATGCCGAAGGGTATGTCGAACAGATGGCGGAAACATATCACGATGCTGTGCAAAACGGCAAAACACAATTGATTCGTCGCGTATCCTATAGTGAAACAATTGCTGCTGGGGTTCATGACCAAAAATCAGCAGCGGACTATGCACAAAAAGATCCGAGATGTCAGGGTACACAACTGAATTTGCAATGACATTATAAATAAAAGAGCAACAAGCTTGGCATGAGTTAAATTAGGTACAAAAAAAGCCGGAACATCTCCGGCCTTTTTTATAGTCATGAAAAATTTATTGCGCCGGTGCAGCGTCTGTTGCAGCGGGTGCTGCGTCTGGCGTTGGTGTCGCCGCAGCTGCAGGTTCCGGTGTTGCTGCTGCGGGCGCAGGTTCAACAGCGGCTGGAGCTGCAACAGGTTCTACTACAGCAGGAGCAGACACAGGTGCAGCACGTGGTGTTGGCGTTTCTGCGGCGGGCGTGACAACCGGCACGGCAGCTTTTGGTTTCACGCCCAGCAAATTCCCCAGCGCGCCACCTAAAGCCCCGCCGGATCCGCCCGGGATTTTATCACCGATCAGCTTGTCGATCTTGTTGGTGATTTTATCCTGATATTTGCCCAAACCTTTTTGCAGCGCGAATTGCTGCAACGTGTTTTTATCCAGCTCCTTGCGTGGGGCACTGAACGGGCCGGTGATGCGCAAACTCAGCGGCGGCATGTTTTTTTGTTCGGTAAACGTAATCTGTCCGCTCATATTCACCAGCTTCGCCGGCAGATCGGCCGTGCCGCCAAAATTCGTGGCTGTCAGTTTCGTTTTCACCGTGGTTTGGGTAATCGTGGCAATTCCGTTGCGGATTGAGATCGGCACATCGACATCGCCGATATCGGTTGTACCACCCGCTTGGGCTTGATCGGCAATCGCCATGAAATCGCTGACGCTGTTTGGACGATCCAGTTTCGCGGCCAAGGCATCCAGATCAATGCCATTCGCCACGGCCTTGCGGATATTCAATTGCCCGTCACCATTCAAGCTGTTGATAATCTGATACGGGCTGGCACCGTTAAAATTCAATTGCTGCTGGCCACTGAAGGTTCCGGACTGGAACAATTTGGAGTCCAGCGCATTGAAGAATTTCGCCGCATCCGTGTCCTTGAAATTGATATTGAACTGGCCTTTATGGGCCTGACCCGCAGCACCGGCATCCAGCGTGCCATTCACCACAAACCGTCCGGCCTCAAACAAATCAGCGCTCAGATCATTCAATTTCATTGTGCCGTTGGCAAACGCCAGATCATTGTTGAAGTTGCGGATAACGAAATCCTTATACAGTAATTCACCGACTTTGACGGTGACTTTGCCGTTCAAATTGCGCAAGGTTTCCAGATTGATCGGGTCACGCGACCAGCCATCATTACCATGCGCTGCAGGCCCTGAGGCACTGCCTTTGGCTGCAGCATTTGGTGTGTCGTCGCCCATCAGCGCGGCCAGATTGAGTTTATCCGCTTTGATCGTGGCGTTGATGTCTTTTTGCGTGCCCTTCGGTGTCACGTCGACACTGCCCGTCACGCCGCCGGCGCTGCCCAGTTTTACGGCAAAATTATCGGCCTTGATGGTATCGCCCGCATAATTGATTTTGGCATTCAACGCAAAGGCACCCAGATTACTGGTTGGACTCATTTTCGCAAAATTGCGCACGATGGTGGCCGTCTCTGGATGATTGAGGGCTATCGTGCCATCAAAACCCGGCTTGCCATCATCCAGACCCAGCACATTGCCGTTGATTTTGCCAGCACCTTGATCGAGTTTGGCGTCGAGGTTGAGTGCCATTTTCGCTAAATCGCCTTTGACTGTACCATTGAAACTCGTCGTACCCAGATTGCGTGCCTCGGCATTGCCCAGGGCTTGCAAGGTCTGGCTCAAATTCGCTGTATTGCCTTGCACGGTCAAATTCAGATCACCGACCGGCGACAATTTGCCGATTGTCCCGGCTGTCCCCAAAGCCAATCCTTCCAGATTGGCCTGTGCCTGCTGCAGATTCAAACCCGCTTCGCTGAATGTGCCTTTGGCGGTCACATGGCGCAAATTTTTGCCGCCGGTGATGACCTTGTCGATGGCGACATCAAACTGCGCCTTAAATCCTTTCAGGCGATTCAAGATGGAGGATGACGAATCTGTTTTCGCAGTATCACCAGACGCCGCAGCAGATTTTGCTGCATCCGCCGATTTGAAGCTGTCCAGATTCAAGGCTCCGCCGCGTAACGAGACAGCCAATGGCATCGCTGCTTTTGGCTCGTACACAATCGCACCATTCAAAGTCTGACCTTGTTGCGTGATCTGCACCGGTTGCAACAATAAACTCTTGCGGTTCAAGGTTGCTGTGGCATTGATGCTGATCGGATCATTCTTGCCCGCTGCATTTGTCGTGGCATCGGCTGAAAACGCCAACGCCGGATTATCACTGCTCATGACAAGCGTTGTCGTCAGCTGTGTCGGTTTTTTGTCGGCGCCCAATGGCGCCTTCGCGGTCACCGCAATATGCGTGTTACCCGCCAGCTTGGCCTGCAGGCTTTGCAAGGTGAATTGATTTTGGTCGCTGGAAGCTGCCAAACGCATGTCACGAATGCTCGGCTTGCCCGGCAAACTGATCGCATCGGCACTGACGATAATGTCCAGCGGCGCGGTCGGCATCGCGATATCCAGAATCTTCTGCGCACTGTTAAAGCCATTTTGCATGACCTCAACCAACGGCGTATGGTCTGACTTTTTGTTATCTGCAGACCCGGCATCGTCACCACCCACCAAGGACGGCGGCACGCTCAACCGGCTGATATCCAGTGACACATTGGTGCGCGCGCCTGTTGTGATAATCGTGTCAGCCAGAATATCCAGACCATCCCCTTTGATCTGCAGACCGGGCAAGGCGATCTTATTCGCGCTGTAGAGCAATTGTGATTTCAGATCAAAACTGTTCAACCCTTTTGGCAATTCTGTTTTTTTGGCGTCTTTCGCGGCGTCTTTACCGCTGGCTGGTGCGATCGCATTCAGCACACTGGCGACATCGTTGCTTTGTGCCGTGATATCACCAGAGACAGACAAAGCGTCGCCTTGCGTGATATTGCCCTTGAAGCGGGCGGTCATATCCTTGCCGCCAATATTCAGATCAGCCGTGACCGGCATGATTTTTGTTTCAGCATCTTTGGCACCAACAACGACATCGAATGTAATCGGGGCTTTGTTGTAGGTGATATCGCCCTTCGCGCCATATGGCCCTTGCAGCGATTCCAGATTCAATTTGGCATTGATCGGGCCAATCGTCTGCACCGATTTGCCGGGTGTATCGACGTAGCGAATAAACGCATCCTGCAGGTCAATATCGTTGATCTTGAGTGATGTCGCCTGTTCTGCCGCCGTATCGGGTTTTGCATCTTCGGTTTTTTCAGTTTTGGTTGGCGTAAATGTCCAGTTATTCGCACCATTCGCCATTTTCTCTAATGTAATGGCCGGTTTGACCAGCGTGATTTTTTCAATCTCAATATTCTTGCGCAACAACGGGAACAGGGCGACAGCGACATCCAGCTGATCCAGCTGCAAGAAGTTTTTCGTTGTGCTGCCTGCCGGATTTTTAATCACAATGTCTGACACATGCGCTTCGGGGCGCGGCAGGATGGAAAACCGCACGTTGCCGTTAATCTCCATCTCACGCCCCAATTGCGCCGCGACTTTATCGGTGATCACGCTCTTGTACTGGTTCCAGGTGATCACATACGGCACCACGCCGATCAGCAGAACAAGACCCGCCACAATGCCTAGAGAAATTTTAGTCGCTTTGGAAGCAGAAGAGAGGAAGGGCATATACGATCTCACACTGTAATTAAATATAATTTTAATGTAGCGCGAGAAAGAGTATATCTCAAGTATCAGTATATAATGATGTATTTAATTACAAAATCATTTACAAGGAAAGCTATTCTTCATAGCTTTGAAATATATGACTGACATATCTAAGTGAAGATTTTCTGGATTGTATAATAAATAATTTCTAATAACTTTTTCAATTTGGTTGTAACTTACATCTAACGGTATGCAATGATTATCTCTAACTTTATCATACCATAAAGAATTATCCAATGTTAAGAGTTGTCTGTAGTTTTGATCTTGGTCAAAAAGACCATCAATATAATAATCGCAATTAAGTTGCGAAATTTCGTTTCCGAAGCACATTTCACTCATCAAGTTGCCATTCATTGCATTTGATGACGTACAATTTAAAAATACAATTGCAACTATGAATAAAAATTTGATATTTTTCATGGTATAACTTTCTTTTAATTAAGCCAAATACTGTCCACCATTCGCCGAGAAGACAGCACCCGTGATAAAGGCGGCATCTTTGGAGGCCAGATAGGCGACCAGTGAACCGATTTCGTCCGGTTTGCCCATGCGGCCGGCGGGGATGGATTTGATGATTTCGGTCAGAATATCGGCCGCAATGGCACCGGTCATATCGGTTTCGATATAGCCCGGGCAAATCACGTTGGCCGTGATGTTCTTGCGCGCGCCTTCCAAGGCCAAAGCCTTGGTAAAACCAATGAGACCGGCTTTGGCGGCGCAATAATTGGCTTGGCCGATCTGGCCTTTTTGCGCATTAATTGACGAGATATTGATGATGCGGCCAAAGTTCTGCTCCCGCATCACCGGCACGATAGCACGGCAGACATTGAAAACCGATTTCAGGTTGGTGTCGATCACGCTGTCCCAATCCTCTTCCGACATTTTGTGCAGGAAACCGTCTTTAGTAATCCCGGCATTATTGACCACGATATGCAGTGGCCCGTGTGCTGCAACGATCTCGGCAACTTTGCTTTGCACATCGGCGAATTTCGAGACATCAAACTTGACGACATCACAACTGGTTTCGGCCTTGAAGGCATGGGCGGCATCATCATTGCTGTGATAATTGGCGATGACATGATAGCCGTGCTTTTGCAGATATTTTGAAATTGCTGCACCAATGCCGCGTGTGCCGCCTGTGACCAAAGCTGTCTTATGAAGCGCTGTTTTATGATCCGTCATGGTCTTGTCTTTCTTTTTTTAAATTAATCGCGCGCAAGACACATGGCGATACCCATGCCGCCACCAATACACAAGGTCACCAGACCTTTTTTCGCATCGCATTTGATCATTTCGTGAATGAGGGTCACCAGACAGCGCGTGCCGGATGCACCGATCGGATGACCCAGCGCAATCGCGCCACCATTGACGTTGACTTTGCTCATATCAAATTGCAACGCATTGGCCACAGCACAGGATTGCGCCGCAAAGGCTTCGTTGGATTCAATCAAGTCCAAATCAGCAACTGACCAGCCCGCTTTCTTCAAGGCCGCGTCACTGGCCGGAATGGGGCCGGTGCCCATGACACTTGGATCAACACCCACCGTGGCATAGGACACAATGCGCACCAGTGGTTTGAGGTTACGTTTTGTCGCTTCATCCGCCGACATCACCACAACCGCCGCTGCCCCATCATTCAAGCCGGACGCGTTGCCAGCGGTGACCGTGCCGCCATCGGTTTTAAAGGCCGGTTTCAAGCCTTGCAAGGCTTCAACGGTTGTGCCGTTGCGAATATGCTCATCCGTGTCAAACACGATATCGCCTTTTTTAGTTTTGATCGTGAACGGCGTGATCTCGTCTTTGAAACGGCCCGCTTTTGTGGCGGCTTCAGCTTTTTGCTGGGACTTGGCAGCAAATGCGTCTTGCGCTTCGCGTGTGACATGGCAGCTGCTGGCCACATTTTCGGCGGTGATCCCCATGTGAATATTGCCGAATGCATCCCACAATCCGTCAATGATCATGGTGTCGACCATTTTCGCATCACCAAATTTCGTGCCGCTGCGCAAATGCATGGCGTGTGGTGACAATGACATGTTTTCCTGACCGCCAGCCACGACAATCGTGCTGTCACCCGTTTGAATGGCCTGCGCGGCCAATGCGACAGACCGCAAGCCAGACCCGCAGACCTGGTTGATCGTCAAGGCCGTCTTGCTGTGCGGAATGCCGGCATGAATAGCAGACTGGCGCGCTGGCCCCTGGCCAACACCTGTCGTCAACACTTGACCAAAAATCACCTGATCAACATCGTCGCCCTGCAATCCATTATCGGTCATCACCGTTTGCATGACATGCGCGCCCAACATGTGGGCGGGTGTCGTGGCCAAGGTGCCGTTAAACGTGCCGATCGCCGTGCGTTTGGCGGCGGTAATGACGATATCCATCATGCAAATCTCCTGCTTTTATGCTGCGCTTAATTTTAAAGACTTAACGGGCTAAAAACAACCGTGGCTCACGCATTATGCGCAGCTAAAAAATGCTGCACCTGCGGCCAGATGACATCCGCACTTTTGGCCCCGGCAAATAAACCGATATGCCCTGTATCGCACACGGTTTGTGTGACGTGCGGTGCGCGTAAAGCAAAGGCACTGTCTGGCGGCACCAGTTTATCACGCTTGGCCGCCACCAGATGAATGGGCAGATTGCGCAGCGGTTTCAACATCGTGTCACGGCACGGTTTATTGCCGACAAACCAGTTTGCGGCACAATCGGCCAGCAACGCTGTTGGCAGATCGACGCCGCTGTTCAGCCAGTCTTCGGCCAGAACGAAACGTTGTGCGGCGCTACCGGTCATATCCGCGTGTGCAAAACTTTTAAATTTATGCAACGCTGCCAGGGTATCGCGCTGCCAGAACAGCAGTTGCAGCCAATCGGCTTTGATATGGTCGGTGGGTGTTTTGGCCTGCATATCCTGCACCGCACGGCCAAACTGTTGCGCGGCAAAACTGTCGGGCTGATGAAAATCCCACGGTGTGGCGATCAAGGTCAGGCTGCGCATCTGTTGTGCCGCTTGCCGTGCTGCCAGCACACTCAATGTGCCACCCATGCAATAACCAATGACATGCGGCTTGTCTGGCATGGCCGCAAGAGCCGGCAAGAGATGGGTGGTGAGACAATTGTCGATTGACGCCGGTAATGTACAGGTCACATCATGATGCCAGTCCAGCAGATACACCGCGTGGCCAGCAGTTTGCAGCGCACGCGCAAAACTATGCTCCGGTGCCAGATCCAGAATATGAAACCGGTTGATGAGGGAGGGTATTAATAAGACAGGCGTACCCGGTTTTTTGCGGGATGTCGGCAAACGTTTTAACGCGACGGCACCTTGTTGTGCAACGATATCCCATACTGTCTCAACACGGGTCGCCGGATGCTGCTGATATTGCCACAGTCCGCGCAGGAAATCGGTCCATTGCTGTGCGGCATCACTTGCCAGATGTTTGGCAATGTCAAAATGTGCGTTTTGAGACTGGTTTTTTGTGAGCTGGCTGTTTGCTTGCGCGTACAGGTTTTGCAGCGCTTGCTGGCTTGGCGCGTCCATCCAATTGATCGACCCGTGTGGCAAGCGCATCCAGCCGGATGGCGCATTGCTTAAGCAGTTCCAGACATTGCTCAGCTGCAGCCAAAGCGGCTGTGGCCAGTTCACGCGTGACGGCATCGGGGACGGGGTTTGCATGAGTGTTATTTTGCCCGAAATTCAGGCCACTGCCAAATGGCATTTGGCCAAATCCGTTATCCCCCATCTGTCCGGCCATTTGCTGCCACTGATCCTGCCAGATCTGCATAAAATGCTGCGCCACCTGTTCCGATGTCGCCTCTGCGGGTTTTGCACGTGTCCCGGTCTTCGGTTGCGTTTTGCGGTCTTTCGCCATAGGGTTAGTCTAGCGATTTTTGCCCGACGGAAAAGACCATGTTACTCGCCCAACTGACCGAACGCCTGACCCCTGTCATCACACAATTGGGCCTGCCCGACACATTGGCGCGTGTGACTGTGGCCGACCGCCCCGATCTGGCCGATGTGCAATGTAACGCCGCCTTGCAGGGCGCTAAAACACTGGGCCAACCGCCGCGCGCCATTGCCGAAAAAATTGTCGCCGCGATCAAAGATGACACAAACCTGGCCGCAATTTTCAGTGACATCACCATTGCCGGACCGGGCTTTCTCAATTTCAAACTGACGCCCGCGTTTCTGGCGGCACAGTTAACGACCCAGGCAACCCACGATAAACTCGGTGTCGCACCGCCGGCCAAAGTGGAAACCATCGTGCTGGATTTTTGCGGCCCGAACGCAGCCAAACGCATGCATGTGGGGCATATCCGCACCACCATCATTGGCGACGCGTTGCAGCGTCTGTTCAACTACATCGGCCACAAAACCATCAGCGATGTGCATCTGGGGGATTGGGGTTTGCCGATGGGCATGCTGATCAACGAAATTCAAAAACTGCAACCAGATCTGCCGTATTTTCAGGATGACAATCCCGGGCCGTTTCCCACACAATCGCCGGTCACCTTTGATGAATTGTGTCTGCTCTACCCACAGGGTGCAACACGCGCGAAAACCGATCTGGACGAACGCAAAAAAATCGGTATCATCACGGCGCAGATGCAACAGGGTCATCCGGGCTATCGCGCCTTGCGGCAGCATTTTATCGATTTGACCTTTGCTGATGTGCGTGAGAAAACCGACGCACTCGACGTGCATTTCGATTACTGGCTGGGCGAAAGCGACACGGAGGCCGAGGTGCCGCCAATGCTGGACGATCTCAAAACGCGCGGCCTGGCCGTTGAAGATGATGGCGCGTTGGTGATGTTCGTCGCCAAGGATGATGATAAATACACCGTGCCGCCGCTGATGCTGGTGAAATCGGATGGTGGCGTGATTTACGGCACGACTGATCTGGCCACCATCATCCAGCGCGCACGCGATTTCAAGCCGGACCGTATCGTCTATGTGGTGGATCAACGGCAGGCCTTGCATTTCGAACAGGTGTTTCGCGGCGCGCGCCAGGCGGGTTACGCAGACAAGACAGAATTTATGCATGTTGGCTATGGCACCATGAACGGTGCCGACGGCAAGCCGTTTAAAACGCGTGACGGCAGCGTGTTATCGCTGGACGAGTTTCTGGAGATGGTGCAGCAAAAAGCACTGGAACGTGCCAATGAAATTAATTTACAAGACAAAATGTCGCCGGCTGATTTTGCAGCCACCACGAAAGCCATTGGTTTTGCAGCAGCCAAGTTTGCGGATTTGATGAACCATCCCAAATCCGATTACAGTTTCGATCTCGATAAATTCGTGTCATTCGAAGGCAAAACCGGACCCTATATCCAATACACCATCGTGCGTCTCAACGCCTTGCTGGCCAAGGCAGCCGAACAGGGCCTTGCGCCCGGCGATTTGATGATCGATGCCACACAACAAGACGTGGCGCTGTTGTTATTGCAGTTTGGCGATATCGTGCACGAAGCAGCGCAACATTATGCGCCCAACGTGTTGTGCGATTATTTGTTCCGACTGGCACAAGGCATCAACCGGTTTTACCAAACCGTCCATGTCTTGTCAGAAACAGATGATGCAAAACGCGGTGCAGCGCTGGCCTTGTTGCAATTAAGCACCCGAATTTTAACGCAGGGTTTAAGCTTGATTGGTATACTAGTCCCATCTAAAATGTAAGATGCGTTTTAAAAACGCCTGTTCAGGAGTTCCCCATGCCCCCACGCAAAGACGGCCCCAGTATTATCAAAAAATACGCCAACCGGCGGTTGTACCACACCGAAATCAGCCAATATATCACGCTGGACGATGTGGCCGACATGGTGCGTCAGGGCGAAGATCTCAAAGTCGTCGATGCGCGCACACAGGAAGATCTGACGCGCACGGTGCTGACGCAAATCATCGTCGAACAGGAAGCCAAGGGCGAGAATCTCTTGCCAATCAAATTCCTGCGCGAGATTATCCGCATGTACAGCAACAACCTCCGCCCGGTGTTGCCGCATTATCTCGATCACGCGATGGACAATCTGCTGAAAAACCAGGAACAAATGTCGAAATACTGGACAGAACAATTGGGCACGGCGCAAAAAAGCATCACCCTGCTGCCCAATCAGGCTTTAGAAAAAATGAACGCTCATATCGAAGACATCGCCCGCCAGAACGTGCAATTGTTTGAATCCGCGATGAAGGTATTTTCGCCGTTCATGGTCATGGGGTCAGCGGACAAGAAACAGAAAGTCGATGGGTTAAAACAACAACTCAATGCCATCCAGCGCCGGATTATGGAGCTGGAGAAGATCAAGGATTAATCACAGTATAATTAAAAATAAAAAAGGACTTTACGATGTTTAAAAATTTTGTCTTAATTGCAGTCCTGTGCACCGTGTTGACCGGTTGCGCGATGGGACAGGTCAAGCCGGAACAGAAAGCCAGTATCAAAAAGATTGGTGTTTATTCGGCTATGGGGCCGCAGATCAATTATGATTTCGTCGGACTGACAATCTTTTCTAATGAGTTGAAACAAGCTCAGGTTAGCTGGGATATAGATAGCTACATCGCACAGGATGTTGTGAAACAGTTGAAAGCTAGAAACTATGATGTGGGTATTTTGTCAGCAGGTTTGCAACCCAGCCACAGCGTGACAAAAGAACAATTCGTGGCTTTGCAAAATGCGGCTAAAGCCCAAGGCTATACTACAATGGTCGTGGTTCGCCCGTATGAACAGCCATCAGAACAAAATCAAATGCATACACGGGCTGGTTACGGTTTGTTACACCGTTCGATCGCCGGCATGATGAACCGGACCTATTTATATGTGTTAATGACGATATCCGTCTATGATGTTGCCTCTGGTGAATCCTTAGGTTGGAGCAAAGGCTATAGTGAATGGACTGGTGCACCACCCATGAAAATATTGGAAAACTGGGAATGGCAGAATGATTTTCTGACCTATAGCTCCGCCCAGATCGCGGGTCTTGATCAAGACGCAAAAACACTAGCCAACACCGCGATTACTTACGCGATTCCGGATATGGGATTGTAAGAGCAAATATAAAAAAGCATGGCTGACGCATAGTGCTATGCTTTTTTGTTTTTTTTAATAGTATAATGAACTAAAGATTTTTAGGCTGTTTTTCAGTTAAAATCTTGCGACCGCCAAACAGGCTGTCGTTGATAGTTTTACCATCATTCCAAAATTCGGAAAGCCGATATGTTCGTCTGATGTGCAGACAGTTTTATGTGCAGGTAAGACGTCTTGTGCTTTTAATTAAGCCTTTAAACCGCTAAATCATCCGCTTCGTCGGCATCGTCGTCCAGGGTGTCGGCATCGACATCCTCTTCGCCGTCAGCCACTTCAATGTCTTCGATTTCCAACTCGGCCACATCCGCGTCATCGGCCTTGACATCATTGCTGACGACGCGGCGATTGTCCTTGCGGCTGCTTTGGAAGGCCATAACGACATGGCCGGGGCAGTATGGGAAATTCGGGTGGATCGTCAGGCCGCAATAGCCGAACGCCGGGTCTTTCGGGTCACCGATCGGCCAGCGACAGGTTTTTTCCGTCAGTTCCAGGATGGAAATGACCTTGCCGTCATGCACCATCAACGGGCGCGCCATCACCTCAGGGGTCAGCGGCAGATTGAAGGGCGAGGCTTTGACCGGCGTACCGCTTGATTTTGCCACAGGGGCCGGGGCTGGCGCCATCTTGGCGGCCGGTGCTGGCATGGGCTTGGCAACAGGTTTCGGTGCCGGGGCAACAGCTTTAGCGGCAACCGGTACCGGTTTTTTGGCTGACGCAGCAGGAGCAGCTTTTGCCGCCAGTACAGTGCGCACAGGCGCTTTTGGTGCAGCGGCAACCGGTTTTTTGGCCAAGGGTGCTTT
Organism: Alphaproteobacteria bacterium; assembly: GCA_965246875.1. Classification (GTDB taxonomy): domain Bacteria; phylum Pseudomonadota; class Alphaproteobacteria; order Micavibrionales; family SZUA-601; genus DASWYT01. The sequence goes on from CBDFFU010000003.1 coordinate 535,863, forward strand.
TTTAATGGGCGATGGACGGCCCGACAGGCCCAGACGGTGGGCCTTGCCGATGACAGCATTGCGGGTAACGCCACCCAGGGCGTCCGCGATTTCAGACGCGCTTTTGCCCTGTTGCCAGAGCTTTTTCAATTGGTTAACGCGCTGGTCAGTCCAGCTTTCGGGTACGGGAGCAGCCATAGAGAGAGGTTCGCTTGGCAAATATGAGACATGAAAAGTCCCCAGAAGATAACCGCCTTTTAACGGAGTGGCAACCTGTTAAATGTACGGTAGAGAACGGGCCTCTTGAGAAAAGATGGCGAATGCGCCACATCATGACCTGGCTCAAAGACTTGATAGAAGACTCTGGTATGACGGAACGGGTGCATCTATTCGTTTCTGTCTGACGCTGTTGTTTAAAGGATATTTTAAGATGAGTGATTCGCCGTCCGATCCACGTTCGCCAGCATCCGCCCCGCCGCCTGCGGCAGCCAATGCCGCCCCTTTGCCGGACAGACAGACCACGATCGGTGCTGAACAGGTACAGACCGCCATTCAAAATGCCTTAAGCGGCACCGGCAACATGCAACCCGAAGCGCCCAAGACTGACTGGATGCTGCGCTCTGGTATTGTCGATTACGAAGACCCGCTGTTGTCATCGCTGGCCTTGATGACCAATTTGCTGCAAAAACCGGTGTCGCGTCAGGCACTCAAAGCCGGCCTGCCGAATGCCGACACACGTTTTACACCCGATCTCTGTTTGCGCGCCGCCGAACGTGCCGGGTTCAGCGCCCGTATCGTCAAACGCGCCGATGTGAATGCCATTTCCGGTCTGGTGTTGCCATGCATCGTGTTGCTGCGTGACAGCAATGCGGCGGTGTTGACCAAGATTGACCGCAAAACCAAAACCGCCGAATTGGTCGCCGCCGAGACGGGTGGCAAGATTACGGTCTCGCTCAAAGATTTTGCGCAGGATTATATCGGTCATGCCATTTTTGTGCGGCCGAAATTTGCGTATGACGCGCGGTCGGATTATCACACCAAGCACGATGTCGGTCACTGGTTCTGGGGCACGCTCAAACGCTTCCGCCCGATTTACGCGCATACGATCTTGGCGTCCTTGCTGATCAACCTTTTTGCGCTGGTCTCGCCGCTCTTTACCATGAATGTCTATGACCGCGTCGTGCCGAACAACGCGGTGGAAACGCTGGCGGTGTTGGCCCTCGGTGTGTTTTTGGTTTACACGTTCGACCTGGTGCTGAAATATTTGCGCTCATACTTTATCGACGTCGCCGGTAAAAATGCCGACATTATTATTGCGTCGCAATTGCTGGAACGCGTCATGGCCATGCGTCTGGATAAAAAACCGGAATCGGTCGGCATGATGGCGAACAACCTCAAAGAATATGAAACGGTGCGTGACTTTTTCACGTCCGGCACGTTGGTGTTGCTCATCGATCTGCCATTTGCACTGCTGTTTATCGGCGTGATCTTCCTCATCTCCGGCTGGCTGGCGATTATTCCGCTGGTCGCTGTGCCGATCATCATCGCCTTGGGCTGGTCACTGCAAAAACCGCTGAAAAAAATTACCGATCTGACCCATGCCGAAAGCAATCAGAAACACGCATTGCTGGTTGAAACCTTGTCGGGCCTGGAAACCATCAAGACGGCTGGCGCGCAAAGCCGGGTGCAGGGGCGTTGGGAAAATGTGGTGTCGCGCACGGCGGAAACCGCGACCAAGGCGAAAAAAATCGGCACACTGGCCACCGGTCTCACGCAATACATCATGAATTTAACAACGGTTGCGATCGTCGTCGTCGGCGTGTTCATGATCAGCGATAAATCCATCACGATGGGCGCGTTAATCGCCACCACCATGCTGGCCGGGCGCGCCTTATCGCCGATGGCGGCGGTGGCGGGCTTGCTGTTGAAGTATCAGCAATCACGCATCTCATTACAGTCGCTGCAGAAATTGATGGACACGCCATCCGAACGGCCGATGGATAAAACCTTTCACCACATCCCGGAATTGCAAGGCACAATCGAATTCCAGAATGTCAGCTTCGCTTATCCAAACCAGCAAGGCAAAGCCCTAGACGGTGTATCCTTTTCCATTCGTCCCGGTGAACGTGTCGCCATTCTGGGTAAAATCGGCTCCGGCAAAAGCACGATCGGGCGCATGATCATGGGGCTGTATGAACCGTCTGATGGCACGATTTTGATGGATGGTATCGATGCGCGGCAGATTGATCCAGCAGACATTCGCCGCCATGTCGGTTATGTCGGTCAGGATAACTATTTGTTTTATGGCACGGTGCGCGAAAATATTGCCTATGGCACCCCGCATGTCGATGAGAGCGCTATTCAAGTCGCGGCGCACTTTTCCGGCGTCATGGACTTCATCCGCCAGAAACCGCAAGGCATGGATTTGCAGGTCGGTGAACGCGGCATGTCCTTGTCTGGTGGTCAACGGCAATCGGTCGCGATTGCGCGCGCACTTGTTGGCAATCCGCCGATTTTGATGATGGACGAACCGACCAGTAACATGGACAGCGTGTCGGAAAACCGTTTTCAGGAACGTATTGGCGGTTATCGTGGCTTGAAAACCCTGATCTGCGTCACGCACCGGTCCTCAATGCTCGCCATTGTTGACCGGATCATTGTAATGGATAACGGACGTATCGTGGCCGATGGGCCAAAAGACCAGGTGTTGCAAGCGATTGCCGCCGGTGAAGTGAAAAAGGGATAAACGACATGGCCAAAAAAGAAAACATGACAAACATCGACTGGTCCAGAGTCCGCAAATTTTTGCTGCCCGTGCCGGATGACGATACGCAGGAAGACATCGAATTCATGACCGATGTCGAAGCAGCCATCCGTCGCTCCGGCGCACAAATGGCCTTTGTCACGACGCTGGCAGCCACGGGCGTAATCGCCTTGTTTGTGGTGTGGGCGCAATTTGCGACACTGGACGAAGTGACAAAAGGCGAGGGGCAAGTGATTGCTTCCAGCCGGACACAGGTCATCCAAAGTTTAGAAGGCGGCATTGTCTCGGAAATTCTGGTGCAGGAAGGCCAGATGGTGAATAAGGACGAGGTGTTGCTGAAGATCGATAATGTCACCGCTGAAGCGACGCTGAAAGAAAAAGAGTCGCGTTATTATTATCTGCTGGGCCAGACCTCGCGTCTGGATGCGCAGATCAACGACAAGCCGTTGAAGTTTCCGGACGATCTGACGAAAAAAGCGCCGGATGTGATCAACGATCAAATCGCGCAATATAATTTGAACAAGAGTCAGCAGGCGGCCGAATTGTCGGTGCTGGAAAGCCAGGTCACGCAACGCGGGCAAGAGGTCGGTGAAATGAATTCACGCATCGCCCAATTGCGCGCCAATTTGCAAGTCAAACAAGAACAATTGAATATGATCAGCCCGATGGTGGCCCAAGGCATCATGCCGAAAGTTGATCTGCTGAAAATTCAAGGCGAGGTGACGGATCTGCAAGGCGAACAACGCACGATACAAATGTCAGTGCCGCGCGCACAACAGGCCGTCAATGAAGCGCGCCAGCATATCAGCGAAGTGAAGGCCAAAGGCCGTGCCGATGCGTCGACCGAATATGCGGCAGCGAAAGCGGAACTGGATTCCCTGAGCAGCACTTTGACGATGGGGCAGGACAAAGTGCAGCGCACGCAAATGCGTTCACCCGTCAAAGGCACGGTCAAGCAGTTGAAAGTGAACTCCATCGGCGGCGTTATCAAGCCGGGTGAGGATATCATCGAAATTGTTCCGGCTGACGATAAATTGCTGATTGAAGCAAAAATCCGCCCGACCGATATTGCCTTTATCCATCCCGGTCAAAAAGCGTTGGTGAAAATCACTGCCTATGACTTCTCGATTTATGGCGGGTTGGAGGGCACGGTACAGGATATCAGTGCTGACACGATTCAGGACCCGACCAATCAAAAGAATGAAAGCTTTTACCGCGTTAAAATCCGCACCGATAAAACGGTGGTCGAGCATAATGGTAAAATCCTGCCGATCATTCCGGGCATGACGTCACAGGTGAATATCATGACGGGTGAAAAAACCGTGTGGGCCTATTTGATGAAACCGATTTTAAAAACGCGGCAGAATGCGTTTACGGAACGATAGTCTTGTCCTGTTGTTGAAAATGCTGGCGTTTTTCAATCCGCGTCATCCCAGAAAAATGCAAAGCAAAACGCTTGTACGCGTTTTGTGTCTGGGATCGCACTGCATCTTTTTCGCACTGCTACTTGAAGTGAGGTTCCAGACTTGCGCTTGCAGCGCAATCTGGAAGGACGGCTTGTTGATAAAACTTGCCTGTTTCCCCTGCAACCAAATTGCTGTATATTCAAGCAATCAAAAACAGGGAGATAACCTCATGAAAAATTACATATTCATCATTGCGCTCGCAGCCTTTGCGTCATTTACCACGCCACAATTAACGCATGCCCAGGAGCTGCCAGCCATTACCGGCACCCGTCTGGACATCAGTGCCAACGCCCAGCAAAAAGCCAAGCCGGATATCGCGGTGGTGACTGCAACTGTCGTCAATAATGCCGCGACGGCCCCATTAGCCAGAGCCGAGAATGCCAAGAAAATGCAAGCCGTGTTTGCAATTTTAAAAGACAAAAAAATAGCTGAGTCTGACATGCAAACATCCGGCTTGACGATCAATCCGAATTACATCTATGCCGACAAACAGGCACCAAAAATCGCCAATTACCAAGCCGTCAACACCCTGACATTAACGCTGCATGATCTGGACAAGGCGCCAGATGTCATTGATTCACTGATCCAGAATGGCATCAACCAATTTAGTGGTCCAAATTTTACCATTGCTGATCCAGAGCTAGCCTTAAATAAAGTACGCCAGCAAGCCATGCAAAAAGCGCGCGCCCGTGCGGAGATTTATGCCCAGGCAACAGGGTTAAAAATCAAACGCATTGTGTCAATTTCAGAAAGTACGAATGCCGGTAATCCCATGCCATTCCGGATGATGGCTAAAGCCGCTTCCATGACTTCAGAGATGGCAGCTGATGCGCCTACCCCAATTGCATCAGGCCAAGTTGATTTAGATGCAAATGTAAATGTGACATATGAATTGAATTGAAAGCATCATAAAAATGTTTCACGTGAAACATTTGCCCTTTTACTGTTGAATACCAATCATTTATAGGAATACATTCCCAATTATATACTTGACTGAACATACTCCATTTGATATAATGGTGTTATCAAAGGAAAACGCCATGAAAATCACCGATAAAATCTATCATGATGAAGAAGCTGCCCGTGTTCACCTTGAAGCTATTCGCTGGCCGACTGGCGTTAGCTGCGCCGTGTGCGGTTGCACGGGTAAAATCAAGACTGTCAAAATGATGTCAAAGCCGTCCGTTAAAAATCCAGAGCCTAAAGAGCAAAAGGGCTGGTATCACTGTGGAGATTGCCGCCGCAAGTTTACCGTTCGCACTGGAACGGTTTATGAGCGTTCCCATGTTCCGCTGAATACATGGGTTTTCGCAACGCAATTGCTTTGCTCTAGCAAAAAAGGCATGAGCGCACACCAGTTACACCGCATGATGGGTGTGACCTATAAAACGGCTTGGTTTATGTTCCATCGTATCCGTGAAGCCATGCATGATATTAATCCTTCTCCCATCGGTGGTGAGGGCGAAAACGTGCAAGTAGACGAAACCTATTTTGGAACAAAAGACGCTTTGCGCGGTAAAACATGGGCTGAAAAGAAGGGCCATAGCAAGAAAATGTCTGTCGTGACCCTGATTAACAAGGGCAAGTCACGCACGTTTCACGTTGACACAGCAAACGTTGAGTCCATCCGCGAAATCTTAGTCCGTAATGTCGATCAACGCACAGTGTTGCATACGGACGAGAGCCGCCTTTACAAAAGACCCGGCCAGCTTTTTGCTGGACATGAAAGTGTCCATCACGCTGCTGGTGAATACTATCGCAACGGCGTCCATACCAACAGCGCAGAAAACTACTTTTCCGTATTCAAACGCGGTATGCGTGGCGTGTATCAGCATTGCAAGGAAAAGCACTTGCAACGTTACCTAAACGAATTTGACTTCCGTTATAACAGCCGCGATTGCTCTGACTTTGAGCGCATGGACAAAGCCCTGAAAGGCAGCGAAGGCAAACGCTTGACCTATCGGCGGGTTGGTAACTACGCGACAGCGTAAGACACACGCTAAGCCTTAGGCTTAACGGCCTTTGGCTTGGCTGGCGGCTTGTCTTTCTTAGGATTCGGTGGCGTGGACAACATCTGCTTTAATACGTTGTCCCTTTTCACACTGTCCGAGTCTTTTTTTGTCATGGCTGAACTCAATCAAGGTAGAAAACAAGAAGAACAACTTAAAGCGTTAGTAGGAGAATGTCTGCATAGTTGGTCTTTAGTAGAGTTATCACTAAGCCACCTATTTGTCGAACATTTAAATGCTAAACGGCCATTGGGCTATGTTGTATGGGACACAATTATAAGTTTTGATGCAAAATTTAAAAGCCTGAATGCTATATTGTGTCACAATATAGAAGATGAAGAATTGCGTCTAATATGGGCCAAATTGGTTGATAGAGTTTCAAAGGGAGCAAGGCAAAGAAATGAATTGGCACATTCAGGATATATGGGCAACAGCCATGAAACGTCACTGGTTCCATATCTTTCAATGTATCAGTTTATCAACGATCCAAAAAATATTAAACGATTAAACGTAAATAATTTAAAACATAGAAACACACTCTTTTTAGCTATGAACAAGGCTCTTCAATGGTTTGCGACTTGCTCACTTTCAGCACCTGATACAAAAGACGTCTTATCAGCTCCTGATCTAATAAAGGAGCTTCGTAAGTTAATCGCCCAGAGTCGCGAAGAATCTTTACACCTTGATCAATCATGTGATCCGTAATTTTTAAAACGCCTGCCTGTCTCTGAATGTTAGTCATGGTGCACCTGTGCAGTCAAGTATATAATTGGGAATACATTCCTACGATACCATGAAAGAAAAGGCCGCATCTGAGCGGCCTTTTCTTTGACTTTCGTATCAGGGAAATGCTTATTTCCCGCCGCCCGCACCTGCACCTGCCGCTGCACCGCCGCCAAGCGATCCGCCCGAGGCATTACCGATAGCCGAACCGCCACCCATGCTGGATGAACCGCCGGTACTGGAACTGCCAGAGGTGGATGATGCTGAGCTGCCGCTGTTAGAACTGTCGCCGGTAAAGCCGCTTGAGCCATTGTCAGACGATCCGGTATTCGATGATCCGGCCCCGCTGGCTGGACTGCTGATGTTGCCACTCGTACTCGCACCGCCGCCTGTTCCGGTCATGGACGAGGTTGCACCTGTGCTGCCCACTGGTCCGGTTTGTCCACCAGAGCGAATCGAATCCGTACTGTTACGGGCAACGGGGGCCGTTGGCGATGTCTCAGCATTGATGGCTGAATTTTCAACAGATGCCGATGTGCCAGATGACGTTGTGTTGCTGCCAGCATTCATATCGTTGCCCATGGCATCAGATGCACCATTTACAGGTGCAGTGGCTGCTGGATTGGTTGCAGCGGCGTTACGGCCCTGAACCTGTTGTGTGGTTGCATGATGGGTCGCCGTCATTTTGGTTGACATCGCGGCATTGGCACCTGCGCCACCTTGACCCATACGCATGGCATTGTTTGCAGCGCTATTGTTGCTGGTCACTGTGTTGCGGTTGTAGCTTGGCGCGCTGCTTGCTGATGGTTTATAACCCTTGTCGATATCCTGACGCAACGACCCACCGGTTGGCGCTAAACTAGAGGCACTGTCAACGATCGGTATATTATAATTGTAAGCCGCAATGGATTGATCATGTTTGTAAAGGCCATTAGCAGCCTCGGCATGTGATATGGCAGTCAACATGGTGGTCGCCAGAATTGCGGGAATAAACAGACGGAACATAGTGAATTTCTCCTTTGCCTTTACGAAAACATCTTATCTGCCCATATCAGGTTAAAAGTAATAGGAAGTCAAGACGTTAATAAATGAACGTGAAGGGTGGTAAACGGGTCATGAAAGAAAGGGTTTAAAATAGAAAAAGGGCCTTCCCGCATATGCTGCAGAGAAGACCCTTTTGTGTCATTGATCTGGCTTACAGGGCCGGTGGCACAGCGCCACGGCGACCGGTAATCAAGTTATACACCAAGCTGATGACCAGCAGGACAACAAACAGGATGGCCAGGAATTTAGCGATTTCGACAAACGTGCCGGCCAACCCACCAAAGCCAAGAATGGCGGCGATAACGGCGAGAACAAAAAAGGTAATAGTGTAGTTTAACATGATGATGGCTCCAGAGCGGAAGAGGGTGAAAGTGACGTCCAGTGGTTTTTGATTTGTTGCCGGACAGGTTTTTACATCTCCAGTATGGTCTAGGGCATATCAATTTGCGATCTGGCCTGTCGGGGAAAGTATAAAATTGTGATCAAGAGAGGGTGTAGGATGCCAGAAGCATTCAGACGCTAAAAGCAAAAAAGGATGCCGCGACAGGCCATCCTTTCAATTTTTTTGTAATAAAGACTTATGATTTCGGCTGCAGCACTTTGATCTCGTCCTGGGCAGCCATGATCTGGGTGCGGGCCTTTTGTGCGGCATTCGTGCTTTGCTGCATGACAAGATCGTGAATCTGTGTGATTCGGTCATAATTTTTTGTCACGGCTTTTGCATCAAAGCGTGCATCGCCTTGCATTGCTTTAATCGCTTCAGCGGCATGGGCCAGCGCATATTGCGTCGCTTTATAATTGTTATCTTTCAAAAAACGCAAGGCCAAGGCCAGATTATTGTTTGCCTTGTCGTAGGGCAGCGTTTCAGACGTCTGTGTTTTAGCAACCGTATCCATTAAGGTCGCCAGATTCTGATCGGCGTCTTTGAGGTTGCCTTGTGTGATGGCGGCTTTTGCCTGGCTCAGATACGTTTCCGCCGCCGGGCCTGATAGATCGACGGTCAAATACGCGACTTCGGCGCCGGTTACGGCTATACCGTTATTGCCGGGTTTTGATGACGGGGTATCGGTAACAGATTTTAAGGTGACCGGGCCGGTTTCAAACGGCATATAATAATTTCCGGTTGTGTCCTTGTTATTGTATGTTACAACGCCGGATGAAATGCGCGTTTCGCGATACATGTCCTGCATCGTGCTGTTCTGACGAATAAATTGTGCCATTTTGAGGGCGTTATCGATTTTAGGGGAGGCATCCTGTGGACGTTTCAGGGCCAGATCAACCCGGGCCTGATTGATCAATTCGACAAAACGCTGCACCGCCGGTTTCACTTCACTGGTACGGTTATCAATCGCCAAGGGCTTAACCGTTTGCGTGACTTTTTCAGTGACAATGCGCGTGTTGGCCGTTGCGTCTACGTCCTGTGCTTGTGCATTTAAAACTGGTGACACAAACAATGAGCTGGCCAGAAACGTCGTTGCCAGCAGCAAGCGTGTGGTTAGGGTAGAATTGAGCATGTTAGCCTCGTGATGGATTGGTCAGGGAAGTAGTGTGTGATAGCAGTGTGCGCAAGGTATTCATTAAATTCATATGTGCTGGCGTGGCCTGAACGTAAAAAAGGAATAAGCCGGTCGGTATATAACAATCTCAGATCATAAAAAAACGGAGGCATTGATGCCTCCGTTTTTTATAGAGATCAGGAAAAGACGTTTAGCGTCTCCAGGCCGGTTTGCCTAAATTGATGTCGTCTTCATCAGTCAAAGCACCCGCTGCAGCACCACCCGCTGCACCAATTGCAGCACCAGTAAGGACACTGCCGCCCGTTAAACCACCAGCCAGTGCGCCAGCACCGGCACCCAAGCCAGCACCTGAGATCGCGCGATCAGATTTTGTCGATCCGCAAGCGGTCAGACAGAGAATAATGCACAGAGCAATTACTAAACGGATCATAAAAAGTCTCCTTAAGAATAAAATCGGGGGCGAAGCAGTTTGCCTATGAATGAAGAATGCTGTGCTTCACGTAAGAAAACGATATGATTGAATAGCTTAAACCTATAAACAGCGCATAAAAAAACCGCCTTAAGCTGAGGCGGTTTTTAATTGAATTTTTGAAGCCACTAGGCCGCTGCTTTATCGCTACGGCCCATGACTTCCATACGGTAACCAATACCCGGTTCCGTCACAATATATTGTGGACTGTTCACATCAGCTTCAATCTTTTCACGAATCTGGCCAACATAAACGCGCAAATATTGCATGTCATCGCCATGGGCCGGGCCCCAGACATCTTTGAGAATTTGGCGGTGCGTCAGCATTTTGCCGCGATTGACCACGAAATAACGCAGCAATTTATATTCTTTCGGCGTAAACGGGACCTTCTCATCATTGATGAAAACCTCGTGCCGGACCAGGTCCATACGGATCTTGCCATTGGCAATTTCCGGTTCGCCGGCTTCCTGGGTCGCCGCTTTGCGCAGGTTGGCGTTGATCCGTGCCATCAAAACGGCGGGATTAAATGGCTTGATCACATAGTCATCGGCGCCCAGATTGAGGGCTTCAGCGATTTCATCGTCATCGTCGCGCACGGAACAGACGATAATCGGCACTTGCGACCATTCGCGAATGCTTTTGATGACATCCTTGCCATCGAGATCGGGCAGGCCCAGATCGAGAACGACCAGTTCCGGCTTGACGCTGGGGATCTGGCGAATCGCCTGTTTGCCATTTTCACATTCAATTGGCTTGAAATCTTCGCTTTCCAGCATGATGCGCAACAATTTCCGAATCTGCGGTTCGTCATCGACAATCAAGATCGTATTCTTTTTTTCTTTCACGGCCATGGGCTCCTGTGGTGGTAGCGGTTTTGAAACAGTATAGGGTATAGGCGACCAAAAGCCAGCGTTTCTGTTAAATTATTCCAGGGGTTAAGCGGCCTGATTGGCCGTCATTTCACGTTGCGGCACATAAAGAGACAATGTCTTTTCAAGGGCCGACAAATCGACCGGCTTCATCAGATAGTCATTCATGCCGCTGGCAAAGCAACGGTCACGGTGATAGGTGGTCGCATGGGCAGTCGTGGCAATGATCGGCAGGGATGGCAAGGCGTGCATGACTTCATACTGCCGGTTTCTTTCAGCCACATCGTAGCCAGTCATGTCGGGCAATTCCAGATCCATGAGGACAGCGGCATATTGGAGACGCTTGTCTGACAGTAACACGCGCAACGCTTCATCGCCGGTCATCACGCTATCACAGGCATATCCGATGGAGTGCAACAGGGCCTCAAAGATAAAGATGTTAGCCTGGTAATCTTCGACAATCAAAATGCGGTCCTGTACCGGTGCAGCAAAGACATTGGCATTATCCTGCTTACCGGTTTTGGCGCTGTCATTCATCGGCTGCAGCATAAAGGTGACTTTAAATTCGCTGCCCTGGCCTTCCATGCTGTGGACGTCGATCATCGCTCCCATGATGGTGCACAGTTCTTTGCAGATGGAGAGGCCCAGACCGGTGCCGCCATAACGGCGTGAAATTGATTTATCGCTTTGCGCGAATTTATTGAAAATATTAGTGATCTCGCTGGCCGGGATGCCAATTCCGGTATCTTCGACGATCAACTGCACCGCCTGTTTTGCGCCAGCCGGCTGTTTATCCAGACGCGTCAGGCTAATATGCACGGTGCCAGCTTCAGTAAATTTCAACGCATTTGACAGCAGGTTGTTGACGATCTGACCGATGCGCAGACTGTCGCCTTGATACAGCGCATCAGTGGCGACATTGCTTTCAAAGGTGAGCGTGATGGATTTTTCACGCGCGTAATAACGGTAGAGTTCGACATTCTCCTGGATCAAATCACGCAGGCGGAAATCGCGCATTTCAAGCGTCAGGGACCCTTGTTCAAGCTTGGATAAATCCAGCAAATCGCTGATCAATGAAAACAGGTTTTTAGCGCCCGTATGCAACACGTTGACATGCTCACGAAAGGCTTCACTCAGCGGTTGCGCCTTGGCGAGGATGCGTGAAATCCCGATAATGGCGTTGAGCGGTGTGCGGATTTCATGACTGATATTGCTGAGGAAATCGCTTTTGGCGCGATCGGCCTCTTCAGCGGTTTCGCGCGCTGTGCGTAAGTTTTCTTCCAGCGTTTTCATGGAGGTGACATCGGTATGCACGCCCACCATGCGATAAGCCACATCATTCTCATTCCACAGAGCCTGGCCGCGTGACATGATCCAGCGCCAGCTCATATCCTTATGCTTGATACGAAATGTACATTCGTATGTGGAACGCGTTTTTTTGAGATATTGATCGCATGCTTCTGTCAGCAAAGGCAGATCATCAGGATGCACTAATAGATCATAGGCTTTGAGATCGTTTGGCATTTCATCATCGTTGTAACCGGCAATTTCTTTGACGCGTGGCGAGTAAAAAATTCGCCCAGTCAATAAATCCCAATCCCAGATGCCGTCATTGGCGCCGTCAATGGCCAAATCCAGCCGTTCCTTGACACTTTTCAAGTCTTGTTCAATCCGGTTTTCTTTTTGCTGTTGTTTCAGCAACAGGTACCCTAAACCGCCAAGGCAGATGGATGACAGAATAGCCACCAAAAGGATAGTTTGATTATAGGCTTCCTGCTGGGCGGCTTGCTGGTTTTTAACCTGGGTTAATTGCACACGTTCACGCCCAATGAATCGTGTGACCATCTCTTCAAGCCGCGACATATGCAGAAAGGCTTCTTTGGCGCGCGCGGATGAGGATACAAGATGGTCGCCTTCGCGCAGGCGGCGTTGAATCCCTTCATTCATAAAAACAATCATATCACGCAATTCACTACGAATTTGCTGGACGGTTTCATCATCGCGCAAGCTGGAATCGCGGACCAGTGTGTCCAGTTTTTTATTTAATTGTGGCAAGAGCCTGTTGTATTTATCGCGAAACGAATCATTGCCGGTAATGGAAAATGAACGTTGGGCTAGAAAAGCATTTTGCAAATCCTGCTGAAATTCATGTTGCAGAATGAGACTGCTTTCCGCCTTGGAAACAGATTCTTCTAGATGCTGTGCATTATTTTGATAAAAATAGTTTAATGTGACCATGATCTGGGCCGCGAGCAACACGGCGACGGCAAAGATAATAAACGGCCAACGGGTGCGCAGAACGAAGCGGGTCATTAAACATATCCTTAATCTCTCTGTCCCAATCTGCCACGCTTTCGGTCACAAGAACAGAGATTTTACCCATAAAAAAACATTGCCGGCGAAAACCGGCAATGTTTGAAGATGCAATAACGGAACGTTTAGCGACCCGTGTAACCTGCCACCAAGCCAGACTTGATCGCATCAAAGATACGTCCAGCTGGCGACTTCAAAGCCTGTTCGCGAACTTCTTCGGTGTTTTGTACGACCACCATATTCTGAATGGCGCGGAAAAACAAATAGATAAAAGCCAATAGGACGGCAAACCCTAAACCGCTGACGGTCAGGGCTGCAATCCATTCGGCAACACCATTCAAAATCAACGCTCGAAACAGGACGATCATGCCAACAGTAACCAAAGCACCCAAGAGGATGCTGCTGATCACGGCAGAGCACAATGCCAGAAAAACAGACTTTAAATAAGTTTTGAGCGCTGATTCAGACGGTAGAGCCTGTAACAACGCCCAAAAACCTAAACGTCGCACGAATGAGTGACGTAAAATCGACATTATTTACGGGAGCCAATTCCGAGCAACGCAGCAACCAGCAAACCACCGGTAAATGCGACGGCAGCAGATGTCAAAGGGTGGGTTTTGATGGTATCTTCAGCGGTTTCTTTAGCATTGACAACGCGGCTGCCGTTTTCATCGAGCAGTTTTTGCACGTAAGATGCAACTGATTTAGCGAAGTCAAAGGCACGGCCTTCAGCGTTATCCAAAACGTTGCTGGCTTTGTTGGCAACAGAGCTGATTTTGTCGTCGGCTTTGTTAAAGATTTCATTGGTGCGGTTCTGTGCTTGATTGTTCAGATCTTTAGCATCATTGGCCAATTGGCTAGCATACTTGTTCATGAGAGTTCTCCTGATGTTTTTCGTTGGTTGAGGGGCACAACAATATTTGTGTTCCCTGTATCATATTGCATTGCACCCTAAAGCGTCGATAGGAGGGACTGCCCAGAACATAAAAATTTCATAAATTCTTAAAATAGTTAATAAATTTCTTAAGAAAAGCGGTTTTTTATCCTGTAAATAGTCTCGTTCAGAAAAGCCGGGGCAATATTCGCTCTAATACTCATCACGCAAAAACGAGTGGCGCCCTATAGAGATGAAAGCCTAATCCGGATTTTATGATGGATTTATGTTTGCAGCTTACATCTCCTACAGTCAATTGATAACACATCCCGTACACCTTAGGCATGCAACAGCGCACTGATGTGTGTTTATCTAATTTCTGCAGAACCTGACGGGTTTTGCCAACCATTTTGGAGAAGATCATGTATGATGATTACAGTAACGACGAAATCGCGTTGCCAGATTTTGACGAGATCAATGATCTGCAAATTTTCGACACCAGTTTTGAAGTCGATTGTCCATTCAAAGATTTAAATGACATGTCTGTGTCGTTTAACTGAAACGTCTGTGCTATATCAGCCATACTCTTCATTAGCAAAGCCCCTCAAAAACAAACGGAGACATATCATGCAACAATCAACAATGCGCAACAATAACACTATTGTTTACATCTTGGCCTTAGTTGCCGCAACGGTCATCGCGCTGGCTGCCATCATGTACTATTCTGATGCACGCAAGCCAGCAACCTTGGGTGAACGTATCGAAGCTGCGACGGACGATGTTGCCAAAGGCGTAGACAATGCCAGCGAAAATTTCCGTGACCGGACACCGACTGAAAAAGTTGGCGATGCTGTCGAAGATGCTGGTGATAATGTCAAAGATGCATTGAAACGTTAATTTATCCGACATCCTTAATCTGTGATATCCATAAGAAAGGCGGCCCATGGGTCGTCTTTCTTTATGGAGATTTTATAAAAGTTTTTGCATTATCCGCTTATGTTACCAAAAACAAAACCGTTCGTCATCGGCTATATTACACAACTAAGTAATGAAGTCAGCATGTTAAAGTCAATTATGCGATTCGCTCGTGCCCGTCAGGCCGACTGGATGATCATGTATTTGCGGTCTGGCCAATCGGCAACTGATGTTACAGCGATAGTGCCAAATCTGGATACATTGCCTGAGATGTGCCAGTCACTGGGCGGTGATTTTGCCAGTATTGATTGTGATGCAGACGTCAATTTTTTAAAATTTCCGTTGTTTGAAGTGGCTGTCAAAGGCTATCATATCATCAGTGTTTTAGTCGATCACACAATGAGCAAAACCGATTTCAAAAGCGGCTTTTTGCAGCAATTGCAACTGAGTCTGCCGCCAGCCCTTGAGCTGATTAATATTGAAGACAAGCATGTTTTTCTGAGTAAAAGCGCCCGTTCGTCGCAATCATCATTGCAATGGGCTAAACGTTTTTTCCTGCAAAGCTGTGCTGATATCATGGTTGGCCTGTTGTTCGGCTTGTTTGCTGTTGTCATGACCTATACCGTGCATTACACGCTTAATCACCATGTCGCCCATGTCGATGATGCCTATACCTACATGGTGTTTGTCTTGTTCGCCAATTTGTGTGCGTTGCAGGCCGGCATCTGGGGCGGTGTGATGTGTACGTTGGTTACCGCATTATCCGCTAATTATTTCTTTGTCGAGCCGCATTATTATTTCAAACTGACAAATTTATCAGACATGGTGAATTGGCTGATGCTTGTCATTACGTCATCGGTGACGTCGATCATCAGTGCGACCATGATCATCCAGTTCCGCAAAAGCCGGATGGAAGAGAAAAACCTGTCGATTTTGCTGGATATCAATACGACGCCGCTCAAGCACAAGAACATCACCATGCTGTTGCAGGATCTGAAAAAACGGCTGTACGACCATTTAAAAACGGATATCGTATTCTTTGTGCCCACACTGATCAATGACAACAAGCTGGAATTGTTTATTGACAGCGAGACAACGGTCGATCCTCATCAAGTCATGCCGAATACCGACGCCATCCAGCAGATCTGGCAGGATTGCAAACAGGGTTACATCGACGCGCCGATGCAAGACGTTCAGGCCAACTGGGTCTATCTGCCATTGATGACATTGCAAACCGATGTCGGTGTGATGGCTATCAAACAAAAAGCTGTGCGCAACCCGTACAGTCAGCCGACTGTCAATTACACAAAATTATCTGACATGATTGCGGTAATTTTGGAGTATATTAATCTGGATCAGGCAACCCATGCACGCGATGTGATGGTCGAGAAAGATAAATTGCGCACGCATATTTTATCCAGTGTGTCGCACGATCTGAAAACGCCATTGGCATCGATTATCGGATCGCTGGGCTTGTATCTGTCATCATCGATGAAACTGAAAGAAAACCAGATCAAGCTATTGATCGATAACGCCTATTCCGAAGCAAACCGGCTGGACGGGTTCATTACCAATATATTGACGATGACGAAACTGGAAGCCGGCATGATCAAATTCCGCAAGGAGCAGATCCGGCCGCCACAACTGCTGACAGCCATATTCGAGAAAATTCGCTGGAAATTGCCGGATGACCGGGTGCAGGTTTTGAATAGTGATTTCCGTGACTTTATGACCGTCGATGTCTCGGTCACCGAATTGCTGATTATCAATTTGCTGGACAACGCGGTGCGTCATTCGCCTGAAGACAGCTTTATCACGCTGGAATTCGCCAATTTGCCGACGGGCTACAGCCTGACAATCATAAATAAAGGGCCGACAATCCCGCCCGGCGAAATCGAGACGATCTTTGATAAGTATGCCCGGCTGCAACGCGAAGACTCGCAAAATGCAGCGACCGGACTGGGTCTCGCGCTGTGCCGTGGCCTGATGCAGGGGCAGGGCGGCGATATCACAGTCACGAACCAACCAGACGGTGTCGCTTTTACAGTCATCTGGCCAGAGGCTTAAATTGTAAAAAAAGCGTTTTCTATAGTTCAATAGTCTTGAAGTTTAGAAATAGCGTGATAAGGTGACACGTTCTCTTCCCCGTTTTTCGAGTCGCCTTGTGGTCAAAGAATTTCATCATCCAACGATTGACCAGATTCATCTGGACCGGTTGCTGCATGCGCTGTCAGACCAGTTGCGACGCGACATCGTAGCGCATTTGTTGAAGGCACCATCGGCCAGCTGTCGCCAGACGGGCTGTACCATTGCGCCGTCCACCTTGTCATTTCACTTCCGCATCTTACGTGAAGCAGGGTTGGTGCAGTCGACCAAGAACGGCACCGAAGTAAACAACACGTTGCGCCTGAAAGACGTGAACACCCGGTTCCCCGGCCTGTTACGCGCCATCATGAAATATCACGATTCTTCTTTTCACACAAAACCAGCCTGACGGACCCTCTGCTATGAAAGCTTTGAAATTTTTGATTATTCTTGCCTTGATCGCGGGTGGTAGCTGGTACGCGTGGGGCAAATTCCACAAGCCGAAGGTAACAGCGGAGGCAGCGCAAGGTGGCCCCGGTGGTATGCCGATGGGTCCGGTGCCCGTGCCGGTCGCGACGTTACAAACACAACCGGTGCAGCAATGGCTGCAATTTCCGTCACGTCTGGTGGCGGTTGATACGGTTGATATTCGCCCGCGCGTGGGCGGTGCCATTCAAAAAATTTATTTCCAGCCGGGCGAGATCGTGGAAAAAGACGCCCCGCTTTTCCTGATTGATCCGCGTCCGTATGAAGCGGAATTAAGTCGCGCACAAGCGGCTTTGGCCGGCGCGCAAGCGCAAAACACCTTGTCGAACACCGATCTGTCACGCGCGCAACGGCTGATTGCTGAAAATGCGATTTCCAAACGCGATGTCGATACCCGGCAAAATGCCAACCGGCTGGCGGGCGCTGCCTTGAAAGGCGCACAAGCGACCGTCGAGCAGGCGCAACTGAATTTAAGTTATGCAACGATCAAAGCACCCGTGCGTGGTCGTATCTCACGCGCCGAGATTACGCTGGGTAACCTGGTCAATGCCGCGAATGCGCCGGTCTTGGCAACAATCGTCTCTGTTGATTCCATCTATGCGGATTTCGAAGTGGATGAGCAGACCTACATTACAATGGTCCGTCAGCAAAACGGTGGCGGCAATGAAGCGGCCTTGCCGATTGAACTGGTGTTAAACAGCGATGACCGGGCCAACGGTCAGCCGGCTATGTCGTATAAAGGCAAGATCGTCAGTTTCGACAACAAGCTGGACACGGCGTCAGGCACTATTCGCGCGCGTGCGATCTTTGAGAACAAAGACAAAGCATTGGTACCGGGCATGTTTGCCAATGTCCGTTTGGGGCAAGCCGAAGCTATGTCGGGCATTCTCATTCCTGACCGCGTCATTAACACAGATCAGGATAAAAAATACGTTTATGTTGTGGCCAATGGCAAGGTCACTTATCGTCCGGTCACTTTGGGTGGCTTAGCCAACGGCATGCGGATTATCACCGGGGGTTTGCAGGCCGGTGACCAGATTATTACGGATGGTTTGCAAAAAATCCGTCCGGATATGCCGGTGACGCCACAGGAAACACCATTAGCCGTGAGTGTTGATGCGCAAAAACCAGCTAGCCCGGCCACAGCTGAAAAACCGGCAGAGCCAAAAGCAGAACAGCCTCAAGCCCATAACACTGACGCGTCTGGCATGACACCGCCAAAAGCTGACATTGAAGCGTTGGAGCCGGTGGCCGCTGACACCAAAGCCGATAACGCAACAGCCGTTGCAGCACCGCCGGGACCTGTCAACAACAGTGACAAAGCGGCTGCCGCACCGGCACAACAATAAAAACAACGCTTACGCGTTTCCAATTTGACTGACAGGACAAACACGTCATGAATTTTTCCCGTTTCTTCGTGGATCGCCCGATTTTTGCCGGCGTGTTATCGGTCATCATTATCGTGGCCGGCCTGATCGCCATGCAGTTGCTGCCGATTTCGGAATATCCCGAAGTGACACCGCCGTCCGTCGTGGTAACCGCAACCTATCCGGGTGCCAACCCGACCGTGATCAGTGAAACCGTGGCCGGGCCATTGGAAGAGCAAATCAACGGCGTGGAAAACATGCTGTACATGTCGTCACAAGCGACAACCGATGGCCGCTTGTCGATTACCGTGACCTTTAAATTAGGCTCGGATGGTGATCTCTCACAGCAGCTGGTGCAAAACCGCGTGTCACAAGCCTTGCCGCGTTTGCCGGAAGAGGTGCGCTCGCTGGGTGTGACGGTCGTCAAAAGCTCGCCCGACTTGGCCATGGTGGTGCATATCATTTCACCCAAAGGCCGCTATGACACATTATATTTGCGCAACTATGCGAATTTGAACATCAAGGATCAAATCGCACGGATCAAGGGCGTTGGTCAGGCGCGGATTTTCGGTGGCGGGGATTACGCCATGCGGATCTGGCTGGACCCGCAAAAAGTCGCGTCACGCAATATGACGGCAAGCGATGTGACGCGCGCTATTCGGGAACAAAATATTCAAGTCGCCGCCGGTGCCGTGGGTGCCTCACCAAGCCCCGACGCGTTGGACGTGCAATTCCAGTTAAGTACGCAGGGACGTTTGCAAACGCCTGAGGAATTTGGCGATATTATTTTAAAGAGCAACGCCGATGGCGGCTTGACGCGTCTGCGCGATGTGGCCCGCATTGAATTGGGAGCCTCCAGTTACGGCACGGAATCATTGCTGGACAATCAGCCGGCGACCGCTGTCGTGATTTTCCAAATGCCAGGGTCAAATGCGTTGGAAATTTCCGACAATGTTCACAAGGTCATGGATAATCTGAAAAAGAATTTTCCTGAAGATGTCGATTATCGTATCGCCTATGATCCAACCGTATTTGTACGCGGGTCGATCGAAGCGGTGGTGCATACACTGTTTGAAGCGATTTTATTGGTTGTGTTGGTGGTAACGATCTTCCTGCAAAGCTGGCGCGCGTCGGTGATTCCCTTGCTTGCCGTGCCGGTGTCGATTTTGGGGACGTTTGCGTTTCTCTATGCGTTCGGTTTTTCGATTAATACACTCACATTGTTTGGCCTGGTGCTGGCCATCGGGATTGTGGTGGATGATGCGATTGTTGTGGTGGAAAACGTTGAACGGAATATCAGTGAAGGTCTAAGCCCGCGCGAAGCCACCTATCAAGCCATGAAAGAGGTGACTGGACCGATCGTCGCGACCGCCTTGGTGTTATCTGCCGTGTTTATTCCGGTGTCCTATATCAGCGGTCTGACCGGACAGTTTTACCGGCAGTTTGCTTTGACGATTACGATCTCAACCGTCATTTCCGCGTTCAACTCCTTGACGCTGTCGCCGGCTATCGCGCAGATGTTGCTGAAGCCGCACGATGCGCCGAAAGATCGTTTTCAGCGCGGGATCGACTTTTTGTTCGGCTGGTTTTTCCGTGGCTTTAACTATGTGTTCAAACGCGGTGCGGAGAGCTATGCCAAGGGTGTGCGCGGCACGGTGAAAAAACCAATCCCGCGTTTTGCCGCATTGCTGGTCTATCTGTTGTTAATTGGTGCGGCCTTCTGGCTGTTCCAGAAAACACCGGTCGGCTTTATCCCGCAACAGGACAAGCAATTCCTGATCGGCGTTGTGCAATTGCCGGATGGTGCCACATTGCAACGGACACGCACGATCGTCAAACAGGTGTCACAAATTGTGATTGATGAAAAAGGCGTGCAGAACGCCATTGCCTTTCCGGGTCTGTCGTTCAACGGCTTTGCCGCCAGTGCCAATGGCGGGATCGTGTTTATTCGTCTGGCGGATTTTAAAACGCGGGATAGTGACGATCTGACCGCCAGTGCGATTTCCGGCCGCTTAAATGCCAAACTGTCGCAGATACCGGGTGCGTTTATCTTGATCATCAACCCACCACCGGTGCGGGGCTTAGGGTCGAGTGGCGGCTTTAAGTTGCAGATTGAAGACCGTGCCGGACAAGGGCCACGTGTGTTGAATGATGTCACACAGGCTGTCGTCAACAAAGCACGGCAAAATCCGATGCTGGATAAGATGATTTCGTACTTCAACATCAACATTCCGCAGCTGGCGGTGACGGTTGATCGTGACAAGGCGAAACAGTTGGGTTTGGCGATTACGGATATCTATCAAACAATGCAGATTTATCTGGGGTCATTGTACGTCAATGATTTTAACCAGTTTGGTAAAACCTATCAGGTTATTCTGCAAGCGGATGCGAATTTCCGTGACCAGGCCGATGATATTTTGCAACTGAAAGTACGCAATGCCAGTGGCGATATGGTGCCGCTGGGGGCCGTGGTCAGTGTCGTGCCAAGTTACGGGCCGGACAGTGCCACGCGCTATAACTCTTATCCATCTGCTGATGTGAACGGTGATACCAAAGCTGGCTTCTCCAGTGGTCAGGCTCAGGGTGCCATCACGCAAATTCTGCGTGAGACATTGCCGAAAGGGTTTGATTTTGAATGGACGGATCTGACCTATCAGCAGATTCTGGCGGGGAATACGGCGTTCTATGTGTTCCCGCTCTGTATCCTGTTGGCGTTCCTGGTGCTGGCCGCGCAGTATGAAAGCCTGACCTTGCCGCTGGCGGTTATTCTGATCGTGCCGATGTCATTGCTGTGCGCGATTTTGGCGGTGCATTTGAATGAGGGTGACAACAACATCTTCACACAGATCGGATTGATCGTGCTGGTCGGATTGGCGTGTAAAAACGCCATTTTGATTGTGGAATTTGCACGTGAGCTGGAGTTTGGCGGCTATAAGCCGGTGGCCGCGGCGATTGAAGCCTCTCGTCTGCGATTACGCCCCATTCTCATGACATCCTTCACCTTTATTCTGGGTGTCGTGCCGTTGGTCTATGCCACGGGTGCGGGTGCTGAAATGCGCCATGCGATGGGGATTGCCGTGTTTGGCGGGATGCTGGGCGTGACATTCTTTGGTCTGTTCCTGACGCCGGTCTTTTATGTGGTGTTGCGGTTGTTGTCAGGCAGCAAGCCGTTAACGGGTCATCATCATGAGATCAGTCACGCGCATCCGGTCAATGATACCGACACTCATTCTGTCCCCGTTAGCGAAAGTACGCCTCATGACGCTGTTTAATCTGTCTCGTTTATTGTTGTGCGGCACAGCGTGTGTCACGTTACTGACGGCCTGCAATCTGACACCGGACTTTAAAACACCGGCTGTGTCGATGCCCGCCTATTTCAAAGAAGACACTGATAAAGGTGTTGTCGACGGACGGTGGGCGGCGGCCAGCGCGAGTGCCGGTCAATTGGACGATTCAAACTGGTGGAGCATTTTCAATGATCCGGCGTTGAATGCATTGGAAGATCAAGCCACAGCGGCCAACCAGAATTTGTTGGCCGCGGCGGAACGGATCAATCAGGCTGAAGCGGTGTATCGCCAGACGCGCGCCAGCCTGTTTCCAGCAATCGGGCTGGGCGGGAATGCGGGGCGGGGTAATTTTCCCAATGGCGGCAAGCCGGCGACGAATTTCCAAGTACAGGCCACCGTTGCTTATGAAGTCGATCTTTTTGGCCGCATTCGCAACCAGACCGATATCGCGCGTTTGAATGCCGATGCGCAGCGTGATCTGTATCAGCAATCGGTTTTGTTTGTGCATGCCCAGGTGGCGCAAAGTTATTACGCGCTGCGCGCACTGGACACCGAACGTGATCTGTTGCGTCAGACGATTCAATTGCGTCAGAATGCTCAGAAACTGATCAAGAGCCGGTTTGATTTAGGGGAAACGGGTGAGCAGGATTATCTGCGTGCGCAAAATGAACTGGCCTCTGCTCAGGCCGATTTGACGGCGCTGGATCGTCAGCGCAGCATTACGGAACATGCCTTGAGTATTTTGACCGGCAAGCCGCCGTCTGACACCATTGTCGCCGAAGCGAAACTGCCGCGTGAATTGCCACTAGTGCCGGCTGGTCTGCCCGCCAGTGTGCTGGAGCGTCGCCCCGATATTGCCGCCGCGCAAAAACAAGTGGCCAGTGCCAATGCGCAAATCGGTGTGGCGCGCGCCGCGTTTTTCCCGGTGCTGAATTTGACGGCAGCGGGTGGTTTAGCGGCTCCGGATTTAGGCGATGTCTTTCAATGGTCCAGCCGCACCTGGACATTGGGCCCATTGTTCGGTACGGCCTTGTCACTGCCGATCTTTGACGCCGGACGCCGTGTCGCCGCACTGGATTTTGCCAAATCGGGTTATGCGGAACGTATCGCGACGTATCGTCAACAGGTGCTGGTCGCTTTTGGCGAGGTTGAAGATGCGTTGGTGTCGTTGCGCACCGAAGCGGAACAGGCGGAGCAATTGTATCGCGCCGCCGATGCATCGACTAAGGCCAATCATATTTCTGATTTGCGTTACAAAGAGGGTGAGACCAGTTTCCTGGAAGTTATCGACACGCAACGTGATGCGTTGAATGCGCAGCGCGCTTATACGCGGGTGCAGGGTCAGCGTTTTATCGATACGGTGACGTTGATTCGTGCGTTGGGTGGTGGCTGGAGTCATGTCGCATTGAATCAGGCCACGACACAGACGGCACCGGCTGTAGCAAATACAGCGACGCCAGAGGTGAAGCCAATTGCTGGTTCAGATCAGGCGACGGCACCGGAACCACAAGCCGCCAATCCGGCACCAGCAGCAAAACCGGTGGCAGCGTCAATGCCAAGCAAAGCCGAAAAGCCGGCAGCACCTGTAGTCAAGCAAGTGCCGAAACCTGCGCCGGCAGCCGTCGGTCAGCCAGTCAATGACGGCCATATTTTTTCGTTGGATCATCTGGCACCATTGCGCCATTAAGCATTTGCGGTTTGCCAGGCGAGGGCCATGTCCTGATGCAGATGCAGATATAAAATCTGTTTTTGCGCGGCGTCCGGCATGCGCAAAATGGCGGACGGGTGATAGCTGACGATAATTTTGCGATCCGCCTGATCAAAGATCACGCCACGCTGGCTTTTCATGGTAAAGCCATGGCCGAGAAGAGATCGCGCAGCGGTCAGGCCCAGACACAAAATCACCTTGGGCTGCACCAAAGCAATTTCCGTCATCAGCCACGGTTTACAGGCAGTAATTTCCCGCACGGTGGGCGTCTGGTGAATAAGCCGTGGTGTCGGATTGCTATGATCAATCGTATGTTTGAAATGTTTCACGGCATTGGTGATATACAATGCATCACGATTAATACTATTCACAGCGAGAATTTGATCCAGCAATTGCCCTGCCGGGCCAATAAACGGCAGGCCGCTTTTATCTTCCTGTTCGCCTGGCTGTTCACCGACGATCATGAGTGATGCACCCCTATTGCCGGTGCCGAAGACGGTTTGTGTGGCGTCACAATAAAGCGGACAGCCCTGACAGTGCGTTGCGGCGTTTTTCAAAGATTCGTAGTCACGTTCTGGTGGCAGGAAATCAGCCGCTGATTTGGCCAGACCTTCCTGATGCGCGACCATGGCACTGACCCGCACGGGTGCATCTTTCAGCAATTGTGGAATGAGTTGTGTTTCCGGCATCGTGTGCCAATAGCGCACCGGCATCTCGCTCTTCATCATCGAGACTTTGATACGTGCCGGATTAAAGATGGAGGCGTAGAATGTTTTCCACATCTCTTCCCAGGTGTCCTCCTGTGGCGCGGCACTGGCCGGTACGCCGGGGCCAAAGGTGAGTGATTGGCCATCCCACATGGCGGTGGCATCTGGCGTCATAATCGTCCAGCGCATCACACTGAAGCGACGCTGAAAAAACGGCGCGGTCCGGTGCAGCACATAATGATCGGGCTGATGCCAGGCGATATAATGATCGCCGCCTTCATCCTGGATCATGCGGAAACGGACGAAGGCTTTCATTTTATGCGCATCACGGCGTACATTTTTGTGCATGATGTCCAGTTCACGTACCAGCGGGTCGGTCGTTAAATTCAACAGATGACGCTCGCCATGTGTCAACCGCCAGAGGGCTTGGTACAAGACATCCCACCGCTTCGCGTCACGGTGACAGGCCACATCGTTAGCGAGTGCCATAAATTCTTTGGGAATTTTAATCGGTGTTGTGGCTGTTTGGCTTGGCAGGGCCGGGGTATCGTCAAAAGTGAGTGCCGTCTGGATGGATTGTCCATCCTGCCACGCGATATGTGACGGTGCGATTTGCTGGTGCAGCAAACGGCGCGCCTGATCACGCCAGGCGGCAAAATCAACAGCGGTAATATTAAAGAGCAAGCTGCAATTGCACGGCAGGTGGTTGGAACAACGCAGAGAGATCGGTGCGATCCAGATGCTTTAACAGCGGGTTCGGGTCTTCGGTGACCACGAAATAACGCGCACGGTTATAGGCGATGCGCAGGCGCAGCAGATCCTCGGTGCGCAATTTGTGATAGCGGCGGATGTGCAGAATTTTCTGCACCGATTGAACGCCAATACCCGGAATGCGCAATAATTGTTCGCGTGACGCCGTGTTAATATTGATTGGGAAGTAACTGGGGTTACGCAACGCCCATGATGTCTTGGGGTCAACATGAATGTCCAGATCGGGATTGGCGTCGGACACGATATCCGTCACATCAAACCCGTAAAAGCGCAGCATCCAGTCGGCCTGGTACAGGCGATGTTCACGCAGCAACGGCGGGGCCTGACCCGGCAAACGTTTATCGGCATGCGGAATGGGACTGAACGCCGAATAGTAGACACGGCGCAGATCGAATTTTTTGTACAGAGTTGACGCCGTGATCAGAATGTCCTTATCCGGTGTTGGTGTGGCCCCAATGATCATTTGTGTGCTTTGCCCGGCGGGGGCAAACAATGGTGTCGATTTAATGGTTTTGCGCTCGTCTTTATATTCCAGTGTCTTGTTCTGGATATGCGCCATATTTTGTTCAAGCTGTGGACGGCTTTTTTCCGGGGCCAGAATTTGCAAATCGCTTTCGGTCGGCAATTCGATGTTGACGCTGAGACGATCCGCATAGAGGCCAGCTTCTTTGACCAGATCGTCATTGGCACCGGGGATGGTTTTAAGGTGGATGTAGCCTTTGAAGTGATGCACCTCGCGCAAGGTTTTGGCGACAGCAATCAATTGTTCCATCGTGTAATCGCCATCCTTGATGATACCCGAGCTGAGGAACAGGCCTTCAATGTAATTGCGGCGGTAGAATTCCAGCGTGATGCGCACGACTTCGTCGACCGTGAAACGCGCGCGTTTGACGTCACTGGACACGCGGTTGATGCAATACTGGCAATCGTAAATGCAAAAATTGGTCAGCAGGATTTTGAGCAGCGAAATGCAACGGCCATCCGGCGTATAGCTGTGACAGATACCGTTGCCTTCGGTTGACCCAAGGCCTGGCCCTTTGCGGGTTTGTTTAGAGCCGGAGCTGGCGCAGGATGCATCGTATTTCGCGGCATCCGCCAGCACGGCCAGTTTTGCCTGCGTGTCCATGAGCAACCTGTATGCGTGTTACTTGATCGAATGGATCGTGTGGGTGACGACGCCCCACAAAATGAGGTCTTCTTCGCGGCCGACCTTGATCGGTTCGAACTGCGGATTCTCCGGATAGAGCCAAGCATCTTTCTGCTTCATGACCAGACGCTTGACGGTGAAGGCACCATCGACCGAGGCAATGACGATATCATTCGGCTTGGCTTTTTTGATCTGGTCGACGACCAGCAAGTCCCCATCGAAAATCCCGGCATTGACCATGGACTCACCCTTGGCCCGTGTGACAAAGGTGTCTTTGGGGTGGCTGACCAAATGGTTCCATAGGTGGATGGAGGAGGTCGGCATGTCTGCCATGCTGGTCAAGGTACCGGCCTGGACGGTGCCCTCAAAAAACGGCAATTCCTGCATCAACCCGTGGCCGCTGATCAGTTCCAGCACGTCGTCCGCCAGTTCGACCGGAATGCGCATCGGTTTGGTAGCTGTTTTGTGCTTGCCAGTCCCTTTGGGACGTCCGGCACCGGTGCGTTTACCACCATGTGCTGCTGATAAGGTCATGTAATCCCCCCTGTGGATTTGACTTGAATAATGTAACAATAAATCAAGTTTCAGCAAAATGCAAGATTTTTATCGTCTTTATGCGACAAATTTAGCCAGCTTGCTTTGCAAGTCATCAGGGTAAAATGGCTTGGAGAGATAATCATCCATGCCGGCGGACAAACAGCGTTCGCGGTCGCCTGTCAGGGCGTGGGCCGTCATGCCGATGATCGGCAGGCGGCGCAGGTTGTTTTCGGCTTCGTGCGCCCGGATGCGCTTTGTGGTTTCCAGCCCGTCCATTTGCTGCATCTGGACATCCATCAACACAGCCGCAAAATTTTGCAGGGCAATTTTTTCCAAGGCTTCAAAGCCATTATGTGCGACGGCGTAAGCGTAGCCAAATTCTTCCAGAAACGTGCCGGCAACCAGAATGTTGGGTGCATAATCTTCGACGATCAAAATGCAGTGTTGTGTTGCAACTGGCGTCGCAAGCGTGGCTGGTGAGATGTTACCCGTCGGTGACATGCTAGCATCTGCTGGCGCGAAAGGCAGGGTAACAGTAAAAACAGATCCCGTACCAACATGGCTGGTCACACTAATGGTGCCGCCCATCATTTCAACAAGTGTTTTGGTGATAGCGAGGCCTAATCCGGTGCCGCCATATTTGCGGCTGATCGAACTGTCGGCTTGAATGAATTTTTCAAAAATCGTCGCCAGTTTCTCTGGGGCGATGCCGATGCCTGTATCGCGGACGGCCAAAGTGACATGATAGTAACCGTCGTTGCCAAGCTTATCGGATAAGGTGACGGTGACGCCGCCTTGATCAGTGAATTTTACGCCGTTACTGGACAAATTGAGAATGATCTGACGCAGCCGGGTCGGGTCGCCGCAATATAAATTTTTGGCGGTGCGGTTATCATGCAGTGTAAAGCCAATGCTTTTTTCGGCTGCTTTTAATGCCATGAGATCCCGCATGTCCGACATGATTTGCGCCAAGTCAAACGGAATGGTTTCAAGATTGACAGAACGCGCTTCGATACGCGAGATATCCAAAATATCGTTGATCAAAGCCAACAAGGAATCAGCGCTGATCTGCAGGGTTTGGATATATTCCTGTTGCCGGTCATTGAGGGGCTGGCTGATGGCCAGCAAATTGGCCAGCCCGATGACGGCGTTCATGGGCGTGCGGATTTCGTGACTCATGTTCGTCAGGAACTCAGACTTGGCGATGTTGGCGGCTTCGGCCTTGTCCTTGGCGTCGCGCAGTTTGTCTTCCAGCTCCTTGCGCTCGTTGACCTCTTGCAGCAACTCATTGTTGCGGGCTTCCAATTGTGCCACATAATAATGCAGGCTGTCTTGTTGTTGTAAATTTTCACGCGTCAGTTTCAATTTGCTGATGGCGGAATTAATCACGTGCGGCAGGAAATCCAAATAGGTCTGGTTGACATCCTTGATGATATAATCTTCAGCACCAAGCGACAGGGCTTCAACTGCCAGATATTCGTTGCCGCCAGCGGTCAGCATGATGACGGGCGGCGTACCCGTCATGGGGCGCAAGGCTTTCAGCACTTCCAGCCCGTCCATCGTCGGGAGAGTGTAATCCAGCAAGATGATCGCAAACTCTTCGGTTTTGACGCGTTCCAAAGCGTCCTCACCGGTTGTGACCAGCGTAACGTCGAACTGGTGGCGGGCTATGCGCTTTTGCAGCAAAAGCCCCAGACCTTCGTCGTCTTCGACATACAAAATTTTAGGGATGGGGGCGGTGTAAGGCATCGAAATATAACAAACGCTTATTCTTCGCCTGGAATTTTGACAACGGCCAGCAACAAGCCAAGCTTCCGGATACTGTCAGCAAAGGCCTCATATTCAACCGGTTTGGTCACATAGACGTTACAGCCGAGTGCGTAGCCACGTTCGACTTCGCGTGGATTATCGGTCGTCGTTAGAATGATTACCGGGATTAGTTTTGTCGTTTCATCTTTCTTGATCATTTCCAAAATCTGGAAACCGTCCAGCTCTGGCAAATTTAAATCCAGCAAAATCAACATCGGCGCGGACGGGCGATTATTGGCGTAAGCACCTTTGCCTAATAAATAATCAGCGGCTTTGCGGCCATTATCGATATGCACGATCTCATTGGAAATACCGGCGCGGCGCAGATTTTTTTCGATGAGAGTGGCATGGCCCTCATCATCTTCGATCATGACGATGGTAACGGTTTGCGAATTAGTCATGGCTCAATTCTTTCTCGAGAGTGTTGCTGATGGTAAAATAGAAAATGCTGCCGACATTCAGGACGGATTCGCACCAGATGGAGCCGCCCATGCGCCGTACGGTGGTGCGCACATATGACATGCCCATACCTTCGCCGGGAATGTTGCGATTATTCCCACCACGGCGGTAGATTTCAAAGATTTTTTCCAGATCGGCTGGTGCAATGCCGCGTCCGTTATCTTTAATCCAAAAGGTCGTGACACGGCTGGAGCGGCGGGAGCCGATTTCCAATTTGCCGGGGCGTTCCGGGTCCAAGTATTTGATTGCATTGTCGATGATGTTGCCAAACACCTGTTCCAGCGATAGCGGGTCGGCCATCACGGTGTGGAGCGGATGCAGCTTGACCTGTATATTTTGCGTCGTGATTTGGTGATGCAATGTATCAAGAATACGGCGCACCATTTTGTCGACATTGATATCATCCAGTTTTAATTGGCGGCGACCCAGACGAGACAGCTCCAGAATGGCGTTCGTCAACTTGTCCATTTTTTCCACAGAAGAATGGATATAGTGCAAGGCATCCGGAATATCTTTATCTAATAACACCAAGGCTTTTGTCTGCTCTTCAGGCGAGGCATGGGGTAAAACTTTGTCCAGGATAGGGCGTAATTCATCAATGCCCCATTTCATTTCAGACGAGAAACCTTTAAGGTTGACCAGTGGCGACCGCAAATCGTGCGATGCGATATAAGTGAAGCCTTCCATCTCCTTGTTCGTGCGGCGTAAATTATCTTCGGCCGCTTGACGACGAATGGTGAGAAAAGCGATAACGCCATTGGCGATTAGGAGGCCAAAGATCGCCAGACCCGCCGCAGCAAAAATCGTCTGCATATAATTTTGTTGCTGATCCGCGGCGTGTTTCGAGCGCTGTATTAACAACTCTTTTTCACCCGCTTGGATCAAGCGGTAATAACGCCGAAATTCCTGGATATAATATTTGCTTTCCAGCATATCGGCGACCATCGTGCGAATGCCGCCTTCATGGTCAGTAATTTGACGTTCGGTCAGATGGTGAAGTTGCGTATAAATATCATGCAACTCAGCCATTTGCTTCTGACGTTCAGCGTTGTCGCTGGTCAAGTTTTCCAGAAAAGCAAAATTTTTGTCAAAGCGCTGTTCGGCATCATGATAAACCGGCAGAAAATCTTTTTCGCCTGTCATTAAATAACCGCGTACGCTGAGATTCATGTCCTGGATAGCCAGCAAGACAGCACTGTTTGTTTCCAGAACGTTATAAGTATGTTGCACCCATTGCTTGGATTCCAAGACAGTCTGATTTTTTTGATACAGCACATAAGCGACAAGGTTGACCAGAATGCAGGCGACCGCAAAGGTCAACAAAGCCCAGCGGCGCAGATTTAAACGGGTCAGGTCAAAAGTCATGAAGGTCAAAAATCTGAAGATTATATCTTAACTTACGAGGCGGTCACACTATAGGCGGTAGATGCGATTAAGGCAAGGTTTCTGCCCATATCATTGATTAATTTAACTTGAAAAGTTGACACAAGAATCGCCATCATGATTCAGCGAATTTGCACGAATTTTATATAAATCGCGGGTGCCACTTATGGTGTCCTTAAAGACGCATGTGTTAACATCACTTTTTAATAAAAAGTCTGTGCAACAGATATTTCTGAAAGTGCTCCACCTATGACACGTAAGACACTCGCTTTAATCTCGACGGCTGTTGTCGTTATTATTGTTCTCACTGTGGCGGCGGGTGCCAGTGGCTGGATCGAACGGTTTGCCTTGGGCAAGGCGCGCACAGCGACTGGACGTTCTATATCAGTGGATCATGTCTCTATCGATTGGGGCTGGCCGGTGACGCGGGTCACAGCAGACAATCTGGTGTTGGGAAATGTGGCCGGTGGCAGCGCGCCAGACATGCTGTCATTGCCGCAGTTACAAGTGGCCATTAATGCCAAGGGTATTTTCAACCGCCGTATTCTGTTTGAAGAGATCATTCTGGATAAGCCAAAATTATTGCTGGAAAAAGATGCCAAGGGTCAGGCAAATTGGCAGTTCTCGGATAACCCGACAGCAGCGGCTGGATTAGATGCCGTAACGCCTGAAGACCGGACAGATATCCCGGCCATCGGGCGGTTGCTGATTCAGAATGGCACACTGATTTATAAAGATCCGGCCAAGAAAACCGATTTAATGGTACAAGCCAATTCGTTGGAGAGTCGCAATAAAGGCAAGACAGATGGCACGTTGGACATCAAGGGTGCCGGACGTTATCAGGGGCATGATTTTAAGGTTGATGTATCAGGCGGTACAATTTTTCAATTGCAAGATGACAGCAATCCCTATCCAATTGATGCCACGTTTGTTGTTGGCAGTACGCGCGCGCATTTAAAAGGGACGATGCAAGACCCGCTGCAGATGAAAGGGCTTGATCTGGCTTTGACGCTGGCCGGTAAAAACGCAGCGGAATTATTTGATGTGATTGGCGTGGCATTGCCCCCGACACCGCCGTACGACGTGACCGGACAGTTGGATTATGCCGACAAGGTCTGGAATTTTAAAAAGTTCAAAGGGAAACTGGGCAGCAGCGATTTGACAGGCTCGTTGACATGGAACACCAGCCTGCCGCGTCCCTTACTGAGTGGGGAGTTGCTGAGCGAACGTTTGGACCTCAAGGATTTGGGTGGCCTAGTGGGTGCGCCGACACCAGACGGCAATGGCGAAAAACGCGCGCCTGAACAGCAAAAACTGGCGGAGCAACAAGCGGCTAGCCAATATTTGATCCCGGAAACACCACTGGATATTAGCCGCTTAAAATCCATGGATGCCAAGGTCAGCTTTATCGGCAAGAAATTGATCTCAAATAATTTACCGCTGGATGACTTCGAAATGCGCGTCAATTTGGACAATAGTTTGCTAAAATTGACACCATTACGCTTTGGGACGGCCAATGGCGATATTATTGCCAATATGACGGTGAATGCGCGACAAGAACCTGTGCAGATCAGCGGTGATTTTGATTTTCGCAAATTGCAACTCAAGCCGATCTTTGCGGCTCTATCGAGTAAATTAGGCCAACCAAATTATGCTGATGGTGCTATCGGTGGCAAAGCCAGATTAGCTGGTACGGGCAAATCATTGCGCGATATGTTGTCGACCGCCAAAGGCGATATTGGTCTTGGCATGGAAGGTGGGCGTATAAGCAATTTAATCGTTGAATTACTGGGGCTGGACGTTGCCGAAAGCGCCGGATTTTTAGTCGCTGGTGACAAGCCAGTGCCAGTGCGTTGCGTGATCGGCGACTTTGCGGTTGATCATGGCATGATGAACGTACGGCATTTTATTATCGATACGACCGATAGTAACATTCAGGGGACGGGGTCAATTAATTTGAAAAACGAGGCTCTGGATCTGACGCTGCGCACACAGGCAAAAGATAACACGTTGTTGTCGTTAAATTCACCGATCAGCTTGCGCGGAACGTTGAAAAACCCTGAAGTCAAACTTGATGTGGCAAAAGTTGCGGCGCGCGGTGCATTGGCGACAGCAGCAGCCTTTATTTTTCCACCGGCTATCGCGCTGGCCTTTGTTGAAACAGGGTTAGGAAAAGACAGTCAATGCGGCCAATTATTGAACACCATGGCCCTCGATACGGGAGCTAAACAAGAAATTCCCAAGAACAAGAAATAGTCTTTATAGCGTTTGCGTGTCGATGACTGTATTGCGCATCTTCGGTGCGAAGAGGGCTGTTGCGCCAACGATAAAGACTGTGCACACGCCACCAAATATAACTGATGGGACAAGACCCATTATGCTGGCCGCCGTTCCTGATTCAAACGAGCCGATTTCATTAGATGACGTGATAAACATACCGTTGACTGCCGAAACCCGGCCCATCATGGGTTGTGGTGTCAGTAACTGGAACGCCGTTTGACGGATCACCATGCTGACACTATCGACCGCCCCACTGAGTGCCAGGAAAACGACGGAGACCCAGAAAATTTTGCTGAAGCCAAAGCCGATGATACAAATGCCAAAAGCAACAATCACCCACAAAAGACGTTTGGTGGAAATGTAGCGCATTGGCTGCGTTGCCAGAAAGAGCGCAACAACGACGGCACCTATAGCGGGTGCAGCGCGCAAGATGCCAAGACCCTCAGAGCCGGTATGCAGCACTTGATCGGCAAAAGCGGGTAACATGGCGGTGGCACCACCAAACAACACGGCGGCCATATCCACTGCCATGATAGGGAACAACACCGGATGCGTAAACAGAAACTGCCAACCAGCCTTGATGCTGTCCCACGCGGGATCGCGTTTTGATGGGACCTGTTCCGCATAAGCAACGGTAATAAAGATGGAGGTGATGGCTGATGCCGTTGTCATGAGCATCGGGAAAAACCAGGCCGGACCGGCGCCATAGCCACCATAAATAAGGCCAGCCAAAGCAGGGGCGGTGATGGTCGCGATTTGAAAAAAGCTGGTATTCCAGGCTGTTCCAGACGGCACGTTGCTGCGTCCGATCACCTGCGGCAACAACGCCATATTGGCTGGGCGAATAAAGCTGCGGGCCAGCCCCGAAATAAACACACCGCCAAACAACGCCAGAATTAAATGCGTTTGATCGAGAGGAATTAAATGGCTGCCAACCGCAAACAGGAAAACGGTATTCAGTGCGATAGCGCCCAAGCATAATGTGTAAACGCGTTTTGGTGAATAAATATCGACCACATGCCCAGCGATCAAGGCCGCCGTAATAGCAGGGATGGCTTCGGTCAGGCCCACAACGCCTAATAAGAACACGCTTTTGGTCAACGAATAAATCTGCCAGCCGACAATGACGGCTTGGGCTTGCATCGCCAAAGTGCCCAGTGAGCGCGTCAGCAACAGCAAGCGAAAAGAACGGATTTTCAAAACGGAAAAAGACAGTTTGGCCATAGAGATCATTATTCGCGGCAAAGATTAAAAATTGACCAAGGATGTAATTCAAACGCTGTTAATTAAATCTTTGATCCACATTATATAAAAAAAATTTCATCGCCATATCGTTTCTTTATGCGGGTCTGGATTATACAGGACTTCTAACCCCCTCTGCAAATGGAGAACCACCCAATGAAAACTCTTGCTCTTTTAGCTGTTCTGGCATCCTTGTCTTTGACCGCGTGTAATACGTTTGAAGGTGTTGGCAAAGATGTCGAACGCGGCGGCGAAAAAATCCAAAAAGCTGCTGACTAATTTACATTTATAATCGGAGAAAAATCATGAAATATTTCGCAATTTTAGCTGTTCTGGCATCTTTGGGTCTTGCTGCTTGCAACACGACCGAAGGTCTGGGTAAAGATGTCGAACGTGGCGGTGATGCCATCCAAAGCACAGCGAACCGTAACCGCTAAAATCTAGCCGTTTATAAAAAAACTCCCTGTTGCGAAACAGGGAGTTTTTTGTTGTTCAAACTTAAAAAATCTATGGCGTCATCACGACTTTGATACAGCCATCATCTTTGTCGCGGAATGTTTTGTAAGCGTCTGGCCCTTGGTTCAAGGTGAGACGATGGGTAATGACAAAGGATGGGTCAATCTCGCCTTTCTCCACTTTTTCCAATAGTGGACGCATATAGCGATGGGTGTGAGTTTGACCGGTTTTGATCGTGAGACCTTTGTTCATCAAGGCACCAAACGGAATTTTATCGAGAAAACCGATATAAACACCGGGGATCGATAATGTGCCGCCTTTGCGACAGCATTTAATCGCTTCGCGTAACACATGCGGACGATCAGTGGCTAACTTAACGGCGGCTTTGACATTGTCGACAACGGCACCAACACTGCCCATGCCATGCGCTTCGGCACCAACCGCGTCGATACAGCGATCCGGCCCACGGCCTTTGGTCATCGCCATCAATGTCTCATAGACGTCTTTGTCCATAAAATTGATCGTTTCGGCGCGGCCAATGGTTTCCGCCATGGCGAGACGTTCTTTGACATGATCAATCGCGATGACGCGACCGGCACCCAGCATCCAGGCGGATTGAATGGCGAATTGGCCGACCGGACCACAGCCCCAGATGGCCACCGTATCGCCTGGCTCAATGCCGCAATTTTCAGCGGCCATGTAGCCAGTCGGGAAAATATCGGAGAGAAACAAAACTTTATCATCCGGCAAACCGGATTCAATTTTAACCGGCCCAACGTCAGCATACGGGACGCGGACATATTCCGCCTGGCCGCCACCAAACCCACCCATCATGTGCGAATAGCCAAACAAGCCCGACGGGGATTGGCCCATCACTTCGGCGGCAATTTCCGCATTTGGATTGGAATTATCACATAGAGAGAACATGGTTTTGTCACAGAAAAAACACGATCCGCAAGCCATGTTGAACGGCACCACGACACGGTCGCCGATTTTAAGATTGGTGACATCGGACCCAAGCGCGACAACTTCGCCCATAAATTCATGACCCAGGATATCACCGGCTTCCATCGTCGGCATGAAACCGTCATAAAGGTGAAGATCAGACCCGCATATGGCGGTGGCCGTCACTTTGATAATCGCATCGCGGTTGTCGATAATTTCAGGATCGGGAACATTGTCGATGCGAACATCACTTTTGCCGTGCCAACATAAAGCTTTCATCGTCGTCTCCAAAATATAAGTGTGAAGACGCACGACAGTCGAAGTGAAATAAATTATCGATAGCGAAACGGCTGTCTATGCAGACGGAATAAATTTGAGTGCGACACCATTGTTGCAATAACGCAAGCCGGTTGGTTGCGGTCCGTCATTGAAGACATGACCTTGGTGTCCGCCACATTGCGCACAATGATACTCCGTGCGCGCAAAAAGCAAATTATGATCGGTTTTGGTGGCAATGTGATTGGGAATAGTATCGAAGAAACTGGGCCAGCCGGTGCCGCTGTCGAATTTAAAACGGGATGCAAAGAGGGTCAGATCACAACCGGCGCAGCCAAAGGTGCCAGCACGTTTTTCATGATTGAGCGGGCTGGTGAACGGGCGTTCGGTGCCTTCCTCGCGCAAGACATGATAGCTGTCAGGTGGCAGCTGGTTCTTCCACTCTGCATCTGTTTTGACGACAGGTTTGATGTCGGTTGCAGCTGCAGATTTTGGATCGGCGGTAATGGCCCGTTTCAACCCGGCCAGAGACAGGCCAGCAAAGGTCAAGGCACCAAGGGTCAGGGAGACAAAGTTTCTGCGGTTCATGTTGTTGAAATAGCTTGTCAAACACAGATGACAAGTCTAGTTAGAATAACAGATAAAGCCTAAAGGATTGATCATGATATTACGCACTGTTGCTGTACTGGCCTGTTTGCTGATGGGTGGAGCAGTTCATGCAGCACCACCAAAGCTGGAAAAGGCCGTGTTTGCTGGCGGGTGTTTCTGGTGCATGGACGCCGCGTTCAAGGAATTGCCAGTGGAAAAAGTCATGTCTGGTTATACCGGCGGGCATGTGGTTAACCCAACCTATGAGCAGGTCAGTTCCGGCAAGACGGGGCATGTTGAAGCCATCGAGGTGACATTTGACCCGGCGAAGGTCAGCTATGCGACCCTATTGAAACATTTCTGGGACAATGTCGATCCGACCGACCCAAATGGCCAGTTTTGTGACAAAGGCAGCCAGTATGGCGCAGGGGTGTTTTACACGACAGCTGAGCAAGAAAAAAAGGCGCGTGAGTCGTTAAAGCCGATTCAAAATAAATTTTCACAACCGCTGGCGGCGTTTTTATTCGCAAAGCCGAACCGTTTTATCCGGCCGAAGACTATCATCAGGAGTTATGCGGCGAAGAATGCGTTGCGGTATAAATTGTATGAGACAGGTTGTGGGCGTGAGAAACGACTGGATGCGTTGAAGAAATAATATCAGTTCTTCACTTGCTCTTCCGCTAATTTCTTCGCACCCTGATAGTCGACTTTCCCCGTTCCTAACAGCGGCATATCCGCCAGCTGCAAGATGACACGCGGGAGGGCGAGTTCAGGCAGGTTGCGTTGTTTGAAGAAGGGGCTGATCGCGTCGCGGTTCATCTCTTTGAACGTGGTGAGGATTACCAACTGTTCGCCTTTTTTCGCATCCGGAATACTGACGACCGCCAACAGCGCGTCTGGCCACAACGCGTTGAGTGCATTTTCAACAGCGGTCAGCGATATCATTTCGCCAGCAATTTTGGCAAAGCGTTTGGTGCGGCCTTTGATGGTGACAAAACGGTCATCGTCAATCGCGACGATATCGCCCGTGTCATACCAGCCATCGGCAATCGGGGTCAGGACGCCGGGATTGTCGGCGAAGAGATAACCCAGCATGACGTTCGGGCCTTTGACCCACAACTTTTGCCCCTCGGTAATCCCGGTCACTGTTTCCAGTCTGGTCTCAAGGCCCGACAGAATGCGCCCCACACTGCCTTGACGGTTGTGCATCGGTGTATTGAGCGCGATGCCGGGTGCGGTTTCGGTGGCGCCATAACCTTCGAACACACGCACACCGAATTTGTCGGCATAAACGCGGCGGGTTTCATCTTTCAAACGTTCGGCACCGGCGAAAATATAGCGGATGCTGTAAAAATCATACGGGTTGGCAAAACGTGCATAACCCGCCAAGAACGTATCGGTACCGAACAGGATCGTGCTGTTCGTGTCATAGATGAGTTCCGGGATGATGCGGTAATGCAACGGTGACGGATAATAAAATGTTTTGATGCCGGACAGCAGTGGCAACAACGTGCCGCCCATCAGGCCAAACGCGTGAAACATGGGCAGCGCGTTGAAGACTTTATCCTGTGGCCCAAAGTCGATGCGGCTGGCGAGTTGATAAATGTTGGACAAAATATTGCTGTGGCTGAGGACGACACCTTTGGGTGTGCCTTCAGAACCGGAAGTAAAGAGGATGGCGGCGGGTGCATCCGGATTTTGATTTTTCACCGTCGCATTATAGCTGCGTTGCGGCAGATAGGATTTTAACAGGCTACCAAGTTTCGCCAGACGTGAAACGGCAGCGGCGATATCTTCCAGATAGACGATGCGGATCGTGTTGTGTTCCAGGCTGTCAATGACAGGTTGCAGGCGTGTCATCGTGATAAAGCGTTTGGACGTGACAATCGTCGACAGTTGCGCGGCTTTGCAGGCCGACAGCAAACTGGCACTGCCCGCCGTGAAATTGAGCAGGGCCGTGACGCGGCCACGCAATTGCAGGCCAAACAACGTGACGGATGTCGTGATGGCGGTCGGCAAGAGAATGCCCATCGCTTCGCCTGTTGGTGCTGTTGTGTCCAACGCTTTGCCGAGGACAAACGCACGGGTCAAAAATTGTCCGTAGGTCAGCGGTTTGCGCATGACGTCTTCGGCGATAATGTGATGCCGGCCATGCAGTTTCTGCGCGCCGATCAGAGCCGATACCAATGTCTGATGATGCGGGCTGCTGGCAAACATCATGTCGGACATGACGTTATAGAGTTCATTCCCTGCCAATTGGCGCCGCTTGCGGCCTTTGACGTCGTCGGGCAAGGCAAAACGGCGTGGCGGCAAAATGGTCAGGCTGATTTTCGGGAACCAGCGTAAATGCACTTTGCCTTTGAGGCGGGAGAACGGCGTATATTGTGCGCCATCAATGCGAATAGGCAGGATCATGGCATTGGCTTTATCAGCAATCATGCCGGGGCCTTCATAGATTTTCATCAGGGCACCGGTGGTGGTAATGCGCCCCTCCGGGAAAATCATGCAAGGCTTGTCCTGTTTCAGCGTGTCGATCAGGCTTTTGATCGCCAGCGGATTGGTCGGGTCAAGCGGCAGAATATTGACCAGACTCATGACCGGCTTCATCCACCATTTCGCGGCAATATGCGTGTTGGCGGCAAAGGTGATGCGGTCGGGTAAGCTGGCGGCAATCAACGCAGCATCGAGGAACGAGGTGTGGTTGGCAACGATCAAGACGCGCTGGCCAGCCTTGGTATAATTCTCCAAGCCTTTGACGTCGATACGGTAGACCAAAAACAAAAGGGCCTTGAGCAAGGTGCGCGGCAGAGCATCGGGCAACAGCTTGCAGATATAAACAGCTACCAGCAAATTGCCCAGCGCAATGCTGAGAAAGATTTGCGGAATGGTAAAGCCGCGCATGATTAACACCAGCGACAGCAACGCGGAGACGACCAT
Organism: Alphaproteobacteria bacterium; assembly: GCA_965246875.1. Lineage (GTDB taxonomy): Bacteria > Pseudomonadota > Alphaproteobacteria > Micavibrionales > SZUA-601 > DASWYT01. The sequence goes on from CBDFFU010000003.1 coordinate 575,275, forward strand.
GAACAGGGCGTTGATGATGTTGTTCGCCGCAATGATGCGCGCCCGGTGCGACGGGGCGCTGTCATGCTGCATGACTGCGTAAAGCGGCACGATGTAGAGACCGGAACAGATGGAGAGGCCAAGCAAGTCGAACAGCACGCGCCAGTTTACGGGCGTATTCAGAAATTGCTGCAAGGTGATGAGTATCGGGCTGACGATTTGTGCGGCGTGCAGGCTGGCGATATAGAAATCAATGCCAAAGGCACTGATGCCCAACGCGGCCAGTGGCACATACAATGTTTGGATGCGGCCGTTGAGAAGTCTGTTGCACAGGAAGGAACCGATGCCGATGCCCAGCGAAAATACTGTGAGGAACAGGGTCACGACATTGCCATCGGCATGCAACACATCTTTGGCGTAAGACGGAAACTGCGCGAGGAATGTGGCCCCCACCAGCCAGAACCATGAAATGCCGAGGATGCAACGAAACACCCGTTTGTCCTGCCGGCTATAGCGGACCATGCGTATCGTTTCCTGAATGATATTTTTATTGATGATGATCTCAGGTTGTGGTGCCGGGGCGGCCGGAATTGACCGGCTGCTGAGATAACCGGCAACTGCGACGACCAGCAAGGCGATCGAAATCAGCAGAATACCGTTGGGTTGCAAGATCAAAACGCCACCCGCAATGGTGCCGATCAAAATGGCGAGGAATGTGCCCGCTTCGATATAGGCATTGCCCGACAAAAGCTGATCATCGGGCAAATGTTGTGGCAGCAAGGCGTATTTGATGGGGCCGAAAAAAGTGGAATGCATCCCCATGCCGAACAAGGCGATCATCAGCGTTGTAACGTGATTGGTGTAAAAACCGATCACGGCGACCGCCATAATGGCGATTTCGACCAGCTTGATAATGCGGGTCAATTGGCTGCGGTCATATTTATCGGCGAATTGTCCGGCCGTGGCCGAAAACAGAAAGAACGGCAGGATAAACAGGCCGGCTGCGGCGATAACTAAAATTTGAGCATTGTCACCCAGCTGTGCCGCGAGGCGAAAGGTGATCACCATCACCAGCGCGTTTTTCAACAGGTTGTCATTAAACGCGCCCAGAAATTGTGTGATAAAGAGTGGCAAAAATTGACGAGTGCGTAAGAGGCGCATGGTTAGTCTCCAGATGAGGAATTGCTTGACGCAGTGAAAACGAAACGGGTGTAGAACCAGCTGAGGGTTAGCAAGGTCAGGCCCAGACCCAAGAAGGAAAAGACGCGCAAGAGGCCGGTCAATTCCGAGGCATCGTACAAGAACACTTTCCCAATGGTCAGGATCATGATGCCCAAAGACGCCATCCGCAAAGCGCGGTTGTGGGTCGCTGTTCCTGCCAGCAAGATGCCAATGCCCAGCAACAACCAGACAATGGAATAAGTATAAATCTCGGCTGTGCTGGTGACAGAGCCGTCGAGGAAGGTGCCTTGGAAGGCAAAGCGCACATTGAGCGAGGCGAGGGCGAAGAGCAAGGCGATCATAATGCCGCCAGCCGTTTTGCGCAATTTGACCCAGCCCCGCCGTTCCATATAGGGTTGCAAAAGGGTCAGCCAGGCTATTGGCAAGCCATAGGTGATCAACAAAGTATTGAACAGGACAACGCCACGGATTACGTCATGCGTCGCTAATGGATTAGCGAATAGCAAATCGAAAAAGACCAGGCGGAACAGGCCGACACAGGTGAAGATCAATCCGGCTTTGTCCAGCACCGGACGTTTCCAGCGTTGACCCGTGACAGCACACAGCACCGCACCGATAAAGAATAGATTGGTGATGACACCGCGCTGGGCAAAGGTGGGTTTGACGGCAAGCGTCACGTCCGTGGATGTCAGGATATGACGGATCACATAATAGACGCCAAGGGCTGTCAGGGCGATAGCGATCGCTTCAAAAATAGCGACCATTTTATCGTCACGTACATGTCGCAGCAGGATTGATCCGATACCAAACAGCAAGGCGGGGATGATGAGGTACAATGCCGGTTGGTTGATCAGCGGGACGCTAGTTAACGGGGCTGTGGCGTCAAAAATGCTATTCATCAACAGGCTGCACAAGGTCATGGCTTGCGGCAGCATTAAGAGAGCAAATAGGCCAGTGAGAATGCCGGCCAGGCGTCGCAAGGCTTTGACCTCAATCTGCGTTGCCAGCCAGCACAAGGCCGCGATTTGCAAGGACAAGGCTAGCGGCCAGTATTGATCAGCAGTGCCGATCATCAAACCTAGCGACAGAAAAGCGGTTGCCGTGCTGGCAAAGGCGGCCAGAATTTTTTGCTGTGCGTCCGTATTTTTGACCGGGTTTTGCAAAGCTTGCAGGGTCAGAATGATAAAGCCGGCAGATAATGCAAAAGCCATCAAGGCCCAGCCAATGGCGTGTGAAAAATTGTAGGCTTGTGGCAGGCCTTGCAGTTGTAAATACGCCAGCGCAAAGGCACCGCAGGCACTCATACCACTGATGACCGCACCGCTGACCGGATTGCTGCTGTGACGGAGCAATGCCAGACCGCCTATGGTATAGAGCAGACCAAAACCAATAAAGACGATGAATGAAAAATTGTTGACCGGTGCATCCCACATGCTTAGCAACAGGCCTGCGGCGATAAGCGACAAATAGGGTGCAAATTTGAAATGCAGATTATCGCGATAGGCCATGTACAAGCTGCCTGCGGCCAACAAGCCAAACAGGCTGAATTCTAAAGCCCCGAATGATGTTTTCGCAATAATGCTGGCCAGCAAGAATAAACCACCGGCCAAAGTCAGATAATTGAATTGCACCAACGGGTGATTAGAAGGGGCGCGGGTGGTGAGGGATCGTTCGCGGGCGGTGGCGAGAATGCTGTTCAGCGAAATGCCGAGAATAAACAGACTGACCCACACCGCATCGGCAGCGTCATAAAAGAACAGCAGCCAGCTGGCAGCCCACACATATGCGCCGCCGACCGTGAGCAGGGAGAGGCCCCACCAGTTGTTGCGGCGGATGACAACCAGTAAGCCACTCAAGACGACATAGAGATAGATGAACAATAATGGCGTGTTGCTGTCGCTGCTGCCGATCATCGCGGGGGTCAGAAAACCACCGAGCAGACCCAGGACAGCGATGGGTGCGCCATAGTTAAGTGACAGCACAACTGCGGCACATGTGATTGTCGCCATGGCAGCAAAGGCAGTGACCGGTGCAATCAAATGATACAAATTGCTGGCGGCAAAGGCGCAGCCGTACAACACAGAAATCCCTGCGCCGGTTAGCGATTGCGTGATGCGCGTGGTATCGTCGGCGCTGCGCTCACGGATAATATGCGCTGCACCTAACAGGGCACCACCAAACACAGTACCCAGAATAATGCGCACCAGCGGACTGAGCAGGCCGGTTTCAATGGAATATTTAACGAGGTAAAAACCGGCCAGTGCCAAGGCAATGCCACCGATCCAGACAGGCAGCCGTAAACCGAACTGCCATTCAAATCCGGATGCCGCCGGTTTGGCGGGTGAGCGTTGGATGGGTTCGGGCGTAACTGTAATCGATGCAGAGCGAGTATAGGAATCAATCGCGTGTGAAACCGGTGTTAATGTAGGCGGCAATTTAAGATCAGCTATTTTAGCAGCAGGCGCAGGGCTTGCTTGTACTTGCCACGGTGATGGGTCACTGATTTTGGCTGTGGTGACGGACGACAGGCCGCGGAAAATTTCAAACTCATTCGCCAGGTCTGCAAGCTGGGCCTCCAGTTTGGCAATACGCGCGCGTAAAACCCATGGCAGGATCAAGTAACCCATCACCAAAATCAGCAGAATTGCGCCTAGCACTATGTCAAAATCCATCGTGGGTTCCTGTTCTTACTTTTTACCGAAGACTTGCTATGAACTCGATTATAGCTTATAATTGAACAATGTTCAATATTAATTATACATTGTTCAATTAAAGGAGAATCGATGGCCCGCCGCAGCGATCATACACGGGAGGTGTTAACAGAGCTTATACTGGCAAATGCTATGGAAATCATTGATCTGCATGGCTTTCAAGGTTTGACAGCACGCGGTCTGGCCAAAGCTGTAGGGTACAGTGTGGGAACACTGTACCATATCTTTGGCACGTTTGAGACGCTGGTTTTGCAGGTCAATGGACGGACATTGGATGGATTGCAGGCGGCTTTGGCCGAATCGATCATCGGCAAAGATGGCGTTCCGGCATTGCATGCATTGGCCAAAGCGTATCTGGAGTTTAGCCGGGTGTCGGTCAAACGCTGGTCGATGCTGTTTGAAGTGGCTATGGAGGCGCACGACCTCCCGGACTGGTACCGGCAAAAACTGGACGGTTTTTTCACGCTGGTCGAAGGGGTCGTTCTGCCAGTGGTGCGCCACGATGAACGGGCGGCCTATGAAACAGCCCGCGTGTTATGGGCCGGGTTGCACGGCATTTGCGTCTTGGCGGCAACCGATAAATTGAGTCTGATGGGTGCGGCGTCGCCGGAGCGGCTCAGCCATAATCTGATTGATACCTATATTTATGGGTTGGGTCTCAAACCGCGCGATTAAAGGTGCCGTGTTGCAGGAAATAAAGTGTTTGTTGTATCGCCTGGCTGTTCGTTGGTAAAAATGTATGGTCGATGCGAATAGCCAGATGATCGCGCATGCCGTTTAATTTTGTGCTTTCGACCGAGACTTTGCCGTCATTCGCTTTGTCGGTTTTGCGGCGGCCAATCCACCAGGAACAAATGGGATCCAATGGCCGGTTGCCGGCAATGATGCCCAGCTCGTAATTGATCGCCGGGCTAAACAAATGTGCAAAGTTCGTCTGATCGGTAATCAACTGTTGTCCTGCTGGTCCGTAAAATTTGCGGAACAGCCAGAGATTTTGCAACGTGTCCGCAATTTCGCTGCCACCATTGGGTGTCCCCAGCATGACAACACGGCCCAGATTGAGTGGACGATACTGTTGCACATAGCTGCGGATCAACAAGCCGCCCATCGAATAGCCGACGAAATGGATGCGGGTGTCGGGTGTTGCCATGATCGGTGCGACCCGTTCATGCAGCCATGTGGTCAGGTCGGCTAAAGTATGTTTCGTCGATGGGTAATCCAGATTGTGGGTTTGGAAGCCGTTTGCCTGCAGATGCGCGGCGAGTTTGGCCATGCAGCGTTTCGTGCGCGCGATGCCGTGCAACAGGATGACGTGATCATGGGGCATGAAATATCAGTATTTTCGCAGAAATTGGGAGGATCAATCCCTTTTATCATAAGAGACTTTATGCTTTATTACAGCTCAGAAATTGAGAGCTAACGATGACTTCTATTGCCACCGATCATCAGCGCCGCACCTTTGCGCTGATCTCCCACCCGGATGCCGGGAAAACGACGCTGACAGAAAAACTGTTGCTGGGCGGCGGGGCAATTCACATTGCCGGTGAAGTGAAAGCACGAGGCGCGCGGCGCCACGCCCATTCCGACTGGATGGAGATGGAGCGCAAGCGCGGAATTTCGATTACCTCGTCGGTGATGACGTTTGAATATGAGGGACTGACTTTCAACTTGCTCGACACGCCGGGTCACCAGGATTTCAGTGAAGACACCTACCGCACGCTGTCGGCGGTTGATAGTGCGGTCATGGTGTTGGACGCGGCCAAGGGGATCGAAGCGCAGACGCGCAAATTGTTCGAGGTCTGCCGGTTGCGCAACATTCCGATCATGACCTTTATCAACAAGATGGACCGCGAAACACGCGACCCGTTTGATCTGTTGAACGAGATCGAAAAAGATCTGGTGCTGGACGTGGCACCCATGACCTGGCCAGTTGGCAACAGCCATGATTTTAAAGGTTGTTACAATTTACAAGATAAAACCTTCACGCCGTTTTCGACGAACAAGCATGACGCCGGAACCGCAATTCCCGTATCCGGTCCCGATGATCCGATTTTAAAAAACTACATGCTGGATACCCAGCAAAGCCAGCTGTGTGACGATATCGAATTGCTGCAAGAGGTGGGCAAGCCGTTTGATCTGCAATCCTACCGCGACGGGCATTTGACGCCGGTGTATTTTGGCAGTGCCTTGAGCAATTATGGTGTGGCTGATTTGTTGGCCGGTCTTTATGCTTTGGCACCGTCACCGGGGTTGCAGCCGTCATCCTTGCACGATGTCATGCCGAATGATCCGAATGTCACCGGTTTTGTTTTTAAAATCCAGGCAAACATGGACCCGAACCACCGTGACCGCGTGGCGTTTGTGCGGTTGTGCTCCGGGGTGTTCCAGCGCGGCATGAAATTGAAACAGGTGCGCACCGATAAATTCTATGCGATCCAGAACCCGGTGTTCTTTCTGGCACGCGAGCGCTCACTGACAGAGACGGCTTATCCCGGCGATATCATTGGCATTCCGAACCACGGCAATTTGCGCATCGGCGATACGCTGACCGAAGGTGAAAATCTGCACTTCAAGGGCATCCCCAGTTTTGCCCCGGAAATTTTGCGCCGCGTGTATCTGATCGATCCGCTGAAAGCCAAGAACTTGCGCAAAGGGCTGGAGGATTTGGCAGAAGAAGGCATTTCGCAATTGTTTAAACCGATGGTCGGGGCCGATTGGATCGTGGGTGTGGTCGGGCAATTGCAATTGGATGTTTTGATCGCGCGGATTGAAACGGAATATAAAGTGCCAGTGCGATTTGAGGCCGCTGGCTTCGATCTGGCGCGCTGGATTGCCTGTGATGACAAAACAGCATTGCAGGATTTTATCGAGCGTAACAAATCAAAAATCGCCGAAGATATTGACGGGCGTCCGGTGTATCTGATTGCCAGTTCGTGGGAATTGAAGTATACGCAGGAAAAGTTTCCAGCCATCCGCTTTACCGCCACACGCGAACAATTTTAAAACTGTATTTCATAATCTGAAATTGTTTTAAGGATTTATGGGTTCTTTATAAGTCGGCTTCATTTTCCTTTTAGCCTTCTTATGATGAGATGCGTACAGTCATAAAACCCCTTGGCGATTTTGTCATGGAAAAATCAAGTAAGAATGGAACAAATCATGAAACATATTCTCGCTTTGCTCGCAACAACCGCCATCATCGGCGTGTCGTCTGCTGCCTTTGCCGTTGACGCTAACGTCAAATCCGATTTCGAAGCTAAATCAAACGGCGGGTACAAAACCACCACGTCGACCGAAAACACCACCGCCACCGGCACCGTCAAGGCTGCGGATAAAAAAGTGGATGTTGATGTCGACAGCGATGGCACCGTGACCAAAACCGTCAAATCAAAAGCGGTTAACGATCCAAAAGGTCTGATGAATAAACAAAAGCACACCAGCGAAATGAAAACCGAAAAGAATGCTGATGGCACATATGTGCGCAAAGAATCAGATGAAAAAACGGATGCTGCTGGTACAGACATGTCAGTCGACAGCAAAACCAAAGTGGAAACCGATGCCAATGGCAACGTGAATACGACGACGACATTGGAAAAAGAAGTCGATCCAAAAGGCTTGTTCAACAGCCACACGACCGAAACCAAAATCAAAATGAAAAATGGTAAAGTTGTTGAGCAAAAAACCGATAAATAAGATTTCGGTTCTTGTTTAAAGGAAACGCGCCAGTTATAAGCTGGCGCGTTTTTTATATTCCAAAATCATAAACTTCTATAATTTTACATAATATAAAAAATACGGTACAATAATTTTTCTTGACATATTTAATATCAAGGCCTACTAATATGGCAACATGATACAGAGGAGATCACCATGTTAGCAGATGCACAAGACACACAAAGATTTGCTGATTATTACAGCACTATGAGGCAGGCTAATACCGGTTTGTCTTATCCAGAAATGGCACGAAAAATTGTCGTTGAAGATATTGGCTTTGATAAAAATCCCGAAATTTTGCAGTTGAAGCGCAAGGCAAGATTCTATGATGAATCTGGAACGGCTTGGACCGATTATTATCCTCAACCCACAGCGCGCGTTTTGCTAGATATGCTGAGTGATAGTGAGGAAATTTGTCTGGATACGCGTCAGACAGCTTTGCAATTAGCTGTTGTTCGTATGAATGATTTGGAAGAAGAGATCAAGCAATCTTACCAAAACGATTTGAAACCGATTGATGACGTGTATATAAATTATCATCTATCAACTTCTTTCGCTGCAACGATGGGTTTAGTAGATATACCTCCTACAGAATCAATGGTTGCTGTTGACAAGCAAGCTTTTGAAAATGTGAAAAATTCAGTTGATCCACAATTGTTGCAAAAACCTTATTCTGTCATGCAATTGAGCCCACTAAAAGTTTTGGTGCAGGTTGCTGCTGGTGCCGAATATGACCCCAAGAAATCAGTTGTGGAAAATATGAAAGCCGCTGCAGAAGCACTCTACACAAGTTCATATCCTGATCTGCCCGTCGTTGCAGAGGTTGCAGCGCAACGTGCACAAGCACAAGCCTGGACACTTTTGCTGGGACAATAATCTAGTCAGTTTTTAACGACATTAAGCTGCCGCGACTATTAAAATTGGCGCGGCAGCATTTTTTTATTTTACTTTTTACTCTAAAAACGATATTGGCATTACTGCTTAAGCCGATTGTCTTTGCTTGGCGTCGGCTAAAAACGGATAGTCCGTGTAACCCTTGGCTGCGCCGCCGTAAAAGGTACTGCTATCCGGGGTATTATAAGGCCCGTTTTGTACAATACGTGCTGGTAAGTCTGGATTGGCGATAAAGAGCTGGCCGAAGGCAACAGCGTCGGCTTCGCCATTATCCAGCACGTGTTGCGCCGTGGTCGCATCGAATTTTTCGTTGGCGATCCAAACATGGCTGAAGATTTTTTTTAGCTTTGGACTGATGCGCTTGCCTTCCAGCGATTCACGCGCGCAGATAAAAGCGATGTGACGTTGCTGCATTTGTTCAACAACGTAGGTGTAAATCGCTAACGGGTTGCTGTCATGCATGTCATGCGCGTCATCGCGTGGCGACAGGTGCAGGCCAACACGGTCGGCACCCCAAACGTCAATCGCGGCATCAATGGCTTCGATCATCAAGCGCGCGCGATTTTCAACTGATCCGCCATAATTGTCGGTGCGTGTGTTGCTGCCATCATGCAGGAATTGATCCAACAGATAGCCGTTAGCGCCATGCAACTCGACGCCGTCAAAACCGGCACGTTTGGCGTTTTCGGCACCTTTGCGGTAGTCAGCGATGATAGCCGGCAATTCCGCTGTGCTCAGCGCGCGGGGTGTAACGTAATGCTGATCAGGACGCACACGATTGCTTGGCCCGGTAATCGCTATGGCACTTGGTGCCACTGGCGTATCACCATTCAAGAACACCGGGTCGGACACACGGCCCACATGCCACAATTGCAGAACGATCTTGCTGCCAGCATCATGAACAGCCTTGGTAATGGCTTTCCAGCCTTCGACCTTTTCGTCCGACCAGATGCCCGGCGTATCGGCATAGCCGATCCCTTGTGGCGAAATAGATGTCGCTTCGCTGATAATCAGGCCGGCGGTTGCGCGCTGGGTGTAATATTCCATCATCAAAGCGTTTGGAATACGGGTGTCGGTCGCCCGGCTGCGGGTCAACGGCGACATGACAATGCGGTTTTTCAGGTTTAAGGCACCCATGGTGATCGGGTCGTGCAATTGCGGCATAACATATCTTCCTTTTCAGTGATTTGTTTCTATGTCATGACTAATATAGTCTGTACCAACATAGTTTGTCATGGCCGAAAGCGAAATCTTATCCTCATGCGTCTCAAACCTCCGTTCTATTTGGCTTTATGTGTTATGATCCTGGGCAGTCTGGTGGCCTGTTCCGGTTTGCAGGCTTTGGATCTGATTACGCCAAGCACGGGTTACAAACTCAAAAGCGATATCGCTTATGGGTCTTTGCCGCGCCAGAAGCTAGACGTCTACGTGCCGGATCAGCCAGATGCTGCCCACAGCGTCATCGTGTTCTTTTATGGTGGCAGCTGGCAAATGGGGAATAAAAACCTGTACCGTTTCATCGGGCAGAGCTTAGCAAGCCAAGGGTATACCGTGGTTATCGCCGATTACCGCCTTTATCCAGACGCCTATTTCCCGGCCTATGTCGAGGATGCTGCGAAAGCCTTTCAATGGACACATAAACACATTGCGGAGTATGGCGGCAACACGGATAAATTATTTCTAGCCGGCCATTCCGCCGGTGCGCATCTCGCCATGTTGCTGACGCTGGATGACCATTATCTGAAACAGGCGGGCGTGAAAAAATCTAGGATCAAGGGAACCATCGGCATTGCCGGGCCGTATGATTTTCTGCCATTGACCGACCCCAAGCTCAAGGAACTGTTCAGCAAAGTGCCACTGGCAAAAACCCAGCCGATCAATTATGTCGCAAAACATGAGCCGCCGATTTTGCTGCTGCATGGTGCGGCAGACAAATCCGTCTGGCTGAAAAATTCGGTCAATCTGGCCGACAAGCTGGAGGAGCTTGGCAACAAGGTCACGATCAAGGTTTATCCCGAGATCAATCATGTCCAGATTGTGCAAGCCTTGTCCGTGCGTTTTCGCAGCAAGGCGGCAACCTTACAGGATATGACGGATTTTATCACGGATATCAATAAAACCCCATCGAAATGACGTCATACCCTTTCTTCAACTGCAGGTTTTGCGTATCATGACGGCATGACGCAATTTATTGATCGTTCTCCAGCTGTGACAGGTTCGCCTGCGACGCTCCTCAAGGGTGACTGGATCCTGGCGAATGCTGCGCTGATCAGCAGTGAGATCAATGCGATGTCCAAAATTGAAAAATCACCGCTGCAATCCGAGATCACACGTCTGGACACGGCGGGTGCCTGGTTGCTGGCTGATCTGCTGCAACAAACGGGTCAGGCCACAGAGGCTGTGACGGGCTTGAAGGACTGGCAAACCGCTTTGTTAAAACTGATCGCTACGGCACAAGACAACAAACCTGCGCCAACGGTGTTGAGCCATCAGCCGGATAATACACCCAGTACAAAATTTGTAGCGGCAATTGGTGAGAAGACACTGGCAACTTGGCAAACCTTGCTCGACCTGCTGGCTTTTATTGGCGAAACGGTGGTGACACTCAGTCATGTGACCATGCAGCCGAAACGGTTGCGCATGACATCGCTGGTGCGGCACATTCGTGAAACAGGGTTGGCGGCTGTGCCGATTGTCTCGCTGATGGCGTTTTTAATCAGTGTTGTGTTGGCGTACCAAGGTGCTAATCAGCTGCAACGGTTTGGTGCGCAGATTTTTACCATTAATATGGTGGCGATTTCCGTCTTGCGCGAAATGGCCGTTTTGTTGACCGCCATCATGATTGCGGGCCGGTCCGGAAGTGCTTTTACCGCCGAAATTGGCATGATGAAAGTCAATGAAGAGGTTGACGCCATGCGCATCATCGGCGTGGCACCGTTTGAATTATTGGTCGTGCCACGGTTGCTGGCCTTGATGATCACCTTGCCCTTATTGACCTTTGTGGCCGACATCATGGGATTGATCGGCGGCGGTCTGATCAGCGAGACGTTGCTGGGCATCGGGTTCGAGCAATATTTCGACCGTGTGAAAACCGCTGTGCAGATGACAGATTTTTGGGTTGGGATCATCAAAGCGCCTGTCTTTGCATTCTTTATCGCCAGCGTCGGCTGTATGCGCGGCATGCAGGTCAGCGGATCAGCGGAGAGTGTCGGCCGCATGACAACCGTTTCGGTGGTGCAATCCATTTTTCTGGTGTTGCTGCTGGACGCTGTGTTTTCCATTCTCTTTACAAAGCTTGGCATCTGATGGCGTCGGTGATTGCCGTATCAGGCCTGACCAACCGCTTTGGCGAACAGGTGGTGCATGACCATCTGGATCTGACGATTGATAAGCCACAGATTGTTGGTTTGGTTGGCGGGTCAGGCAGTGGGAAATCAGTGCTGATGCGCACCATTATCGGCTTGCAGCAACCAACCGAAGGCACGATTACGGTCATGGATGGCCCGGTGGATCGGCCTGGATTGTTTGGGGTCTTGTTCCAAAAGGGTGCGTTGTTTTCATCGCTGACGGTGCTGGAAAATGTCATGGCACCGTTGCGAGTAACGCAGGACTTGCCAGAAGCGATGTACCGCGAACTGGCAGAGATGAAATTGCGTCTGGTTGGCCTGCCGGAAAATGCCGGGGCGAAATATCCGTCGCAATTGTCGGGCGGCATGATCAAGCGTGCCAGCTTGGCGCGCGCCTTGGCGATTGATCCGCCAATTGTATTTCTGGATGAACCGACGGCTGGTCTTGATCCGTTGGCGGCGGCAGAATTTGATCAGCTGATTTTAAATTTGCAACGCAGCTTGAGCATCACGGTCATTATCATCACGCACGATTTGGATACGCTGTTTACGGTGTGTGACAAGGTTGCGGTGTTAGTCGATAAAAAATTGACGCTGGATACGCTGGATAATCTGTTACAATCGGAACATCCGTGGATCAACGCGTATTTTCACGGGCCGCGCGGCCAGGTTTTGGCTGCGGCCTATCAGAACAAAATGGGACATCATGGAACCTAAACAAAATTACGTGCTTGTGGGCAGTTTCGTTGTGGCGTTGGTCGCCGCACTGCTGGTGTTTGTCATCTGGTTGTCTGATATCAATAAAGACACCAACACGAACCCCTATCAAACATTCGTGCGCGAGTCGGTTAATGGCTTGGCTATTGGCTCGCCGGTGAAATATCGTGGCGTTGAAGTCGGTAAAGTGGTCATCATTGAAATTTCGCGCAAAGATCCGGCGAAAATTCACATCGTGATGCAAGTCGACGAAGACGCGCCGATCACGGTGGGGACGGTCGCCGTCTTGCAGATGCAAGGGATTACCGGCACGTCGTATATCGAATTGCGCGGTGCCGTCGCGGGAGGCAAACCTATTCAGCTGAAGGGCAAAAATAAGATTCCGATCATTCCATCGGCGCCATCAGAGTTTCGGCAGATTGTCGATACCGTGCCGGACATGCTGCAAAAGTTTACGGAGCTTGCCAATAAAATGGGGCAATTCGCGAATGATGAAAATCAGAAGCGTGTGACCAGCATTTTGACCAACATGGATAGTTTCAGCCAGCAGGTTGGCGCGGCCAACGAAAATGGTGAAACCATGGCGCAACAAATGCAAAAAGCCGTGGCGGATATCCAAAAAACAGCCAGCACCATCAATGCTACGGTCGAAGGATCACGCGGCGATACGCAGCGTATTTTGAAACAATCGGTGATTACGCTGGAAAAGATTTCCAGGCTGACAGACAGTACATCACAATTGTCGCAGCAGGGTTACCGAGATTTGCATGAACTGCAGATTGAATTGAAAAAGACCGCGCGCGAGCTGCAGGCCCTGTCGCGTGAGATCAAAGAAAACCCATCCAAAGTCATCATCCCGTCGCAAGATGGCGGTGTGAAAGTGAATTGAGGCACAGCATCATGAATAAAATCATCATCACACTCTTGACCGCAACGGCATTGACCGGTTGCGCATCCTTGCTGCCCAAGGGTGGACCAGCGCCACGGTTGTATACCTTGAATGCGTCTCAACGCGCTGCACAGACAGAAACTGTCACACCGGTTGCCGTCAGCCTCAAGATTGCCAAACCGCAAACGGCACCGGGTCTGGATACGGAACGCATTGCGTTACACAAAACCGCTAATCAGTTAGACTATTATGCCGATGCGAAGTGGGCGACGGATACGGGCAGCCTGATTCAAGCAGTCATGCTGGAACGTTTTGAAACGTCACGTCAGGTGCAGGCAGTCAGCAATGATCTGGTGGCTTTAAAAAACGATTATACGCTGTTTAGCGATATCTTGGATTTCCAGATTGACCAAAAAGATGGCAAATCACAAGCGCATATGCGCCTGTCAGCAAAGCTTGTGAATGACACCGATGACAGCATTGTGAGAACATTACGGTATGATGAGTTTGTGCCGGTAAATGACATGGAACTGGCGAGTATCGTAGCTGGCTTTGATCAGGCTCAGCAAGTGATTAATGATAAACTGGTGACGGATATAGTTGCTGTTTTACGCCGAACGGTGCGACCTGTTATCGCAGCGGTTAAGCCATAAAAAATGCGCGACCGGTGAAGGCCGCGCATTTCAATAAATAAACTCCAAGGTCTGACTATTTACCTTCGTTTTTGGCAGAATAATTAATATCGTTTTCAGCGATCATGGTCAATTTCTCATCGGTCTGTTTTTCCTCTGCCAATGTCTGTGCTAGAATTTTCGACACTTTTTCATTGCCTAATGTTTTGGCTAACTGTACCAAACCGCCATATGTTGCGATTTCATAGTGTTCGGATTTTTGAGCCGCCATGATCAGACCAACGTCGCGTGTAGCTGTGCCTTCTTCGGTTTCACCGATGATATCCTCACCCTCTTTGATGATGCCATTCATAGCTTCGCATTTTTTAGCGCGGGCTGGTGTACCCAACAGTTCGAACACTTGCTCTAAGCGTACAACGTGTGTTTGGGTCTGACCCCAGTGATCCTGGAAGGCTGTTTGCAATTTTGACGATGTCGCAGCTTTTTTCATTTTGAGCAAGGCTTTGAGCAGGTTTTTTTCCGCCCAGTAAATGTCTTTCAGACAATCAAGAAAGAATTTTTGCAAGCGCGTATCATCTGGACGATCATTGCCGGTCAATTCGTTATAGGTGTTTTTGACGGCGGATACGGCTTTATCCAATGTCGAATTGTTATTGGCAGAATTTTTGCCGGTTGTATTGCGGTTTGGTGCAGCGGCACGGCCTGTTGAAGTGCGCGTGGTTGCTGTGGTTGTTTTTGTTGTTGCGGGGGTAGCTTTGGTAGCCATGTTAGTATCTCCAAAATCGTGGGTGGAACATTCCGACCTGATATATAGTCTAGGTGCCACTGTATAAGTTTTCATAGGGATTCGGCGCCCAACAGATAAAGAGATGATAAACCCGACTTTATTCCGTCACGACCAATCGCATGACGTTTGCCAGGGTGTCGGCCTCTGCCGCGGGTTTATCCCACCGGATGCGGTTGATGCGGGGAAAGCGCAGAGCAACGCCGGACTTGTGGCGATTGCTGAGATTGGCACTATCAAAGGCGACTTCAAACACCAGCTCTTTTTTCACTTCACGCACTGGCCCAAACCGGCTCACGGTATTGTTGCGCACCCACTTGTCGAGCAAAACCAGCTCTTCATCGGTAAAACCGAAATAGGCCTTGCCAACCGGCACGATCACATCACCGTCCCACACGCCAAAGGTGTAATCCGAGTAAAAGGACGAGCGTTTGCCGTGGCCACGTTGGGCATACATCATAATCGCATCAATCAACAGGGGATCGCGCTTCCATTTGTACCACAAACCTTTAACGCGGCCTTGCTGGTAACGGCTGTCTTTGCGTTTGAGCATGAGGCCTTCATGCCCATGTTCCTCGGCACCAGCCACACGGATTTTCGCCAGGTCATCCCACGATTGATAAGGTAGAATGGGTGAGAGATCAAGGCGCGGATTGGGATGTTTGGCGAGCCAATTTTCCAAACGCTGGCGTCGTTCGATCAGCGGCAGGGCACGAATATCCTCGTCACCGTCATAGAGCATATCATAGACACGCACGAAGGCTGGATACTCGTCCAGCATTTTGGTGCTGACGGTTTTGCGGTTGAGGCGTTGCTGGAGGGCATTGAATGACATGGCCGCCCACGGCTCGTCATCAGCAGTGCCGTTCCCTGTCAGCAGTTCGCCATCCAAAACGCCATTGCCCGTCAGCGACTCAATCAGGTCGGGAAAGGTGTGGGCGATGTTGTCGCCGGTGCGCGAAAACATGGTTTTTTCTGCGTCACCCAAGCCCAGTTGCACGCGGATGCCATCCCATTTCCATTCAGCCTGCCAGTCATCTGGTGTCATATTGGCAAAGTCTTTGGCTTCGTCGACTGGGTGTGACAGCATCATGGGGTGGAACACCCGGTGCTGGTGAATTTCTGGCTTGTCCTCACGGCCTTCCAGCCAAGCGAACAGATCGCGATAGGGGCTTTCCAGCCCGTGCCAGACGTGTTCGATGTCATCGAGTGTTTTGCCGCCTAGTTCGGCCAGAGCCAGTTTTGCCAGGCGTGAGGACACACCGATCCGCAAATTACCGGTAGCCAGTTTGATGATCGCCCAGCGTTCCGTGGCCGTGGCGTTTGAGAGATGATCGGCAATAATGTGGGTCAATTTTGACGGCTGTATCGTCTCCAGTTCCAGAATGAGTGCCGAAAGGCCGGGCAAGGTGTCACCGATATGATCGGGCCAAATCAAGGCAATGGTTTCTGCCAGATCGCCCACATAGTCATACGACATGCCGAACAAGACCGGATCGACTTTTTCCAAAACAATGTCTTTGAGAAGTTTGGATTTAACGTTCTGGAAGGAAAGTTCGCCGGTTAAAACAGCCAGCGCATAGCCGCGATCCGGGTCGGGGGCTTCCTTGAAATACTTCAGCATGTAGGCAATTTTTTGATTGCGCGACGGCGTGAGAAGGAGATTTTCCAGCAGGATGGCGAATTGTTTCATAGCCTAACCCTCCTGGTCTTCATCTTCGCGGCCTTGCAAATGCAACGGTGCAGCTTTCAAGCCATGGGTTTCGCACCAATGCACCAATGCATCTTCGCGCCCGTGTGTGACCCAGATTTCAGAGGCACCCGTATCTTGAATGGTCTGCGTCAGTTCATTCCAGTCGGCGTGATCGGAAATGACCACAGGCAGTTCGATGCCCTTTTGCCGGACGCGTTGTTTCACCGTCATCCAGCCGGATGCCATACCCAGAATGGGGTCGGTCAAACGCCGCGACCAGACCTCTTTCAGCGTTGAGGGCGGCGCGATGACGAGACAGCCTTTTAAGGCACCTTTGGGCAAACCGGTGGCTTTGCGCAAATCGCCCAGGTCGATGCCCTGGCTTTGATAATAAGCGCACATATTGACAAGAGAGCCGTGCATATAGATCGGTGCATCATAACCGGCTTCGCGCACAAGGCTGATCAGGCGTTGCGCTTTGCCAAGGGCATAAGACGCCACCAGGTGGCTCTGCTCCGGAAAATCCTGCAGCGATTTGACCAGTTTTCTGGCTTCGGTTAGTGGATCGGGATGCTGAAAGACCGGCAGGCCAAAGGTCGCTTCGGTCACAAAGATATCGCAGGGCACCGGCTCGAATGCGGCGATGGTTTTGTCGGGAAAACGTTTGTAATCACCGGAGACGACGATGCGCTGTTGCGGCGTCTCCAGTAAGATCTGCGCGCTGCCCAGAATATGCCCGGCGGGGTAAAAGGTCACCTTGACGCCGTCAATTGTGTTCGTGTGACCGTAAGGCGATTCCTGCCAGTGTTCGGCACAATTCGCGCCATAGCGCAGCTTCATGATGCCAATCGTATCGGGCGTGGCCAGCACCGACCCATGGCCACCCCGGGCATGATCGCCGTGAGCGTGCGTAATCAGCGCTCTTTTTACGGGAAACGGAGGGTCGATATACGCGTCGAGCGGTTCGATATAAAGGTCGTGGCGGAGGAGGAGCATTTGAAAGTGAAATAGACTTTTTTAGATAAGAGACAATTATAGAAAGAATAAATTTGCATGTCTTGTGAGGAGTCAAATTAATTCAGTCTCTTATTCTTTGTATTAAACATAATGACAACATTTATTTTTGACGTGATAAAATGATTTGTATTATGAGGTTTAGATAGGTCTAACTTCTTTGTAAATCTGTTCTACAGTTTCCTCTAACGACTGGTCGCTAGAATTTATAATTTGCCAATTAAGCTGGTCTTGTTTCTCGGAAAACCTTTTATGAAGCTCAATTGTTCTTTCGCGAAGTTCTGCATTGTCTTCTCTGTTATCAAAGCGTGCCAACAGAACTTCTAACGATGGCAAAAGCAGAAATACTTTGAAATTTCTGTTCTTAAAAAAATTTGAATACTGCTCAAATTGTGTCTTGCCGACCGCATCAGCGATAAAAACATCAAAATCTTTTTCTAGCAAATTGTTAGCCATATCACATGCATTTTTAGCGGAAAGGGAAAGCTGCAAAGCAACCTCGTCGATATACGGCCAAGGTCTTACGCGACCACCTTTTATCATGTCTTGAAGGGTATCGACTTCTATGACGGCACTTCGTTTAAATCTTTTGGCTAATGCATTTGATACTGAAGATTTACCAGCGCCTGCTGGACCTGTGATTAAACAGACAAAATTGGGTTGTATCTTTAGCATATTACACATTCTACTCTCTCATAAAGCATAGTAAAGATATACAAGAATTTCTTCAAAACAGCATAACCTTAGAACCATCATTGAGATTGAAATCAAACGGTATCAGCTGTGTAGTTACTTTGCAGGCCAAACAGTGGCGCTATATTAACAAAATGAGCAAAAAAGCCAGTTCCACCATAAAAACAGCTGAGAAGCAGACGAAAATCAAAGCTCTCAATGACCTTCCCCTGACCGCATGGCTGGCGGCCAAGGGCTGGGCGTGGTTTCCACACCAAAAGGAAACGTTCAAGGCGGCCAAGAAAGGGGATGATATCCTGTTGTGTGCGCCGACCGGGGCGGGGAAAACCTTGTCCGGGTTTTTGCCATCGTTTGCCGATTTGTTGAGCCGGGACAAGCGCGAAGGGCTGCACACTTTGTATATCTCGCCGCTCAAAGCCTTGACCGTCGATGTGCATCGCAATATTGGACGACCGATTGAGGAGTTAAATCTGCCGATCACGTTTGAAACACGCACCGGGGATACACCGGCCGCGAAACGGCAGCGGCAGAAAACCAAGCCGCCGGACATGCTGATGACGACACCGGAATCTTTGGCCTTGCTGATCTCGTATAATAATGCCGGCGAGTATTTCAAACATCTGCGGTTTGTCATCATCGATGAATTGCATGCGGTGATGACGTCCAAGCGTGGCGATTTGCTGGCCTTGGGTTTGGCGCGGCTGCGTGTCCTGGCCCCGCATGTGCAGTTTATTGGTTTGTCCGCCACCATTCCGGACCCTGAGCTGGCACTGGAATGGCTGTGCGGTCGAAAATTTGAGAGGGGTGTCTTAGCGGGCGGAACAATTGTTCGCGCGCCGTCACGCACCTTGCCTGACATCAAAATTATGAAATCCGACAAGCGGATTCCGTGGTCGGGACATATGGCCTTGTATGCGATGCCGGAAATTTATGCGGCCTTGTGCAACAGCCATATGAGTATCGTCTTTGTGAATACGCGCGCGCAGGCTGAGTTGATTTTTCAATTCCTGTGGCGCATCAATGACAAGGGGCTAAAGATCGGGTTGCATCACGGGTCGCTGGAACCGACTTTGCGCCGCAAGGTGGAAGATAATATGGCGCAAGGCAAACTGGATTGCGTCGTCGCGACCTCGTCACTGGATTTGGGCATTGACTGGGCCGAAGTGGATTTGGTGGTGCAAATTGGTGCGCCGAAAGGTGTGTCGCGTTTGCTGCAGCGGATTGGGCGGTCAAACCACCGCATGAACGAACCGAGCAAGGCCTTGTTGGTGCCGACAAACCGGTTTGAGTGCATTGAATGTCAGGCCACACTGGATGCAATCGCGCATGGTGAGCTGGATGGCACGGCACCGCGCATTGGTGGATTGGATGTCCTGGCGCAGCATATTTTAGGCAGTGCCTGTCAGGGTCCGTTTTTCCCCGATCAATTGTACGCCGAAATTATCACAGCGTGGCCATACCGCGATGTGACGCGTGAAGAGTTCGACAAGACGCTGCAATTTGTGATTGACGGCGGCTATGTCTTGAAAAACTATGACCGGTTCAAAAAACTGGAACAGAATGCGGAGGGTGCCTATGTTTTGACTGCGCCAATCTTTGCGCGGCAATACCGGATGAATATCGGCACGATTGTCGAAGCGCCAATGTTAAAAATCAAACGTGGTCGGCAATTTTTAGGCATGATCGAAGAGTTTTTTATCAATAATTTGGCACCGGGTGATACATTCTTGTTTGCTGGCGGGGTTGTGCAATTTGATGGCTTGAAAGAAGGCGTGGTGATGGTGTCGGCCGCGCGGTCTGACACCCCGAAAATCCCGAGTTACGATGGTGGCAAATTGCCGATGACGACGCATCTGTCACACCGTGTGCGCGAATTGCTGGAAAATCCGCATTTGTGGGGCGGGTTACCAGAATTGGTGGATGACTGGTTACGCTTGCAGGCGGAAAATTCGCGTTTGCCGGGGGCGGATGAAATGCTGGTCGAATTGTTCCGGCGCAGCGGCAAACATTATATGGTGCTGTATCCGTTCGCCGGACGTAATGCGCATCAAACC
The DNA here is from genome assembly GCA_965246875.1 of Alphaproteobacteria bacterium. GTDB lineage: Bacteria > Pseudomonadota > Alphaproteobacteria > Micavibrionales > SZUA-601 > DASWYT01. The sequence continues at coordinate 595,578 of CBDFFU010000003.1, forward strand.
TTGGGCTTTTTGTTGATGCGGCGCATGAAGCGAGAGGGCAGCAAACCGTTGGGATTTGTGGCAACCGATTACGCCTTAGCCGTGTGGTCGCTGGGCGCGGTCAAAGATATTGAAGCCTTGTTGTCGACGGATTTATTGGGTGAAGAATTGAATGACTGGTTGATCGACACGCCGTTATTAAAACGCACCTTTCGGGAGGCGGCGGTTGTGGCGGGAGCGGTCGAACGCCGTCATCCGGGTCAGCAGAAAACGGGACGGCAAATGTCGTTCAGTTCGGATTTGATTTACGATGTGCTGATCCGCTATGAGCCGAAGCATATTTTATTGCGCGCAGCCTATCAGGATGCAATGGGTGGATTAATTGACATTGGCCGCTTGACGGAGATGTTGACCGAGGTGCAGGGCAAAATTGTTATCGAGAAACTGGAGCGTGTATCGCCGCTGGCGGTGCCGCTCATTCTGGATATTGCGCGCGAAAGTGTCGCGAAAAAAGACAAGGGTGAATACTATCTAGAAGATCTGGAGCAGGAATTATTGGCTGAGGCAGGTTTTGCTGGAAGCGCTATTCCGCCAGCCCGCCAACGCAAAGATGCAGCAAAAGACGATTTATCATGAACATTACGCTAGGCGCACACCAATTGTATCTGCACAGCAGCGGCGTTGCCTTGTGGCGCGAGCATGGTTTGGCCATCGTGTCTGATTTGCATCTGGAAAAAGGCTCGCATTTTGCCAAGCGCGGGTTTTTTATTCCACCCTATGACAGTCATGACACTTTGGAACGCTTGCTGGATGTCTGTGCGACAGAAAACGTCAGACAATTGTTGTTACTGGGCGATTGTTTTCACGACTCAAAAGGCTATGTGCGGTTGGACGCCCAGGCGAAACGCATGTTTGAAGCACTGGAATGTTATGACCCGATCTGGATCAAAGGCAATCACGACAAGGATTTGGTGCCACCGAATTTTACGCCCTATCACAGTTACAGTTTGGAGGGTTTGACGTTTGTGCATGAGGCCGAGATGGGTGAGTGCAACGAGATCAGTGGGCATTTTCATCCCAAGGCGCGCATCGTGCACAAGGGCGGTGTGATCGACCGGCCGTGTTTCGTGGAAGACGGGCATAAATTGATCATGCCAGCCTTTGGTGCCTATACGGGCGGGTTATATATTGACCAGCCGCCGATTGCAGATTTGCTGCAGAACGATGTGCATGTCCATTTGTTAGGCGAACGCAAAGTGTATAGTTTTAAAGTCGCCTGATACGGCTGGCAATGTTATTTTTTCGCACCAAACACGGTTTTTAGCAAAGCTGTCGTTTGCTTGGCGGGATCGGTGCGGATGGCGGTTTCCTGTTGGCCGACATAATAAAAAATGCCGTCGGTGGCTTTAGTGGTCACATAGGAATTAAGCGTGTTTTTCATGGTTGCGGCCAGCGGCAATTTTCCGGCCATGGCATCATAAGTTTGTACGGCACCGGCCTGCGCCATGGTTTTTGTCACGATCGGCTGCATGTCACGGCTCAGTTGTTCGCCCATGGTTTTACGCAGATATTGCGTGGCGGACGTATTGGAACCCGATAAAATGCTTTGCGCGTCTTTGATCGTCATTTTCTGGATGGCGGCCACAAATAGTTCTTTGGCCTTTGGTGTTGCCAGTTCCGCGGCATTGTTCATTTTCGCTTCGAGGTCGGTGGCCAGTGACCCCATGCCAACTGCGTTCAGGCCGTTTGAAACGCGTTGCAAGGATGCTGGCAATGGAATGTGAATTTTCGGGTCGAGGCCAAAACCGCCGGTCTTGCCTAATTGCGCAACGACATTTTGTGTGCCGATACCCAACGCTTCCTTGAGGCCACCGCTGATTTGGGTGTTGGTCAGGCCATTGGGATTGACGGCTGTCGTTTGCGTGCCGGTCATCGACTGAATCAATTGCTGTCCGGTTGGCGAATTCATGGCTTCATTCGCCCGAGTCATCCAGTTATTTTGCGCCGAGGCGTGACCTGTAATCAGGACAATAGCAGAAACGGTTAACAGCAAACGGGTCATTCTAGCGGCCTTTATTATAATTATTGTTTTGGTGTGATGCGCCAGATGGTACTCCCAACATCGTCGGCGACCAAGAGGGCGCCTTGTTTGTCGATAGCAACACCTACTGGACGGCCCATAGCGTTTTCATCCTGATTAACGAAGCCGGTCAGAATATCCTGTGGGACGCCGTTTGGTTTGCCGTCTTTAAATGGCACGAAAATAACCTTGTAACCGCTAAACGGTTTGCGGTTCCACGACCCGTGCTGGCCGATAAAGGCGCCGCCCTGATACGCGGTTGGAAAGAGTTTCGCGTCATAGAACGTTAGGCCAAGAGACGCAGTGTGTGTCCCTAACGCATAATCAGGCGCGATCGCTTTGGCGACCAGCTCCGGATTTTGTGGTTTGACACGGACATCGACATGCTGGCCGTAATAGCTGTACGGCCAGCCGTAAAAGCCGCCGTCTTTCACGGACGTCATGTAATCTGGCACCAGGTCGCTGCCAATTTCATCGCGCTCATTGACGACTGTCCACAGTTGTTTGCTGTGCGGGTTCCAACTCATGCCGTTCGGATTGCGCAGGCCGGAGGCAAACAAACGCATTTTACCTGTGACTAAATCAATCTGGTGAATGGCGGCGCGATTGGTTTCCGCATCCATGCCGTTTTCGGCGACGTTACTGTTGGAGCCAACTGTGGCGTAGAGATATTTGCCATCCAGACTGGCGATAATATTTTTCGTCCAGTGGTGGTTGATGGTGCCAGCCGGCAGATTGACCAGTGTTTTGCCAGCGGCGGTAATCTGTGTAGCGCCGTCTTGATACGGGAAAGATACGACAGCATCGGTATTAGCGACATAGAGTGTTTTGCTAACAAGCGCCATGCCAAATGGTGAGTTTAAATGCTCCAGAAATAGGGTTTTGGTTTCAGCGATACCGTCATGGTCAGCGTCGCGCAACAAGGAGATGCGATTGGCACTGGGCAGACCGGACCCGACCTGTTGCATGGTTTTTTTCATGACCCAGCCCTTGATGCCTTTGCTGTCATCGGGCTTGGGTGGCGCATCAGTTTCAGCCACCAAAACGTCACCATTTGGCAACACATAGATCCAGCGTGGATGGGCCAAGCCGTTAGCAAAGCTGTTGACCTGAAAGCCCTGTGCGGCCACAGGTTTGGCGTCTGTCGGCCAACCCACAGCTGGTGCGATATGCACCGTCGGAATCAAGGAGCTGTGTGGTTCAGGCAACGTCGGTTGCGCGCCAAAGCTGGCACCATCAGGCAGTTTCGCCTGCTCACTACACGCAGGCAGGGCAAACAGCGACAGGCTGAGCATGAGATAGCTAAGCAACGATTTAGACATGGAAAAACCCTTTGGGTGTTGAGGGGGTTGGTATTGTTTGAGATAAGCTATTGAAACCTCAAGTCAATCAGCCATTTATTTTATCTTGTAAGAGCCTTTGATCATTGTTTTTCTGATAGATGCGGGATAAGTCTGGATGCACCGTTATAGAATTTTCCGGTGTCATGCTCAAAGGAGCCTTTGATGAACAGAGACGATATTTTAAACCTGTCTGGCATGCCAGCTGCAGCACCGAGTTACCCCAAAGGGCCATACCGGTTTGTGAACCGGGAATATTTTATTGTGACCTATGAGACAGATCCAGAGTTGATCCGTCAGGCGTTGCCGGAACCGTTGCAACCGGCACCTGGCAATTTGATCGCCTATGAATTTATCAAGATGCCAGACAGTTCGGGGTTTGGTGATTATAACGAAAGCGGGATCATCATTCCGTGTTTGTTCAATGGCGAGGAGATGAATTTCACGTGCCAGATGTATCTGGACAACGAGCCGCCGTTGACCGGCGGACGCGAGATTTGGGGTTTTCCGAAAAAATATGGGCAGCCGCAATTAAAAGTGAAACACGATACGCTGACCGGTACGCTGCATTACGCCGATGAACTGGTGGCAATGGGAACAATGGGGTACAAAACCGAAAATCTGATCGCCAACCCGTTGCATGCCGATATGCGTGACCCGCAAAAGATCATTGAGAAGCTGACAAAGACGCAAGTCAATTTGAAATTAATTCCAGGCGTTGACGGTGTACCAGCGATTGCGCAATTGGTGGCGTATAATATGTGTGATGCAACGATCAAGGGTGCGTGGAGCGGCCATGCGCGCTTGCATTTGGTGCCACATGTCAATGCGCCGGTCGCTGATTTTCCAGTGCAAAAAATTGTCGGCGGCAGTCATTTTATTGCGGATATCACCTTGCCATACGGCCGGGTGATCCATGATTATCTGGCAGATGGTGTCATACCACCGAAACCGGATCAGGCGTCGATCACGCAAACACAAAAAGACAGCAAGGCGGAAATGTTGGTGCATGGTGGCGAGTAAACCAACGAAAAAGACCGCTCAAATTCCAGCGGCAGCAACAAAAAAACCGGTTAATCCAGAAATGGCCAAAGCCAAACATGCCAAATTGCCGTTTGAAAGTGTGACGTTATTATTGCAAGGTGGCGGGGCGTTGGGTGCCTATCAAGCAGGTGTCTATCAGGCCTTGACTGAAAAAGGCGTTGAACCGGATTGGGTGGCGGGCATTTCCATCGGTGCGATTAATGCCGCGATTATTGCCGGCAATGCGCCGGACATGCGTTTACCGAAATTACGCGAATTTTGGAATTTGGTGACCAACGATGCATCACCATTATATCCGCAAGCTTTTAAATCGTTTATCACGCGCAATGACAGCGAGCATCAGGCCCTAAATGCGGTGAGTGCGATCAATACGATTATGCAGGGCATTCCCGGATTTTTTAAGCCACGCGCGGCGGATTTTATGAATCCAATGGCGATATACACTGGCTGGGGCAGTAATCCGCTCAATCAAACCAGTTTTTATGATACGAGTGCGCTGAAATCAACGCTGGAAGGCTTGATTGATTTCGACCGGCTCAATGCGGATCAGATTCATTGCAATATTGGTGCAGTGCATGTCAAAGACGGGAATTTCGTCAGCTTTGACAATTACCAGATGGATCTGACACCGGAACACATCATGGCGAGTGGGGCCTTGCCACCAGGGTTTCCATCCATTGAAATTGACGGGGAACATTATTGGGATGGCGGACTAATCTCCAACACGCCGCTCGAATGGCTGGTCGACAGTCAATTTTATCAGGACAGTTTAGTGTTTCAGGTCGACCTGTGGAGCGCAGATGGCCAGTTTCCGCAAAACATGCTGGACGTTTATACCCGGCAGAAAGACATTCAATTTTCCAGCCGGACGCGGGCGAATACGGACCGGTTCCGTGAAGCGCATAAATTGCGTTATAACATTGCAGCGTTACTGGACAAACTGCCAGCCGATTTAAAAAAATCGCCAGAGGCGCAGATGCTGATGGCTCATGCAGATCGGAAAGTTTATAACATCGTGCATTTGATTTATCACAATAAATCCTATGAAGGGTTTTCCAAGGATTTCGAGTTTTCACGTCTCAGCATGGAAGCGCATTGGCAATCCGGTTATGAAGACACACTGCACGCGCTGCAGCATCCGCAAGTGTTGCAACGCCCCCGTAATCATGAGGGCGTTGCCATTTTTGATTTTTCCAACCGGAAAAATGCCAAAACGTCCAAGCGTTAAGCGTTGCTGCCGACAATCACCATAACGTCATGGGTGACTTCGTCATCAATCATGCGCAGACTGTCGCCGGATTGAATGACACCATCCAATGAGATTGTCGTGCCATTTGCTTTATCATCCTGGCGGACCGTGATCGCATAGGTCGTGCCATAGAAACGATACTTGATACTGACGCTTGGCCAATGTGGCGGCAGGCACGGTTTAAAGCGCAAGTGATCAATCTCACGACGAATACCGATAAAGGATTCGACGATTAAGCGATACATCCATCCCGATGACCCCGTATACCAGGTCCAGCCGCCACGGCCCGCATGGGGCGAGACGGCATAAACGTCGGCAGCGACCACATACGGTTCGACTTTGTAAATGGCAACATCAGCTTCGGTGCGAGCGTGATTCAACGGATTGATCATTTGCAACAATTCCCATGTCCGCACCCGATCACCCAATTTGGCAAAGGCCATCACGGTCCAGATCGCAGCATGCGTATATTGCCCGCCATTTTCACGGACACCCGGCACGTAACCGCGGATATATCCCGGATTCATGACGCCTTTGTCAAACGGCGGGTCCAGCAACTGAATCAGACCATGATCGCGGCGGATGAGGCGGGTGTTAACGGCGTCCATGCCTTGTTTGGCGCGTTCCGGATTACCGGCGCCGGATAAAACCGACCAGCTTTGCGACAGACCATCAATCTGGCAGTCATCGTTGCTGGCGGAACCAAGGGGTGTGCCATCATCGAAATAGGCGCGGCGATACCAATTGCCGTCCCAGCCGTTCTCTTCGATGTTGCGCTGCAACTGCACCGCCTGATTTTCGCAGAGCAGGGCAAAATTCTGGTCATTGCGCAAACGCGCCACACCGGAAAAGCGTAACAGCACGTCGTATAAGAAGAAGCCCAGCCAGACACTCTCACCGGACCCGTGCAAGCCGACACGATCCATCCCATCGTTCCAGTCACATGACCCGATTAACGGCAAACCGTGTGAGCCGAATTTCAGGCCATACTGCACAGCGCGCAGACAGTGTTGATACAGGCTGGCGGTTTCCGATGAACGGCCTGGCATATCGTAATAGGATTCTTCGCCTGGGTTGAGGAGGCGGCCTTCGAGGAAGCCGATTTCTTCATCGAGAATACCGGTATCGCCCGTGGCGTTCACGTAATGCGCAACCGCCATAGGCAGCCAGAGATAATCGTCAGAGCAACGTGTACGCACACCGCGATCACTTGGTGGATGCCACCAATGTTGCACGTCACCTTCAACGAATTGATGAGCGGCAGCTAATAAAATATGCTCGCGCATCAAGCGTGGTTTGGTATGCACCAGTGCCATGACATCCTGCAACTGGTCCCGGAAACCGAACGCACCACCGGACTGATAGTAACCGCTGCGCGCCCACAAACGACAGGCCATGGTTTGATACATTAACCAGCCATTGGTCAACATGTTGAGTGCCGGATCTGGTGTTTCGATTTGAATCGCACCCAAGGCTTCGGTCCAGTAACGCTGCACTTCATGCAAGGCATTGCGCGCGGCAAAGGCGCCGCGGTATCGCTGGATAAAGCGATAGACATCGGCACCCTGACGCCCGGCCATCCCCATTTTAAACGTGATGTCTTTTTCTTCACCGTCCAGTAACGTAAACGGGATCTGGATGGCGGCACAGGGGTCAAGACCAGCTCCGACCTTGCCAGATAGATGCGCACGGCGCATGGCGGTTGGATTGCCAAGATTACGGTTGCGGCCGATAAAGTCACGGCGGTCACAGGTAATCGTGCGATTGCTGTCATCCGCATCGAAAAATGCGGTGCGTTCCGCGAATTGCGTGTTGTAATGATTGCGCGCCAGCAAGGCACCCGTGTTCGGGTCGATCTCGCTGATCACATGCATCGCGGTTTTCTCACGCTGGTCACCCAGCACCCATTCGACGTAACCGGTTGCAGAGAGTTTGCGCGCACGACCCGATTCATTGAACAGTTTAAGTGCAAAGAATTTGATCGGCGCGTCGATGGAGACATAGACCCACATTTCAGAGCGGATACCATTTTCGGTGTGTTCAAACACGCTGTAACCAAACCCGTGACGTGTCGTATAGGGTAGTTCGCTAAAGGTTGGGCGTGGCATCGGTGACCAGTAATCGCCGGTTTCCTCATCGCGAATATAAAACGCTTCGCCGCTTGGGTCGGTGACGGGGTCATTCTGCCATGGCGTCAGACGAAACGCATGCGCGTTTTCATGCCAGGTGTAGGCCTGACCGTTTTCAGAGATGACGGTACCGAAATACGGGTTTGCCAAGACGTTCGACCATGGAGCTGGTGTGCGTTGGCCCGGTTGTGTCGTAATAACGTATTCACGGCCATCAGCACTAAAGCCGCCAAGACCATTGAACAATTCCAGTTTCGGTGCCGGGGTTTCGATGTCGGCATTCTGTGGCAGCAGATACGCATTTAATGTCGGCACCAGACGCGGCACTTTCAAACCGCTGACATGTGGACGATTGACCTGTTCGCTGAGCGTGCCCTGACTGTCCGTGATGATCACGCGGGCGATCGATTCAAACAGGATGCGATCTTCCGGTGAGATATGATCGGCGGCGCGGACGAAAATGCCGCCCGGACGATCCAGCGCGTGCGCCTCGGTCCCCGCCGCGATCAAGCCCAGAATTTGCTCCTGCAACGCCTGACGATAGACGGCCAGATCTTCATTCCATATGACCAGGTCAACGCTTAGACCTTTCAAGCGCCAATAGGCATGGGCTTGCAGCATCTGGCGGACAAGATCAATGTTTTGTGCATCACCGATGCGAACCAAGACAATTGGCAGATCGCCGGAAATGGCATAGCTCCAGAGCGATGATTGGCCACGGCGATTCTTCGTCAAAGTGGCTGCTTCGGCGCGGGCGGCACCGTTGGCAAAAATAATCGAGTTGGCAATACGCGCATAAAGCTGTGCGTCCGTTTCGCTGGCATTCAATTGGCGCAAGATCACATGGCTGTGTGTCCAGGCCAGTTCCAGCACCCGGTCGGCCAGATGGCTGTCACGGTATTTGGCAATCAGATTAATACATTGCTCACGCGTTTCCGCGGCACCGGTCACTAAATCGAATGTGATAGTTTTTTCGGCCGGAATGGTGATGCGGTGACGGATGGCGACAACCGGATCCAGGACAGAGCCTTGACTGTTGGACAACATATCATCAATCACAACAGCTTGTGGCTGGGCCAAATTGCGGCCACGACCAATGAAATTCGTCCGGTTGGTTTCATAGGAGACCGTTTCCGATTCCATACCGTGAACATGCAGCAAATGGAACATGGATGGCGGCTGTTCGCCGCTGGAACGCGGACGGCGTGTGCAGACAATCGCCTGCTGGTCATCCAGAATTTCCGTTTGCACGAACAGATTGCTGAACGCCGGATGTGCGGCATCGGCGGCATGTGGTGCCAGCACCACTTCGCCATAGCTGATTACATCAATCGTGCGCGTTTTGCGTGACCGGTTGGTGATTTTGGTCCGGCGCAGTTCGATATCGTCTTCCGGCGAGACAACGATTTCCGTGTGCATATCAAAATGATGATCGCGGCGGCGGAATTCGGCGCGGCCTTCCGAGAAAATCGCTTCATAGGATTTCGGCTGTTTCATCGTCGGCTGATAGGCCGTTGACCAGAGATTGCCGGTCTCAGCATCACGAATATAACAGAACGTGCCGTGATTATCGCAGGTCGCATCTTCACGCCAGCGCGTGATATCAAGATCACGCCAGCGGCTGGAGCTGGCACCGCTGTTGGTAACCATGACGTGATAGCGGCCATTCGACAGCAGTTGCACTTCTGGCATTGGCGTGTGCGGATTATCCAGGATACGAATCGGCGTTTCCACGGTGGTCGAGACCGCGGTGCGGATGACCGAGAGTTCCGTATTGTTGGAATAAAACGCGGTCGCTTTTGGAATTTTTTCCTGCAGCAAGAGCAACATGGCCTGGAATAACGGTTCGGCTTCAAACCGTTTTTGCATCGGACGGTTAAGTAGCAGGTAACCCAACGATAAGAAGCTCATGCCCTGGTGGTGTGCCATAAAAGAACGGATCACGGCATAATTTTTGCCACGCGGTAAACGGGCCGGAGTGTAATCAATCGCTTCATACAGGCCGAACGTGCTTTCAAAACCGTCTTTGCTGAGACGCTGCATATTGGCGCAGGATTCTTCCGGTTTGACCATCAAAGCCATGGTTGAGGCATAAGGTGCAATCACCAGATCGTTTGCCAAGCCACGTTTGAGGCCAAGGCCCGGAACGCCAAAAGCGCGATACTGGTAATTGAGATGGGCATCGAAACGGTAGTAACCAGATTCGGACACGCCCCATGGAATATTCGCCTGATTGCCATAATCGATCTGACGCTGGATAGTGGAGTGATAAGTTTGATCCAGCAGCGTTTTGTCGTAGGTCGGCATGACGAGCAGTGGCATTAAATATTCGAACATCGAGCCACTCCACGACAGAAGCGTCGGGTTGCCACCGGCTGTCGTCAATTGACGGCCCAGCGCAAACCAGTTTTCCTGTGGCAATTGGCCTTGGGCAATGCCGACAAAGCTAGCAAGACGGGCTTCGGACGCCAGCAAATCGTAATAGCTGTCATCACGACGGCGGTCGGTCACATTATAACCAATGGTCAACAGGTTTTTATCGGCGTCATAGAGGAAATCATATTCCATCCACGCGAAATCATTGGCACGTTGCGCCAGATCATGGAGCTGTTGCATCGCTTGGCTGGCATTTTCGCCTGCCTGTTGCAATTGCGCTTCGATCAATGCAGCACTGTCTGTAGTTAAGCCTAGTGGATAGTGCGCCAGTTCCTTGAGTGTTGGGACTGATTGCAGATCGTCTGGCAATATTATTTGTGCGGCCCATGGTGTGAAGTTTTGTAACAATGCGAGAGCTTCGTTACATTGGCGCAACAAGGCATGCGCCCACATATGCGCATCGCCTTCCAATAGCGTATCCAAAGGTGCACAGATCTGTGTCGCCAGTGTTTTTAGTTCTGTCAGAAAAGCGAAGATTGTCGATAAGGTTGTTGGCGGTGTCGTGATTGCGGTGTTCAGCAAGGTGTCACAGGCTGTTAGAGCCACCGTGCTTTGTGCGCCAAGTGTGTCCGACAAGACATCGAATGTATCGCGGAAACCTTGGTAAATGCGCGTGTTGATAAGAGGTTCATTCGCCAAAGCCAGCAAGCCGGATTTCAACGTCAGCAAATGTCCAGCCAGGTTGCCGCTATCAACAGACGAGATATATACCGGCAGCAATGGTGCGAGTGTTTCCGTGTCATACCAGTTATAGAAATGGCCTTTATACCGTTCCAATTTATCGAGTGTCGCAAAAGTGTTGATGGTACGGATAATCACCTGATCAGTGCCGATATACCCAAAATCATGTGCGGTCAAATTGGCCAGCAACGACATGCCGATATTGGTTGGGGATGTGCGGTGTGCGATTGCGGCAACAGGATATTCCTGCACGTTGTCCGGTGGGAGCCAGTTATCATCAGTGCCAACATAGGTTTCAAAAAACGCCCAGATTTTGCGTGTGATTTTGTGCAGATAGGTGATTTGTGCCGCTGACAGGCGCGCTTCTGAACGCACAAGCGGACGACTCAGCCACCAAACCAATGTCGGTGAAAATCCCCAAGCGAGCAAGATCAATGTCGCTGCAGGCAAGGCCATCGGACGAAATACACACAGAGCAATAAAAATAGCGATGCTGAGCCCCGTAATGAACGCCATATTCATATAGGTGCTGAACAGATCGTCCTTGCCGCTGCGATTGGTCGAAGCGGATGGGTTCCATTCCAGCATGTGCCGGTGGGAGATGCACATGCGCCAAAGAGCCAATGCGCTGGCATGCAATTTCTTGATGGCTTCGTGCGGTAAGGTGGCAAGGGTAAATCCAGCTGTGGCAATTTGATGATGGGTGCTTTGCAACGCGGTCAGTAAATGTTTTTTCAGCGAAATATCGGGTGATTTGAACAGCAGGCTAAAAGCTGATGCGATCAAGGATGGCAGCAGGATTAAACCGAGGACAAACACAGTCCACATGACAGGCTGCAAAGCGGCAAACCAGCCGACAATCAGCAGGCCAAGCAATGCCGTTGGCACGACACTGCGGCGTAAGTTGTCGAAAATTTTCCACCAGGACAAAGCTGACAGCGGATTGCGCCAGCGTTGGCCATTGATGGCGGGGACGGTGGGCAACAACCAGCCGGCAATTTGCCAGTCACCACGCACCCACCGGTGCCAGCGGCTGATGTCAGCGCGATAACGTGTCGGGTATTCTTCGTATAATTGCACGTCACTGATTAAGCCGGCGCGTGCATAGCTGCCCTCGAGTAAATCGTGGCTGAGAATCGTATTGTCCGGAAAACGGTTTTCGAGTGCCTGTTCAAAAGCGGCGACATCGTAAATACCCTTGCCGATAAAAGAACCTTCACCGAATGCGTCCTGATAGACATCAGACACGGCGCGGGTGTAGGGGTCGATACCAGACTCCCCACCGGCAAGGGCAGCATAAAGGGACCCATGATCGGTTGGTACACCGATAGCCACGCGCGGTTGTAAAATGCCGTAACCATCGGTAACGCGTTGTTTGGCTGTGTCGTAATACGGACGGTTGAGCGGATGCGCCATGGCGCCAACCAGTTTCCAGGCAGTATCTGGTGGCAATTGTGTATCGGTATCCAGCGTAATGACGTATTTGACGCCGGACAGAATATCCGTATTGCCGATGATCGTTGAAAACGCATCACGCTGACCGTGCAGCAGGAACGAATTGAAACCGCCCAGCTTGCCGCGCTTGCGTTCGTATCCCATCCAGACATTATCTTGGGCATTCCAGCGGCGCGGACGGTGAAACAGGAAAAACTTATCCTGTGTCAGCGGCACGTATTTCTGGTTAAGTGTGGTAATGGCCGCAGAGGCCAGAGCAATCAGTTCATCGTCTTGAGGCTTTGTTTCTGTTGTGCTGTCCGTAAAATTGGTCAGCAAACAAAAATGCAAATTCGGATCGCGGTTCGCCAGGTAACGAATTTCTAAAGCCTGAGCCAACTCTTCAACATTCTGTGGATTCATCAACAATGTTGGAATGGCGACAACAGTGCGCGATGCGTCAGGAATACCCTCGGAAAAATCCATGCGCGGCATGTATTGTGGTGTAGCGATCAGTGTGGCCAGCCAGTTGGTCAGTGCCACACCCATTTGGCTGCCGCCGATCAAGGCGAACAAGGCTGTAATGAAGAGAACAAAGTCATTGTGCGTCGTATTATAGGTGCGATGCACGAAACCGATGGCCACAACACATGACAAAACAATGATACTGCTGATATAAACGGGAAAGGAATGGCTGATCATACGGTGTAGTTTTTCCGTGCCGCTGATTTCAAATTGTGTGACTTTTTCAAGTTGAGGGAGGCCTTTACCGATTAAATAATAGCCGATATGCGCTTGTCGTTCCTGATCCGCATTATAATCGTGAGCCGCTTGTGCCAATTGCAGCGCATGGTGTGCAACTGCGGTTTCCGACAAATGCGAATGTTTCGCAATTTTCTCAACGATATGACGGTAATCATCGCGTGTGGTAAAATCCATGCCGCTATACTGGCCGGTTGGATCACGCAGCAGGATTTGTTCAACCAAGCTGACTGATTCAACGAACTTGCGCCAGTTCATCGCACCCAAGAAACGAAGGGAACCAATGCTGTTGCTGATGGAGACCTGATTGGCGGCTTGTTGTTGAATTTCAACCTGCACCATCTGATCGATCGTGAGACCCGATTGCGCCAGACGCTGTTCAATCCAATTTAATGGCAAGGCGAGGGCGGGACCCTGGCCTTGCAGACGACGTGCAAGTTCTGCAATAAACGCGCTTTCCAGAGGTGGCTCGGAACGCGCCATGTCGGCGATAATGAGAATGAGATTAGCCGGGTCTTTTTCAGCGGCGGCGATCATTTGATCGGCCCAATGATTGGCTGTATTGCGACTGATATGGCTGGCCGCTGTCCGCATCGCAACACGGCGCAGATTTTCGATCAAGGCCAGGCGTAACATGATGGGTACAGCCCACAATTCGCCCAGTTCCAACGGTGCCGTACTTTGATAGGCCATCATAAAGCTATACAACGTGTCGCGTTCAACGCGCGCATCGCCATGGGCAATAATGCTCAAAGCCAGATCATACACGCGGGGCTGGCCGGCAGATGCGCCATTGATCAAACGTGGCAGACCCTGACTATATTTTTTCGGAAAGTGACGCTTGGCTGTCCGGATTTGTTCTTCGATCATGTAGAAATTATCCAGCAGCCATTCGGCGGCCGGGGTCACCTGCGCATTATCCTGTACGGCTTTGATCAATAAATTACAGGTCGCACTGATGATCTGCTCGTTTTGCGCCAGACGCTGCAACAATTGATTGGGGCCTTGTGCGGCACTCAACCTATGTGTTTGTGACAATTGCCGTGCATGCTGTTCAATTTGTTGCGCATTGAATAATTCCAGCTGCAGCAGGGCTTCATCTGATTGCGTCGTAATCAAGACATTTTTGGCTGCGGAACGGCCGGTCAGGCGGTCAAATGTTTGTTTTAATGTTAAAGTCAATTGTAGCTCCATCGTGTAACGCCCCAGCATACAAAAATGGTGGTGACGAAACGGTTAACGCAATTTAACGTTCTTAACGCGTTGATTTCCTTTGGGTGAATGGATGTCTCATATAGGTTTCAATTGTACAGAAGAAAAGATCACTATTGATCGTTCTCACCGCTGTCATCCGGTTTTGTGTCGGTATGTGTGCACACCAAAGCATCTTTGAAAATAACGACGCCGTTTTTTTCGTCAAAGGACGTGATGTTAACGGTACACAGACGTTTTACCGGCGCCTCTGTCTGGCTGGCTTGGAGTTCGGCAGCGTCGCGCACCCATTGCGGTGTATTGTCCGGTACGATGCGGGATGGGTCATTTGGAATCGCCACAGCTTTGTTTGTTTCTGACTTTTCGGCTGAGGTGACAGAAGCATTTGATTCCGATATTTGTTCAGCAGCAACGCGTTCAGTCACAGGTGCTGGTGTTGTGGACAACACAGCATCAGGACGTGGCGGCCCGTAGGGTATGTCTGATAAATGAGAATTGCTATGAACAGGCTGTAACGGGGCGTTTGCAATTTGTGCGGTATCGTTTGTTTCAACCGGCTGATTATAAACACCTGCAGGGTTGTAAGTTTGCTCAGGTGCAGACGTTGCGACAGCGGGTGTGGATGATGTTGCCGCTATCGCTTTAACGGGTTCCGTGTAAGTGAATGCCAGATTATTGACGTCGGTCACTTCGGCCTGAAAATTGCCATTTTCATCGGTAATCACCAAACCACGGGCCTGCTGTAATCGTGCATTGGCAATGGGGTTATTCTGCTCATCTACCAGGCGGCCAATGACAATATAGATGCGCTGAATATCCAGCATCACCGGCTGTACATTACCGGGATACAGTGTGACATCTTTGGCGGTCGTCGTCACTTCGACTGGCAAATTGCTGTTGGCGGGTTGCGCACTGATTTTATAGGTATCATACGGATTCAATAAGATTGGTAATGACTCACCCGGTTTCACGATGCCGACTTCCGAACCATTGACGGTGACTTTTGCAGCAATCGGATCTTTGCCGTTATCATGCTGCAATTTATTTGCCTGGACGATCAAACCGCTACGCTCTTCACGCGCGCCACCGGCGGCCATGTGCGCACCGCCATGTAAAATGTTGAAACCGAATGCGCCAATGCCAACTGTATTATCAACACCATTTTGTGAATTTTGTGCCAGATCGAGTTTCAACCGGCCATTCTGATTGCGGTAATCGATGTCGGCACGCTCCGATTCTGAGACACTGTCCTTGCTAAATTCCAATCCGCCATCAACTGTACGGCCAGGTTGATCCGTATCGCTCCAGCTTAAGCGCGTGTTGCCATAGGGTGCTGTGCCGTCGTCATTTGAAGTGTTGCCGACATTGCCGGTTGAACCCGTTGTTTTTGTTTTGGTAAAACGGCTGCCGCCATCAGCACTGATCCCCCATTTGCCCAGACGATAGGAAAAACGCAAATAGGCCGACGCCGTATCAGCGGTATCACTGTGGTTGGCATCCGCAAAAAACATCAGGCTGGCCGCGTCTCTTTGCCAGACATTCCAGCGTAAATAAGGGCCATAAGATCGCGTTTTTGTCAAAGAGCCATTGGCTGTTTCATTATATTGAAAGTTCAATGAAACATTATTGTGCAATTGGTAAGACAACGTCGATGACGCCTGCCAAGCGTCGGTCGGGTTATAGACAACAGGCGATGTGCTGACACTTGGCACCAGCGTGTTATTGCTGTCGACGGCCCAGATCTGCCGGATGCTGGCGGCATATCCTAAGCGATCTTTAAAGGCTGTGCCGATAAAATTAGCACTGGCGCCAAAATCACCTTTTTGACTGACCAAACCGCCAACAGAAAGCTGATTATTTTTTGGAAAAATACCAAAGAGACTGGTTTCCAGAAAATTATTATTATCGGTGTGCATGATCCCGATATTCGCACCGGTAGCGGCACTCAAACGCCGTGTGGTGCCGGCAACGATGACGCTTTGATTGGTCAGTTGCGGGACGGTCGAGAGTGTCTGGTCGTCACGCAACATACCGCCCTGAAAATAATAAATCGGCACGTTGCTGGGCGGAATGTTGAAGTTCTTGGCGTAAAACCGTTTTTCGTCGCGCGTGACGCCGTTGCCTTCGTTGATCTGCAAAGTCAGGTCATAAGCACCATCCGGCAATTGCGAGGTATCAATAATCTGATTACCGGCTTCATAAAAATCAGACGAATAAGTGGTTTTATCGCGCAACAACGTCACCCAGGCGCGTTTTGGCAGATAGATTGTCAGCTGATTACCAACAGTTTGTTTCAGGTCGATATTGGTATCGAACGAGGTCTCAACCGACACACCGGCCAGCCGTGTCTGCGGTAAGGTTTGAAAATGACCGGTATCAAAAAATCCCAATCGACTGAGATAGCCACCGCGATCTAAACCAAAAGCTGCCGTATCGAGATAGGATTGATCCTGATTTAAAACACTGGCGAAACTGACGCGGGCTTGACCATAAGAGACGATCGAATTTTGCAACAGGGAAAAATTATTGTCTTCGCCGTTGGTGGTGTTGACCGTGCCGTTGAAGCTGTGGACGCCGGACACGATCTTTTCGGCTTTGGGAAGTGTGACGCCCAGACGTGTGTCCTGAAGTTGCAGGTATTTCGGGTTGATAAACAGGTCGGCTTTGAAGTTATCGTCGTAGAACACGACACCGGCGACGTCCGGCACAAGGAAACCACAAATGTCTTTTTGCGAGATGAC
This sequence comes from Alphaproteobacteria bacterium, assembly GCA_965246875.1. Lineage (GTDB taxonomy): Bacteria > Pseudomonadota > Alphaproteobacteria > Micavibrionales > SZUA-601 > DASWYT01. The sequence goes on from CBDFFU010000003.1 coordinate 612,665, forward strand.
TTCCTTGGGGCAATGTGCCTTTAAATTTGTATCGAGTGGCTTGGCAAGTGCCGCCAGAATATCCGGTTTTGTGGTTGGCAAGAGATGTGGAATTTGCTCGACGATGGGCGTTGCATCCTTGAAGCTGATGGTTTTGAGATCGTAACTGGCCGGATAACTGCCCAGCTTGATACCGCCGTAGAAGACATCGATATTGGTTTCTTCCGGCTTGATCATTTCCTCAAAACCGCTGGGTGGTTGTACGGAAATTGTGGCATCATTTTTTACGGATGGAGTTGCAGATGGCACTGTTCCGGATGGCAGCAGATTTTCAAAACCGGGCGGCGGTTGCGTAGTGATTGGCGCAGGCGCAGGCGTGGTGTTTGTTGCTTCGGTTTTTTGTGGTGCGGCTGGTTTCGCAGATGGTGCGATCAGATTTTCAAATCCCGGCGGCACCTGGGTGACAATCGTTGATTCTGTAGTGTTGCTTTTGGCCTGTTGATCGGCATTGACGATGGTTTCTGCAAACGCTGGGCGTATCGTGCCGAGCCAATATCCGCCCATGCTGCACCAGCCCAAAACGGGCAGTAGCACAACAAGAGATGACGGGCGACGGAACATGCAAAACCAAAGGGATAGACTCTTCCCTATCCTGGGGTTTCGAATGTTAAACTTTCATTGCAGCAATGATTTTATGAATAATCGAAATGCGTTATAGCGGCATAATCGTCAGGTTGATCGTGCCCTGATAGGTGCCGTCTGGCACCATGTCCAGATCGGTGTCACTGGTGGTAAAAATAATACGTGCGGTCGGGTAGCTATTGCCGTTGCAAATCGGTTGAGTTTTCAGGTCGGTCTTTCTTGATCCGCGCATGGACGAGATCGACAAATAAGGGCACACCGCTGGTCAGTTGAAACGCACGACCCCCGCCGGGATTGCCCGTGCCACCGTCACTCAACGAAACGCCATAGCGTAATTTATACATGCCGCTGCGCATGAAAAATCCGGGTCCGTCACCCATCGCCATGATGCCGTACTTGCGGCTATCTGTGTTGTTATCCTGCCGGTAAATACAAATATCCATATATTTGTAAATCGACGGATCGCCCAGTCCCCATTGGCGGATCGTCATGTCCTGCAAGCCGCTGATGCGCACCTGTTGTGCCTGGGCATGCGGTGTCAGACACACGAACATCGCAACAAAAAGAAGGAGCAGGATACAGCGCATGAAGGCGACTGTAACGTATCTCTGAACGAAAAGAAACGTTTCGCGTTTTAGTTTGGGGAGACGAGTAATGTCAGGACACCGACATAGGATCCTTCAACAGCGGTACTCATATTCTGTGATGAGATGCCAACGATAATGCGGGCATTATCACCGTCACTGCAGGTCGGGCTGGTGGTGGAGGCTTTGGTAAACGGGCTTGAAGTGATGTGCGGTGTCAAACCAATGCCGGTGTTGGACAAGGCACCAACGCCGCCCGCATTCCAAGTCACCGTGTAGGGCAGTAAATTACCGCCATTGGCCAGCATGTAACCATTGCTTGGGCCGCTGCCATCGGCGCGGATCGTATAGGTGCCGTTGGGGCGGGTGGAATAGATACAAACGTCATCGGTCAATTGTACGGTGCCATTGGCCTCTTCCCAGGCTGCCAGTGTCATGTCATTCAAATTGCTTATGCGCGCCCGTGCGGTTTTGGTAACGGAAATGGTGATCGATCCGGTCGATGTCGCGCCGATAGTGCCTTGTGTTGCCGCCCAAGCGGCGGGTTGAAGTGTGGCCGACACCAGCATGACAGCTGTGATTAAACCGGTATAAGCGGACAAGGTGGGTCGCGTGGTTTTGTTTCCAAGTAAGGTTTTTATCATCTCTGATCTCCATAAGCACATGGCGCGATATGAAGTCAGTTGATCATGTAATCCTTAACAAATTTTTTGTTATGATATTATATTTATGCATGTTAAAGATATTAAAATTATGATTCAAAATCATTTTAAAGTTAAGCATATCGGCATTACGTTAATTCCGAAATACTCTTTGATAAATACATAATAATGTCATATTTTAACGAATCGAAACAGCCACGGTTCTTCCGTGGCTATTTGAAGGTTGTTCTAACCTGAGGCTCGAATAACGAACCGAAAAGGTTTAGCTTGGAGAGACAATCAAAGTCAGCGTACCAGCATAAGCACCGTCAACTGCGGCCGCCATGTTGGTCGACAGGATTTTGACTTCCAGGCGTGCTGTTGTGCCACCACCACAGCTGATGCTGCCGGTCGATGCGTTAGCAAAAGATGGTGACAGGGTGTTGGCGATCAAACCGACGACCGGTTCACCGAGGCTGGCGCCGCCATCATTCCATTTCAGGGAGTACGGCAACAGGTTTGCGCCATTAGCGATTGTGAAGGCATTGGCTATACCACTGCCGCTTGGATTAACTTTATAGCCACCACCAGCGCGTGTTGAATATACACAAAAATCTTCACGCAACACAACATCGCCATCGGTATCGACCCAGGATACTTTCTGCAAATCACTGAGGCCACTGATTTTGACGCGGGCGTCTTTGGTCACGTTGATGTTCAACGAACCGGTCGATGTGGCGCCGAGTGTTCCATCAGTTGCGGCATGTGCTTCAAACGTGAAGATTGGGCTGACAACCAGAGCCAGAGCACAGACACCGGTCAATAATGTTTTGGTAAAATTGGACTGCATGTGAGATTCTCCCATAAAAGTTTTTCTATCGTTGTTCAGCTTCTGCTATCGTCAGCCGATGTCCGATTATGACCACATAAAAGTTAAAAATTTGAGTACTTATGTATTCGTATTACAAACTATTGGCTCTGTACATGACAATATATACAGATAAAAATTTTGCCGACTGTTTGCCACGTAATCCTGGCAAAAGCAAGGCAGATAAATTTTTTACGCTGTCACATGATTCCGGAAAATGAGATATTGGCGTTTGCGATTCCCGTTAGGAGCTTTTTAAGTCTCATACCGCAGGATGAAAGAATGCTTTTAACTTTACATTGTGCGTCATGAAAATTTTGCCTGTTGTTGCTGTTTCGTTCTTGTTGCTGTGTTTGAGCAATGCAGCTCATGCAGAATTCAGTTTGAGTTCGATGGTGATAGATTTTGCCAGCAACGGTCCGCGTCAACAGGATATCGAGCTGAACAGCCGCGACAGTGAAATATTATATCTGGATACAGAAATTTTTGAAATCAAAAATCCCGGTACGGCCCAGGAAGAACGCGTCAAACTGGAGAAGCCGGAAGAGGCTGGATTGATCGTGTCACCACGCCGTACCGTCTTGCAACCGAATGCACAAAAAAACATGCGCTTTATTGTGGTCGATGCGCCAACAGACATTGACCGTATTTTTCGTGTGACAGTGAAACCCATTGTCAGCGGTATTTCCGCCCATTCCAAAGTCGCGTTGAAAGTCTTGGTGGGTTACGATGCCATGGTGATTGTTCGACCGCAAAATGCCAAGGTTGATTTTTCTGGTCAGCGCAATGGTCAAACCTTGACATTGACCAACAAGGGCAACACCAATGTGTTGCTGCAAAACGGGTCACAATGTTCCAGCGTCAGCGCATGCAAGCCGCTGGATGTGACACGTCTCTATGCCGGACAAACCTGGACGACTGCTTTGCCAGATGGCGCCTTGCAGGCGAGCTATCAAGTGTGGGATGGCAATAAAACAGAAGAATATAAATTTTAGCTGTTTGATTCTTGCGCATTACCAATTTTACGGGCGCGTTTGGGGTGATCGAGATCAATGCCGTTGGCCAAGCCGCATGGACCAAGAGATTCCAGCCAGCCAATAATTGAAAATAGACGTCAAAGCCAGCCAGTTGCGGAATGCGAATTGTTGGAAATGCAGTGTCGGTATGGGCAATCGCGATGATGGTTGTACCGATGCCCTGATGCAGGACACTATTGATTTTGTCGCTGTCTGCGGCAAACGGTTCAACGATAATGACAACATCAGTGGACTGCATAATCTCTTCGATCCCATGCAACAGGCTGGTGCCTTCCAGATAGACAGATGGCTTGCGTGTGATTTCACTGGCTTTTAAGGCCAATTCCTGTGCAACGCCGTCGTTGCGACCGGTAAAATAAAGGCAGGACGCCTTGGCAACAGTATCAATCATTGTCGATGGTATGACATCGTTTAAAAGTGTTGTGCAATGATCGGCAGCCAGCTGCTGGTGCGCCCACTCCGGCCCGGCCAAGAGTGATTGATACACCAGTGTTTGTTCGACGACACTTTTTGTCGCAGCAACAGCTTGTTCTGGACCGCATTGCAAGAGATGTGTTGCCGCGGCGAGTGTGCTGATCAGACTGTCTGGTGTGGCGGTCACGGCATAAGCCAATTTGTTTTGATTGTGCAATTGTGTGAATAACGCCAACACTTCACGTGTCCGTCCGCTGTTGCTGCCACCTATGACGGTGTAATCAGTCAAATTATAATCGGTTGCCTGTCGTGCGCCTTCGGTTTGAATCTGCCAGTCTGTTCCCTGCTGCATGGCGCGTGTGATCAGATTGTGCGCCGGAAGAATACGGCTGGAGCCTTCACCGGTTAAAAACAATTTTTTTGTTTGCTGGATATGCTCGCGCCAGGCTGCGACACAGTGCGGATCAAAATTCCGGATGATATCCGGAACGGCGCGCATATCGTCGAGCAGCGCAAAATTCATACGTGATTTGTTTCAGCTTGGTGCGCATCGACGGCTTTTTTGACACTGCCATGTTGCAGCAATAACAGCTGCGCCAGGTCGTAAGGCAAGCCTGTTGTTTGCACGACCATTTCTGTGCCGCGCGCGACCAGTTTTTCATTCAACAAGGCCATATGCACCATGCGGTTGCCTTCGACACGGCCCAGTTTGATCATCAGGGCTGTCGAAATCATATTGAGCGCCAGTTTTTGTGCCGTACCGGCTTTCATGCGGGTGCTGCCGGTTACAAATTCCGCTCCGACGATAATTTCAACTGGATAGTCAGATTGGGCCGCGACATTTGATCCGGCGTTGCAGACAATGCAACCGGTCGCAATGCCATTAATGCGACATTGTTCCAGTGCCCTCACTACATAGGGCGTGCGGCCTGACGCCGCGATGCCGATGACAAAATCCTGTGATGAAATATTGTGCTGTTGCAAATCCAGCCAGCCTTGGGTTGCGCTGTCTTCGGCCTGTTCGGCAGAATGACGGATGGCCGCGTCGCCACCCGCCATCAAAGCAATCACCGTATCAGGTGACACACCATAGGTTGGCGGACACTCCGACGCGTCAACGATCGCCAGACGGCCGCTGGTACCGGCACCCAAGTAAAAAAGACGCCCGCCACGTAACACTTTGGTTGACGCTGCATCAACCAGATTCTCCAATGCTGGCAAGGCTTTAGCAATCGCCTCTGGCACCGTGCGGTCTTCGGCATTGATGGACGCCAGAATTTCTGCCGTGGTCATTTTATCCAGATTCTGATAGCGAGACTCGGTCTCGGTTGCTAAATGCGGAACTAATTCTGGCGCTAACATCTCTTTATCCTTTGTTCGCTAAAATTTAAACGCAATTACACAGGCATGCAACTATGTCCGATGTGACACATTATCGCGCGATTGGTTTGATGTCTGGCAGTTCGCTGGACGGTCTGGATATCGCCTGTTGCGATTTCACGCGGCACGCGGACGGAACATGGCGGTTTGCTATTCCAGCCGCGATGTGCGTGGCCTATGACGATGCCTTCATTGATCGTTTACGCCAGGCACGTACATTAAGCGGACAAGATTTGTGGCAATTGCATACCGATTTTGGCCGTTTTTCTGGTGTGGCTGTGCGTAACTTTGTGCAGCAGGAAAAATTGCAGGATATATTACTAATAGCATCGCACGGTCACACTGTATTTCATGTTCCCAAAAGCGGTTTTACGACACAAATCGGTGATGGTGCAGCCTTGGCAGTCCAAGCCAAGCTTCCAGTTGTCTGCGATTTTCGCAGTTTGGATGTGGCTAAAGATGGGCAGGGCGCACCGCTGGTGCCGATGGGTGACCGGTTATTATTCAGCGCGTATAAATTCTTGCTCAATCTGGGAGGCATCGCGAATTTGACCGTGAAATATCACGATCAGGTCGCCGGGTTTGATATTTGTTGTGCTAATCAGGTGTTGAATTTCTATGCCGCGCAAGCCGGTGTTGCTTATGATGCCGATGGCGCTATGGCCGCGCGCGGCACGTTGAATAGACCATTGTTCGATCAGTTGAATGCGCTGGATTATTATACAAAGGCATATCCAAAATCGCTGGATAACAGTTTCAGCCGGGATCTGGTTATTCCGTTGGTTGAAGCATCAGGATTATCGCTTGAGAATAAACTGCACACGCTGTGTGAGCATATAGCCTACCAGATTAGCCGGCATATCAAAGTGACGGATGTGATGGTCAGTGACAATTTACTGGTCACCGGTGGCGGCGCGTTAAACAAACATCTGATGCGCCGTATCGCGCACCATGTGCCGATCCCGATTGCGCCGGTCGATCAGAATATCATCAATTATAAAGAAGCACTCATCTTTGCCTTGCTGGGCGTTTTGCGCTGGCGGCAGGACACCAATATTATGGCCAGCGTCACCGGTGCCAGCAGCGATTCCAGCAGCGGCGCGATTTACTTGCCCTGATCAGTGTGGCCTTGAGAACTTTGCTGTGTTGCAACCGGTGCAATCGCCAACGCTTTGTGCAGGCTGGTGAGATACAGCAACACATCACCCTGGGCGCGCACCAGATCGGATTGCGTGCCATAGAGTGATTGTTCAGCGGCCAGCACATCGGTAAAATTCGACAGGCCATTGGTGTATCGGTCACGCGCAATCGACACACTTTGCTTGGCGCTGCTTGTCGCTTTTTGCAAGAGTGCCACACGCTGGCGCGATTTCTCGACATTTGTCAGGCTGGTTTCCACATCACTGACGGCCTTCAGCACCGTGTTGCGATAGGCGTGAAACGCCTGTGCTTGTCGTGCATCGGCGACTTTGATATTGCCTTGCAGATTGCCGAAATTCAGCAAGGGGATTGCGGCCGTTGGTGTAATGCCCCAGGTTTCGGTTGGCTTGCCAAGGCTGGCACCATTGATGCCGAAAAAGCCGGAGAGTGACAGGCGGGGGAATAGATTGCTAAAGGCAACGCCTTGCAAAGCCGTTGTCGCGGCTAATTGCCGTTCAGCGGCCTGCACATCAGGACGGTTGCGGATAATCTCTGCCGGTGCTGCCAATGTCGGCAGTGCAATGGGTTTCGGCATGGCTTTGACAGGTTTGAGTGTGTCATTTAATGCGCCTGCCGGTTCGCCCAATAGAACCGATAAACGATAACCCGCACCATCACGCTGCCGTTCCAGTTCCGGCAGTATGGCCTGGGTATTCTGATATAAGGTTTGTGCTTGTGATGTAGCCAGATAGCTGCCGGTACCAGCGGTATATTGTTGATTGGTGATGTCGAGCAACGTTTTTTGTGCCTTGACGGTTTGCTGAGTGAGGGCAATGTTTTGCTGCAATTCGCGCCATTCGATGTAATTGCGCGCGACATCACCAATGAGTGTAATGGTGGCCGCGCGCAGATCTGCTTCACGCGCCTGAACAATATCGGTGGCAGCCTCGGTCGCACGACGGGTGCCGCCGAATAAATCAATTTCCCACGAGGCATCGAACACCGCGGTATATTGATGAATATCCAGCGATTGATTGCCAAACAGGATCTGACGGGAATTTTGGTCACGCGCACTGGCCGAGAGTTGCGGGTAAGCGCTGGAGGCAGTGGCTTGATACGATCCGCGCGCTTCGGCAATACGCGCCGTGGCGATCTTGAGGTCATGATTATTCTTCAAAGCGCGCGTTACTAAAGTGTTGAGCGGCGGGTCCTGAAAATTTGTCCACCAGTTTGTGCTGACCGTGCTTTTAACGAGTGGTGCAGGGCGCGCTTTCTTTTGACCCAGTGAATGCCACCAGCCGGGCAGATCAAGTGCCGGCGCTTTGTAATCCGGGCCGACTGTACAGGCTGTCAGCATGAGGGCGGACAGCAAAACGGCCATAGAAGCAGAACGTATCATGAGCAATATCCTTTTAATGAGCCGGCGGTGCGTCAGTTTTCGCGGCACGTTTGATGGTCGGCATGAAGAAACACACAAAGGCCAACGTGAACATGGTGACAGCCAGTAACGCAAACGCGTCGTGATAGGCCAGGATGGCAGCCTGGCGCAATAATTCGCGGTACATGCGGCCCATCGCCAATTGGCCGCTGGCGGCCAGATCATAGCCACGATCCAAAAAGGTTTGCGTGTAGCCTGCCAACAAGGTGGAATAGTTGATGTTGGCTGGCGATAAATGTTCTGACAATTGTGCCTGACGGATTTGCTGATGCCGTGACACATAGCTTGCCACAATCGCGATCCCGGCGCTGCCACCCAGGTTTCGTGACAGGGAATAAAGGGCGGAGGCTTTGCTGCTGAGTTCCTTGGGAATATCGGCAAAGGCCAATGTGCTGATCGGAATAAACAGGAATGGCAGGCCCAGGACTTGGGTAATCCGCATCCAGGCAAAGGTCGCGTAATCCGCTTGTGGCGTGATGTGCATGGTGTGCCACATGCCAAGGCTGGAGAGAAACAAGCCGAACATCACCATATATTTGGCCTGGATTTTGCCGACCAGCTTGCCAGAGAGTGGCATGAGGAAGACGACGAACAAGCCACCCGGTGAAATGACAAGACCAGACAAGGTGGCGTCATAGCCAAATTGTGATTGCACAAGTAATGGTAACAAGGCCGAGCTGCTATACAGCACAAAGCCTGTGAAAAAGATCATGACGCATGATAAACCAAATCCCGGTTTGGCCAGCAGGGGCAGGGCGACGACCGGATCTTTTTGCCGCAAGATCCAGGTGACGGCACTGGTCAAGCAACTCACACTAATGACCGTCATCATGACGATAAAGGAACTGTCGAACCAATCATCCTGTTGCCCTTTGTCCAGCACAATCTGCAAGGCACCAAGGCCAATAGCGATCAGTCCCAAACCAATATAGTCAATGGAGCCCGCTTTTTTGGCCATCGCGTGTGGCGGGTCCTGCACCAGACGTTTGACCAGATAAAACGCCAGCATGCCAACGGGAACATTCAAATAGAAAATCCAGCGCCAGCTATATTCATCCGTAATAAAGCCGCCCAAGGTCGGCCCCAAAATCGGCGCAACGATAATGGTGATGCTGGTAATGCCAAAAGCGGAGGCGCGTTTTTCGGGCGGAAAACTGTCGAGGATGATGGCCTGTTGAATCGGTTGCAGCCCGCCACCCGCTAAACCCTGAATCACACGAAAGGCGATCAGCATGCCAAGCGACGTTGCAGCCCCGCAGGCAAAGGATGCTGCGGTAAAGGCCACGATGCAGCCCATAAAATACCGCTTGCGCCCTATCACACCGGATAACCAGCCGGATAATGGCAAGACAATACCATTGGCAACAAGATAAGAGGTCAGCACCCAGGTGCTTTCTTCCTGACTGGCGGCTAGTGACCCGGCAATGTGTGACAGCGACACGTTCGTGATGGTCGTATCCAGCACTTCCATGAACGTCGCTAAACTCACCGCCATGGCGACCAGCCATGGGTTGCTGACAGAACTGGTTGTCGTCGTTTGTGTCATTTTCAATTAGTATGCACGGTTACAACAACCGATAGGCCAGCCCCAATCGGCAACTTGCTATCAGGCCGTTTGTCCAGGATGATTTTAACGGGAACACGCTGGACGATTTTGACAAAATTGCCGCTGGCATTTTCCGCCGGGAAAGCCGAGAAGCGTCCACCCGTACCCGATTGAAAACTGTCGATTTTGCCGTGTAACTCTACATCCGGAAAGGCATCGATCGTGATATCCACTCGTTGACCTGGTTTTATATCCGCTAATTGCGTTTCCTTGAAATTTGCCGTGACCCAAATATCAGGGCTGACGATATAGGCCAGCTGCTGACCAGGTTGAATGTAGTTGCCTTGCTCGACACCCTTGCGCGCAACACGTCCCGCCATCGGAGCAGTGATTTTTGTGTCGGCTAAATCTTTGGTGGTTTGTGCCAGATCTGCTTCGGCCAAGGCCTGTTTCGCTTCGGCGTCTTGCAACGCAGCAGTTGTGGTCTGGTCCAGAGTCGTGGCATCGTCGAGCTGTTGCCGGCTGCTGGCCAGCTTGCCTAAGGCTTGCAGGCGCGCCAAGTCATTCTGTGCTTTTTCGCGATTGGCCCGGGCAATGGCCAGAAACGCTTTGGCGGAGGCAAGTGCGGCAGTGGCACGATCACGTTTCAAATTGTAATCGGTTGGATCAATCTCCAACACCGCATCACCTTTTTGCAACAGGGCATTATCGGTAATGTGGAGTGCCTGCACGTAACCGGACACTTTTGGGCTGATAGTGACGACAGTCGAGTCGATTTGTGCGTCGTCGGTCGTTTCTTTCCCGCGATGGAACAGCCAAAACAGGGAAATTCCGAGTGCTATCAAGGCGATAACTATCACAATGCGAATTTTTTTTGATGGCAACGACATAAGGAATTATCCTGTTGAATTAAACTGTACAGTTTAGTATAGTCAAATTTGAACCTAGAATTCAAATCTTTTATCGACAATGACCGAAAATAGTTTAACACCGTCACAGAACCTGAAACGGTTGCATATTCTGAATGCAGCGGGTGCCATGTTCGTAGCGCAGGGTTTTAAGTCGGTCAGCATGGATGCCATTGCCGAGGCCGCGCCGGTATCCAAAGCGACGTTATATAAACATTTCGCTGATAAAAAAGCGCTGTTTAATGCGGTCATTGCCAAACGTTGCGCAGCACTCGCCCAGATCTTGGAGCAACAGCTCAATCTTGATGACGATCCGGCAATCGTTTTACGCGCGGTGGGCAACGAATTTCTGCAGCTGATCACATCACCCGATAACATTAACATGCACCGGATCATCATTGCCGAAGCCAAGGAGTTTCCGGAGCTGGGTAAGCTATTTTATCAGTCTGGTCCGTTGCGATCTCACCAGTTGCTGGCCGATTACCTGACGGGTTTACAACGTGCCAAGCTGTTAATCATTCCTGACGCTGTGGCATCGGCTGGCTTGTTTTTTAGTGCGCTGAAAGGGCGGCATCATCTGGAATGTCTGCTGGGCATTCAAGATGGCTTAACGCCGCATGAACAAAAAGTGATCGTTGATTATGCCGTGACTATGTTTCTCAAGGCTCATGCTGTCGAGCGTGCTATTTAACCTGGTGCAGGATCAATTGATCAATAACAGATGGATCGGCAAGCGTTGATATGTCGCCCAGTGCATCCAGTTCTCCCGCGGCTATTTTTCGCAAAATACGGCGCATGATTTTACCGGAGCGTGTTTTGGGCAAAGCGGGTGCCCATTGCAACCAGTCTAGACTAGCGATAGCGCCAATCGCTTGGCGCACCGTATCGTTCAGCTCTTTTTTCAGTTGATCTGTTGGTTGTATATTTTGATTCAAGGTCACATAAGCATAAATCCCGGTGCCTTTGATCGGATGTTCGCGTCCGACAATAGCCGCTTCGGCAACATGAGGATGTGCTACTAAAGCGCTTTCGATTTCGGCTGTGCCAAAACGATGGCCGGAGACATTGATGACGTCATCGACACGTCCGGTGATTTGAATGAAGTTATCATTGTCACAGATTGCACCATCACCAGTGCAGTAAAGGCCGGGAGCTTGGGAAAAATAAGTCTGGATAAAACGCGCGTGATCGCCGTAAATCGTGCGCGCTATGCCGGGCCACGGTTTGGCGATAAACAATGCGCCTTCACCGGCACCGGTAATCTGATTATTTTGTGCATCAATCAAAACAGGTTCAATGCCCCAGAAGGGCGTCATAGCCCAGCCGGGTTTCATCTGTGGTGTGCCTGGCGGTGGTGCAATCATGTGACCGCCCGTTTCGGTTTGCCACCAGGTATCGACAACCGCACAGTTCTGTTTGCCGACATGATCGAAATACCAGCGCCAGGCTTCTGGATTAATCGGCTCGCCGACAGATCCCAAGATACGCAATGATGACCGTGTCGTCGTTTCCAGGGGAGTATCACCCAGTTGCATGAGACTGCGCAAAGCGGTTGGTGCGGTATAAAAAATGGACACTTGATATTTGTCGATGATCTGCCAATAGCGTTCAGCTGTCGGATAGGTTGGCACACCTTCGAACATCACGATGGTTGCAGCATTTGCCAGCGGACCATAGACACAATAGCTGTGCCCGGTAATCCAGCCGACATCAGCGGTGCAGAAATAAATATCATCAGTTCGGTAATCGAAATTCGTGCGAAACGTCACGCTGGCATAGAGCAAATAGCCGGCCTGCGTATGAACCAGCCCTTTGGGTTTGCCGGTTGACCCGGATGTATATAAAATAAACAACGGATCTTCGGCTTGCATTGGTACGGCTATAAAATTATTTGATGCGTTGGCTAACAGATCATTAACATACTGGTCGCGGCCGAACTGCATCGGAACGTTTGTATGCGTGCGTTTGACGACGAGAATTGTCTCAACTGTCGGCTGATCACGAACGGCGTCGTCGATAACGGTTTTAAGTGGCACGGTTTTTCCACCACGCAATCCTTCATCCGCCGTAATTACCAATCGCGCGCTGCAATTGGTAATGCGGTCTTTAACCGACTGTGCTGAAAATCCGGCAAAAACCACGGAGTGCATGGCACCGATCCGCGCGCAGGCCAGCATGGCCATGGCCGCTTCCGGGATCATCGGCAAATAAATAACAACGGCATCACCCTTTTTGACGTTGCACTGTGTCAGCATATTGGCCCATCGGCAGACATGGTCATACAAATCACGATAGGTGAATTGGCGCATATCATTTGGGTCATCGCCTTCCCAAATGATCGCGATTTTTTCACCACACTCGACCAAATGCCGGTCCAGGCAATTAGCGCTCACATTCAAAACACCATCGGGGAAATACTCGACTTTGACCGGCGGTTGAAAATCACCGCGCTGTGCAATCGTAAAATCTGTTATCCAAGTCAATTCGCTGCGCGCCAGTTGCGCCCAGAATTTCGCCGGGTCTCGAGCCGCGTCGTGCTGATGGGACTGACATTCAGCAAACGACAGAGCAGTCCGTTCGGCAACATTTGATGGTGTCGTGACAAAGTCGTTCATCTCAATCTCCGGCTATCTTAACTATAACGGCAAAATAACATTTGAGAATAAACGATTTAACGCAGCAACAGAAACTTGTTCCCTGACGCATAATAGCGCAAGCCGCGTCCGAACAGCCATAAGGCAAACATGAACAAAGCCGTGCTGCCACCCAGTTGCAACACGAAAAAATCCCAGCGGAAATGCCGGATGATTTCAACAGGCAAAAATCCGACATAGCCGGTGGTCCGCCCCCTATAAATGAGTCCAAGCCGAGAGTTATTCTTGGTATGATGTGGACATCTAGCGGGAGGGTTTTGCATGTCACGGCGGAGGTTTACGGCGGAGCAGATTATAGGCTATTTGCGGCAGGCTGAGGTGATGATTGGCCAGGGCAAGCGGATGGAAGATGTGTTGCGTGCGTTGGCTGTGACGGGGAATACGTATTACCGCTGGCGGAAAGAATACGGCGGTCTGGGTGTGGATCAGGCGCGGCGCTTGAAGGATCTTGAGATAGAGAATGGGCGGCTGAAACGTGCTGTCGCCGACCTGACTTTGGATAATCTGATTTTGAAGGAAGTATCGACGGGAAAGTTCTAACCAGTCCTGAGCGTCGCCGGGAGGCTGTGGTTTATGTGCAGCAGAAGCTGGGAATTACGGAACGACGGGCGTGCAAGGCGTTGGGGCAGAGCCGCGGCTTGCAGCGCAGGCCTCTTAAGCGAGCGCGTGACGAAGAAGCGCTGACGGCGGACATTATAAAACTTGCGGCGCGTTATGGTCGTTACGGTTACAAACGCATCACGGCGTTGCTGCGGGTTCAAGGCTGGGTGGTTAATCACAAACGTGTGGAGCGCATCTGGCGGCGAGAGGGGCTGAAGGTACCGCAACGGCATAAGAAGAAAGGTCGTCTCTATCTGAATGACGGTTCATGCATCCGACTTAGACCGTGTTGGCAGAACCATGTGTGGGCGTATGACTTTGTAGCGGACCGGCTCAAGGACGGCACCAAGATCCGCACACTGACGGTGATCGATGAGTACACGCGGGAATGCCTGGCTTTGCGGACGGGTTACAGCTTGAAGGCGGATGACATCATGGCTGTGCTGACGGATCTGTTTGTGAGCAAAGGCATTCCTGATCATATCCGTTCGGATAACGGGTCGGAGTTTACGGCCAGATCGATCAAGGACTGGCTACCAAAGCTACACGTCAAAACACTGTATATCGAGCCAGGCAGCCCGTGGGAGAATGGTTATAATGAGAGCTTCAACGCAAGGCTGCGGGACGAATGCCTGAATGCGGAGACGTTTTACACGCTGAAAGAAGCCCAGGTGATCTTGGAGCAGTGGCGGCATCATTACAACCATATCCGCCCGCACACGTCGCTGGGCTATAGGCCACCCGCTCCACTGGCCAGAACGCATGCTTGCATCATGGCAGGGGCTTCCGCTTACGCTCCAGCCCCCGCCATGATGCTGCAGCTGCTCCAAACTGTAACTTAAAACCTGGACTCAATATCGGGGGTTGACCAGATTACATCATTGTAGGCGCAGGATTTGCAGGTAGTGTTTTAGCTGAACGTCTTGCATCACAGGCCAGTAAAAAAGTTCTGGTGATCGACAAGCGCAACCATATCGCGGGTAACGCGTATGATTATTATAATACGGACGGTATTCTCGTTCATAAATATGGCCCACATATTTTTCATACTAATTCAAAAGAAATTTTTGAATATTTAGGAAAATTTACAGCTTGGCGTCCGTATGAACATCGCGTTCTGGCCAGTATCGATGGTCAGCAAGTACCAATTCCTATTAACCTGACAACGATCAATACATTGTATGGATTGAATCTGTCCGCTGATGAGGTCGAAGATTTTTTTGCTTCCAAGGCCGAACCGAAAGACAAGATTTTGACGTCTGAGGATGTCGTCGTCGGTAAAGTTGGTCGTGAGCTTTACCAAAAGTTTTTCCGCAATTACACACGCAAGCAATGGGATCTCGATCCGTCTGAATTGGATGCATCGGTAACGGCACGCGTACCAACCCGTACCAATAAGGATGATCGTTATTTCACGGATGTGTATCAGGCTATGCCTTTGCATGGTTACACCAGCATGTTTCAAAATATCTTGAACCATCCCAACATTCATGTCATGACGAATACAAATTATGTTGATATCCAGAAAATCATACCGCATAAAACATTGATTTTTACCGGGCCGATAGATAGTTATTTCGACTATTGTTACGGCAAACTGCCATATCGGTCATTGGAATTTCAGTTTGAAACGCACGATGTTGAAACATTTCAAAATACGGGAACTGTCAATTTTCCGAATGAGCAGTTGTATACCCGCAGTACGGAATTTAAGTATCTGACCGGGCAAAAGCGTGCCAAAACGACATTAGTCTATGAGTATCCAAAAGCTGAAGGCGACCCGTACTATCCAATCCCACGGCCGGAAAATGCAGAATTGTATAAGAAATATCAGGCTCTTGCGGATAAAACGCCTGGCGTTTATTTCACCGGGCGGTTGGGGACTTATAGATATTACAACATGGATCAAGTTGTTGCCCAGTCTTTGGCATTGTTTAAAAAGATCATTGCACATGAGACAGATGTTAATGTGCCACAACAAGATGCAGCTTGATCATCTTGATCAAATGTTGTTCTGTGTCTTGAGGACGGATCATTGATCGTGATGCCGCATACAACAGAATCTATACGGAAGTATCGAAAATTAACTAACAATATCCAGCTCTTTAAATACAAGCTGTTATACCACTGGCTATTTAAAGCAAACTCCGCACGCCTGTTTAAATCGTTTTTAATGGGTGGTTTCGAGTCGGCCAGTCATATTAATGGGTCTTTGCAGCGGCTGGATATGATTGCGGCAACACAGCACGATATCCAGGTCAAATCTGATTACGCCATGTTGCGCGAACACGGGATTCAAACCGTACGCGACGGTATACGCTGGCCGTTGATTGAGCGCGATGGCCAATTCGACTTTGCATCCTTAAAACCTATGGTCGATACGGCGCGTGATCAAGGAACTCAAGTCATTTGGACCTTGTGCCATTACGGCTGGCCGGATGATCTGGATGTGTTTTCTCCTGAATTCGTTACACGTTTTGCAGATTATTGCAGTCATGTGGCTCGGTTTATCAAAGAACGCACGGAGACGATCCCATTTTACACCCCGATTAATGAAATTTCGTTTTTGTCCTGGGCAGCGGGAGAAGTCGGTTATATCTACCCCTTTGTACGACATCGCGGTGGTGAATTGAAGCGCCAACTGGTTAAAGCAGCATTGGCCGGTATGGCTGCTATTTTAGCTGTCGATGATCGCGCACGTTTTGTCCATGTTGAACCGCTGATCAATATTATTGCGCCAGCAAGCCAAAAACGTTTGGGCTATGAAGCTGCCAAACATCATAATTATCAATTTGAGGCTTGGGATATGCTGGCTGGACTGCAGCACCCTGAAATGGGCGGTGACATGCGTTATCTGGATATTGTGGGTTGTAATTTTTACAACGATAATCAGTGGGAGCATCTGGGACAACGTTTAATCTGGTCTGATTGTCCCCGTGACAAGCGTTGGCAGCCACTCCATAAAATGATGTACAGCGTTTATCAACGTTACCAGTGTCCGTTGATCGTGGGCGAGACCAGCCATGTGGGATCATGGCGGACAACTTGGATGCAAGAGATTACTTACGAGATTGCATGTCTTCGCTATCGGGGTGTACCTATCGAAGGAGTTTGTTTGTATCCAATTATAGACAGGCCAGATTGGGATCGACCTGACCACTGGCACAATAGCGGTTTATGGGACATTGAAATTCAGCCTGACGGCAATATGAAGCGTATCTTATACGCTGAATACGCATTGCAAATCTATACGGCGCAAAAGATATTTAAAAATTTTTGATAAATTCTACTTAATGGCTACTTGTCGGTAGATTGTAACTGACATATATAATTTCTCCTTCATTCGCAGAAAAATTCTCTATTGAATATCCAATATAGTTTATAACTCACCAAGTTCATATTTTGATTTTTAAAAGCAATCGTTATAGCCTGCCCACCTAAATAATAATAACTTATCAGTCAAATGAGTTGCTATTTTTGAGTAGCAATTGTACAATGCCTAATGCTTTTATTTCATATTACGTTGACGCTGTTAACAGTAATCAGTATGGAGTTATTTGTGACATGGTTCCACAAACACTTCATGCACGGATTGGGCTGGGCATGGCATAAATCACACCATCAACCCCAGCCGGATTCCCATTTTGAAATGAATGACTGGTACGCCGTCATTTTTGGAATTGCTACAGTTATTTTATTCATTGTTGGCGATAGTCGGGAATGGTTATGGTGGGTGGCATTGGGAATCACATTATATGGTCTGCTTTACGGTCTGGTGCATGATGTGTTGGTTCACCACAGATTGCCACTAAAATGGTCTCCAACTCATCCTTATTTGCGGCGTCTTATCAATGCTCATCACATGCATCATATTTTTCGTGAGCGTAAAGGTGGCGTATCATTCGGTTTTTTATACGCTCCGCCGGTTGATCAGATCCGTCAGGATATACATGCGCAAAAAAACCGTGATAGGAATTTGTCATGAGTACAGCACATCGTCTTACTCCTATTGCCCAAGGGATAATCGGCGGAATGTTGGCTGTCATGATTATTGGCAGCTGGATAGTTTTACACATCTATGCCGTTTTTTTCTTTCAGCCGCCAGCATTTATTTTATCAATTGTATTAATTACTATTTTAACGTGGCTGTCAGTTGGTCTGTTTATTGTCGCTCATGATGCCATGCATGGTTCCCTTATACCAAAACAGCAGCGTATAGGGCATTTCATTGGGACATTAGCTTTATTTTTATACGCTAACTTTTGGCTGTCCCGTTTAAAGCCCAAGCATTTTGATCATCATAATTTTGCTGGATTGGAGAACGACCCAGATTTTGCGCCTGAAACCCCACGTGAATTGTTATCATGGTATAGGCGTTTTATCCTGACTTATTTTCGCAGTCTGGAATTTATGCTTATGATTGCTCGGGTGGGTATTTACATTCTGTTGGGTGCTACATTACCAAATATTTTGCTGTTTTTCGCACTGCCAAGTATTTTAGCGTCGTTTCAATTGTTTTATTTTGGTACTTACTTGCCTCATCGCCATGAAGATAGCGCATTTACAGACCATCATAATGCGCGTACGAACGAGTTTGGTTACATGTTATCATTATTAACATGCTTTCATTTCGGATATCACCATGAACATCATCTTAAACCTGGAATTCCATGGTGGCGCTTACCATACGAGCGGAAAAATCAAAGCCAGTGAAACAATCTAAACATATTGTATTTGCCACAACAGGCTCGCTAGGCGACCTTTACCCTTTTTTGGCTGTTGGTCAAAAATTAAATGAAAAAGGCCATCATGTTGTCATTGCAACGACTAAGATTTATGCGTCCATTGTCGAAAAAGCAGGTTTGACATTTCATCATATGCGGCCTGATCCAGAAGATACGGCTAGTTTTCATGCAAAATTTATGGATAGTCATACCAGTGCAAAATTTGTGTTTCAAAACTATTTATCGCCGGCTATTGAAAAAAGTTACAGTGATCTGTTAGTTGCGACAAAAAACGCCGACCTTTTAATAAGCCAATCACTAGCACTAGCCGCGCCTTTGGTTGCTGACACCACTCATATTCCGTGGCTATCAGCTGTATTCCAGCCAATGACTTTATTTTCTAGATACGATCCGCCATGTCTGCCATTTTTGTTTTTTTTACCATCTAAACTGTCATTCAGTACTCGTTTTAATGGAAAAATAATGGCTTATGCTAAAAAATATACTTTACCATGGGTCAAAGACGTAACGAACTTAAAGCAAAATTTAGGCATTCAGTCCGATCAGCATCCAATCTATGAAGGTCAATTGTCATCGCAGGGTGTGTTGGCCATGTTTTCACCCTTAATCGGCCAGCCACAATCCGACTGGCCAGAACACACTGTTCAAACTGGCTCGGCCCTGTTTACACAACATGACGACACTTTATCGGATGATCTCATGCGCTTTATTGGAAAAGATGAGCCATTTCTTGTATTTACGTTAGGTTCAGCGTCAAGCAATGCGGCGGGAAATTTTTACAGTGAAAGCTTAAATGCTGCCCGTCAAATTGGATGCCGTGCTTTGCTACTAACCAGTGGTTTATCAGCTTTAGAGAAATTCCCTGATCCACTGCCTGAATGGGCTTTGCGAGTGAACTATGCACCTTATGGACAAATTTTTAAGCATGCGACAGTCATAATTCATTCAGGCGGGATTGCAACATCTATGACAGCTATCCAATCCGGGCAGCCACAAATTGTTGTTCCATTCGCGCATGATCAAATTGACAATGCAAAACGGTTGAAAAAATTAGGCATCAGTCGCACAATAAAGCGTAAGGATTATAACGCTACGACTATTGTTGCTCATTTAAAAAACATGATAGCCGATCAAAAATTGTACGATAAAACGAAGCTGATTGCTTCACAGGCAAACATGGAAGATGGAGCTACTGCAGCCTGTCTCGAAATTGAAAAGATGCTAGTGTGTCATGTATGATGTAATTCTAGCAGGCGGAGGTCTGGCAAACGGTTTACTGGCATGGCGTTTTACGTCATCAACACCCAGATTTAAAGTTATTACTGATCGAGCAGGGTTCTACACTTGGCGGTCAGCACACGTGGTCTTTTTATCATCAGGATTTAACACAGGAACAACGTGATTTCTTAACCCCCATCATTGCTCATGTTTGGCCTGCTTACAGTGTTAAATTTCCAGAGTATGAACGTACATTAGACATTCCGTACTACAGTGTGACATCGGAAAATTTTCATGTCGTATTGATGAGTATATTGCATGATGCTGTTTTGCTGAATACGACTATTGACTCTATCTCATCAAACAGTGTAACTGTGCAAAACAAAGTTTTTACAGCACCATTAGTAATTGACGGACGAGGGCATGTGCCTTCATCTGTCATGCACTACGCTTACCAAAAGTTTATGGGCTTGATTGTGCGGTTAGCTGAACCTCATACAGAGGCTCACCCAGTCATTATGGACGCAACCGTTCAGCAAGAAGATGGATTTCGATTTGTTTACACATTGCCTTTAGATACACATCGCATATTAATTGAAGACACTTATTACAGTGATACGGATCAACTTGATGTACACCGGCTTGAACAAAACATTTATGCTTATGCAGCAGCAAAAAATTGGGTGATTGCAGAGGTCATAAAACAGGAAAAAGGCGTCTTACCCATCACACTCAGCGGCGATATTGATGCATTCTGGTGTAATAAACAATCCGATGATATTGTTTATACTGGTTTGCGCGCTAATCTCTTTCATCAAACTACAGGTTACTCTCTACTGTATGCGATGCGGTTGGCAGATGAAATTATTGCAATGAATAAACTCGACACATTTAACGTGACTAAAACAGCCCAAGATTTTTCCCGGCAAATATGGCAACAGCAAAGTTTTATGCGTATTTTGAACCGTATGCTATTTTTTGCAGCGCAACCCGGTCACAGATACCGTCTGTTGGCACGTTTTTATCGTCTTCCCACAGGCTTTAATTGAACGTTTTTATGCAGGACATCTGTCTTGGAAAGATAAGTTACGTTTTATTTCAGGCAAACCGCCTGTTTCTGTTTTTAAAGCAATACGCGCTATTTTAAATCGACAGGCTGTATGATGACAAAAGCAATTGTAATTGGTAGTGGTTTTGGCGGTCTGGCTCTAGCGATTAGGCTTCAATCGGCTGGTGTTGACACACTTATAGTGGAAAAACGCGATAAACCTGGTGGCAGAGCTTATGTTTACCAAGAGAAAGGCTTCACTTTTGATGCAGGGCCAACAGTCATAACTGATCCCACTGCATTGGAGGAATTATTTGCGTTATCAGATCGTCAGTTATCAGACTATGTAACATTGTTACCAGTGTCACCGTTTTACCGATTATGCTGGGAAGATGGTTATTGTTTTAATTATGTAAATGATCAAGTTGAGTTAGATCTGCAAATACAGGCAAAATCTCCAAGCGATGTTCAAGGCTATCGTAAATTTTTGGCTTATTCCCAAGATGTACTACGTGAAGGATACATTAAACTTGGACACGTCCCGTTTCCAGATTTTCGCAGCATGATCCGCGTCGCGCCACAATTAATCAAACTGGAAAGTTATCGCAGCGTTTACGCAATTGTCTCCCGTTTCATTAAAGACACACACTTGCGCCAGGCTTTCAGTTTTCATTCTTTAACTGGTGGGCGGGAAATCCCTTCGTCACGTCGTCAATTTCCGCCCTCATTCATGCTTTGGAACGTCAATGGGGTGTATTTTTTCCAAAAGGAGGAACCGGTGCATTGGTGACCGGCATGCTCAAGCTCTTTTCAGATTTAGGTGGTGAAATTAGATTGAATGCTGAGGTAGATGAAATTATTACAGTCGATAACACGATACAAAGTGTGCGATTAAAATCTGGTGATGTCTTGCCGTGTCAACTCGTTGCTAGCAATGCTGATATCGTTCACAGTTACGACCGTTTATTGCGTAACAACCCAAAAGCTGTCAAAAAAACAAAGCGATTGAAACGAAAACGCTTTAGCATGTCGTTGTTTGTAATTTATTTTGGATTGCAAGGTTCACATCGCGATTTGCAACATCACACTGTTTTGTTCGGTCCACGTTATAAAGAATTACTTCAAGATATATTCCATGGTACAGAATTGCCTGAAGATTTTTCACTTTATCTGCATGCACCGACTGTAACGGATCCCAGTCTGGCACCTGAGGGCTGTAGTGCTTATTACGTATTAGCCCCTGTTCCCCATTTAAAAAATGCTCCTATTGACTGGGTCAAAGAAGGGCCTTTGTATCGTGACCGAATTTTAAATTATCTGGAAAAACATTACATACCAAATTTGCATCGGGATTTGGTTACCTCCCGCATCTTTACACCACATGATTTCAGGGATGAGTTGAATGCGCATGTTGGCTCTGCTTTTTCATTGGAGCCTATCTTGCGGCAGAGTGCTTATTTCCGGACCCACAATAAAGACAAAGATATACATGGCTTATATTTCGTCGGGGCGGGTACGCATCCTGGTGCTGGCGTGCCAGGAGTAGTCGGTTCAGCCAAAGCAACAGCGAGTATTATTTTGCAGGATCTGCAAAATAAAAAAGCCGCTTGATGGACGAGACTTTTACGTATAGTCAGCAGGCAATAGTTGCAGGATCAAAAAGTTTTGCCAAAGCTGCCAGGCTGTTTTCACCGAATATTCGTCGTGATGTCATCTTGTTATATGCCTGGTGTCGTCATTGTGACGATGTCATAGACGGGCAAACTAGCGGACACACAGCAACTATCTTATCTATAACAGATAAGCAGGAACGGTTGCATTATTTGCAACGTGAAACGCGCAAGGCGTTTACAGATGAGCCACTATCTGATCCGGCTTTTGATGCATTGCGTCAAGTGATAGGCCGACACAAAATTCCAAAGCAGCATATATTCGATTTGTTAAATGGCTTTGCAATGGATATAACGGATACGGTTTTTGCAACGCTCGACGATACATTAAACTACTCTTATCACGTAGCAGGAGTTGTTGGCGTTATAATGGCCAATATCATGGGCGTGACAGATCGGGCTGTGTTACTACGTGCCGCTGATTTGGGAATTGCATTTCAATTGACCAATATTACTCGCGACATTATCGATGATGAAAAAATAGGCCGTTGTTATCTTCCAGCTCAATGGCTGACGGAATATGATTTAACTATTCATGATTTTACAAAGCTCGAAAACAGAACGAAACTATATGCATTAGCTCAAAGACTATTGTCAACTGCAGATGCTTATTATGAATCGGCTCAAAACGGGATTCCATTTCTACCTGTACGTTCAGCGTGGGCAATCACTGCGGCTTTTCACATTTATCGTTCAATCGGTACAAAAATTTTGCGTCTTGGACCAAAGAGTTGGCAGACACGAGTCAGTACAGGGCCTGGATTTAAAATTGGCGCAATTATTTTTAGCGGAATAACTGTTTTGTCAAAAAAGTTATTAAGCCCATATCGGCCTGTGCTTACCCAACGCCAGAATTTATGGACGAAAAGTACTCTTTAGGTTTCCAGAAAAACGTCTAAAAATTCTTTTAATATCGTAATGTCGCCATTGCCATGTTTAAGAGATAATAAAGCTTGTTCTTTGTAATCTTTAAGCAAATGCCTCGCCTGTGTTTCGCCCATTACATCTGCCAAATTATTTTCTGATTTTTCAACATCTTTCAAATCATCACATAATTGAAAGGCTAACCCTAGAAAATGTGCATATTGCATGAGGTGTGTTGTATCTGATGCAGATGCTCCTGCAATTAAGCAGCCTGATCGTACAGCCGCTTTAAATAAGACACCTGTTTTGAGATCGTGAATATCAGGTCCTGTTTTGCTTCCGGATAAATCAATCGATTGGCCTAATGACAAGCCTTGTGTACCAATCGTATCAGATAATAACGTGACAATAGCTAGAGATATTGCTTTATCGGCAATAGGAGCTGTTGAGATCATGGCATAGCTTGAAGTTAAGAGTGAGATACCAGCTAA
Source organism: Alphaproteobacteria bacterium (assembly GCA_965246875.1). Taxonomy (GTDB): domain Bacteria; phylum Pseudomonadota; class Alphaproteobacteria; order Micavibrionales; family SZUA-601; genus DASWYT01. Next base: position 636,532 of record CBDFFU010000003.1, read on the forward strand.
GATTGCAACTGATTCACCGTATTTATGGTGCGTTGCTGGCTGAGCGCGTCGCTCATTATCATCATCCATACATGGCAAATCATCAAAAACCAAAGATGCCGCATGAACGGTTTCTATGGCGCATGCAATGTTTAGGCCCTGCATTTCATCCTGATTAAAATAACGCAAAACCGCTAACAATAATAAAGGACGGAGACGTTTACCTGGTGCTAAGACAGCATGCCGTACAGCCTGGTGTAACGGAGATGTTCTGTTATTATCAAAATAATTGTCTAAATACGTATTGATAGATAATTTTGATTGTATAATCCAATTAGAGTGGACAACAGGATCATTGAAACAAGGCTGGATCATTTTTTATCTCATGGCTTAATAGCTATATATTACAATGACAAAACAAACGTGCAGTGACAAGACATCATGGACATATATTGACTTTATAGACGTTGGTTTGACAAGCGAGAACGTGTATCCTTGATAAAGTTGTGCAATAAAGAGGGCCATATTTTAAGAATCAAGAGGATGACAGATTGCCGCCATGGTCTTTGTACAAACCATGCCAAAATCATGGCATAATTGACCTGACGACGAAAATAGTAGTTAACACGTGCCTGATAAGAAGCATGTGTCCCAGTTGCCAAATGTTGTACAGCTAACCGCGCACTGCCAAGTGCCATCGCCATGCCATCACCGCAAAAAGATGGAATCACAGCCGCTTGATCACCTAAATGGTATAAGTTAGGAAAGAGAACGCCATGTTGCTGTGGACAAACATAGCCATAAGGAATGCCATACATAGCCAATGGCCGCTTCCAGCAGGGAGACGTATTTTCTAAGTGCTGCCTTAAAGACATATTTTGACTACAAGCCCATGTTAATAGAGTGTTCCAGTCTTTCCCTAAGGCGATAAATTTTTTTTTCCGGATCACAAGACACAAATTGATTTTGTTTTTTTCGATTGGTTCCAGTCCAGCATACCCCTGTTTTAACAAAGCTAGAATAACAGAATTTTTTTGCTGCGAACTATTCTGGTCATGACATTGAAAATGCATTTTGAATCCAATTAAATCATGGTCCTTAGTTTTTTTGCGACCCCAACCTTTAAGATCGTGCTTGCCTGTTGCTAAAAAAACATTTTTGGCCTGCAACATTTCTCCTGTGTGCATCGCAATCGACCAGAAATCATTTTGTCTGTCCAAACCAACTACTATTCCACCACGTTGAATTGTGGTGCCAGATTCTTCAGCGAGGTTCAGAAGGCTTTCATCGAGAATACGACGTGATAGGCTTTGTCCTGTAAACGGTAAAAGAGCATGGTGATGATATTTGTTATTGCCGAGATCCAAATGAGTAATAGCCTGGGCACCCAATGTTTGCAGATCAATACCCAATTCTTGCAAATCGTGTTGCGCCTCAATGCTTAAAAACTCACCACAGACTTTATCGTGTGGCCGTGTTTCCTTTTCGATGAGTAAAACTTCATATCCTTCCCGAGCAGCCCATATCGCACTGGCACTGCCTGCAAGCCCACCGCCAATGATGACAAGGTCTTTTATCATGAAAAACTGTAACTAACGCTGTAACGAAAGGGAAAGTGCCAGCGGATATAAAGTTTTTCAGGTTTTAAGCCAGCTTGCTGTGTAATTTTTAGCCAATCCTGACGTGTAAAAGAGCGTGCAACTGACACTGGCGCATCATGCCGGATGAGCCGGTTGCGGCTAAACAAGCGAACTGCTGATTTAATAAACAGATAAGGAAGGCAGTGACGATGTAGATCATTGATAAACCAGCCAATTTTTGCGTGATCATTCATCCATCGGATAAAATGAATGATTTCATCATTGGTCAGATGATGAGTAAAAAGCGAGCTGATAATGACATCGTACAGACGGTCAATTGGAAAAGAAAAAACATTTGCTGTTACAAAGCGAAGTGACAATACAGGTGATTTTATAGTCATTGCTAATTTTCTGGCATGAGGATTGAGGTCAACGCCCGTAAACACAGCAGATTGGTTGTTCCGCTGTGTCCAGCGTGCTATTCGCCGTAGCATATCACCGCTACCACTTCCAACATCCAATATCGCGATAGGCGCGCTTTGATGACGATGCCAAGGGACATCGTATTTGAGCCAATTCAATGTTGGACGATAAGCAAGCGTCAAGCGATTGATCCAAGTCAGTTCCTTTAAGCACTGAGCAAATTCTGCGTATGAAATATTCTCTCCATCCATTAATTCTGTTTGTTGACTGCGTTCAGCAAAAAAGAAAGTCATGACAAGGCCGAAGGCACATGAAATGACATACCCTCAATACTCATTCCGGGGCCAAACGCCAAGGCACACCCTGAACCTGAAGATGATGCATTTTGTATAATGTCTTGCAAAATAAACATGATCGTAGCAGATGACATGTTGCCAAAGTTTTGCAATACTGAACGGGAAACATGCAGCGAGGATATTGGTAAATCCAATGCCTGTTCGGCTGCATTTAACACACTATGGCCACCTGGGTGTATAGCCCAATAATCAATCTGCACCGGAAGATTTTTGTGTTGAAAATGATTTATATAAGCTGGTAGATGTTCTGTTATAGCAGCCGGTATTAGGCCAGAGAGGGTCATTTCAAAACCATCACTGCCAATATCCCAAGTAATATAATTTTCGGTCGCCGGTATAATTTCAGCGTAAAAATCTTTAATTTCTAACCCAATGTTTTTTGAGCTAACAAGGCTTGCGGCACAACCATCGGCAAAAGGTAAAAAAGACAATAATTTTTCAAGTACTAGAGTATTTTGAAAGTGTAGAGTGCACAATTCCAAATTAACAATTAAAACTTTTGATTCTGGAGCCGATCTAACAATGTGCGCAGCGAGTTTCAATGCATGCAACGCGGCGTTACAGCCCATAAAACCGACCATGGTACGCTCAATAGAAGAGTCAAGCTTGTAATGATGGATAATGTCAGCATCAAGTCCTGGCGCATAAAACCCAGTGCAACTCGTGATAATAAGATTCGTAATGGAGTCTTTTAAATTAACTAATTCCAATTTATCTAATGCCATCTGTGCAAGTGATAGCGCATGATCTCGATAAAATTGCATTCGCTTTCGCGTGTCAGGACCACATTGTGCATCATAAAACCCCATTCCGTCTAAATTCGTGACTGCAGACGTTGTTTCTAGAAATGAGTAACGACGATCGATTTGGACTTTCCGTGCCATACGCTGAAATAGAAGTTGATCCCGACCAGTTAGTTTCTGAGTCACATAATCAATATATTTGTGATGAATATCATAAGGTGGCACTGCAGTCGCGATGCAATTCAAAAAGACATGATTCATGTAAGTGATTACCGATCTGTTTCGATAGGCTTCTAAACTGAGATTGATGTAGTGCTGTAAAACAATTTTTACAGGATTATCACGGAAAGAAATTTTTTTGACAGAAATGCAAACGACTTTAATATTTGATATTATCTTTTTGAAATGTATATATAAATATATTATTATAACGTTCTATAATGAATTCTGTTGACCACACATTATATCTTTTGATTCTGACTGTTAAACATTTTCGTATTTGATAACGGGGGACAGAGGCCATAAACATTAACAGCAAATTGAAAAATCAAATTATGGCTATTGCTATAGCCGGATTGTCATCTTGGACAATCGCATTAATATGATAATGATAAAACACATATAAGAGACTATAATCACAATGATGCTGGTCCCCTCTCTTGCCGATACCGGTAACGCTGGATTAAATGACATTTTAGGCGGCGGCTTACCCGCTAACCGTGTCTATCTGCTGCACGGTTCTCCGGGTGCCGGAAAAACCACATTGGCTATTCAATTTTTGATGGCTGGCGTAAAAGCTGGCGAGCGGGTGATGTATGTAACTTTGTCAGAAACAAAGATGGAGTTAACAGCCACCGCCGCGTCACATGGGTGGAATTTAGATGGTATTGATATTGTTGAATTGGTAGCATCTGAAGACGATCTGATTCCGGATAATCAATTCACAATGTTTCAACCTGCGGAATTAGAGCTGAGCACTACAACTAAAGAAATTATCGATCAAATTAATCAGGTAAAGCCGGCTCGTGTCGTGATTGACTCGCTATCTGAGGTTAAATTACTTGCGCAAAACACATTGCGTTACCGCCGCCAAGTTATGGCTCTTAAACAATTTTTTATTGGGCGCAACTGCACCGCACTATTTTTAGACGATAAGACAGCAACGCGTAAAGAAGACAAGCAACTCGAAAGTATCGCGCATGGGGTTATAAATTTAGAGCAACTGACCCCAGAGTACGGTGCCGAGAGACGCCGTGTGCGCATTACAAAATTACGTGGCCAGAAATACCGTGGTGGTTATCATGATTTTACGATAGCCAAAGGTGGTTTAGCAATCTTTCCACGTTTAATGGCCAGTGAACATGCGCGATCCTATGATCAAAGAATTTTATCAAGTGGCATAGCGCCGCTTGATAAAATGATGGGTGGTGGCATTGAATATGGCACCAGCGTTCTTCTATTGGGGCCAGCAGGATCGGGAAAATCATCTTTAGCGTTGCAATATGCACATGCCGCTGCACAACGCGGCGAACGCGCTGCAGTATTTACGTTTGATGAACGGATAGAAACTATTCTTCAGCGTACGAGTGGCATTGGCATCGACCTGACTGAACATATGCAAACGGGTTTTGTCACTTTGCAGGCTATTGATCCGGCCGAGTTATCGCCAGGTGAATTTGTCCATATGATTCGTTTAGCTGCTGAAGGTACGGATGGACATCCGGCTGCTAAAATTGTTGTCATTGATAGTTTAAATGGCTATCTCAATGCGATGCCAGAAGAACATTATCTCAATGCACAACTACATGAACTGCTCACTTATTTGGGACATCGCAATGTTGTAACGATATTGGTTGTGGCACAAAATGGGCTTCTTGGTCATGCAATGCGAACACCAGTGGATACCAGTTATCTGGCCGACTCGGTCATTTTATTCCGGTTTTTTGAAGCTGTAGGCGAAGTTAAACAAGCTATTTCTGTACTCAAAAAGCGCAGTAGCAATCATGAGCGAACAATTCGTGAATTTAAAATTGATAGCACAGGTTTGCGTGTCGGCGATGTCCTGAAAAATTTTCAAGGTGTGATGACGGGGGTGCCCGTTTACCTTGGTAACTCGGATGAGTTGATGCACAGCCGATGAGGTCTAGCAACGTTTCCGATAAAATGCGTGTACTGGTTTTAGCTCCGACACTCAAGGATGCTGAAGTAACAGCGCAGATACTAGAGAAGGATGAGATCGTCGTCACGATTTGTTCGGACATAGTTGATATGTGCGATAAACTAGAAGAAGGTAGTGATGCCGCAATTTTAACAGAAGAAGCTATTTTTCATAGCCAATCTGCAAAACTGGAACAATGGATACAAAAACAACCTACATGGTCCGATTTTCCGTTGATTGTATTGACATCTGCAGGAAATCAACAAGCTACTGTCAAAGCCAATAATTTACAAGTGATTGGCAATATGACTCTCATTAATAGACCCTTGCATATCTCAACATTAATAAGCGCGGTAAAGTCAGTCCTGCGTGATCGCAAACGGCAGTATGCCGTGCGTGATTTGCTTGTTGAACGCGACAGCTATACATATGCGTTGCAAGAGAGTCAAAAAAAATTCGAGGATCTAGCGAACTCAATTAATCCTATGGTTTGGGTGACTTTGCCCAACGGTTATCACGAATATTATAATCGCCGATGGTATGATTATACCGGCGTACCGCACGGTTCAACCGATGGTGAAGGGTGGAATGCAATCTTCCATCCTGATGATCAGGAACGCGCATACAAACGCTGGCAACATAGTCTTGACAGTGGGGAGTCATACGAAATCGAATACCGTTTGCGTCGTCATGACGGCGTCTATCGTTGGGTGTTAGGGCGTGCCGAATGTATTCGGGACATAAAAGGTCAGATTTTCAGATGGTATGGAACTTGTACTGACATTCAAGAATTGATTGATGCGAGACAACAGGCCGAAGCCGCCAATATCGCAAAGACCGAGTTTTTAGCTAATATGAGTCATGAAATTCGCACGCCCATGAATGCTGTCATCGGTTTGGCTAATTTGTTATCGACAAGCCAGCCACTTTCACAACGTCAAATTGAATTTATCAAAACGTTGCAAATGAGTGCTGATAGTTTGTTAGCGCTGATTAATGACCTGCTGGATATAGCAAAGATTGAATCTCGCACTGTTGAACTGGAACAAATTCCATTCTCGTTAATGGATTTGATTCAAGACGTAATCAGCATTATGGCTGTTCGCGTTAAAGAAAAAGGTTTGACTTTTACAAGTAGCGGAGAATGCGTCAAAGATTGTATGTTTTTAGGCGACCCAACTCGCTTGCGTCAAATCATTTTAAATTTGTGTAGTAATGCTATTAAATTTACCGAACATGGTGGTGTTCACATTGCCGTCGCATGTATTGATACCGACAACCAGCCTCTTAAACATATCAACATTACCGTGACAGATACTGGAATAGGGATTGCTCCTGACAAACTGGAATCTATTTTCGCAAAATTTATCCAAGCCGATAATTCAATCAATCGTAAGTATGGGGGTACGGGATTGGGATTGGCAATTACCAAAACGCTGACAGAAATTATGGGCGGTAAAATTTTTGTCGAGAGTAAAATCGATCAAGGCTCTATTTTTAAAGTTGTGATTCCCCTGCAGCTTGTCGTTGATCGGCCTGACCATCAATTAAACTCTTTAACGATATTCGACAACACCCAAACATTGGAACAGACCCAAGGTCCTTTGATTTTACTAGTTGAAGATTATGCGCCAAATACGCTGGTCGCCAAAACGATGCTGGAGCAAATGGGGTATCACATTCATGTAGCGACAAATAGTATGGAAGCTGTTACAGCCTTTAAATCGTCAAAATATGCCATAATTTTAATGGACGTTCAGATGCATGGCTTGAATGGGTTAGAAGCTACCCGCTTGATTCGCGACTATGAAGTTCAAAATTCTTTGTCGCCCGTTCCTATTCTGGGTATGACGGCACATGCCTTAACAGGTGACAGAGAGCGCTGCTTAGACGTTGGCATGAATGATTATATTTCAAAGCCATTTGATCCAGATAATCTATACAAGAAAATTCGGACCTTAATGATAAAGCCTAAAAATGATCCTGATTTGAGATAGGAGCCACCTCATCTAAAAATGTTTTAGCTTGATGGCTGATAATTATTTTCTGATCGCCCGGCATGCGGTTCAATTGGCTCAAAATTAATGCCATGCGTTGATTACCGGCTAACTTATCTTTATGTTGGATAATAAAATTCCAATATAAATAGTTGAACGGGCAAGCATCGTCGCCAACCAGTTTATTGACATCATACTGACAGTGCTTGCAATAATTTGACATCCGATTGATATATTTGCCGCTGGCTGCATAGGGTTTGCTGGCCATATATCCACCATCAGCAAACAATATCATGCCTGTGACATTTGGCAGCTCCACCCACTCATACGCGTCACTGTAAACAATCATGTACCATTCATTGACAAAGTCTGGGTGAATGCCAGCCATTAAAGCAAATGCTCCAGTAACCATTAAACGCTGGATATGATGGGCATAAGCATATTCACGCGTCTGTTTCACGCACTGTCTCATACATTGCATTTTGGTCTCGCCAGACCAATAAAACCAGGGTAATTGACGGTTAGCTTCGAAATAATTGCCGTTTTTGTAGTCTGGCATTTTAAGCCAGTATATTCCACGGACATATTCCCGCCAACCCATAATTTGTCGGATAAATCCTTCAGCTGCGGCCAATGGAACACGTCCCTGCCGATAAGCTTGTTCAACCTGACGGCAGCATGATAGGGGATCAAGCAAACCCGAGTTTAAATACTGGCCTATGTGACTATGATACAGATAAGGCTCATCATTAAGCATGGCGTCTTGATAGTCGCCAAAATACGGTAAGCGATGCTGCACAAAGTCTTCAAAGCACATTTGTGCATCGTGTGTGGTTACCGCGTAATGAAATGGTTCCAAATCACCAAAGTGGTCAAAGAAATATTGTTCGACTAAAGCCATTACATCTCGGGTGATTTCATCCGGAGGGATTAATAGTTGTTTTGGAAAAATATGTTTTTTGGGAGGCGGTTTACGGTTTTGTTTATCGTAATTCCATTGACCACCGTCAGGTTTATTTTCATCTTCCATCAAAATATTGTAGTTTTTCCGCATCGTCCGATAAAAGAATTCCATACGGAGTTGACGCTTAAAGGGCAGAGAACATGATAGTGATTAGAATTAGTTTATTTCTAACAATCTTTTTTATAACGATATCGCCAGTATTGGCGGCTAAGCCAGAAGATGTTGAAACCGACTTTCCACTTACTATCGAAGATGCGTCGCCAACAGATGCCGGTGAACTAGATTTGCGAATGATGTCCCGATATGAACATACGGATAGCCATGATGAACGAGTTCATTTGGCACCAGAATTTGAGTATGGTGTGGGATATAATACAGAAGTAAATGTCACATTGCCTTTTAATCTCGGATCCGCTGATGATAATCATGGAGGTGATCTGGGTGTTGAACTTTTGCATGGTTTTATAGACGAGAAAAATGCGATACCGGAAATATCAGCAAGTGTTAAGCTGGATATGCCAACAGGTGAAAATAGTGCTGGACTTGATGCTACACTGCGTGTTCTGGCAACGAAGCATATCCTGCAACATTATGGCCAGCATGCTGTGCATTTCAATGCGGGTTGGTCATACAATGCGGCAGAACGAGACGATGAACGGAATAACTCTTATCAAATAGCACTTGGCAGTAGCCATGGTATAACAGACAAAACTTTTCTGGTCATGGATGTGGTCAGGGAGCAGGACAAAGAAAATAGTCAAACAGAAAATCTGCTTGAAGTCGGTTTGCGTCATGAAGTTGCCCAAGATACAATTGCAAGCTTGGCAACAGGAATTGGAATAGGGCAGGAATCACCTGATTTCCGCCTGACATTTGGTATTCAAAAGACGTTTTGACGGAGATAACAATGTGTAACCGTTTCTGTTCTATCAAGGACCCTTTTTTGATAAGGCAGTATGCAACTGTCATTGAAAATTTAGATGACTACATTTTCAATCCAAATGTTGCTCCAACGAATAATGTGCCCATCATTCGTTCTGCAGAAAACCAACAGCGCTGCTTGGGAATAGCACGTTTTGGTATCTCACCTCACTGGGCAAAAAACGCCAATGGTCCATCTATTCTCATGAATGCACGGGTTGAAACACTTTACACTAAACGAACCTACAAGAACTTAATGGCAAAAAGCCGTTGCGCTATTCCAGTTGAAGGCTATTACGAATGGCGTGAGGAAGAGGGAGAAAAACAACCTTATCTCTTCACTCGAAATGATGGTAATGTCATGTGGCTTGCGGGATTGTGGGATCAGAGTGTCGACAAAGAACAACATGAATTTGTCATCATCACCGGCGAACCGAATAGTCTATCATCACCGATTCACGATCGGATGCCATGTATAATCGACAACACTGATATTGAGCGATGGCTGGATGTAACGCAAAACGGTGATGATTGTTTGATTATATATCCTTCTGAATTTATGCAGGTGCGTCCTGTTAACCGGTCTATGAATAGATCGAGTATGAAAGATTTTCGCATTATTGATAATGTTGAAACGGTAGAACCGCACTATGCCTGAATCCGGGCAATTTTGCCAATGATCCACAACGGGCAGCAGAAGCCGGGATGTAGAGGTGGCGAGGCAACTGCAGAAAATAATAACAGTCAAACCTCAAATAGCAATTCTGCTAAATTTAGTCCCCAAGGACATAGAAAATAAACGTTACTAGCGTCAAACGCAATTTTATAGAGCAAAAACTGATCTTTTCGACTTTTGCTCTTTTTTTGTGCAAATAATTAGGTTTGATGGGATCAATAGACAGTTTTGGGATGTAGCAAGGTTATTGGTAATTATTTATAAATAAAAAGAACCTTAAATAAGATTGTATTTTCAAAAATATAAACTGAATTGAGGATTGTGTCATGAAAAAAATAATACGTTTAACAATTGCAGTATTAGGAATTCTCAACGTTCTAACAGTCCGGCCAGCTTACGCTAAAGCAGACGATGGCACCTATGATGCGCGGGTGCACACCTATGGTGGGAACTATCGACTGGATGTCGATGTTGAGAACGGCGAAGTTATGAGTGTGCATTGGCCAAATGGGGATGATCTGAAATTGCATGGCGGTGAACTCAGCGGCGGTGAGGCCAATGCCCAGGATACCGATGGCAATCACATAAGCATTGAAATTGATGATTCTTATTATCATGAACAATAGTGAAACGGCAATCTAATGCCAAATATTGATGAAACCAAACATTATGATCTACTCATTGTCGGCGCCGGTCCGGTAGGGTGCGTCATTGCTGAACGTGCAGCCAAATTGCAAGGCTGGAATGTTCTGGCCATTGATAAACGTCCGCACATTGCGGGCAATTGTTATGATTTTTACCATGAATCGGGTTTATTAACTCACGCTTATGGCCCGCATTATTTTCGCACACACAAAACAGAGATAATCGATTATCTCAGCCAGTTTACAGATTGGATTGAAGGCTGTTATTTCGTTAAAAGTATGGTCAACAACAGGCTTTATCCGTTTCCCATAAATTTAACGACACTTGAAATGTTTTTTAACGTGGATGGTTTGACACCTGAAAGCGCAGAATTATTGTTAAATAAAAAACGTGTGCCATGCGATAATCCAAAAAATTCTGCAGAGTTCGTGCTGTCGCGCGTTGGTGTTGAAATATATGACGCGTTTTATCTGAATTATACCATCAAACAATGGGATAAGACGCCAGCCGAATTGGATGCCACTGTCTGTGGCCGTGTGCCTATCCGCATGAACAGAGATGAGCGTTACGTCGATCATCAATATCAACGAACACCTAAAGATGGTTTTACGGCCATGTTTCGCAAAATGTTGGATCATCCGCTAATCGATATCAGTCTGGAAACAGATTATAAGACTGTTCGTGATGTCATCAAACCAAAGATCGCAACAATTTATTGCGGACCGTTAGATGAGTATTTTGACTATTGTTTCGGCAAGCTGCCATGGCGTTCGTTGCGCTTCGAGCTTGTGCCACAAGCACAAGAATTTGTGCAGCCATGTGTCCAAATTAATTATCCAAATGATCATGACTACACGCGCACGGTTGAGATTAAGCATGTCACTCAACAGCAACATCCGCACAGTCTTGTCACTTATGAATACCCATGTGCTGAGGGTGACCCGTACTACCCGATTCCAGCTGCCGAAAATCGGGATCTTTATGACCGCTACTGGGCCCTGGCCCAAGCGGAAACATTGAACAATAACGTGCATTTTTCTGGCCGGCTGGCACAATATAAATATATTGATACGGATGTCGCAATTGAAATTGGCCTAGATACATTTAATAGGATTGTAAAATGTCAGGCATAGAAACATGCTCACCAAAAATTTATGTGGTGCATCATAAACCATTGCCGCCGGAATTGGCAGATTATTTGTCGCCTATCAGGGTGTCACACTATGACGATATACCGGATCATATTGTGGCAGATCATACGGGCGATAACATCGCATCAAAAAACAGGGAATATGCGGAACTTACAGCGCTGTACTGGATGTGGAAAAACGACAAAACATCAACGCATGTAGGATTGTGGCATTATAGACGCTGGATGGTGCCACATTCTGATGATAGTCAACGAAAAGCGGAACAGAAAAACATTCTTGATTACGAATATTCTGATCCACAAGAATTGGAACGTTTTAAGATTACGGATCAAACTCTTGTACAAGCCTGTACAGATTACGATGTGATTCTGCCGTATTGGGAATCGTTTGGCAAAACGATAGAAGGACATTTTGCCAGTTGTGTTTCCCAGCCCTTATTGGAAATCGTTTATTATGCGTTTGATAAATTGCACCCCGATTATCCAAGCCTGCGTAATTTTATGCACCACAGCCGGGAAAGTATTTATTGCAGCATGGCCATCATGCGCCGTGACTTGTTGAATAACTATTGTAACTTCCTGTTTCCATTATTGGCAGAAGCGGCAAAAGATCCGTATCTTGCTGTTCATCTGGAAGGGTCTAACCCAGAATTGGCAAAGCTCAGCCATGGCTTGGACCCACGCTGGGCTGGGTTTTGGGGTGAATGCCTACTGGCTTACTACGCAAAATTTTTTTGGCTTGATGATCCGGCTATCAGAGTCGACCATTGGCAAAGATTTGTATTTAATAAGTATTAGAAATATTAAAAAGCATGATAGGTACAAATTGTCTTGATTGCGTCATATTATTTTTCTTTAGACTTGGCGCGGCACCGGTCGGAGCAATATTTGACGTCTTCCCAGCATAAAGACCATTTTTTTCGCCAGGTGAATGGCTTCAGACAAGCCTGACATTTTTTTGAAGGTAAATTTGATTTTTTGACATGGATAGGCATGCGTCATTTTAACATACAGGTGGACGTAACACAAAGTAAAATAACATTTAGAGAAATGGACCAATTATAAAATGGTACAGGCTATTCTGTTCGATTTTAAACACTTGGGATTTTACCCAGTCCACAGTCAAGATTGCCGTCTATGGAGGAGTTGGAATGCGTAAATGAATTTTCGAAATGCGGCCTATTGTTCAAAACGGAATCTATGACTGAAAAAGGGTGTGCATTACGGATCGGTAATTTATTCAATTTATTTAAACATTTTTTCGTTGCGATGCTTTTTCTGTCCAGTCATCAGCCTGAGTGGTGATCCAAGCTATATGACGCATTAAGTGGAGAGTGGTATAACAATCAATATCAGGCTTTAGAGCGGCGTAATCTTGAACTGATAAACCAAAACCTTGTGCAAACATGTCACCGATCGTCTCATCAGCCAGATCATTTAACGGTTCAGATGCATTAATATTCATCATATCCAGTACAAATGCAGGTCCAGCCCATTCACCACAACCAGAGATAAGAACTTCAGTTAAGCGACGTGCATGTTGTCTCATTGCGCGCCACAGTAATCCGGTATCGCCACTAAATAGATTGCCAGGTATGCCATCTGGCTTTGTTTGCAGCATCCACACGCTGTCTTTATCTACATTTCCCCAGACTTAAAACCGTTGCAGTTTCAAAGCCAACAGATGATGCCTGTTCCAAACACCAAACTTCTTTTTTACACACGCTACGTTCATGTTCGCCTTTGGCTGTACGCAAAATGACCGGCGTATCATTCCACATGCCCTCCCAAACCAGATTGGCTTGATTGAGATTAGAAATAGTTTTTATCGATCGAAGCGGATGATCTGTCGCGTCTTGGATTGCTGCTTGCAATATGTTGTCGACTTCGTCAATTGGTAAAGGGGCCGCCATGGCAATGATATACAACAAACCCAGAAAATGTCACTGTTACATAAAGCAATTCAAGTGAAACAAAATAGCTATGATAGTTACATTTTAATTTTAGGTCGTAAGCATGACAGTCCGCCATCCACAGCAAGGATTTGTCCGGTGATCCACGAATTTTGTGGATCGAGCAAAAAGACGATCGCCCGAGCAATGTCTTCTGGTGTGCCCAATCGACCAAGCGCATGCATGGCTTCGGAGACTGATCGAGAAGTTTCATTGCTGGTCATGGCGGCAGTCATAGGAGTTATTGTCAAACCCGGCGCTACCGCATTCACGCGTAAATTCATTCCGGCATAAGTAGCCGCTGCCGATAAGGTTAAGCCGATCACACCGGCTTTTGCCGCCGCAATGGCCTCATGATTGGCAAAGCCCTCCATTGCGGCTGCCGACGAGATTAACACAACTGAGCCACCGGTTTTCATGTTTCTTGCTGCAGCACGAACAACAGAAAAAGCAGTGGTGAGAGATGTTTTAATGACATCGTCATATTGTTCTTTGCTTGTCAAATGCGCCGGTTTTAACAGTAACGACCCTGCGCAATTGACGACCCCGTCGATATTTCCAGCCGTGGCGAAAACGGCTTCTAAAGCGTCAAAATCACTGGCATCCACGAGAGCATCAGGCATTATTTTTGTTGCATCGCGTGCGGTCGTAAACACCTCATGCCCGGAATTTCTAAGCAAGCTGACCGTCGCCTGACCTATGCCACTGCTTGCTGCTACAATTATAAACCGAGCCATTTTAATTTCCTTTGATAATGTTAAATCACACGGGTGATTTTTTTAACGATGCTGAGGCCAGCACCAGACAGCCGATCATAAAAGTGACACCTCCGGCCGGTGCAATCTTCAACAGGCTATGCAAGCCGGTTACGGCCGCGAGATAGATGCTAAAACTGAACAAAATAATACCAGTCATAAAAATGATTCCTGCCCAGAAAACTCGGACTGCAAGTGGCTTGGGAATGGTACACATCATGGCGAGCCCGGCCCCTGTAGCTAGCACGGCGTAAATTTCGTTGTAGCGGATTGCCGTCATCAGAAAACGAAACGTTTCAGGATCGATCTTATACTGTAATCCATGCTCTGCATAAGCGCCAAACGCGACCGAGATAAAACCTGCCACACAACCGGCGAATAAAATGAGATTCATAAGCCAGTTTTTTCATGTTTAGCTTTGCGGCCAGTTACTCTTTGGCGCCACAGTCTAAAACTGCCAGGTTTTAAATGTGTGCGCATAATGTTTATGACATCATTCTCTGCAAGACCTGTTTGACTTTTAATAGCGTCAAACGACGTTTTGTCGCACCATGCAAGTGCGATAATTTCGCTAATATCCGGATTAATAGGTTTCATTGAGCAAACTTTCAATTTGCTGCGTAACCGCAGGGTCAGCGGGATCAACATAAGACGAAAAACTCATTGCCAACTGTCCGTGACGATCAATCAAAAATTTATGGAGGTTCCACTTCGGTGAAGATCGAAGAAATCCGCCTTTGTTTTGTGCTGAGGCCCATACAAAAAATGGATGTGCATTCTTGCCGGTAATCTCGGTTTTGGAGGTTAATGGAAAGGTGACACCATATTCTTTTTCAGCAAACTTCTTAATCGTCGTTTCTGAGCCAGGTTCCTGACTACCGAATTGGTTGCAGGGAACCCCAATCACTATCAGGCCTTTATCTTTGTATTTTTTATATAGTGATTCTAAATCTTTATACTGCTTGGTAAAGCCACACTGGGAGGCTGTATTAACAACGAGGATCACTTTTCCAGTGAATTGTGACAAGGGGAGGGGATTACCATCAATAGAGGTGAAAGAAAATTGATATGCGCTCGCTTTGCTCATGGTAAACTCCGAGGCATTCTCGCTTGGCTGATGGGCGTAATGCTGTAATATTTCTATATCACTATAATCTATCATTTTTTCGTGCGTCGCTTCAAGCACAAGGTTTGGCGCAACGCCAGCTTTTAAGGCCTCTGTCCAGCGATCAGCACACAGACACCAATGATCACCAGCCTTGAGACCTGGAAAAGCGTAGTCTGGTCTAGGCGTCATCAAATCATTGCCATGCGTTTTTGAGAACTCTAGAAACTCTTTAGAGAGGATCGCACAAGCGATATGTGTGCCAGTATCTTGCGTCCCGGCCTGATAAAAACCGTTACGGCCAAACCCCGTTGACGGGTTATTTCCGCACAATTGTAGAGTGTTGCCATTCACGTTTTTATCACTAAGCGGATTTGAGACTTGTTTGTTACTTTCGGCCATAAATCCCGCGCATTGCTGCGATTGAGCCGGGTTATTGTGCAGACTGATTATCATTATTATGAAAGCTAAAGCAAACAGATGAAATTTTTGAGTTTTGGTCATTTCGGGATTTATCTCGTGAAAGGTTATCCAGTCGAGTTAGGTTGACTTTCCACATCAATTAAATGCTTAAAAATATATATCCTAAGTAAGTCTTGAAACCACTGATCTGATAATTCTCACATATACGTTAAAAATTGTGAGAATAAAGGGCCGGGATGTGTTGCGATTAGTACGTATTAAAAATTCTAATTGTGTTTCAAAGATGAGGTTAATTCTTGAGAACAGGATATATGATCTCTCTAAATTAATTATAATGTTGATATAAATAAACTTTCATTTTCTATTGCTCAACATTATTCGACAATCAATCCCTTCACCGTTAATATAGAAGATACGTAGTTATGGAGAAATAATGATGAGTTGCGTACTTGTAACAGGTGGAACCGGTTTAATTGGTCATCACTTGATCCCAATGCTTTTGGCCACCGGACTCGATGTTGTCTGTCTGGTCCAGTCTGGGAGCGATACGTCCCGGCTCCCTGCTAATGTCAAAACCTATGTGTGGAACGCAACGATGAGACAGATCGATTATCAGGCTTTCGATGGAGTAGATAGCATCGTGCATTTGGCAGGTGCCGGTATCGCTGATCGCCGCTGGACAAGACAACGTAGGGCCGAGTTAGTTTGCAGTCGTGTTGACACGCTTAATTTATTACTCGACCACATCCAGCAACAGAATATTATGGTCAAGACATTGGTTTCGGCCTCTGCCATCGGCTATTACGGCATCGATACGAATGAAGCGCGTCTCACCGAGCAATCACCTGCTGGAGATGATTTCGCTGCCCGTCTGGTTCAGTCTTGGGAGGGTGCTGCTGATCGCGCTGCGGAGCTGGGAGTGCGGGTCGTCAAGTTGCGAACAGGCATTGTGTTGAGTGCTGCAGGTGGAGCGTTACCAAAATTTATGTTGCCGGTGCGCTTTGGTTTTGGTGCGCCGCTTGGGTCTGGAGACCAATATCAAAGCTGGATCCATATTGACGATATTTGTGCACTATATCGGGATGCGCTTGTCAACACAAACTGGCAAGGTGTCTATAACGCTGTTGCGCCAGAGGTTACAACTAATGAAACTATAACGCGGATATTGGCAAAGCTTATGCGACGACCTCTCTGGTTGCCTAACGTACCCCGCTTTGTGTTGAAAATCTTACTGGGTGAGTTGGCCGACCTGGTGCTGAGCAGCAATCATATTGTCAATAAGCGAATTAGCATAGAAACAACATTTAAATATAAATTCCCTTCCATAGCTGACGCTTTGGAAGATCTAATCTAGTTTATCGGTACTTAGAAAAACAAATCAAAGTGTTATAAAGTTCGCTAACTGTTGCGATATAGCATCTTTATCTTTTATCGTACCACTTTTCCCTTACGTAACTAAAACAAACGCACTAACGATTTTTAAGCCGCTTGGCGCCAATTGCATAGATGGAATATAAGATAGTGCATGAAGACAAGATTATTCTAAACTTTAATTGGCCAGCGCTTGTGAAGACGTTATCCAATCATCTTGACGTTGAATTTTCAGCGCCCGAAAAGCATACCTATAGCTACACTATTCCGTTCAGCACGAGACGTGCCGAAAAAGGTGCGCTGATCATTCAACCGAAAGCCAAAGAAGAAAAAGACGATCCGTTTGCTAAGACGCCGCTTGAATTGAAAAATTGGGTGCGCGGCATTGTGTGGCGGGATGAATTTTTTAAAGGCACGATGATTGCCGATATTGCCAAGCGGGAGAAGATGGATCCGCGTTATGTGGGACGGCTGATTGATGCCAGTTTGAACGTCTAAATCCCTGTTAGCTTCTAAATTTCCCTGTTCTTTGAAAACTTTCCCTGATACCTTGTATAAAATTCCCTGTTATTTCTGGGACAATCCGGCAATTTATCGCCGCCAAAACATGTTTAAATGCCTAAAAATACTACGTTAAAAGGCAACGGACTGGCGCTCTGTGCCGTGGAGAAAAAATCAAAATTCCCTGATAATTCCCTGTTAGCAGGGAATTCTCTCAGTCCGCGCTGCGCGAAAGCCCGCGGAATACGGGGCTAAAACGCAAATTCTCTGAATGATGGGGAATAACAAGACTGGGTGGCGCGTGGCGCAGTCTGGCGATAATTGTTCTGGCAGCAGGACCTAGTTTTATAACTGAAAAATTCAATTGTTTTAATATTTCTTTTTATGGTTGATTTTTTCGCTCCTGCCAATTTTTAAATGTTTTATCCATGGCATATGATCTTAGAAATGGAAGGGGAAAATGCCCATACAATAACGATAGCTGCGTCTTAGCTTTAGCGTTGGAAGTTCTTTCAATAGCAAATAGGTAGAGGGCAGATGCTAAGCTTGTACGGTTAGTACCTGATGCGCAGTGAATTAATATTGGTTTTGGCGCATCACGCATGATATTAATTAATTCTAGTGTTTCCTGCTTATTCAGCGGTCTCTCCGGTGACATTAGAATATCAACATGTACGATATGATTTGCAATAGATGCAGCAACTTCTGCATCATACCATGCTTCACCCTTGTTAATTCCACGCAAATTAATAATTGTTTTAATGCCATACTTTCTTTTATATATAGTAATATCGTTTGGCTTGAGTTGGGCTGAGCGATAAAGCTTGCCAATTACGATTTCATGAAAATTTCCCGTTACATGTAAGTAACCGAGATAAATTCCAAATAAAAGAAAAGGTGCAAATAAGAATAGTAGTAAACTGATTTTATAGCGTGACATGAAGAAACATTACAGAGAGATCCTTAAACTAGGCTTATCTCTCTTACATGCTTTTTTGCTTTTCGAAAAAATATTCGTACTTACAAATAATTTTTGGTTGATTCTGTGATAAAAAGATTTTTTGGCTGGATTTTCTAACTTTGGAAAAATATCATCCATTATTCGTATTGGTCCGCCCCCTATAAATGAGTCCAAGCCGAGAGTTATTCTTGGTATGATGTGGACATCTAGCGGGAGGGTTTTGCATGTCACGGCGGAGGTTTACGGCGGAGCAGATTATAGGCTATTTGCGGCAGGCTGAGGTGATGATTGGCCAGGGCAAGCGGATGGAAGATGTGTTGCGTGCGTTGGCTGTGACGGGGAATACGTATTACCGCTGGCGGAAAGAATACGGCGGTCTGGGTGTGGATCAGGCGCGGCGCTTGAAGGATCTTGAGATAGAGAATGGGCGGCTGAAACGTGCTGTCGCCGACCTGACTTTGGATAATCTGATTTTGAAGGAAGTATCGACGGGAAAGTTCTAACCAGTCCTGAGCGTCGCCGGGAGGCTGTGGTTTATGTGCAGCAGAAGCTGGGAATTACGGAACGACGGGCGTGCAAGGCGTTGGGGCAGAGCCGCGGCTTGCAGCGCAGGCCTCTTAAGCGAGCGCGTGACGAAGAAGCGCTGACGGCGGACATTATAAAACTTGCGGCGCGTTATGGTCGTTACGGTTACAAACGCATCACGGCGTTGCTGCGGGTTCAAGGCTGGGTGGTTAATCACAAACGTGTGGAGCGCATCTGGCGGCGAGAGGGGCTGAAGGTACCGCAACGGCATAAGAAGAAAGGTCGTCTCTATCTGAATGACGGTTCATGCATCCGACTTAGACCGTGTTGGCAGAACCATGTGTGGGCGTATGACTTTGTAGCGGACCGGCTCAAGGACGGCACCAAGATCCGCACACTGACGGTGATCGATGAGTACACGCGGGAATGCCTGGCTTTGCGGACGGGTTACAGCTTGAAGGCGGATGACATCATGGCTGTGCTGACGGATCTGTTTGTGAGCAAAGGCATTCCTGATCATATCCGTTCGGATAACGGGTCGGAGTTTACGGCCAGATCGATCAAGGACTGGCTACCAAAGCTACACGTCAAAACACTGTATATCGAGCCAGGCAGCCCGTGGGAGAATGGTTATAATGAGAGCTTCAACGCAAGGCTGCGGGACGAATGCCTGAATGCGGAGACGTTTTACACGCTGAAAGAAGCCCAGGTGATCTTGGAGCAGTGGCGGCATCATTACAACCATATCCGCCCGCACACGTCGCTGGGCTATAGGCCACCCGCTCCACTGGCCAGAACGCATGCTTGCATCATGGCAGGGGCTTCCGCTTACGCTCCAGCCCCCGCCATGATGCTGCAGCTGCTCCAAACTGTAACTTAAAACCTGGACTCAATATCGGGGGTTGACCAGATACCCGTGCAGCCTAATCGATATTGAGGCTGAATTTAAACTCACCTAATCGCTTCATTTTCATTTAAGAAACAATAGTTATATTATAATATGAATTTTTAAGAATTGAGATTTTTTCAATATGATCAATAAGATCGCAAATGTAACAGTTTTATTCTGGATTACAAAAATTTGTGCGACAACGATAGGAGAAACAGCTGGCGACTTTCTATCTATGACACTGAATGTCGGCTATGGTTTGAGCTCACTTATATTATTATCATTCTTTCTAATTGTTTTGATCATTCAGTTTTTTAGTAAAAGGTTTCATCCAGTTTTATATTGGACTGTTGTTCTGGCAACAAGCACCGCAGGTACAACTATATCTGATTTTATAGATCGCACTCTGGGATTCGGTTATGCGACTGGATCTGCCTTAGTTTTTGTCTGTCTCGTTTGTTTATTATTTGCCTGGCATTACACGACAGGCACTATTTCTGTAACGCGTATCACTGATTCAAAAAATCAGATGTTTTACTGGTTAGTCGTTCTTATATCTAATACATTGGGAACAGCATTGGGTGATTATTTGGCAGACAGCTCTGGTTTGGGATATGTCTTTGGCAACCTTTTAATCAGCACGGGTATTCTATTTATAATATTGGCGTATTATAATACATCCATTTCTCGTACTATTTTATTCTGGCTAGCATTTGTCCTGACCAGGCCTTTTGGCGCAACTATGGGTGATATCCTGACCAAAATACATGAAAAAGGTGGTTTAGGTTATGGAACTTGCGAGGCAACGTTCTTATTAATGATTGCCCTGTTCGGGTTAATTATTTTGCAGAAACGCGCATATCGTGTAAAGTCTGAAACCAACAATACACTCCCGCCTGTTTTATAGAGTCTTTTTTGAAAGAAACTGTTGCTTAATGTTAAACTGCTCAGAAAATAAAAATATGTGCTACGTTTCAGCACTTGGTACAGTTATCGTAGCAAACATAAAAATCAGAATGGTGGCCTATTTTGCGCCTGTTATTAGTTGAAGATGATAAAATTTTAGGGTCGTCTTTAAAAAAGGCGCTCGAAAAACACGCCTATGGCGTGGATTGGCTGCAAGATGGCGAGTCTGCTTTGATCATGTTAAAAGATTCCAACTTTGAAGCCGCTATATTGGATGTTAACTTGCCCAAAATGAGTGGACTGGATGTTCTCAGGCAATTACGTCAACAAAAAAATACTTTACCTGTCTTATTGCTCACTGCACGCGATACATCGCTGCATAAAGTCGAAGGCTTAGACAGCGGAGCAGATGACTATATCGTTAAGCCATTTGATCTAGATGAATTACTGGCCCGTATCCGAGCACTCATACGTCGGCGGGATGGACGCGTTGAAACCACGATAAAATGTGGTGATATTGAAATCGACTTAGCGGCAACAGTCGTTCGCAGATCGGATAAAGTCATTGCGATGACGGCAAAAGAGTTTCGTTTGCTCAAATTACTGATGGAGCGTTGCGGAAAATATGTTACCAAAAACGATATTGAATATGCCATGTATAGTTCTGAGAGTATGGTCGAAAGCAATACAATTGAAGTCACTATATATAGCTTGCGCAAAAAAATTGGTAGTGATTTTATTAAATCCATCCGTGGCGTTGGGTATATGGTTGAAAAATGAATAGAACAACATTAACGCATAAGCTATTTTTTCGGATCACCCCGATCATTTTAGTGACAATTGGCGCAATCGGATTGTTTGTGTTCCACAGCGCAACGCGTGAAATTCAAAACGTGTATGACGCTCAGTTAATTAACAGTGCGAATATCTTATGGTCGCTTGTCGACGATGAATTTAAAGAGGAAGAGGGTAACGGACCGAAAAAAATGGAAGATTTTGATCTAAGCGATCAATTGTCTTTCAACGATGATGCGGATGATTATGCCGAGGCACGCATGTTCCGGATCTGGAAATCAAATACAATCCAGATGTATTCTGGCAATACATTGCCAAAAGATGTACCGTTGCAAAAAAACGGATTTTCAAATGTACAATACAAAAACGAGGATTGGCGATTATACACACTTTGTATGCCAGAGACCCCGATTTGTATTGAGGTCGGCGAGAAGATCGCTTTACGGGAAACGTTGGTTCATAAAATTGTTATTGACCTACTTACTCCTTTGCTCGCCTTGATTCCTTTGATCAGTCTTTTGTTGTGGCTTGGTATCAATAGTGGACTCGGTGTTATTCGAATGATGGTTACACAAATTCAAAGACGATCGCCAGACGATTTATCAGCGATTACGACGTCAGCCTTACCGCGTGACCTGGTGCCGCTCGGATCCTCAATTAATCAATTACTATTTAAGCTAGAACATTCGTTAACGGCTGAAAGACATTTTGCAGATCATGTTGCACATCAATTACGTACACCGTTAGCCGGTTTAACCTTATTGATTCAGATGTTAGAGCGTACCGCAGATGAACAAGAACGCCGTGTCATTTTAGAAGATTTAGCAATCAGTAGCGACAAGGCATCTTATCTCGTACAACAATTATTGCGGGCCACGCGCGTCAGCCATCAGCCGATCAAAATGCAGTCTGTATCACTGTATCATGTTACGGCATCCATTATCGCCGGGATTGGCATTTTGGCCAATCAGAAAGAAATCGATATCTCTCTCGATGGCGATGAAAATGCTTATGTTCTGGCTGATAGTGATTTGTTGCAACTGATGATCGTGAATTTAGTTGATAATGCTGTTAAATACACCCCTGAGCACGGGCGTGTGCAAATCAATATTGTGTCTCGAAACGATATGTGGTGTCTATCTATTTGTGATACAGGGCCTGGCATAGCACAAGAAGAACATAATCTTGTCTTCGAGCGATTTTACCGTGCAAATCCTTTATACAAAGAAGGTACAGGACTTGGGCTGGCGATCGTAGCGGATGTTATTCAGCGATTAAACGGTTTGATTGATCTCAAAACCCCTGCTTCAGGTCAAGGTTTGCTTGTCGAAGTCTCGCTGAAAAAAGCCTAATACGAGATTTCAGTTTCGTATCATTTTGAAATAATTTTCACCTCATCACCATCTGATATTCAATCCTTGTCAACAGCAAGGAGCTTATCATGCGTGTGTTCTCAGATTTCGATGGAACCATCACCTCATGTGATACAACGGACTTTATCCTCGAACGTTTTGCTTCCTCTGAATGGAAACACATTGAAGCGGAATGGGATGCAGGCCTGATCGGTTCTGCTGAATGCATGCAAAGACAAATCGCTTTAATCCAAGCAACCCAACACGAGCTGTATGAGGCATTGGATGAAGTAGCAATAGACCCAGGTTTTATAGACTTTGTCCAGTTTTGCCAAAAACAGGATTTATCATTGACAATCATCAGTGATGGCGTCGGTTACTTTATCCAACACATTTTAAAGCGTTATGGCCTGCAGCAATTGCCTGTCATTGCCAATCATTTGATGATTACCGCTCACGCAGGTGAAGCTACACGTTACCATCTTATTTCACCGTTTAAGAAGCCAGATTGTCAATCAGCATCAGGTGTTTGCAAATGTCATGCCGTCACACGTTCACCTGAATGTGTCCGTCTTTATATTGGCGATGGTCGATCCGATTTTTGTGTCTCAAATAAGCCGGACTTGGTCTTTGCCAAAGGTAAGTTGGTCGATTATTGCGCGGATAAAGAGATTCCATTCATACCCTACCAAAAATTCACGGATGTTATCCGGTCTTTAAAGATGGCACTCCCGCCACCGCTCATGGTGTCTAACGAAATAATGAATCATCACGCTTTTATTTAACACGTCATCTACGAGGACAACATGTCAACTCTATCACCATTCAAACTGAATACAGTACAACAACCGACAACACATACTGAAAAAGAATTGCGTGCCATGGAGGAAGCCTATTGTTCCCATGGCGACACGGTGCATTACACAGAAGAACCCAAGTTCTTTACAGGCTGCGAGGGATCTTACCTCTATGATGCAAAAGGAACGCCCTTTCTAGATTTACAAATGTGGTATTCGGCCGTCAATTTTGGCTATCGAAACCCGCGTCTTAATGCAGTCGCCCATCAACAGCTGGACAGTTTGCCACAAGTGGCATCACAATACTTACATGCTGAAAAGGTCGAATTGGCTACTCTTATTGCAAAAGATGCAGAGAAGAAATTCGGCTTAAAGGGTCGAGTTCACTTTAATGTTGGAGGGGCACAAGCCGTCGAAGACTCTTTGAAACTCGTCCGTAACTATACAAGTGGCAAGAGCCTGATGTTTGCATTTGAGGGAGGCTATCATGGGCGCACCTTGGGGGCTTCAGCGATTACATCCAGCTATCGCTATCGCCGTCGTTATGGACATTTCGGTGATCGGGCCCAATTCATTCAATTCCCTTATCATTTCCGTGGACCCAAAGGCATGAGTAAGGAGGAATACGGGTATTACTGTGTCCAGCAATTCGCCCGGTTGTTTGAAACAGAATATAATGGGGTTTTTGATTTTAAAGCCAATAAATCAGAATATGTCGCTTTCTATGTAGAGCCGATCCAAGGGACAGGTGGCTATGTTATTCCGCCCCTTAATTTCTTCAGTGAGTTAAAAAAGGTTTTGGATCAGCATGGCATTTTATTGGCTGTTGATGAGATCCAGATGGGGATGTATCGGACAGGCAAGCTCTGGTCTATCGAGCATTTCGGTGTCCAACCGGACCTGTTGATCTTTGGCAAGGCTTTGACGAATGGTTTAAATCCGTTATCTGGTGTCTGGGCGCGTGAAGAAATGATCAATCCGGATATCTTTCCACCAGGTTCAACGCATTCAACCTTTGCCAGTAACCCGATGGGAACCTCTGTTGCCTTGGAAACGATGCGTATGGTCCAAGAAACAGACTATGAGACCATGGTCACAGAGAAAGGAAAATACTTCCTGGAAGGTCTTAAAGACCTCAAACGGTCCCATAAGATTATTGGCGATGTCGATGGCCTTGGTTTGGCTTTGCGAATTGAGATCTGCCAAGAAGATGGCTTTACACCAGACAAATCCATGCTGGATTGGATGGCTGATGAGGGCATGAAAGGCGATCTGCTGGTTGGTGCTAAACGCTATGGTCTCGTACTGGATGTCGGGGGTTATTACAAGAATGTGATCACATTGGCACCAGCCCTGACGATTTCGTATGAGGAAATCGACCTTGCCTTGACATTACTGAACGAATTATTCGTTCGTGCTAAACGTAAATAACTGAGACGAGCGCCATGCAATTGTGTATCCTACATCTCGATAACGCTTATGATCATTCATCAAGTTTCGTCAACATGTGCAATGAGTTTCAAGCTCAGCACATTTATGCAGGAAAATATGGCCGGAAATTACGCTTATGGGGTAAGCATAAAGATTTCCTGGCATGGCGCTCATTTTTAGCAGAGCAAATTAAAGCTAAGCTGCACGGACCTTTTGTATTTTTTACTGGATCGGGTGATTTTCACAACATTACACCGTCTTTAATTGAATGCGTGACACGCGATAGTCAAGCTATATCTCTCACAGTCATTCATATTGATAATCATCCGGATTGGGTAAAATGTCAGAAAGGCGTTCATTGCGGTTCCTGGGTCAATGAAACTCTCAAGAACCCAGTTGTCAGCAAGGTGATCACATTAGGGGTTTGTAGCAAAGATTTGCGCCTGCCTGAATGGAAGGGAGCCAATCTAGACTTAATCTCACAAGGTGTGTTGGAAGTTTACCCGTATGATAGAGATGCAAGCTATGTGCGAAAAACATACCATGAAAATAAAAGTTTTAAACAAAAAGACAGATTTTTGAATTGGAAAACGATTGCCGGAACAGGCGAAGAGAATTTTATTCATTTTTTGTTATCTCGAATTAAGACAGAAAACATATACCTGACAATTGATAAAGACGTTTTAGGCTCTGCTCACGCTGTTGCAAACTGGGATCAAGGAAGAATGAGCTTGTCCTATTTGAAAAATATAATAACGCATCTATCTAAGGATCATAAGATTATCGGCGTTGATATTGTTGGCGATTATTCAAAACCAGCCTTTAGTGGCTGTTTTGGCACTCGTCTTCTGAAATACTTTGAGATATGGATTGATCACGCGCATAAACCACCATCAGTCAAGACTGCTAATCACATTAATAATGTAACCAATCAAGAGATTTTAAAAACACTTCTTGAGGTATTCTCATGAGTGCAAGTCTGCCAATGTATGGTTTAATCCTATTCTGCATATTAGCTGATGCTATGCGTGAGTTGTGTTTCAAATTGGGTGCCGATCATGAAACAGTCTTCAACGCCTTGAAACATCCGATTGTTTGGTTAGGGGTCGCTTTTTGGCTTGTCGAGATTATCGCATGGACAATGGTTCTTGAACATGTCCCATTGAGCGTAGCCTTTCCGCTCATGTCACTCACATATGTTTTTATCGTTCTGTCGGCAGTTCTCTTTTTAAAAGAGAAAATCAAACCTTTGCATATGGCTGGGGTCTTCATGATCACACTGGGTGTAGCGATTTTAGGAGTAAATGGATAATGACTGACCACAGTTTTTTTCTAAAAGGCTCGAATAACAAAGGGATTTTGCTGGTACATGGCTTGACGGGCGCACCGGCAGAGATGAAATTTGTCGGCAAGTACCTCAATAAAATCGGCTTTACTGTTTATGCGCCTGTCATTGCCGGGCATTGCCGGGATGAAAAAGCATTGTTATCGACAAATTATATGGACTGGCTGAGAGGTCTCCAAACGGCCATTCAGTCTTTGAAAGAATATGTCGATGATATTTCAGTTGTCGGCATCTGTGTTGGTGGAGGTCTGTCCCTATATTTATCAAAGCTTGAACCGTCTTTAGTCAATCGTGTTATCGTCTATGCGCCAGCTTTGCGGTATGACGGGTGGAACCAGTCAAAATGGTATCGCTTTGCGCCGATTTTTCGGAACATCTTAATTCGTATTCCATCGTTCAAGAAAATGCAGTTTGACGAACGTTATCCCTACGGTATTAAGTCAGATCGTGTTCGTAAAGCGATCATGCGTGAAGGGCAAGGAATGGATGGCATGTTGCCCTATTTTCCAGCCCGATCATTGTACCAGAATTACTGTTTTAACAATATTCTGCAGAATGATTTATCATATATTACTGTACCGACATTACTCATTCACGCCATAGATGATGATGTCAGCCATCCTCGCAATTCGTATAAAATCCAAAGATTGCATGGCGGCTCATGTGATATAGCCCTATTAAAAGACAGCTATCATATGATTCATATCGATCAGGAGCGTCATAAAGTCGCTCAACTGACAGCCGATTTTTGCTTAAGAGATACATTTGATAGCCGCAAGCAGGTCTATTATGCTTGAGGCACGTGTTTACAATACATTGCAGTCTATACCAGAAACTGAATGGAAGCACTGCTTCCCAAGTCAGATAGAGGATTATAATTATTTTAGGGCTATTGAAGATGCAAATTTGACAGATTTCTCCTGGCGCTATGTAACTATATGGGAGGATAATCGGTTATGTGCGGCAGCACCATTCTTTTTAACAGACTATGATCTAACAACGACCTTACAAGGCAAAATTAAAAGTCTGTTATCGACGTTAAAAAAAATATGGCCACGCGTGTTCAACATGAGAATGGCTTGTCTTGGCTCTCCTTGTACGGAAACAGGTTATATAGGCATAGCCGACCATATTTATGAATTTGATAAGATATACAATCTGTTGCGTCTACTCTTTATCAATTTTGAGAATTATGCAGCAGCGAATTATTGTAAACTAACGGCTATTAAAGATATTGTGCCTGCCGTCCAAAATCTATTTGGTCACCTTATTTATGAGAAAAAATATCAGTTTATGCCGGGACTACCAATTGCCTGGTTAAAAACTGATTTTAAAACGATCGATGAGTATTTAGGTCGTTTGTCTTACAGCATGCGAAAAAATATGCGGCGTAAGCTCAAATCTTTTGAAACGGTTCGTGTTGAAACACGATCGGATATTGCGGATGTCATTGAAATGATTATGGATCTTTATAATGATACGTGGAATCGCAGCGATTGGAAGTTTGAAAAATTAACTGCAGAATACTTTATAAATGTTTTAAAGAACTTGCCGGGACGTTCGTTTTGTAACTTGTATTATGTTGATGATAAACTCTTAGCTATGAATCTGCTGATTCATGATGAAGATACATTAGTTGACAAATTCTTTTGTATGGATGGGGTCAGAGGACGGTTTTATAATTTGTATTATTTGAGTTGGTTTCAGAATATTCAATATTGTCTAGATCATGGTTTTAGTGTGTATCAAAGTGGCCAGTCCTATTACGATAATAAGATCAAACTGGGTAGCCAATTGACGCAGAACGCTATGTATTTTAAACATGGCAGTAAAATAGCACAGTATATCTTACAGTTACTCTCTCCATGGCTCAGTGCAGATGCTGACATGGTCGAGGCTGACTAATATGTCTGCAACTTTATCATTAAAATTAAAAAATATGGCACCCATCCAATTATGGAGCCATGTTTCACTTTGGGTTGTTATTCCAGTTTTATCAGCTCTCAATCAGGCTTGCCTGAAACTATTGGCGTCTCGTATGGCGGTTACTGATTTTGGCAGGCAATGGCTACAAAGCTTTATTCAACAGCCTTTGATATGGGGCGTCATTATATGTGAAGGGTTGGCCTTTGTCTTATGGCTGGACGTTTTATCTAAAACCAGCATGAGCAAAGCGACGCCATTAACGGCTGGCTCTTATATTCTCATTCTGTTGCTGGGTTGGACGGTCTTTCATGAGAACATAAATGCAATAGCAGTTGTGGGTTGTCTTTTTATTTTACTCGGGATGATACTAATCGGCTGTTCATCTCCTCATAGTGCAGGAGAGAAGCTGTGAGATATCTTATACCGATCCTCTTTTTTCTGTCGGTAACCGGTTGTGCATCCGTATCACAGACAGCTCATCCGGATGAATTTTCTGATCCGTTTGCAGTTCAAGACCCAATAGAACCTGTCAATCAAGGTATCTTTGCATTTAATTTAAAAGCCGACACCTATGTCATGAAGCCGTTTGCCAGCACATATCATTATATTCCGGAATGGGGTCGAAATGGGGTTGCCAATTTTCTGACCAACTTGACCGAGCCATCAAATTTTGTAAATGGAATTTTACAGCTTGATCCACGCGTTACTCTGACATCGTTTTGGCGGTTCATGATCAATACAACTTTTGGTTTTGTAGGCTTGCGTGATTTTGCCGCCACACAAGGTTTGAAATATCAAGATCAAAATTTTGGTAAAACATTGCAGCGCTACGGGCTGGCGAGCGGTCCGTATCTCGTCGTGCCTCTGTTAGGGCCTTCGAATGTGCGCAATACATCTGGTGAAATCGTCGACCTTTTTATTGATCCAGTAGGCTGGCTTTTCACAACCCCTGAGTCGGTTATCCAAACAGTTGTTAGCGGTATTTCAACCCGCGACGCGGATGCAGCCATTATCGACCAACTTTACTATCAATCCCTCGATCCATATGTCGCAACCCGTGCGGCTTATCTGCAAAATCAAGCCTTTCAATAACAGGAGACTCTCATGAACTATCGTTTAACAACTTTTATCACACTGATAGCACTTTCAGCTACAGGACCTGCTCTGGCCGCAAGTTCCTCGTGCGAAACATTCGCATCCGACATGTCAAAACATGTCGTCGATGTTTTCCATGATAAAGATATGCCAGAGGATAAAAAAATTACAACGCTTACAAATCTTTTTGAAACGGCAGTCGATACGGACTGGATCGGTCGGTTTGTTTTAGGGCGGTATTGGAAGGCGGCAACACCTGGACAACAGAAAGAATATTTATCTGTTTACAAAGACTATGTTGCGAATGCCTACGTCTCTAAGTTCCATGACGATAACGGACTCAGTGTTGATGCAATCAAAATAACGTCTTTGACAAACACACAGCCAGGCCAATATGCTGCGCAATCGCTTATCATCCGCAAAGGTGAAGAGGATGTGCATGTTGATTATCTTCTTAATCAGTCAGATGACTTCTGTCACATTCACGACATCAAAGTCGAAGGTGTCAGTCTTTTGGTGAGCCAGCGTTCAGAATTCCAGTCATTAGCCGAACGATCGGGTATTCGAGGTGTTATTGCAGCGATGAAGAAACAATTGTCGGTATAATCAGTTTGGCATCAGTTTCGGTTCAGCTGATTTTGACGTTTGTCCTATACTCTATAAGAAGTCGTGCACCGAATGTGTAACGTTTTCAACCATAATAGAACAGAAAGTGTCTCTTCATGCCTGTTTCCGACATCCAACAATCACCAGCCTTTATTCAGGCACTGCCAAAACCGCCCTCAAAAAGACCTAGTGATAGGGATTCAGCAGCTGTCGAGGCGGCTGAAAGTGCTACCACGAAACAGGCTGAGGCTGCTACAGATAAATCCAAGCAATTGGATATAACCGCTTAACGCAGTTAGAAAAGAATTTAGGGCCCATATATACTCTGTATGGGTCCTAAAGACTCTAAATTAATCCTAATTGGAAATATAAATATTAAGCAGTGCAGAGAGTGCTCTTAATTGATTATATAAGCCTATATTTATAGCTTACTTATTGTTTATATCTTATTTAAAGCGATTTTGGGTCATTATTAATTAAATCATTTTTTTCCAGATTGGATCTTTTTTAAATAAAGAATGAAACAAAACGCCACCTATATGTAGACCGATCAAGCCAGTTAAAATGAATGCTCCGATAATGTGATAATCGGAAAAATGAGAAGACCATTCTCTGTTCCAGGGAATAAGGGAAGGCATGGTCAAGCCGCCTAAATGGTATGGTGTATCCCGTGCAGAGATTAACAACCAGCCGGTTAAAGGCATATATAGGAAAAAAAGATAAAACAATCCATGAACAATTTTAGCTAAAATGATTGCCCATCTTTCACCGGTTATTTTGGGAGCTACGTATGACAAACGAGCGACGATTCGAAGAGGTACTAAAACGAATAAAATTATAAAGCCGAGTGTTTTATGACATAGCATCATCGTAGAAGAAAATTCAGAAGGAGCAAATTCTTTACCCCAACCTAAAGCCAACATACACAAAATCGAAAATGCCATGAGCCAGTGCAATGACCGACTCATGGCTGAATATCGAGTGACCTCGGTCGTCGGTATGTAATTTTTAAAATTCATATTCTAAATTTACTTTAGCTGTAACGTCAGGTGAACTTTGGGACATACCCACCAGTACACCTGTGTTATATTTGATACTTCCTAATTTTCCTTCTACGACTGGGCCTAACAAATGTTGTTGATCATTATAGGGAACAGAATGATTAATTGTCCCTAAATCAGCATAATACTCTATGCCAGGTTGGAATTTAGCATTGTATAGATATTTTGTTTGTGCCGCAAAACCAACGTCAAGACCCGGCGTACGATTACTACCTATTTCTTTGCTAGCAATGAAGTTAGCAGTATTGGTAAAATCACCAATTTGTTTGCTGAGCAGAATCTTAGCTTCTACATTATTAGGATCGCCTGCATTAAGAGCTTGCTCATATTCTAGGTAAAAACCGGTGTCAATAAAATTTTGACCTGGTTTGAATGGAGCAAAGATATTCTCAAATTTTAAATGCGAAACATCAAACGATCCACCATTTTGTTTCTCACCTTCAGCACTTACTTCAGTTTGCCACCAATCGTTGACACCATACTCAACGCCCGCAACTTCACTAATATATTTATTTTGTTCACGTCGATGATCATAGGTATAGTTTGTATCCGATTCGATACCAACTTCTCCTTTATCAATGGCAGGAGCGTAGACTTGATAGTAATCTTGGTCAACCCCCGATATTGAGTCCAGGTTTTAAGTTACAGTTTGGAGCAGCTGCAGCATCATGGCGGGGGCTGGAGCGTAAGCGGAAGCCCCTGCCATGATGCAAGCATGCGTTCTGGCCAGTGGAGCGGGTGGCCTATAGCCCAGCGACGTGTGCGGGCGGATATGGTTGTAATGATGCCGCCACTGCTCCAAGATCACCTGGGCTTCTTTCAGCGTGTAAAACGTCTCCGCATTCAGGCATTCGTCCCGCAGCCTTGCGTTGAAGCTCTCATTATAACCATTCTCCCACGGGCTGCCTGGCTCGATATACAGTGTTTTGACGTGTAGCTTTGGTAGCCAGTCCTTGATCGATCTGGCCGTAAACTCCGACCCGTTATCCGAACGGATATGATCAGGAATGCCTTTGCTCACAAACAGATCCGTCAGCACAGCCATGATGTCATCCGCCTTCAAGCTGTAACCCGTCCGCAAAGCCAGGCATTCCCGCGTGTACTCATCGATCACCGTCAGTGTGCGGATCTTGGTGCCGTCCTTGAGCCGGTCCGCTACAAAGTCATACGCCCACACATGGTTCTGCCAACACGGTCTAAGTCGGATGCATGAACCGTCATTCAGATAGAGACGACCTTTCTTCTTATGCCGTTGCGGTACCTTCAGCCCCTCTCGCCGCCAGATGCGCTCCACACGTTTGTGATTAACCACCCAGCCTTGAACCCGCAGCAACGCCGTGATGCGTTTGTAACCGTAACGACCATAACGCGCCGCAAGTTTTATAATGTCCGCCGTCAGCGCTTCTTCGTCACGCGCTCGCTTAAGAGGCCTGCGCTGCAAGCCGCGGCTCTGCCCCAACGCCTTGCACGCCCGTCGTTCCGTAATTCCCAGCTTCTGCTGCACATAAACCACAGCCTCCCGGCGACGCTCAGGACTGGTTAGAACTTTCCCGTCGATACTTCCTTCAAAATCAGATTATCCAAAGTCAGGTCGGCGACAGCACGTTTCAGCCGCCCATTCTCTATCTCAAGATCCTTCAAGCGCCGCGCCTGATCCACACCCAGACCGCCGTATTCTTTCCGCCAGCGGTAATACGTATTCCCCGTCACAGCCAACGCACGCAACACATCTTCCATCCGCTTGCCCTGGCCAATCATCACCTCAGCCTGCCGCAAATAGCCTATAATCTGCTCCGCCGTAAACCTCCGCCGTGACATGCAAAACCCTCCCGCTAGATGTCCACATCATACCAAGAATAACTCTCGGCTTGGACTCATTTATAGGGGGCGGACCACCAGCGTGCGAAAGTATGGGAGCTAAAGAAAAAAAGTCGCCTAATTGAATCTCTCATTCTAAACCTACCGATACCACCATGTTTCTTAGCAGAAGACGAAGATGGAATACGGGTAGTGGTAGATGGACAGCAACGGTTAAGTGCGGTTGACGACTTTTATCACGGAAGATATGCATTAGAAGATCTTGAAGTACTCAAAGATTTGAATGGAAAAACCTGGAAAGAACTACCTCCTAAAATGGATAGGAAAATTCTTCAACGAGTTATCCGAACACTGATAATTTCATCTCATACACATCCTGATTTACGTTTTATTATTTTTGAGCGTTTGAATACCGGCGCCACTCCGCTATTAGACCAAGAAATTCGTAATGCTGTATTAGGTGGATCATTTAATGATCTCCTTGAGGAGTTGGTGAATACTGATCTCTTTAAGGAAATGCTCAAAATTAAAGAACTTGACTCTAGATTGCGTCATCATGAGTTGATCCTTAGGTTTTTTGCGATCAAAGCTAATGTTTCAAATTACAAGCCGCCGCTGAAACTGCTATTAACCAATCATATGCGAATTGAACGTAAGGCATCAGAGGCAAACATTAATGTAATGCGCAATGAATTTTTTCTTGGACTCAAAAATGTAAAAGAAGTCTTTGGTGTTCACGCATTCAGAAAGTTTATCTCCACAGACGCGAAGTATTCAAGCTCTGTTAGTAAAGCGCTGTTTGATCTCCAGATGATGAGCTTATGTCAGTTACCATTAGATTTAGTCTCTACTCGTAAAGCTGATATTGAAAATACATTCAAAGTACTATCAACTGATAGCGAGTTTTTAGAATCTTTGTCTCGCGCGACAGACCACCGATCACGATTCTACACCAGACAACGGAAGTGGTTAGATGCTCTCGAGAGCATAGGCATACGACCTCCCTTAGCAGATCAACTGCCTACCGGAGAGTAGATCAATGGGCCGTTCACGCTCATGGATAGAAGCTTTTAAATTGAGAATCGAGGTTCGCAGGCTGATAGAATTTGCTGAAAAGCAGTCAGACCAGTTGCAAAAAGATCGGCCATTAAGTGACCAAGAAAATCATCTTCGCTTAACGATGGTGGTTCTTATTGGACAATTCCAATCCTACATTGGTGATTTTCTTAACGAGCTATGTGATACACTCCCAGATACGTGGGATACAAATTTACCTCTTTTCCAAAAGCGATATGCATTGGTTCAGCTACACCGCCGTCTTTCTTTGATCCTACAAGGGAGAGAAGAAAATGACCTAAACGAAGACAACAAGCTAGAAAAATTTAGGAAAGAAATTCTGGATTGTGCTGACTGGGTTACCAGGCCGATTGCGCTAGCCACATCAGGACATAGAGAAGACTTACGGGGCTTCCTGAAGGATAATGGGAGCAATTCACTTGATAAAGCTATCTCTCAATTTGGAGCCAGCCAGATTAAATTTTCGGATTGGTTAGATAAAAATTTTCCACGGTACAGGGGGGCATTTGACCAATTAGATACAGTTATTCAAATACGCAATGACGTAGCTCATGGAAGAATTAAGAACCGGATTACGCTAAGAGAAGCGCGCATATATATTATCTTAGTTTATCGCTTAATGCTGAAGGCTGATGAATATCTTGAGCCATCATTCAGGTATCAAATCCTCCCTATGGCCGTGGAGACTATATCTTTTATATCACCAAGTAACTCAGTTAATGAAACAAACTCTACAACGGGTGATAACAACACTTCTAGAGGTGTATTGCCTTCTATCCAAGCTATGCTCAAAAATGCGGCTCAGATTTTCAAGAATGCTTTACAGTAATTACTTGTGCGATTCCTCCCCTTAGATCTTAGAGATTACTCTTTGAGGTACGTTTTAGAGTCAAAGCTGTCAGGCATACTATAAGTTTATGTTATAAGAACAAAAGACTGGACATCCAGCGCGAATAGAGCGTGTATGGACTTTAACGGGGGTCCAGAATGCCAAAGAAAACGGATAATATAGTTGCTCTGTCCATGCCTGAATTGCGGGAAAGATGGAGGGAATTGTGGGGGTTGGATGCGCATCGGTTTATTAGCCGGCCGATGTTGGAGAAAAGCATATTCTTTAAGCAGGTTGAGTTGGCGGGGCAGGGATTGAATCCTGAGCAGCAGATACGGCTCAAACGGCTTATCAAACAATATAATCGTGATACGGCGTCCTTTGATCAGAAGGATACGGGGCTAAAGCCTGGTGCGCGGCTGGTGAAAATTTACCGGGGTAAGAAGCATATTATTACCGTCAAGGATAATGGCCATTTTGATTACGGCGGGATGCATTATTCCAGCCTGTCGAAGATTGCCCTGGATATTACAGGCACGCGATGGAATGGCTGGTTGTTCTTTGGTTTGAAAAAAGAGAAACAAAAATGAAAACTTCAACAAAACGCTGTGCCATCTATACCCGTAAATCGACTGAGGAGGGTCTTGAAAAAGAGTTCAATTCTCTTGATGCACAGCGTGAAGCATGTGTGGCCTATATTACCAGTCAGAAATCAGAAGGCTGGTCACTAGTTAAAACACATTATGACGATGGAGGTTTTACGGGTGGCAATATGGATCGCCCAGCACTTAAACAATTGATTGATGATATCAAAAATAAGAAGATTGATATTATCGTTGTTTACAAAATAGACCGGCTGACACGATCACTGATGGATTTTGCTAAATTGGTCGAAGTGTTTGATCAACATGAAGTAACCTTTGTTAGCGTCACCCAGTCGTTCAATACGACGACATCGATGGGCCGGCTAACATTGAATGTTCTTTTATCATTTGCACAGTTTGAGCGTGAGGTGATTAGCGAACGTGTTCGAGACAAGATTGCGGCTAGCAAGCAAAAAGGTATGTGGATGGGCGGTAATATACCGCTTGGTTATGATGTTGAAGAGCGCAAGTTGATCATTAATAAAGACGAGGCGAAAATTGTAAAATTGATCTATGATTATTACTTAAAGATCGGCAGTGTTTTTGAACTCAAAGATTATTTAGATAAAAATAATATTAAAAGTAAGAGCCGAAAGATGGGCGAAGACGTTAAATGTGGCGTATCGTTCAGCCGAGGCGCTTTATACTCCATTTTGCGCAATCCTGTTTACATTGGAAAAACACGTCATAAAGGTAAGATTTATGAAGGACAGCATGAAGCGTTACTTAATCAATCTACGTGGGATCAAGTTCAAACAAAATTGACAGATAAAGCCGTTAACCCGCGTAGCATGCGCTATGATAAAATTGATGTGCTATTGAAGGGTAAGATATTTGATTGTGAAGGTAATCGTTACAGCCCATCCTTTACGACTAAGAATGACAGGCGATACCGTTATTATACCAGCCAAAATTTATTGCAAAATAGAGAACACCCAAAACACATCATTGCACGTATCCCAGCGGATAGCTTTGAAAATATGATTGTCCGAACTATTACTGATTTGCTCAAGGGTGACAAAATAATTGAAATATTAAACATCAAAGAAAGTAATCAAATAAATGCTAACTGGTTAGTTAAACGAGAAGGCCAAATTGAAATAAGTGAAATCATGAAGTCAGTGAAACAAACAATTGTTCATGAAGACAAGATTATTCTAAACTTTAATTGGCCAGCGCTTGTGAAGACGTTATCCAATCATCTTGACGTTGAATTTTCAGCGCCCGAAAAGCATACCTATAGCTACACTATTCCGTTCAGCACGAGACGTGCCGAAAAAGGTGCGCTGATCATTCAACCGAAAGCCAAAGAAGAAAAAGACGATCCGTTTGCTAAGACGCCGCTTGAATTGAAAAATTGGGTGCGCGGCATTGTGTGGCGGGATGAATTTTTTAAAGGCACGATGATTGCCGATATTGCCAAGCGGGAGAAGATGGATCCGCGTTATGTGGGACGGCTGATTGATGCCAGTTTGAACGTCTAAATCCCTGTTAGCTTCTAAATTTCCCTGTTCTTTGAAAACTTTCCCTGATACCTTGTATAAAATTCCCTGTTATTTCTGGGACAATCCGGCAATTTATCGCCGCCAAAACATGTTTAAATGCCTAAAAATACTACGTTAAAAGGCAACGGACTGGCGCTCTGTGCCGTGGAGAAAAAATCAAAATTCCCTGATAATTCCCTGTTAGCAGGGAATTCTCCCAGTCCGCGCAGCGCGAAAGCCCGCAGAATACGGGGCTAAAATGCGAATTCTCTGAATAATGGGAAACTATGAGACTGGGTGGCGCGCCTGGAAGGATTCGAACCTTCGACCTTTGCCTCCGGAGGGCAACGCTCTATCCCCTGAGCTACAGGCGCATATTGAAATAATGATCAGAGAGCAAAATTCTTAATCAAAGTACTCTAGTGGTAATGATAGGTCAAATTGATCTAAATTCCCTGCTAACAGGGAATTATCAGGGAATTTTGATTTTTTCTAGCGGGTATCAGGCCGTAGTCCGTTGAGATTTTAAAAACATTTCATGTGTTTAATTGCATTCTTTACTTCTGAAAGGGCAAATTACCCGAAAAATAACAGGGGATTTTATTCATGGTAACAGGGAATTAATTTGAAAGAACAGGGAAATTAACAGACGGAACTGGGAATTAAAAATTCAAACTCGCATCGATGAGCCTGCCCACATAGCGGGGGTCGATTTTCTCGCGCTTGGCGATGTCAGCTATCATGGTGCCTTTGAAGAACTCATTCCGCCAGATCGTGCCACGGACCCAGTTCCTCAGTTCCAGTGGCGTCCTGGCAAACGGGTTGGGTTTGCCATCTCTGGCTTTCGCTTGGACAATCCCTGTGCCTTTACCGGCCCGCGTTACACTAAACGGAACGCTGTGACGGTATATCTTCGTTTCGGGGGATGGAAGCTCGACCTCAAGATGGCTGGACAGTTTTTTAACCAAAGCGGGCCAGTTGAAGGTGAGGATCACCTTATCTTCATGGATAATGGCTTCCTTTAGCGCGTGCTTGATCACATCACCTGTCTTTATCTGGCCTTGTCGCTTGGCAAGCCAGGCAACGTTGGTCCTGTCCCGTTTGGCTATACCTAATATATTTAGTAGCCTGTCACCTTTAAGTAGGCCGTCGATTGTTTGAACAAGCATCGTCTCGAAGCTCTCTGCCGGGATACGGGCGATGACATGCTTTGGATGATCACGGTTTTGTAAGAGGTTCTGGCTGATATAATAGCGGTAGCGTTTGTTGCCCTTCGCCGTAAAGGATGGGCTGTAGCGGTTGCCTTCGCAATCGATCATCTTGCCTTTGAGTAACGCAGTAATTTTGTCATTTCCATCTCGACTTGAGTTGACTGAGTTCTCGTTGAGCTTGTCCTGAACCTGGTTCCAGGTATCGCGCTCGATGATAGGTGGATGCTGCCCGTCATAAATCTTGTTCTTGTGGCGGGTCTTGCCGATATAGATCGGGTTCTTAAGGATGGCATAGAGGGCGCCGCGGCTGTAAGAAACGCCGCATCGGATGTCATTATCATGTTTGCGGCCTTTGCTCTTGATGTTGTTCCTGTCGAGATGTTCCTTCAGTTCAAACACGCTGCCGGTCTTGAGGTAATAAGCGTAAATAAGTTTTACGGTATTTGCCGCTTCTGTATTGATCAGCAGCTTGCGGTCTTTAGCGTCATAACCTAATGGAATGTTGCCGCCCATCCACATGCCTTTTTGTTTGCTGGCCGCAATCTTGTCTCTGACCCGCTCGCTTATCACTTCGCGTTCGAACTGGGCGAAAGATAGAAGGACGTTGAGGGTCAGGCGTCCCATTGAGGTAGTCGTGTTGAAGGATTGGGTGACACTGACGAAGGTGACTGCATGCTCGTCGAACACCTCCACCAGCTTGGCAAAGTCCATGAGAGATCTTGTCAGACGGTCGATCTTGTAGACCACGATAATATCGACGGTCCTGGCTTTGATATTTTCGATCAGTTTTTTGAGTGCAGGACGGTCCAAATTGCCGCCGGTAAAGCCACCATCGTCGTATTGAGTCTTTACCAGCTGCCAGCCTTCCGACCTTTGGCTCGTGATATAGGCCGCACAGGCTTCGCGTTGGGCGTCCAGCGAGTTGAACTCTTGTCCAAGACCCTCTTCGGTGGATTTGCGTGTATAGATGGCGCAGCGCTTGATCGGAAGGGTCATGTGTTGGCCTTCGCTTTCAGCCCAAAGAAGACCCAGCCATTCCAGTTGGTACCCGTGATGGTGAAAGCGATCTGCGACAGGCTGGAGTAATGCTTGCCGTCATAGGCGAACAAGCCGTCATCCTTGACGTCGACGACGTATCTCTTGTCGCGATAGGTTTTTACCAAGCGAATGCCGGACTTCAGGTCCCGCTGATGAGCTGAAGGAGAATCTCGCTTATAGTCCGCGATCAGCCCTGCAAGCCGTGTGCTCTCGTCCGTTGTAAGGCCGTGGCCGGCAAGCTCCGCCTGTTTGAAGCGGATGCTTTTTTCAAGCATCGGGCGGCTGATAAAACGATGTGCTTCCAGATTCCAGAGTTCCTGCCATTTTCGCCGTAATTGCGGCATGGATAGAGTAATTAAATTATCTGTTAATTCGAGCATTCTAGACCCCTATTTGGTGTCCATACACGCTCCATTCGCTACGGAAGTCCAGTGGTTTTATGGCGACCTTATCTTTGCCGTAGTTAACAACAAGGCCTGCATTGGCACATAAGCCATCCGTGGTGAGCTCTGGCATGATCTTATCCCGGCTTTCATTGGGCACCTCCGTCAGCTCAAGTAATGGCTTTTATTCGGTGTTTTTAGTTTTTTCTTCATGACACATTTCCAGCTTAAGTCTTAAAACCCGACAGAACCGACACAACCGACTTTACTTGTTGAACCCGCCAGACGGCAGCAGACCTGGTGCTATAAGTAATGTTC
The DNA here is from genome assembly GCA_965246875.1 of Alphaproteobacteria bacterium. Taxonomy (GTDB): domain Bacteria; phylum Pseudomonadota; class Alphaproteobacteria; order Micavibrionales; family SZUA-601; genus DASWYT01. The sequence goes on from CBDFFU010000003.1 coordinate 676,722, forward strand.
TTAACGAGACGTTAAAAATATAAATCTGTCTAAAACAATAATCGCATCGATCATGGATTGTATCGACTCCACCATAACTTCTTAACGAGCTGTAAACCACTTCTCTGTCACATAGTGAAGGCAAATATTAAAGGGTTTACACGCATACTAATAAACAAGGTCGATGGTCGAAAGAATTTCCCCTGTTTCTGAATTTGGCAAGTCTGCGCATTTGGCGCAGCGCGGTAGCGTTCTCATTTCTATTTTAGCTGCCGTTGGTATGGTTGGCGTTTTATCTTATACAGCATTCAATATGTTGTCGGGTCCTGTGCGGTCTGCCGCCATGATTACGGCCAATACAAAAGCTCAAAATGATATGGAAATTAACACGCGCCTTGTCATACGCGCGTCAACCTTTACGGCCACAACTGCTACGCCACCGGTTGTGGGCCCCTGTCCATCCGGCACACCGACATTAGCTGTATCGGACACCAGCGGATCTGGCGCAACACCGGTTTATGGTTGTGTGCCAAACACGCTGGGACTGGTAACCCAAGATCCGTGGCGGCAGACCTATAAATATTGCGAAGTGGCCTTGGATATTTCGACGCCAACCAACGCCGCGAAAAAATTCATTGCCATTGTGTCCAGCGGTCCAGACCGTGTCTTGCAATCAACCAGTTGTGATAATGGGACTGGCGGCTTAGCGGTCAATAGTGGCGGCGTCAATGACGATGTCGTCGTCTATAAAACATATACCCAGGCGAATGCCGAAAACTTCTGGAAAAAAGATACGGGGCCAGGCGATATTACCACCCTTAATCCGACCAGTAACGTGACCGTCGGTAATAATTTACAGGCCGCGTCGATCAACAGCACACCGATTGGGGCCACGACTGCAGATTCCGGTAAATTCACGACATTAACAGCAACGAGTACCTCTACACTCAATGGCGCGGTGACAATTAACAATAGTTTAAACGCGACATCGGGAACATTCGGCGATCTGGCATCCAGCGGCGTTATTGGTCTGTCGGGAACTGGCGGCAGCGCGATGAATGGCGTGACAATCGGCACCACGACACCGGCTCCGGGAACGTTTACCAATATTGCCGCGACCAATGGCACGTTTACAACAGCAAATTTGACGAACGTTACTAAAAGCGGCACCGGCCTGATCACGAATTGGAACTCTGAATTATTAGGCGGCCATAATGGGGCCTATTATCTGGACGCATCTAATCTCAATGCTGGCACCCTGGCCGTGGCACGCTTGCCGGCTCTGACCGGGGATGTGACAGCGGTGGCCGGATCAGGCGTGACCAAGGTCGTCGCGTTGCAAAACATTCCAGTCGTCGCCGGTACGCCGCCATCGAACACCGTGTTGGGGTATAACGGCACAGCGTGGGCACCGATGACATTGGGCGGCACATCAGGTGGTATTCCGATCACGGAGTCGGACCCATCTGTCAACACGCTGTTTAAAAATCCCGTTGCGTGTGGCGAGGGTTTGCTGCCAAAAGTCGTCGGCGGCGTTTGGGCCTGTGGCATTGATGCTGTGGGCAATGTAACCGGTGAGAACATTGCCTTGCCGATTAACGCCAGCAACGCAACGTCACCACTAGGCTTAATTATCAAGCTCGACAGCGAAAATTTCCTGACCACCGGACCACTGGCTTACAGCAGTGGTAATTTAGGCTTGGGTTATCAGGCTGGCAAAGCCATCACCACCGGCGGCACGGCCAACACCTTTGTTGGTTATCAATCCGGTGCTGCAACGACAACAGGCCCCGCCAATACGTTCTTTGGCTATCACACCGGCATGAATAACACCACAGGGGCGGCCAATGCTTATTTCGGTGAACGGGCCGGTATGACAGGAACTACCGCATCAGAAAACACGTTTGTTGGCAGTAATGCAGGACTTGAGAACACCACGGGCAACACCAACACCTTTGTTGGCCGTTATGCCGGTGTGCACAACACCACGGGCAGTGACGCCGTGTTGATCGGCCTCAATGCGGGTTTTGGCGCAACCGGTTACGCGGTCGGCAACAAAAGCGTCATGATCGGCCGTGAAGCCGGCGCTAGCTACGCCACCGGGTCAACCGGCGCACAAAACGTGTTTCTGGGCAGTGCGTCGGGTTTGGTGAACACCACTGGGGCCGACAACGTATTCCTGGGCTATAATTCGGCAGCAACGAACACAACAGGCGCGCGCAATATTATTGTTGGCTCCGGCATCAACGGTGCCAACGCGACAACATCTGATTTCATTAATATTGGCAATGTGTTCTACGGTAACATGGTGCAAAACGGTACGAATACCGGGTTGAACGACAATTCAGCGTCACTGGCCGTTGATGGTGATTTTACAGCTCGCAATATTACAGCAACTGCTACCATTACGGCACCAGCCTTTAATGGCACAGCGACCAGCGTGGTCTTGCCGATCAATGCGGATACAGCGACAACCCCCTTGGGTCAGATCATCAAACTGAACAGCGAGAATTTCTTGACGACCGGGCCGTTAGCTTATACGTCGGCGAATACAGCTTTGGGTTATCAAGCCGGTAAAGCCCTTACGACCGGTGCCTTCCAAAATACGTTTCTCGGGTTTCAGGCTGGCCAGTCGGTTACATCGGCATCCTATAACACATTTACAGGTTATGGGTCCGGATTTGCCGTTACAACAGCACCACAAAACACGTTTTATGGTGCTTACAGCGGGTCATCAGCGACTACGGGCGGTTTTAATACATTTGTCGGTACAACGAGCGGTAACAGTACAACCACAGGTACGACTAACAGCTATTTCGGTGTAAATTCCGGTAAAGCCAATACGACGGGGTCGAACAACACGGCGTTGGGTACCAATACCGGCTTTAATGCATCAACTGCCAGCGACAACACATTCATCGGCGGCTCGAGCGGCTTTAATGCAACCGGCGGCTCAAACGTGTTTGTCGGATCCCGTGCCGGATACAGCAACACGTCCGGGGCTAACAATATTATTATTGGTAAATCGATTGATGGCCCAAGTGCAACCACATCCGATTACATCAATATCGGCAATGTCTTCTATGGCAACATGGTGCAGAATGGAACTAACACAGGTCTCAGCGATAACAGCGCAAATTTGGCAGTTGACGGTGATTTTACCGCGCGCAATTTAACTGCCACTGGCACGATCACTGGTAACGTGACGGGTAATGTCAACGGCAATGCCGCATCGGTCACCTTGCCGATCAACGCCGATCTAGCCACATCCCCACTGGGTCAGATTATCAAGCTGAATAGCGAGAATTTCCTGACCACCGGGCCGCTAGCCTATACACAGGGCAACACCTTCCTCGGCTATCAAACCGGCAAAGCGATCACGACTGGTGGCATCAACAACGTCTTTATGGGTTATCAGGCCGGTAGGTCCGATACAACGGGCGTGCAAAACGTCTTTATTGGCAGCGGGGCCGGAATCCTCAATACCACAGGGCATGCCAACATATTCCTAGGGTATCGTGCGGGCTTCTCGGCGACGGCGGCAGACAGCAATATTTTTATCGGTTCCCAGGCTGGTAATGCAACGACCACGGGCGGCGATAATATCTTTCTGGGCAGCAATTCCGGCCTTTCAAACACCACCGGTCAGAAAAATATTTTGATCGGCCTTTACGCCGGCCAAAATAATTCAACGAACAGCAATCTGATCGCGATCGGGTCATATGCTGGCAATAATTCGAATGCCGCCAGTAATATTTTTATCGGTGAAAATAGTGGCCTTTACACCACTTCCGGGGCCTTGAACACGTTTTTAGGGGTTGGCACCGGTCTGGCCAACATAACTGGTTACTGGAATACATTTGTTGGATACGGGGCTGGAACCAGCAACACAACGGCCGGTCAAAACGCCTTTTTCGGCATGTTTTCCGGGCAAAATACCACAACCGGTATATCAAATGTCTTTTTGGGCCAGGCGGCGGGCGCGTCAAACACGACCGGGGCCCGCAACATCATTGTCGGCCCGGTCAACGGGCCGTCGGCGACAACATCCGATTACATCAATATCGGCAATGTATTCTATGGCAACATGGTCCAAAACGGCTCGAATACGGGGCTGGCCGACAATTCGGCCAATCTGGCCGTCGATGGCGATTTTACCGCACGCAATATTACGGCGACGGGAACGATTACCGGTTCCATTACGGGCAATGCCGGTTCAGTGACGTTACCGATCAATGCCGACAATGCGACCACGCCACTTGGCCAGATCATTAAATTGAACAGCGAGAATTTCCTGACGACCGGACCATTAGCGTACACATCGGCCAACACATTCCTGGGCTATCAAACCGGCAAGGCGATCACGACGGGTGCCTCGAATACATTGATCGGCTATCAAGCCGGGGTTGCCACCACCTCCGGCGCGCAGAATTTATTTCTGGGTGCGGGTGCGGGGCGCGTGAACACGACCGGCAGTCAAAACACATTTTTGGGCTATGCGGCGGGGGGGGCGGCCACAACCGCCAGCGGCAATATCTTTATCGGCCCGCAATCCGGCAATGCCACGACAACGGGTGCGAATAACATCTTCATGGGCCCCAATGCCGGGCTGTCGAATACCACGGGTCAAAACAGCATTCTGATCGGAACGAATGCCGGGCAAAACAATACTAACAACGATAATTTGATTGCGATTGGTGCGTATGCCGGAAGCAGTTCAAATGCGATTGGCAATATCTTCATTGGCCAGAACAGTGGCCTGTACACGAGCTCCGGCGCGTTAAATACCTTTATCGGCGGCGGCACGGGGACGTTTAATACAACCGGCTTCTGGAACACATTCATGGGATATGGGGCCGGCAACAACAATACGACGGCCGGCCAAAACGCATTTTTCGGTTTGTTTTCCGGTCAAAATAACACGTCAGGTAACGCGAATACATTTATTGGCACGTTCAGCGGCAATGCGAATACAGCCGGAGCTGATAACACTTTTCTGGGCGCGTCGTCCGGTGCATCGAATACGGTTGGAGTGCGTAATATTATTGTTGGCTCCGGTATCAATGGTCCATCCGCCACGACATCGGATTATATCAATATTGGCAATGTGTTTTACGGCAACATGGTGCAAAACGGGTCGAACACGGGCCTTGCTGATAACTCGGCCTCGCTCGCGGTTGATGGTGATTTCACGGCGCGGAACATTACGGCGACGGGCACGATTACCGGGAATATTACGGGGTCTGCGTCATCGGTCACACTCCCGATTAACGCCGATCTGGCGACATCGCCGCTGGGCCAGATTATCAAGCTGAACAGTGAGAATTTCCTGACGACCGGGCCATTAGCATATACATCTGGCAATACGGCTTTGGGATATCAGGCGGGTAAGGCGATTACAACAGGAGCCGGAAATAACACATTTATGGGGTATCGGGCCGGTGTGGCGACGACGACAGGTGTCCAAAACGTGTTTATCGGGTCGAATGCCGGGCTTGCTAATACAACTTCTGTTAATAATACGTATGTCGGGGATCAAGCAGGCACGGCGGCAACGGGTGGCTATAACACTTTAATTGGTTCATCTGCGGGACGTTCCACAACCACAGGAGGTAGCAACACATTTGTTGGCACGACGGCCGGGATGTCCAACACAACGGGTACTTCGAATACATTTATAGGTAATGGTATTCGTTATAATACGACCGGTAGTAATGGCGTATTGATTGGTGATGGTGCGGGTGTTGGACCCGGAGCGGGTTACGTTCTTGGCGATGGCTCGGTCATGATCGGTAAAAGTGCTGGTGCTAGCACAACTTCAGGCTCGACGGGCGCTTATAATACGTTTATTGGGAGCGGTTCGGGGGGTAGCAATACAACAGGCGGCAATAATGGTTTTCTTGGGCGGAATGCTGGCTATTTTAATACAGCTGGCGTCCAAAATCTGTTTCTTGGCAGTTCATCAGGTGCACCGAATACAACGGGTTCTGACAATACATTTCTTGGCTTTAATTCAGCCAACACGAATACAACCGGTTCACGCAATATCGTTGTTGGCTCCGGCATTAGTGGACCGTCTGCGACGACCGATGATTACATCAACATCGGTAATGTATTTTATGGCAATATGGTGCAGAATGCTGGCAACACAGGATTATCTGATAACTCTGCCTCACTTGCGGTTGATGGCGATTTTACCGCGCGTAATATAACCGCGACAGGCACGATTACGGGGAATATTACCGGCAACGCTGGTTCGGTCACATTGCCTATCAACGCCGATAATGCGACCTCGCCATTGGGTCAGATTATTAAGCTAAACAGCGAAAATTTTTTAACCACCGGGCCGTTGGCATATACGTCTGGAAATACGTTCCTCGGTTATCAAACGGGTAAAGCGATTACAACAGGTAGTCAAAGCACCTATATAGGTTATCGCGCAGGCATCGCAAATACAACCGGCGGCTTGAACACTTATGTTGGCTTTCAGGCAGGTTACAGCAACACGACGGGCAATTACAACACCTACGTAGGTCAAGCAGCTGGTCAAACGAATACAACCGGACAATTTAATACTTTTTTGGGGCGCGGCGCTGGTTTTGCCAACATAATTGGCAGTAGCGGTACATTTTTAGGATCCTATGCTGGTATTAACTCAACGGGCGACAGCAATACATTTGTCGGCTCGTTTGCCGGGCAAGGGAATACAACAGGAATACAAAACACCGTCATTGGCGATTATGCCGGCGGCAATACCTTTAATTCTAGCTTCAGCGTAGTTGTTGGACGAGGATCTGGCCAGTTTGCAACAGGCAACAATAATACGCTTGTCGGATGGAACACAGCGACTGCTTTGACCACCGGCACTAATAACGTACTCATCGGTTCAACGGCGGCAAATAAATTAACGACGGCATCAAGCAATGTATATGTCGGCAATAATAGCGGTTTGAATAACACAACGGGTGCTTCATCAGTTGTCATCGGCGATGGCGCAGCGCAAGGACCAAATGCTGGCTACGTGTTGGGTGTAAATTCTGTCATTGTAGGAAACGGTGCTGGGTCTAGCACGACAAGCGGTGTGACAGGTACGTATAACACCTTTTTGGGCGCATCATCAGGTGCGAATAATACGATAGGTGATAATAACACTTTCGTTGGTCAAACTGCAGGTCAAGCAAACACAACTGGTTTTTCGAATACATTTGTAGGAAAAGGAGCTGGAATCGGAACGACAACCGGAGGACAAAATATCTTTTCAGGTGTATTTGCTGGCCGATATAATACAACGGGTTCCGGTTCCATTGTTATGGGCTTTCAGGCCGCACAAGGTCCCGCTGCCGGTTACGTCCTCGGTGCTAACTCCGTCATTATTGGTAACAACGCTGGGGCCAGTACGACGTCCGGTTCCACGGGAGCCAGTAACACATTTGTTGGCGACAGCTCTGGTAGTGCCAACACGACCGGTTCCAGCAATGTCTTTATCGGCCGTCTGGCGGGGGCTGCGAATACGACGGCCGGGTCGAATGTGTTTATCGGCAGCTCTGCCGGGGCTTCGAACACCACGGGAACGAATAACATCTTTATCGGCGACAGCGCCGGCGGAAATAACACCACCGGTATTCAAAACGTTTTCATTTCTAATGGGGCAGCCAACACGACCGGTCAACGTAACACCTATGTGGGTTACTTTGCCGGTATATCCAGCACAACCGCAAATTTTAACGTTCTATCAGGTTTCAACGCCGGTTCCGCGGTGACCACCGGAGATGCGAACACGGCACTGGGAACCTCGTCAGGAAGTGGCACGACCACTGGCTTTAACAACGTCTTCCTGGGTTATAATTCGGGTACCACCAACACAACCGGGTCGACCAACATTGTCATCGGCTCCGGTATTAATGGCCCATCGGCCACAACATCCAGTTACCTCAACATCGGCAATGTGTTGTATGGCAACATGGTACAGAATGGTGCAAACACAGGGTTATCTGATAACTCAGCAAGCTTAGCCGTTGATGGTGATTTCACCGCGCGAAATATCACAGCCACAGGGACAATTACAGGCAACATTACGGGTTCAGCTTCATCGGTCACACTTCCCATCAATGCCGATAATGCGACATCGCCACTGGGTCAGATCATCAAGCTGAACAGCGAGAACTTCCTGACGACCGGTCCGCTGGCTTATACATCGGGTAATACGGCTTTAGGTTATCAGGCGGGTAAAGCGTTAACGACTGGAAGTTATAATAATACTTTTACCGGTTACACCGCGGGTGCCGCGACAACGACTGGCTTTGGCAACAGCTTCTATGGTCGTAACGCTGGCGCAGCTAACACCACAGGCGCATATAATACCGCAATGGGTGCGGCGGCCGGTGCTAGCATGACAACGGCAGGTGGCAATAGCTTATTTGGATCCAACAGCGGCAACGCTCTGACAACCGGTCAATACAACTCCTTGTTTGGCAATGATGCGGGTAAGAGCCTGACCACGGCATCGAATAATATCATGATTGGTCTGCAAGCTGGTTCCGCGACGACAACCGGCTCACCAGACATTTTCATCGGCCGCGATGCCGCTGCTAATAATACGACCGGTGGCAGTTCAATCGTTGTAGGATACATGGCAGCCGCTGGCCCTGTCGTTGGCTACGTTCTCGGCAGCAACTCCGTTATCATCGGAAATAATGCAGGTCAAAGTACAACCTCAGGTTCGACGGGTGTAGAAAATACCTTTGTCGGTGATAGCTCAGGGGCTGGTAATACATCCGGTGTGCAAAACGCTTATTTTGGCCGTAATGCCGGTTTTGCCGGTACCACAGGTCAAAGTAATACTGCGTTAGGTTGGGGTGCTGGGGCGGGTATTACGACTGGATCAAGTAATACATTCGTTGGCAGGGCCAGTGGCGCAAATAATATTGGAAGCGGTGGAGGTAATACTGCGATCGGTAGTGCCAGCGGCAACAAAATTACTAACTCCAGTGATAATACTTTTCTTGGTAATAATAGCGGATCGGCGACGACCACAGGTAGTAGTAATACTTACGTCGGTGCTCAGTCGGGTCAATATAACACGACGGGCTTGGCTTCCGTGATCATTGGTGCCGATGCTGCGAAAGGGCCTGTTGCTGGTTATACTTTGGGGTCAAGTTCAGTTATTATCGGTAATGCTGCTGGAGCCAGTACGACTTCCGGTTCAACGGGTGGCAGCAATATTTTTATCGGGGCAAATTCAGGACTCGTTAATACGGCTGGCTCCAATAACGTTTTTCTAGGAATTGCAACAGGAAGTGCGAACATAAACGGTACCGATAATACATTCCTTGGCTATAACTCTGCGTCTACAAATACCACCGGTGCGCGCAACATCGTCATCGGTGCCAGCATCAACGGCCCAAGTGCAACAACATCCGATTATATCAACATCGGTAATGTCTTCTACGGCAACATGGTGCAGAGTGGGTCTAATACTGGGCTGAGCGATAACTCAGCAAGTCTCGCCGTCGATGGTGATTTCACAGCGCGCAATATTACCGCAACCGGCACGATTACCGGCAACATCACGGGATCTGCGTCATCAGTGACCTTGCCAATCAATGCCGATCTTGCGACATCACCCTTGGGCCAGATCATTAAATTAAACAGCCAGAACTTTTTAACCACGGGTCCCCTGGCTTATACGTCGGGCAACACATTCCTGGGTTACCAGACCGGCAAGGCGATCACGACGGCCACCCAAAGCACTTATGTCGGTTACAATGCGGGTCTCGCCAACACGACCGGCACGCTCAATACCTATATCGGTACATCGGCTGGGGTTGCCAATACAACCGGCAGCTATAACACGTTTGTCGGGCAAGAAGCGGGTAAGACGAATGCGACCGGCAGTTTCAATACGTTTGTCGGCCGCGCGGCAGGAACGTCTTCGACGACGGATAACAACACGTTTTTAGGCAGTTACGCCGGGATTAACTCCACCACAGGTTTAGCTAATACGTTTGTTGGCGCATTTGCCGGGCAAGGGAATACGACCGGTCAATCCAACGTTATCATTGGCGATAACGCAGGTGCCACATCGTTTAATGGCAGTTACAGTGTAATTGTAGGCCGGTCGGCTGGATCATTCAGCACAGGCACAAATAATCTGATTAGTGGTTGGGATGCTGCGGATGCCCTGACGACAGGCAATCATAATGTGCTGTTGGGGAACCAAGCGGGCGTGAAACTGACAACGGCCTCTGGCAATACGTTTGTCGGTTCCGTGGCGGCAGCCAATAATACCACGGGTGCAACTTCAGTTGTGATTGGCTATGGAGCGGCGGGTGGGCCAGCTGCAGGTTACGTTCTCGGCGATAATTCTGTTATTGTCGGCAACAGCGCTGGGTCCAGCACCACCTCCGGTTCAACGGGCGTGCAGAACGTGTTTCTGGGGAATTTTGCGGGCTCGGCTAACACAGCGGGAGCTGACAATACATTATTGGGCTATAACGCGGGATCGACCAACACGACAGGTGCACGCAACATTGTGGTTGGCTCTGGCATCAGCGGGCCATCGGCCACAACGTCGGATTACATCAACATCGGCAATGTCCTCTATGGTAACATGGTCGCTAATGGCGCTAATACAACAGTAGCTGACAACTCTGCATCGTTAGCGGTCGACGGCGATTTCACCGTGCGGAATATCACTGTCACTGGCACCTGTACCGGCTGCGGCGGCGGTGGGTCTTTTACCATGCCAACGTTGGTAGACGCAGCGGTTGGTTCGCCGACACAGCAAATCTTTACGGTAACAGATAGCTCTGTTGGTACATTCCTAGGTTTTAATAATACAGATTTCAACACGTTCTTGGGAACAAGTGCAGGTAAAGCGATTGTAAGTACTGCAATTAACAATACATTCTTGGGATATCGGGCTGGAAAAGCTGCGAATAACACGGCAGCTGATAACAACACATATGTTGGTGCGAGTGCCGGACTGTCAATTACAAATGGCGCGAGTAATGTCTTTGTGGGGAAATCAGCTGCAGCGGGTTCAACGGGTGGAAATTCTTCGGTCGTAATCGGCGCCGGCGCCGCGCAAGGAGATACTGCAAATCCTTATGTTTTAGGAGATTTCTCAGTTATTATTGGTGCAAATGCAAACGGTTATAATACTTTAGGCGGTGGTGCAGCGGGAGCTAGTAATACTTTTATTGGAGCAAGTTCAGGATTCCGAAATCAGGCCGGTACTGATAACGTCTTTATAGGAAAGAGTTCCGGCAGTTCTTCTGGAAGCAGTACTGGTTCGACGGTAGTTGGCAGCCAAGCGGCAGTAGGAGCAACAAACTATACTTTAGGAACAGGCTCGACGATCGTAGGCTATCAAGCCGGTTTCAGCCCATCTAATGGTTCGACAGGTACTTATAATACGTTTATCGGAACGACGTCTGGTTACAAAAACACAACGGGTGCCAGCAACATCTTTATTGGTTATCAAGCTGCGTATAACAATACAAGCGGTACGGGCGCTACCGTACTTGGTACAAACGCTGCACAAGGCCCAGCGGCCGGTTATGTGCTTGGCGCTAACTCAACCATCATCGGCAACAGCGCAGGTGCGAGCACGACCTCTGGTTCTACAGGTGCTAAAAACACATTTGTTGGCGACAGTTCAGGTCAGGCCAATACCACCGGTTTGGAAAACGTCTTTGTTGGTTATCAGTCTGGCCAAGCCAATACCTCTGGAAATCCGAATGCCTTTGTGGGTGCTTATGCAGGTCAACAAAACACCAATGGCGGCTCCAACGCATTTTTTGGCCCCTATGCCGGCTATCGTAATGGTTCGGGCAGCTACAGCGTAGCGATTGGGACGAACGCAGCCTATGGCGGATTTGGCGGCTATAATCTGGGGAATTACAGCACAGTCATTGGTTACAGTGCCGGTTACAGTTCAGCGTCCGGCTCGACTGGAACAGATAACACGTTCATCGGTGCAAATTCGGCTTATACGAACGCTGCCGGTGCACAAAACACCTTTATCGGATCGAACTCGGGTTATAATAACACCACCGGTAATTTGAACGTCTTTCTCGGGTATCAGACCGGCAACGCGGCGACGACTGGCTCACAGAACACAGTTCTCGGAACACAAGCCGGGAAAAATATGGGTACCGCTTCCAGCAACCTGTTCTTGGGATATCAAACCGGGTTCCAGGTTACGGGTAATGATAACACCTTCCTGGGTACAAACTCTGGAACGGGGACGACGTCGGGTCTATCGAACATCTTTATTGGCCGCGATGCCGGCAACTCCAACACGACGGGTGCCCGTAACATCATCGTCGGGTCCATTAATGGTCCCTCCGCTACAACGTCTGATTACATGAATATCGGTAATGTATTCTACGGTAATATGGTGGCAAATGGGGCTAACACGACATTGGCAGATAACTCCGCCTCGTTAGCTGTCGACGGTGATTTCACGGTGCGCAATATTACGGTCACGGGGACGTGTACCGGTTGTGGTGGGTCGTTTACGATGCCGACTTTAGTCGACAGTGCCGGTGGTTCGCCGACGAAACAGATCTTTACAGTAACGGATTCAACTGCTGGTACTTTCTTGGGCTACAATAATACTGACTTCAACACATTTTTAGGTACATCTGCAGGTAAATCAATCGTAAGCGGCGCGACCAATAACACGTTCATTGGCTATCGAGCAGGAAAAGCAACGAATAATGCGTCTGCAACGTATAACACTTTTTTAGGAGCGTCTTCAGGAGCTGCGAATACATCTGGTAACTACAACACATATTTGGGTTCACGCGCAGGCCAAGTAAGTACCACAGGTGGACAAAATGTGTTTGTCGGCGATGCCAGCGGTTTTCAAAGTACGACTGGAGGAAATAACACGTTTTTAGGGAGAAGCTCAGGTGCTTCAAATACCACCGGTTCTACTAATACGTTTGTTGGATACAATTCAGGAGGATTTCTTGGAACGGGTTCGGATAATGTTTTCATTGGAAGCGGTGCGGCTGCCAATGTTGGTACCACAAACTTTAGTGTCGTTATAGGAAAAAATGCTGCATTGGGAAGTGGTTTCTCTGTTCTCGGTGATTACTCAGTGATGATAGGTTACCAATCAGGCAATAGTGCAGGCTCTACAGGTGTTCGAAACACATTTTTAGGATCAAGTACGGGATCAGCGAACACTACTGGCGCGAACAATCTTTTCCTGGGCTATAATGTCGGCGCCAGTAACACCACTGGTGCCCGCAATATTCTTATCGGAAACGCCATCAATGCACCAGCAGTCGGAACCAATGATTATCTCAGCATTGGCACGGCGACGGGAGTCGCCATCTCCGGCACGATCGGGACTGGCAATCTGACGGCGCAAGGTACTGGTTGGAACTTCTCGTCCGATAAACGTTTGAAAAAGGATATTCAGCCTATTACGCATGCCGCTGACAAATTATTACAGCTCAATGGTGTAACGTTCAAATGGAACGGCTTATCAAATAATGATTTGACATCAACCAATTACGGTGTGATTGCGCAAGACGTGCAAAAAGTTTTCCCCGAGTTGGTTTCCGAGACTAAAAATCCGAAAGACGGCAAAACATATTTACAAGTCAACTACACTGGCTTGATGCCAATTGCCATTCAAGCCGTCAAGGAACAGCAAATCCAAATCAAAGATCAGCAAAAACAGATCGATGAATTAAAAGATGCCTTGACGAAATTATATGAATTGCAAAAAATGCAGTCAACCCAACCAGTAGAAGTCAAGCCATCTGTATCTTGGACGCAGCGTTTTAGCGAGTTGCTTAGCCGGCTGGCCGCTATCATTGGTCGCTGGGCCAAACTATGATGGGAAAGCAGCTTATACTGCTTGGCTGCCTCATGCTGGCTGCGCAACCCAGCCTGGCGCAGACAATCGGTGGATCGTGCACGACAGCCGGTTCGTCGGTCAGCGGATTGCTGATCAGTGGTCGGTATACCGATTTGATCTGTGATGGTTCAACATATCAGGAACGCCGCAGCTGGAATTTGGGAACATCTGTAACGCCGGCAACCACTTTGTTGCAAGTTGGCTACGACAGCGGCAGTTGTACGGCGGCGAAACATGGTCAGCTAAGTTATAACAATACAACCGATACGTTTTGTCTGTGTAGCGGTACTGCCTGGACGAAACTGGGCGGCACGGGGAGTACGTGTTAACCGATGCGTGTTTGATTTGTCCTGCTGTTGGTTGTGAGTTGCGCAGGTCCGGCATGGGGGCAAACAATTGGCAGCGCATGCACCGCAGCGGGTGCTTCCGCGAATGCTATTTTATTAAGCGGCCGCTACACCGATCTGATTTGCGATGGCTCAACCTATCAGGAACGCCGTAGTGTCACAACCGGCAGCAGTGCGACAGCGGCTAAGACATTTGTCAAAATCGATGTAGACACCGCCGGATGCAGTGCCGTCAAAACGGGCCGTCTCAATTATTACCCGGCATCTAATACGTTATGTTACTGTTCGGGACAAGATTGGGTCAAAATCAGCGGCGTCGGCTGCAACAATAATCCAGCCGATGCCAACTTTTCCAGTGTCGTGTTCCTGATGAAGACGAACAACGTGAATGGCGCGGCAAATAACATTTTTTCCGACTCGTCGACTAACAACTTTACTGTGACGCGTACTGGCAGCGTCCCCCAAGGGGCTGTGACACCTTTTCCCGGTCAAGGTGGCAGCGGTTATTTTGGTGGAGCAGGTAATTTCTTGAGCATCCCCGCTAGCAGCACGCTGAATTTTGGGACAGGTAGCTTCACGATACAAGGTTGGTTCAACGTCACGTCGCTGGATGACCGGACGCTTATTGGCCGGAAGAATTTGTTCAATGATGGCACAAATGGCGATGGCTGGGTGATCCGGGTTACGCCATCAGGTGAAATAAACTGGTCAGACGGCATCAATAGCGGTGGCACCGACGTTATCACCAGCGGGGCCGGCATTGCTGCAAGCATTTGGTATCATTTCGCCGTGACACGGTCTGGTACGACATTGCGTATTTTTGTCAACGGTGTGCAGAAAGCGACAGCTACCAGCACAAACAATTATAATAACAGCACTTACACGGTGGAGCTGGGCCGCTGGGCTAATAATACTAGCGTCTATCCCATGCTCGGATATCTGTCGAACATTGAATTGGCAAATACGGCGCGTTACACTAGTAATTTTACCTCACCGACCGCTCCTTTGACAGCAGACGGAAACACGCTTTTCCTCGCGAAGTTTGCGAATGGCGCTATTTACGATGCTGCGCGTAAAAACAACATTGATACGCTCAGTACAGCCACCATCAGCACTGCACAAACAAAGTTTGGTGACGCCTCTGTCAAATTTAATGGGACATCGGATTATTTAAGTGTATCGAGCAATTCGAATTTCGATTTTGGGACGGGTGATTTTACAGTTGAATCGTGGATCTATCTGACAAGCTACCCGTCTAATTATAATGGCAATAATGTTGGTGCAATCATCAGTCGAAACAATGATTCGGGTGGCTATCATTTTTCGGTTGAAGGCTCATCGAATAGTTCGACACGACTCTACTTTTATGATGGATCAAGCGTCTACGAAAGCACGATTACAACGCTTAATCTTAATACATGGTATCATGTAGCCTTTTCAAGGTCGGGCAGCACTCTGCTTTATTTTATCAACGGAACACAGGTTGGCAGTTCCTCAAACTCCACCAATCTGGCGAATTCGAATAATGTGACGCTTGGCCGTTCAGAAAATACGACATATCTTTACTATTTTCCGGGTTACTTATATGACACGCGAGTTACCAAGGGGGTTGCTCGCTACACAACTAACTTTACTGCACCTTCAACCACATTTGCAGTCCAATAAGAAGGTTACGATTATGGCGATTAAAGCGTTTCTAATCTACTTATACAGTATTGCAATTTGTGCAGGCTTAACGCTTTGGTGTGTTCAACCAGCGCAAGCCCAAACCCAAACAATTGGCAGTGCATGCACTAGCTCAGGTGCGCCGGTTAATAATATTCTTTTGAATAGCCGTTATACTGACCTTGTTTGTGATGGCACGACGTGGCAGGAGCGAGAAAGCGCAGTGACGGGGAGTAGTACAACAGCAGCTAAAAGTTTGCTTCAGATTGGCTATGATAGTGGTACATGCACTACAGCAAAACAAGGTCGTATTAGTTATAACGCAACTACCGACACACTTTGTTATTGCTCCGGCTCGGCTTGGACGAAATGGGGAGGCAGTGGAGTAACCTGTTAATAAAACGCTGATGTTCAACTCATTAAGATAGTAGGACAGATAATTTCAATATATATGTTAACTGTGCAAACTTTAGTTTTTAGTGAGGGTGTCAGTCTCGATTTTCTTTAATATGATAAATTAGGTGCCACTATGCAGAATCTTTGACCTAAAATGCAGTTAGAGTAAACGCTACCAAATCTCTTTTTCTTTGCGAATTCTTTATAATACGCTTGACGAATCCTATGCATCTTTGATATGTTCCCTACATCCCAAAGCGGGATGGGGCTGGCAGTAAGCAGATTCTGTTTAAACGCAGCCCGGTTCTAAAATCCGATCTTGTCGCTTTTTGAACCGGCACACAGCAAAACAACTAATTGTTTCTGTGTGTTTTTTTTGTGTCTTAAGAGCCGTGCGATGCACGATTTTACAGCCACTGACTAGACCGCTTAATGATGGACTCGGTTTCAATCGATTCTGTCGTTTCAATGACACCACCCTGGCAACGGGGACGACAACGGCAAGCCTCCCCAGATAACCTCAAAGGGGCAGAACACATAAGGTGAATGATGCCAACGATTAACCAGCTGATGCGCCAAGGGCGCTCCGAAAAGAAATACCGCAACCTGGTTCCAGCGTTGCAGGGTAACCCTCAAAAACGTGCTGTTTGCACACGCGTTTATACCGTGACCCCGAAAAAGCCGAACTCCGCGTTGCGTAAAGTTGCGCGTGTGCGTTTGACCAACAAATATGAAGTGTTGGCTTATATTCGCGGTGAAGGACACAACTTGCAGGAGCACTCTGTTGTTCTGATTCATGGCGGTCGCGTTAAAGATTTGAACGGTATGCGTTACCGTATCGTCCGTGGTGCTTTGGATACCCAAGGCGTCAAGAACCGTAAACAAAGCCGTTCGTTGTACGGCGCGAAGAAGGGCAAATAAGCTATGTCACGTCGCCACGCCGCCGAAAAACGTCAAATTCTGCCAGATCCAAAGTTTCATGACTTGGTCTTGGCTAAATTCATGAATGCTGTCATGGAAGATGGCAAAAAATCCGTCGCTGAAGCCATCGTTTACGGTGCTCTGGAGTTGCTCGGCAAATCGGCCAAGCGTGACGGTTTGGATGCCTTCCACGATGCGTTGAACAACGCCAAGCCACAAGTTGAAGTTAAATCCCGCCGTGTCGGTGGTGCGACCTATCAGGTGCCAATGGAAGTTCGCGGTTCTCGTGCCCAGGCCTTGGCTGTTCGCTGGTTGATCGGTGCAGCGCGCAAACGTTCCGAGCGCACGATGACGGAAAAACTAGCCGGTGAATTGAATGACGCACTGAACAACCGTGGCTCGGCCATGAAAAAGCGCGAAGAAACCCATAAAATGGCTGAAGCCAACAAAGCTTTCGCGCATTTCCGCTGGTAGAAAATTTTAGGTTGAGAGATCACAATGGCTGAACAAGTTCCTTTAAATCGTTACCGTAACATCGGCATCATGGCTCACATTGATGCAGGTAAAACGACGACGACTGAACGTATTCTGTACTACACCGGCAAGTCGCACAAAATCGGTGAAGTGCATGAAGGTGCAGCCACCATGGACTGGATGGAGCAAGAGCAGGAGCGTGGCATCACGATTACCTCTGCTGCAACAACATGCTTCTGGAAAGGTCCGATCGACGACGAACTTTACCGCATTAACATTATTGACACGCCAGGTCACGTTGACTTCACAATCGAAGTTGAGCGTTCGTTGCGTGTTCTCGATGGCGCTGTCTGCGTTCTTGATGGCAACCAGGGCGTTGAGCCACAAACAGAAACCGTCTGGCGTCAGGGCGATAAGTATCACGTGCCACGCATTATGTTCGTTAATAAAATGGACAAAATCGGCGCTGATTTCTATGCTTGCCTGGACTCGATCAAAGATCGTCTCGGCGTCAAAGCCGTGCCATTGCAATTGCCGATTGGCTCCGAGAATGAGTTTGTCGGCGTCGTTGACCTCGTCAACATGAACGCGATCGTCTGGAAAGACGAAGCGCTCGGTGCGAAATTCGATATCGTGCCAATTCCGGCTGATCTGCAAGCGAAAGCCGAAGAGTACCGCGCATATATGATCGAAGCCGCCGTTGATATGGACGATGCTTTGATGAATGATTACATCGAAGGCAAAGACATCAGCAACGACGATATCAAGCGTTGTATCCGGATTGCTGTGCGCGATCAGTTATTCTTCCCGGTTCTATGTGGTTCTGCGTTTAAAAACAAAGGCGTTCAACCGATGTTGGATGCTGTTGTCGAGTACCTGCCGAATCCATTGGATCGCGGAAACGTCAAAGGCGTCAGCTTTGCTGATCCTGAGCAGCCAGATAGCCGCATCATCAGCGAAGATTCACCATTCTCAGGTCTTGCGTTCAAAATCATGAATGACCCCTTTGTTGGTAACCTGACTTTCGTGCGTATTTATTCCGGTAAAATCGAATCCGGTGAGTCTGTGCAAAATACAGTTCGCGATAATAAAGAACGTATCGGCCGTATGTTGCTTATGCATGCAAATACACGTGAAGAGATTAAAGTTGCGACGGCTGGGGATATTATCGCTGTTGTCGGTTTGAAAGATACACG
The DNA here is from genome assembly GCA_965246875.1 of Alphaproteobacteria bacterium. Taxonomy (GTDB): domain Bacteria; phylum Pseudomonadota; class Alphaproteobacteria; order Micavibrionales; family SZUA-601; genus DASWYT01. The sequence continues at coordinate 695,582 of CBDFFU010000003.1, forward strand.
CACCGGTGACACATTGTGCGATCCGAAACATCCGATCATTCTCGAGAAAATGGATTTCCCGGAGCCGGTTATTGAGATCGCTGTTGAACCGAAAACCAAAGCTGACCAGGAAAAAATGTCGACAGCGTTACAGCGTCTGTCGAGCGAAGATCCAACCTTGCGTGTATCTGTTGATCACGAATCGGGTCAGACGATTTTGGCTGGTATGGGTGAATTGCACTTGGAAATTATCGTTGACCGTATGCGTCGCGAATTCAAGGTTGAAGCCAATATCGGCGCCCCACAGGTGGCTTATCGTGAAACCATTACGCAACGTGCAGATGTTGACTACACCCACAAGAAACAATCGGGTGGTACGGGGCAATTTGCGCGTGTCAAGCTGACCTTTGAGCCAAGTGAAATGGGCAAAGGCTACGAGTTTGAAAGCAAGATTATCGGCGGTTCCGTGCCGAAAGAATATATTCCAGGCGTCGTCAAAGGTTTGGAAAACTCCAAGGAAACAGGCATTATTGCCGGCTTCCCGATGGTTGATTTCAAAGTGACGTTGACCGATGGCGCGTTCCATGATGTCGATTCCAGCGCCTTGGCGTTTGAGATTGCCGCTCGTGCCGCGTATAAAGAAGGTATTGCCAAAGCCAAACCGGTTCTGTTGGAACCTGTGATGCGCGTCGAAGCGGTGACACCTGAAGAGTATATGGGTGACATCATCGGCGATTTGAACTCACGCCGTGGCCAGGTGTCCGGTATGGATCAGCGCGGAAATGCCCGTGTCATCAATGCCATGGTGCCATTGGCCAACATGTTTGGTTACGTGAACACGCTGCGTTCCATGTCACAAGGACGTGCGCAGTTTACAATGACATTCGATCACTACGAGCCAGTGCCGCAAATGGTCGCCGACCAAGTGCGCGCCAAAATGGCTGGTTAATCTATAAAGGTAACAGGAGTTTATCATGGGAAAAAGTACATTTGTGCGGAACAAGCCGCACGTGAACATTGGGACGATTGGTCACGTGGACCATGGGAAGACGTCATTGACGGCGGCGATCACGAAGATTTTGGCTGAGTCGGGCGGGGCTGAGTTCCGCGCGTATGGCGATATCGACGCAGCGCCGGAAGAGCGTGCGCGTGGGATCACGATCAACACGGCGCACGTTGAGTATGAGACGGCGAACCGTCACTACGCCCACGTGGATTGCCCGGGACATGCCGACTACGTCAAGAACATGATCACCGGTGCGGCCCAGATGGATGGCGGGATCTTGGTTGTGTCGGCGTCTGACGGCCCGATGCCACAAACCCGTGAGCACATTTTGTTGGCCCGCCAGGTTGGCGTTCCAGCGTTGGTTGTGTTCATGAACAAGTGCGACCTGGTCGATGATGAAGAACTGCTCGAACTGGTTGAAATGGAAATCCGTGAGTTGCTGTCCAAGTACGACTTCCCGGGCGATGATATTCCGATCATCCGCGGTTCGGCTGTCTCGGCTCTCGAAGGCAAATCCGATGGTTTGGGTCGCGAAGCGATCATCAAGCTGATGGAAGCGGTCGATACGGCCATCCCAACACCTGAGCGCCCGGTTGACAAGCCGTTCCTGATGCCGGTTGAAGATGTGTTCACGATCTCGGGTCGTGGCACGGTGTGTACCGGTCGTGTTGAGCGTGGGATTGTCAAAGTGGGTGAAGAGGTCGAGATCATCGGCATCAAGCCAACGGTGAAGACCACCATCACGGGCGTTGAGATGTTCCGCAAGTTGCTTGACCAGGGTCAGGCCGGCGACAATATCGGGGCGTTGCTCCGTGGCACCAAGCGTGAAGACATCGAGCGCGGCCAGGTTCTGGCCAAGCCGGGCAGTATCACGCCACACACCGGCTTCGAAGCCGAAGTGTACGTGCTCAGCAAAGAAGAGGGTGGCCGTCACACGCCGTTCTTCGGCAATTACCGTCCGCAGTTTTACTTCCGGACGACGGATGTCACCGGGATCGTGCAGTTGCCAAGCGGTACCGAGATGGTGATGCCGGGCGATAACGTCAAAGTGAATGTCGAACTCATCGCGCCGATCGCGATGGAAGAAGGCCTGCGCTTTGCGATCCGCGAAGGCGGCCGCACCGTTGGTGCTGGCGTTGTTGCCAAGATTACGAAGTAAATTTTACAGGGTTATATAAAGGTAAGGATTGGATCATGGAAGCACAAACCATCCGTATTCGGCTTCGGGCCTACGATCACCGCGTGTTGGATCAATCCACACACGAGATCGTGAATACGGCCAAACGTACGGGCGCGGCCATCCGCGGTCCGATTCCGCTGCCGACCCGCGTCGAGAAATTCACTGTGTTGCGTTCGCCGCACGTGAACAAGAAGTCACGCGAGCAGTTCGAGCGTCGCACACACAAACGTTTGCTGGATATCGTTGATCCAACGCCGCAAACCTTGGATGCGCTGATGAAGCTGGAACTCCCGTTCGGCGTCGACCTCGACATCAAATTGCCGCAAGCGGCCTAAAGGGTGAATGAGATGCGTACAGGTATTTTAGCTAAAAAAGTCGGGATGACCCGGGTATTCGCCGATAACGGCCAGGTTCTGCCGGTCACCGTGTTGCACGTTGACCAATGTCAGGTCACAGCTGTTCGTACAACCGAGAGAGATGGTTATACCGCTGTCCAATTGGGCGCCGGCAAAGCGAAACCAAAAAATGTTGCGAAACCGCAACGTGCGGCTTATGCCAAGGCCAATATTGAGCCAAAGATGAAGCTGGTTGAGTTCCGCGTGTCGGATACCAATTTGCTGGATGTTGGCGCTGAATTGTCGGCTGCTCATTTTGTGCCAGGTCAATTGGTCGATGTGGCGGGTACGACAATCGGTAAAGGTTTTGCCGGTGCGATGAAGCGTCATGGTTTCCATGGTTTACGCGCCTCGCATGGTGTGTCTGTGTCTCACCGTTCCCATGGTTCGACCGGTCAACGTCAGGATCCAGGCAAAGTCTTTAAAGGCAAGAAAATGGCTGGTCACATGGGCGATGTCCGTGCGACAACACAAAATCTGGAAATCGTGTCAGTTGACGCTGAAAACGGCTTGATTTTAGTGCGCGGTTCAATCGCTGGCCATGATCAAGGCTGGGTCGAAATTACGGATGCTGTGAAAAAACAAACCAAAGGGATCGAATTGCCGACACCGGCTGGTTTGAAAACAACAGCACAAGCGTCAGCTGCATCGGTTGGCACTGCGCCAGCTGAAACGCCAGCAGTTGATACAACTGACAATACAACACAAGCGGATGAGGCCTAAGCCCAATGAAACATCCTGTTATCAGCATTGAAAACAAGACAGTCGGCGAGTTCGACCTGCTTGATGCGATCTTCGGAGCGCCAGTTCGTCTGGATCTGATGACCCGTGCCGTTCACTGGCAGCGTAACAAAGCGCGTCAAGGAACACACAAGGTCAAAACGATCTCTGAGATTTCCGGTACCGGTAAAAAGCCGTTCAAACAAAAAGGCACGGGTAATGCGCGTCAGGGTTCGACCCGCGCGACGCATCACCGCGGTGGTCAAACCGTGTTTGGTCCGGTTGTGCGTAGTCACGAAACGGATCTGCCGAAAAAAATGCGTGTTGCGGCCTTGCGTTCAGCATTGTCAGCCAAGAGCCAAAGCGGCAAGCTGATCATTTTGGATCAGGCTGTTCTGGACACGCACAAAACGAAAAATGCATCCGCCAAACTGCAAGGTTTGAACTGGACAAATGCATTGATCATTTTCAACGGTGATTTGGACAGTAATTTCCAACGCGCCGTCAGCAACATTCCGCATATCGACGTTTTGCCACAAAAAGGCGCAAATGTTCTTGATATTCTGAAGCATGACACTTTAGTTTTAACGCAAGATGCGGCAGCCGCCTTGCAGGAGCGTTTAGCAGCATGAGCAATCGTAGTGCAAAATACAAAATCGGTTCGATCAGCGAAGAGCGTGCATACCGCATTCTGCAGCGTCCGGTGATTACCGAGCAATCGACAAACGGTTCCGCGTTTGGCCAAGTGACATTTATTGTTGCGCCAGATGCGACCAAGCCTGAAATTAAGCTGGCTGTCGAAAAAGTCTTCAACGTTAAAGTGACTGCAGTCAACGTGTTGAACACTATGGGCAAAATGAAGCGCTTCAAAGGCGTTTTGGGAACACGCTCTGACGTGAAAAAAGCCATCGTGACCTTGGCCGAAGGCCAAACGCTCGATGTCACAACGGGCGCGTAAGGGAGATTAGATCATGGCATTGAAAAAGTTTAATCCAACCTCAGCTGGTCGCCGCCAATTGGTGCAGGTCGACCGTAAAGAGTTGTGGAAAGGCAAGCCTGTCAAGAAATTGACCGAAGGCGAAACCAAAACCGGCGGCCGTAACAATATGGGTCGTATCACGTTGCGTCATCGCGGCGGTGGTCACAAACAATCCTATCGTTTGATCGATTTCAAACGTACGAAGCTGGATATGCCCGGAACGGTTGAGCGTTTGGAATACGATCCAAACCGCACAGCGTTTATTGCTCTGATCAATTACACGGATGGTACCCAGGCTTATATTCTGGCACCACAAAAATTGACGGCTGGCGACCAGGTTATTGCTGGCGAAAAGACAGACGTCAAGCCTGGTAATGCGATGAAGTTGAGCAATATGCCGATTGGGACGATCATTCACAACATTGAGATGAAGCCTGGAAAAGGCGGTCAAATGGCCCGTTCTGCTGGTTGCTATGCGCAATTGGTTGGTCGTGACAGCGGCTATGCCCAGTTGAAATTATCATCCGGCGAACTCCGCATGGTGCCTGCTGATTGTATGGCGAGTGTTGGTGCGGTCTCCAATCCAGATCACCTGAACGTGAACCTCGGTAAAGCCGGTCGTAAACGTTGGTTAGGCAAGCGCCCACACGTTCGCGGTGTCGCGATGAACCCGGTCGATCACCCACTGGGTGGTGGTGAGGGTCGTACCTCTGGTGGCCGTCATCCGGTTTCGCCTTGGGGTCAGCCAGCTAAGGGCTACAAGACACGTCAAAATAAAGCGACTGATCGCCTGATCATCCGTCGCGCCACTAAACGTAAGTAAGGGAGACCACGATGGGTCGTTCAGTATGGAAAGGTCCTTTTGTTGACGGTTATCTGTTAACGAAGGCTGATAAAGTGAAAAGTTCCGGTCGGAACGAAGTGGTGAAGACATGGTCCCGCCGCTCGACGATCCTGCCGGATTTCGTTGGCATTACATTTGGTGTGCATAACGGTAATAAATTCATTCCAGTGTTGGTCACTGAAGAGATGATCGGCCATAAACTGGGCGAATTCTCACCGACCCGCACCTATAACGGTCACCAAGCCGATAAGAAAGCGAAACGGAAATAATCATGGGACAGAAAGCTAACGCCCCGCGTGTCGATACAGCGAACGAAGCCATCGTCCGTTTGAAAAATATCCGCACCAGCCCGCAAAAACTCAATCTGGTTGCCCAGATGATCCGCGGTCAGCACGTTCAAAAGGCGTTGTATGATCTGGAATTTTCAACCAAACGCGTGTCACGCCCGGTGTTGCAGGCTTTGCAATCCGCGATAGCGAATGCTGAGAACAACCACAATCTTGATGTTGACCGTTTGTATGTGAAAACAGCGACTGTTGGCAAAGGCTTGGTCATGAAACGCATGCGTCCACGCGCTAAAGGCCGCGGCGCCCCGATTATGAAGCCATTCAGCCATTTGACCGTTGTTGTTGCGACGCGCCAGGATGCGCAAAAGGAGAATGTATAATGGGTCAGAAAGTTAGTCCAATTGGTCTGCGTCTTGGTATTAACCGGACATGGGATAGCCGCTGGTATGCGGGCAAAGATTATTCCAACATGTTGTATCAAGATATCACTGTTCGTGAATTCTTGTTCAAAAAGCTGAAAACAGCCGGTATTAGCCGTATCATCATCGAACGTGCCGCCAAAAAAATGATCTTAACGCTGCACACCGCTCGTCCAGGCGTTATTATTGGCAAAAAAGGCGCTGATATCGAGAAATTACGTGCTGAAATTGCCAAAATGACCGGTTCGGATGTGGCTTTAAACATCCTTGAGATCCGTAAACCTGAAATTGATGCCAAATTAGTCGCAGAAGGTGTTGCGAATCAGCTTGAGCGTCGTGTATCCTTCCGACGCGCGATGAAGCGTGCTATGCAATCTGCAATGCGTTTTGGTGCCCAGGGCATCAAGATCAATTGTGCCGGTCGTTTGGCTGGTGCTGACATTGCCCGCGCTGAAGGGTATCGTGAGGGCCGTGTGCCGTTGCATACACTCCGTGCCAATATCGATTACGGTGTTGTTGAAGCTCACACGACTTATGGCGTTATCGGCGTCAAAGTTTGGGTGTACAAAGGCGATATCATGGCTCATGACCCGATGGCGCAAGATAAGTTGTTGCAAGAGCAACAGCCGAACCATCACCGGTCATAAGCTTTAGAGTTCAAGAAAAGGTAGACGACGATGTTAAGTCCGAAAAAACGTAAGTTCCGTAAAGCCTTTAAAGGCCGGATTCATGGCATTGCCCATAGTGGTAATGAATTGAATTTTGGCGCGTTTGGTTTAAAGGCAATTGCACCTGAGCGTGTGACGGCCCGTCAGATCGAAGCCGCACGTCGTGCCATCTCACGTCACCTGAAACGTCAAGGCCGTGTTTGGATTCGCATCTTCCCGGATGTGCCGATTTCACGCAAGCCTGCTGAAGTCCGTATGGGTAGTGGTAAAGGAGCACCAGAATTCTGGGCCGCTCGCGTTTACCCAGGTCGCGTGATGTTCGAAATTGATGGCGTGCCAGCTCAATTGGCAAAAGAAGCATGTTTGCTGGCCGCGGCCAAATTGCCGCTGCAAACCAAATTTATTACCCGGATCGGGGAGGCTGCGTAAGTTATGGCTAAAATGAGCAAAATTGATGATGTCCGTCGCTTGACAGACGACCAAATGACCAAGCGTTTAAATGACTTGGCTAAAGAGCAAATGAATATCCGTTTCCGCAAGGCGACGAACCAACAGGCTGACACCAGCGCCAACCGTTTGGCTAAACGCGAAGTTGCCCAGATTAAAACAGAATTGAACGCGCGCACACGCGTCGCTAAAGGAGCATAAGACATGCCACGTCGGATTATGGAAGGTCGCGTTGTGAGCGACAAAGCAGACAAGACAGTAACTGTATTGGTTGAGCGTCGCGTGATGCACCCGCTATACAAAAAATATTTCAAGCGCAGCAAAAAATATTTGGCGCATGATGAAAGCAACACAGTAGGGACCGGTGATCTGGTTGTTATTGAAGAATGCGCTCCGATTTCCAAGCGTAAAACTTGGACAGTCACTGAGACCAAAGAAAAAGCCGTCACAGCCACAAGTGCTGCGTAAGTTATTCATAGACAAGACTAACTTTAGGAACGTCCCGACAGCGGATACCCCTAAAAGGAAAGAAGGAGACCCAGGCGATGATCCAGATGGAAACAGCCCTCGAAGTAGCGGATAACAGCGGCGCCAAGCATGTCAAATGCATCAAGGTGTTAGGTGGTTCGCACAAACGCACAGCCAACATCGGTGATATCATCGTTGTTTCAGTTCAAGATGCAATTCCCCGTAGCAAAGTTCAAAAAGGCCAAAAATTCCGTGCAGTTATTGTGCGGACCAGCTTTGGTTTGACACGCGTCGATGGTTCGGCGATCCGGTTTGATAAAAACGCCTGCGTTTTGATTAACAAAGATAAGCAGCCAATTGGTACACGTATCTTTGGACCAGTCACACGTGAACTGCGTAACTTGGACTTTATGAAGATTATTTCTTTGGCACCGGAAGTGCTGTAAGAGGCGGATGACATGACAACGACACAAAAACCAAATTTCACGGCTAAAATGAAGATCAAAAAGGGTGACACTGTCATCGTTTTGACCGGCAAAGATAAAGGCCAACAAGGCGAAGTCTTAAAAGCTTTGCCAAAAGCACAGCGTGTGCTGGTCAAAGGCGTCAACATGGTGAAAAAACACCGTAAGCCGTCTGCCACCAATCCAGGTGGTATCGACAGCATGGAAGCGACCTTGCATGTATCGAACGTTGCGCTGCTGGATCCAAAATCTGGCAAAGCAACCCGCATTGGTTATACGTTGAATGCTGATGGCACGAAAACCCGCATCGCCCGCAAGTCTGGTGAAGCGATTGCCGCAGCGCAGAAAGCTTAAGGGGAATTCTCATGACTATGGCCCGTTTACAAGAACATTATACAAAGACCATTCATCCGCAAATGATGAAAGATGGTAACTACAAAAACATCATGGAAGTGCCGCGCTTGCAAAAGATCGTCATTAATATGGGTGTTGGCGAAGCTGTTCAAGACAAAAAAATGGTTGATGATGCATTTGCTGCTTTGACGCTGATTTCTGGTCAAAAGCCGATCATGACGATCGCTAAAAAATCGATTGCACAGTTTAAACTGCGTGAAGGCATGCCGGTCGGTTGCAAGGTCACCTTGCGCGGAACACGTATGTACGAATTTCTTGATCGTCTGGTCAATATCGCAATGCCACGTCAGCGTGACTTCCGTGGTTTGAACGACAAGAGTTTTGACGGTCGTGGTAACTATGCCATGGGTTTGAAAGAGCATTTGATCTTCCCAGAGATTGACTATGATAAAGTAACGAAAATGTGGGGTATGGATATTATCGTCTGCACCACCGCGAAAACAGATGATCAGGCGCGTGAATTGTTGAAAGCTCTCAACTTCCCGTTCCGCAAAGCAGGGAGCAAATAAGATGGCAAAAATTGGTTCCATCAATAAGAACAACAAAGTCGCGAAGCTGGTCAAAAAATTTGCTGCCAAGCGCGCTGCTTTGAAAGATCAACAAACTGAAGCCCGTAAAGGCGAATTGGATTTTGACGCTTTGATGGCGTTGCAACAGAAATTCAATGACATGCCGCGTTATTCGGCTGCCGTGCGTTTGCGTAATCGCTGCAAATATGATGGCCGCCCACGCGGTTTCATGCGCGCGTTCGGGATGAACCGGGTGTTGTTCCGCAAATTGGCCAGTGAAGGAAAAATTCCTGGCATCGTGAAATCAAGCTGGTAAGCCAGAGAAGAGACAAAAGGATATAACATGTCTATTTCAGATCCAATCGGCGATTTGTTGACCCGCATCCGCAATGCGCAATCCGCGCATCGCAGTACGCTGGTTACGCCAACATCAAACGTTCGCAACAACGTTTTGGAAGTTTTGAAGTGCCAGGGTTTCATCCGTGAATACACGGTATCGAAACAGGATAATGGCCAGGAACAAGCCAATGTCGAGTTGAAGTACTTTGAAGGCGAACCGGTCATTCGTAACATCAAGCGCGTGTCCAAGCCCGGCCGTCGCGTGTATAGCAAGATCAATGATTTGAACCCCGTTTATAACGGTTTGGGTATCGCCATTCTCTCGACACCAAAAGGTGTGATGTCGGATGCCGAAGCCCGGACACAAAATGTCGGCGGCGAAGTGTTGTGCGAAGTCTTCTAAGAAGACCGCGTACCAGAAAGAATTATAGGAGTTAAAGATGTCACGTGTTGGAAAACACCCTGTTAAAGTCCCAGCTGGCGTTACCGTTACGCTTGCTAACGGCGTCGCCACGATTAAAGGCAAAATGGGCGAAGATACCGTAGCCATCCGCGATGATGTCACAGTTAAAGAAGTTGATGGCACTTGGGTTGTGACGGCGAATAACGAAACACAACGTACCCGTTCGCAATATGCAACGACGCAACGTTTGCTCCAGAATGCCGTTAAAGGCGTTTCTGAAGGGTTCAAACGTGAGTTGGAACTGAAGGGTGTTGGTTATCGTGCCGCCATGCAGGGTAAAGAACTGGTTTTGCAACTGGGTTACAGCCACGAAATTCGTTTCCCATGTCCGCCAGACATCAAAATTGAAACACCGTCGCAAACAGAAGTTATTCTGTCGAGCCACAATAAACAACGTGTTGGCCAGATTGCTGCTGATATTCGTGCTTTCCGTCCACCAGAGCCCTACAAGGGCAAAGGCGTACGCTATAAAGGCGAAGTCATCATCATGAAGGAAGGCAAGAAGAAGTAATTCTTCGCGTTAGTATCATTACGCACTATTATGACCCTTGAGTGTTTGTCGGAAATAAACGCTCGTTAGAAAAAAAGGAATAAGGCCATGGCCTATCATCACCGTCTGACATCAGACCAACGCCGCGCTTACCGCACACGTTCCAAAGTTAAATCAACTGGTCGTGCGCGTCTATCTGTGTATCGTTCAGGCAAACATATTTATGCGCAATTGATTGATGATGCACAAGGTCACACACTTGCTGCTGCATCGACAATCGATAAAGACTTTAAAGGCAAGTTGAAAACCGGCGCGACTGTCGCTGCCGCACAACAAGTCGGCGCTTTGGTTGCACAGCGTGCGATCGCCAGTGGCGTTACCGAAGTCGTTTTCGACCGTGGTCAATATCTGTATCATGGCCGTATCAAAGCATTAGCCGACGCCGCTCGCGAAGCTGGCTTGGTCTTTTAATAAGAAATCTTGAGGAACAAAAACATGGCTCCACGCAATCAAAACGATCGCAATAACGACCGTAGCAACAATTCAAACGAAGAGCAGGATGATCTCGTCGATCGTCTGGTCAGTATCAACCGTGTGGCCAAGGTGGTCAAAGGTGGACGTCGTTTTGGTTTTGCTGCACTTGTCGTTGTTGGCGATGGCAAGGGCCGCGTCGGTCATGGCGCTGCAAAAGCCAAAGAAGTTCCAGATGCGATTACCAAGGCCACTGAACAAGCCCGTCGTAACATGGTGCGTATTCCATTGCGTGAAGGCCGTACCTTGCATCATGATGTGATTGGTCACTATGGCGCAGGCCGTGTGCATTTACGCGCGGCACCAGCGGGTACCGGTATTATTGCGGGGGGTCCAACCCGTGCCGTTTTTGAAGCCTTAGGTATTCAAGACGTTGTGGCGAAATCGTTGGGTTCCCAGAACCCGCACAACATGGTGCGTGCGACCTTTGCAGCTTTGACAGCGATGCAAAGTCCACGCGTTGTTGCAGCCCGCCGTGGTCGCAAAGTTGCTGATATTCTTGGCAACAAAAAGACAGGTAAAACAGACGCAGCAACTGCTAGCGACGACACAGCTGAATAAGCTTTACGCGTATAGGGATTAAACAAGATGGCCACGACAGACCAAAAGACAACAGCAAAGCCTGCAGCGGCTGCTAAAGCGAAAGCACCAGCAGCAAAAACCGCTACAAAGGCGACAATGAAAGCAACAGGCGGTAAGGCGATTGCCAAAACCGCAGCAAAACCAAAGGCTGCGAAAACACCGTCACAGCCGCGTACACCGAAACAAGCGCAAATGACGGGCAATGTGACCGTGCGTCAAACGAAAAGCTCGGCTGGCCGTATCAAATCACAACAAGATACATTGCTCGGTCTCGGTTTAGGCCGTATTGGTAAGACCCGCACATTGCAGGCAACACCGGCTATTCAAGGCATGATTAATAAAGTGGCCCATTTAATTGCGGTCGACCAAACAGCGACAAGCAAGTCCGCTTAATTAGCGGATTGCACAGGAGACAAACAATGAAATTGAATGAACTCGAAAATAACCCAGGTGCCATGACCAAGAAGTTCCGCGTTGGTCGGGGAATTGGTTCTGGCAAAGGCAAAACGGCCGGCCGTGGTGTTAAAGGGCAAAAAGCCCGTACCGGTGTATCGGTCAATGGTTTTGAAGGCGGTCAAATGCCGTTGTATCGCCGTTTGCCAAAACGCGGTTTCAACAACCATTCCCGTCAAGATTTCGTGGTCATTAACCTGAGCCAATTGCAAAATGCAATTGATGCTGGAAAATTGACAGCCACAGCGACAATTGATGGTGCTGCTTTGAAAAAAGCGGGTTTGATTACCAAAGTCCGCGACGGTGTACGTTTGCTGGGCAACGGCGAATTGACGAGCAAAGTGACCCTGCAAATCGCAGGCGCGTCGGCTAAAGCAACGGAAATGGTCGAGAAAGTCGGCGGTAAAATCGAACTGCCAGCGCCAGTGAAAAAGCTGCGTGAAGCCAAAACCGAAGAAGAAATGAAAGCCAAGCGCGCGAAGAAGAAGTAATTTTCAGTATCCAGCTGAACAAAAAACTGGTTTTCTAGCCGGTTTTTTATTGTCTTAATTCCTGAGTACTGATAATATTAGAACATAACTAAAGGGTTTTCAGTGATACAGCAATTCATAAGAGTTGTTCAGAGCACATTGGATGAACGCGACGCATGGAATTTAGAGTTCTGCAAGTATGACGACCAATCTTCAGGTAATCCGTTTGCCAAGTGTATTTTGAAAGATAAGGAATCGAAGCCTGTAATTGAGATAGACGCGCTTAATCCAGGCCAATTCAAAGCTCTATTCGATCTTCCAAGCGATGCAGATGATGAATGGCAGTTGCAAAGTAAACAAGCCAAGAATGCCATTTGTGAAACAATCGTGGATCTAACTTATCTTGCGGGCAAAAATATTGGTGATGTACCAGTTGAGCTAAAACCGTTCCTAGCGACAGTATTTGATACCACTATGCGAAATGTTTTAGGGATGGAATGTGGCGAAACTCCTAATCAGACGGGCGAAGCTCCTGATGGGCAAGACAGCAATAAACGGACTGCATACGCTTACCGGAAGCCGCTTTAATTTCCCCACCGCCTTGCACCCACAGGATTAACTGTTTAAGATTACCTGCATAAAACTATAAACTTATCGGGTGACCTTTATGGCCGTTTCTGCCGCCGAACAACTTGCCAGCCAGTTTAATCTGAGCACATTCAGCAAAGCGAAAGATCTGAAAGCGCGTTTGTGGTTCACACTCGGTGCTTTGCTGGTTTATCGCCTCGGTACACACATTCCATTACCAGGCATCAACGCACAAATTCTGGCTGATATTTTTAAAAGCCAGGGTGCTGGAATCCTGAGCATGTTCGACATGTTTTCTGGCGGTGCATTGCAACGCATGACCATTTTTGCATTGAGCATCATGCCGTATATTTCGGCATCGATCATCGTGCAATTGATGGCCGTTGTCATTCCACGCTTCGAAGCACTGAAAAAAGAAGGCGAACAGGGCCGCCGCAAAATGAATCAATACACGCGTTATTTGACCGTGATATTGGCAACTGTTCAAGCCTACGGCATTTCGGTCGGTCTTGAACATATGCATGCCAGCACCGGAATTTCTGCCGTTATCGCACCGGGATTATTTTTCCGTTTGTCGACCATGGTCAGCTTGGTCGGTGGCACCATGTTCTTGATGTGGCTGGGTGAACAAATTACCGCGCGTGGTATTGGTAATGGCACATCACTGATTATCTTTGCGGGTATTGTCGCACGTTTGCCAGCAGCCCTTGTGCAGTTGTTTGAAATGGGCCGCGTCGGTTCGATCTCCAGCGCATTCATTATTCTGATCATGATTCTGGCGGTAGCGATTATCGCGTTTATCGTCTTCATGGAACGCGCACAACGTCGCGTCTTGGTACAATATCCGAAGCGCCAGGTGGGTAATAAAATGTATGGCGGTGAGTCGACTCACATGCCATTGAAACTGAACAGCGCCAGTGTGATGCCGCCGATTTTCGCATCATCGCTGTTGATGTTGCCCATGACGGTCGTTGGTTTTTCGGGTCAGCAATCGGACGGTATTTTTGCCAACATGGCACAATGGATGCAACACGGCGCACCCCTGTACATGTTTCTCTATCTGGCACTGATTATCTTCTTTGCGTTTTTCTATACGGCCATTATTTTTAATCCGACAGAGACTGCAGACAATCTGAAAAAAATGGGTGGCTTTATTCCGGGCATTCGTCCAGGCAAAGCGACCGCCGATTATCTGGATTACGTGCTGACGCGTATCACGGTTGTCGGCGCGGCCTATCTGGCGTTCATTTGTTTGTTGCCGGAGTTGCTGATCAAGAAATATTCCATTCCATTTTATTTCGGTGGTACCAGTTTGTTGATTGCGGTGTCAGTGACAATGGATACGCTGGCCCAAGTCCATGCGCACATGGTGGCTCATCAATATGAGGGCTTGCTGCGCAAGTCGCGACAGAAAAAAGACAAGACAAAACTTGCCAAAGCGCGTGCTTAATTCAAAGCCTGTTGCCCCAATCTTGTTTTGAATAAGGAAAATATGATGGCGATTAACCTGATTCTGATTGGTCCTCCTGGTGCTGGTAAAGGCACACAGGCGAAACTATTAGAGCAGGCGTATCAGATCGTCCAGATTTCGACCGGCGACATGCTGCGTACCCGTATGACCAAGGGCGATGAATTTGCGGAGGAGATTAAAGCCATCATGGCGTCTGGCGCTTACATGCCGGATGCCGCGATGATCAAAATGCTCGATGAGCGCATCGATGAACCCGATTGTAAAAACGGTTTTATTCTAGATGGTTTTCCGCGCACCGTAGCCCAGGCCGAAGCCTTGGACAGTATGCTGGCCACAAAGGGCAAAACACTGACAGCCGTCATCGAATTAAAGGTTGACCAGGAAGCGTTGGTCGAGCGTATTACAGGCCGTTTCTCTTGCGCCAAATGTGGTGTGGGCTATCACAAAACGTTTCATCCACCAAAACTTGATGGTGTCTGCGATGTGTGTGGCGGGACTGAGTTTGTCTGCCGGACTGATGATAATGAGGACACATTCCGCACCCGTCTCAAAGTCTTCAACGATCAGACAGCGCCGATCTTGCCGTACTACAGCGCCAAAGGCCAACTGCAACAGGTTGACGGCATGGCAGGTGTTGAGCAGGTGGCAGCGTCGATTAAAGCGGTTATTCAAAAATCCACATAATTGACACTCATATTAGGGGATCAGATGACACTTAAAATCACCTCTCATGACAGCGAATGGCAGCCTAAATATTTTGCTGTCATTACAGGGCTATTTTGTGGCTTGTACATGATCACAATGGCGATTATGCCAAAAATGATTGATCTGTATGGTTTGATCATGCCGGCTGGAACGATTGTGTTTCCGCTATGTGCGATACTCACGGATATTTTGACAGAAATTTACGGTTTTAACCGAGCGCGACAAGCCGTATGGACAGCACTTATCTGCACCATTCTGTTTGCTCTGTTTGCGCAACTGGCTATTGTTTTACCAACAGCAGCTTTTTGGCCACATCAAGACGCATTTGAGATTTTGATGGCGCAAAGCCCACGTTTTGCTGTCGCTGGCTGCATTGCATGGGTGGTTGGTGAATTATCCAACAGTTTTGTCTTGTCTCGCCTCAAAATTCTGCAAGATGCCAAATGGATGCCTATGCGGTTTACCGTATCGACGGCAGTCGGACAATTATTAGATTCTGCTGTGTTCGCTGGAGTAGCCTTTACCGGAACGATGCCACCTAGCAAAGTTGTCGCAATAGTTTTATCAATTTGGGCCTTTAAAGTTGCCTATGAGATTATAGCGTTACCAATTTCTATTCCCATCACCAAATGGGTGAAAAGCCGGGAAGGAGTTGAGCATTTTGATCAGCAAAAGCTCAAAATCATCTAATTTATCTGTGTTGCTTAATCTTATTAAATGATTGACATTTTGTCCTTGACGATTGGTGTCAGAGTCCTATAATGCCGCTACACCAGCAGGAACTTTGTTTTTTCACCTCCATGTCCAGCTTTTGTGAACAAATTCAACATCTTGTTTCGCCTTAATTTTGAGGCGAATCGAAGTCTATTTGGGAGAATCACGCGTGGCACGTATTGCGGGTGTTAATATACCGGTGAAAAAACGGGTTTTGATCGCTTTGACCTATATCCATGGCATTGGCCGGAAGATGTCGGGCGACATTTTAAAAGCTGTCAACATTGATGAATCACGTCGGGTCAGCGAATTGACCGAAGACGAAGTGGTGCGCATCCGTGAGGCGATTGATAAGGATCACACCGTTGAGGGTGATCTGCGTCGTCAAGTGGCGATGAACATCAAGCGTCTTGTCGATCTGGCTTGCTATCGCGGCCTGCGTCATCGCAAAGGTTTGCCAGTACGCGGTCAGCGTACGAAAACCAACGCCCGTACCCGTAAAGGGAAAGCCGTGGCGATCGCTGGCAAGAAAATTGTCAAAAAATAATTGATCTGACGTTCGTTTATCAAGGATACAGCAATGGCTAAACAACAGAAATCCGCAGGCAAAGCCGGCGGTAAAGTGAAGAAAAAAGAGAAGAAGAATATTATCGCGGGCGTTGCTCACGTCAATTCGACTTTTAACAACACCATCATCACCATCGCCGACGCACAAGGAAATGCAATTTCCTGGTCGTCATGTGGTGCCCAGGGCTTTAAAGGCTCACGGAAATCGACACCATACGCGGCGCAGATTGCAGCCGATGCAGCCGGTAAAGCGGCCATGGAACATGGTTTGCGGACATTGGATGTCTTGGTTAAAGGTCCAGGGTCTGGCCGTGAGTCCGCTTTGCGTGCGTTGCAGGCCGTGGGCTTCACGATCAACACAATCCGTGACGTGACCCCAATCCCGCACAATGGATGCCGCGCACCGAAACGTCGCCGCGTCTAATTGAATAAAATTTTTTAATCTGGTCTTTTGCAGAAGAGGTTCAACGTGATCCAAAAAAACTGGATGGATTTAATCAAGCCCGAGAAATTGGCGACTAAAACCGATAAATATCGCGACCCAAAACGCTTTGGTACACTGGTTGCCGAACCTCTGGAACGTGGTTTCGGGATTACGCTTGGGAATGCTCTCCGTCGTATCTTACTGTCCTCGCTGCAAGGCGTTGCGGTGACTGCCGTTAAAATCCAGGGTGCGGTGCATGAATTCAGCACGTTGCCGGGTGTTCGCGAAGATGTTGTCAACATCGTTTTGAACGTCAAGCAAATCGCCATCAAAGGCCAAACCGATGTGCCAAAAACGATGACGTTGTCGGCTAAAGGGCCGGTTGAAGTCACCGCTGGTATGATTGCCACACCAGGTGATATCGAAATCGTCAACACCGATTTGGTTCTGTGTACATTGGATCGTGGCGCTGAGCTGAAAATGGATTTCACGATCCAGTCCGGTAAAGGCTATCGTCCCGCAGCGCAAAACCGTCCGGAAGATGCACCAATCGGCTTGATCCCGGTCGACAGCATTTTCTCACCAGTGCGCAAAGTGGCGTTCAATGTTGAGAACACCCGTGTCGGTCAAATTACTGACTACGATAAACTGACGTTGGATATCGAAACCAATGGCACATTGACTCCTGATGACTCGTTGGCTTATGCCGCGCGTATCCTCCAGGATCAGTTGGCTGTGTTCATCAACTTCAAAGAGCCTGAGCAAAATAATGGCGCTGGCGTTGGCGATGATTTGCCATTCAACCGCAATCTGTTGCGCAAAGTGGATGAATTGGAATTGTCAGTGCGTTCCGCAAACTGCCTGAAAAACGACAATATCCTGTATATTGGCGATCTGGTACAAAAGAGCGAAAACGACATGCTGCGTACGCCAAATTTCGGCCGCAAATCTTTGAACGAAATCAAAGAAATGCTCGTTGTGATGGGTCTCAGCTTTGGCATGACCATTCCCGGATGGCCACCAGAAAACATTGAAGAACTCGCCAAAAAAATGGATGAGCAATTCAGCTAAATCAACTCGCGGTTCGGCACGTGTTCGACGTCCCGCATCGCTGTAATCATCTGATGCAGCGATGACATTTTATCCGTTCTCAAGGTTTAGACCGCACGATCTTTGAGGGCAGCAACGCCACAGCACGGTGGCACAACAGGAGACTATTGATGCGTCACAATAATGGACACCGTAAACTCAATCGGACTGCCAGCCACCGTATGGCGATGTTCGCCAACATGATGGCAGCATTAATCAAGCATGAGCAAATCGTCACGACATTGCCAAAAGCCAAAGAGCTGAAGCGTGTCATGGAAAAAGCGATTACGCTTGGTAAAAAAGGCAGCCTGACCAATCGCCGTCAAGCGATTGCCGAAGTGCGTGACCAGGCGCAAGTACAGAAACTGTTCGATGTGCTGGCCGTTCGTTACAAAGATCGTCAAGGCGGTTACACCCGCGTTCTGAAAGCCGGCTATCGTTACGGCGATGCAGCCCCAATGGCAGTTATTGAATTGGTTGATCGCGACGTGACCGCTAAAGGCAAAGATAGCGGCCCGGTCTATGATGAAGCCGATGACAACACATTGGATCAAGCAGCTTAAATAAAGCGTCTCCAGATTCTAAAAAGGCCACTTTCAAAAGTGGCTTTTTTTAATTCAAGACTTGTTTGCAAACAATTTTATTCCTATCTTTTTCACATTCTGTTTCGTAAGATCAGTCATGCCCGTTTTTTGCCAACACGATCACAATGCCAACGCCGAAAAAAGCGAATTTCGCTTATTGGTGTCATTTGTCCTCAATACATTTTTGGCGATTGCGCAACTTGTTGGCGGGCTATTGGCCGGGTCATTGGCGCTGGTCGCGGATGCCTTGCACAATGCCAATGATGCGATCACATTGCTATTAGCGTGGTGGGCGAAGCGGTACGGACGTCTGGCACCAGACACCACGCATAGCTATGGTCACCAGCGCATTGAAACGATTGCGGCCTTTGCCAATTTGATTTCCCTGGGTTTGTTTGCCATTTTCATTATCGAAGACGCGATGCAGCGTTTGTTCACCACGGCTGAACCGGTTCAAGGCCTGCCTGTTGTGATCCTGTCGTTGATCGCGATTGTCGTGAATGTGGCTACAGCCTTGATGCTCTACAGCGGCAGCAAAAGCAGTCTTAACATGCGCGCAGCATTCCTGCACAATGTCACCGATGCCATGTCGTCGTTCGCTGTGCTGATTGCAGGCCTGTTGATCATGTCGCATCAATGGTACTGGCTGGATACAGGATTATCCTTATTGATTGCGGGCTTGATGGTCTATGCCATGCTGCGCGAGATCAAGCGTGTCATTAACATTTTGATGGACGCGGCACCCGAAAATATTTCACCGGCACAGGCAAAAGAAAGCATCCTGAAAATTGCGGGCGTCGAGCGCGTCGTCGATTTTCACATTCGCCGCCTGAATGAAGATATCAATGCTGTCGAAGCACATATCATCGTCAACAGCAATGCACTGCCAGTGCAGGTCAAAAAAGATGTTAAACTGATGCTGCACAATCAGTTTTCCGTACATCATGCAACGCTTGAAACCTCGACGCGTGAGGAATATATGCTGCTGAAAGCCGTACCACATCAGCATACCTTGATGGAGCAGGCCGAATAAAAGCGTGTGAATGCCACGTTTGTTTGCTAGATTAAATTATGCCCAAAAAGCCTGTATCCCGGTCTGATTTGCCATTGTTACAAGCGGCAAAACCGCTTATGCCACAACCGCTGGCGGAATTGCTGCGGCCGCAATCCGTGGATGACGTGATGGGGCAGGCGCACCTGGTTGGGCCAAAAGGGGCTTTACGCCGTTTGGTCGACCGTCATCAATTGCCGTCCCTTATTTTCTGGGGGCCGCCGGGGTCTGGCAAAACCACCTTGGCGCGTGTGTTGGCACAAAATTTCCCGGAGCGTTACTGGGTGGAACTCTCCGCTGTGATGGCCGGAGTTGCTGATCTGCGCAAAGTCTTTGCCGAAGCCACCGATCGCATGGCCATGGGTCAGCAGTCAATTTTATTTATCGACGAAATTCACCGGTTTAACCGTGCCCAGCAGGATGCCCTGTTACCGGTTGTCGAAAACGGCACGATCACATTGATCGGTGCAACAACAGAAAACCCGTCATTCAGTTTAAACGGCGCGTTATTATCGCGCTGTTCCGTTATGGTGTTACAACGTCATGACGCCGCAGCGTTAGACCAGCTTTTAGCGCGCGCTGAAACGCATAGGGGTAAAGCCTTGCCATTGGATGAGCAAGCGCGCGCGACGATGATTGGCCTGGCCGATGGTGATGCGCGTTATCTGTTGCAGATGGTTGATATGGTTGGCAGCGAAGAGACAGACACGCTTATTGATGCACCTGCTTTGCTCGAGATTTTAAACCAGCGCGCGCCACTCTATGACGCCAAGGAAGACGCGCATTACAATCTAATCAGTGCCTTGCACAAAGCCGTGCGTGGATCGGATGTTGACGCGGCCCTCTATTGGCTGGCGCGCATGTTATCAGCCGGTGAAGACCCTGATTTTCTGGCCCGTCGCATCGTGCGCATGGCGTCTGAGGATATTGGTCTGGCCGACCCGAATGCTTTGGTCCAAGCCATTGCGGCCTGGCAGGCCTATGAGCGTCTGGGTACTCCAGAGGGTGAGCTGGCACTGGCGCAGGCTGTTGTCTATGTCGCGACAGCGCCAAAATCAAACGCGCTCTACACGGCTTATAAAGACACGAAACGCGCGGCGGCACATTCCGGTTCACTGATGCCACCGCCGCATGCAATGAATGCGCCGACTAAGCTGATGAAAAATTTGGGTTACAGCCAGGGCTACATTTACGATCACGATACGCCGGAAGGTTTTGCGGGTCAGGATTATTTCCCGCCAGATTTGCCACGGGAAGAATTTTATCAGCCGGTCGCGCGCGGGTTTGAACGTGACCTGCAAAAACGTCTCGAATATTTTGCGCGATTGCGCGATACTAACAGCCAGAGAAAATAGAAAGCCACATCATGACGACCAATAACAACACAACAAATCCACTTGCCGTACCGGATAGCGCCGATGGGCAACGTCTGGATCGCTGGTTGAAAAAAGCCTTGGCCGACATTCCGTATGTGATGATTCAAAAAGCGATGCGCAAAGGGGAAATCCGCCTGGATGGCAAACGCGTCAAAGGCGATGAAAAAATCGCGATGGGCCAGAGCGTGCGTGTCCCGCCATTCGGTCATGTGCAACCAACAACCGGCCTGCATAAATACGAAAAGCCATTGAGTGAAGACGAATTGCGTTTAGCAAAATCACTGAAAATTTATGACGATGCCGATATCATCGTGCTGGATAAGCCGGCTGGTCTGGCAACACAAGGCGGCAGCAAAACCTTGGAGCATCTGGATCGCCTGCTCAAAGCGTTCGTCAAAGACAGCGAAGACAAACCAAAACTGGTGCACCGTTTGGACAAGGAAACCAGCGGCGTTGTGATTGTCGCCAGAAACCGCGCGACGGCTGAATTTTTGGGCAATGCCTTTAAAAACCGCGAAGTCGATAAAACCTATCTGGCCATCACGCTTGGCGTCCCGCACAGCCATTCCGGCACCATTAAAGCGTCACTGGTCAAAAAAGGCTCGTTGAACGGTGATAAAGTTGTCGTCGATCCGGACGAGGGCAAACCGGCTATCACCGAATATCGTGTGCTGGCGTATCATGATGATGTTGCCTTGATTGCCTGCCGCCCGTTATCAGGCCGTATGCACCAGATCCGTGTGCACCTGTCGCATCTGGGTGTGCCGATTTTAGGTGACGGAAAATATGGCGGCGGGGTACGTGGCAAGCCACAATATCGTGAATTGTTGGGCTATGCCGATCATCTGTGGCTGCATGCGCTTAACCTGACCGTGCCACACCCAAAGACAAGCAAACGCAAAATCTTTACCGCCCCCGTGCCGCGCGACATGCAAAATGTACTGGGCCGTTTGGGTTTGCATGTGCCGGAAGTGACCGATACGAATAAGCCGTATAATGTGTGGGATGAGTTTCAGAAATAGATCTTGAAATTATATTATGGAACAATATAATTAACCCATGGGCGAGCATATTTTATACGGCATGAACTGGGACTTGTTTCGTAAGAGCCTGTATGATGTCAAAACGGCCACAGATGGTCGTGACCGCATCGCGTATAATTTTTATCTTGGAGTAGATGAAAAATCTGGTCTGCCAATGGGAGTTTATGGGAATTTTTCTTATACACTTGGCATCAAAAATATTGATTTTATTCATAAAAATATAGCTGAGACGAAAATACTGTATCCTGCTGCTGTTGTTCTAGATGGACAAACTGAAAGTCTAATTTCAGAGCCGATCTTGTGTTCCGATATTTTGAAAGGCTATAGACAATCTCATACCGCTGCTGACACATTAAGACAATTTGATGAATTGCGTTTAGATTTTATAAATAGAAAAATAGATGATCTACTTGAAAAAGAAAATCCAGCCAGATTTATTGTTAATAATGTAACGCCCTTTGCTTTTGCAGCCATTGGTTAATGCCATTATAAAACGGCGTATGTTTCACCATGTGTTTGGCGGCGATATCGGGATTGTTTTCTTCAGCCATCACCCGCAAGGTGTCATTTGGTGAATAAATGACATGTGGCTTAACGGCTAAAATCGTGTCTGTTTGCCCATTCCATTCGGCAATCGCGAAACCGGCAGACGTCAGTTTTTTATCCCAGGTCGGGTCGACATTCACCCATTGTTTAGTTCGTGGCACAAAGACTTGTAAAAACTGGTGTGTTTCACCGGGGTCACGCGGCATGGCAAGCAGGTCTGCGGGTAACGGCGTTTCCGTCCAATCAAATGTGCAAATAATCGGGCGCGATTTGATGCCGATACCGGCCAGCATCTGGCCCAGCATTTCGGCCTTGCTCACACAATTATAATTCGCATCTGCATCGTTCAGACCAATGTGATAGGGAATATCGCGGACAAACTGAAAAACCGCGACGCGTTGTGCAATGGTCATTTATGATTGCCGAATAGAAAGTTGTGCAGCACGCGTAGCGTGCAATGTAGTCGTGTCAAAAATAGGCAAAACACTGTCTGTATTCTTGATCAACAGCATGATTTCAGTACATCCTAGAATAACAGCTTGCGCACCATTATCTTTCATGTCGACGATCATGCGTTTAAATTCGGCGCGTGATGTATCACTGATAACACCTTTGACCAGCTCATTATAAATAGTTTGTTGGACAATCTCACGATCAGGTGCATCTGGTATAATCACATCCAACTGAAACTTATCGTTTAATCGACCGCGATAAAAGTCATGCTCCATGGTAAAAGCAGTACCCAGCAAAGCGACTTTACTGTAACTGGCTTGCCGAATTTTTTCACCGGTCGGGTCAGCAATGTGGAGAAGAGGAATGGAAATACTGGCCTGCACTTGATCTGCCATTTTGTGCATTGTGTTTGAGCAAATCAAAATTTGTTGACTGCCACCTTGTTCCAGAATTTGAGCGGCTTTGACCATCTTGGCTGTTAAATCATCCCATTTACCTGCATATTGCAAATCTTTGATTATCTGAAAATCAAAAGAATAAAGCAAAATATCAGCGGAATGCACGCCGCCCATTTCTTGTTGTACGGTTTGGTTGATAATGCGGTAATATTCCGCGCTGGATTCCCAGCTTAGACCGCCAATCAGTCCTATTCGTGTTGTTTCTGTGTCTATCACAACAATCCTTGACTGCGGAAGCTGGTAATCCCGTCACGACCGATGATCAGATGGTCATGCAACGTCACGCTGACGGTTTGCAACGCATCCTGCAGCGCCTTGGTCATGGCGATGTCATCGCGCGAGGGTGAGGGGTCGCCGCTGGGGTGGTTATGCGCAATGATGATGGCCGTGGCATTCAGTTCCAGCACGCGTTTGACGACCTGACGCGGATAGACCGGTGCATGATTGACGGTGCCGACCTGCTGCACTTCGTCAGCAATTAATTTGTTCTTGTTGTCAAGAAACAGGATGCGGAATTGCTCGATGGTTTCATGCGCCATGGCAATGCGGCAGTAATCAACGACAGCCTGCCATTGATTGAGAACCGGCTGCGCCATGGCTGTCTGTTGCGCCAGGCGTTGTGCAGCGGTTGCAATAGTTTTTAAGGCCACGGCAGACGCTTCGGAAATACCGTCAACAGAGATCAGATTGTCGATAGAAGCCGTCACCACGCCGGAAAAATTGCCGAACCGGGCAATTAATTGCTTAGCCAGCGGCTTGATGTCGCGCCGCGGGATGGCCATGAACAAGTACAATTCCAGCAGCTCGTAATCAGCCAGCGACGCCCCATTATCCTGCAAAAACCGTTGCCGCAACCGGTCGCGGTGGCCGTAGAAATGCGGTTTTTCGGCGATTTTCAAGACGGCATTATTGTCGGACATCTAAAATAGTTTCTGCTGTATAGCTATTGTTTCTTCTATTTTCGCTGTTTTAAATGCTGCTCCCATATTGAGACCGGGTAGCTGTGGTTTACGGCCATCAAATAAATCTTTGATCGTGACAATTTGAATTTTAGGAAAACGACCACCTTTTGGTGTTTCATAAAAACCAGCTTTTGCTGCTTCCTCTAGCATAGGTCGGGTTGGTTCCGTTAAGGTCAAGAAAATCCCCATTGGGGCTTTTTCGCGTTCTAATACACCTTTTAGATCTCGCACCATTGGAACGGAAACATTGTTGCCAGCTTTAACAGAGATAATAATACGTTCAACCTGTTTTGCATCACTTTTAAAATAAATAAAGCCATCAATACCGCCGTCGGCCCCTTTTTTCTTACCACCAAATGGTTGGGCATCTAGTAAGGATAAAGCCCACCATTGAAACTGGTATTTGTCTCGCTCAGCAAGATCAATAGCGCCTGCCAAATCTTTTGGTGTGCCATGTGTTTCGAACGCAATACTGGGAAATGCGTCGCGCAAGCGTTTTTCGATTAATGTAATGGCTAAATGAGTGACATCGATACCGATCCACTGTCGTCCCAGTTTTTGTGCAGCATGAATCGTTGTGCCGCAACCACAAAATGGGTCAAGTACAATATCATTGGGATTGCTGGACGCGTTGAGGATACGTTCTAAAAGAGAAACAGGTTTTTGTGTTGGATAACCTAAACGTTCTTTCTCGCTTCGATTTAATTGCTGTATACCTGTCCACCAATCTGGTGTAATAGTTCCTTTCGATACCTCATACATATATTTTTTGCCAGATTTTTTATCTATTTTTACTTGCCAAGATTTGCCGTTCTCGTCGATTTCCATTTTCATGTTTGTTTTTTTTCTTGGAGAACGCACTTCATTAACGTTAAAAGTATAATTATCGCTCTTTGTGTAGAAAAGGATCACATCATGCTTTTTCCCCCAAGCGCGCTTACCACGCGAACCAATTTCATAGCACCATATAATCTCGTTGCGAAAGTTTTCCGGTTTAAAAATTGCATCCAGCAAGATCTTTAAATAATGGCTAGCTGTAGGATCACAATGTAAATAAAGGCTACCGGTTAGCTTTAATACACGGTGAAGCTCGATCATGCGTACTGCCATCATTGTCAAATAAGCCATCATGTCGTTTTCACCTAAAAACGACCGCATTGCGCGTAACATTTCAGCAACATTTCCATGTCCTGACATAATTACTTCATCAAAAGCTTGTTCAGCATCGATTGACCAATGCCATGTATCGTCAAAAGCCTCAATCTGCGCTTGGGATTTATCGCCAATTTGATTGCGGAATAAAACATTATAATTAGCATTGCTATTAAATGGAGGGTCAAGATATATCAGATCAATAGATTCGTCGCGAATAGATTCACGAAGGACATTTAGATTATCGCCATAATAAAGATGATTCATTTTGATCCTAAGAATAAGGCGGCTTCGTGTATCCAGCGGACGACAACGTGAAAATTTCAACACCGGTTTCAGTTACACCAACCGCATGTTCAAATTGTGCGGAGAGTTGCCGGTCGCGGGTGACGGCCGTCCAGCCGTCATTCAATACTTTGACCTGCCAGGTGCCTGCATTGATCATGGGTTCGATGGTGAAAATCATGCCGGGTTGCAGCACCAGACCTTCACCCGGTTTGCCGAAATGCACGACTTGTGGTTCGGTATGGAAGGCCTGGCCGATGCCGTGGCCGCAGAAATCGCGCACCACGCCAAACCGGTGGCTTTCGGCCAGGGTCTGAATGGCATGGCCGACATCACCCAGCGTGTTGCCCGGTTTCACCGCGGCAATGCCGGCCATCAAGCAGTCATAGGTGACATCAATCAATTTGCGCGCCTTGGTGCTGATGGTGTCGCCAACCGTATACATCCGGCTGGTGTCGCCAAACCAGCCATCAACGATAACGGTGATGTCGATATTGGTGATATCGCCATTGACCAGAATCTTGTCGCCGGGAATACCATGGCAAACGACGTGGTTCGGGGAGATGCAGCTGGCGTGGCGATAGCCGCGGTAACCGATGGTGGCCGACTTGACGCCCAGCTCACCGATCCATTGCGTGATCAAGGCGTTTAAATGACCCGTGGTCACGCCCGGCACGACGTGCGGGGTGACGCGGTCCAACAGACCAGCAGCCACCTGTCCGGCCTTGTGCATGCCGGCGAAACCAGAGGTGTTATAGAGAGGAACGTTCGAGGCAGGCGACAGCATGGATAATTCGCGCGAGTGAGCTAATTAAGGTTTTTTAATGAAATCAATGTAGCATAACCTCAACCAACCCGCAAGAAAACAAAGCCCATGCGTAAACATCACGTCTCCATGATCGATCATTTGCCTGATAGCGCCCTGGCGGCGTTGGTGGTGATTGGCAATGAAATTTTATCGGGCCGCACGGAAGATAAAAACATTGCGTTTCTGGCGCAACGCCTGGATGCACTGGGTATTCAGCTGGCTCAGGTGCGCGTCGTGCCGGATGTGGAAAGCGATATCGTTGAAGCGGTCAATTCTTTGCGCAAGCGCTATCAATACGTCTTCACAACTGGTGGTATTGGCCCGACGCATGACGATATTACGGCCGTGTCTGTCGCCCGTGCTTTTGGCCGCGTCATGGAGCGCAACAGCGACGCCTTGCGCCGCTTGCGCAAATATTACAAGGCGGACGATTTGAACGATGCGCGGTCCCGCATGGCCGACATGCCGCGTGACGTAATATTGATTGATAATCCGGTATCGGCTGCACCCGGTTTTATCATTGAAAATGTTTATGTGATGGCCGGTGTGCCCAACATCATGCAAGCGATGTTCGACAGCATCGCCGACAGCCTGCAAGGCGGCAAACCGCTCAAAACCAAAACCCTGCAAACCAATTTGCGCGAAGGCCAGATCGCCGTGCCTCTAGGCAAACTACAGGATAAATACACCAACGTGGCTATCGGCTCCTATCCGTATTTCAAGGACGGGCAGGTGGGCGTTTCACTGGTGTTACGCTCTGCTGATGACATGGCACTACAACGCGCGACGAATGACGTGAAGAAATTGCTGGAAGCGGTTAGAGAGACGATGGTTGAAGTTGATTAACACGTTGGATGCTGTTGGCGCATGTAATGATACCACTGCGTTCGTCCTGCGTATAAGGATCATCAAGACCGTTTAAATGAGCGTCGAGAACAAAAGCATTGACAACATCTGTAAAACGGTCAAGCGGATTATCCAGCCTGGCATATGGGCTATAACTTTTGTAATGCAGACTGAGGTTACCGTTGTGAGAGGGTGTTATAGCTTGGCCAGTATGTGTCCAATCATCTTCATAAATCATCTTTAGATTCTGTGTTTGCGCATAAGCCGCAAGATTATAATTCGTCAATTGCGCCCAATGGATGGGAATACGTCTTGCTGTTTTAGGACTGACAAAGCCAAAATCGAATGGCGGCGGTTCCGCCTGATCTGTAACAACACTATGGGCATAACGCTGGTGATCAATAATGTACTCTGTCAGACCTCGGAGAGGTTTGTTTTCGGCGATCAAGCTTTTGGCGAACGCATTGAAACTCATGTTTCTATCAGCATGACAAATGCCTTGCCGAAATTGAACATCCATCGTGTCATCTTCAAGATTCATAGTGTAACGCAGGCAAAAAGCCGGTTTGTTTTGTCCAACCCGTAACGCGCAAACATTTTCAGTTACATTCGTAGAAAACATATAAAAGAGTCTGTCATTTTCTAATTCCAGCGTTCTCATATTTTTGCTTGCTTCAGCGTAAGCAGGGGAATCTTTTGCAACGCTGGCTGGTATATGGGGAAAAGCGAAATCAACTTGCCAAATATCACGATCAAGCTGGCAAAATGCTATTAACTGGTCCTGACTTCTATTTTCAGGGGTGGCGACAGTAAAACCATGGATAATCTCATCATGATTATCGTAATATTGTTCAAGCCATTTGTGTTGTTTTTGAAGGTAGTTGTTCATGGTTAATCTGGCCCTGTTTTATAATTTCGAAGTACCATAGGTAATACATTCTGTCAATATTAATTAATTTTTTATATTGTTTGATTTTTATTAAATTTGTATCGAAACGGATTTTGGTTATTATATCGCGCTTAAACCTATCTTAAAAACTCGATTTTACCTTGGAATTCGAGGGACTTCATGAATAAAAATGCTATTTGTCTGTGTTGTGATGCGGCTTTCTTTGCGCTGGCAAAGGGGACGGTCTTATCGCTGCAGGAGCTATTTCCCGCGAACGATGTATGTTCGATATTTGTTTCCTTGGATATCGGACTGGAGGATGCAACAGCGCGACTGGCTTGATACGCGCACAACGTCACTGTCAAACGGTTTGACGAATTAAAACTGTTCGACAGCCTGCCGGATTATTTTCAAAATTATCACAAATCGTTGGTTGTGCGGCCGTTTTTGCGCAAGATCTTCCCGGGCTATGATGTGTATATGATGTCGGATACCGATATCTGGTTCCAGTCGGCAGAGTGCGTCCGCACTTTTATCGATTACGCGACAGAATACGCGCCGAAAGATCGTCATCGTGCCGACCGTCGATACCAGCTATCGGTTTCAATTATTCGCATTACTCCCAGGAAAATTATGCGCGTTTTATGGATTTGATCAAATTGTGGTACGAGGCAGCCTATGACGCAAAACTGGCGAGTGAGATGCACGGGCGTGTGCTGTTTTCCGCCGGCTTGTTTGCCATGCACCGCGACAGCTCGATCTGGGGTCTATGGGCCAAAGAATTTGAAACGATCTTCAACAAGGATTTCACCGATAAAATGTGGGCGTTGCATTTATCAGAACAATGCGCGTTGAACAAGGTCATTTATGAAACCGGCGAGTTCGTGCCACTAACGGCCAACTATAACTATAACTGTCACATCGGTACATTGAAACGCGACGATACCAGCAGCAAGGTTATTATCGACTATCCACCATTCCCTGACGTTGGTGCCGTGCATTTAACCTATAGCAGCAAGTTTATGCTTTATTACATCAACAACAATCTGCTCTATCAAAGCGGCGCCTATTTAACCGAAGTTGAATGGGAGCAGGTACGGGCGATTAATCATTTTGTGTGATGAAAATTTTTTTTAAGCTAAAAACACGTTAGTTTGTTTCAGATTTGATTTTGAATCAAAAATTTTGTTAAACCAGCGACCAGGAATGCAGTTGCTATTATAAAACCAACCACAGGAATAATATGGTGTAAATTATCAGTATGATAAATTGGTAGCCCCGACCGGAGTCGAACCGGTACGTCCGCAAGGACACACGATTTTAAGTCGTGGGCGTCTACCAGTTCCGCCACGGGGCCATAATGTGTCAAATGAACCAATAACTAGTGCAAATGTCAATTGATACCGGGTCGGTACAGGCCATAATTCTTGTTGCAAAAGAAAATGCGCTTTGTCATACTCACGAGTAAGCAACAGGAGAAAAAACACATGGACTTCAAGCCCCCAGCACTTGCAACAAATGTCAAAGAGCAGAACATCTGAATGTTGTCCAAGCCCTATCAAACGTTTAAGGCGCATTTTTATCTGAATCAGTCAGCTATGACACCCGAGCAAATTGAAGATATGGACTGCCACAGTCCGATAGGACTATTTATCGAGACGGGAAAAATGTTTTACAACGCTGCTCAAGCTGTTCTTCCGTTTGTAAGAGGTGCTGCTGCCTTTGTCATTCCTGGCGCGCTTGACAGGTTTAACAAACCAGACGAACATCAACCACAATAATCCCGTTGATGAAAGTTAGATTAAGCTGAATGACCCACCCTGTTGCTCTCCTTGATCCCTATGTTCTTGAATTGCTGGCCTCACGCATCTGTCATGATGTGATTTCACCGGTTGGTGCCATCAGCAATGGGCTGGAGTTGCTCGAAGATATGGGTATGGAATCCGGTCGTGATGCGATTGACTTGATCGGCAAAAGTGCCGAACAGGCCAGCCGTCGTTTGCGTCTTCTTCCGTTATATCTACGGGGCTGCTGGTAGCCGTGATCAGATCGACGCCAAAGACATGCGTAAAGTGGCGTTCGAGTATTTTGACGGTACGCGCTCCGTGCTGGAATGGCCGGACAATGTGCCGGAATGGCCAATGGGTGATGGTGCACCGCGCGGCCTGATGAAAGCAGCATTGAACCTGATCGTCTTGGGTGGCGAAATGGTGACGAAGCAGGGCTTGATCAAATTGCGTCAGGTTACGCCGCAACAGCCCGATCTGGAAATTCAGGTGAGCGGTGAGGGCGCGGCGTTTCGTGAAGGCATGGAAGCCGCGCTGCAAGGCACGGTAGAGCCACAAAATCTGGATGCGCGTCTGGTGCATGCCTATGTGACCGGCGTTCTGGTGCGGCACTACGGCTATAAATTGACAGTCACCAAACAGCCGGATGGCAAAACAGTATTTGGTTTGCAAGCCTGAACCACGCACCACTTGAATTTTAACGATTATCGCTTAGGGTTAAAGCTCACCTTTTGCCTGATAGCGTGTCGCGATGGTTCAATTTTCCCTGCCGCAAAATTCCAAGATTAAACCGGGTCGTCAGATCGATGCGGCTAATGGCGCACCGGCAGACAAGGTGCGCAATTTTAAAATTTACCGCTGGTCACCAGACGACGCGGAAAACCCGCGTACTGATGTGTACACCATCAATCTGGATGATTGCGGCCCGATGGTGTTGGACGCGCTGATCCATATCAAAAACAATGTCGATCCCTCCCTGACGTTCCGTCGGTCGTGCCGGGAAGGGATTTGCGGATCCTGTTCGATGAACATTGACGGCGTCAACACGTTGGCCTGTACGAAACCGATCAGCGAAGTCAAAAGCGATGTGCGGGTTTATCCGCTGCCGCATATGCCGGTCATCAAGGATCTGGTGCCGGATCTTAATCACGTTTATGCACAATTGACAGCGATTGAACCGTGGCTCAAAGCCGACTCCCCGGCACCAACGCGTGAACGTCTGCAAAGTGCGGCCGACTCAGACGCGCTGAATGGGGCCGATGGTCATGGTCCGGCAGCCTGTATCTTATGCTTTTGTTGTACAACGGCCTGCCCAAGCTATTGGTGGAACGGTGACCGCTTCCTGGGGCCAGCCGTCTTGTTGCAAGCTTATCGCTGGTTGATCGACAGCCGTGATGAAGCCACCGGCGAACGTCTGGACGAATTAGAAGACCCGTTTCGCCTCTATCGCTGCCACACTATCATGAGCTGCACAAACACCTGTCCAAAAGGGCTGAACCCGGCAAAAGCGATTGCCGAAATCAAAAAGATGATGCTGGAACGGCAGATTTAAAATTATTCTAAGACCGAAATTATCGTTTCGATGTTATAGCGCTGCTTCTGATACGTTTACGTTCAGGTTTAAAACTGTCTTTAACCATTGTTGTATGGATTGAATTCGCTGAGTATGTGCGCTGCGTTAAGTTTGTATCTTCGGACATGCAAATATTATTGGTCAACTGTTTTGCAGTCTCACGAATTAACGTTCTGGGATCGCGTTTTGGATTGTGATAAATCAACTGATGTTCTTCCCCATCTTTTGCTATATGAGACAGAACTTTTGTTTGTGTAATATTGGTATTTGGAATAAAGACTAAATAATCCGGCTGTTTTCCTTGAATGGCGGCAAGAGTATTTTGTGCCGCGACATCATGTCTTAAGTCGTTGGCAAAATAGTTCAGCGTATCAATCGTATAAGCACATTGTGTCGTTTTCGTCTGAACCATACCCATCTCCTCAGATTCGCATAATGCAAGATGGGATAAACATATAATCGTTATAGCGGACAATAGTCAACGATAAAAGCTGGTTAAAGCATATTTAATTGCAAAAAAAAGACAAAAATATATTTTTATAACCTAGTAGATTATATTCTGTTGTTGAAAATTCAATGAGTTGTATCTAATCACTTAATCGTGCTAACCACAATTTAGTAATAGACGGTAATTGTCGTCCCAATTATTGAGATAATTCAACGTCAATCACACGTTTGACCAAACTCCAACCAAATCCGCCGCGTAAAATTTTAGCTAAATCTTTTTTCTGTTGTTCCGGGTCGTCGGATTGCAGCAACCGTTTGCGTTTGATAAAGCGTTGCAGGGCGTGCAATTCGGCTTCTTTGGTGATGGTATCATCGGGGTCGGCTTCATCTTCATTGTAAAGACCAATGCGATTTTCCTGCACAAATTCCAAATCACCCTTTTCCAGACTGTCGGATAGCACTTCGGCATCTTTGACACCTTTTTGGCTGAGGTGTTGTTTGATGGTCTGTGTCGATTTCCCTTGCCGGCGCAAAGACCGCACACGGCTCTGGGCAAAGACGGCGTCATTGATGT
The DNA here is from genome assembly GCA_965246875.1 of Alphaproteobacteria bacterium. Classification (GTDB taxonomy): domain Bacteria; phylum Pseudomonadota; class Alphaproteobacteria; order Micavibrionales; family SZUA-601; genus DASWYT01. Next base: position 728,081 of record CBDFFU010000003.1, read on the forward strand.
AACCAAGGCCCACGATCCGTTCGATGACCGTGGCGATTTTTTCGTCAGAGCCAATCGCCCAATCCGGTTCAGTTTCCGTCCATTTTTTGACTTTGCGCTGCAGAATTGTTTTCACATGCGCCGCCGTGGCACTGAAACGCTGCAAATAAAAAACAGCGGCATTGAATAACCGTTCTTCGGTGACCTGACGCGGTTTCTTGATGCGCACTTTGCGATCTGGAAAACGCGAGGCTGTCTTCATAAATTTTTGCTCATCATCAGCATCGGCTGGGCCACTTTAAAATCAATGACGCTCATCGGTGTCACGTTATGGCCCTGCCACCAGGCACCTGTATCGTCGAACTGATAGCCGTGTTTGAAATACAAATTCCAGGCGGCTGTATCAGCAGGCAGCAACCCTACGCTTAAGCCAACACGCTTGAAATTCTGCTGACGCAAATCTTGTTCGACATGCTGTATTAATTGTGTCGCCAAGCCCTGACGACGAAAGGCCTGCCAGACATAGAGATCAATAATTTCCGGTGTCGTTGGGGTTTTGCGAAATCCGGCATAATCAGACTGCCAGCGGATCGTGATCATGCCGACAATGTTTTCATCGTGTCGCGCCACCCAAATCTGACGTGTGCCATCATGCACATCGCGCATAAAACCGGCCAGACGCTGCCAATCCGCGTCACCGCGTTCGGCTTGAATCGCGTCCAGAAAATCGGCCATATCCGGCTCTGTCAAAACGATGATGTCTGTGGTAATCATAAGGGTATTATGCCACGCGCTTATCCTGTTGCCAATCACAACCGCGCCCCCGCTGCTAATGATGCGGTGGCTGGTGATCGTGTGCAACCGTTCCTGCTGGAAGTCTCGCAATTACGCGGCCGGATGGTGCGGCTTAACAATGTCGCCAACACTATTGTCAACCATCACAATTATCCATCGCCGGTTGCGCGTTTGTTAGCAGAAGCCTTAAGCTTGACGGCTTTGCTGGCGGGCATGATTAAATTTGACGGTATTTTCACGCTCCAAATCAAAGGCGAGGGCGCTATTCCCTTACTGGTTTGCGACATGACACCCAAAGGTCATTTGCGCGGCTATGTCAGCTTTAAAGCGGATGAGATTGCCACACTGCAAAATGGCCGCGATCTGGCAACTGTCTATACATTAAATGAGATTTGCGGCAAGGGATATCTGGCCTTTACCGCTGACCAGAAAAAGGCTACCGACCGTTATCAGGGGATTGTGCAACTGGAAGGCGATACCTTGGCCGACGCGGTACGCCATTATTTCCGCCAATCTGAACAGATCAAAACCGGTATCGAAGTGGCTGTCGGGCAAAATGCCGCGGGTGAATGGCATGGGTCTGCGATTATGCTGCAACAACTGGCCGTCGATGGCGGCATTGACGGGATCAGCATTGAATTATCCAGCGAGACCATCATCGACAACTGGCGTCGTTCGATCCTGTTATTAAACACGGCAAGCCCCGCCGAAATGCTAGACCCGCAACTGCCGATTAATGATGTGCTGTACCGCCTGTTCCATGAAGAAGGTGTGCGTGTATTCTCGCCATTGCCCGTTATCGCCAAATGCCGTTGCAGCCGCGCAAAGATTGCCCCCATTATCGACGCGCTGCCAATAGACGAACGCCGCGAGCTGGCGGAAAACGGCAAGATCACCGTTATCTGTGAGTTCTGTAACAAGCATTACCGGTTTCCGATTGAACCCACCGTAAAACCGCCCAAATCACACTAATCTGTCTCTCAAGGAGCTTACTATGCGTTTGTCATTTGTTACTCGCCCGCTGACTATTGCGACAACCATCTTGCTGGTGGCCTGTACCACATCCACGCCATTGCCACGCCCGATGCCAACACTGGCTTATCAGAAATACCCACCGATGCGCCTGAACGTTGCCCAGATTCAAGTGGTCGATAATTACACCGCACAAAACCAGCCGCCGTTTATCGAAGGTCAAATGGCATCGCCTTTGCCACAAGTTGTCCACAACTGGGCATCCAACCGCTTCCAGGCCCGTGGGCAGGACGGTGTGCTGACTATCACGATTGAGAAAGCCTCAGTGACCACCGACAGTTTGAAACGCACCACCGGCATGCGTGGTATGCTGACTATCGATCAGGCGCAAAAGCTGGCTGGGCAGATCGACGTTAAATTCACAGTGGCCAATGTCAGCTTCGGCAGTTCCGGCAGTGCCAACGTTGGCGTGAAGGGCATGCGCACCGTCACCGAAGACGCCTCCCTGCAACAACAGGATATCGTCCTGGCTGATCTGACTGACGGCCTGATGCTGGAACTGGATGCCGGCACCCAACGCGTCTTTGCTGATAAGCTGCCCTCACTGATGCAGCAGGGTGGCATGAATGGCGGTAATCAGCCAGCAAACACCATGCCGAAAAGCAACTTTTAATTTCAAGCAGATTAACACTGGAAGGCGGCAAAGATTGCCGTCTTTTTTGTGTCTGAAATAAATTTAACTATCTGAAAAATGGTGAGATCGCGGGGATTCGAACCCCGGACCTATTGATTAAAAGTCAACTGCTCTACCGGCTGAGCTACGATCTCACATTCACATCTCGAAAGCGGCCATTGGGCCGTACATCTCACGTGTGCATGATGGAATAAGGCATACAGTCAAATGAGTCAAGCCAAAAACCGAATATCGTGTCTTAAAACTGGACAAAGGGGGTAAAAAAGGCTACAAGCATAGCCTCTTCTGTTTTTCACAGAAATGCCGGCTTAGCTCAGTGGTAGAGCAACCGCCTTGTAAGCGGTAGGTCGTTGGTTCAAGTCCGACATCCGGCACCATTTTTATTTTTACTGACATTATCATTCTTTACCGAAGCGAGAATAATTCAATTCTGGCAACGGGTTAAAGCTATACTCCTATTATCTACATATTCTCGTCATGTACCCACAGTAATCCAAAGTGGGGGCATGAATGGGGGCATGAAATTGCCGCTCGATGCTCGGCGTCTGAGCACGCAAAAGCAGGGGGTGTAATCATGGCTTTGTCGAACATGACCTGTCAGACAGCAAAACCTAAAACCAAACCCTACAAGATTGCAGATGGCGAAGGGCTGTATCTTGAAGTTACTCCGAACGGGACGAAACTTTGGCGGCTTAAGTATCGCCTACATGGTAAGGAAAAACGAATTTCAATTGGTCCTTATCCAAGTGTTTCAATCGTGGATGCTCGCAAGGCCAAAGAAGCGATCAAACATGACATCAGGATTGGTATCGATCCCGTTTTAAAAAGGATACAGGCCGCTCAAACGCAAGCCCTCAACCAAAACGTAGATTTTAAATCGATGGCTATGGAATGGTATGCAAAGCAGATTCCTTTGTGGAAGCCAAAGCACGCTCAAATCATTCAATACCGGTTTGAAAAATACATTTTCCCGTTACTCGGTAATTTTGCGCTGGCCGATATCCAGCCGATGATGATGTTGAACTGCTTACAAAAGATCGAAAAAACAGGACCTGATTTGTCACGTCGGATGAAGGCTCTATGTAGCCACGTGTTTAAGTACGCTATGGCGACTGGCCGAGCCGAACGCGATCCCACCTATGGACTAGAAGCGGCTATGAAAAAATTCCGGAGAGGGCATTACGCATCCATTTCTGTCGATGAATTTCCTGAGTTTCTATGCTTCTTTACTGGCCTGTTTGCGATCTAATTGATTTAACGTTGCATTGATTTGCTCAAAAAGGTCATTTTGTTTTCACTGAGAGAAATAATAATAAACCGCTTGCCAGTTGGGCCAATCGTCAGGCAACTTTCGCCATTGACAACCTGTACGTTGCAGCTATAACATGATGTCATTGTCTGAATTGACAAAGCCTATTCTTTGTCCCTAACCAAAATCTGTCAATGTTGAATTCAGTTGATAAAAAGGCACTTGAAATTCTGTTGAGCTATAATTTATTAGCTCCGCATAGTGTATCAGACGGAGACTTCACTTACGCAAAACAGGCAGGATTACTGTTTGACCTGGAAATTCAGGAGCACGATACTATTTTAAGAAAAATCTTGCTAGAATGCGAAAAATTTAACAAAACGCATACTACGAATCTATTTCTATCTAGCCTGAGTACGCAGTCGCTTGACTGGCGCGTGGGTCTATCCACTTATGCAATTGCCCAATCTATTCCACAGCACTCATTTACAGCATTTAGTCAGCAAAATCAGTTTACCTGTACTATTTGTTGCAGTGCCCCGCAGATCGAGGTTAATCGCTCATTTCTAAATTTTGCCCGATTTAGTACTGGTGGTACTGCCGGATTGCATGTATATGATTTGTATTTTAATATGCAACAACATAATTTGTTGGCAAATGTTCTGCCCACCGAAAAAGATTATCGGCTGTTTATTGACATTATGACTGTCTTTTTTGAGGCACAAGCCGACGAAGTTCCAGCTAAACTTGATAAAAAAATCAAGAAAATAGATGGGTTTAAATCTAGTGAAGAACAGAGGCGATCACTCATAGAAACGCTTGGCTACTGTAGCGTGTTAGATACTGAAAAGTATCCCGGATTTCTTAAGCGTTTTACAAATATATGCCAGGCTCCCCGCAAAAGCCGTAGTTCAGACTGGCACTACCCGGCGGACTGGTGGACAGGTAAAGACGGCATAAACAAATTAGCCTTCAAGCACTGGTTTGGTACTTATCCCCAATTAGAGAAGTTCTGGAAATAATTTTACTTAACTTGGTTGCCCTAGGTAGAAACATGAATATAGAAACAACACTGGCATTTGTTTACGACTGTCTACTGAGTGATACATCAATTCCTCAGCAACTAAGAATGCGTCAAGGTTTAGACCAAGAGCGTTTTGACCAACTCACAGAATCTTTACAGGTTTTGATTCATTATTATAACGATAAGGACCTAGTGCCGAAACGCTTAGCTCTGTGCTTTATTGATATATATAATGCTTTTTTCTTTCGAGAAGGTTTTTATAATGATTCCGATGCTATGCGAATTGAAAATGCGGGTATTATGCTACAAGAAATAGCAGTCACTTTACTTGAATAACATTTCAATTTTTGGTCCACCCCCTATAGATGAGTCCAGATCGAGAGTGAGTCTGGCTGTATCATGGACTTTTTTTACAGGAGGGTTTTGCATGTCGAGGAAGCCATTTACGGCGAAGCAGATCATCGGGTATTTGCGCCAAGCGGAGGTGATGATTGGCCAAGGGCAAGCGCATGGAGGATGTGTTGCGTGCGTTTGATGTGACGGGGAACGCGTATTACCGCTGGCGGAAAGAGTATGTCGGTCTGGGTGTGGACCAAGCGCGTCGTTTGAAGGATCTGGAGATAGAGAATGGGCAGCTCAAGCGGGCGGTGGCCGACCTGACGTTGGATAACCTCATTTTGAAGGAAGTGTCGACGGGAAAGTTCTAACCAGTCCTGAAGCCCGGCGCGAGGCTGTGGTGTATGTACAGCAGAAGCTGGGGATTACGGAACGCCGGGCGTGCAAGGCGTTGGGGCAGAGCCGCGTCTGGCAGCGCCGGCCTCTTAAGCGAGCGCGTGATGAAGAAGCGCTGACGGCGGATATAATCAAGCTTGCAACGCGTTATGGTCGTTAATTAAGGCAAGTATCAGCTTTACTCGAAACAATACACTGAGGACTAGATCTTCATTCAATCGCTAACATGGTTAAACAAACAGCATGAAGCGTTACGACCAAAGTCGAGATCTATTTAGCAAGAAACAGTTGTGAGTATATAACCTTATCTTTGTCGTCAATGAACAGTCATTTTTGCGTTGAAAATCCCACTTTCTTATGGTATTGTAAATTCCCATCAGACAGGAAAAAACATGACATTCAAAATAGATTTTAAAGCGAAAAAACCGCTGTACGCGGCCAATCGAAATATCCATGATGAAGCCGCCTGGGGTTTTGCACACGAGTTTTCAGAAACATTCGAGCCGATTAACAAATGGCCGTTACAGTATGCCGTGCATTACGTCTATGAATACATTAACCGGCCCTGGATTGAAGACCGTTCAAATATCGAAGAGTTAATGGCCTGGATGTATCAGCATAAAAGGCCGAATTCAATCAAAGTCTAGCTGCCCATAAGCTTCTCCTTTATCCAGTTTATTAGTAAAAACACTAGACAAAAATTCATGTCTGGAATGTAGATTTAGTTGTCTGAAAACCCGCCCGATGTTATAGTGAATAATACCAGTATTAATCGTGTTTGGGGGCATGACTGGGGGCATGAAACTGGCTAATACTATTCTGTACAATTGAAATCAAAAGCTTACTGGGAGAATGACGATGCGACATCCGGCACCATCTTTTCCCTCGCTGGACGTCGCATTGATTGATGTTAAACGTGGATATCAGGCAAACATCAGCAACGCTGCAAAAGACAATAAAAGACACAGTGGAAAAGCACGGTATTACCGTCAAGTGGATTTACGCATCTGGTTTGTATTATGAGCATGTTTTCGTTGTTGCAGTGCAATCCGATCACGAGCAAAACGAACTGCAAAACAATAAAATGCTAAAACGTGAATTGGATGCTAGCGTGGAATTATCGGGCTATCGTAATCTGGTTGAACAATCATGGACGAGGCATGTGCATGACGCCAGCCTGAGCTATTTAAAAAACATCCAGATCATATTTGCTTCGCAAGAAAGCGTTGACCGTGACTTTAACGGCAACTGGTATCATGCCATGAAGTGATTCTGCTGTTAACGCACACGCACGAAGCTATAGGTGCTGTAATCATCCGGTTGCAGCAACGGCAATAACGCGCCATTCGATATCCCCGTGATCCCTGACAATTGCGACATGATTTGGAATTGTGTCATCTGTGCTTCGCTGCCACCGAACCGATGGCGCACCATTTTCAACAATTGTGTCACAGTGCTTTGCTCTTCAGGAAAATGCACCAAACGAATTTGTGTCGCGGGCTTAATATCTGCTTCCTGACGCGCTACGGCAACGGCCGTATCAACACCGCCCAGCGCATCAACCAAACCGTTCTGCAGGGCTTGATGGCCCGTCCAGACGTGACCCTCGGCAATCGCCAGCACTTTGTCTACACTCATATGGCGACCAATGGCGACACGCTGAATAAAATTATTATAGATATTATTCAACGAGCGTTCGAGCGCTGTCCGTTCCTTGTCACTATACGGGTGATGCGGTGACCAGATCCCGGCTTGTTTGCCAATAGCGATACTCTGCCAGTTAACACCAAGTTTCTCCCACAATTTTTCCAGTGACATTTTGCCACCAAATACGCCGATCGATCCAGTCAATGTCGCAGGCTGGGCCACAATTTTTGTAGCAGCCGTACTGAGCCAATAACCACCGGACGCTGCAGCATCCCCCATGCTGATAATAACCGGCATGCGATCCGCCGCTTGTGCTATGGCACGACGAATAATTTCGGCCGCAATCGGGGAGCCGCCCGGGCTGTTGACACGAACAACCAAGGCACGCACATGCGGATTGTTCGAGGCTTCATCAATGGCATCAGCAGACGCTTCAGCAGACGCCACACCTGACCCGAACAACCCATCTTCGGCATCGACATCCATCAAGGTGCCTTCGATTGTGACATAGCCCAAAATACTTGGCTTATGGTGACGTTCTGTTTTACGTTCAGCAGCACTATCTTGTACATACTCCGCCAGATCGATATTTTCAGCGTCAGGCAAAGTCTGTTCCAGATAAAAATCAATATCGTCGCGATAACCGACAGAATCAATCAAACCACTGATCAAGGCGCGATCGGCACTAACAGGTGCTTCATCAATTAAAGTCTGGAGTTGTGGCACCGTCATGTTGCGTGAAGCGGCAATAGTTGTCGTCAATTGTCCGTACAAATCATTTAATAAACCTGTCGTCATCTCACGGTTATCCGCTGACATCTCATTGCGCATCAGGCTTTCTGGATAGGATTTATAACGGCCGCGATGCAAGATTTGCGGTTCAACACCCACTTTGTCCATTAAAGCACGGCCAAACGGCATATCGACACGAATGCCAGTAATCGCTAGCTCGCCGATGGGCTGCAGCCAGATTTGGGAGAACGCGCTGGCAAAATAATAACTACCCATCGCTGGGCCATCGCCAAGCGTATCGGCAAACAACAACGTCAATTTTCCGGTGCTACGGAACCGCACAACGGCAGCGCGAACTTCCTGTAATTCTGCCAGACCGTATTGCCCACCTTTCAAATAAACTGTCAGCGCTTTGACACGATCATCATGGGTGGCCTGATCAACACTTTGCACAATCTGTTGAATGGTCAATGGCGTTTGGGCAAAGGGATTTAAAATACTGGCTGGTTCAGCTGTTTCATGCAGTGAATCTTCAATACGCAAATTCAGCACCATCTCATCCGGCAAAGCATTTTCCGCATGGTTCTGTTGCTTGACGGCAAACGTAACCGCACCGGCGATTAATAATGTGACAAGAACACCAATGACGGCGAAAAAAATAATTAGGAACTTTTTCATACGGTGTAACCTATGGTGCAAAACGGTTTATTCAATTGTTGGTGTCTTAATCATCAGCGTTTCAGTCATCAGAATCTTTGGCAACGCGTACTTTTTTCTCACGCTTGAAGTGCCACTCCAGAATTGTTTCCCCAGCGTGGCTATGACCACTCAGCACAATCTGCTGCGCACGCTGTGGTGCATCGCCGCAATTGCTGAGATACATGCTCTCTTCCAACTGTGTCTGCAGCTCTGGTGCGTTTGGCGCACTGCGAAAACGCCACCCGGCACCGCTGCGTGTGCGTAACAGTACTGCTGCGCCATTGCCGGTCAAGGACGCCTTGACGTCAGGATGCAAATGAAAGCGAATCTGAAACGGGTGACCAGCCGGGCCAGTCAAAATATCGGTGCCGGATAAATCTTCGCCGTTTGTGTTTAAGTAAACCTGCCGCGTATGCACGACATTGAAATTGCTTTGATAACCGTCATGCGACACGCTAAACCGCTTGCCCGACGGGTCAGGATGATATTGCATCGGCATTTGCCGCGGGTGCCGTCCAATGCCACCCTCAGGACGCAATTCAACCGCATTGGTGTCCGCCATCACCAGTGTTGAATGGGCAGCGGTGGTCCGCAAAGCTGACGATAACGGGCTGTTACGATGCGGCTGTCCGGCATGGCCACAATTCACAATTAAACGCTCACGCCCAATTGAAAATTCAAACGCCAAGGGTGCAGCATGCGCTAATCCATCATACCCTGGTGGTGGCGGTGCGCCGGTATCAATTAGCACAATTGAACGGCCCTGTTGCAAACGCTCATAACCTGTATGGGGTGCAGAAATTGCGGTGCGATTACCGGCATGGGATTGATTGAGCAACACGTCGTACCACGCCGTGTCACCTTCTTCGCTGCCATTGAACATCGTCAATTTGCCATCGCCATGCCGATACAGGCGCAACATTGGGGCCATGACGTGAATGGAATGCTGCACGATATCAGGGACGGCAAAACCGGCTGCTCGCAAGGCGGCGCGAATATCGATCAAGTGGCGCAGCACCAGCGCATGGCTGGTCGGGTTGCGTTCGATATGGCCGCCATCGGGCAAAATCTGGCGCGGCAATTCATCGGCCAAAATAGTGAGAGCGTTAAACAGCCGCGACTGGCTGTTCGGCAGCGCCAGGCACGCATAAATTTGGCCTTTAAGAGCGGTAATCAATCGTGCACCGCGCAGCTGCCCGGGCAAAATGCGTCCCAGATAGCGTGATTGTTTCAGCATGCTTTCAAAAATCTGCGTACGAAACCGGTCATCGGCGCTAGAGAGAAAGAAATCATGCAAACTGATCCAGCTGGCCAAGCGCCACCCAATCAGATCCGGTTGCCAGACATGCGGCTCCCAGCGTCGATAGTGGCTCAACCAGTCCAATACCAAATTACGCGCGCCGCGCCGCGCCGCATCGCCGCCGACAGCTTTCAGCCCGCGCAGCCAGTCAAACCCATGCACCATCTGCAACCAGTCGGGATTGGCGTGGTCGGGCAGCCATTGGCTGATTGGAAAACTCTGGCCGCTGAACTGGAATTGTCCATTGATGATATGCTTACCCATGGTCGCATAACCAGGCCAGGCGTCACTGGGCAGTACCAATAAATGTTTCGGTGCCTTTTGCCCGAACCGCCACCAGTCACCGGTTAGGCCGCGCAACCAGCCTTGGCTGTTTTTCGGCACATCTGGTTGCATGCTGTTTGCTATTTGCTCATCGGCGCGTTGGATGGCTACCTGCGTCATGCCACAGATCCTTGCATGCGAGCAATGAGATTTTGATAAGCGGCAATCGGATCTGTTTGTTGATAAAACGCACTACCGATAATCGCCGTATCAATTCCTGCTTGCGCCAGACGTGCGATATTGCTGTCTGTCACCCCACCATCAACGGTAATATACAGATGCGGATGTTGCAGTTTTAAAACTGCAGCCTGATGAATTTTCGGCCACATATCCTCTAAAAATACTTGTCCTGAAAAACCGGGATTGACGGTCATGATGATCAACCGGTCAATCATTTGCCAGTCTGCTGCGTGAACAAACGATAAATCTGTTTGTGGATTCAGTGCAATGCCCGCCTGGCAATCTTGCGCTTTGATCGCCGTTAAACAATCGCGCCAGTCGGGCGTTGCTTCAACATGCACTGTAATCGCATCGGCACCACTTTCGATCAATTTAGTGATCCACAGCATCGGCTGGTTCACCAGCAAATGCACGTCCAAAAATAGAGAGGTAATCGGCCGCACCGCAGCGATTAAATTTGGCCCATACGTTAGGTTAGGTACAAAATGCCCATCCATTAGGTCAATGTGCAGTGATATGCAGTCAACGCGCTCTGCCAAGCGTACAGCGCCTTCTAAATCCAGCGGCGACGCTGCGATCAACGACGGGCTTAACAACAGGGCAGGGGCTGCAGACAGGGACATAAACACTTGTAACAAGTCAGCCGAATCGGGGCAAGGGGACAAAGTGTGAACGGCAACGGAAAATGCTGTTTAGGACCGTATTTGACCATTGCCATGCAGGCGATACTGATAAGTGACTAGTTGCGCCAAACCAACCGGCCCGCGCGCGTGCAGTTTGCCGGTCGCAATGCCGATTTCACCGCCCATGCCAAACTCGCCGCCATCGGCAAATTGTGTCGAGGCATTGTGAACAGCAATGGCACTTTCGACATGGCTGAGGAAATAGTCAGCGGCGTCTGTATCTTCGGTAATGATTGCATCGGTGTGGTGCGACCCGTATTTATTGATAAACACCACGGCGTCTTTAGTGTCCTTGACGATTTTCACGGACAAGGTCGCACTTAAAAATTCATGCCCGTAATCATGTGGCTGCGCCTCAACCGCGTTGGGATGCAAACTCAACAATTCTGTCGGTAACTTGACGCTGCAGCCTTTGTTGATCAACGCGTTGATGACGTCGCGGCCAATTGTTTCAACAATAGCTTCATGCAACACCAGGCATTCGGTTGCACCACAGACGCCGGTGCGACGCATCTTGGCATTGACTGTGATAGCAATCGCTTTGGCGGGGTCGGCCGCTTTGTGAATATAAGTGTGGCAAATGCCATCCAGATGGCTAAACACGGGAATACGGCTTTCATTACGCACACGTTCAACCAATGATTTACCACCACGCGGCACGATGACATCGACATACTCATCCAATGTCAACAATGCGCCAACCAGTTCGCGGTCGGCAGACGGGACACTTTGAATACAGCCAATGGGTAATCCGACCTGTAGCAGCGCGTCCTGCATCAGTACAATCAGAATACTGGTCGTCTGCCACGCATCGCTGCCACCGCGTAAAATACAGGCATTGCCAGCTTTCAGGCACAAAATGGCCGCATCAATTGCCACGTTTGGCCGCGATTCAAAAATGACACCAATGACACCCAATGGCACAGTGACCTTATCAATGCGCAGATCATTGGGTCGCGTGTCAGATGCCAACGTCAAACCAACGGGATCAGGCAAAGCTATGACGGTTTCAATCCCGGTAATCATGGCGTTGATGCGGCCTGTATCAAGCTTCAAACGGTCCAGTATGGCACTTGATAAATGCGCGTCTGTACCCGCTGTCATATCCTGTTGATTGGCCGCTAAGATTGCGTCTGTTTGCTGGCGTAACTGGTCAGCAATAGCACGCAGAACCTGATTTTTTTGTTCAACCGTGCAATGCGCCAGGACAGCAGCAGCTTGTTTTGCGGTTTCACCCATTGCCTGCAAGGAATTTTTTTCTGTCATGACAAAACCGTCCGGTAAAGTGTGTCAGTGTGGAGGAATACCGGTTGTTTTTGCTGTCCCAAGCGTGAGATTAGTGTAGCGGAATCATAACGCGCCAAACCAATGGCCAATAATTCCAGATCCTCGCTCAACACATGCACACGATCGCCTTTGGTAAACTCACCCGTCACACCGATTATTCCGACCGGCAAAATGCTCAAGGTTTTATCAGGATCGCGTAATTGTTCAGCCAGACAAACATTGGCCGTGACGTTTGGCGTCATTAGACCATGGTCTTGTGTTTGTGGTGTTATCGCCAGCCAGCGTTTGACAGAGGATTTTTTACGCTGCGGCAAAATGGTGGTGCCCACGGCTTCGTCATTGACCAAACGTGTCATGATATGTGGCGTACGGCCATTAGCAATATGTGTGGTAATGCCTAAGCCGCTCATCTTGCGTGCGGTCGTCAATTTGCTTTGCATCCCGCCACGGCCTAAAGCTGATTTTTCAGCGGTGAGAGACGGCATATTTTTATTAGCCGGGTCGATAACGGGAATAATGCTGGCATCAGGTTGTGATGGCGCGCGGTCATAGACGCCATCGACATTCGTCAACAATATCAGCCGGTCCGCACTTAATTGTGCCGCCAGCAAACCAGCTAATTCATCATTATCGGTAAACATCAATTCCTGAATGGCGACAGAGTCATTTTCATTGACGATCGGCAGAATAAAGGCCTGTTGCCGCAGCGATTCAAACAAATGCGCGATATTCTGGTAGTGGTGTCTGGTAATAAAATCCTGCTTGGTCAGCAAAATCTGTGCGCTTTGCATAGCATGTCTATCAAGAATTTTTTGATAGGCTTGCATCAAATAAGTCTGGCCGATTGCCGCCAGGATTTGTTTTTCGTTGATCACATTATTGGTTTGCAAGGGTGAACGGTTTGCCAATAAGCTCCGTCCCGTACTTACGGCACCTGAACTCACCAGCACAACAAAATGTCCTTGCTGTTTCAACGTCACAATCTGCGCAATCAAATCAGCTAACAGCGAAACATCCAGCAGACCAGCTGGGGTTGTCAGAGTTTGGGTACCGACTTTGATAACAAATGTTTTCATGAAGCGAATGAAGCTAACTTATAATAAAAATTAAATATTCTTTTTAGATGGGTCGGTCGGGTCACTAAAATCCGGCCGCTGAATCATAAGATCGGCCCGTTTGGTGGGGCGCAACACCGCCTGACCCGGCAAACGCAAATCGACAATCTCCAGATCCTTATCAAAAATATGATCCTGTTGCACCAGTTTCATCAATTGCGCGATTGCTAATGTTGTATTTTGCGCCGGCAACTTAATCGTCACCCCGTTTTGTAACAGCAAATCCCACCGCCGCTGGCCGACCCATGTCGCGGCTTTAACCTGTTTCAACAGATCCGGCTGGCCTTGCAACAATTGAAACAACGGTGTGATTTGTGTCGTGACATCATCGCCAATCAAAATCGGATAGTGTGTATCTTGATCAGTGTTTTTAGCCGCGACAGTTTGTCCATTGCGATCAATCAACGTCACAGTTTCATTTTTTTGCCACTTGGCGACCGGTTGGCGTTCCGTCAAACGGATAAATACAGTGTTTGGCCAGCGACGTTCGATAAATACAGTATCAACGCCAACCAATTGTTTGACGCGTTCCTGTGCTTCTTGTGGATCGTACGCAAACAACGGCATGCCGCGCTGAATGTTCAAGGCGTTCAGCAAATCTTTCCCTGCCACACGGTCACGGCCAACAACTTGTACATTTTGCACGATGTAACCGTTTTTCGCACTGACCTGGATAAATTTGTCACTTATCTCTTGCTGCCAGTGCGACCAATGCGGGATGGTTGCAGCAACACCAGCAAGCAAACTTAAACCCAGCAAGGCCAAGAGCAACGGCTTGACCATCGCTCCGGTCTGCGATCCTTCGGCATGGCGAAAACGTGGTTTATAGACTGATTTTTCCGCACGCAAATGACGTGGTGCCTCGCGCAGAGGCGGACAATAGTGCGATGCGGAATGTTGGAGAAAACTCATTACGCTGCTTTGGTTCGATGTGATCCATTATCAACAGGCTTTTTTGCGCATTGCAAGGCCTTTTCGACAAGCGCTTTGACCAAGATGTCGAATGAATAACCGGCAGCCTGTACTTGCTCGGGATACAGCGACAAAGGCGTCATACCCGGCTGGGTGTTGGTTTCCAAAAATATAATACCGTCCGTTGGATTATACCGAAAGTCGCTGCGGGATATCATGTCACAGCCTAGTGCTTGATGAGCGCGTACAGCATAATCTTTAAGTTTTTCGGTCACATCAGCGGGCAAATCAGGATTGATAATATGCGTGGTCACGCCATCCGTATACTTTGCTGTATAGTCGTAGAAATCATTGTTTGATTTCAGCATCGTGATACACAATGCTGCAGGTTGTTGATCAGCATTAAACAAATCACTGACACCTACCGTCAATTCTTCACCAGCAATAAATTTTTCAATCATAACAATCTGTGTATCATCTGCGTTTTGCAATGTCTTAGCCAAATCAGCATCATTATTAACAATGGTTACGCCAACGCTGGAGCCATCGGCAATCGGTTTCACAACGTATGGAACAGGCATTGGATGACCTTGACGAAGATCGGCACGTGTCATGATTTTGTCTTGTGTGACGGGGACATCTACAGCGCTGACAATGGCTTTTGTCATTTTTTTATTAAAACTTGCCGCTGATGCAGCTACACCCGAATGCGTGTAAGGAATCTTTGCCAGATCAAGAACGGCCTGCATTATGCCATCTTCGCCACCTGTGCCATGCAATGCGTTGAAGACGACATCACCCTTCGCATTTTTCAATTGATTGGCGAGAGTCAAAAAATCTGGCGAAGGATCAAGAAGTACAACATCATAGTTTTGGCGTTGTAATGCGTCACAAATATTTTTTGCTGTGCTTAACGACACGTCGCGTTCAGCCGACCAGCCGCCTTGTAACACAATTACGCGCGTCATGCTATCTCTCCCTGTTGCAATGGCTTGCCAATCCGTTGAATTTCCCAACGCAAATTGATGCCGCTTTGTTGTTTGACTTTATCACGCACGGTTTCGCCGAGCGTTTCGAGATCGCTAGCTGTCGCGCCACCGGTATTGATCATGAAGTTGCAATGCAAATCCGACATGCGTGCACCACCGATTTGCAAGCCGCGGCAACCGGCTTTATCAACGGCTTGCCAGGCACTGCCGCTACCCGGCACATCACGTTCCGGGTTGGCAAAGGTTGAGCCACCGGTTTTTTCCTTGATCGGCTGGCTGGCTTCACGCTTGGCTTTGATCTCGTTCATGCGTTCAATAACAGTATTGACATCGCTTGGTGTCGCTTTAAACACAGCCTCAATAAAGATCCAGTCTTTGGGTGCATCAATGTGACGATAAGTCATGCCCAGTTCGTGTGGCGTGACGCGGTGCAATTGGCCTTGGCGGTCAAGTGCCGTCACTTCGACTAGTACATCGCAAAATTCAGCTCCGTAACAACCAGCATTCATGCGGATGCCGGCACCGATGCTGCCGGGAATGCCCGCCAAAAATTCCAATCCTGCTAAGCTGTTTTTCTGTGCAACAAGGGCCACATTGCCATCCAGTGCCGCAGCACCGGCGATAATCTGCTGTGGATTGTTCGGATCCAAATCAATCTGCGCAAACTCACGTCCTAGCTTAATCACTACACCATCGACGCCACCATCGCGGATGATGAGGTTAGAGGCCAAGCCGATAATCAAAATCGGCACATCGCTGGGACATTGCTGCAAGAAAAGTTGCAGATCATCACGGTCGGCCGGTTTAAACATGACCTCGGCCGGGCCGCCGACCTGAAACCAGGTGCTTTGTGCGAGTGGCGCATTCGCCGTGTAACGGCCACGCACGGTTGGCAAGCGATCAAGCAGTGAAACAGTGGATGTTTTTTCTGCGGCCATCATCACGCGGCCGAGGAGGCAGGATTGAGCTTTGCCAGTTGCTCTGGCAAATCATTCGCCCATTTTGTGCTGGTGCCAGCACCCAAAATAATGACCAAATCACCGCTTTTGGCGTGATGCTGAATAAGCGCTGGCAAATCGTCCGGGCTTTTCAACACCATGGCGTGTTTGTGACCGGTCTGAATCATGCCGGCGACCAAATCTTCTTTTTCACAACCGACAATCGGCTCACCACGCGCTTTGTAGACATCGGCCACCAAGACAATATCGGCGTCATGGGTACAGGCGCAAAATTCATCGAACAGATCATGCACGCGCGCATGCAAATGCGGCTGTACGACCGCTATCAGTTTCTGGTCGTCAGTCAATAAACTGCGTCCGGCTTTTAAGACAGTGGCAATCTCCACGGGATGATGGCCGTAATCGTCGATAATCGTCACGCCATTGACGACACCGGTTTTGGTGAAACGGCGTTTGACACCACTAAAAGATGCCAATGCTTGGCGAATGGTTTCATCGGCAATGCCAAGCTTCACACCGATTGCGACAGCAGCCAGCGCATTCAACACATTATGCTGACCAGGAACGGGCATCAGCATGTTTTTGATTGTGCGTGTGACATCAACCAATGGCGGGTTGAGCTGCACCGTGAAATAACTGCCTTCCGGTGTCGGGCGAATATCACGCGCCTGCACTTCCGCTTGTGGTGACGTGCCGTATGAAACAATCCGTTTATCCGGCAACTGGCTCATCAAGGCCTGCACTTCCGGATGGTCCTGGCACATCACGGCAAAACCGTAAAACGGAATGGAATTGATATAACTTTTGTACGCAGCACGCACATTGTCGAATGTTTCGTAGTAATCCAGATGTTCCGGATCGATATTCGTCACAACACCAATGGTGGGTTTCAATTTCAAAAAGGTACCAAACGCTTCATCGGCTTCCACCACCATCCAGTCTGACTGGCCCAATTTAGCGTTGGTGCCATGCGCGTTAATGATGCCGCCATTGATGATGGTGGGGTCAAATTGACCAGCTTCCAGAACCGCACCGACCAGTGATGTGGTCGTTGTCTTGCCATGTGTTCCCGTGACGCCGATCGACCATTTCTGACGCATCACTTCACCCAGAATTTCAGACCGGTTGATCAACGGAATACCGCGTTGTTTGGCCGCTATCATTTCCGGATTGTCTTTTTGAATCGCGGCTGAATACACAAATCCGCCAACCGGCCTGCCATTCGGGTCCAAAATATTTTTGGCATCATGGCCAATGACAATTGGCACACCCTTTTCACGCAAGCGTTGAATATTACCGTTGCCGCCTTCGGTGCTGTCAGACCCTTGAATGTGAAAACCCTGCATATGCAGATACTCGGCCAAGGCACTCATGCCAATCCCGCCAATTCCGCAAAAATGAAGCACACCAATATCGTCAGGACGGAACGGCATCAAAAGCTCTTTCAAAGCAAGAGCCGGCACCGTTACCGCAAAACGTCTGTGACCGTTTGAGCCAGTTGTTGTGCCGCATCCGCGCGGCCCAACCCTTTTAAAACAGACGAAGCAGCCGTCAGGCGCGCCGGCTGGTTAAGTATATCCTGCAGCATAGCCGCAAGCGACTCGGACGAAAAGTCCTTTTCTGCTAAAATCCACCCACCACCGATGGAAATAATGTTCGCCGCGTTCGCCGCCTGGTCACCGTCCAAAGATACACCCAACGGAATATAAATCGCGGGACGGCTGGCCAGCGCAACTTCAGTCACCGTGCTGGCCCCGGAACGTCCGATAAAGAGATGCGTTTTGGCTAATTGTACGGGCATATCATGAATATAAGGGGTAACCTCGGCGCTGATGTCATGTGTTCGATAAAAATCTGCTACCGGTTCAACATCGGCAGCGCGACACTGGTGCACCAGATGCAGTTTTTTCTGTAGTTCAGCGGACAGCAAGGCGATGGCCTGTGGAATGATTTTGGCAAATAATGCACTGGCCTGTGACCCGCCGGTGATCAGGATGCCGAATGTTTCGTTTGCTTGTGGCAAGCTATAAATCGCATCTTTGACCGCTAAAATTTCAGCGCGCAGGGGCAGGCCAGTGACGCGCAATTTTTCTGCTGGAATGTTGCCCAATTTCTGTGTCTGTGGAAACGATAAACAAATAAACCTGGCAAATTTTGCCAGCATTCGTTGCGCCCTGCCAAATAAGGCATTCTGCTCATGTAAGATCACCGGAATACCGCGGTGCGCCGCCGCAAAGACAGGCGGAAAAGAGGGATAGCCGCCAAACCCGACAATGGCATCCGGTTTACGGACTAAAAAAGACCACTGGCATTGAAGATAACCTACACTCAGCTTAAAGGCTGTGCGCAATTTTCCAATCAACCCTTTGTGCAAAGTGGCTGATTGAATGACGCGATAGGAAGTATCTGTGCCTTTGACAAATTGCACACCACGCTTATCTGTAAAGAGAGCAACATCATAGCCGCATTGTTGTAATTCTGCTGCCAAGGCCAAGGCCGGGTAGACATGCCCGCCTGTGCCGCCAGATGCGAGAACAATATAAGGTTTGCTTTGCATTACCGTTCCTGCAAATTGGGAATCTGTTGTCGTGTCAGGCCAAGGATAACTCCCATGCCAAAACCTAAGGCCAATAACGACGATCCGCCGTAAGAGACGAAGGGCAGCGTCATCCCTTTGGCCGGCAGCAGCTGCAAACTTGATCCCATATGGATCAACGCTTGCCCGCCAAACTGCACCAGTAAACCACTGACCGCCAGCATGACGAACAAATCATCGCTGCGGCGTGCGCGTAGCATGCCGCGGGTGATGATAAATCCATACAATGCAACTAAACCAATCGTCAAAATGAGACCAAGTTCTTCACCGCTCACGGCGAAAATAAAATCAGCATGGGCATCGGGCAAGACTTGTTTGATCTCGCCTTGGCCAGGACCAGTGCCGAATAAGCCGCCGTTCTGAAATGCCTGCACTGATCGTTGCACCTGGTAATTATCGCCTGAGCTTGGATCAAGAAAGCGGTCGATGCGTGAGGTCACATGGGGGAAGGTGAGGTAAATGCCGAATAGTCCCGCGATCAACACCACAAACAAAACGGCAACGATTGATAAAGGCAGTCCAGCCATAAAAAACTGTGCGGCCCAGACCAAGGTTACGACAACGGTCATTCCTAAATCGGGTTGCAACAGCAGCAGCAGAATGATCAACGCACAAAACGCACACGATAAAATATAACCTGGAAACTGATGGTCTTTATGCTGACACGCGAACAGCCAGCCGGCCATCACAGCAAAAGTGGGTTTGATAAACTCTGATGGCTGCAAAGAAAAACCGCCCAGCGAAATCCAACGGCGCGCACCGTTCAGTTCCTGTCCGACAAAGGGAATAAGTGCCAGCATGCTAAGAACAACGATAAACACGACAGTCGTCAGCCGCCGGATGCTGCGCGGGGAGAGCATCGACACACCGATCATCAGTCCCAACGTCGGCACCAGATAAAACGCATGTTTTAACACAAAATAAAATGATGGCTGATGCAAACGATCAGCAATCGCCGGACTGGCGGCTGTGATCAATAAAAATCCAATGGCGATCAAGAGAAATACCGCACCCAACAGCCAGCGATCAACCGTCCACCACCAAAAGCCCAAACGGGATGTATCGGTCCGGGCGATGATCATGCTGTATTCTCCTCTACCAGTTGATTGACCTGCTCGATAAAATCGTCGCCACGTTGCTCAAAGTTGTCGTATTGATCAAATGATTTACAGGCAGGAGATAACAATACAACAGCTTCTCCGCCGTTTTCTGCTGCATCTTGAAAAGCAGCGTGAACAGCATTGGCAATAGTATTGCATCGTGTAAAGTTTAACTGACCATCAAGTTTTGCCGCGAAGCGCTCTGTTGCGTAACCAATAAGGTAAACTTTATTGATATGCGAATAGAATTTTTCTAGTCCATCTAAACCCTCGGCCGTATCTTTGCCACCGACAATCCAATAAATATTTTGAAATGTTGCTAATGCTTTGCCTGTAGCATCGACGTTAGTGCCTTTGCTGTCATTTATAAATAAAACATTATTAATAGTCGCCACTGGCTGTTGCCGATGTTTCAAACCGGTAAAGGTCGCCATTGCGGCAAACACTTGGTCTCGTGAAAGGCCTGCCATGCGGCAAGCCGAAGCAGCGATCAATCGATTTTCATCGTTATGATGGCCTTTTAGCACATCATGCTCTGGCCAGACTCCCGTTACACCATCTGGTGCGGTGAAAACACCGTCTTTCAGTGACAGTCTGGCGCCATCGGCACCTGTTTGCGTGGCCGCAACAATCATATGATTTGGTGATTGCACAAGCGTGGCATACAAAGCATGCGTTGCAGGCGTATCGATACCGATGACTGCATATTGTTTATGATGATCGCGCAACCGGAAGATCAATGCTTTGGCGGCAATGTAATCTTCCATCGTGCCATGCCAGTCCAGATGGTCTTCGGTGATATTCAACAGCACGGCAATGTCACACCGCCATAATTTGGCCGTCGCCAATTGATAAGAGGATAGTTCCAGCACATAAAAGCCATCTTGACCCAAAACCGGCAAGGATGCTGCGGCCATACCCAAATTCCCGCCGACGGCAACCGGAATATTATTTTCGCGCAGAATATGACCGATCAACGATGTGGTTGTTGATTTGCCGTTCGTACCGGTCACACCGATGTAGCGCGCTTGAGGTGCGGCAAAATACAACAGATCTAAATCGTTCCACAGTGTGACGCTTTTATCGTCTAGCACTGCGATGGCTGGATGATGCGGCGGCATGCCGACGGAGCGAATGACCAAATCACCGGTTGAACAGATATCAACCGGATTGGCGAGACGAACGCCCTGCGCAGCGAATGCCTCGCGTGTTTCGGGTTTGTCATCCCAGGCGATAAAATCAATCTTGTGGTGCTGCAAGGCTTTGACGACAGCTTGACCAGACACACCCAGCCCCAACACGGCAATCTGCTTGAACTTGGTTGGCAGGGCGCGCAAATCGATCATGGTTTAACGCAGTTTCAGAGTGGACAGGCCAAGCAAGGCAAAGACAATGGCAATAATCATAAAGCGGATAAACACCGTTGTTTCCGGCCAGCCGGATTTTTCAAAATGGTGATGGAGCGGTGCCATGCGAAAAATCCGTTTGCCGCCGGTCATTTTAAAATAAACCACCTGCATCATGACCGAAACTGTTTCCATGACGAACAAACCGCCAATAATCGCCAGTACGAATTCATGCTTGGTGATAATCGCTAACGTGCCAAGCGCCCCACCCAAAGCCAGCGATCCTGTATCGCCCATGAACACCTGCGCCGGTGGTGCGTTGTACCACAAAAAGCCGAGACATCCGCCAATGAGTGCACCGGCCACAACCGCGATATCGGCACTGTTGGAAATAAAATGCAGCTGCAGATGTGTAGCAAACACTGTGTTGCTGACTAAGTAAGCGATCAGCCAGAAACAGCTCAGCGCGATCATCACCGTACCCGCCGCCAAACCATCCAGACCATCAGTGATGTTGACCGCATTGGCGGATCCAACGACCACCAAAATGGCCCACGGAAAAAACAACACACCCAGCGGCAACAACACATTTTTGAAAAACGGAATGGCCAAACCAGTGTTCATCGGTTCCTTGGTCACATGCACGATAATATAAGTGGCCGCCAATGTAATCAGCGATAAAATCAACAAGCGTTTAGGGCCAGACACACCCAAATGACTTTTACGCATCAATTTTGCGATGTCGTCAGCAAAGCCAACGGCACTAAAACCGACAGTGACCAGCAACATGACCCATACATAAGGGTTATCGAGACGCGCCCATAGTAATGTTGAAAAAACGGCTGATAATAAAATCAATAAACCGCCCATGGTTGGCGTACCGGCTTTTTTAAGATGTGTTTCGGGGCCATCAGACCGGATCGGCTGGCCAGCACCTTGCACACGTTTCAACATACGAATAAAACGCCCGCCCGATAAAATGGCGATTAATAAAGCCGTCATGATGGCGCCGCCGGAGCGGAACGTCAGATAATTGAATAAGTTGAAAAATTGGAAATCATGGGCCAAAGGCGTCAGGAAATAATACAACATAAGCGGCGCTCAAGGGCAAAAGGGCGGATCGTTCCTCAAGTTTGGCTTAACCGATTCAGCGCGTCAACTACGGCAATCATTTTGGCACCGCGCGACCCTTTGATTAGGATGGCGTCACCATCTTGTAGCTCATCCCCAATGATTGCGGCCATCGCCTGACTGTCAATGTAATGGCGGTTTTGTCCGGCCGGCAAAGCCTGGGCCAGATGCGCCATTAAAGGCCCACACGTCAGGACCAGATCAATCGGATAACCCGCAATCACCTCGGCAATCGCGGCATGCAACTCCGGTGATTGGTCACCCAGTTCCAGCATATCGCCAAGCGCCAAAATACGGCGGCCATTGTTTGATACCGGCACATATGAGAACTCGCGGATCGCAGCGGTCAAGGCAACCGGGCTTGAATTATGCCGGTCATCAATCAGCGTGATCTCACCCTTATTGGGGATAGGCACAATATTGATATTGCCGCGGCCTTCCACGTCTTCCAATGTCGCAAATTGCGCTGCCGCTTGTTCGACATCCAGACCCATCGCATGTACGGCACCTAAGGCTGCCAAGGCATTCAAAGCATTATGCTCGCTGCGGATCGGCAGCAGAAACGATAAGGTTTCGCCGTGGATGCTCGCGGTCACCATGCCGCCCTGATCCAGACGTTCATAATTGACCAAACGCAGGTCAGCTTGATGATGCTGGCCAAAACTGACGATGGTTTTAATGTCATGCTGTGCGGCTTCTGTACAAAGCATGTCAAAGTGGGGATTATCACGATGCAGTATGGCTGTACCGCCTGGCTCAACACCGGCAAAAATTTCGGCTTTGGCACGGGCCACACCATCGACGCCATCAGCAAAATTGCCGCTGTGAATGGCTTCAACAGTCGTGATAATCGCAATATGCGGCCGGATTTGTTTTGTTAATTCTAGAATTTCACCGGCGTGATTCATGCCGACTTCAAAGACACCGATATGGGTATCCGCTGGCATCCGCGCCAAGGTCAGCGGCACACCCCATTGATTGTTCAAGCTGTGTTCAGAGGCATGGAGTGAGCCAAATACACTTAAAGCTTTAGCTGTCAATGCGCGTGTCGTTGTTTTGCCAACAGACCCGGTAATGGCAATAATTTTACACGTGGGCAACACCCGATCACGCGCCGCTTGTCCCAGTTTTTGCATGGCGCGAAACGTATTATCAACAAGAACAGATTTATCAATCTGCTGCTGGCTGAGCAAAACACCGTTGGCACCAACAGCAAACGCCTGATCAATAAAATCATGCCCGTCATGACGGCCCAGTCCGCCAAGAGCAATGTACAAATCACCCGGTTGCAATGTACGCGTATCGTTGGAAATGCCGGTCACAAAAAAATCGCCTTGCAGCTTGCCTCCCGTCGCAGATGCGATATCAGAGGCGAGCCATAAAGGCGATTTTGTCATTGTTTAATAACCTTATTGCAGGTGCGGCGACCAGGCTGGATCAGACGCACTGGTATTCAGCGGCACGGCTTGTTCATTCACACCGGTGATATCAACACTATACAGTTTCGAATAACGACCGGACCCGGTGCTGGCTTCCTTGAAATACATCAAGACACGGCCATTCGGTGCCCAAGTCGGACCTTCAACGTGATAAGCCTGGCTGATCATACGCTCACCCGAACCATCCGGACGGATAACGCCGATGTAGAAATTGCCACCGCCGCCTGGCACGCTGTAGCGCGTGAAGGCAATCAGATCACCACGCGGCGACCAGACCGGACCGGCATAACGGCCTTTGCCAAAGGTAATGCGATGCACACCAGACCCGTCAGCGTTCATCACATAAATCTGCTGCGTACCGCCACGATCAGATTCAAATGCAATTTTTGATCCATCTGGTGAATAGGTCGGTGATGTATCGATGTTCGGGTCATTGGTCAATTTGGTAACCGCTTTGCTGCCCAGATTCATGCGGAACAAGTCGGAGTTACCATTTTTCGACAAGGACATGACAACATTATCCCCATCCGGCGAAAAGCGTGGCGAAAACGTCATGCCGGGGAAATTGCCTAAGCGATAGCGATTGCCGGTTGACAGATTATAAATATACACCGCCGGCTGACCGGATTCGTATGACATGTACGCAATTTGCTGTTCGTTCGGGGAGAAACGCGGTGTCAGTACCAATGAATTGCCATCGGTCAAATAACGTACATTGGCACCATCTTGGTCCATAATCGCTAAACGTTTTACCCGGCGTTGACCAGGGCCGCTTTCAGCCACAAAGACGACGCGGGTATTGAAATACCCTTTTTCACCCGTCAAACGTGAGTAAATGGCATCGGAAATCATGTGCGCCAGTTGACGCCAATTTTCCGGGGTTGTGGCAAAACGGCGGCCCATCATCTGGCCTTCACCCAGCACATCCCACAAACGGAATTCAACGGAGAGTTTGCCACCCTGGTTAGTCACGCGGCCATTGACCAACGCCTGGCTGTTGATGACACGCCAGTCTGCAAAACGTGGTGTTGCGGCAATATCAATGTTGCGTTCGACAAAGCTGCTGGGACTGATCGGAGCAAACAAGCCGGACCGTTGCAAGTTGTTCGTAATCACTTCACTGATTTGCGCACCAATAGCGTCGCCGTCAAAACTGGTGATCGCAATCGGTAATGGCTTGGCGGTACCCTGCGTCACATCCACATGCAGATCGGCATGCGCCTCTGAAAACCCGGCAAGCGCGGGGCTTAAGACCAAAGCCAGCGCGACCAGCGCATATTTTTTAAATTGAGTCATCAGAGACCTCCGAACATCTCACGTGGGTTAAAGCGCACGACCATGTTTTTCCAGGTGTCGTATTGCTCTGGGGGTAATAATAGAGGGGAACAGCTAGGATTCAACACCGCGCGGCGCGCACTGTCGGCAGCGGCGCGGAAAAATGAGTCGCTGTTGTAACGGCTTTGATCAATCACTGTGGCCGATTGCACCGTGCGATCCTGACGCACGACCACCTGAATATCAACAATCAGATTTTCAGCGTCCATGGCACCTGTCGGCACGTTCCAGCAACCTGCTAGTTGACGACGCAAGGCATCCATTTCGCTGAGCGTCAACGTTTCACCATAAACCGGAGCGACAGCCGTCGGTTTTGCCGTATCGACAGGTTTATCGGCGGCTGGCGCATCTTGTGGCGGTGGGGTTGGCGCTTCATCGCCGACCAGATTTTTCAGCATCGAACTGAAATCAGCTTGCTGTTTCGGATCCGGTTTTTTCTCAGGCTTCTCAACCTTCGGTTTTTTCGGTCTCTCGTCTTTTGGCTTTTCCGGTGGCTTGTCTTTTTTCGGTTTCAAACTGATCGCGTCTTCCGGTGGCGGCGTTGGTGCTTCAACGGATTTTTCCGGTGGTTTTTCTGGCGGCTGTTCCGGTGGTTTGACATCGGTCTTGGCCGGTTTAGGCGGCTCAACCGGCACCTCTTTGCGAATTTCCGGTTTTGGGGGTGCGACTTTTTGCGTCGTGTTTTGTGCTGTTGTCACCGGCCCCATTTTGACGTCTTTGAGATCAACCAGATCGATGATCACCGGATTTTGCAATTCCATGTCGGGTTTGCCCAGACCCGGCAGCCCAACCACCATCAACACCAGAATTGCGGCAGTAATCACACCGGCCCAGCGTAGATCGTTTTTCAACGGCCGAAAATAACTCGGCAGATTATCCGACCGCCGCTTTGGCGGCGGCGGTTTCGACGGGGTATGAATGTCCACCGTCATCAACTGGTCATTACGGTTGCGTTTCGGCGACAAGCGCCACGTGGCTGAACCCGGCGGCCTGCAATTGCCCCATCAGGGCAATCACTTTGCCGTAATTCAAATCCCGATCACCGCGAATGAAAATGCGCTGATCGGGTTTGGCTGCCGTAATCGCTTTCAAACGCTCAACGATTGCATTCATTGGAATTTTTGTGTCCTGAATATACACGACATTATCTTTGTCCAAGGTCAAAATCAGCGGTTCCGTCTGATCGTTGCTTTGCGTCGTGGCCTGTGTTTTGGGCAGATCGACCGGAATGCCCGATGTCATCATGGGGGCGGTCACCATAAACACAATCAGCAATACCAGCATGACGTCGATCATCGGCGTCATATTGATATCCGCCATCTGCGCGCCACTGCGACGGCGGCGTCCGCTGTTCTTCCGGCTGGCCATCATTGCCATGGCTTAGGCGACCTGCTGCATGGAATTTTGTGGTGCAGCAGATTGATCAGTTGCACTTTCTTCCAAGTAACGGCCCAAAATTGACGAAAATTCCGTTGCAAAGGCATCCAGACGTTCACCGTAACGGCCCAGGTCATAGCTGAACTTATTGTACGCAATAACGGCTGGAATAGCGGCCATCAAACCGGCCGCCGTGGTCAGCAACGCTTCGGCAATCCCCGGTGCCACGGTCGACAAACCGGTGCTGTTGGTGGCGGCAATCGCGGTAAAGGAATTCATGATCCCGATCACCGTTCCGAACAACCCGATAAATGGTGCGGATGAGCCCACATTGGCTAAGATCGTCATGTAACGCTCGGCTAATGCCATCTCACGCGAGATCGCGACATTCATGACTCGGTCAATGCGCTCCACCAATGAAGCGCGCAAACTGCCGCTGATGCCACGCGTGCGGCTTTTTTGGCCACGGCGCCATTCTTTCATGCCCACCGTAAAGACTGTTCCCATCGGGTCAGCGGTTTTTAACTGGATGCGATCATACAATTTATCCAGCGATTCCCCCGACCAGAAGGCATCTTCAAACTTATCGGATTTGCGGTTCAGATTTTTCAGCAGCACATATTTATTCAAGATGACGGCAATCACCATCATGGTGGCAATAATCAGCAACAAGGTGACGCATTTCGTCAGCGCATCCATGTGAATGAACATGCCCCAGATGGAGAGGTCCATATTCTTGCCAAGAGTCGCGATCTGGTCGCTGGCAACAGTGCCGGTCGGGATAGCGAGTGCTGAATCTGTCATAGTATCAAACCTTTAAATATTCGGTCGCGGAGTTTAAGCGGCGGGGTCCACAGCCGGATGAAAGGCGGCAAACGCCTCACGAGCCTGTAACGGCACCCGGGCCGGTTTTCCGTCTTTGTTAATACATACTAAAACGACTCGGCTTTCAACCACCCGGACGCCATTTCGCACGATATTTTGCTGCAAAGTGAGCGAGGCGTTGCCAATAGCCAGCAATGATGTTTCCACCACTAGCTGATCGTCCAGCCGGGCAGAGGTCAGATAATCAATCTCAACCTTGCGCACGACAAAAAATGATCCTTCGGTTTCAGCAAACGCCGCATGGTCAAACCCGCTGTCACGCAGCATTTCCGTGCGCGCCCGTTCGATAAACCGCAAATAATTCGCATAATAAACGATGCCTTGCGCATCGGTGTCTTCATAATAAACACGGAGGGGGAAGGTGTGGATGTTGGACATGAGGAAGAGATAGCAGAATGAAAATCAATTGAGAATGCTCAATTGGAGTTTTCATCCACCGCCAGTTTTTGCAAAAACGCTGCAAAGTACGACCCCGTATTCTGAGTCAGATCATTGTAATGGCCTTGTTCGATAATGCGGCCATTTTCCATCACAATAATCCGGTCAAATAATGGTAACAGGCTGACACGGTGAACGGAACTGATAATGGTGCGGTCGCTGAACAGCTTAAAGATCGACGTATAGATGGCTTTTTCATTCGCCATATCAACCGAGCTGGTCGGTTCATCCATCAAGATCAGTGATGAGTTTTCGGCAGCCAGCAACCCGCGCGCCAATGCGAGGCGTTGTTTCTCGCCGCCCGATAAGGTCACGCCTTTTTCCCGCATGTCGGTGTCTAGTCCATGCGGCAATTTGCGCAACACATCATCGAAACGTGCCAATGCTATAACTTTATCAATTTGCTCCGCTGAATAATCAGCACCCATCGTGATATTGAATAAAATCGTGTTTTCAAAGATCTCGGGGTCCTGCGGAATCAGGGTGGTCGTTTCATGCAACATCTGCGCATCGCTTTGTGCCACGCCGTCGATCGTCATATGCATCGTCTCGGGTGTATACAGCCCACGCAAAATGGTCATCAAAGATGATTTGCCAGCCCCACTCGTGCCGATCAACGCGATGGTTTCACCACGCGTAAAAGTCAAAGCGATATGATCCAGCGTTTGCCGGCCATCCTGATACGCGAAATGCAGATCATGAATGGCAATCTGTTTCCAGTCATCATTCGCCAGACCTCGTTTATAAGCGTGTTGCTGTTCATCCGCGATCGGCATGACGGCCAGGAAGTTCGTGTGCCATTGAATCAATTGCTGATATTCGCGCGCGATATTCATATAAGTATCAGTCAATTGCCCTAAATATTGAAACACAGCGGCGGCATTACCGACCAAAATCCTGCCATCTTTCGCCAGTTGCAGCCAGACATAGTAAAACACCACGCCGATGCGCAGTGCTGTGGTCGACAGCGAAATGATAAACCATTTCCAAGCATTGACCCAGGTTTCCGCTTCCATGTGCGGACTATATGTCGTTTCCATTCGTTTGTTCAATTCTACCGCAGTTTTAGCGGCGACACGGAGGGTGATAATGGTGCGAATATTGCTAATATAATCGAAAAACGTCGCGGAAAATTTATGCCGCAAATCGTTGACCTCGCGATAGAGCACTGCCAATCGTTTGTCAAACCGTCGTACCAAAATCATCGATACAACGGCCATGATAAAACTCAGCAGAGAGATTTTCCACGACAGAAATGACAAGGCCAGCAACGGCCCCCAGAATGAGATAAAATGGTTGATGTAAATAAACTGGTAAGCACCGAAACTGCCCAATGCCGCTCCCGCCATATTGATGCGGTTGATGGTTTCACCGGAATGGTGATCGCTGTGCCAGCGCAGCGGCAGATGTGTGACGATGTTGTAATATTCGTTGGTAAAAGCCTGTTGCGCCCGAAACGCGGCATCGAATTCAAAATACCGAGCCAAACGGTGAAACACATTGAACCAGATCGACAGGCCCACCCAGATAAATGTCCAAGTCGTGACGCGGCGCAGAATTTCGTCCCGGTTGCCGGTTTGCAACGTGTTTAGAATTTGCGCGAAAACATAAGGTGTCAGGATCGTGGCACTCAGGGAAATGACATGAAAAAACACCATCACGACGATTTTCCACCGATGACCTGCCGCATAATGCCACAATTGCTTGAACAGAAAAAAGTAAGGCATAGAGGCAACCGTGACGTGAATGATTGCTATAATCTACAGCCAATATCTTAATAAAATATCTGAGTAAAAATACCAGACGGTCGATAAGCCGGGTTCTGTCATCTCTCACAGTATCACGAATGACACATGAAAGAGGGCGACCATTCCTCTGCGATCTTGCTTGCGCAAAACCTGACGCGACCTACCCGGAGAACTTGGCGGCAAAGCCTCAAGCGTCCTCCCTATTTGGTCTTGCTCCCGGTGGGGTTTGCCATGCCGTCCCGGTTACCCGGTCCGCGGTGGGCTCTTACCCCACCGTTTCGCCCTTACCACGACCCGAAGATCATGGCGGTTTGTTTTCTGTTGCACTGTCCCTAAACAACTTACGTTGCCCGCCGGTGTTTCACCGGCACCGTCTTGCCGTGGAGCCCGGACTTTCCTCGGTTGTAAACAAAATTGTCCACAAACGCGATCGCCTGACCGTCTGGTCAGGCGATTTTAGTCTAAGCGCACGCTTGTGTCACCTGTGTAATGTTGCCTCCTGCCGTCATGCTGGAACGGTGACGTAATCCAGACATGGCAAAGTCAAAATTGACCTTACGCAATGATGTCGAGCAAGCGGTCTTCCATTTCCCGGGCTGTGCGCAGCACAGCACCATTGGCTCTGAAAGCCGTTGAGTCGACACTTAATCCCACGAGATCATTGACCAGCCCGTCATCGCCAGAAGCGGTGGTGGGAATGGCAGCAGAACCCGTGTTGGCAGGGAATGGCCCCGCCTGACCCCCACCGAACGATGCCGTTGCCGCCCCAAATGACCCGCCATCCGCAGCAAATGCCGGGGAGGAGGTACTCGACTGGATAATGCGACCGGCGCGCTCGGCAAGCGAATTGCTTGCATTGTTCAAGCCAGATAAGGCAGTTGAATATGCGGTGATCATCTAATCAGTGTATCAAGAATATGTAAATTTAATATTAACATAATTATATTGACATTATAATTAATTTTATGTATATTTTATTTAATGCATCCGATTGATCAAAAACTTTCTGATATAGCCAAAACAAACATCTACAAGGATGTGAGTTACGAGATGCGCGAATATGGGCAACCCTTAGCAATGAGCAACTTTATCAAGGTTTGAGCTTGGTTGCAAAATCCTGTACAGATTTTGCAAAGATGCGAGATAATCAGCCTTTATGCAGGTTTTTAACAGATAGTCTTGGATATAACATCGATGTGGGTTTTGAAAATTTATTAAAAGCTGACTTGTGTGTATCGGTTAATACACCTCCCTCAAAATTTGCTTATTCTGAGCGTATAGTTTCACACAGAGCTGGTATGAATTATCCTGATATAAAACACGTTATCGGATTTTCGTCTACGATTTTTCAACAACCAGTGCAAATGCAAAATTTTACTGTCGGACATGAAAAAGCGCATGGTCTTATTCAAGCTGCTGTGGAAAGTACAGCTGATAGTGGATACTATGGAGGTGACATAGAAACAAATTGGGCATTGGAACACAACGCAGACTTCATATCTATAGCGAGCAATCCAGAAAATAAGTATGGTTTGTCTCCAGGAGCTAGACTAATAAGTAGAGCTCATCGTGCAGGATATTTGCCAGACAAATTCACAAAGGTTTTCGGCGAGTTCGCAGCGAACAGAAATCTTCTAGTGATGAAAGGGTTAAATCATTTACCCCCAGTTGTGGCTAGACACACACATCAATTTTTTAATTCTATACTTGATTTAAGTCTTAGTCCTACACATCCTCCAGATATCTTGCGCGTAGGAAAAAACCTAGATTTTTGTGAAAATGTAAAACCATTTCATCAAAAACTCTAGGTTTATTGGAAGATAATCGTATGCCGATCACTTGCCACCCATTGCGTGCGTAACCAGGTCATCTGCCGTTTCGCATACTGGCGGCTGTTGGTTTGGCCGAGAGTAATGGCATCATCCAGCGTCATGTCACCCCGCACATGCGTGCGCAAAGGGGGTAAACCTAACGCCTTGCAACCGGGCAAAGACGCGTCAGGATTCATTTCTTCAACGGTGCGCGCCTCGTTAATAGCGCCCTGTGCCACCATATCCAGAAAACGCTGGTCAATGCGGGCGTACAATTCATCACGCGGTGGATGCAGCAGGATACTGTGTGATGTTAAGTCGGGAAACAGCATGACGCGTGGCTGATTTTGCCAGACCGATAAAGGTTTCCCGGTGGCGTGATACACTTCCAGCGCACGGCTTAGGCGCTGCCGGTCATTCGGCTTGATGGTGTCGGCTAAAACCGGATCAACGCGCCGTAACGCGTCACGGAACGCATCATGTCCCAGTGTCTCATATGATGCGCTTACGTCTTGTCGGATGAGATCCGGTACATCCGGCATCGGACTTAGGCCATGCAGCAGTGTCTGCAAATAAAACCCCGTGCCCCCAACAATAATCGGCATATGGTTGTTCGACCAGGCGGTTTCGATGACCGGCTTGATCTCCGTCAGCCAATCAGTCACGGCATAAGGGTCTAGAATCGAACGGTGACCATACAATGCATGCGGCACAATCTGTTCGTCGGCAAGACTTGGCCGCGCCGTCAGAATGCGCAATTCTTTGTAAACCTGCAGCGCATCGCCGTTGATGATAATCCCGTTATCGCGTTCAGCGAGACTCAGTGCCAGCGACGATTTCCCGCTGGCGGTTGGCCCGCTGATAAGCGTGATTTTAGGCATTGCGATGTGCAGCGCGTTTTTCCCAGACTTTAAAATGCCACATCAAGATGATGCAGCCCGCCATGCCAAACGGCAGATAAGCCCAGCCACTTTCAAAACGGCTGGCACAAAACGCCAGGATCAATAGAACAATATTCAGCATCAACAGCCGCAATGTGGCCTGGATGGAATTCAAAGCACCCGGCACTGTCCCCGCGTGATAAAAATGCGCGCGCGCCGGTTCCCAAATCTTGTCACCACGCGCAATCCTTTTGAACAAGGTGATTGTCGCATCCATGCAATAATACAGGCTCATCAAAGCAGCCGGCCAGAAATGTCCTTTAGTCGCTAATAAAATCAACGCCCAGCCACCAAAATAACCCAGCCCGATACTGCCAACATCGCCCAAAAACACTAAGGCATTGTAACGCCAGTTCCACACCAGATAACCGGCCGCTGACCCCAGCAAAATAATGCCGAACAGGCTTAGCGGCAGATCATGCTTGTTGAAAAATGCACAGAGGAAAATGCCCAGCCCAATGGTTGCAATCTCCAGACCGGAAATACCGTTGATACCGTCCATGAAATTAAACAAATTCATAAACCACAACCAGCCGACAATCGTCAGCAACCGGTCCAGCCACAGCGGCAAATAACCCAGGCACACAGTTGTTGTATCGGGTAACAATAAAATCGGTGTGGCCACGGCCAAAATTTGGACGACCAGTCGCACTGATACGCGCACACCCTGTGTCCGTTTGTCATCCAGCCACGAAATATAGGTGAGGGGGATAAACATGATGAATAGTGCGATCATGCCAAAATGATAAGTTGAATCCCGAAACAGGAACCAGACACTCAGCCATAACAAGGCGATTACCGGCGTTATGCCCCACCCGCCGCCGCGCGGTGTGGGATCATGAATCATCGACTGGATACGTGTCGTGTCCAGCACATCCAACCGTTTCAGCAAGGGAATAATCGCCCGCACCAGTGTTACGGAACATAGAAAGGCCACAGCCAGATAGGTCAGCGGCAACACAAGAGGGAATGATGTAAAGATGAACATAGACAATAACCAATAAAAAAGCTGGGCAAATCATAGGCGATTTTGCCGCTTTTGCCAATTGCGGGGGAAATCCCGTTCTGGTAAGCTTTGGGGCAATCAATCCCTTTAAAATAAGCTTCAGGTTGCCGTATGGCCGGTCATTCCAAATTTAAAAACATTCAGCACCGCAAGGGCAAGCAAGACAGCCAACGCGCCAAGCAATTTAACAAGGTTGCGCGTGAAATAGCGGTGGCTGCCCGGACCGGTGGCGAAGATCCCGGCGGTAATCCACGCCTGCGCGCGGCACTCCAAGCAGGCCGTGCCTGCAACATGCCGAACGACCGCGTCAACCGCGCCATCAAAAGCGGCAGCTCGAACGATGCCGATAACACCGAAGAAATCCGTTACGAGGCTTATGGCCCACATTGTGTGGCCTTGATCATCGAAACCCTGACCGATAACCGCCAGCGCACAGCGCCAGAAATCCGTTCCGTTTTGAGTAAAAACGGCGGCTCTTTAGGTGAAAGCAATTCGGTCTCATTCCAATTTCAACGCTCCGGCCAGATTATTTTTCCATTGACGGTGGGTGACGCTGACGCGGTGTTCACGGCTGCTGTGGAGGCAGGGGCCGATGATGTGGAAACGACCGAGGATCAGCATATTGTCACAACCTCGATTGAAAATTTCGCTCTGGCCTTGAACAAACTCATTGATGCGCTGGATGCACCATTGGAAAGCGGTTTCGTCTGGCAAGCGCATAACGCAATTGTACTAAATGGTGAGCAGGCAACAGCAATCATGAAATTATTGAATGCGCTCGATGACCTGGACGATGTGCAGGACGTTTACAGCAATGTCGAATTCGATGCTGATTTTCTGGCACAGCAGGACGCAGCTTGATGACAGATGTCCCTTTACGCATTATCGGGTTTGATCCGGGGTTGCGGCATACGGGTTGGGGCATCATCACATCACACGGCGCGCAATTAAAACCGATCGCGGCCGGCGTCATCAATATTCCTGAAAAGCAAACTCTGGCTGAACGGCTGAAACAATTGCATCTGGAACTGGCCGAGATTTTGACACAATTCAAACCAGATCAGGCGGCTGTTGAAGAAACCTTCAGCAACACAAACGCGCAATCGACATTAAAACTCGGCATGGCGCGCGGCATTGTGATGGCCGCACCCGCCTTGTACGGTATCCCTGTCTATGAGTACGCCGCCAACGCGATTAAAAAAACCGTTGTCGGTGCCGGTCATGCCGCAAAGGAACAAGTACAAATGATGATCCGCACGTTGTTGCCCACTTTGCCGGTTGATTCCGCCGATGCCAATGACGCATTGGCTGTGGCCATCTGTCACGCCCATCATCTCCCATCCATTCGCATGAAAGACGCCGCCGCATGATCGCCTGGCTTTCCGGTACAATCGTTGCCACTGGCACAAACTTTATCGTTCTCGATGTGAACGGCGTCGGCTATATGGTGTCGATGTCGCAACGCGCATTGGCACAATTGGGCGGCATCAACACGCAGCTTACGGTGCATATCGAAACGCAGGTGCGTGAAGATGCCATTACCTTGTTCGGCTTTTCCGATACGATGGAAAAAGAATGGTTCCAGCGCCTGACAACGGTGCAGGGTGTTGGCGCACGCATGGCGCTCAATTTATTATCCGTACTGTCACCTGATCAATTGCTGCGCGCCATTATGAGTGATGACAAAGCAGCGCTAACGCAGGCTGATGGCGTCGGCCCAAAACTGGCGATCCGTCTGTTGACCGAACTTAAAGAACCGGCCAAGAAAATCTTTTTAAATGTCGCCAGCACCGCAACATCATCTGGCACAGCAACCGCTTCACCTAAAATCGCAACAACAACAGCTGTTATCGCACAAGACAATAATGTGCAACAACGTGATGCGTTGATCCGTGAGGCAACATCGGCTCTGGTCAATCTCGGCTATGCACCTTCGGATGCCTTGCAAGCGGTCAGCAAAACGGCCAGTGTCACTGAACATCTGGATCTGACGGCTTTGATCAAAGCCGGCCTGCAAGAAATGGCGGCATAAAGATATGGCCCCGAAAAAACCCGTTTCGAAAATTTTCATGCCAAGCGATGATACAGCGGATGCATCTGACAACACGGCATCACGCGTGATTACACCAACTTTTCAAAACAGCGACCAGATCGAAAAGGCTTTACGCCCGCAAACCTTGAGTGATTTCACCGGCCAACCCAAACTGCGTCAGCAACTCGGTATCTATATCCAAGCGGCCAAACAACGCAAAGAGCCATTGGATCATGTGTTGCTGGCGGGTCCTCCAGGCCTTGGCAAAACAACGTTGGCCCATATTGTTGCACGGGAAATGGGTGTCGGTTTTCGGGCAACATCTGGCCCGGTCTTAGCCAAAGCCGGTGATCTGGCTGCTATTCTCACTAATCTGCAACCGCATGATGTCTTGTTTATCGATGAGATTCACCGTCTCAATGCCACCGTTGAGGAAATTCTCTATCCGGCCATGGAAGACGGCAAACTGGATTTGATTATCGGCGAAGGGCCAGCGGCGCGGTCCGTGCAGATCGATTTAAACCCGTTTACGCTGGTTGCCGCCACGACACGATCCGGCTTATTGACTACACCGTTACGGGAACGGTTCGGCATTCCGCTGCGGCTGGAATTTTATTCTGCGGCTGATTTGCAAAGCATCGTGATGCGCGCCGCGCATTTATTACACATGAATTTGACTGCGGATGGTGCCTTGGAAATTGCGAAACGGGCGCGTGGTACACCGCGTGTGGCCGGACGTCTGACCCGCCGTGTGCGCGACATGGTGAGTGTCGCCGGCCATGAAAAGGCTGGGTGCACAGAGGTTGACGACGCTTTGCTGCAATTGGAAATCGACGCGCGCGGTCTGGACGCCATGGATCGCCGTTATCTGAAAATCATGGTCGATCATTATGCGGG
This sequence comes from Alphaproteobacteria bacterium, assembly GCA_965246875.1. Taxonomy (GTDB): domain Bacteria; phylum Pseudomonadota; class Alphaproteobacteria; order Micavibrionales; family SZUA-601; genus DASWYT01. The sequence goes on from CBDFFU010000003.1 coordinate 764,435, forward strand.
CGGTCCAGTTGGCATTGAAACACTCGCAACCACACTTGGCGAAGAGCGTGATGTACTGGAAGATGTCATCGAGCCCTATCTGATCCAGGAAGGGCTCGTGCAGCGCACACCGCGCGGCCGTCAGATTTCAAGTGCGGGCTATGCTTATTTAGGCTTGCCCGCTATTCTGGGTGATTAGGCTGGGGCAGCACCATTATTCGGGCGGCGATGACCGTAACTTACTTCAGTACGTCTTCGTCGTATTGCTTCTGGATCAATTATTGGCTTTTCTACATTCAACTTAAGTTGTTTCCCGACGTTGAACGATGGATGGTCTTTATCTAGTCCAATGCTTGCAGCGGTCATTTGTTTTTGGTTGAAAAAAGCACTCAACGTTGCTGCCGACACATCGGCTTGTTCTATCGATTTTATGTAACCTATAACGCCACCAATAGCCTCTTTTGTAACAGGATAAATAGCCGTCGGATATGGATGAGGTAATGCGAACTTGCCCGATGCCATAGTAGCAATCCGTGGACCATCATTTTCGTATCCAGGTGTTTCTGTGAGATCATAGCCGCTGATTTGTGTCGCAATCGAAACGGCTCCGGCTGTTTTATTTTCGATGATGTAGGCAATTGTAGCATATGGTCCAACGTCAGGATTTTCTAGTTTGTGAGAAAGCCTAGCGCCATCAAAGCGTGCAATAATGTAAGTCATATAAGATCTCCAAAGAATAAAATAAAAGTGACGCCACAGTAATATTATGTTCAAATTTGTCAATATTTTTTTTACATTATGACCGGAATAAAAATTTTTTAGTCATAAATATCAAAGTGTAATTATTACAAGACTGTTATCTTTATGCGATTTTTATTACCAGCTGTTCAGGTTTGAGTGATATACTAAACCTTCATGTTAACAGCTAGAAGGAGACACCTCATGTCACTTAATTCTCAAGGCCGTTTAGCAACATTGATGGCCCGTAAGGCCCAACTCGAATCCGCTTTGCAACAGGAAAGCCGATCCATCCATCCCGATCATTTGCGTATGACCGCCATTAAAAAGCAAAAGCTGCACATCAAGCAGGAAATTCTGCAGCTGTCCGAAGCGTCATAATTCGTTTAACTGCTTTTATATCTCAAACAAAAAAGGGTGGCCATTAAAGCCACCCTTTTTTAATTCAATCAAATGTCATTCAAACAGATCATATTATTCCGCATCATCTTCCGATGCGGCATCATGATCGCCATCATCATTTTCAACCTGGGTGTCAACAGCATCTGTATCAGCAACATCTTCTGATACACCATTTGCTTTACGCGCCGCGCGCGCCGCTTTTTTCTCAGCAAGTTCTTTCAGCGCTTCAGCCTTGGCCACAACAGCATCCAGATCAGCACGGGAACACAGACCTAATTGCACCGGGTCGCGTGGCTTAATGTTCGCCATGTTTGGCGCGGTCCGGTTGCGAATTTTCAGCACGGTGGCTTTGGTGGTGCCCAGCAATTTGATGATTTGCGCATCGGTAATGTCCGGGTAGGTCTTTAAAATATACGCAATGCCATCCGGCTTGTCGGCGCGCATGTTGACCGGCGTGTAACGCGGGCCTTTGGTGCGACGGTCTGGCTGTGGGATATCATTGTCAATAAAGGTCAGGTTTTTCGCCGGATCAATTTCGCACACTTTAATATCCTCATCTGTGACGATACCTTGCATCACCGGCGACCGGCCAACGATACTGGCCGCTATATCGCCATCGGCAATCGCCGAGACTTCCAGCATATGCAAGCCGGTAAAGGCCGCAATCTGGTCAAAAGTCAAAGTTGTATTATCCACCAACCATACGGCAGTTGCCTTAGGCATCAGCGGTGTATGAGACGGGGCTTGTTTTGTAGCAGCCATGAGAAATCCTTATCGTTCAAAAACAGCGTTTAAATTTGGCCTATAGCTTTTGGTACAGCGGAACGTTCTGGGGCCCGCGCCCTTAAGCTATAGAAATATGAGATAGACTGAGTTTACCGTCTGGAAAAAAGCGATGCAAGGAAAAAGCTGCTTGAGTTAACAGATTACGACATAAATATGTAATTTCTGCAAAATAACCCTGTTTTAACTTGATTTATATGACATATTAATATAACATCCGACATTCATTGAAACAAGAGTTAATAATTCATGACCAGCTATCAAACAAACCCACGTTATTTAAACGAGCAAACTTTGGATCTTTTGCTGCAAACTATCACAAACAATCCGGACCAGCATTGGAATAATATTTTAAAATCTTTATCTGACAAAGCCACCCGTACTGATATCAACACTCAAATTGATTCGGCCAGAAAAAAAGTTGCCCCGACACAGCAGTTGATTAAAATAGAGGAGATAGGCAGCCTTGATCGCCATTTAAATGTGACACCGCATGGTATTGTGAACACTAAATACCCAAAGCCATTCGTCTTGACAGATGAAAGCTTGGCAGTAGCCTTTGCGGGCCGCGCATTTGCTATGCGATCTCTTGCATTGACCTGTGACAAAACTATGCAGTTGCAAGTATCAGAACTTTCGGAAATCGTCACTGAGGAAAACGCTCAAGCTCATGTGCCAAAAAAGTCTTTCCGCGTCCATGTTAGTAAATGGGGTTTAAAAGACGAAAAAGAACAACAGGCCATCAATCAAATTCTAAACAAAAGTCATGATACCGCTATCAGCTATCTGCCAGGCGAAAATGATGCGTTGTTTGTCAAGTATTATTTAGAGCAAGAACGCAAACGGCAACATTTGTTCCAGAGTGCAACGGATGTACCGGCACAGGCGTCTTTTGAAAATCCTACACCGCTGCAAACAATAGTCCCAATATTATCCGTTGAAACAGTTCGTCCGCTTATTGCCTTGTCTGGACAAATGACACAAACAGGCAAAAAACCGTTATTGCAAGATGACAGTTTCACGCCAAACGCACGTTTTTATCTCAAAGCCTTCTTACACCAAGCAGAACATGGAGAATTTTCGATTGATCTCATGTATAATACGGTTGAGGATAGTCTTGGTGTGACTAAGGCAAATCGGGCGCGTGCGTATAATACTGTAAATGAATTGCTGGACCTGGGTTACGCCAAAAGAGTACCTAGCAAAGACTCCAGACCACATTATAAATTAATTGCGCCACTTACAAACGATGAAAATGCCTTAGCAGATTACTTAAGCCTGTATTACAGCGCTGACCCGAATATGACGGGGCGTGTGGAAAAATTATCCAAAAAGCTTGCAGCCGAGCAAAGTGCGTTGAAGCCACGTTTAGATTTTACACAAAAGAAAAACTCTGTTATCAGACCAAGCCAAAGATTGATGCCATTTATTAAAGATTTGACGCAATTAAATAATGGCCAAAATGAGCACATCACAGTCAAATCTATGACAGGCTTTACTATGACTCTGGGAAAGGATGTGTTGCAGCTACCATGTCAGGTTAAACAGATTGTTTTTGATCAGGCAAATGGTTCCAGTTTGAGCATTTTACAGTTTGATAAACAAAATCCAATTGTAGTAATAGCAAATACACAATCTTCTCAACAAACAGTGTCACCGGATCAAACAAGCTTTAATCGGATTGCAGTACAAATGACCGCGCAACGAGTCAATGCTCATACTTCACTGGATGCGTTGTTTCATTATCAGCCGCTTAGCGGCCAGCGTTACAGCACTAACTGGCAGGATCCGGCACCCCTGCTACAACCGCTGTTAAAAAACATAAAACCGATTTGCCCTAAATCCTAATTTAACCTCTCGTGCCGCATAGTGAACGTTAAACATTATTGCACTGAGAGACTGTTATTTCCGCGACTGCGACCCTGTTTACCCTGCTTGGCGGTGTAGCGTTGACCTTGTATGGGGTGAATGTCACGCGCAATGAAGTCATGCAGGCGTTTGGGCCGAAATTGCGCCTGATGATTGAGCGCAGTACGCGCAACCGGTTTCAGGCCTTTGCTGCCGGTATTATTGTCACATCGCTGACACAAAGTGCGACAGCAACCGCGTTGATGGTGACGTCTTTTGCCGCGCGGGGTTTGATCCCGCTGATGGCCGCATTGGCGATTTTGCTGGGTGCCGATGTCGGCACGACGATTGTCGCGCAGGTGTTTTCCCTGAAAATTTATGGCATTGCGCCGATTATTATCCTGCTCGGTTTTATCGGCACACGGTGGAAACCGATCGGCAGTTTGCATCACGGCGCCCATGCCGTCATCGGTTTAGGCTTGATGATGCTGGGCGTTATGACGATTACCAATGCCGCCACACCGATGGAGCAGGCGCCACTGATCCGTGATATTTTACACGGGCTGGACCAGGATTTAATCATGGCGGCATTGCTGGCGACAATCCTGACTTGGGTTGCGCATTCGACATTGGCCATTGTGTTGCTGATCATGTCATTTGCCGTCGCTGGCGCGTTGTCACTACCCGCCGCATTTGCCATGGTATTAGGGGCACATTGTGGCTCTGCATTAACCCCGTTGCTGCTGCATATCAAAGATGGTGGCACGGCCCGACAGGTTGGCTGGGGCGGGTTTTTCCTGCGGGTGATGGTCACGGTCGCGTTGTTACCGGCAGTCCCCATGATGATGGAATTTGCTGATCATTTCGGCGTTGATCCAGCCCGTCAGGTCGTTAATTTTCACACAGCCTTGAGTTTGCTGCGCGCTGTGATTTTCCTGCCGATTGTCGGACTGGTCGCCTATGGCCTGCAAAAATTATTGCCGGTTCAAACCAATGCTAAAAATCCGGCACATGCCGCTTATCTGCACGAAAACGACATGATGCACCCCAGCCGTGCCTTGGCAGGTGCCGCGCGTGAAACGGCACGTCTGGGCGATCTGGTGCAACAGATGCTGCAGGACAGCCTGACTATCTTTCAGCACAATGATGAAAAAGCGATTTTTGATTTGCAGCAACGTGACAATGCGGTCGATAAATTGTATGAGCAAATCAAATTTTACCTCATCAAATTATCGCGCAGCCCGCTAACCACAGCTGAAGCGCAGCAACAACTCGATATGTTGATGTTTGCAACTGATCTTGAACACAGCGGTGATATCATCGTCAAAAGCCTGTGCGTGATGGCCGAGAAGAAACGCCGCGAAAATCTCAGCTTCTCAAAGGAAGGCTGGGAAGAGATCAGTTTTTTTCACCAGGCCGTACTGGAAAATTTCCGCCTGGCGCTGCACGTCTTTACTGCGCAGCACGTTGATCTGGCACGGCAATTGGTGGCGCAAAAGGAAGATTTGCAAAAAGACACACATGCCACATCCGGTTCGCATTTTGCGCGCATCCGGTCTGGGCAACTGGAAAGTGTGCGCTCCAGCAGTCTGCATTTGGATATCATTCGCGATTTGCGCCGGATCAACAGCCATGCGACCAGCATCGCCTATATGATTTTAAACAATCATGGCGATCTGCAAAGCCGGATCAAGACGACTTAGTTTTGTGGTGCGCTTGTTTTTGTCGCTGCAACCGGTTGCGGTGCCTTAATATTTTTCTGCTGCAAACGCTTGGCTTCATCTGCCGCATTCAAGGCTTTGCCTTGTTCGCTTGAACCGGTCAGGCCCAGTTTTTCCATGACCGGTTTATTCTGGTCAACATTCAAATTTTTCTGTTGCGTCAATTCGGTGCGAATATTCGGGTCGGCACTTGTTGCACCCGCTTTATTCAGTAATGCGTTTTCCCCGCTGCTCACACCGGGCAAGGCTTTGGCGGCATTTGGCTCGGAACGCAAAACCAGACCACGCGCCGTATTAACCGGTGTACTTTCCTGCGGACGGTCAGCCCCCGGCTTTGGCGGTACGAGATCGTAATTGGGCGGCAAGGTGAGGGGTGCGCGTTCGACAACCGCAAACTCGTCCGGTGTATTGCGCTGCAGGCCCAAGGTCTTTTTAATGCCCTGACTACAGCCGCTCAACATCACTATTGCTGTCAAGGCGACGCAGACAGGTGTAAAAGCTTTTATCATGATAACGAACTCCGTACAGGCTGAACGGAACCAGCCGATTTATCTAACAACAAGTGCAGTAATAACAGAATGACACCCAGTGTGATGGCACTGTCGGCCACGTTAAAGGCCGGCCAGTGATGCGTGTCGACATAAACGTCAAAAAAGTCAGCGACGGCACCAAAACGCAAACGGTCCCAGATGTTGCCCAATGCGCCACCCACAATCAGGCCGACAGCCACTTGCATCAATCGCGATGTCGTATGCCGCGCCCAGTACAAAAATCCACCGGCGACGATTAATCCCAAAGCGGACAAGATATACGGCATCATTGCATCGTAACTTTGGAACAGGCCAAAACTGATCCCCTTGTTCCAGACCATGACCAGATTAAACATGGGCATGATGGCCACCGGTTCAAACAAGCGGCGAATACCGGCTGAAAACAGCCAAGGTAAAAAATCGGCACCATTGGTCGATTTAAACAAGCGTTCAATGATCCACCATTTGCTCAATTGGTCGACCAAAATGGTGACCAGAGCAATGATTGAAATCACATAGAGCGGGGGTTTGGCGCGTAATATCATGGCGTCAATTTACCCGCATCTCCTGCATCTGACAAGCTGGTAACCTTAAGCTGCTTTTGCCTGTTTGAGCAGATACCGCACAGCATTGGCATCACGCAGGCATAAATCCGGGTACTCGGCATCCCGGCCAACCTCTGGCAGGATCTTCCAACTGCGCTGGCATTTTTGCCCGTCCGCCTTGCCGACCACAACGCCAACACCTGAGACATCGCTCAATGTGAAGGCATCAACCGGTGCCGTGCCATGATGCAATGTGCATTGCGACGTAATCGCCAACTCCGCCCAGTCCATATCGTTGTACGCGCGATAGACGGCTTCATCGGCGATATAGACATGCGGATGCGCCTCAAGCGACGAGCCGATCGTCTTCTTGGCACGCTCGACCTCGATCGCACCGGTGACAACACGGCGGACCACACGGATATTATCCCATTGTGTCGCCAGTTGCGGATTCAGCCACTGTTGCGGCATATCGGGATAGGTGCGCAAATGCACACTGCTCAGCCCTGTATATTGCGGCAGCAAAGCGGTATCTTTTCGCTGCCACACTTCTTCAATCGTGAACGGAATAAACGCGGCCAGCCAGCCGGTCAAGGCATCCAGCAGCACTTCCAGCACAGACCGTGTCACGCGACGCTCAAATAAATCCGGCTGATCGCAATACAAACGGTCTTTGCGGATATCAAAATAAAATGCCGACAGATCACTGTTGCAAAAATCATAGACATCCTTGAACGCGGCATGAAAGGCGTAATGTTTGACATGCGCTTGCACGGATTGATTGATTTCAGCCACACGGTGCAAAATCAATTGCTCTAATGCTGGCAATTTCGCATAGTCAGCCACCAGATCAACACGCTCATCGGCGGTAAAGCCATCAAGATTACCCAGCACATAGCGCAACGTGTTACGGAAGCGGCGATACAATTCGCCAGCGGCCTTGAAAGCATCCTGACTGATACGGATATCGTCATGGAAATCAGCGGTCAGCACCCACAAGCGCAAAATATCCGCGCCATGCTGCTTCAAAATATCCTGCGGCGACAAACCATTGCCCGCCGACTTCGACATTTTCTTGCCGTCTTTATCGACAACAAAACCATGCGTCATCACGGCTTTAAACGGCGCTTGACCACGCGTGCCACAGGCCTCCAGCAAACTGGACTGAAACCAGCCACGATGCTGGTCAGACCCTTCCAGATACAAATCCGCTGGCCATTGCTGATCAGGGCGTTGCTCCAACACAAACGCATGGGTCGACCCGGATTCAAACCAGACGTCCAGAATGTCCATGATCTGTTCGTAATCGTCGGCCGCATAATCGCCACCTAAAAAGTCTTGTGCGGGACGTGCATACCAGGCATCCGCACCGTCCACTTGAAACGCATCAACAATGCGCTGATTGACGGCTGCATCTTGTAGCACGACATTGGTTTTTTTGTTCACAAAAATCGCGATGGGTACGCCCCAAACACGCTGGCGTGAGATACACCAATCCGGGCGATCAGACACCATGGCCTTGATGCGCTGCGTTGATTCCGCTGGTACCCATTGTGTGTCGTCGATGGCATTCAATGCAGTTTCGCGCAAAGTCTTGCCGCTTTGCATGGCTTGGTCGATACCGATAAACCATTGCGCCGTCGTGCGAAAAATCAACGGGGCTTTTGATCGCCAACTGTGCGGGTATTGATGCCGCATCCGGCCTTTGCCGACCAATGTGCCAGCCTCGATCAATTTGCTGATAACGGCACCATTGGCTGCACCTTCTTTGCCCTGGCTGTTATAGACATCCAGGCCCTCGAACAATGGCGCAAAATTGGTATATTTGCCTTCATGATCGACCGTTTCCGGGATCGGCAGATTATGTGCATTACCTAAATGGAAATCGTCTTCGCCATGGCCGGGCGCAATATGCACAAAACCCGTCCCCGTTTCGCCGGTCACAAAATCACCAGCCAACACCGGCACATCAAAACCATAATGGTCATGCAATGATTGCAACGGATGCATCGCAGTCAAACCAACCAGATCCTGCCCCGTCAGGCTGTCCAGCAATTCCAAATCGCTGACCTTGGCGTATTTGCCAAACGCCTCTTTTAATTCGGTTGCCAAAACAATTTTCTGTCCGATAACGGCCAGCGAATCCTCTTCAACCGCTTTGATCTCATACAACCCGTAGGGCATGTCGGCACCCACGGCGATTGCACGGTTACCCGGCATTGTCCATGGTGTCGTCGTCCAGATGACGATTGAAGCATCCTGCCACTGCGGTTTCGGATTTTTCAATTTGAAGGCCACATAGACCGTTGATGACGTATGCTCGTGATACTCCACTTCAGCCGCTGCCATCGCGGTTTTTTCCACCACCGACCACATGACCGGGCGCACGCCGCGATACAACAAGCCATTCATCAAAAATTTGTGCAACTCAGCAACAATTGCGGCTTCTGATGAAAAATTCATGGTCTTGTACGGGTTCTGCCAATCGGCGGTCACGCCCAGACGCTGCATGGACGCGGCCTGCACATGGGTCCAGTGTTCGGCATATTCGCGGCATTCTTGACGGAACTGCAACACCGGCACTTCGTCCTTGTTCTTGCCCGCCGCGCGGTATTTTTCTTCGACCTTCCACTCGATCGGCAAGCCATGGCAATCCCAGCCCGGCACCATGGGTGCGCGATGCCCCAACGCATATTGCGTGCGGATGACGACATCTTTCAGCGTTTTGGTCAGGGCATGTCCGGCATGCAGATCGCCGTTGGCAAAAGGAGGGCCAAAATGCAGGATAAAGGCCGGACGGTCTTTCGCCATCTCCTGCTGTTTATCGAACAGGCCGATCTCCTGCCAGAATTTCACCGTTTCCGGTTCTTTTTCCGGCAGATTGCCACGCATCGGAAACTCCGTTTCGGGCAGGAAAAGCGTGTCTTTGTAATCGAGAGGCGTTGAAGCGGTCATGAACTGGCCTTAATGCAGGAAGATGCGCGAATTATAATGAAAAATAGCGGAAACAGAAGAGCCGGCCTGCCGTTAAAACGGTCAGGCGCTGATAATTTGCAGGGCCAGGAATCGTGTAGTCATGAGATTATTATACGGTATATTGAAAATAAGACAATAAAAAAAGCCGATAGACATATCTATCGGCTTTTAAAAAAAATGAAATTTTAGCCAATCACAGCTTTCGGCGCGTTGGTTTGAATAGCTTCTATTCCACCAACATCAACAATAGTCGGTGACATATCAACCGGGTAAACTTCTTTGGCAGTATTTTCATTGCCAAAAATGACATTCCAGATTTTGTCGGACAACGTCGCATGTTGATGCTCTTGCTGATATAAGGCAACAAGATGCTTCGCACCTTTTTCAAAACCGTCATAAGCGGTCACTTTTTCACGCGGTAAAACCATGGCCAGTTTAGGTTTAACCATTTTGGTTTCTGGCTGACTTGTGATATTCGATGCATTCTGATGAAACATAGACATTAAGTTGAAACGTTGTTTAACAGCTGCATAGCACTGCTGAAATTTTTCTGTGTATTTATTTGTATTTTCTATAGTAACTGCGTTACCAGCCATGTCGATTCTCCAAAAATTGTTAATATGCCATAATGTACAATATAATTGAAGTTATGTCAATATTAATCTTTTGCGGTTATACAATCCTTTGCAATCTGATTTTTTAGAGCATCTAAGCTGGAAAATTTCTGTTCAAGCGAGCGGTCATAAACTGGCCTTAAAGAATTACGCAAATTATGACGAAAAAAAGCGGAAACAGAAGGGGCGGCCTGCCGTCAAACGGTCAGGCGCTGATAATTTGCAGGGCTAGGGAACGTGTAGTCATAAAAATTATTATATAAAATATTTGTTGAATGACAAACAAAAAGTAGTTTATAAAAAGAATCACGATCATCAGACCAGATGTTTATTGTCAGGCGTTCCATGTCAAAGTCATTTTTCCGAGCCATTCTCCTGATTCTCATCTCCGTTGGGATAAGTGGTTTGTTGTTTCACAAATCAAACAGCGTTGTGACTCCAAAAGCGGAAACGGCTCTCACGCGTGTCTTGCGTACCCGGACAATTCGCTGTGGTTACTATGTTTATCCACCGGTTACTTATAAAGATCCGAACACCGGCAGACTCTCCGGCCTGTCTGTCGATATGATGGAAAAAATCGCGAAACGGGCCGATCTGAAAGTTGAATGGGCGCAGGAAGTCAATTTCGGTGACTGGATGGAAGGGTTAAAAACCAAGCGCTACGACATGGCCTGCACACCGATGTGGCCAAGTACGGCACTCGGTCAGGTCGTGTATTTTTCCAAGCCGTTCTTTTATGCTGGCATTTATCCTATCGGGCGCAGCAACGAAACGCGTTTCAAAACCTTAGATGATTTAAACAAACCAAGCGTGACGGTTGCGGCCCAAGAAGGGAATGACACCTATTTTCTCGCAAAGAACGTCTTCCCAAATGCCAAACTCATCAGTTTGCCCGCAAACGCTAACGGCAATCTAGTTAGTCAGGATGTTATGACCGGCAAGGCCGATTTTATTTTGCTGGATAAGAATTTTCTCAACGAGTTTAACAGCGCAAATCCGAATGCCTTAAAAATTCTGGTTGATCAACCCGTCAAACAAACACCGTTTACACTAGCTGTTGGTGTTGGAGAAGACGAATTGCTGCAATTCGCGAATACGGCCATTGACGAACTGTTATTGACTGGCGACATTGATCGCTTGATGCAACAATGGGTAAAAGACCCGACTGTTTTTGAACCAATAGCACCGGTATACAAGCACTAAGAATCGAAAATTCAATTAAACAAAGGATTTCGCAATTACGCAATCCTGCACAATCTGGCTCTTTAACGCATCTAGCCCAGAGAACTTTTGCTCAGGCCGGATAAAGTGTAACAGCTGAACAGCCACATCTTGACCATACAGATCATCGTCAAAATCAAACAGATGCACTTCCAGTAACGGATGTGTGACAGTCTCATCAACTGTTGGCCGGATGCCGATATTGGCGATGCCTTTCACAACACGGCTATCTGATAACACAACATTGACCGCATAAACCCCAAACACCGGCTGCAGCATCTCTAACGGCCAAGCGATATTTGCCGTTGGAAAACCAATCGTGCGGCCACGTTGCTGGCCGGCGATCACAACCCCTGTCATGCTCCAGGGCCGGCCTAAAATATGCGTGGCTTGCGCTATGTCCGACACTGCAATGGCCTGCCGCACGGCGGTCGATGAGTAAATCAGCCCGTGATCATCCATCACTGGTGCCAAGGCGGTCACATCGAAACCATGTGCCAGCAAGGTTTCCACATGGCCCTGACGCCCATAACCGAACACAAAATTTTGCCCGACAACGATATGTTTGGCGGCCAGCCCATCTGCCAATACGATTTGAATAAACTCATTCGCGGTCAGGCGGCTCAAGTCTTCGGTAAATGGCAACGTGATAATGTCATCACATTGTGTCTGACGCAGCAAAGCGTTCTTTACATTGGGCTGTGTCAGCAAAAACGGTGTGGCCTGTGGCTGGAAAAACCGGCGCGGATGCGGGTCAAATGTCAGCACCTGAAATGGCAAGCCGCCTTGCGTGGCGATCATCTGTGCGCGCTGTAACAAGGCCTGATGCCCACGGTGTACCCCGTCAAAATTGCCGATCGCCACCACACCACCGCGCGCGTGCTGTTTGCTTCCATCCTGAAACGGGTTATATGATAGGACATCATTCATTATTATATATGTAACGGAGAAATCCTCTATGGCCAAGGTATCCGCCCCGCTTAACCTCGCGATCGTTGGTGCAACCTCTCTGATTGGCCGCGATTTGCTGACCGCATTAGCCGAACTCAACTGGCGCGGCGAAATTATCGCCCTTGATGCCGGACGTGCAGGCGACGAGGTCTCCTATGGCGAAGAGAAGGTGTTACCGGTTCATGCGCTGGACGCCGAAGATCTGTCGGGTGTCGATATCGTCATCCATGCCGGCCATGCGCGTGACGCAGCAAGCGTTGCCAAAAAAGCCAAAGCCGCCAATGCCTGGATGATCGACACCAGCGGTATTTTTGCCATGGACCCGTCGGTGCCTTTGATCATGAGCGGCATCAACGAAGCCGTATTGGAAACTATGGAGGACGGCAAAAAAATCATTGCCGTGCCACATGCGCTGGCGGGTGCCTTGGCAATGGCACTGAACCCGTTGCATCAGGCCGCCATGGTCAAAACGGTGATTGTCAGCACCTATCAATCCGTGTCTGTCCTTGGCAAGCCAGCGATGGATGAACTGTTCAACCAGACGAAAAAAATCTTTATGGCCATGCCGATCGCGTCGGACATTCTGCCAAAACAATTGGCGTTCAACGCCTGGCCGATGGTGGGTGAGGAACGTGATGATGGTTCCACCGATGTCGAATTTCAGACGATGGTGCAATTGAAAAAAATATTCGGCAAGGATGTCAAAGTTGCGGTTAATACTGTGATTGTCCCGGCCTTTGTCGGTGATGGCATGATGGTCAACGTCGATTGCGTTAATGATATGACAGCGATCAAAGCCGCACTCAGCATGACCGGCCAGACCGGTGTCGGCGTCATCGATGCCGGTGAAGCCCTTCTCACGCACGCGGATATTGCCGGTGAAGACATGGTCTTTATTATGCGCCTGCGTAATGATACGGCGTTTGACAATGGCTTGAGTTTCTGGGCCCTGGCTGATAATCCGCGCGCTGGGTTGATCACACCACTGTTACGCCTACTGCATAAGTTGCCAGTATAACTACAACGGCAACGTAATCTCCACCCGCAATCCGCCTTGCGGTGAGGGCGACAACATAATTTCGCCGCCGTGGGATTGAATGATGTCACGCGCGATGGACAGCCCCAGGCCGACGCCACCCGTTTCCGAATTGCGGGAGGTTTCCAGCCGGATAAACGGACGGAACACATCCTCATGCTTATCAGCCGGAATGCCGGGGCCGTTATCGTCAAACTGGATCGCTAGCGAATTTGCTGTTTGATGAAGGGCAATAACTACTTGTGGGATATCGCTTTCACTGACTCGTGCATAAATCAACGCGTTTTGCAAAATATTGGTGAACACCCGTTGCAACGCTTGTGGCCGAATTTTGAGTAAAACCGGCTCATCCGGAGGAATGTAAGCAATTTGTAATCCCAAACGCTGTGCATCGTGAACCGCTTGTTGTAGCTGTTCGCGAATATCGGCATAGCTGGCATTTTCCTGACTGGCGCCACGCGCAAACGCCAGATACTCATCAATCATTTGCTGCATGATCTGAATGTCATGGCGCAATGTTGCGCTGTCGGCATTGTCCGGCATCATCGCCAATTGCAAATTCATGCGGGTCAGTGGTGTCCGCAAATCGTGCGACACCCCCGCCAACATGTCGGTACGCTGATGCATCTGGCGGCGAATGCGTTCGCGCATCAACACAAAGGCGTCGGCGGCCTGCCGCACTTCACGCGCGCCACCGGGGCGAAACCAAGTTGTATCATGGCCTTTGCCGAATTGCTCGGCGGCAAACGCCAATTTGCGGATTGGCCGCACCTGATTGCGCATAAATAATAACGCGATCCATAACAAGATAAATGCCGCGCCAATCATCCATAGCAGAAAAATATAAGTTGTCGTCGAAAACAACCGTTTGCGTGACACCTCGATGCCCAGCACACCTTGTTTCAAAGCAACGATAATGCGTACATTGTCTTTGTTTTGTTTGCCAAGCGTAATATTAAATGGCCGTTGCAGCCGGTCGCGCAGGGAGTCTTTGACGCTGTTTTCCAGACCCGGCAAACCTTTCATCCGGTTCTTGGCCTGCGCAAAACTGTGCCGCGGGTCATGCTCGATCTGCATGCCAAAACTTTTTTCGAAATCCCGTTGCTGCGCCAGATTGAGAACCCCGTCCTGCCGGTCGATTGTGTCGGCAATGACATTGATTTCACCGGCAAATGATGCACTGAGTAAATCGGTCGTCGTACTCCAATGCCGATCAAAAAACACGAAGGTCGTAATAGCCAGCGTCAACAATAACGGCGTCGCCATGATCAACAATGAGCGGCCAAACAGGCTGGACGGCAACAGATGTTTCAGGCTAAGCCGCATCAGCCCTCATCCTCGGCACTGTCGGGCCGCAAGACATAGCCTTCGCCGCGAATGGTCTGCACATAGCGGGGCCGTTTCAGATCCGGTTCAATCTTTTGCCGCAGCCGGGCGATCTGCACGTCAATGGTGCGTTCATTGCCATCCAGCCCCAGTTTTTCGGCCAAGACATGACGGTTCACCGGTTCGCCGATATGCGTGATCAACAAGGATAGCAAATTACTTTCGGCCGAACTTAGCGCAATAACCTCATCATCATCTGCCAGCAATTGCCGCGTCGCATCCCATTGCCAGCGGCCAAATTGCAATAACGGCGTCGTCGGTTTTTGCGTGCGGCGAATCAAAGCTTTTAACCGCAACAATAACTCTTTCGGTTCGAACGGCTTGACGATGTAATCATCGGCGCCGCTTTCCAGCCCTTGAATGCGGTCTTCAATCTCGCCTTTAGCGGTCAGGAAAATAATTGGCGTTTGAAATTTTTGCTGATGCCATTCGGCGGCCAGTTGCAGCCCGGTTTCCTGTGGCATCATAATGTCGAGAATGATTACATCAAAGGTGAAATATCTGACCTGTTCACGCGCCTCTGTCGTATTGCGGGCTGTCAGTACCGCGCACCCTTGTTGCCGTAAATAACGCGCTAATAAGTCGCGGATACCGTTGTCATCATCAACAACCAGAATGTGTGGGGCATCGGCCGTCAGCGGGGCAGGGAGCGGAATGTTCAAGGCGTTTTGACCTGTGACTGTTTGCTTCTATAATGCATGATACACGATTTTGCCGAGACAAAAAGACAAGAAGAGGACAGCGTCATGGCTTTGCCTGCCCCTAATTTTCACGACCGCGACGGCGTTATCTGGCTGGATGGCCATAGGGTGCCCTGGCGCGACGCCAATATTCATGTGCTGACACATGGCCTGCATTATGGCAGCGCGGTGTTCGAAGGTTTGCGCGCCTATGACGGCAAGATTTTTAAATTGCAGGAGCATACGGAACGCCTGTTTAAATCCGCCGAAATACTGGATATGGCCATGCCGTTTTCGGTCGATGACATCAATGCCGCCTGCCGCGCCGCTATCGCTGAGAATAATATCGTCAACGGTTATTTGCGTCCGGTGGTGTGGCGCGGGTCGGAGCAGATGGGGATTTCGGCACCCCATGCGCGCATTCGTGTCGCGGTCGCGGCCTGGGAATGGCCAAGCTATTTCGATGCGCGTGAGACGGGAATTGTCTTGCGCACAGCACCTTGGAAACGCCCGCCGCCCGATTGCGCACCGTGTCATGCCAAAGCGGCTGGCCTCTACATGATCGGCACTTTATCGAAACATGCCGTCGCTGAAAAAGGCGCCGATGAAGCCTTATTGCTGGATTGGCGTGGGCAGGTCACCGAAGCCAGCTCAGCCAATTTATTCCTGATGTACAAGGGCGAGGTGCATACGCCATTGCCTGACTGCTTCCTCAACGGCATCACGCGCCAGACTGTCATGCAACTGGCGAAAAATCAGGGTCTGACTGTCATTGAACGCGCTATCTTTCCAGACGAACTGGCGGCAGCGGACGAAGTGTTTTTAACCGGCACAGCCGTTGAGGTGACACCGGTGCGCCAGATTGATGAGCATCAGTATACGGTCGGCCCCATTACCCGCCAATTGCGTGATGCCTATGAAGTTTTGGTACGCGCATAACAGGCAAAGAATACGGAACACCAGCCCAAAAACTGATTTGACATTTTTTACATTATGTTATTATATAATGCATGATTTCCAAATGGCCACTTTTGACCTCGCTAAGCCTTGCCGCAAGCTTTCTCTGTAACACTGAGGCTTTCGCAGATGACCCTGATTCGTGCCTGACTTACAAACAGTGGCGTAAAACGCATCCAACTCAAACCTATGCCGCTTATGTCGGCGAAGCGGCCCGTTTGACGATGCAGGCCCAAGGGGACAGCGCGTTAGCTCTTGTAAAAACACCCGAAGAGAAAGCCAGTGTCGGGTTTGATAACAACACGCGTAAACAGCTTGCAAGCGTCATGCAATTCATGGCGCAACATGTGACAGTCTCAGACACCACTGAACAGAATGTGGCAAGTTTGACGCGCGACGTGGTACAGGCCATTTTTGCAAAACGCGCGAGTGTAGCTGTTAATCCTGAAAAAGACCGGCATTTCTGGATCAATTACACGTATTCCGTGCAACGCGATTGCACATTCGCGCAAAATGTTGCGGCTTTGACCGAATGGATCAAGGGAATGTCTGCAGGCATACGCGGCATGGTCGGCGTAAGCCAACCGACTGCGGAATATAGAGTTAAAAGATAAAACAAGCCCCGCGATGATGCAGGGCTTTTAAATTTTATTTCTTCAGTTTTACAGCCACAAAGCGCAAATTCCCTTCGGAACTGACTAGTAGCAAGACCATATTTTTCTTGGCTTTGCTGGCGGCTTCCAGTGCGGCATTGAAGTCGACAGGTGACTTGATCGCCACCTGATTAATCTCCTGCACCACGTCGCCCGGACGCAAACCCTTAACCACGGCATCACTGTCATCGTTCAGTCGTGTGACAATCACGCCATTTGTCATCTTTGCGTCGATGTTAAACTTTTGCCGCAATTGCGGTGTCAACGGTGCAACAGTAATACCCAGTGACGACATCGCCTGTTCGGACTGTGGTGCGTCTTGCTTGATCACGTTTGGTTCGTTGTTATCCGTCAGCAAACCCGTTTTTTCGGCTTTTTCCAGTTGCGTGATGGTCGCCTTGGTTTCAATGGTTTTACCCTGACGCCATACCGTGACGGGCACTGTGCGGCCAATGTCCGTGTCAGCCACAATGCGTGGCAAACGGCGCATGGCTTCCACACCCTTGCCATCAAAGTTCAAGATAATGTCACCAGCTTTTAGACCAGCGGATGCAGCCGGGCCATTCGGCGTGACGGAAGCCACCAACGCGCCTTGCACTTTGCCCAGACCTAAAGTATCAGCAATTTCGGGTGTGACATCCTGAATCCGCACACCCAGCCAGCCACGGCGTGTTTCACCATATTGCGCCAGTTGCTGGATAACCGATTGCGCCAGTTCAGATGGTACGGCAAAACCAATCCCCACCGAGCCACCGGTTGGTGAAAAGATGGCGGTATTAATCCCGATCACTTCACCGCGCAGATTAAACAGCGGGCCACCCGAATTGCCACGATTGATTGACGCATCGGTTTGAATGAAATCATCATACTGGCCGGCATTGATATTGCGCTGACGGGCCGAAATAATGCCGGCGGTCACGGAGCCACCCAAACCAAACGGATTACCAACCGCTAACACCCAATCGCCAACACGGGCTTTGGCGCTGTCACCAAACACCACTTGTTTCAACGGCATTTTTTTCGGGTCGATTTTCAACAACGCCAGATCGGTTTTCGTGTCACGGCCAACAAGCTTAGCGTCCAAAGCCGTATCATTGTGCAAAATCACTTTGATCTCATCAGCTTGATCAATCACATGATTATTGGTAACGACATAACCTTCGGCGGCGTTGATGATGAAACCAGACCCCAATGATTGCGACGGCGGCATGGGACCTTGCTGTTGCATCTGGTTGTTAAAGAAATCCTGGAAAAAATCCTGGAATGGGCTGCCCGGTGGGAAATCCGGCATTGGCACACCCTGCATCGGTGGCGCACCCGGTGTGGCAACAGCACGTTTTTGCGTCGTGGAGACGTTGACGACAGCATCCTCAACCTTGTCCGCCAAATCGGCAAAACTGATCGGCGCGCCGGGCGCTGGCACAACAATAGCTTGTGCCGGTTCTGTCGGTTTAATTTCTCTAGTCACCGGCGGCAGCGGGGTGTTCGGCGGGATCACCTGTGCCGGAGCGGCATGGGCGACATTGACTGTCAGACATAACACAGCACACCATAATATTCCGCGTGACACCATTGCAAACCCCTGAAACCGTCTCAATTAATATATAAGTCAATTTTTAAGGCAAAACGCGACAGTGCATCTTGTCCTGCGCTGTAAACGTTTAAGCCGGAGGTTATTCTAAAGCCGGAAATTTTGTTCACAAGCCTATGCGGCACAATCGTTTTTTTAGGACTCTGTCAAATCTGTGCAGGCCGTATGAATGGCGTCTTGCAACGTCAGGCTGGGCGGCCAATATACGCTGTCAACACGGTGGCTTTGTAAAAATGCCAGCTGATCTTGTAACAAACTAAAATCCTGTAACGGATAAGTCGTGCGGTGATGGTCTAGCAAATCATAAATGGCCGCCAGTGTCATGTGATAATTATCAGCCTGATCAGGGTCGTCAAAGCCCGTTGGCCCATCGCTGGAAATCACAATCTCGTCTTGCGGTTCTGCCGGTTTTTGTTCGTCGGGTGGTGAGTCATCTGGTTTTTGCTCACGGTCTTTTTCGCGGCGGATCACCGGTGTTGCGGCCATCGCTGGCGTCCGTAATGGATCAGCCGGCGGCGGTGGCGTACGGTTGATCCCGTCACTGCTCATCTATTGTTTGTCACATGATTCATCACAAGCCTGCTGGTGGTAAAATGGATGTTGTGCGAATGGTGCCGGGTATGGCGCGCAAAGCGGTTAAAATTGCGCCACGGTCGGCATGGGTGCTGTCGGTATCCACGACCACATAACCGATTTTATCAGATGTCTGTAGATATTGCGCGGCGATATTCAATTGATGCGCTGAAAAGACATCATTGATCTGTGCCAGAATACCGGGTTCGTTGCGATGCACATGCCGGAACCGCAAATGGGACAGGGCTGGCGGCAAGGTCACCTGTGGAAAATTCACGGCCCCCGCTGTCGTGCCATGCAACACATAGCGCAAGAGTTTTTCCGTCACATCCGCTGCAATCGCTTCCTGCGCTTCCAATGTGCTGCCGCCAATATGCGGCGTTAAAATAACATTCGACAAACCCTGTAACGGACTGGTGAAGGGGTCATTGACGGAAACAGGTTCAATCGGAAAAACGTCGATGGCCGCGCCGCTGATATGCTTGTCCAGCAACGCGCTGCGCAGGGCATCGAGATCAACCACTTTGCCGCGCGAGGCGTTGATCAGAATACTGCCCGGCTTCATGGCGGCCAGAGCCTCTGCACCAATCAATTTTTCGGTCTGTTTGGTGGCGGGTACATGCAACGTCACGACATCCACCTGCGCCAGTAAGTCCTGCATACTATTGGCGCGCTGGGCATTGCCCAACGCCATTTTATCGACGATGTCATAGAACATTACCCGCATGCCCATGCTTTCGGCCAGCACAGAGAGAGACGTGCCGATATGGCCATAACCGATAATGCCGAGAATTTTACCACGCATCTCCGTGGCGCCATCAACGCTTTTCGACCAGACACCCTGATGCGCCGCCGCACTTTTTTCTGGAATGCGACGTAACAATGATAAAGCATAACCAATCACCAGTTCTGCCACCGACCGCGTGCTGGAATAGGGCGCATTAAACACCGGAATTCCGCAGAGCGCGGCTGTATCCAGATCAACCTGGTCGGTGCCGATACAATAACAGCCAATGGCTTCAAGCGGTTTGGCCTGCACCAGATCGTCATGCCGCAGGTGTGTTTTTGATCGCAAGCCCAAAATCGTGGCGCGTGATAAAAGCGCGGTTAACTCACCGCCCTCAACGGCACCTTTATGCAGATGCACATCCGGCAAGCCGGCTTTGTCAAACAAGGTCGCGGCATGAGGATGGATATTTTCTAACAGATCAAGACGAAAATCAGCAGGTTGTGTCGGCATCGGGCAGCATTTCATGGCAGGAGATTAGAACGGAGATAGAGACTATAAAATAGCTGGCACGATCTTAATGTTTCGTTTAATCTCTAGGGATGCTTTGGAGGATATGATGGCGCATAAAAAATTACGATTAGTGGGCTTCGTACTGAGTCTGTCGATCTCAAATCTGGCCTATGCACAAATGGCACCCTCCGCCCAAAGCACGGCCCTGACAAACTTTGTGCCACCGGCCACCGTGCCGCCCGCCGCTAATGCGACCAGCACACCAGCCGTTACCGCACCTGCAGCTGTCGGCTTAACCGTTGCCACCGATTACATCTGGTTCGGCAATGACCAGATCAACGATGCTTTGAAACTGATCCGCTCTAACCGGGCGGTTGAGGCGTTGGAGATATTAGATAGCATCACCAAGCGGAATATCCGCCTGCCCGAAGCGCATCTCTTGCGCGGCATTGCGTAT
This sequence comes from Alphaproteobacteria bacterium, assembly GCA_965246875.1. Classification (GTDB taxonomy): domain Bacteria; phylum Pseudomonadota; class Alphaproteobacteria; order Micavibrionales; family SZUA-601; genus DASWYT01. The sequence goes on from CBDFFU010000003.1 coordinate 785,316, forward strand.
TTGCAGTTAAAAGATTTAGTGCGCGCCGAACAGGCGTTTAACACGGTGATCACCATTGATCGCGGTTACTTAGGTGCCTATGTGTATCTCTCGCAAATTGCCTTGCAACGGAATAACATGCAGCAAGTCCAGGTCTATCTGCAAGCCATCAAAGCTGTGGCTTTAACCGAAGACTGTGCAGAATATCGCTTTGTCAAAAACGCTATGCGCAGTGTGCCGCCAGCAGAGCAGAAGCAATAATTATTGTTTGGTATCGGTGTGATAACGGTTAGACAATAGCGTAATCTCATAGCGCGTAAATTCGCTAAGTTTCACGTCTCCGGATGGCGGGCGACCCAATGTAAAGCCCGCGATCTTTTCCAGCGACAATGCCGCTTTTGGCACAGGCGTCTGATCTTGTTCAGGCGCGGCCGGACGGTGTGGCGGGATATAGGACGGGTTCGTATGCACCAAAACCTGTTCACCAACAACCAATGGCTTCACCGCCATGCCGCTTTCGCCGTCTTGTTGCAATGTGATCGTCATGTTGTGCGTGATAGCAGGCTTGACCATGGCGCACCTCCATTCTAGCTTTAGAGATGACAGAAGAGTAACATACCAAAAGGGATGGCACAACCCCGTATTGTGTTAAATCCTTGAAAACATGGAGGTAAGTTTTATGGCTAGTATGAAAACAACAGATCAGACATTTGAAGCGGATGTTTTGAAATCCGCGCAACCGGTTGTCCTGGATTTTTGGGCGGAATGGTGTGGCCCGTGCCGCATGCTGTCCCCAGTCCTGGATGAGTTGGCCGGTGAAATGTCGGGCGTCACGATCGCCAAAATGAATGTCGACGAAAACCCGAATACACCTGCTAAATTTGGCGTCCGCGGCATTCCAACATTAATGCTGTTCCAAAACGGTGAATTGAAACAAACACGGGTTGGCGGATTGCCAAAAGCCGATCTCAAAAAATGGATCGAAGACAGCATCGCGGCTTAATAATTTTTAAAGTGGTAAAACTTTAAGGCTTGGTGGCAACACCAAGCTTTTTTTTCAAGAACGCTAACACCATGATTTCATCATCGTTCAAATGTGAATACTGATCTTTCAATTTCTTATTGATCTCAACACGCACCATCTCGGCCAGATCACCGTCCATATAGGCATTAAGGACTTCAGGATGCACATAGCACTTCCGGCAGATTGCGGGTGTGTTGCCCAACGTTTTCGCGACGCTTTCAATGGCAGCAACCACATTTTTCTTAGCTTGCGTCGCGCTATCATATTTTTCAAATTCGTTTAATGCCATGGCCGCCAGCAATGTGCCAGACCAGGTGCGAAAATCCTTGGCGGTAAAATGCTCGCCGCTGATCTCACGCAGATAGGCATTGACGTCGCTGGAGGTGACATCTTTCTGGCTGCCATCGTCTGCCACATATTTGAACAGTTCATAGCCTGGAATATCGGCGCATTGCTTGACGATCTTGGCAATCCGGCGGTCAGCGACTGACAATTTCCATGCTTTGCCGGACTTACCGGTAAATTCAAACTTGATGGTATCACCCGATAATTTGACATGCTTGCGCCGCATGGTCGTCAGACCATAGGAGTCATTATTTTTCGCATATTCGGCATTGCCGACCCGGATCATGGTTTTTTCCAGCAGGCTGATGACCGTCGCCATTACTTTCTCACGCGGCAGGCCCGGTAATTTCAAATGCTCTTGTATAGTCTTGCGAATGGCGGGTAACACCTCGCCAAAATGCAGGATATGCTGAAACTTCGTTTCGTCCCGCACGGCGCGCCATTTGGTATGATAACGGTATTGCTTGCGCCCTTTGGCATCGACACCTGTTGCCTGAATATGCCCGTTGGCGAAGGGCGAAATCCACACTTTATCATAGGCCGGCGGAATGCCGATGGCCTTGATCCGTTCCAACGTTTTTTCGTCTTGAACCGTTTTGCCGCCTTTGTCCAGATAAATAAAGTCACTGCCTTTTTTGACACGGGTGAAGCCGGGCCGACTGTCGGTGATATAATGCAGGCCTTCTTGCTTGGCAAAATCTCTGGCGGCATCAGGGGACGTAAAGGCGTAATCAGTCATCTTTTTTTCTTTTTTGAATGTGAAAAGCCGTCCTTTGCAGGCGGTTTAGCAATTAATTTAGCCGTTGACGACATTGCCGCCATTTGGATGCAACACCTGGCCTGACATATACGACGTATCGTCAGACGCCAGAAATACATAGCAGGGCACTACTTCATCCGGCTGACCTGCGCGCTGCATCGGCGTATCATGGCCAAACGTCGCCACTTTCATAGCGGGGAATGTAGAAGGAATAAGCGGCGTCCAGATCGGACCGGGGGCGACGGCATTCACCCGTATCTTGCGATCAGCCAATTGCATGGATAGCGACCGGGTAAAGGCCACGATCGCGCCTTTCGTGGATGAATAATCAAGTAACGAGGGGCTGCCGTGGTAGGCAGTAACAGATGTGGTATTGATCACACTGTCACCCTCTGAAAAATGCGCCAAAGCGGCTTGTGTCAGATAAAACATCGAAAAGATGTTAACGCGGAATGTGTGTTCCATCTTCGCCAGATCCAGATCCTCAAGTTTTTCGGTTGAATATTGCTGTGCGGCATTATTCACCAGAATATTCAAGCCACCCAATACCTCTGCCGCTTCGGTAACGGCCTGCTGGCAAAACGTGGCGATGCTGATATCGCCCTTGATCAAGTGACACATCCGTCCTTCGGCTTCGACCAGTTCCTTGGTTTTCTGCGCATCATTATCTTCATTGTCGTCCAGATAAATAACGGCGATGTCCGCGCCTTCCTTGGCATAGGCAATGGCCACCGCGCGGCCAATGCCACTATCGCCACCGGTAATCAGCGCTTTCTTGCCCTGCAATTTCCCTGCAGCTTTGTAATGCTCCATCATCCCCCGCGGCTCCGGCGTCATCTCGGACTGATCCCCCGGCTGATTATCCTGCGTTTGCGGCCACTGATGCTTGATCGGCGATGTAACGTCGAGATTGGACATTGGATCTCCTGATAACAATTTTTGAAGTGTAGACAAAATTTTACAAAGGCGAATATCAATTTAATATCGCCGTCGCATCACAAGCTATAAAGATTATATAAGAAAATTGGAGCGGGCGAAGGGAATCGAACCCTCACGACCAGCTTGGAAGGCTGGAGTTCTACCATTGAACTACGCCCGCTCATAAGACCACCGGTCGGCGGTCAGACTAACACAACACTATACGGCTGAAAAGGGTTAAAAGCCCAAGACAAACTTGAAAAAAGCAGCCTATTCGGCAAATGGGCTTTCCATCAATTGCAGCGACATTTGACCGCTTTCGGCGATCAGTTGTGTCATGACACCGATCGGAAAAGGGTAATTCTGCGCCACATGACCAAACGGTGCATTCAACACAATCGGCCCGTCAAATCCGGGCAGCACATGTTCAGTGATAATATCGGTCGGTGTGCGATCGAACGGATAGTTGCTGGTATCCGTAATGCCGGTAAATTGCCCGCATACCAGGCCTTTGATCTCACGGAACACGCCAGCCAACCGCAACGCACCGAACATGCGGTCCAGCACGCGTAAATCCTCATCGATATCTTCCAGCATTAAAATCTTGTGCGCCCAACGCGGCGCGTAATCAACGCCGCTGGCCGCCAATGCATAGACGCTGGCAATATTCCCACCAATCAATGGCCCTGTGACATCACCCTCTTGCAGGATTTGATATGGATGCGTGACAGGGAATAACGGTTTTCCCCATGTCTCACCGGTTAGAAGAGCCAAAGTTGGCATGATTAAATCTTGCGCTTTATCAGGATCAAATTGCTGGAAATGGAGGCCATGAAAAGTAGGGATCGACGTCTTGCGGTAAATATTATTCAACAGCGCAACGGTATCGCTGAAACCCAACAGAATTTTCGGGTATTTTGCGATGTTGATCCAATCCAATCCATCCAGCATATGCAGCGCGCGGCTGCCACCACGGGCGGCAAACACGGCGCCAATTGAAGGATCTTCCCAGACGTCATGAAACGCCTCGAGCTTGTCGATCGTTGACCCGCCGCTATTGCCCTCGCGCAACGTACACTGCGGATGCAACTCTATATGCAAACCATAGGTCGTTCGCGCATTGTCGATGGCACGGTTCAATACGTCCGGTTCTACCCAGTTACTGGGCGCGATCACGGCGATTTTTGTATCGGGCCGCAAGGGCAAGGGTTTGCGCAACAAAGACATAGGAAATCACTATAATGCTGAAATTGAGGCCGGCAACCAGTTCTTGCAGGACGCTGAAACACACGGTAAAGTCCGGTTTATGAACACAAAAATCCTCCTCACCGGCGGTGCCGGCTATATTGGCCTGCATACTGTATTGGCGTTGCAGGATGCTGGCTATACACCTGTCATCGTCGATGATTTGTCCCGTGGTCGGCCTGATTTGGTTCCAACGGGTGTCACATTGCACAACGTTTCGATTACCGACACAAATGCTTTGACGAATGTTTGCCTGAGCGAAAAGCCAGCCGCTATCGTGCATTTGGCAGCACTTTTGAGTGTTGAGGAATCCACCAAAATTCCGCTGGACTATTACAACACCAATGTCGCCGGAACGCTCAGCGTCTGCCGCGCTATGGATGCTGCCAAAATTCCGCATCTGGTCTTCTCCTCCACCTGTTGCGTGTATGGTGACATGCCATCCGGCGTTCAAGTCAGTGAAAACACACCACGCGCTCCGTATTCGCCTTACGGCAAAAGCAAAGCGATGGCCGAACAAATCATCGAAGATGCACATGCCCAAATGAATTTATCTTATGTGATCCTGCGCTACTTTAACGTTGCAGGTGCTGACACCAATTTGCGCGCCGGGCCATATACCGAAAACCCGACCTTGCTGATCGATCGTGTGTCTCAGGTGATTGGCGGCGCGTTGCCAAACCTGACAGTCAATGGCACCGATTACCCGACCCCCGATGGCACGGCGGTGCGCGATTATATTCATGTGGCCGACATTGCCGGCGCGCATGTGGCCGCATTGAAATATCTGGACAAAGGCGGTGCGTCTGCTGCGTTTAATTGCGGTTATGGCCGCGGCCTCAGCGTCAAGCAAATTTTGGATACCGCCAAAAAAGTCAGTGGTGTTGATTTTCCAGTTGTATATGGGCCGCGCCGTGATGGTGATGTCGCCATGATTGCCGCCAACACCAGCGGCATCCGCGATGTCATGGGCTGGGAACCGCAACACGACGATCTGGACCAAATGATCTCAAGCGCCTTGCACTGGTACCGTCACGCCACAGGCCGCTAAATAATGCCGACATGTATTGTCTCAATCGTCACGTTTAACAGCGGCCGGGTCATTGCCGATTGCCTGCAATCCATTCCGTCTGACATTCCTGTCGTTATTGTTGATAATGGCAGCACCGATGATACCTTGGCCGTGGTACGCCAAACGCGACCGACCGCTATGGTGATCAAAACCCGCCGCAATCTGGGTTTTGGCCGGGCGCATAATCTGGCTATTCACCGCACCGACAGTGATTTCATTCTTGTCCTCAATCCGGACACGGTGTTGTTGCCAAATTGTATTGCTGCATTGTTGCAGGCCGCCAATCGCTATCCCGACAGTGGCCTGATTGGTGCCATGCATCAGCAACCGGATGGCACCTTCAATTCATGCTTCCGCAATGACATGCACTGCCATCTGCAGCTGGCGCGTGTCAAAGCGACATCAATAGCCGGCAATCAGCCGCCAATGGGCGATCTCTGTGTTGAGCAAGTAAGCGGCGCCTTGATGCTGCTGCGCCGCAGCGCTATTCGCAAAACCGGCGGGTTCAATAAAAATATCTTCATGTATTTCGAGGATGACGATCTCTGCGCGCGTTTGCGTCTGGCAGGTTTCTCTTTAGTCATCACACCACTGGCACGCGTCATCCATTATGAAGGCCAATCCGCTGGGTCATCGCTCCGCGTTAATTGCATCAAAGGCTATCATTTTGAACGCAGCCGTAAACTCGTTTATGCGCTGTACCACGGACGCGGCTTCGGCTTTCGCATGATGCTTTTGTCGCATATCGTCCGCAATCTGCGCCGTACCATTCGCTATCGTTTGAAAAATGATAAGGGTCGTGCGGTTTATCACCTGGCCGGTATCAAAGGACTGTTATCTTAAAGATACCGCTTAAAAATTTCCAGGCAGCCGGCTTAACAACCCTTTGATCATATCCAGGATGGGCTGAATATAGGGTTGCACAATCGCGCTGATACTGTTTGATAAAGGTGCCAGTGGCGTGTAACCGAAATGCCCCAAGGCCCATATCACGATCGCGCTGAACACCAGCATCGGGAAAAACGCGATAATCAACATGATCAACAAACGTAGCATTAGTAGACCGGCCCGTTTTGTGTGGCGGGAACGCCATCAAATGGCGTACCGACAGACGCTGGATTCCCGATCAGATTTTTAATCTGATCCAGATTGAGCAAACCCTGGCTCTTGTTAATCAGCTCATCCATGATCGCCAGCGCGGCATCACGCCCTTGCATGTTCTGCATGACGGTGGTGATTTCGTCTGCGCCCGGACCATGATACTCCTGCAAGACCTGCGCGGCCATGGCGAAATTATCATCGCTCAAATAATTCTTTGCTTCGGTGATCTGACCGTTTGGTGTAGAGGTGTCGGCAATTGCAATATCAGGCGCTTTCTTGCGCACCTCGATCACATTGCTTAATGCTGTCCAGATTTTTTGTGACCAGGTCAGGTTCGGATTATCAATGCTGACTTTGATCGTTTCCTTGCTGACCATGTCCAGCGTTTCCATCATTTGCTCACGCGTCATCAAACCTTTTTCCGCAAATGGGGCCAGTTTGTCGAGTGATTTGATCATGGCGGGATCATTCGCCATCAAGGCTTTCAAAAACGCCAGATCCTGCGAAAAATTCGCCTGATTATCCAGCATGCCGTGAATTTGCGCGACACCCAGCAACAACGCCGCCGCCATCACATCACGACGGCTCAGATCATTGATCTGATCACGAATGGCGCGCGTATCAACGCCTTTTTCTTTTAGGGCTTTGTCCATTTGATCAACACGATCACGCAGCGATCCGACGACTTTTTCAATCCGGTCGATTTGTGCCACCAGTTCCGTCTGTTGCGGGCCGGCATCCTGTTTGATTTTCTTGACGCTATCCAACGTTGTATCAATGGCATCACGCGATTGCTGCAAATCCGTTTGCATCGTATCGGATGGCGGCGGTACAGGGGCTGGAGCGATAGCCACAGGCGGCGCAAGAGTCGCGACATCGTGTTCAGCAGTCATGTAAGCAAAAAAATCACGCCCGAAAAACACGACCAATAAAATCAACGTGACCAATGCCAACAGACCCAATGTCGACAACGCAGACATGACCCAATATTTCAAGGTCGATTGCGGCATGGCAAAATAGGCCGCATTCGGATTAAGCGGCAACGGGCGTGGCGCAGTTTGGCTGGCGACAGATAAAACCGGTCTTGCCGCGTCGTTGGCAATCACCGATTCGGGCTTATCGGCAAACAAATCAATCGCATCTTCCTGCAACAGGTTTTTCAAACGGTGATGATAATGCTCCGGGATATGATCACGTAATTTCCATCCCTGCACCGTACTGGCGGCCAGGTCCAGTTTTTTGGCAAGCGGACGAACGCCACCAAAAGATTCGATAATGTGGCTGGCCGGAAAATCCGCCAGCTCAAGGGTCGAAATGGACGATGGATCGGACATGACTTAGTTTCCTTCACCGGAAGTAACGGTGGATTGAGTGGTCTGTGAATAAACGGGAACAGCATCGGCAATGCTTTGCAGCAAAGCGTCATGTGTTGGACTGGCGGCAATATGAACGGCCTGCCACATGAGACCATCGAGTTTGGCAGCGGTCGCTTCACTGATACAAAAAGCCTGCATACGCGCACAGCAAGCGTCGAGACGTTCCTGCAGCATTAAATCTTTGAAATGGTGTGCGGCGGCCGGAGAGAAAAACGTGACGCCATCCATAAACCCTTTGGCCAGTGTCATGACCGTGCTGCGCTGCAAACGGTTGACGGGGACGGCGTTATACAATATGCGCGCGTCAATCGTGTATTTGTGTGTCAGCAATGTATCGGTCAGCGAGTCATCGTCATAATCGCCAGCGGCACGGAATAACGGGCCTTCATTCGCCGGGCAATGTTGCAGGATTAAAGCGACCAGATCATCACTATTACCCTGTGCCGAATACACCGGACGAAAACCCAGTTCACGTGCGATTTGCGCGGTGCTGTCGCCTACACAAAAACAGGGCAGGTCGGGAATACCAAATAATCGGGCAAAGGCTTTGGCTCCGTTGCGGCTGGTAAATAACAGACCTTGATATGGCCCGCCCAGCTCCGGCACATCACTGACCTGATCTAATTTGTACAACGGCTCCAGAATCGCTTTGACCCGCAATTTATGCAAAGCAGCGGCCGTGGCCAACCCGTCTTCGCGCGGACGTGTCACAAGGAGCTTCATAACGGACCTGTTGTTTTGTGTAACATCAGATAATGACTTTAATTTAGAATGGAGGTGTTTATAATGACGATACAATCATTTTACGCGTTTGCGTGATTTAGCACAACCCTTTTCACGTTTGTCCGTACGCGCACATGCCAGACACTTTATAAGACATCATGTCACACACCATAACCATCCTTGGCATCGAAACCAGTTGTGACGAAACAGCTGTTGCCATTGTGCGTAATGACCGCACCATTGTTGCGCAACGTATCCTCAGCCAGTTGAAAGAACATGCACCCTATGGCGGCGTTGTGCCGGAGATTGCTGCCCGTGCGCATCTCGATCATCTGGATAGCCTGATTAAACAGGTTATGACTGACGCGGTTTTGACTTACAACGATATAGACGCCGTTGCGGCCACCAGTGGCCCTGGCCTCATTGGCGGCGTCATGACCGGTTTGCTCACCGCTAAAGGGCTGGCGATGGCCGCCAACAAACCGTTACTGGCGATCAACCATATCGAGGCCCATGCGTTATCGCCGCGCCTCAACCCCGGCGTCGCGTTTCCGTATCTGCTGTTGTTGGTTTCCGGCGGTCACTGCCAAATTGTCTGGGTCGAAGCCTTGGGCATCTATCATCTGATTGGCAAAACCATCGACGATGCGGTTGGCGAAGCCTTTGATAAGGTTGCCAAACTGTTAGGCCTTGGTTACCCCGGCGGCCCGGCCCTGGAAAAATTGATGCACGGCGCTGACCTCACCCGTGTCAAGGATTTTCCCCTGCCGCGTCCATTATTGGGCCAAAAGAATGCCGATTTTTCGTTTGCCGGTCTCAAAACAGCCGCGCGTTTGCTGATCCCCAATCTGCACACCGACACGGACCGCGCCACTTTTGCGCTGTCGTTTCACCAAACCATCGCCGCCATTTTCAATGACCGTTTGCAAAACGCGTTGCACTTGATCGACCATAAAGTTGAACGCTTGGTTGTGGCCGGTGGCGTAGCGGCCAATCAATTCCTCCGCACCGCATTACAGGATTTTTGTACGCAACGCGGCATCATTTTTGCCGCTCCACCGATGTCGCTCTGCACGGATAACGCCGCGATGATTGCCTGGGCCGGGGTCGAACGATTTGCAGCCGGACAAACCGATAGCATGGACATCGCCGCACGTCCACGCTGGCCATTGGCTGAGATGACCCCACCAGAAAAGAGTGCTGCATGACCCTGACGCAAAAAAAATCGGTTGGTATCATAGGCGCCGGTGCCTGGGGAACAGCGCTTGGGTTTGCCATGCATCGTGCCGGTCATGCGGTGCGGTTGTGGATGCGTGACGGCAATGCTGCCTATGCCATGCAAAACAGCCGGATGAATGAGAGGTATCTGCCGGGTTACCCGTTGCCGGATGATATGACGGTAACGGCGGCCAGACAGGATCTGGAACAATGCGATGTCATTCTCATCTGCACACCAGCGCAGCATGTGGCCACAATCCTGCCCAGCTTTCATTTCAAAACCGTAGTGCCACTATTAATTTGCGCCAAAGGCATTGACATTAAAACCGGACATTTACTGTCGCAAATCGTGGCCAATATCTGTCCGCAGCATCCCCTCGGTATTTTGACCGGGCCAAGTTTTGCACAGGAAGTGGCCGAGGATTTGCCAACGGCTTTGACTTTGGCCATGGACGACAGCCAGACCAATCTGGCCTATGATCTCTGCCAGATTCTGTCATCGCCGCATGTGCGTATTTATGCCAGTCAGGACATGATTGGCGCGCAAATCGGCGGGGCCGTGAAAAACGTCATTGCCATCGCGTGCGGTATTGCCAGCGGCAAAAATCTGGGTGACAACGCCCCGCGCCGCACTCATTACACGGGGGCTGGCTGAAATTGTTCGTCTTGGCAAAGCCCTCGGTGCGGATAGCGATACGTTTTTAGGCTTGTCCGGTTTGGGTGATCTGACGCTGACCTGCAACGCCATGCAATCGCGGAATTTTTCATTGGGTGTCGCCGTCGGCCGTGGTGAAAACCCGCAAAGCATTTTACGCGAACGTCACTCCGTCGCCGAAGGTATCTATACCGCCGAAGCAGTGACATTATTGGCGCAAAAGCTTGGCATCGACATGCCTATCACCCAAGCCGTGCACGAGACTCTATCAGGTGCAAAATCAATTGACTATGTGATCAAGGGATTGCTGGAGCGTCCGGTGAAGACGGAAAATTGATAAACGCTGTTAATGCTGAAGCTGTAAAAGGTTACCGTACAGTTCGTTTAAAACACGATTGCCTTCCGTGATGTGGCATTGCTTTTCATACTGTTTAGAGTTGGCACTATACAGCACAAGATCACTTAATGTCTGCGGCAAACAGCATTCCTCGACAACAAACTTTAATTCAGGTGAATATCGGTCGACCGGAATGTCATAAAGCTGTGCCATAACCATGAAAAGATTTATAACCACAATGATAATCAATTTCAGCAGCTTTGTTTACCAAATCATTATTGTTAGATGAATGAATATAGTGACAGATAGTAGACCGCGTTTCATCTAATTCCAGCATGTTCTGCAATGTTCCTGCGTAGTCACTGAGAAGCTTGGTAATTGGTTGTGGTAGTACATCAGGAGTTGTTGCGGGCGATGGGACATCATCTCTTTTGCCAAAAGTATTGTATTGTGAAATCAAAATCTGATCCAGTTCTTCGTATGAATCTGGAAGAATAGTGGAGGTCATACTACCAAGCATACTGGTGTAAGACGATCTGTAATAACTGATTTTATTATCTGTATGAACCATATCTGTGATGTGCTCAACAACAATGTCATCATCGAGCATACTGTCAGCATACATGCTTAAAGCGCCATGTTGGATAACACTGTTCCAATATCTAAAATGACGTCGCTGTTGTTGAGGCGTATATGGATTTTGTATGTCGCCTGCGCGAAGTGCATCAAGATTGTCATGCACGCGTGTCACAACATCATGCATGCATAAAAAGTCGTTTACCTTTTGAACAGATTTCAAAAACATATTCATATGTCATATTATAAAAAATGACTTTGTTCTGTCAATGATTTTGCGTATCCTGTCAAAGTTATTTTTGCCTCATCGCGAAAGAAGGGATAACAGTGAATTCCTATCAATATACGGTCGTGCCAGAAGAACACGCCTTTGCCGGCGAGGGCTTTAAAATCGCGCGTGAAACAAAAACGGTCGCACCCGTTGTCAAACTCACTCTGGAACAAAACGGTTTTACTGGCATCGGTGAGGGGGTGCCGTTGAAACGTTACGGCCAGACGGCGGAAAGTGTGTCGGCACAGCTGCAGGATTATTGCGCCGCGCAAATCTCATTGGACCAGTTAGAGAACATTCCCGCCGGCCCAGCCCGATTCGCCCTTGACACGGCTTTGACACAAATTGCTGCACAGCAGGCCGGCCAGACCATCCCGCAATTTTTTGATATTGCGGCCATGCCACCCACGCCAACAGCCTTTACCCTCAGCATCGACACGCCGGACAAAATGCAGGCCATGGCGCGTGAGCGTTTGGACTTTGCGACGCTCAAATTAAAGTTAGGCAATGACGATCTCAATCTGGAACGGCTGGCCGCGATCACCGAGGCCGCGCCTCACGCCAAATTCATTCTGGATGCCAATGAATCACTGACGCCACAAACGCTAGAGAAACTGTTGGCTGACCTGTCACGCTTTCCTGTGATTTTGATGGAGCAGCCATTGCCTGCCGGGCAGGACGAGGCGTTAAAGTCGCTGCAATCACCCATTCCGTTTGCCGCCGATGAATCCTGTCACACCATCGCTGACTTGCCGAACCTGCAAAACAAATATCAGGTCGTGAATCTCAAGCTTGATAAAACCGGCGGCCTGCATCACGCTTTGCAGATGGCGCAGCAGGCAACAGAGATGGGCTTTGATATCATGATCGGCTGCATGGGGTCAACGTCCCTAGCTATCTATCCGGCGTTATTATTGGCTTATAAAACGCAGGCTAAATACATCGACCTTGATGGTGCCTTGTTACTGGAACGCGACCCTTACGGTTTTGTCACTTATGCCGATGGTAAGGTGTCCTTGTCTTTGTAAATCGCGCTGAGGCCTTCGACATAGGTCGGATAGTGCAATTGCACACCTAAATCGTTCTTGATTTTTTCATTGCACACGCGTTTGCAATCGCGATAAAATTCTTGCGCCATTGGGCTCAGTTCAGCATTTGATATTGCAATTCTTTGCGGTGGCGTCAGTCCTATTAAATCATAGGCAAACCGCATGACATCACTTTGCGCGGCAGGCAAATCGTCACCGACATTGAACACGCCCGATTGTCCTTGGGTATACCCTGCCATGATCGTCTGCGCGATATCATCCACATGAATCCGGTTAAACACATGACCCGGCGCATCAATTATCTTGCCGTCACCCGATGCAATGCGGTCGAATACGGAACGGCCTGGCCCGTAAATCCCGCTTAGGCGAAAAATCTGCACCGGTACGTTGTTTTTCTCACCCCACGCCTGCCATTGCTGTTCGGCTAAAACGCGTTGTTCGCCACGCGCCGAGGTGGGCTTAGTATCTGATTGCTCATCCACCCAACCGCCATGCGCATCACCATACACACCGGTCGTCGACAGATAGCCGATCCATTTTAAATTTTTAAGCTGCGGCAACAAATTATTAATCTGCGCCGCGACCAGACAGCCATTCATACCGGGCGGCACGGAAATCAACCAAGCATCGGCCGCGGCTAGAGTCTGCAATCCAGCGGCTGATAAATCCGCCTGCCCATGCCAAGCAAAAATATTGTCTTGATCCGCGATAATCCGTTGCGTGCCACAAACCGCACCGCCAGCAGTTACGACCAGCGGCGCAACATGCTCCGCGACATAGCCATACCCAAAACAAAACAGGTTCAATAGGTCCGCGCTTTGGGCGGCACCGGAGCCACTTCATCGGTTTTGCTGTCCAAAATGACCGGACGCTTGCCAAGCGACACCTGGCCATTTGTATCATCCACCCAGATCAGGGAATGGTGCAGCCAGTTGACGTCATCACGCGTCGAGAAATCTTCACGTGCATGAGCGCCGCGTGATTCCTGACGTGCTTGCGCACTATGGATAGTCGCCACCGCTTGCGGCAAAAGATTATCCAGCTCCAGCGTTTCAACCAGATCAGAATTCCAGATCAGCGAGCGATCCTGCGCACCAATATGGGCAAAGTTTTGATAGAGACCATCAATCTTTGCCACACCTTCATCCAGCACCTCTTTGGTACGGAACACGGCGCAATTATTCTGCATCGTTTTCTGCATTTGCAAACGCAAGTTTGCCGTTGAAATCTCGCCCTTGGCATGACGCACACGGTCAAAACGCGCCACCGCTTTATCGACGATATCTTTTGGCAAGGCCTTGTGTGCCGTACCCGGCGTGACGGTTTTCGCCGCTTGAATGGCCGCCGCCCGGCCAAAGACAACGAGGTCGAGCAACGAATTCGACCCCAAACGGTTCGCGCCATGCACCGACACACACGCCGCTTCGCCAATCGCCATCAAACCCTGCACCACACGGTTCGGATCTTGTTCGGTTGGATGCAGCACTTCGGTGTGCATGTTGGTCGGAATGCCACCCATATTATAATGCACGGTTGGCAACACCGGAATCGGAGATTTCAACACATCGACGCCGGAGAAAATCCGTGCGGTTTCGGCGATGCCGGGCAGACGCTGGTGTATCACCTCTGGCCCCAGATGTTCCAGATGCAAAAAGATGTGATCGTTTTCCTTGCCCACGCCGTGACCGGCGCGAATTTCCATGGTCATCGCGCGTGACACCACATCGCGTGACGCCAGGTCCTTGGCATGTGGCGCATAGCGTTCCATGAAACGTTCGCCGGTGGAGTTGGTCAGATACCCGCCTTCGCCACGCGCGCCTTCGGTGATCAGACACCCGGCGCCATAGACACCGGTTGGGTGGAATTGCACGAACTCCATGTCCTGTAATGGCAATCCCGCGCGCGCCACCATGCCGCCACCATCACCGGTACAGGTATGTGCCGACGTACAGGAGAAATAAGCGCGGCCATAACCACCCGTGGCCAACACGGTTTGATGTCCGCGGAACACATGCAACGAACCATCATCAAGACACCAGGCGAGGACACCCAGACAATCACCGGATTGCGGATCCATCAACAAATCCAGCACAAAATATTCGACAAAAAATTCCGCGCGATGTTTCAAGCTTTGCTGATACAGCGTGTGCAAAATCGCGTGACCGGTCCGGTCAGCCGCCGCACAAGTGCGAAATGCCTGGCCTTCGCCGTAATGTGTCGTCATGCCACCAAAGGCGCGCTGGTAAATCTTGCCTTCAGCCGTCCGTGAAAACGGTACGCCGTAATGCTCCAGTTCAATAATGGCCGGAATCGCTTCCTTGCACATATAGGCAATCGCATCCTGATCGCCCAGCCAGTCCGACCCTTTGATAGTGTCGTAAAAATGGAAACGCCAGTCATCTTCGCCCATATTGCCAAGCGCTGCCGAAATCCCGCCTTGCGCCGCAACAGTGTGTGAGCGTGTTGGAAACACTTTGGTCAGACAGGCGGTGCGCAAGCCTTTTTCTGCCATGCCAAAGGTCGCGCGCAAACCGGCACCGCCAGCCCCGACCACGACAACATCGTAATCATGATAGGTGATCGGATAAGCATCAGCGGAGGTGGAGGTGTTCTGGGTCATGCGACAATACGTGTTCTAAAAGCGATATAGAGGACAGCGATAATGCCGGCCAAACCGCCGGCAGTACAGACAATGTAATAGAGAATAATGGCCAACACCTGCGCAAAACGCTGATGCACATAATCAATGATAATTTCCAGACCGCCAATGGCCGCGTGATAAAAATTCACCGCCAGAAACGCAATCATCAAACCGGTCACCACAGGTTTACGGATCCAATTGATGGCATCGGCATAACCGGCACCCGTTGCAATCAAATGCACAACGCTCAGGAAAAACCACAGGGTGAGGGGAATGAGGATGATGGACGTCACCTTGATCATCCACCAGTGATGCGTCCCCGATTTCGCCGACCCGTGTCCGCGCGCCTTGGCCAGCGGTGAGGTGATCGTGTTGCCTTTAAAATTATCGTCGCTCATGTGCGTATTACCTTTTAGAAATTTATGCCGGCTAGAAGATGGTATCGGCGTAAAAATAAACCCAGCTGATGGCGGTCAATACAACCGACAAGATCAATACGGCGTAACCCGTGCGATAGGTCGTCGGCAGATCAAACCCTTTGCCAGTGTCATACATTAAATGACGCATGCCGTTCAGCAATTGATAGAGAAACGCCCATGTCCAGCCAATCAGACAGATATGCCCCAGCGGGTGCGCGGCAATACGCACAAACTGTGCATACGAATCTTCGCCCTGCGCCAGGGAGACCAACCACCACAACATGACGAATGATCCCACCACCAGGGCCGCACCGGTCAAACGGTGCAGGATCGATGTGATCAGCGGAATGCGAAATTTGAAAATCTGTAAATGTGGTGACAATGGCCGGGCGCGGTCACGGGCCTGCATGCCAGCGGTTTGCCCGGTCATGGTCTGCGCGCCGGCCGGCGCGGCATTCGACGTGGTTTCAGAGCTTGACGACATGGCAACCCATCAGAGAAAGAAAGATAACCAGAGTATAGGTTGAAAATGCCACTGAGGAAAGTCACCAGAATCAGATATAAGATAAGCTCTGTGTAGTGCAAATGGGGATATTATGGCTGATACAATGTTGAATTTAATAGATAGCAACGATCATATTATCGGTCAGGCCTTGCGCTCGACCATTCACCGCGACGGTCTCTTGCACCGCGAAGTCCATATCTGGTTTATCACGCCAGAAAAGCAGGTCGTCTTCCAAAAACGCAGCCTGAACAAAGACACCAACCCCGGCCTGCTGACAACAGCGGTTGGCGGCCACGTCGAATTGGGCGCGGGTTACCTGGAATCGGCGCTGATCGAAGCGCGGGAAGAAGCAGGCTTAAGTTTAACGGCTAATGATCTCATAGAGCTGGCGCGCTACGATAATAAAATTCATGATCAGCGCACAAACGTCTGCAACCATTTCTTCCGCAAACTCTATGGCCACGTCTTCACCGGTAACATCGCCGACCTCATCATCGAACCCGGCGAGATCGAAGAATTTGTTTTGATCCCTTTCGCCGATCTGCTTAGGCCATCTAACGATTTACGTGAGCAGATGTCACCGTTTTTACTGGAGACAGAATTTCCGCAGGTGCAGGACGGGTTGTTGGCGTTGATGGAATGAAGACAATCAAAAAGACCTTCTTTTCAACAAGTCTTTAAATATAATAGCTAGGGTATAGCATTCGGAAGGATGCCTTTGGCCTGTCCAACAGCACACATGACATGCAATACATGTGCTGTTTTCTCTGATGGAGAAAGTGCGACAATTTCCTCTTCATTCAGGCCAAAACTTGATAAAATCGTCATGTTGATCGCTTGCCCAACATCACTGTTCATTAAATACTCGCGCAAGACGGGAGGCTTGGTTAAAAGAGCACCGAACTGCAGCATGCACATATCCGCATAAGGTTTCTCATTCGGATTGCAAAACTGCTGACGCAGTACGTTCTGCTTGCGCAAAGTGGCCCACAAATCTACGTCATGAAATGTAGTTAACACTGTTTTTGACGGTGTTGAGCCATCCATGTCATTCAATTTGAAAAGCGTCACAATCGCGGGGCTGCTATCCTGTTTCTGTGTTTCAAGTGCAAGAGCATAGCGATAGGCACTGATCGTCGCTTGTTTCATAATATCTTTATTTAATGGATCTTCTTCAGCGAGTGCAAACATAAAATCAGAAGACGCTTTGTTGACAGCGATTGGGAACTTTTCATCTAAATCATTATGCATGGACCTATACAAATCATTTAAAAATGGATCAGAATGACCCATTTTTAAAATGACTGCTAAAGCTGCAACGATTTTAGCGTCGTTTTTAGCGATGGCATTCATATATTGTGTTGTTATGACGATAACTTGATTACCAGCTTCTTCTTCTACAATTGAATTATTAGCTTTAATAAGTTTACGGCCGTAATGCTTATAAATTTTCCCAGCCATAAATTTTTCATGAGATGTTGCGGTTTGAGAATCGCTTGCAACAGACAAAGCTGTTAACAAGCAAAGTTGCTCATAGCCGGCTGGCAGTTCAGGATTTATGCGTTCATCTGCAGGCTTGATTCCTTCACTCCATAAATATTCAAACGTTTTGTAAGACACATTGCTGACGTGTAGCATCAAATCTAAAGCCAAACGGCCTGAAGAAACCTTTTGGGATTTGAAATATCCCTCTTTTAAAAGGGAAAGAGTGGAACTGGATGCAATATCTTTGCGCTGTGATCCGACACCATAATGGATTAAACCATGATATGCAGCTGCCGAGTTTGCATTGTCTTCTGATAATGTCAGCTGGTTGATTAATTCCGTAGTCGGATCCCTCCATAGACCAGAAGGATTATAAAGAGATTGAGCTAAATCTAAAATGGTCTCAGGGGTTTGATTTTTCATTATAGGTCTCCATGTGATGAAAGAAAAATACAAGCATATTTATTAATATGCAAACACTATTTCGTTAATTTAACAGTTTTTGATAATAAAAAGCCCGCTATAGAAGCGGGCTTTTAAACTATGTGACGTCATATAGTTTGAGACCGTTTTTACTCTTAATTCGCCTGACGACGCAGGAACGCTGGAATATCCAGATCCTCGTCCAGACCTAAATTGCCTTGCTGATCCTGGATCAGATTGGCTTGCGGAGCCTGGGTGTGTTGGGAGCGGGCATGCTGTGGCGCGTTATTGGCTTGCGGTTGTTTCGGTGCGCCGCCAAAGCCGAACAAACCACCACGTTTCTGCGGCGCCTGTTGTAGTGCTGCCTGGGTTTGCGGTTGTTGTTTCGGTGCCTGTGGCGCTTGCTGCGCATAACCCTGCTGGCCGCGTTGTTGCTGTGGTGGCAGCGGGGCGCTTTGGGCAATCGGCTTATCGGCAATGATGGTTTGTTCAGGCGCAAAGAAGTGGTCGTCATCCCCCATGACATTGCCAAGCGTCGTCGGCTGAATGTCGGCGGTTGGGGTCATCACGGGGGCTGTGTTGGCAGACGCCATGTGGGCCTGATACGGATTGGGCTGGTGCGCCCCAGGTTGAAAGCCTGCATCTTCGGCACTTTCAACATCCTGTGCATAGGTTTCCGCTTGCGGCTCATACGCCAACGCCGTATTGCCATAGCTGGCTGGCTGATAGTGTGGCGCAGCAGGTGCCGTATTGGTCGGCACCTGGGTTTGACCGGCATTTTGCGGGTTGCGGCCATAGAATGCAGCGGTTTGGGCTTGCGCTTTGCTGCTCATGCCGTTTTGCGCCACCGTGTTTTGGCCAGGCGTTGGGGCGTTGTTTTGCGTCTGTGTGGTTTGCGTATTTTGTGTGCCGGTATTCACGGCATTGTTATTCCAGCGCGGCGGATTGCCGCCCAGCCCATTGCCCGTCAAATTGCCGCGCGGTGTTTGCGCGATTGAACGGGCAAAAGTTGTGGTCGCAGCGTTTGGTGCTGTCTGCGCCTGTTGCGGGTTAAAGCTGTTCTGTGACGGCTGTGTTTGCGTCACCGCATTCACATTCATGCCGGTCAATGTGCCGGTGTTATTCGGACGCTGCAGTTGCGCGCCGCTGTCGATACCGGTTGCCACGATCGAAATCCGCAACGTGCCATCCAGTTCCGGGTTAAAGCTGGCACCAAAGATGATGTTTGCTTCCGGGTCCACTTCGTCACGGATGCGGTTACAGGCTTCATCGACCTCGAACAGGGTCATGTCCATGCCGCCGGTGATGTTGATCAACATGGCGCGCGCACCCTGCATGGAGACATCTTCCAGTAATGGATTGGCTATCGCGGCTTCGGCGGCCAGGACGGCACGGCGGTCGCCTTGCGCTTCGCCCGTACCCATCATCGCTTTGCCCATTTCGGACATGACGGCGCGGATATCGGCGAAGTCGAGGTTGATCAGACCCGGCATCACGATCAAATCGGTAATGCCGCGCACACCCATGTGCAGCACGTCATCCGCCATTTTAAAAGCGTCGGCGAAGCTGGTTTTCTCATTCGTCACGCGGAACAAATTCTGGTTCGGAATGACCAAAAGCGTGTCAACATATTGCTGCAATTCCTCAATCGCGGCATCGGCCAGACGCATGCGGTGCGAACCTTCGAAATGGAACGGCTTGGTGACAACACCAACGGTCAGGATACCGGCATCACGCGCCGCGCGTGCAATGACCGGTGCTGCACCAGACCCCGTACCCCCTCCCATACCGGCGGTGATAAAGGCCATGTTGGAGCCTTCGAGATAACCCATAATTTCATCGAGCGCCTCTTCGGCAGCTACACGGCCAATATCGGGACGGGCGCCAGCACCAAGTCCACGTGTGGTGTTCAGGCCCAATTGCACCTTGCGTTCGGCAGGGGAATGTTTCAATGCCTGGGCGTCAGTGTTACACACCAAGAACTCAACGCCTTGCAGATTGCTGTTGATCATGTTGGCCACCGCATTATTGCCGCCGCCGCCGACCCCGATCACCATCAAACGCGGGCTGAGTTGCGTGTCTTCGGCCGGCATACGGATATTCAACATGGGGTACGGTCCTTTTGAGTGGCGTTAAAGCATAAGTTTAAAAGCGGAGCAGGACGGTTTGAGGAACGTCCATGTGATTGTCGATATCTTAGTCGAAGCCTGCCGCTTCCGCTAGAGAAAAATTAAGAGAAGGTGAAAATATATATGACATAATTTAAATGCCTGTTGAAAGTAATATTTTACACATCAGGATTTTTTCCGGTCCTGTCCGGTATCGTCAATGATCAGTTCAAATACCTGATGAAAGCCACAGACTGCGTGTTGGGCAAAAATTTCAGCTTGACAGGCTGGTGTGGCGTTCAATGCCATCCTCTAGAAAAATTTCTGTTTCAACTGTCTCAAACATATGGTGAATTTGCTATCTTTTAAGGGATCAAGTAAATCAGAACAGCAGTCCCGGCTTTGTTCCCAAATCTCTCGAAGAGGGCCAAACAGTGTTAAATCAGGTGATTTAATATCAGTCACAGTCTTTGTATTGCCGCGCATCGCATCGCTGGTGGTTAAATCGTCATGATTTATATCAGTCATTTCTCAATCCTCTTCAAAAAGAAGAGTACAGCCTATAGCATTATGTAATTTTATTAAAGTCTTTTTTGTGCTGGTTATTTTTGTATGCCAAGCGCTGGCTGGATATTGATCTGTGGCATCTGCGAATTTTTCATTGGCGTCTGATCATCCGTCAAGCCAAAGGACGCTTCCAAAAATGTCAGTGCAGCTGAGTGTGTGCGAGCAGGAGCGTTTTGTTGCGCGCGTTGCGCCTCACGATCATCCATTGCGGGATATTGACGCCGCTCGCCACAAAACATGCCAGCCATATTGTGCATCAGCCATAAGATTGCATGCTCTGTCGTTGACGGCATCTCGTCCTGTTCAAGCAAGTTTTTAGCGGGGAGAATATAAAGCGGAACTTGTAACGTATCGGTCGGTGAATTGAGATCAAAAACCAACGGCATACTCTCTGCTGTTACACGCACGCACAGGCTCCAATTTGGATAGTTATGATGACAAATCATAATACCATGTTTTAAACCCATGGTAAATCATTTTTACCAGTTCTCGACCAGCCAATGTCGCATCTTACTGAATAATGTTCCCGGTGTTTTGTCCGGCAAAACTTTGTCCGGGCGTTCGTCGTTGTGATAGGCGGCGTAATGTAACAACCCACACGCCGTACTAAACGCCGGGCCGGCGGTAACTTCGGCCAAACCGCTCAATTTGCGCGGGGAGGCCAGGCGGATTTGCTTGTCGAGAATGATGGTGGCCAGATCACGCAAACCCGTTAATTGTGACGCACCGCCGGTCATCACGACGCGTCGGCCCAATGGCCCGCGTGTCATACTGGCATCCAGCTTGCCGCGCACCAGTTCCAGAATTTCCTCAACCCGCGGTTGGATAATGCCGGTCAGGTAGGAGCGCGGCATATGATGCCCGCCGGGGACGTCTTCTTCGCCGATTTGCGGCACTTCGATCATGTCGTTTTCATCACGCGCGCTGCGGATCGCATGGCCGAACAAGGTTTTCATCCGCTCCGCATGATTGATCGGCGTGGTTAGACCCCGCGCGATATCTTGCGTAATATGCCACCCGCCCAAGGGAATGGCATCGGCATAGACCAGTTTATTGTCCTGGATAATCCCAATTGATGTTGTACCAGCGCCAAAATCAATAACGGTACAACCCAGTTCCAGTTCATCCGGCACCAGACAGGCGAGGGCAGACGCATAAATATCGACACAAAACATGTCCGAGCTGAGATGATTCATCTGCACGACAGTGTTCAAATTTTTGATGGCCTGACTGGAGGCGGTCATGGCATGCAATTGGCTGGACAGGCGCCGCCCATGCATGCCTTTTGGGTCTTTGACCTGACGCTGGGCGTCAACGTCGAATGACAATGGAATGGCATGAATCAATTGATTCTGCCCGGGAATTTCCACGTCGCGCGCATAGGCAAGACTACGGCGGATATCGTTTTCGGTGACTTCCTCGTGCGGCAAGGCGATGTCACCCTGCAACAAATGCGACCCGCTTTGGGTGGCCGACACATTCATGACAACCTGATGGATCAACTCACCGGTCATGTTCTCGGCGGCTTGTACCGCCTGACCGACACAGCGTGCGGCGGCGTCCATGTCGATGATCCGACCCGCTTTTAAGCCTTTGGCTTCATGATGCCCGATGCCCACTACCTGTAAGGCGTTCTGGTCCGTCACCCGCGCAATTAAACAACAGATTTTCGCCGTCCCGATATCGAGCGCGGCAATCAATTGCCCTTTCATGCGGGCAGCAGGCGATTTCGTTTTGACCATCCCATGAGGTTTAGACGCGGATAGTTAAGGAAGGCTTGATCTATATAACCATAATCGTAAATCAGGTTGAATTCATAGAAATTTTTTTCAACGCGTAGTAAATACAACCTTGATGACTTTGAATATTTTATTTCCGCTTATATTGCCCATGATCGTAACGGTTTTGCTCCAGCTGCCAGCGCTGGTCGTCGATCACTTTTTGCATCGCGCGTTTGTCCTGGATGTCCTGCATGCAGGAGGTAATGACGGGTGTGTTGCGTGGGTCGATACCGCGTGCGACGCATAGGTTGAAATCCGGATCGCAATTTAAATTGCGGCGGCCAATCTCGAGTTCCGTCTTGGTTTCCCAAGTAAACCCGTTATGCAGGTTGCAAATCTGCTGGTCGGTCAGCTGGCTGATTTGCTGTGGCGTCATCTCAACGGCGGGTGACGCGCAACCGGTGACACAGACAATGGCGCCTATCGCCAGTAAGCGGAGTAAAGATGTGGTCACAAGAATCATCCTCTCGATGATGGCGGCAAGACAGACGGGCACGATAAACTGCTAAGGCTTGATATAACCGTCAGTCACTGTTTTGACAACGCAAAACACTCCCGTTTCCCTGCGATTGGACACAGCAATTGGCCACGATAGCACCCAAACATTCATGTGATGCGTATTATGGCAACATAAACGACATTTAGTTAAATTGCCGGCAATGTTAAACTCTCCATTAAGGGGAATGGGATAGTCTTTAATAACATGATTGCCCACGACACCATCACGATCCTGCAGCAATTGACAGGACAGGCGATAGACGAGACCAGCGCGCTGGCCTTGTTTAAGACGGTCGCGCAGCAAACGCAGGACGCACCGGCCCCGCAAGCCATGGTGGCAAGCTTGGTTGAAACACTGAAACTGCAAGAACAACTGACAGGCGATTCGAAACCCGCTTACATCTTTACCGACATTCTGGCGCGCGATAAACACACCGGCTATTACATCCACGCCGCATTGCGGACGCTGTATCTCGATTACGCCATCGTGCAGGCCGAATTTGCACAAGCAGGCCGTGCACCGCTGCTTATTCAAGGTGACTTTCTCAACTTGTCCTCTGTCAACGACGCGTTGGGACGCAACGTCACCAATGATTTTATGGCGACCGTGTGTGGCATCTACCAAGATGTGCTGACGCGTCATGGTGTTGTCAATTGGCTGTATCACCGTTCGATGGGCGATGAGGTGACGTTTATTGTGATGAATTGCACCCAAAGCCAGGTCGATGGCGCGCTGACAGCGGCAGCTAATGAAGTCGACGATCTTGTTAAATTAATGGGCATCGAACGGCTGCGCCACAAGAAATACCCGAACCAAAGCGGCAGCGGCCTGATTACCGCTTCTGTGCCGCTCCACAGCGACAGCGATCACCGCATATTAAAACAACAGCTCGACGAAGCGATTCAAAACCAGAAAAAGCAGGGCCGGACGCAATTTTTCAACAAACTGCTGGGTGTTGAACCGGAGCAATTCCACAACCGCGCGTCTGAACAGCGTGTCGATAAGGCGTTACACAAATACGAACATTACCGGCAGCTCAGCGCCTTGTCGCTGGAAGCACCTGGGGCGTTGGAACAACGCTCTGCGCTCAATCCTGTTATGGCCTTGCTGACAGGCCGTGCGATCGCGTGGCCGCGCGATGACCGGATCGAATATTTGCGTTATCATCACAATAACACGAAAATGATGCTGCGTGCCGACATCTACAATCTGGGTGGCCTCAACGCTGCCTTCGGCCATGACGGCGCAGACCACATCAAAGCGCATTACATCAAGCTGTTGCACGAAACGATTGGTGCTTATGACACCGAAGAACCAAAACTGTTCGATTGCGGCGGCGGCATTATCGATGTCATCTTTAACACCATGCCACCTGATATCTTGAAAAAAGCCGTCGAGTCTATCCAAACGCAAATTTATTTCCAGGTGCTCCAACACACCGTTGCCGACTATGCAGACTTGCATAAACTGGCTTATGCCGGTGACGGCACAATTATGTTGTCACAACTGCCGCATCCGCGTAATGAAGCCGAGGGCAATGGCTTGATTATGGCGGTACATCATGTCGAAAGAGAGCGTTCTTTACCCGAAATTATTGAACGTCTCGATAAAATCACCAACCGCACAAAAATGCACGGTTTCTGCTATCTGGGTTATGATGGACCGCATCATGTCTATGCGCTGTTATTAAATGAAGCGGCAGAGCCGGTGATGATCGGCAACGAACGCGATCAGGTAAACAGTCACTATCTGCCATTTACTGACGCGCTGCGTGCGCATTTGCGTCCCGATGATCTTCCTCTGATCTTTGAAAAACCGGCCGGACAGATTTGCGAGATTATTTTTGGCACCGATATGCAAGCCGTTTTAGGCTTTAAAAAAGCTATCCGCATGTTGCAGGAAAAAGACGTTGATGATGATACCATCATCGCCATTAATTCCTACGACGCCATGGATGTGGCATTAAAAGCGCACAACCTGCCACCATTATCGGTGGTCAGCACCCAAAACCGGCCATCTTTGACAGTGCGTGAACGCGAAGCGTTCAAGGCCATGAGCCTCGCGGAAAAACTGGAGCATTTGCCCAATAGTCTGACATCTTTGTTGTTGCAAGCACAATCGGTTTTCCGCAGTCTGAAAATGCTGCAACCGCATGGGCAGTTGCCATTTATCCAGGCGCAGCAAGTTTTGCTGGAAGAGATGAGCGCGGCTTTATCGGTTGTCGAAGGCGAAGACAAGCACGATACAGCATTGACAGAAGGTCTGCTGTTCCTGACTAAACTTTATGATCGATCATACGCCTGCCTGCAACGCGCCTGGCCGGAAAAACTGCACCAATATTGGCATACGCTATGCCAGGCTTGCCTGTACGATATTCTGCAACGGCTGGAACAGCAGAATGAAACCTTTGTGACAAAATTACTGTCGCAATATCTGGTAGCACACCCGGCTCCAAAGATGCTGCGTCAGGATGCACTGCAACATGCTGCGACGTATTACACCAGTTTGGTCGATACGATGCTGGAACAGGAAATTTTAACCCCTGAACAATCGCAGCAATTAGAAAATCGATTCAACGATTTATTTAAACGTTTGCACCGCGCGTTAATCCAATCGGCGCCAGACGAAAAAATTACGGTTCATGCATGAGTGGGTTTGACGATTCATTTTGCTATTGCCGTCCAACTCTGATAGGATCATATCAAAATGAGCCATAATGCCTTCCTTCGGTTGTCGATTGTGCTTTTTCACAGGTCTGCGGACATCTGGATGATCCTGACGACCGTATCTGTTTTTTCGTTTGCACTGATCCAATCTTTTACGGCTCGTTCTGTTGAACGCGTAAGACGGTGATGGTCGTGTTGCAAAAAACGCTTGGCTCCAACGTCTTTACACGCAAAATGAATGAACTGGTCGGACCGGTTCTGCAACCGCATGACCAGGCGTTGCTGCTGGCACGCATGGGCCGTTGGCAATGGAAAGTGGGCACACCGAATATCGTGTTCACACCGTCGCTCTATACGTTGCTCGATCTTGATCCAGCCTTTACGCCAACGATCAAAAATCTGCGCCAATTCATCTCGACGCGCGATCTGGGCCGTATGCTGGCCACTATCAACAAGGTGTTGCTGGATGTGCAAACCGGCATTCTGGACATGCAGGTTATTCACCCTGACAAAGACCGCGCCGGGTTTCAGGTGCGCTGTTATTGCGTTCCGGAAACGGATGATGATGGCAACGTCATCGCGCTGGAAGGCGTTTTGCAGGATGTGACAACCGAAAAACAGGATCGCACGGCACTGCGCTATGCGATGGATGAAACAGAAGCGGCTAACCGTGCCAAGTCGCGTTTTTTGGCCACCATGAGTCATGAATTGCGCACACCGCTCAACGCCATTATCGGTTTTTCCGAAGTGATGCAAACCGAATTGCTGGGACCATTAGGCAACACACGCTATTGTGACTACGCCGCCGACATCAACCAGTCTGGTCGTTTTCTGCTGGATCTGATCAACGACGTGCTGGACATGTCAAAAATCGAAGCCGGTAAATACGAACTGGTCCGTGAGCCGGTTAATGTCATGAAACTGGTGCGTCATGCCTGTCATATGATGGAATCAGCGGCGCAAGACAAGCAAGTCTCCTTGATCGTGCAGGATCATAAATCCAACGATATTATTCAGGCCGACCGCCGTGCCTTATTACAAATTTTGCTCAACGTATTATCAAATGCAGTGAAATTCACCCAACGCGGCGGTCACGTGACAATCGCCATTGATGCTGACCGGCCACAACGCCAATTGACGATTGCGATTACCGATACCGGTATTGGCATTGCCCCTGAACAATTGCTGCGTGTCGGCGAACCATTCGCGCAATTTGGTGACGTGCATGTGCGTAATCCCAACAACGACACCAATGGCATGAGCATGGGCGGCACGGGTCTGGGTCTGGCTATCACGAAGAAGCTGGTGCAATTGCATAGCGGCCAATTCGAGATCAACTCCGAACTCGGCAGCGGCACGACGGTAACAATCACCTTGCCACTCTAACGCAGCTGTGCTTGTCACACATGACTGCATGCCATAGGGTGAACAGATGGCCCCACACACTAAACAAACTGCTACCGATATTGATGATGCAGCCTTGCTGCAAACATCCTTCGCTTTTGCGACACCGGACGACAGTGACGATCTGTTTTACGGGTCAAGCGACGACGTCTATGCCGCCTTGCGCGCCGCTGTGAATGCCGAAGATCGCTTGGCACTGGACGCTGCAACTGAAGATCTCGATCCCGCCGATATTGCCGCATTCTTGGAAAAAGCACCAAAAGACGTCGCGCTAAAATCGCTGCAACAATTGCGCGGCCAGCTGGACGCCGAGGTCTATACCTATCTCAGCACGGGCCGTTTGAAACTGTTATTGAACGCGCTCAATAACCGCGAAATTGCCGGCATTATCGCCGATCTGGAAACAGATGATGCGATTAGCCTGTTGGAAGATTTTGACGCCGGCGAACGCAAAGACATTCTCCATTATGTCGACCAGCAAATGCGCGTCTTGGTGGAAGAGGGTTTTACCTACCCGGATAATTCCGCTGGCCGGATGATGCAGCGCGACTATGTCGCCGTGCCGAATTTCTGGACGCTGGGCAAGGCGTTGGATTATCTTCAGGCCATGCGCGACGATCTGCCGGAACAGCTTTATGATATTTTCGTCGTCGACCCGCGTCATCGCGTCATTGGCACGGTTCCCGTTGGGCAATTGCTGCGCGGCACCCGCAGCCAGAAAATCACCGAACTGGCCCAGGAAGCTTATACAGTTTACACCGACACCGACCGTGAAGATGTGGCGACGTTGTTTAAACGCACGACGCTCACCAGCATGCCCGTGCTGGACGATGCTGAACGTCTGATCGGTGTCATCACGATTGATGATATCGTCACGGTTATCGACGAAGAAGCCGGCGAAGATTTATTGCGCCTGGCCGGTGTGCAGGAAGATGATTTTTACCAGGCCGTCATGGGCACTACGCGCGCGCGGTCATCCTGGCTGTTAATCAACTTGTTCACAGCTGTAATCGCCTCAGCCTTTATCGGCCTGTTTGCAGCGACACTTGAAAAAATTGTAGCCCTTGCCATTCTTATGCCGATCGTCGCCAGCATGGGCGGCAATGCGGGGACACAAACCTTGACAGTGGCGGTACGCGCCTTGGCGACCAAGGAATTGACCGGTGCCAACACCTGGCGTGTTGTGCTAAAAGAAACCATGGTCGGCACCTTGAACGGCCTGCAATTCGCCGTTCTCATCGGTGCGGGTGTCTGGTGGTGGTTTCATGATCTGCGTCTGGCAGCTGTCATCGCCTCGGCCATGGTCATCAATCTCTTTGCTGCAGGTCTAGCCGGAGCGATCATTCCCATTGGCCTCAACCGGTTAAAACTTGACCCGGCGTTGGGGTCATCTATCTTTTTGACGACTGTTACAGATGTCATTGGTTTTGTGGCCTTTCTGGGTCTGGCAACATTGTTTTTGCAGGCATAAGTCAGAAAATTCTGGAAGATAAAAACGAATTTTGTTACAATGTATTATAAAACTAGAATTCACAGGGGGCTAAAATGGCGAGAGGCGAATTATATCGTGGCAATGATGAGCAACCTGCGTCAACAGCGGGATACGATAACGACGGTTACTTATCTGATAACGACTGCGTAAAATTCGTTCCTTTCGAACGTGGTGGTATGACCGTTGATCATATGCGGATGGCAAAGACAGAGCTTGGCGTCAATCCAGGCACAAAAAGCTTGCAACCATCAAAAACGATTGTCGTCCTTAGGGCATAATCGGGTTTGGCTGCTTGCGGACTTTCGGCGTTGGCAGATCAGGTGACAAGCTGAAGTCCTGAACGATTTTCGGCCCTTTTGTCTCCATAAAGTTCTGGATCGTGCTGCGCGACGCCATCAAGGTGACAACGTCAAATGTCTCACCACGGTCAGTTTCAGAACTGCGATCAGCTTCAACAAAATGATTATTTGTATAGTTCGCAATCACCTTAAAGTTGTCTTCGTGCATTTTCGTCATAATAACACGCTTTTTGTCGTCATTGAGAAAATACTGGTACCGCACGGCCGCCGCCAAGGACGCTAATTTTTCACCCCGGTAATCAGGATGCACCTGTGCGGCTTTTAATATGTCGACTTCATCATGGCGTTCGACGCCCAGTTTTTCAGGCGCCACCGTTTTGCCACGGCCATCACTGATCTCTTCATCTTTTTCAGCAATGCCGAAGAAAGCCACCAGCTTGTCGCCAACCCATGCACCCCAATACAGATGGTCATGCCCAATCATCGACTGGCCAAAATCACCATGCGTCCGCGCAATCAGAAATTTCTTTTGGTGATCATCCGCCGCATCCGCCACGGCCTCTTGCAATTGCAGCATGTCAGGAATGGCGTATTCATTCAGCAATCCCCAGCGAAACCCTTCACCATTTGGCAAAACGCCTTTTAGAGGCTGCGCTGGATTATCCTGAAACGATGCATAGGGCATCGGCTCGGACACATTAAAATCAAAAATGGTAGAGGATTCATTGAAAAACATAGCGACAGACATAAGGGCAACCCGGCAAGCAGATAAATAACAGGAAGAAAAGCTTGGGCTGTAGGACTACCGTCGAAAAGCCGCGACGCTGTCTCAGCGTCGGCACATACGTCGTCGGGCGGGGCAATAAACGGTCATTGCGAAAATATTATGATATGATAATCGGTTTGTCAAGTGAAATGTGCCACTCTTGAACGGCTATCAGATGGTGCCAAAGGCTTGCGCTTGCACCATAGCAAGCCTTTGCTAATCTGCGGATACACTGTTTGCTGGAACCTAAACCCATGTCCTTTTTACGCGCGACCTTTACCGTTGGTGCCATGACGATCCTCAGCCGGTTGCTGGGCTTTGCGCGTGATGTTTTGTCAGCCAATATCATGGGGGCGGGGGTTGTAGCCGATGCATTCTTCGTCGCCCTCAAACTGCCCAACTTTTTCCGCCGCATGACGGCTGAAGGTGCCTTTAGCGTCTCCTTCGTGCCGCTCTTTACGCGCACCTTGCAAGAAGATGGCACAGATGCTGCCAGTCATTTCGCGTCACAAGCGATGGCCTGGATGATCGCCGTATTATTGCCGGTTTCGATCCTTGCCATTATCTTTATGCCGCACGTCATTTTCCTGATCGCGCCGGGGTTCAACACTGACCCGGAACGTTACGCGTTGGGCGTCATGCTATCGCGCATCACCTTTGGTTATCTCTTATTAATGTCACTAGTGGCGTTGCTTGGCGGCATTCTCAATACACTGGATCGTTTCGGCCCGTTTGCGGCGGCGCCTGTTCTATTTAATGGTATGATGATCATCATGCTGGTCTGCGCGACGCCGTTCTTGCCAACCGCTGGTCATGCTTTAGCGATTGGCGTTTTTCTGGCCGGTGTTTTGCAACTCATCTGGATGGTCTGGCACCTCAAAAAAATCGGTTTCCGCCTTTACTGGGAAAAGCCGGTGTTGAGTACGAAAATCAGACGCCTGTTTTCCTTGATGGGGCCGGGGATCATCGGCGCCTCTGCCGTGCAGATCAATCTGCTGGTTGATATCATTCTGGCCTCCATGCTGCCGGTGGGTGCAGTGTCCTATCTCTATTACGCTGACCGTCTGAATCAACTACCGCTGGGTCTGATCGGCACGGCGGTGGGGACGGCCTTATTGCCTAAACTCGCCGCACGTTTTGCGAATAACGATCACGACGGCGCGCAATTCCTGTTTAACCGCGCACTTGAATTGACGCTGCTACTGACGTTGCCGGCGGCGACCGCCCTGGCTGTCATGCCGCACGAAATTATTGCCGTGTTGTTTGAACGTGGCGCATTCGATGCTACGGCCACGGCGCAAACCGCGCGCGCCTTGCTGGCCTATGCGCTGGGTTTGCCAGCCTATGTCGCCATTAAAATTTTTGCGACAACATTATACGCCCGGGAAGATACCGCCACACCGGTGAAAATCACATTGGTTTGTGTCGCCGTTAATACGGGTCTGGCGTTGTTGCTGATCCATCCGCTGAAACATGTCGGCCTGGCCTTGGCGACGACGATTGCCGCCTGGCTACAGCTGGCAATCTTTCTGGTGCTGACCTTGCGCCGCAAGCAATTGCACTTTGACGCCATGATGAAAAAAGCTGTCTTCAAAACAATCTTTATCTGTGCCACCATGAGTATAGTCTTGATCGTCACCCGTATGGGCGCACAGGACTGGATCGCTGCACATGGCATCAAACGCCTGGCCGCCGTTGGTGCCATGCTGGCCGCTGGGGGCATCACATTTATTGGCTTGATGCTGGGCTTACGCGTCGTCGATTTCAAACAATGGCGCGGCTTTTTAGGGCGCGGTTAATTCAGAATAAAGGACACAATCATGGGACGTATTTTATCGGGTATGCAAGCCAGCGGTAATTTGACGCTGGGAAATTATCTCGGGGCGTTAAAGCCATGGGCTAACTTACAACACCACCATGAAGCGTTGTTTTGCATCGTCGATTCTCACGCCATCACTGTTCCGCAAGAACCAGCGGCTTTGTATCGCAACAGCTTGGAAGCTGCAGCGGCTTATATTGCGGGCGGCGTCGACCTGGCAAAAAGTGCCGTGTTTTTGCAATCACACGTTTCGGCCCATGCCGAGCTTGGTTGGTTACTGAATTGCTACACGCCCATGGGCTGGTTGAAACGCATGACGCAATTCAAGGACAAAGCGGGCAAAAACCAGGACAGCGTCTCGACCGGTTTATTCACTTATCCGGTCTTGATGGCTGCTGATATCTTATTATACGACACGACACACGTGCCGGTGGGCAACGATCAAAAACAGCACGTTGAATTAACACGCGACATCGCAATCTCGTTCAATCAGCGCTATGGCCGTGACGTGTTTGTCATCCCCGAACCGATGATCCCCCCGACCAGTGCCCGCGTGAAATCCTTGCGTGACGCTACGAAAAAAATGAGCAAGTCTGATCCCTCAGATATGAGTCGCATTAATTTGATCGACGATGCCGACACGATCCGCGACAAGATCAAGCGCGCGCAAACCGATAGCGGCGTGATGCCAGCCGATATCGCAGAATTTGCCGAACGTCCGGCCGTTCAAAACCTCGTCGAGATTTACGCCAGCCTGACCGATGTTGCTCCACAACTGGTGCTGGAACGTTATGCTGGCCAGCCGTTTGCGCCGTTTAAAACAGACCTGGCGGATTTGATCGTCGATAAGATCACACCCATCGGCACCCGCATCGGTGAACTGCTCACCGACAAAACTGAATTGGAAAACATCCTGGCCAGTGGTGCCGAGAAGGCGGCGTCCATCGCCAACCCAACCCTGCGCCGGGTGCAAGAGACGATCGGGTTTGTTTTGCCACGCGGCAACTAGAGGTCACCATGAAAATCGCCATTCTCTCTGACGCGCATGACCATGCCGATCATTTGCGCCAAGTTCTAGCTCAAATTGCATCACTTGGCGCAGAAACGTTGTTGTTTTGTGGTGATTTCTGCGCTCCACCAATGGCTAAAATCATGAGTAGTTTCAACGGTCCGCTGCATATCGTATTTGGTAACAACGACGGCGATAGGTTTATGATTGCTAAATTAATCGGGCAAGGGGCTAATGTAACGTTGCATGGTGAACACGCCGACATCGTCATCAATGGCAAAAAGATTGGTATGACACATTACCCATTCTACGCCGAGAAAATGGCAAAGTCTGGCGATTTTGACTTAGTCTGTTTCGGCCATGATCATCAGGCTCGGATCGATCAGTACGGCAAAGCGCTGGCTATTAACCCAGGCTGTTTAAATGCGTTTACGGCTGAACAGACTGTCGGATTTGCCATCTACGACACAGCCACGCACACAGCCCAGCTCCATTCCCTAACAAACTAAACGCTGATATAAAAATCCAGATCTGTCTTTAGCAGATCTCTTAAACAGAAAAGCAAATCAAATTAAGCCTAACTATTTTTCATTATGTTAATAAATAAATGGTTAAAATTAAACTTCCTATGGCACAGCTGATCTGCTAAAACAATAAGCTCTTGATACGCCTGATATAAGTTTTTGAGTCTGATGCCGAAAATTCGCTTTTTCCTGTTTGTTTTTTTGTTGATGCTGATCACGGCACCAACAGCCCATGCTCATTTCTATGTTTACCGCGATCCCGACTTTAAAATTGATGTCACCTATCCCGATGACTGGCGCGCGCAGGGCGGCTTGCCGGGGGATGCCCGATATAAAGTCATGGCGCCAAACCCGAATAACGACCAGGCGCAATGCATTATCTTTGCCAAACATGACAGACGCTATCTGATTTACCCGCGCGATTATATCTCAGACATTTTGGCGCAAGAGATGCAGTGGGACTATTGGGAACAGGCTGTTTCCAAATATGACGATCTCTATTTCTATTACGATAATTTTGGCGCATTAAACGGTGGCCCGGCGCGTTACACGCTGGTGGATTACATCGACCGGACGGCGGAAAAAAACACTGATGGCAAAGCGGTGCGCAAACGCGCATGGGTCTATGGTGCCATTGCCGGTGACCTGCATATCAACGTGCATTGCTCCTCAACGCTCGACAGCTTCGCAGACCATGCCGACGATTTCGGCCAGATCATCGACAGCGTCACCTTTCCGGTGCCGTATGCCACCACCTATCGCGGTGCGTATCGCGATTTCCTGAATCGCAAGACATCGTCACCGTTGACCAGCACCATGGGGCCATTGCTGGTCTATCTGTTGCCGCGTACACCGCTAGCCCGCATCGTTCATTGTCCTAAAAATTCGGAGTATCCGGCATGTTTATTCAAACCGAAACAACGCCTAATCCAAACACGCTAAAATTCTTGCCTGGCGAACTGGTGTTGGCCCACGGCACAGCGCAATTCCGCGACGAAACGGCAGCGCAGCGTTCCCCACTGGCCAGCCGCTTGCTGCGTTTGAACGGCGTCGATGGCGTGTTCTACGGTCATGACTTTATTTCCGTCACCAAAAACGACGCCAAGGAATGGGCGGTTCTCAAACCGTTGATTTTGGGATTGGTCATGGATCAATTCAGCGGCGACACCCCCTTGCTGAATGACGAAGACACGTCTGGCACGAACACCGGTACAGTATCTGCCAACAACGCAATTTCGGCCGACGATGATCTGACAACGCAAAAAATCAAGGAATTGCTGAACACGCGCGTGCGTCCAGCGGTTGCCATGGATGGCGGCGATATTCAATTCCATGCGTTTCAGGACGGCATCGTTTATGTGCAACTACAGGGTGCTTGTGTCGGCTGCCCAAGTTCCACCATGACGCTGAAAGCCGGCATCGAAAACATGCTGCGCCATTATATTCCTGAAGTGAATGAAGTCCGCGCAGTCGCTTGATGCATCTGCTCATCGACACGGCATTTGATTGCTGTCAGGTCGGGCTGTGGCATGGCGATCAATTGTACGACAGCCTGTCGGTCACGGGTGAGGCGCATCACGATGTGATTCTGGCACCGCTGGTCGCCCAACTATTACAGCAAACCAACCAGACAGTGCGAATGCTGGATGGTGTTGCGGCAATGACTGGCCCTGGACGGTTTACGTCACTTCGCGTTGGCATTGCCTTTGCGCGCGCCTTGGTCTTACCGAATCATTTGCCACTGGTTGGCATCACAACCGGTGACATCATCCGGTCCACAACACAAACACCGCAACCCGCCTGGCTGGTCATGGTGAAACGCGGCGAGGTGTTTGCTCAAACGCCAGACATGCCACAACCAATCATGGTGACTCTGCCGGACTTGGCACAATGGCTACAAACACATCAGATTGACGCCATCACGGTTATTGGGGCCGGGGTGCCAACCGGCTGGCAGGATATCGTACCAGCTGATGTGCCTTGCACTATCCTTGACCGCTTGCCATTGAATATCATGGGCCAACAAGCCGCTGCTCAGTTTGCCATACCAAGTACGGAACCGCTGCCCGTCAGACCATTCTACGGCGCTTCAACCGGGGCGTGGGCCACTTAACAGGCAATGCAATCGCAGATTGGACGTCTTCTTGAATTTTTGTTAATGATCTACACGGTACAGTAAGGCTTATTTTATTAGGATATGGGGCCAGCCATGCGTCGTTATGAATTTCTGTTACCTGCTGTCACAGTAGCTTTATTAAGCAGTGGTGTGATCGCTCCAGCTCAGGCGGCAACAACAGCAGCTGCCACAATTAACGCCGTCAATAACGCATTGGCAGAACCGGCTCCGGTCGCACCAGTGACCTCGTCTTTACCGCAACCGCCAGTTACCGGCCTGCAACCCATTCCAGCCGTACCGGCGACAACAACGACCACAACGGTGACAACACCGGCGGTGAACGGCGCACAAACCACTACCCAGACAACAGCTACAACAACCGCTGCCGTGCCGGCTGGCACGACGACCGGTGTTTCGGTGGCACCTGCAGTGCCACTGACCAAAGAGCAACAAAATCAAGCGGCTGTGCAAGCAATTCTGGGTGATCAAGTCAAGCGCATTGCACCGCCTGTTCCCGCCCGTGCGATGAATGCAAATGATCTGCTGACACAGGGCGTTGTCGTGACGCCACAGGCTAAAGAGGTCGTCATTGTCAAAAAAGGTGCGGCTGCCAAAACGGATAAAGCTGTCTATGCCGCCGCGGATCGCGCCTATGTCAGCGGTGAATTTGGTGCCGCGGCGGATATGTATGACCGTGCGTTAAAGAAAAATCCGAGTAATAAAACCGCTCTCTACGGCAAAGCCTTGTCGCTGCAAAAAGAAGGCCGCGACGATGAAGCTCTGAAAATCTACGAACGTCTGTCGCTGCTGGATCCGACCAACGTCAACGCCACCGCCAATTATATGACGCTGTTGCGCAAAAAAGATCCAAAACGTGCGCTGACGCGTCTCGAAGCGCTGCAAATGCAATATCCGGATCGTCCGGCGTTGCAAGGCCAGATCGGCATGGTCTATGCCGACATGAACGACACGCCAAATGCTATCCGTGCGTTTACCCAAGCCGTTGCTATGGACCCAACTAACCCGATTTACCCGTTCAATCTAGGTGCCTTGTATGACCGTTTGGGCAATGATAAAAAAGCCGCCGAAAATTACCGCACCGCTTTGGCGACGGCCGATCAAAATCCAAATCAAATGAATAAAATTGCATCGGAATCCGTTCGCGCCCGTCTGCGCGATTTGGATGAATAAGACCTGATGCTGTATCCGGTTTGGTTCGATTGGACACTGGTCACATTACTGGGGCTGTTGCTGGGCAGCTTTACCTCCTGCATTGTTTACCGCCTGCCACGTGATTTGCCGATGGCCTTCCGCCGCAAAGACCAGGCCGATACACGCTATTCCTTTTGCCCGCATTGCCAGCATCGTCTCTACCTATGGGACTTGCTTCCAGTTCTGTCATGGGTTTTTCTGGGCGGCAAGTGCCGCTATTGCCGCACACCGATTTCAGTCCTTTATCCGGCCATCGAACTCACCACCTTATTATTTTGCCTGCTGAATTTTTATCTATGGCAGGAATGGAATGCGCTTGTTGTGCTGTTAATGATCACAGCCCCGGTTGCGGTCGGTTTGTTCTACATCGATGCGTTGTGGCGCTTATTGCCGGACAAGCTGAATCTTTGCTTAGCCTTGCTAGGCTTAGCCTGGATTGCCTTTACGCCGGTCACGTTGCTGAACGGCGTGCTGGCGGCAGCCATTTTGGGCGGCAGTTTCTGGCTATTGCGCTATGCGTTCTGGCGCTGGCGGCAGGTTGAGGCAATGGGCTTAGGCGACGTTAAGTTTGTCGCCGCTGCAGGTCTATGGCTGGGAACGGCACCTTTGTCATTATTTTTGTTTTTATGCGGTGGCGTCGGTATCCTCTATGCGCTGATTTATCGCGTTGTGACCAAAGAGAAACTTTTTCCGTTTGGTCCAGCCTTGATCATCTCTTGGTGGATTTGCACATTGCTGCCCTTTACCTTTCTTAAGAATTTCCTTACCCCTTTGCTCTTACCTTAAACAGTAGATTAAGACGATAAGATTTCATACGCATAAGCGTATCATCAGCAGGAGACATGGTTATGGACATTGCCGAGCTATTGAGTTTTGCCAAACAAAACTCTGCATCGGATTTGCATTTATCGCCAACCAATCCGCCTATTATCCGTGTGCATGGTGAAATGATCCGTTTAAAAGCCGATGCGCTGACGGGTGATGGTATCCGCCAGATGATTTACAGCATCATGACTGAGCATCAGCGCAGTCTGTATGAAGCCAATCTGGAAACCGACTTTGCAATTTCGTTTTCCGATAGCGCCCGTTTCCGGGTCAATGCGTTTACCACACGCAGTGGCCCAGCCGCCGTCTTTCGATCCATCCCGACCGTTGTGCCAAGCCTTGACAGTTTGAACCCGCCGCCGATCCTCAAACGTCTGGCAGAACTGGAGCGGGGTATTGTGTTGGTCACGGGTCCGACCGGTTCTGGGAAATCGACAACTCTGGCATCGATGATCAATCACATCAACGAAAACTTTAAAAAACACATTATTACGATCGAAGACCCTGTCGAATTTTACCACACCTCAAAACAATCGCTGGTCAATCACCGTGAACTGGGCGTCGATACACGCTCGTTTGCTGCAGCGCTGAAAAGCGCGCTGCGGGAAGATCCAGATGTTATTCTGGTTGGCGAGATGCGCGATTACGAGACAATTTCGTTAGCCCTGACCGCTGCCGAAACGGGTCACTTGGTGTTTGGTACCATTCACTCAAGTTCAGCTGCTAAAACCATTGACCGTATTATTGACGTGTTTCCGGGTGAAGAAAAAGATATGATTCGCTCCATGCTGTCGAACTCTTTGCAGGCAATTGTAACGCAGACATTGTTAAAACGTGCCGACACATCGGGTCGGGTGGCCGCTCATGAAATTCTGGTCGGCACAAACGCGATTCGCAACCTGATCCGCGAAAATCAGGTGGCCCAGATTTACTCGATGATTCAAGTGGGTGTCCGCTCCGGGATGCAAACCATGGAGGATGCCGTTACCGCATTGCGCAATGAAGGCATCATCAGCCCAGATGAAGCAAACCGGGTGTTGCTGAAAGCGTCTGAGTCTAATCTTACCGAGACGGATGCTGCCAATATTGATAAATTGCGTGCTAAAAATAAAAACGTCGAGGAAACGCGTAGTAACGTTGCAGTTGCGCGCCAAAGCGTCGATCCAACGAATCAATCACGCGGCACGGCAGCTCCCATGACACGCGACAATGCCGGCAATAACGAGACTGACACAGGATATTCCTTTTAATGAATCCCATTCTTATTCCTTTGCTGCAATCCATGAGCGATCGGGATGCGTCCGATCTCTACCTGACTGTCAATCAGCCGCCCTTGCTGCGCATAGATGATGACATGCATCCCGTCGATGGTCATGAGTCACTCACCTTGGAACAGGTCAATGATATCGTCAAAGATATTTTGACCGAACAGCAGCAACGTGAATTTGATGTGCGTCACGAGATGAACTTTTCATTGGGTCTTCAGCAAGTGGGTCGTTTTCGTGTCAATATTATGCACCAGCGCCAGACGCCAACGCTGGTATTTCGGGCTATCAAACGCGACATTCCGACTTTTCAGTCGCTGGGACTGCCAGATTATTTGCGCGAGCTGGTTATGTTGAAGCGCGGGATCGTGATTATCTGTGGCATGACCGGTTCAGGAAAATCAACGACATTGGCGTCCATGATGGATTACCGCAACAAGACTGCAACAGGCCATTTAATCACTATCGAAGATCCTATCGAATTTTTGCACATGCATCAGAAAAGCATTGTCAGCCAGCGTGAGATCGGCGTCGATACCGATAACTATCACGTCGCTCTGAAAAATGCGTTTCGCCAGAAACCGGATGTGATTATGGTGGGTGAGGTGCGTGACCGCTATGTGATGGAACAGGCTCTGGTCGCGGCGGAAACCGGCCATTTATGTTTGACGACGATTCATGCCAATAACGCTTATCAAGCGATTGAACGCATTCTCAATTTCTTTGACCAGGTTCATGTGCCACAAGTTCGTCTCAACTTGGCCTTGAATGTCCGTGCCATCATTTCACAACGGTTGGTGCCATCCAGCAAGGGCGGGCGTGTTTTGGCCTACGAAGTGATGTTGAATGAAGGTTATGTGAAAGAACTGATTTTGCGCGGTGAAACGTCAAAAATCCGTGAGGTCATTAGCCAAAATAATGCGATCGGCATGATTACTTTTGACCAAACGCTTTTGCGGCTGTACAAAGAAGGTGTCATTACCGACCAGACGGCATTAGCGGAAGCAGACATGCCGGTTGACATGGACCTCCAGATCAAAAAAGATAAAGTTGCAGATAATTTCAATTCCCGCTGGCGTTCATGAGAATGTTAACGATTCAGCAGGAATTTAATGTCCATAGTATGATTGAATAGTGTTTAAAGGATAGAACATGCAAAATTTTGCTCGTCGGTTTTGGTGTGTGGCTTTCGCCGTGCTAGTGACAGTATCTCTGGCTGGTTGCCGGGATTACACGTTGCGCGATGCCGGAAAAAGTACAGAAGAATTGACCTACTCGGATCGTGATCTGCATCTGACGTCTGATGATTACAGCAAAGCGTTGGCACCTAAAGCCATTCCACCAAAACAAGCGCGTGGTGATGCGCCGAAACTAATGCCGGTTGTGGGCGACGAGCAACGCAATCTATTGCCACAGCCCTTAGTGAGCGTGACAGTTAATCAAGATGTACCGTTACGTGACATCTTTTATGAATTGGCTAAGCAAGCTCATGTTGATATTGAAATGGATCCCGATATCACCGGTTCTGTCATTTTCACAGCCTATAACCGCCCGTTTGACCAGGTTGTTGACCGCTTGGCCGATATTGCAGGCCTGCGTTACAAATTTGAAAGCGGCGTATTGCGTGTCGAACGTGACCAGCCTTATATGAAAACATACCGTGTCGATTATTCCGGTTTGACACGAACCTTTAGCAGCGAGATCAAAGCTAACACCGGTGTTGATGGCAGCTCCATTGGCGCATCGGGCGGCAGTGGCGGTCAAAACGGCTCAAAGAGCAATATCGCGACTGCATCAGCGTCTGATTTTTGGAAAGAACTGGAATCAAACATGACGCAGATCCTCCAGATTGGCCGTTTCGAACAAACACAAGATAATAAAGCGGCTGCCCCTCTTACAACACCGAATGCAATTCCGGCAGTAACGACACAGCAACTGGCCGCTACAGGGGCCACGCCACAAGCGGCCCAACCAGCAGCCCCCGTTCCACAAGCTGCAGCTACTGGCCCGGCAGCTCCTGCAAAAGAACTGAAGAGTAGCGGCAGCACCGGCGATCCCTATTATTCAATTAACCGCCAAGCTGGCTTGATCACCGTTTTTGCGTCAGATCGTCAACAGAAAAAAATCGTTGAGTATTTGCATCAATTGCGCTTGTCGATGAACACCCAAATTCTGATTGAAGCCAAAGTACTTGAGGTTACATTGTCAGATGAGTTCATTCTAGGTATTAACTGGAATCAGTTATTATCTGGCGACTTAATCTTGAATGCTAATCTGACGCAGCCAAACTTCATCAATAATGCTGTTGGTTTGGCGTCAAAGGCTACGAACCAACAAATATTCCAATTGGGTATAAAAGGTGATGATGCATCGGCTGTGATCAATGCGCTTAGCCGTTACGGCACAACACGTGCGTTGGCCAGTCCGCGCATTACCGTCATGAACAACCAGTCAGCCTTGTTGAACGTTTCCGATAACCAGGTCTTCTTCGATGTTGACATCACAGTGACGCCATCGACAATTAATGGTCCAGGTCAAACAACCGTTAACTCGCAGATCAAATCAGTCCCGGTCGGGATTATCATTAATGTTCATCCAACCGTTGATATGGACACAAATGAAATCACGATGAATTTGCGTCCAAGCATTACGCGTATCACCGGACAAGTGGCTGATCCATCATTGCTGCTTGTATCTGGCTTGCCGGCGGGTGCGCAGAACCTGATCCCGATTTTATCGGTGCGTGAATTGGATTCAGTCGTGCAACAAAAATCTGGCGAGACTATCGTCATGGGTGGTCTGATTCAAGACAGTAATACATCAACACAAACGGGTGTTCCTGTTCTCAGCAAGATCCCGGGTTTGGGTGTCCTGTTCCGTGGTGTTCAAGATCAAACCAAAAAAACAGAGTTGGTGATTTTACTGAAAGCGACGGTTATGAAACCGAAGCCAGATCAAACGGATCGTGAAATGTACAGCAAGTTTGGTGCGGATCGTCATCCGATCAACCTTCAGTAACGGAAGTCTGAAACCATGTCCTGGCCGCTTATTCGCTACATTTGCAAAGCGGCCGTTCGTGACCGTTTGATCCTGGTGATGGTGGGCTTGATGCTCTTAGCCGGTGTGCTGAGCATACTTCTCAGCGGTGCCGCTATTGCCGATCAGCAAAAATTTGCGATTGCAAGTCTGGCCTCATCACTGCGCTTCGTGGGTATTTTTGGCTTGATCGTTTTTATCAGCTTTTTCCAGCGTCGTGCACATGATACCCGCGAAGTGGATTATTTGCTGGCAACACCTTTGGGTCGTTACGGTTATCTGTTTAGCACCGCTATCGCATTCAGTCTGATAGCCTTGTTTGTGACCCTTATGATGGGGTTTGTTTTGATGATCGTACAACTTGAAGCGAGTGAAGCGTTGCTGTACTGGACAGCCAGCAGCTTCGTTGAGCTGAGTTTGACGGCAAGCTTTACGTTATTCATGACGACGCGCTTGCGCAGTGCTACGGTTTGTACATTATTATCATTGGCGTTCTATACAATGGCGCGTCTGATGGGCGCGATGCTGGGTGTGATCGACAGCCACATGCTGGAAGACGTCAAATATATTACCATCATGAAATATATGGTCGGCATCATCGGGACGGTGATCCCGCGTTTTGATTTATTGGCGCAAAGCCAATGGCTGATCTACGGTACGGTCGAAGGCGTCACGCCGTTACTCTTGCTGGGACAATGGACAGCCTTCAGCTTTTTGTTTCTGGCCTGTGCAGCCTTTGATCTGCGCCGTAACCAATTTTAATGCAACAAAGATCTATCCTGTTCAATTCTCAGCTAGTGACATGGTTTGGTGTCATCCTGGCGGTTTTGGCTTGTTTATATGTGACGCATTACACCCGGCCTATCAAAGTGAGGTGGGATGGCGTTGCCCCCGCGCCGAGCGAACCAGTTGGATTATTATATGGCTTTGGCGATCGTCAACTCAGTTATTACGTATTGACCTTGACGTTACAGAATATGGGCGACATGGGCGGCAATGTGACGCCGATCAAAAACTATGATATGAATCATGTCGCCGATTGGCTATGGCTGACGTATCGTTTTGATAAACAGTCGCACTATGCGCCAACGCTTGCCGGCTATTATTTTGGTGCCACCCAAGACCCGTCTAAATTACGCCCGGTCATCAATTATTTACGGACAGCCGGCAACGACACACATTACGATTTATGGCGTTACCTGGCGCAGGGCATTTACCTGGCGCGTTTCCGCTTGAACGACCAGGCCTTGGCCTTGGACATGGCGTATCAACTGGCGGCGCTAGACGACCCCAATTTGCCGATCTGGACCAAACAGATGCCGGCCTTTGTCCTCAGCCGCACGGGGAAAAAGAAAGCATCACGCGATTTGTTCCTGACCATGATGGCGACGACGAAAAGCCTGGGTCGGCAGGAACTCAATTTTATGTGCGGCTATATCGGGGATAACCTGCGCGAGCCGGATGATCAGCTGGAGCAAAATGACGTCTGGCTGCAGTTTTGCGCCGGCCGGAAGTATTAAAGATATCTTAGCACCCTTTGCTTAGAATGAGAGAATGATGTCAATTCCTCCGCTTTTTGCAGCCCGCCATCGGCAAGGCGGTTTCACGATGATTGAGATTGCAATCGTGATCCTGGTGATCAGCGGCCTGCTGGCCGGGTTTTTCAGTTATAAAGAAATTCTGCGCACTGTGCGCTTAAAAAAAGTTGCGGCTGAAGTGCAAAGCTTTGGTGTTGCGGCACGAACATTTGACCAAAAATATGACGCATTGCCTGGCGATTATCTGGCGGCCAGTGATAATCTGCCAGGTTGTGAGGTTACGGGCATAACGGCCTCAAATCCCTATGGAAACTCCAGCAATGTCAATAATTGCCGCAATGGCAATGGGGACGGGATCATCGGCCGTTATTGTCATTTTATGTGGCCATCCTGTTTGCAAACTGGCAATGTCATTCCACCTGATCCTGATGGGAACGCTGTTGATATAAATGTGGCTCAGGAAACAACGCAATTCTGGAAACATCTTTTGCTAGCCGGCATGATCACAGGGATTATCGACCCGCATTACCAACTGAGTGCTGACCCAAGGTGGGGTGTCAGCCATCCGGAGTCGGCCGTCTGGGATTCCGGCTATGTTGTCAGCGGGCAGGGCGGTTTTATTGGTGGGTCAGTGGATATCAACTTCGTACCAACACCGACATACGACAATGGTGCTGTTGATAAACGGACAATGTCAGTGCTGGATGCGCATTATCTGGACCAAAAATTCGATAATGATGGTGCCGGGTCGGGTGCTATCTGGTGGAATCCGGTGACAAACGATGGCAGTGGTTGTCGTAAAGGCGATGGCGGTCCTCAAAATACGTGGGAAAATGTTAACACCAGCCTGCGCAACTGTACCTTTATCTGGACGGTGTATTGATGCAACATTATGGTAATGAATCAGGCGGTCAATCTGGTTTGTCCCTCATGGAAATTGCCTTTGCCCTGGTGATTTTCGCGGCTGTAATCACGTCAGCTCTTTATGGTATTCAAGCAGTACGCAATGCCAAATTAAAAGCGTTTGTCATCCAGCTGACGCATATTCGGGATGCATCAGAAACGTTTCGCAAGCAATATGGCACATTACCAGGCGATTTTGGTTTTGCCACAGCGCGGCTGAAAGGTTGTGGGACCAGTGATATAAATTGCTTTAACGGCAATGGCGATGAAATTGTCGCCAGCAGTACGTCGAATGGTGCCTGCCAGATGCCAGATTATGATGGGGGTGATCAGGCATTTCCATGTCCGAATTTAGGCAATGGCAATGAAACAGCACAATTCTGGCGGCATCTTGTCTTGGCTGGCATGCTCGATGGCATATCATTGCGCCGTCCCGTTTATCGCTGGGGCGACGGCCTGCCGCGCGTTCGTCAGGGCGGCGGGTTTCAAATTAGCTTTAATAGCAACACAAACAATTTGTATTTGCGTGATTTTAACACAAATGTCAGCCCCACTGGACATTACCTTAGCTATCAGCGTTTACCAAACTTGTTTCACCGCTCATTTGGCTCCACTGGCGATGGTGCAATCTCTGGTATCGATGCTTGGCGGATTGACCAGTTGATAGACGATGGGCGGCCCTTGACTGGCAGCATGCGCAGTACAGGGGGATGGGGTTGCGGTAACGTTGGTACCCCGT
This sequence comes from Alphaproteobacteria bacterium, assembly GCA_965246875.1. GTDB lineage: Bacteria > Pseudomonadota > Alphaproteobacteria > Micavibrionales > SZUA-601 > DASWYT01. The sequence continues at coordinate 830,006 of CBDFFU010000003.1, forward strand.
CAACGGACGACGTTTATAATGAGTTGGATCAGATGCAATGTTTACTATTAATTCGCCTGGACCCTTAAAAAAATTGATATAAATCTTAACTTTTTTTTAGGATGCGGTCACTAAGATAGGGAAGATGGATTTTCCACATTCTTTTATGCTCAGCGGAGGGCTTCTTAAAATGACATCACGTCAGAAATTAACACAGGCTGGTTTTACTTTGGTAGAATTAGCGATTGTGCTCCTGATTATCGGTCTCTTGATTGCCGGTATTCTTAAAGGTCAGCAATTGATTGAAAACTCACGGATGACAGCGACGATTCAACAATCGAAGTCATATGAGGCAGCTGTGAACACATTTCGTGACAGCTATAATGGCTTGCCGGGCGATATCATCAATGCCGATACACGTGTTCCTGGTTGTCAAGCTGGTAATGGCGTGAACTGTGTGGTTGGAACCGGAAATGGTATTGTCGGTACCACCGGTCAAATTGGAGCAGTTAGCAGCGGTTTGACCACCGAGCGTGACCAATTCTGGTTGCACATGGCGTTGGCTAACTTGATCACCGGTATTGTGCCAAACTATGGCGGAACAGCAGCTGAAGCGTGGGGAACAACCTTGCCGGCTGGTCGTATTGCTGGCGGTTTCCTGGTGGGCTTTAGCGATGGCCAGGCCGCCATTGGTGGTGCTGCGAATACCACAATGACAGGTCACTATATCACGTTGCAAGGTTTGCCAACCGGAACAGCTGCAGGTGCCGCTGGCGGTGGTGCAGTTACAGCTGACAAAGCCGCCCAGCTGGATTTGAAACTGGATGATGGCCAGCCAGGAACGGGTGACGTAATTGCTTTGGGAACTGTTGGTGCGACGGGCTGCTATAGTGCTGCTGGTGCTGCTGGTTCTTACAGTGCTGGTCAAGGAACGTCACGCGTTTGCTCGGTTGCCATCCGCATCATCAACTAAATGAAAAATATGGCGGCGGGGTAAATGTTACCCCGCCGTTTTTTTATAAATAAATTTTCTACACATTATACTGGATCTATGCAACGTTTCGTTCACTCATCTGGTTTATCCTCATCTCCTACTCGCAAATGGTCGTGCGGGTTTTCGCTTGTTGAAATCGCCGTTGTCCTTACGATCATAGGTGTCCTGGCCGGCAGCGGCATTTTGACATTCAATTCCATTCTGGATGATATCCGTTACCGTGACACGCAACAGCGTTTGAATGCCGTGTCCGATGCGCTCGCCCTGTATGTGCAGCAGCATTATTATTTACCCTGTCCGACCAACCCGGCGAACATTCCTTACACCGGCATCATGGCCAATGGCGGTGCCGCTTGTGCAACCATAGCCGTCGGCAGTGCGATCGGGTTGTTGCCGTACGCTGAACTGGGTTTAACGGCTGACCAAACGCGTGATGCATATGGCAGCCCGATCGATTACATCGTGAATCCCAATTATGCGGGGTACAGTATTCAGGATCCTCCCACAGTGCCGAATGTGCAAGATGCGTGTGTGACCACAGGGATCTGGATTCCCCTGTTGCTCGTCAATAAAAATCCACGCAAAGCCCGTTTTTGTTGTCAATATCATCCGACAACCCTGACAGACTTGGTGATTACATCGGCTTTTAGCGGTGGGGTGTCCTTACAGCAAACTTACGTGCCTGGTGTCCCGTCGCCAATTAACACCCCACGAGTCTCTGTCAGTAATCCCAATACACAAACCCCAGTCTTCATTCTGGTCAGTCATGGCAAAAACAGAACCGGCGCCTTTATTGGCAATGGCACCCAAAGCCGCATTTTGAATGTGCCAAATAATATTTTCGAAAATGAAACAGCTAATCTGGACAATGACCGGTCTTTTGTCGCTGCCGCTTTATCGACAAATGATGCCGTCGGCGGCCGTTATTTTGACGATATCCTGCTGTGGAAAACGCAGGATCAACTGCTGGGCGCCTTCGGGCGGGACAGTTGCGCCCGACCATGATGAGAACCGCACCGATAACCTTGGAAACAAATTTATCCCGCGCCGGGTTCACCTTGGTGGAAATAGCGTTGGTCATCGGCATTGTTGGGATTATCCTGATCGGCGGCCTGGCAACCTTGCGCTCTGTGCTGGACGATGTGAATTACCGCACGACACAGGACCGGATGGACGGCGTGTCCAAAGCCATCGGCCTTTATGTGCATCAGCATTACTATTTGCCCTGTCCCGCCGCGCAACCCGATGTCAATGGCAAGACAACAGGACAAGAGATTGCAGGCTGTGCAGCCCGTGGCATCGTGCCGTATGCCGCTTTAAATTTGCGGGCTGAACAGGCCCGTGACTCGTATGGGCGTTACATGACCTACGTTGTGAACCCGTCACTTGCATCAGCCAATGTCCAAACTCAAACCAACGTCTATAACGTGTGTCGGGCGACAAATTTATGGATAAGTCAAACCTTTACTGCGAGTATTATTCTTGCTGACGAATTCTCAAAAAATGCCATAAAAGCCCGTTTTTGTTGTGCTGTTATCAATACAGCCAATAATCTGCACATTCGACAGGCGGCCGGACAACCGGATATGGGCCCAATTGCGGTCAATCCTGGCACAAATATCGGCAATGTAAACTGGACATCGCTAACGGGACCTCCATCTGTCCTGACGAATAATGCCGTAAATAATGCAGCTTTCGATGGTTACAACACGGCAACGACAGCGTTTGTGCTGATCAGTCATGGCAAAAATGGTTATGGTGCTTACCGCAACGGTACGGGGCGTATTGTCGGCCCAACCGCCGGGCGCGACGCTGAAATTGAAAATGCGGATGATACGAACAATGAATACCGCGCAGCACCCCGCAGCACCAATGCCACAAATTATTTTGACGACATTCTCCTGTGGCGAACCCAGGATCAACTGATAAGCGCTCTCGGGCGGGACAGCTGTGCCCGGCCATGATGCAACAACGTCACACCCAAGCCGGTTTCACCATGTTGGAAATGGTTGTTGTCTTTACCATCGCGGCATCGTTGCTGGGTGCATTTCTGGCTTTTTATCAGCCAATGCGTAACGCCCAGGCCGATGCCGAAACGAAAATTAAAATGGAACGTATTCTGAATGCTGTTTCTAGTTATGCGCTAATAAACAATAATTTACCATGCCCGGCCTACACAAACGAGATTAGCGCTGGATTGATTGGTCGCATGGATGCAACGGCAGGCCGTTGTGGAACACTTTTGACTGCAGGCTGGGGTATTGTGCCTTATGTGACACTGGGTTTGACGCAAGACGATGTCATAGATAGCTACGGCCACTATATCACGTATGTTGTGCCAAACTCTATGACGGGGACACCCATTGTTCCAGCTGACAACATAACATCAGGTTTTTGCCAATTAATACCGATTAGCACCCGTCTAACCATTCAGCGTCCAACGGTTACAAATCTATACGTTGCAGCGGCTTTAATTGCTTATGGCGCCGATGGCTTTGGTGCATATAATATGGCGAACCCCAATGCTGGTGTGCGCAACTGCGCGATTGGCAGTAATAATTGCGTAAACAATAATAATTTAAACGCCTTGCTTGGCACTGTCGGCACGGCCAACGAACGGCAAAACGCCGTAGACAGAGCCGGGAATACCACTCTCCATCTGGCCGAGTATCTTCCGCAAAAAGGAACAACGCATTTTGATGATCAAGTCTTGTTCGCCACCGGCCCGGCCTTGATCAGCCGTTTGGGGGTCACCAGTTGTCATTAAAATCTGCCCGGTTGCTGAATAATAATAACGGTGTTGTGCGCTGCGTGACATCATCTGCGCGCGCTCAATCGCAAGCCGGCTTCACCTTGCTGGAAATGGTCGTTGTGATTGGCGTCATTGCCTCCTTGATAGGGTCATTTTTGGCTTTTTATCAACCATTGCAAAAACAGCAAGCGGATGCGCTGACAAAAGTGCGGATGGAGCGTGTGATGAACGCGCTCTCCAGCTATGCTTTGCTGAATAACAGGATTCCGTGTCCGTTTAGTCCCAATGACACAGTCACGATCGGTCAGGAAGCCACGTCCGGAAGTTGCACCGACCCGGGCTGGGGGTTGGTTCCTTATGTGACATTGGGTCTGACACAAGAGGATGTCACAGACGGCTATGGCCGCTACATCACTTATGTCATGGCAAAAAATCTGTACACGGCACCTGGTGGGGCAGCTGACGCAACAACGTCGAGATTTTGTACAGTCTCCGGTACGCGTCTGATTATTCGGCGGCCAACCTATAATGAAACGGGAGTTGCCGTTGCCTTGATTGCTTATGGCAGTGACGGCTTTGGCAGTTTCAGCATGAATTCCACCAATCCCGGTTCGCGCCTGTGTCCGCTGGGCAGCAGTTCCTGTTCAAACAATAATAATCTAAACAGTTTATTAGGCACCAACGGCATTGCAAGAGAACGGGATAATGCCGTCGACACCAGGGGTAATGGATTGTTCTTCGTAAATATTGCCGATTATACTCCGCAAAAAGGCGTGAACCATTTTGATGACACGGTCATCTATGCCACCGGCCCCGGCTTGATCAGCCGCTTGGGTGTGACAGGCTGCCATTAAATGCCATGCTGCGACACACGAAAACCAGCTTGAATCGGCTGACGTTTACCATTTCTTTCCTCTCTGTCGCGTAACGTAGAAAATGGCTTGTATTAGCCTGTAGTATTATTTCTAAATAATAGGTTCGATGTCGCAGAATTTGTCCCAGCCGTTTGACGACCAAAAAAATGCCGCAGCTGTTGCGGCACCATTGCCAGCGGTGCCGTCGGTACCGGGTATGGACCCGGCTGTTTTAATGATGGATATGAATTTATCATTAACAGGCGAGTTGCCGGTAAATGAACCGCCTCCACCAATCGACACACCGCCGGTGGCTGCGCCACACGAAGAGTCGACAGCCAAAGCATTGCTAGCCAAGCGCCGCCGGATTGGCGACCATTTGACCGAAGCGGGTGTGATCACGGTCGATCAGCTGAATATTGCGCTCAAGGAAAAAATGCGCACCGGCATGATGCTGGGTGAGCAATTGGTCGCGCTTGGCTTTATCAGCCGTTCGTTTCTGCAATCATTCCTGTCGGAAACAACAGGTTATGAACAGTTTGACCCGAACAAGATGATGGTCGACCCGGAAGCGGTGTCGAAAATTCCCAAGGACACAGCTCTGCGCTTGCAGATTTTGCCAATTAATTACGATGATAAAATTGTCGTTATCGCCATGGCTGATCCGTCCGACGTTATCGTACAGGACAAAATTCGTCAGTTCTTCCCGCGCGATGTCATTATCAAACCCGTTTTGTGTTCGCCTAAAATTCTGGCCGATGCGATCGATACGGCCTATGGTTACGCGACCTCTGTCAACGGTATCCTGAAAGAACTGGAAACTGGCGAAGTTGATCTCAGCGCCATGACAGAAGAGCAGGGTTATGCCCACCCGATCGTCCGCCTGATTACAGCCTTGGTGTATGATGCAATCAAAGCGGGGGCATCTGATCTGCACTTTGAACCCGAAGAAAATTTTGTGCGTCTGCGTCTGCGCATTGATGGTGTCTTGCGTGAAGTCCAGACATTCCACAAGGAATACTGGACGGCCATGTCACAGCGGATGAAGATTATTTCCGATATGAACATCGCCGATAAGCTCAATCCGCAAGACGGACGGTTCGGCATTGCCATCGGTGGTCGCGTCGCCGATTTCCGCGTGTCGTCTTTGCCAACCGTGCACGGTGAAAACATCGTCTTGCGGGTGCTGGATAAAAGCTCTGGCGTCAAGAACTTAACCGATCTCGGTTTTTCCGAAAAAAACATGAAACTGATCAAAAAAGCGGTCACGCGTCCCGAAGGGATTATTATTGTTACCGGCCCGACCGGTTCAGGCAAAACGACGTCACTCTATGCCATGCTGAACGAGGTGAATACAACCGAAGTCAACATCATGACATTGGAAGATCCGGTCGAATACAGCTTGCCATTGCTGCGTCAATCCGCCATCCGCGAGGCAGGTGGCTTTACCTTTGCGAATGGGGTCAAGGCCTTGCTGCGGCAAGATCCGGATATTATTTTTGTCGGTGAGGTGCGTGACGGACCCACAGCCGAACAGGCACTTAAAGCTGCGATGACCGGTCACCAGGTGTTTACCAGCTTGCACACCAATGATTGTTTCGGCGCTATTCCACGTTTGCTGGATCTCGGTTTGAAACCGGGCATGTTAGCCGGCAACATCATTGCCTCGTTCGCGCAGCGTCTGGTGCGCCGTCTGTGTGTGTGCAAAAAACCGGCGACCGCAACAGATGAAGAATGTGCCTTGCTGGGTGCAGATCCCGCTAATCCACCAACTATCCATCATCCAGGCGGCTGTCCAATGTGTGGCGGCACCGGATACAAGGGCCGGATCGGTATTGTGGAAATTCTGCTGTTCGATGAAGAACTGGACGATATCATCGCCAATAACGGTCATAAATCCGCGCTGAAAACGGCGGCTATGCGCAAGGGCTTTCGCTCGATCGCCGATGACGGTATCGAAAAAGTTCTGGATGGCATCACAACCCTGCCGGCCTTGATGCGGGTCGCAAACTTGGTGGATCGCTTACAATGAAAAAATACAATTACCGCGCGTTGAACGAAAAAGGCAAAACGATCCGTGGGGTGTTGTCAGCCGTCAACGAAACGGATCTGTATCAACAGCTCAAGGCGACTGGCATGGAGCTGGTTGATTGTAAGTTGCAGAAAACGGGCAGCAAGGGTTTACCCTTTATGCGTAGCGTTAAAATGCGCGACATGATTCAAGTCTTTGTGCATTTGGAGCAACTGCAAAAAGCTGGTGTGCCATTGCTGGATTCGTTGTCTGATATTCGGGACGCTGTCGACAGCGCTGTCTTGCGTGATGTGATGTCGGAAATTTACCGTGACGTCTCACAGGGTTTGGCATTATCGCAAGCGATGGCCAAGCATCCGAAATATTTTGACTACGTCACAGTATCGATTACAGCTTCGGGTGAGGAAACCGGGAACTTGGCCGGATCATTCGCGCAGCTGATCGTCTTTATGAAGTGGGCTGACATGATGCGTAAGCGTGTGGTCAAGGCTATGACTTACCCATTATTCACGTTGTTCATCTTCCTGATCGTATTGACGGTATTAATGATGTTCACCGTGCCACAGATTGTTGGCTTCTTGAAATATATGGATCAAGAATTGCCGTGGGTCACGCTGAGCCTTATTGCCACCTCTGATTTTTTACAGGCACACGGTATCTGGGTGTTTATCACGCCGATTGTTCTTGTGACGACAATTATAGTGTTGAAACGTGTTTCTCCCGGTTTCCGTTACAAATTTCACGTCTTCTCATTGCGCTTTCCGGTGATCGGTAACGTGATTAAAAAAGTTGACCTTGCCCGTTTTTCACGGACATTTGCGGCGCTGTTTAAAAGTGGTCTGGAAATTTTGAAGTGTATGGATACGTCAACCGATGTTGTCAAAAATTTGGTCATCAACGGGGCTCTCCGCCGCGCCCGCCAGCAAATTGCGGAAGGCCTCAGCATCTCCGGCGCGTTGAGTAATACCAATGAATTTCCATCACTTGTCGTGCGGATGGTTAAAATCGGGGAAGATTCCGGTAATTTGACCCGCGTATTCGACCAGATCGCAGAATTTTATGATAATGACGTCGACGAAGCTGTGCAAAAAATGATTGGCATGATCTCGCCGACTTTGACGATTCTACTTGGCGGTGTTATCCTCTGGATTGCAGCAGGGGTCTTTGGCCCGATTTATGGCGTTCTTGGCAAGCTTGGGTCTTAGATATGGTCTTTAACACAAAACAAGTTTTGTTCGTTGGTAACGACGGTTTGCAGCATTACGTCTACAAAGGTCGCTATACATTTTTGCAGGATGAATATGCCTGGGATCAACCCGATCTCATTCGTAATTTAGCCAATGCGTTGCGCAAAGTCGGCCAAAACAAGCCGGTGATTATTTTATCGGATCAGACCGAACAACAGTACCGCAAAGACATGCTGCCAAAAGCCAGTTTCTTTGACCGTACAAAGATGTTGGATCGTAAATTAAACATGGCGTTTGCACAAACGCCCTATCGTGCTGCGTTGCCAATCAAGCACATGCCACGCGATGCAGATGCCACAACACCAAACGTGCTCTTTGCCGGCTTGCCACAAACCCCTGAGATGACAAAGGTCGTTCAAGCCGTCACGGAATCGGAATGCGTTTTAGATAACGTTGTGCTGGTGCCGCTTGAAACAGTGCCGATGATTAACCGTCTCGTTAAATCCTTGCATGAACGCACACAGGTCATTGATCGCCCACGATGGACGATCTTACTGACGCAACAAAAAACCGGCGGGATGCGCCAGATCGTGTTGCAGGACGGTGAACTGGCGTTGACGCGTCTGACACCGATTTACATTGCGAATGAAAGTGAACTCGGTCAGGTTCGCGATCTCATGATAAAAGAATTTCAAGCAACATTGACCTATCTTGCCCGTTTCGGCTATGTAGCGGCAGATGGCATTGATGTCGTCGCCATTACGTCCGAGATGATGGGTGAGGGATTGCAACAAGCAAATCTGCCGGTGACGCATCTCTACACACTGTCGATTTCCGAAGCGACACGCTTGCTCAAAGCCGGGCCAAAAATCGTCGGCGACACCTTGTACAGTGATGGACTGCTGGCGGCTGTAGCCGCGGGTCACAAACCAATTCTGCCCTTGCAAAATAAGGCACTGAAACCGCTACAACAAGGCCGAAAAGCGATTTGGCTCGGCAGCTTGTTGCTGGCTTTGACAATGTTGGGGTTATGCGCGGCTGCCGTGCAAATTCAGTTGCAAACGAGTGACGTCAACACGCAAAATGACACGGGTCAAAATGACCTGCGCATGGCGCAAGTGCGTTACAACGATCTGGCGAAAATGCTTAACACGCTGAAATACAAACCGGAAATGGTACAGGCCGTGTTGAACGTCCGCGACGATCTGTTCAAAACAAATCTCAACACCGAGCCAACGTTGCAAGCAATCGAGGCCTTGGTTGATAAAGGGCAATATGTTGTACAGGAAGTGCGGGTCGAACCGGCTAAGGTAGACGCCACAACGGTCGGTGGCCCGCCACCGGCGCCACCGCTCAACGTGACAAAACCCGGTTATCCGCCCCGTATCACAGCAACATTGATCGTTGGGTTTGTCCCGGGTGCAGCCGTCGAACAAAACGCCCGCGCGACGGAACAATTGCTTGAACAATTAAAGACAAAATTCACACAACATTCTATTCGTATTGTCAAAATGGTTGGGAATTTGTCCGTTGATCAAACGGTGTCGGGCATGTCGGAGCAAGTGACAAACATGCAGATGAAAGCGCCCGAAGCACAGCGTAACGAAGTCTCAGAGATTGAAATTACGGGGGTCGCGCTATGAACAAGAATTTTTGGCAACTCATTGGCCCCCGCCGTAGTAAGGGCTTTTTCATCGTATTCGGCGTAAACGCAGCTATTATCGCGGCTTTGATTTTATGGTTTGTACCGCAGCAAGAGGCGTCAAAAACAGCCTTTGCAAAAACCGAACAGGACAAGTTAGCACTCCAAAACCAGATTGTTGAATTGCCCAAGAAATATGCGCAAATGAAAGCAAACGAAGATGCGTATGATGCATTACGTTTGCGTGGTTTCTTTACAATGCAAGATCGGATTCAATTTAAACAAATTTTGAATGATCTGCGTACGAGTTCCGGCGTCCGTCAGGTGGCTTATGATATCAAGCCGCAGCAAATCATTGAGAATAAAGCGTTGGTCAATACAGACAAGCAATTGCTGAGTAGCGATGTGACAGTAACGCTAAAAGGTTTAACTGATCTGGAGATGCGCAGTTTTGTGCACGTTTTACAAGACGCTATTCTAGGTTTTAGCACAATCTCGCGCCAGTCCTTTAAACGTGATGCTGAATTGAACGATGCCAACCTGATTAAGCTTGGTAATGGGGAGCCGGTCGATTTCATCCAATCGGAATACACCTTCAGCTGGTATACCTTGTACGACAAGCCGGACCCGCTGGGCATGAATGCGCCCGCTGCACCACCGGTGAACACAGTTCCCGGCATGCCGGTTCCGGCGGCCAATCCAGCCGCACCGAGTATCCCACCGGTGACCCAAACAGCACCGCCAGCAGTTGCAGCGCCAGCAACCCCGGCACCGGTAGCTCCCCCAGCAGGAGGCCAATAATGCGTTCTCTTTTCACACTCTGTTTGATGCTGACCACCGTCACTGTGGCACAGGCACAAACCCCGTCCGCGGTGCCGGCTACAACACAACCAGCCATGGAACAGCCCGCCGTTGCGCCATCGGTAACACCGACAGATACGGTCGCGACTATTCCTGGTCAGTTATCGAATGCGGCTGGTTCCGCCCTCGATAGTTTAGCCAGCAAAGCCAAGCAGATCAAAGATGCAACGTTACCCAACGCCTTGCCTGCTGGTCTCGCTTTGCCTGAAGCATTGGGCGGCGGTCCGGGTGCTGTCGCTCCTGAAGATGTCTCCCCGAATTTCAAACAGGGCCAGGATAAATCGGTCACCGTGACATCCGAAGGCAAGCCACAATCCCTGTTCTTCACGCCGAACCAGTTGGCCTCCATCATGCGCGGCAAGCAAGGTTATCTGGCCCCGCGTGATGCGTTTGATCCGGGTAATCAGGGCGCTAATCCAAATGCACCGGTCCCACAAGTCATCTCACTATCAGGCATTGTCTATATTGATAAAAATGACTGGGTGATCTGGTTAAACGGCGAACGTGTGACGCGCAAAAATATGCCGCAACGGCTGGTTGGCCTCAGCGTTAAACCAGACCGTGTGCATATCCGCTGGATGGATGTGTCGCATCAGCGCATTATCAACATCACACTCGAACCGCATCAGCAATATCTGCTTGATAGCGATACGATTATTCCAATAGGCTAGAGTCTCATGACCGCACTTGTTCAGATCAGTCACGTTGACGTTGCCTATGGCCGGCAACAAGTCTTGTTCGATATTTCCCTGACCATTCCGGCCGGCGAATGTTTTGGCCTGATCGGATTAAACGGCGCAGGCAAAACCACGTTAATTAAAACCTTGCTGGGTTTGCGTGACCCAAAACGCGGCACGATTACAATTTTGGGCGCCAAGCCTGGTGACCGCAGCGTGAAACAACGCCTGGCTTATCTGCCCGAAAAATTCGAGCCGCCGGTGCATTTGACGGGGCTGGAATTTCTGCGTTTCGCCTTGTCGCTCTACAAAAAAGAATTGTCGCTGGATAAAGCCAACAATTGGGCTGTGCAATTCGGCCTTGACCCCAAAGCCTTGGTTAAACGCGTGACGACCTATTCCAAGGGCATGCGCCAGAAGATCGGCCTGATGGCGACAATGCTGACCGATGTCGATATCCTGATTCTGGACGAGCCGATGAGCGGTCTTGACCCGCGCGCCCGTGCGCAGGTGAAAGACGCCATTGCCTCCTATCAAAAAACCGGCAAAACCGTGCTGATCTGCTCGCACATTCTCTCGGACCTTGACGAACTGTGCGCCCATATCGGCGTCATTCATGAAGGCAATCTGGCGTTTGCCGGCACCCCGCAAGAGATGAAAAACCAAACCGGCAAGGAATCACTGGAACGCGCGTTTCTAGCCGTGATCGATGGGCAGGATGCCGGATTGCTCGACGCGGCTTAAGTAATTGTGTATTAGGAATGTATTCCTATAACTATTTGATTTCATGTCTCAAAAGGTCAAATGTTTCACGTGAAACATTTTTGTAACACTTCAAATTCGATCATATTGCACGATCGTAAACCCCGGCTGCGTCTCTGTTGCCAGATGGTCCGCGATCAATTCTTTGTGCCATTGCATCGTCAGATAGGTCGACGGGAAGAATGCATTGCCGTCATAGTCGGCGTGGATGTGCGTCAAATACATGCGCGCGACCTGCGGCAGATAATGATTGTAAATCTCGCCGCCGCCGCCGACAAACACCACGTCTTGTTGGTGCGCTAGTGCATGGGCGCGCGCTTTGGTCAGCGCTTCATCGGGTGATTTGACCCAAAATAAATTATCTGTCGACTCCTGGGCCGTGCGGCTGATCACAACACTGGTGCGTTTGGGAAAGGGACGGACTTTCTCCGGCAACGACCAAAATGTTTTGCTGCCCATGATAATGGCATGATGCAGGGTCGTTTCTTTAAAAAACGCCTGATCGGTCGGCAGATGCCAGGGAATATCGCCATTCTGGCCGATCACGTGGTTGTGACTGAGCGCGGCGATGATGGCGAGTTTCGGCTGTGCCATACAAACCTCTTTAGACAGCTACGGGTGCGGCGATCCGCTCATGCGCTTGATAGTTTTCCAGCGTAAAATCCGCGTAGGTGAAATCAAAAATATTTTTCACATCAGGATTTAATTTGATCGTCGGCGGCGCAAACGGTATGCGTTTCAATTGTTCATCGGCCTGTTCGACATGGTTGCTGTAGAGATGCACGTCGCCAAAGCTGTGGATGAAATCACCGGGTTGCAATCTGCACACCTGCGCGATCATACAGGTCAGCAACGCATAAGACGCGATGTTGAACGGCACGCCCAAAAACACATCGGCGCTGCGCTGATAGAGCTGGCACGATAATTTGCCGTCATTCACGTAGAACTGGAACAGGCAATGGCACGGCGGCAACGCCATGTTTTCGACATCGCCCACGTTCCAGGCGCTGACGATCAGGCGTCGGGAATTGGGATTGGTTTTGATCTGTTCGATCAATTGTGCGATCTGATCAATGGAGCGGCCATCGGCCGTTTCCCATGACCGCCATTGCTTGCCGTATACCGGGCCCAATTCGCCGTTTTCATCGGCCCATTCATCCCAGATGCGGACTTTGTTATCTTGCAAATATTTGATGTTGGTCGACCCTTGCAGAAACCACAGCAACTCGTGGATGACAGCCGGCATATAGATTTTTTTGGTAGTCAGCAGGGGAAACCCCTGGCTCAAATCCGTGCGCATCTGATAGCCGAATAGGCTGTAAGTGCCGGTTCCCGTGCGATCTGACTTGAAATTGCCATCATTGCGCAACGTGGCCAGCAGCTTGAGGTAGTCCTGTTCCATGAATGTCCTTCGGGGCAGAATCGGTGAGACTTTCGCTTATTCTTGCAAAAATCAGGCGTGTGTGATACACTCAAACTGTTCCCAGCAATGGGACACTATGGCGATAAACGCTTGACGGCATAAGCATCGTGGACCCGGGGGCGGTACCCGGCGTCTCCACCATAAGCACATTCAGATGTGTTTCCGATGGGGACGAAATAGGCTCGACACGTGTAATAAAGGTCCGGTTTTCGCTCGGTATGATATCCGCCGTGTCGGGTCATTTTAAGTAAATGCCAATGATAACTCTCTGTTTGCGAAACTGGCCGCTTTGGCAGCCAATAGCAACAAAGAAGCAAGTGACGCCGTTGCTGCGTAAGCAGTGACTGCCGAACTAGGCATCACAATCCCTTGGGCCTAAGAACCTGAGGTGGGGCGCGGGGCGGCCTCGCAACAGAACTGCCCCATTTTTCTTTATGATTGATTCCTATCCAGACGTTAATAAATTTATTAAGGTTTAGGCGGTAGCGTTGAAAGACGGAACAGCAGTTTCCACCCGAACGGGTTTTTTAGAAATGGTTTGCCAAGTTGGTTGATATGGGTCCCAAGAATTTTAATCCGGCGTTGCGCTATGATAAAATGGTCGAAAAGGCTTTGCGTGGGGTCATCACCCAGGCGTTGCAGCACGTCATCAAAAACGGCTTGCCCGAAGAGCATCACTTTTACATCACCTTTCTGACCGAACATCCGGGCGTGCAGATCCCGCAATATTTGCATGAACAATATCCCGAAGAGATGACCATCGTCTTGCAGTACCAATTCTATGGCCTGGAAGCCAGCGACGAGCAGATGGCCGTCACCCTGAGCTTTAACAATATTCCCGAACGTCTGGTTGTGCCGATCGAAGCGATCACGATTTTCGCCGATCCGGCCGTCAATTTCGCCCTCCAATTCCAGCCGATGGATGAGATGGAAGATGTGATGGACGAAGACGACGATGAGGGCATGCCACTGCCGGTGCCATCCAAACCAACCCCGCCAAAAAGCGGCTTGAAGAAATCAACCGAAAAAACGGACAAGCCCGCCAAAGACGCAAAACCGGAAACGGGTAAAGTGATTTCGATCGATAGTTTCCGGAAGAAGTAATTCTTATTAAGCCATTTTGTCAAAAATAGGCATTTCCGACACCTGACCGGTCGTTAAATCCAAGGTTTTTAGCGTATATAACAGCACGTCATTGCCAAAAAAATTGGCGGCAAGACGGCCACGGTGTTGATAACCTTCGATTTGCCGCACGACTGTGCCATCCGTATGATCAAGCACATACTCTGCACCCCACGGCTTGGTTTCCATGGTGGAACCGACAACGCAGAGATATTGTCCGTCTTCACTGCTGAAAATTCGGGATGGGCTGATACGGCCGGCCTCTTTACCCAGCGTGTTGAAATCGTTGCGCCACAGCAATTTGAAATTCCGGTCAAAACAACACAGTATATTGGTTTCGGTGATCACATACAGGCGGTCGGCAGCAATTGAAAATGCCAAGCGGGCGATACCGTCTTTCAATCCTAGTTTGATCGTTTCAACCTGGCCTGTTTTAAAATCCAGCCGGTAACACGTGTCTTTTAAGGTGTCGCACGGCACCACAAACTGGTCATTCGCCACATCCAAATCGCCTTTATACGTTCTCACCGTTTTCGGCAATTCGGCGATGATGGTTTTGGAGGTGATATCATAGCAGAACGGTTTTTTGTTGTGCGCATAAATCAGTATTTTATCGCCTGCTGCATTAAAGGCGGCGTCATAGATGTAATAATCGTGAGTCTCCAGCATGACGTCACCCGTTCCCGGCTTGAACACGACCAGATCTGTTCGCTCGGCTTTTTTAAAGTCTGACATCCGCGTGATCGCCACCGTCCGGCCATCATGCGACATGTCTTTCGCTTCCCATTCCGCATAGAGCGGCAAAAGTGTTTCCTGCCGGGCGGTAAAATCATACAGAAACAAGCCCTTTTTAGAAAAAGGCAGTTTCCGGTCGAACAGCCCGATCCGGGCGTGTGTGTTGATGATCATCCAGTAGCCGCGACGTGTGAAGGGTAAAGTGAATGCCATCAGACTAGAATGCTTGGCTTGGCGGGGCAACACTGTATTTTCAGGCGATGGATGATGGAAGACGTAACGGATGAAGATGATGATAAAAGTATGCTACTGCCAGTGCCATCCAAACCAACCCCGCTAAAGACGCGAAGCTGGAAACGGGTAAAGTGATTTCGATTGATAGTTTTCGGAAGAAATAGCAGTTTTAGCCGCGTTAGATTGGATACGTTTGCTAAGTTATTAGTTCGTTGCGTCATACTGTTTGACTGCTGTTTGATGAAACAGGTTGATTTTGCTATTCTATCACATGCTCCACACGTACTCACAACTTTATTTGAGATCATAATATATGAACGCGCTTGAAGTTTTCCTTTACGGTGTGTTGAAAATCATGTTACTGCCCGTAACGTTGTGGCATTTGGTGAGAAGGCAACAGGGTCAAGCGACCAGGACGGAGCGATAAGTTTGAAATCAGCTAGCATGATAATAATGTTTTTATTTAAATTGACGCCCATAAAGCTGAATTTTTAGCGAAACGCTGACAATTGACTCTAGAATTCTCACCACGTTGCGCGTTTGTGGGGTGATTGCTTAGAAAATCTGAGACTATATTACTCAAGCTATTTTTGTTCCTCTGTGAATCTGCGTCGTCGTTGAATTGTTTATATATGTCGAGACACGCTGACAAGCATGGACCCATTGTCAATTCAGGGACGAGCGCATCCGCTATCATATCAGCATCACTTTCTTCGTGATAAGAAGCCATCTGTTCCACATTATAGCTGCCGGTCAAGATTGCCCCTGCAACCGTCGTTCTAAGGGCCAATTTCTCCATAAAATCGCGTCGGCTCATGTTTCTTCGATATTTTTTAACATTCATCAAACCATCTAATGCTTCTACTCCAGTCGCTGTCGTACAGCCCCCTAAGCTGATCCAAGAGATTGTAAACGGGTTCAAGATATCACGTTGTATCTCGCGTATATAATGCCCATTTTCATGTCCCATAATTTTGAGATTCATCAGCGCATTGCCGTGTTCTTCCAGCATCGGATGATACATGACATTAGGACCTAGGATATTAATGCCGAAAATCCGAAAGGATTGTACCGCAGCAAATGCATTTTTATCTTGCTTGAAGCCAAATTTAGACTGACAAAAAATATCACGCGTTTTTGGCAAGACAGAAATTTCGTCAAGCGCCATGTCAGACATACGACCCATTCTAAACACGATCTTTTCATGTGCGTGTTGCATAGATGTCATAGCCAATTACCTTCAATCTCAATGGGCTGAGATTGTAACATTATGTTATCAAAGTCAAGACGACCTTTCGGTGTTGATCTTCCGTTAGTTCCATCAAGAAGCTCTTGCCAACCGTGTCAAATTGCCCTAAAAATCCATCAGGATTTAAGTCCGCGCCGTCAAACGCGTGGCCTCTGGCGGCATACCGTGCCTGGAGCCAGTCCGTATCGCTAACGACACCAGCGCTGCTGGCTTAACATGATAATCTAGGGAGTCTAGGTATGGGAAAAAGTACATTTGTGCGGAACAAGCCGCACGTGAACATTGGGACGATTGGTCACGTGGACCATGGGAAGACGTCATTGACGGCGGCGATCACGAAGATTTTGGCTGAGTCGGGCGGGGCTGAGTTCCGCGCGTATGGCGATATCGACGCAGCGCCGGAAGAGCGTGCGCGTGGGATCACGATCAACACGGCGCACGTTGAGTATGAGACGGCGAACCGTCACTACGCCCACGTGGATTGCCCGGGACATGCCGACTACGTCAAGAACATGATCACCGGTGCGGCCCAGATGGATGGCGGGATCTTGGTTGTGTCGGCGTCTGACGGCCCGATGCCACAAACCCGTGAGCACATTTTGTTGGCCCGCCAGGTTGGCGTTCCAGCGTTGGTTGTGTTCATGAACAAGTGCGACCTGGTCGATGATGAAGAACTGCTCGAACTGGTTGAAATGGAAATCCGTGAGTTGCTGTCCAAGTACGACTTCCCGGGCGATGATATTCCGATCATCCGCGGTTCGGCTGTCTCGGCTCTCGAAGGCAAATCCGATGGTTTGGGTCGCGAAGCGATCATCAAGCTGATGGAAGCGGTCGATACGGCCATCCCAACACCTGAGCGCCCGGTTGACAAGCCGTTCCTGATGCCGGTTGAAGATGTGTTCACGATCTCGGGTCGTGGCACGGTGTGTACCGGTCGTGTTGAGCGTGGGATTGTCAAAGTGGGTGAAGAGGTCGAGATCATCGGCATCAAGCCAACGGTGAAGACCACCATCACGGGCGTTGAGATGTTCCGCAAGTTGCTTGACCAGGGTCAGGCCGGCGACAATATCGGGGCGTTGCTCCGTGGCACCAAGCGTGAAGACATCGAGCGCGGCCAGGTTCTGGCCAAGCCGGGCAGTATCACGCCACACACCGGCTTCGAAGCCGAAGTGTACGTGCTCAGCAAAGAAGAGGGTGGCCGTCACACGCCGTTCTTCGGCAATTACCGTCCGCAGTTTTACTTCCGGACGACGGATGTCACCGGGATCGTGCAGTTGCCAAGCGGTACCGAGATGGTGATGCCGGGCGATAACGTCAAAGTGAATGTCGAACTCATCGCGCCGATCGCGATGGAAGAAGGCCTGCGCTTTGCGATCCGCGAAGGCGGCCGCACCGTTGGTGCTGGCGTTGTTGCCAAGATTACGAAGTAAATCAAATATTTATTCAGTTTTGTTAAACTGATACTTGACATTAAAACCCCGTTTCGGCGGGGTTTTTGTTTTTCAAGATACGATGTCATAAATAATGGCAGTTCTCATTTTTATTGATAATGTTAGTTGAACATAAACCAGCTGAGGAGAATATTGGTTATGAGCAAAAAACTGTTGAGTTGAAATTAGGCTTGTTAAATCAATTTGCAAAATTTGGCACAGGGGCAAACGAAAACGGTTCCTCTTATTTGTCAACCTATGTTGATGATCTTGAATCTGGTGATCGGCTGGATCAGGCTAAGTCGGAGAAAGCTTTTAGAGAACAGCTGGGCCATTTTATTGAGACAGCCGCCGCGACGACACGTAACGGAAACCATGGATACAAACTTGTTAATGAAACAGTTACACTAATCAGACAATCATTTGCTTGTGAAGACGAGCGGGCAGATTATATTCGCGGTCTTGTTCAGAGCTGACAGAATGCAATTTGTTATGACCTTTCTTAACCCTGCTTCGGCAGGGTTTTTATTGCAAATTTTTGAATAAAACCACACAAACTATCAAAACGTTACTGAGTAATAAAATTCTTTATTTGATGTCATTATTGTGCTATTCTTACCAAAGAATTTCATGAAATAGGAGAATACAATGTCTAATTCTACTAGTACCCCTGATTCTAGACAGCCGGAAACTGAGATGACAAAATCTGAGGCTTTTAATCCTAAAAATGATGAGAATGTGGCCGCGTTGATCGCGCGTACGCGCTTCGTTCGCGAGTTTCAAGACAGCTTTGTTACAGGCATGCCCAGTGGGGAACACGCGCGTAAACGCAATTATGGTCACCAACGTCTATAAGACAAGGAGAGCAATTATGAATACAGATGCACCTTTTCCACAAGACCATTCGGCTGACATGTTAAATGATATGATGCCAGACCGCCGTGATACCACCTCCACCCCACGGACGGAAAAAGTCCAAGACATGCGCGTTAATTTTTTTACTGCACCCATCGCTTCAGTTGACACAATGCAACCGAGACCAACAGGACGTCGGGGCTGGTACATACCCGGCGCATCCGGGCAGTGCTAAAATCCTGATTCGCCCCTTGCTTTTTGGTCGGGTTTTCGGCTAGATACACGGGCTTGCGGCTGAACCGTCAAATCAGCGCATCAGGATACGGTTTTTTAGGGGTGTGGCTCAACGGTAGAGCATCGGTCTCCAAAACCGAGGGTTGCAGGTTCAAATCCTGTCGCCCCTGCCAGTTTCCCCGGTGCCTGCATTGTCGGCCCCGTGAGCGAAAATTGGCGACAGCTTTCACTTATCGACAGGTTCCATTTATGGCACAAGCGAAAATTATCACGACCAAAGCGACCAATCCGCTGCTGAAACCCGTGCAATTTGCCGGCGAAGTAAAGCGCGAGATCAAGAAAGTGACTTGGCCGACACGCCGGGAAACGATTTTGACGACGGTCATGGTGTTTATTCTGGCGACCTTGATGGCGCTGTTCCTGTTCACCGCCGACCAGATGATCGCCTGGGCGATCAAACTCATTCTGCAAATTAAAGCCTAAAGGATTTCTGTTATGACGATGCGTTGGTATGTTGTGCACGCTTATTCCGGTTCAGAGAAAACCGTGGCGGCACAGATCAAGGAAAAAGCGGAAAAACAAGGCATCGCCGAGAGCTTTGACGAAATCCTGGTGCCGACCGAAGAAGTGGTCGAAGTGCGCCGCGGCCAGCGGGTGAATGCCGAACGCAAATTTTTCCCCGGCTATGTGTTGGTGCGTATGGACATGAACGATAACACCTGGCATTTGGTGAAAAATATCGCCCGTGTCACCGGGTTCCTCGGTGTCAAAGGCAAGCCAAGCCCGATTTCGGATGCCGAAGCGCAGCGTTTGATGACGCAGATGCAAGAAAGCGCCGAGAAGCCACGCAACAGCATTTCATACCAAATCGGCGAAACCGTGCGTGTTATCGATGGCCCGTTCAACTCCTTTACCGGTGTTGTCGAAAATGTTGACGAAGATAAAGGCCGCTTGTCGGTGTCAGTCTCGATCTTTGGCCGCGCGACCCCGGTTGAGTTGGAATTCACGCAGGTTGAAAAGAATAAAGACTAGCGATTAAAGAAGCAGGATAATTTTTCACATGAAAAACTTATCCGCTTCCATTGCCCAATATCATTGTGATTTACAAGACTCGCGTGTGATGACATCAAACGCTGAAATTGACCGTTTTGAACAGGCGGTCGAGGCAATTTTTGTATCTGATCATCAACAGCGTTTTACATTTTTGTGCAGCGGTTTTGCTGATGCGACAGAGCAGGACGATGTCATGTGGAGTTTGTTGCACGCGGTCGAGGGTATTTACCCGGATGATCATGCGCTTTACAGCGCGGAACTTCTGAAAATCATTGAACACGATATCATGACACCGCATGCCACAGAGTGGTTGCAACGTCTGGTCATGCGTGTTGTGAATGCAAAGAATTACTATACTGTATTTACCGCTGCATTGCTTCAAGCACCGTTGCCTATACAACATAAAGTCAAAGCAATTTTACAGGCGATTGTGACGAATGATCCAGAACGATTTGAAAAGGTTATTCAGCCTTTAATTGAAACGCTTGATACATGATTATCCTCCCATGCCCGAAACGTCCTGATCTCGATTGTATTGCGGGTTCTGTGGCCTATGCCGAGTATATGCGTGTAGCGAAACAGCAAGACGCGCGTGTCTGGATTTGCGGTGTACCCGATGGCGAGGCGCAATTTTATCTGGATAAATTTTCAGAGTTGATATTTGCCACTGATGATGAGGCGCATAATGCCAACGGTTTTGTGCTAGTCGATTTCAGTGTCAAACACGCGTTGCCGGAATCCATTGATCCATTAAACGTTATGCAAGTCATCGATCACCGTGATTTCACCCAGCCGGCCATTGATTTCCCAAATGCTGTTGTGCAAATCGATAAAGTGGGTGCGGCCGCAACGCAAGTGGCAGAATATTTTATCCGTGATAGTATAACGCCGTCCAAACCGATTGCGGCCATGTTGTATGGCGCGATTTATACGCACACTTTGTGCCTGAAAAGTGCGACGACGACACAGCGCGACCGTGATGCGATAAATTGGCTAACACAACATGTGCCGGATGCTGATGTTTTGGTGGATGCACAACTCAAAGCGCGCAGTGACGAGATTATCGCGCAGATGCCGCACATCTTGAAAACGGAAATGAAAACCGAAACCAGCCGGTTTGGTGCCTATGGCTTTACTTTGCTGGAATTACAACATGGGCTGAAGTTTTGGCAGGACCGGCAACAGGAGATTATTGCTTGGGGAAAAGCGCAAGACTACCCAGTTATGATCAACATCATCGATTTGTTGCTTAATGAATCAATACTGTATAGCACTGATAATAACTACATAACGCTTTTAGAAACAGTCTTGCATACTAAAGCGCAGGATCAAGTTATACACGTGCGACCCGCCTGGTTCCGCAAGCAGATTATTCCGTTGTTGCGATGATCAAGATGGGAAGAGAACCTGTCCTATGCCATCAAGGAGACGAACCAACAGCGTGTTTTCCTGTGGATGTTGGATCGACGATGCATCTGCTCCGCATTGGCGTGAAAATTTTTTCTATGATCAGCAGACGGTGCTGGTTCCCCAGATAAATGTTCGTGCACCTGCCGCAGTAATTGGATGTTGCTAGCAAAGTCTTCACGCTTCTTTTCAAAATTCATGTCTGCCAGTATAGTAGATGATACTACTTGAGCGGCCTCGATAGTGCTGTCGTTGTGTTGTGAGCGTTCCAACATAATGCGGTCATGTTCCGTGCGAATAGTCACATGATTGCGTTTCCGGCCTTTGTGAATGACGATCGTTTCATCAAGTAATTCCAAGCCATTCGAAATGCCGTGTTGAACGATTTCAAGAAGGAAATCGTCCGGATCAATCAGCGACGTCGGTGCTAAACAGCCTTCAACGTAAAGCCTAGAAGCGAGTGAGTGAAGGGATAAGCAAGGTGCTTTGCGGGGAAGAACGATTTTTATGTTTTTGTTTTGAAACAGCACACGGCTGCGTTTTCGTGTCATGCAATGTGACCTCCGTCACATGATTTTATTATGCATGTTTTGACAAAAAAAGCAAGATTTTTCGTACGAGTCGGGTGGTAGTTACACCGCTCCCGGCGTCACCAGCGGATCTTTTTCATCAGGCGCTTTTTCGGTTTGCGGTATCGCTTTTGGCCCATGAAACGGACGGTCTTTCAAACCAATACGGCCAATGAATGGCAGCTTTAACGCCGGGCGTGCGATATCAATGCCAAATGTTAAGCCGAGAATATTGATTTCAATCCCTTCGGCTAAACCAACGGTCAGGCCCAAGGCGCCATAGAGAGACAATTGATAGCCGGTACCACTTTCGGATGGACCGAAAAATTTGCCGTTGTCGATCCAGTCCTTGCCAATGGCATGCGGTGGCAGTTCAATCGAAATGCCGGGCGTGTGGCGGACCATATAGGCGATAAACGAACTGGAATTGGGGCCGGGCCACAGACGGTAAAAATTCTGATACGGATAGTCTTTTGCCGCTTTGGCCAGTTGCGGGATCATGGTTTCGGCAGCGGGACCTTTCAGTTCAAATAACAGTTCCGGTGTGTGATCGAACCATTTGCGATCGGGGTCATCCTGCGTGACGCTGACAACGCCAAGTCCGCGATAACTGCGCCAGCCGACGACTTGATAGACAGTATAAGCAGTCGCGTTTTTGGGTTTGGTGGCGATCCAGCTATGCACCGCGTAATTCCCGCGCCAGCCATGCGCGCGGGCCGCATAAATTTGCACGACGGCGCGTTTTTCAACAGCCGGTTTTGGCGCAATGCCGACCGATTCCCGGCTGGCCTGATTCCAGGGTTTGCCCTTTTGCACCAGAGACAGCAGAAAGGGCAGTGAAATCAGAAACAAGAAAAGCAGAAAGAATTTTAAAATTGTCATGCGAAGCGATATAGGGATCAAATGTCTGTTATCAATATCACTTTGATGACGATCAGCCCTGAAAAATCGCGCTGTTGCCGCTATGTTCAAACACCTCAGCACTGTGCAAATGTGCGCGGCCTTGCGTGTCTTCGGCAATACGTGGCGCCGCGAAATCATAAATATGCTGGGCAAAAGCTTCGCAGGATGTGGCCGGTAAAAGGCGCAGCTGAATCAGATTGCGCGCAGCCATATTTTGAAATAATACAAGTTCTGGATCATCTTGGGCGATGCAGGTGGTGTGATCAAAGGTTTCGTCCAGAAACTCTTTGATCCATTTCAAACCACCAAAATCATAGACCCAATTACGGTCGTCAAGCATCTCGCTGGCAAAGGTCAATTTCACGCCCAGTGCATAGCCATGCAAAAACCGGCAATGGGAATTGGCGCGCCATTGGCGAAACGCACAACTGAGGCCACGTTCGGGGGAGTAGGTTTTGGTGGCGAAATAAACTGGCATCAAAAATTTAGCGCGAACGGTTGTGCGTGTAATACAACGCGTTGAGTTCGCGCCAGATGGCCGGGGCTTTCTGGTCGCCATAATGGTTATACAAGAATGCAAAGTTACGCTCTTGCTTGGCCATCCAAGCGGCATTGAATTGCGGGTGATCGAAAAAGCGACATTCTGTGATAAAATTATGCAGACGTTCCTTTTCTGCAGCACGTAAATGTGACTCGCCTGGAGAATTTAACATACCATCTAATAGGGCTGAATAACTGTCTTCTATTGTATAAGGTGCATGAGGTGTACACATGTATCCCGAAAAATGTTGTGGGCCTTCTTCGTAAATCGTGACGTTAGATTGCGCCGCGCACGCCGTTACAAAAAGGGCTAGAACAATAAGAACAAATTTATATGAATAAGTCATGGCACATCCGCGGTTATACAAACCTGAAGCTAGCATCAGACCGGTGAACAAAATATGAAATCGTCTTAAGCGTCAGTATTTTGCAATTTACTCGCCAGCTCTTCCAGACGGCTGGTCAAATGCTGAACAGCGGCGACATCAACTTCGGCCTGACGTTCGGCTTTCTGTGACGCTTTTTGCAGTGTCTCTTGATTGAATGTTGGCGCGGTTTGCAATTCGTCGAGTTTTTCCAGAGCGGTCAGGGCTTCATCGGCCATCATCAGGCTGCCCAGCACGAATTGATATTGTTCGGAAACGGCGGCCCCGCTGCGCGAAATGCTGCGCAGCTTTTCGTCGACATACAGGGCCAATTGCTGGACACGGCGTTCCTGCCCATCATCGCAGGCAATCGTATACACGCGGCCTTGCAGAGTCACAATGACGTTTGGCATAGAGCTTAGGTTCCTGTCCGCTGAGCGCTGGTACGGCCCAGATATGTTTCCAGTTGCGTAATGGTGGCCGTGAGTTCTGTCGTGGCCACCTGGTTTTTGGCGCGTTCCGTATCACATTGCTGCGACAAGTGCTGGTTTTGCTGTTGCAAAACCGTCAGCCGCTGGGCGAACGCCTGATCAACGGCGGCAATCGCCTTGTCCAATTGTTCCAACGCCGTAGCCAGGGACGCGCTCATCAAAAACTCCTGTGTGTCTCGACATAAGCATAAAGGGTCACATGAAAAGGTGCAACCTTGTTTTTGGCGGCCAAGCCGGGCAAAATCACGGAAATAACAGATGATTTTACGCTGATAGGATGCACCATCATGACCCCTTTGGATCTTGCCACTGCTTTACGCTTTTTAGCCATTGACGGCGTCGAGCAGGCTAATTCCGGCCATCCGGGGTTACCGCTGGGCATGGCGGATGTGGCGACCGTCCTGTTTCGTGATGTGCTGAAGTTTGATGCCACCACGCCCGACTGGCCGGATCGTGACCGGTTTATTCTCTCGGCCGGGCATGGGTCGATGTTGCTCTATGCCTTGAGTTACCTGACCGGTTATCAGGCCATGACCCTGGACGACCTCAAAAATTTCCGCCAGTTGCACAGCCGCACGCCGGGCCACCCGGAACACGATGTGGCAATTGGCGTGGAGACCACAACCGGGCCGCTGGGGCAGGGGATTGCAAATGCGGTTGGCTTTGCCTTGGCCGAACAAATTCAGGCGGCGCGTTTTGGCACAGAGCTGGTTGATCACAACACCTGGGTCATTGCCAGCGATGGTGACATGATGGAAGGCATCAGCCATGAAGCCTGTTCATTGGCCGGGCATTTGCAATTGGGCAAACTGAATGTGCTGTATGACAGCAATCAAATCTCGATTGATGGCGATACGTCCTTGTCATTCACTGATAAAACGGATTTGCGTTTCGAGGCCTATGGCTGGCATGTGACACACTGCAACGGGCATGATCACGCCGATATCAAACGTGCGATGGATGAAGCGCTGGCGGAAACGACGCGGCCAACCTTGATCATTTGCAAGACCATCATCGGCTATGGCGCCGCGACGCGCGCGGGCAGCCATGATGTGCATGGGTCACCACTGGGCAAAGAGGAGATGGCCGCGACGCGTTCGGGATTGCTGTGGAAGCATGACCCGTTTGTCGTGCCGGATGATATATTGCAAGCCTGGCGTGCGATTGGTGCACGTGGACAGGCGGCACAACAGGACTGGACACAGCGGTTGAACGGGTCTGCGCATAAAACAGATTTTGCCACGGCGTTAAATAATGCTGTGCCGGATGCAGCCATTACTGCGTTGCAACACTATAAAACGGCACAGACGAATGCCAAACCGGAACAGGCAACCCGTAAATCGTCGGGCGATGTATTGCATGGGTTGGTGCCTGTCATGCCAAATTTAATCGGTGGCTCGGCGGATCTGACGCCGTCAAACAACACGCGCACCAAAGACATGGTGGATATCAAACCGGGTCAGTTCGGCGGCAATTATGTGCGTTACGGCGTGCGGGAACATGGCATGGCGGCCATCATGAATGGCATGACCTTACATGGCGGCGTTATTCCGTATAGCGGCACGTTTTTGCAGTTCAGCGATTATTGCCGGCCCTCTATTCGTCTGGCGGCCCTGATGCAACAGCGCGTTATTCACGTCATGACACATGACTCTATCGGGCTTGGTGAAGACGGGCCAACGCATCAGCCGGTGGAGCATCTGGCGGCACTGCGCGCCATTCCGAACGTACAAGTGTTGCGCCCGTGTGATCCGATTGAGACCGCAGAATGCTGGGAACTGGCGTTGCAGAAAACAACAGGGCCAACAGTGTTAGCCTTGTCTCGCCAGAACGTGCCAACGCTGCGCATTGATAACGACACGGACAATCTAGCGGCGCGGGGCGGTTATATCCTGCGTGACGCCATGGAACCGACACTCATCTTGATTGCCACAGGGACTGAAGTCTCATTGGCTGTCGATGTTGCTGACGCCTTGGCTGCAAAAAACATTGCCGCACGTGTGGTATCGATGCCATGCCGTGAATTGTTCTGTCAGCAACCGGTTGATTACCAGACCGCTGTCATCGGTGATGCACACGATAAAAAACTGCGCCGCGTGGTCATTGAAGCAGGCGTCAAGCACGGCTGGGACGGTATGATCGGTCTCAACGGGCTATTTTGTGGTGTTGAGACATTTGGTTTATCCGCACCATACAAACAAGCTTATGCGGAGTTTGGTTTGACGGTTGAGGCGATCGTTGAGAAGATCAAACCATAAGATCATCTAAAATTTGCGCTCCTTAAGGATAACCACAAATTTTTAATTTAAATCTATAAAATATGTAAAAATTAAGCACCTGTACCTTGTTTCCAGATGCCATTCCGCTACACTCAATCCATCATCACATAAACAATTTTTGGAGATAAACGATGACCATTAAAGTGGGGATTAACGGGTTTGGGCGCATTGGCCGTTTGGTGTTTCGCGCGGCCGCGAAAAACCCGAACATTGAAATTGTCGGGATCAACGATCTGCTCGATGCGGATTACATGGCGTACATGCTGAAATACGATTCCACGCATGGCATTTACCAGGGCGACATCAAGGTCGAAGACGGCCATCTGGTCGTTGACGGCAAAACAGTGCGCATCACCGCTGAACGCGACCCGGCGAATTTGAAATGGGGCGACATTGGTGTGGATACAGTTGTTGAGTCCACCGGTCTGTTTCTTGATCAGGAAAAAGCTGGCGCGCATATCACCGCCGGCGCCAAACGCGTCGTCATTTCGGCACCTGCCAAAGACGACACGCCAACATTCGTAATGGGTGTTAACCACACTGCCTACACACCAGACATGACCATCATTTCCAACGCGTCCTGCACGACGAACTGTCTGGCACCAATCGCCAAGGCGCTGCATGACAAATGGGGTATCGAAGAAGGGTTGATGACGACTGTTCACGCGGTGACGGCCACACAAAAAACCGTTGATGGCCCGTCGATGAAAGACTGGCGCGGCGGACGCGGCGCGTACCAGAACATCATTCCATCCTCGACCGGTGCCGCGAAAGCTGTCGGCCTGGTGATCCCGGAATTAAAAGGCAAACTGACGGGGATGTCATTGCGCGTGCCGGTGGCCGACGTCTCGGTCGTCGATCTGACCGTGCGTCTGGCGAAACCGGCGACGTATGAAGAGATCAAAACGGAGATGAAACGCCTGTCGGAAACCGATATGAAGGGCATTCTGGGTTATACCGAAGACGAAGTGGTCTCCACCGACTTCATCGGCGATGCCCGCACGTCGATCTTCGACGCCAAAGCCGGTATTCAGCTGTCACCACAATTTGTCAAAGTCGTGGCCTGGTATGACAATGAATGGGGTTATTCCAGCAAGGTTGTCGACCTGATCGATTATATTGCCAGCAAATAATTTTTGCGATTGAGATTGAAAAACCCCGCCAGAGATGGCGGGTTTTTTATTTAGCAGCGCTTGAGGCCGGCCAATGTCATAGCGGCTTTTTCCGGGAAATATTTTTCCACGATCGACTTGGCACCAACACGGCAGTAACTGTCGAGTGTCAAAGAACAGGCCTGGTTGCCGCGTGCAATTTCGCACAGTTCAATAGCGGTTTTTCTCAGAACCATGGCGAATATATCTTGCTGGCGTTTTGGGAAATTAACACCGACTTTTTTAAATGTTGTGTTGATGCCATCTTCAATTGCAACAATGTCTTTAATCATTGATACATAGGTTTTTAATTGATTAGTCATGTCGTGCCTGATAATTTTTTAGTCTTAATGCATATTCATAAAGAATTTCAAAAACGTGTCAACGGCTGGTTGAAATATCTTACGGAGGTGAAATAAACAAAAATAAAAAAGCCGCAACGTTTCGGCATCATAAGTATATAATGGCTTACAACATTATTGGTGAGTGTTGAAACTTATTGTGGCGATGTGGCTGACAATGTATCACGTTGCAGGCCAGCGTTTTGACGCTCGGTTGCGCGGGCTTGTATGATTTCGTACAGATTAATTGCCATTAAATGGGCCGCCAGTGAATCCCTGATAGTAACCTGGCCACCATTTAAAATGGCGGAGAGCATACTTGTGTTTAATTGACGTGGTGGTTTGACTGTTTCGATTGTATCAATCGTATGAATTTTAGTCATCTTATGCCTCAAGGTCGAGTAAAATTAACCATAAGAAAAAATGGGCTGGTTTGTCAACTAATTTTTATCGCCACTTGCTCAGCCAATAAGAAAAAGCTTGCTGTACTTTATGATTGGTGTGGTTTGTGTGTTGTAAATTGTCTTGATACATCTGCATGCGGAACGAAAAAATCAGTCGCATAATTCAGATTGGCAGTAACACGGGGATCTGCAAACCCCTTTCTAAAATTATCGACCATGTCAGCTGTCACGGGACAGGTATCGACTGGATCGACGTGAGGTTGGATAGTTTTAGACATGGGTTATTTTCCTGGACATTGTATAACCATAATAATTAACCTAGCCTTGTCAAGCAAAATCCCGTGTTTACACTGACAGCATGACCTCTTTTTCTTATCAAAACAGCTCATTACATGCTGAAAACAATGATTTAGCACAGCTGGCGCAAGATTATGCGACGCCGTTGTATGTCTACAGCCGCCAGACGATTCACGCCAATTATGCGGCGTACGCCGAAGGGTTAGCCGGGTTGCAGACCAAAATCTATTACGCGATGAAGGCCAACGGCGCGCTGGCCGTGATCGACGCGCTGGTCAAAGCCGGGGCGGGTGTCGATGTTGTATCGGGTGGGGAGATCGAGATTGCGTTGAAGGCCGGGGCTAAACCGAGTGACATCGTGTTTTCCGGCGTCGGTAAAACGGCAGATGAAATGAAATTCGCGCTGGAGCAGGGGATTTACCAGTTCAACGTGGAATCTGAACCGGAACTGGAATTGCTCAATCAGGTGGCGGGCAAATTGTTTCGCAAGGCACCGGTCGCCATTCGCGTCAACCCTGATGTTGACCCAAAAACCCATGCCAAAATTTCGACCGGCCAGAAAGAGACCAAGTTCGGCATCAGCCTGGATGCAGCTTTTGACGTTTATAAACGCGCGGCAGCGATGGACAATATCAAACTGCAAGGTGTGTCGGTGCATATCGGGTCGCAATTGACGACACTGGCACCCTATCGCGAAGCCTACCTGTTGTTGCGCGATTTTATTGTCATGCTGCGTGACGAGGCGCAAATTGATTTAAGCGTCATCGATCTGGGCGGCGGTCTGGGCATTGTCTATCACAACGAAACCCCCCCGACAGCACAAGACTATGGCACGCTGGTCAAAGAGATTTTTGCCGATTTTACCGATAAAATGTTTTTGTTTGAACCGGGCCGCTCGCTGGTCGCAAAAGCCGGTGTGCTGGTGACCAAGGTTCTCTACGTCAAACAGGGCGAGGCCAAAACACATGTGATCGTTGATGCTGGCCTGACAGAGCTAATCCGCCCCGCCATGTATGACGCCTATCATGCCTGCGACCCGGTCAGCCAACCTGCCGCGGATGCCGTCACACAGCCTGTCGATCTGGTTGGCCCGGTGTGTGAAACCGGCGATATTTTTGCCGCTGACCGTATGATGGTGTTGCCAAAAACCAATGATTTGCTGGTGTTCCGTGATGCCGGGGCCTATGGCATGGTCATGAGTTCAACCTACAACGCACGGCCTTTGATCGCGGAAATTATGGTCGCGGGCGACAGACACGCCGTCATTCGGCCGCGGCAAAGTGTGGCGGCCTTGACGGCCGGGCAGATAATTCCGGACTGGGCCTAGGCAAGCCGACGCGAAAAGCGGCCAATAACCGGAAAAATCGGTCTTTTCCGTTAAAAACCCATGTCATTTTGACACGATTTTTTATATGCTGCGATCCATGAAAATAACCACGTCCAATAACCCGTTTGTCGTGCTGTACCAAGCTATGTGGTATTATGGGCGCGGCTTCCGCTGGCAGATGCCGGTGTTTATGACGTTGCTGGTATTGGGCATGGGCATGACGCAGTTCCTGCCCTATTTCATGGGCAAGATCATCAGTGAGTTGCAGTATCTCTACAGCGAGGCGCACCATTCGCGTGTGACGATTTACAAGTGGATCGGCGTCTATGCGTTTTTTGCATTGGGCTTCTGGTTTTTGCATGCGCCAGGGCGCATTCTGGAACGCCGTTTCGCGTATCGCTTGCGAAATAAATGTTTCAACGATCTCTATCACCGGGTGCAATCCTTGCCGATGAGCTGGCATGCTGATCACCACACCGGCAACGTGCTGAACCGGGTTCAGGTGGCCGCTGGGGGCTTGCACCAATTTACCGAACAGCAATTCGTCACGATCCAGAGTTTCCTGAAAATTTTCGTGCCATTTTGTTTTCTGGTCATCATGGCCTGGCCGCTGGCGGTGCTGTGCGTCTGCAGTTTCGGGATCGCCTTGTTTGTGATCACCCGCTATGACCGGGTGCTGTTGCCATTGTTTAAAAAAATGCGCGACATGGGGCATGATTTCTCGGCATTGTTGTTCGATTACCTCGCCAATATTCAAACCATCATCACCTTGCGCCTGGGCCTGCACACCGAACGGGAAGTGAACAAGCGTCTGGAAATGCAGCGCGACGTGTTTTACGACGAAGCCAAATGGAATGAGTTTAAATGGTGGACCATCGACAGCATGGTCAATTTCAATCTGATTATCGCGATTTTGTATGTGGTGTGGCAGTTCCAGCATGGCCGTATCACGGAAATCGGCGTGGTTGTCACTTTGATTTCCTATCTGCAGAATTTTTCCGGTGTATTTTTTGATATCGGTGGCCGCTATGAGCAATTGATGCGTCTGACCAACGATTATAAATCCAGCGAAATTATTCATCTGGCGTATGATGAATATAACAGCGGTCTCGTGGCCGAAGAATTAACTGCGCCGCCATTTGACGCGATCCGGATTCAGGATCTGAATTTTGCTTATAAGGGCAAACAAAATGGCAAGCTGGAACATATTTCGCTCGATTTGAAGAAAGGCCAGCGCGTGGCCTTGGTCGGTGCCAGCGGGTCGGGCAAATCGACAGCCATGAAATTATTGCGCGGCCTGTATCCGGTTGAAAGCGGCACGTTGCTGATTGATGGTGTCGAACAGCCGGACATGGCAGCGTTAAAAATATTGACAACATTAATCCCGCAAGAGCCGGAAATTTTTGAAAATTCTATCCGCTATAATATTACGATGGGCGTCGAGCAGGATGAGGCGGCGATCAACCGCGCCTGTGAAATTGCCTGTTTCGACACGGTACTGGCGCAATTGCCGCACGGGCTGGACACCGACATCCGTGAAAAAGGCGTCAATTTATCAGGCGGTCAGAAACAGCGTCTGGCCTTGGCGCGCGGCGTGTTCGCGATCCAGGAAAGCGGCGTCATTCTGTTTGATGAATCCACCAGTTCCGTTGACGGCGTGACGGAACAGCGGATTTATAACAATCTGTTTGCCGCCTTTCCGGACAAATGCCTGATCGCGTCGATCCACCGTTTGCATTTGCTCAATCAGTTTCATTATATCTATGTCTTTGACCAGGGCCGCATTGCGCAAGAAGGCACGCTCGACGAGTTGTTGCAACATGAAGGTTTGTTCAAGACGCTGTGGCGCGCGTATCAAAATTCGCAGGAGCCAGTGTAGATTATAATAATGTGTCATCCCGGGCGTAATGTAGCGGAGACTCGGAACACACGATATTTTGCATTGCTATTTATACTGCGCCATCAACCTGTCACGCGCCTGCACGGCCTGTGGGCCCATGGCTTCGGGGGCTTCGATGAACAGGATATGCAAGGAACGCGTATCCATGACTAAAAGCAAAGCCGATACCGTGTTCGGTTCGCGTTTGCCGTTGGTATCGCGCGGGGAGCAGGCGACTTCTGCGGGCATTATGTAAGTGTCGCCGCGTTTTTCGACCTGGCCGCCTTCGGCCAGAAATTCACCGTTACAGACAGATTGCAATTGCCGGCTGAACTTGGCGGCAGCCTGTGTCATGGCTTGATGTGGCAACGGCAATTCCGTTTTTAAACCGATCGATAAAGCGCCTTGTGACCACAGCATATCAAACGGACGTTCCGTGCGGTCGTTGTCCGGTACCCGCATGACATTTTTGGGTGCCAAGCCGGCTGCTGTCAGTTTGGCGATTAAATTTTGTGGCACGGCACTGTTTGCTGCAGGCTGCAGGGATTTGGCTGGCACTGGTTTGGTGTCAGCAACGACGGGAGCCGGTACCGGTACAGCTTTTTGTGGCAGTGATTGCGCAAGAGTGTCCGGTGTTGGTGCTTTAAATGCCGTTGATTTTGTGGCGGAGTTGGATACGCCAGAAAAGACGATCGGGGCGGGTTTGACATTATTGGTCACCAGGCAATCCTGCAGGCTGCGGATGGCATCCTGCACGCCCAGCATGTCGAACACCAGCGCATCATTCGGCCCGCGCAGGAACAGCATATTGCCGCGGCCAATTTGGCGCGTCATGACATCATCCATGGCGATGGCCAGAATACGTGGACTGGCGGCAATGGCGGTGACGTTTTGCGTCGGTTGCCGGTCGACCTGCCACTCTAAATTATAAGCACTCTCTGCCATCGCTTTGTCTTGGGGAAAATGGATGGCCAGCCGGCGTTGGTGCGCCGCGTTTTCAGCAATCATCAACAAAATGCCATTGTCATACATGTTTTTGACGAGACAATGGGAAAAGTTTTTCTGGTCGTCCGTTTTTTGTGTTTCCGTGCGCCATGGATAAATCGGTTTGGTGATTTGCAACGGTTCGGCAGTTTTGGAATTTTGTGCCAGCGCTGCCTGTTGCAGCGTCACACTGGCCGCTACACAACACACCGACATCAGCAAAACAGAACGCAACGACATGGACAGGATCCATTCAGGCAAAAACAACAGGATTTAAAGTCAGATGTTACTTGTCTGACACACTCTTAGCAAGGCGGTCACGCTGGCGAATGAGTTGATCACGCGCGCTTTGAGGGCCGGTCTGCGACCAGACGCGGAAGATCTGACCAGCACGCTGATACAACAAGGCCGCAATTGTGACTTGTTTGTCCTGGGTACAGCTGGTTTCAGCCTTCACCGTTTCGTTACTGCCATGCTGGTCCGGCGCGCCAATTTCAGAGGTGAACGATGGGTTGTGACAGCTTTGTTCACGGCCATCGATATCGCGCATCGCGGCTTCCAACAGATCGGCTTTGTCGGCCAGAAAACGTTGTTCTTTCACCTCGCCCTGAACAGTATCCAAACGGCTGCCCCATTGATAACCGGTGGCCGTCTGGCGCACATTGCCTTGAATATTCGCTTGTTGCAAAATTTTATTAGCCGTCGCGGCGTTCATGCTGAGCGGTAAAATATCGGTTTTAGCGGGAACCATTGGCACGGTGGCGGGGGCTGTCACCGAAGTTGGTGTCAGGGCAACAGGATTGTTTAGGGCGGCAACTGACAATAAACCAACTGACGCCCCGCCTTGTGTCGTGAGGCAGTTATTGAAGTCCGGCAATCCTGTTTTGATACCGCTGATGTCGAATGTCGACGCGCCGCCTTCAATTTCGATGTGCATGGCTTTGCCGCTGGCCAAGGCCTGAAACAAACTGTCTTTACGACCCAAGGTGACGATCAGCAAGTTTGGCTGGTTGGCATGGCCGATGAAATCTTCATTGAATGCATTATCGACCTGGATCGTCGTTTTGTAATCATGGTCTGCCTGCAGCAATTCCATGTTATAATCCAGTCCCAATGATGCGCTGCCATCAGCCCCACGGCTCAGGAATACATTTTGCTGATTGATGAAATGGTTTTGCAAAATACAATAGGCTGGCACGTTTGGTTTTGCTGCGATGTTTTTTGTCTGCCAGGGTGACGTGGTGCTGGCCGCAGGCGGCGTGAAAGTGAGCGGCACGCGCCGCGCGGCATTTGTTGGCACTAATCCATCAGGTGCTGTCAACATATCATCGGTAGCCGCAAACTGGGCTGATGCCGTTTTTGTCACCGTCCCAGTCGGAGCATCCATGCTGCTGTCATCGGCAAAACTGGTTTGAATGGCCTCGTTAGCCGGACGCATCGGGCCACGGACTTTGCTGTCCAATACAGTTTCTTCGACAAATGCTGGCGGCACACTGGCGGCCGGCATAACAGGTGCCGGCTTGACAGATGCTTTGGCTGTTAACGTTGCTGTTTTGGATACGGCTGGTGTAACAGCTTTCGTCAACACGCTGTCAGTCTGGAGCGGTGTTGATGGCATGACAGGTGGTGTTGGCAGTTTTGATCCAGCCCCCATTAGCATTGGGTTATTGTGTGCCGTGGCGACAGGTGTTGGTGATTTGGGCGACGGCATGGCAGTCGCTGCTAGCACAGGTGCGGTAGCCGATCTGGCCGATGTCGTTTTAGCGGTGGCCATTGCAGGTGCATCGGACAGGAGTGCAGCGCGTCTATTGGCGTCTAACAACCCAGGCAATGTTTTGGTTGTGGTGACAGGGGTGTTGATGACGGGTGCAGAAGACGTTGCTGCCGCAAGCGGATTTGGTTTGGGTGCTGGCGGCACTACAACCGGCATCGGCGTGACGACCGGAGATGCTGCTGCAACAGGGGATTCAGTGGCTGGCGCATCCCACATAATCGCTTCTTGTGGCACAACAGGTGCTGCCAAGGCCGATGCTTTGGTTTCAACAGGTGGTGTTGCCGATTTTGCTTCAGGCGTGTTGGTAGCGGGAACTGTGCCGTTCGCATAATCTTTCGCATTCACAATGCGTGTTTCATCGTGTATGTAATTTGTTTTCGCTGGAGGCGGTGTCACAGGCGTAACCGGCTTCGGCAAATTCACACCGCTGAGTGAATCGGCAATCGCCATATCATTATTATCGCTGGCCAACGCCAAAGCAGGTGGCAAAGCCGCCGGCGTCTTTGTGGCAGATGGTTTGTCCGCTGTCACAGTTGGCAACGGCTTGGCGGGCATCGCAGGTGTCATGGGTGTTTTTGCAATAGGTGATGGTGCAGTTTTGACTGGCGCAGTTGCCACCATTTTGCTGACTGTTTGACTTGACGGGCGAACCGCATTTTTTTCAATCGTGGAATCCTGGTCGCTTAATCGCGGTGCCGTAAAACTTTCGGCTGGTGCGCCATCATCGTATAATAAACTGTCCCGATTGGTCGTGGCTCGTTGCGCCAGGTCATTGGCCGCGGACGGTACAATATCGTTACTGGACATACCATTCAATTTTTGGCGCTGTGTCGTCTGGGCCGGACCCCGGGCTTGGTCGAGCATCTTGCCAAGATCGGCACGGCTTTCGTCACCGTCCTGACCGACAGTATTTTGTGAAACCGTAAATTCTGTTGATGCCGTTGTCGAACCCGCTTTGCTGACAATGGCATTTAAATTGGCAGGTGTTGCCAATACTGGTCTACCGGTGCGCGCAATCGGGGCCAGTGGCTTGTCCCACAACAAATTACTGTAACGGGTCGTCTTACTGTAACGTGTCGTCTGCTGCGGTGCTGTGGCGATCACGGGCTGTTGCAAGCCAAAACTCGGATCAGGCACATTCGAGGCATTCGTGACGGGTGTTCCAGCCGGCTCGCCATTCAACGCCTGAACACAATAATTCAATTGAAAGAAGGCGCGGGAATTGCCGGCGATGGCCAATTGCGGTCCGCCCTGTTGGACACTGACCTGAAAATCATGACCGGCATCCAGTGCCGAATACAGCGGATGATCGTTCCGCAGATCAACGACCAGCATATGGGTGTTACGCGCTTCGGCAGCGAACTGCTGGGTCGTACCATCAAAGGCAATGTCCAGTCCGTAATGTTGATGCGGCTCAAATTCGGCTTGCTGGAAGTCAAACGCAATCGTGCCGGATCCGTGTTTGTTGCGTGCATAAGTAATGACAGCGCCCGCCGTTGGATAGCTGGTGGCCAACGCGCAATAAGGAGATTTGTCTCTGCCGCTGGAGAGAACGGGAGCAACATGCCAATCGGTAAGGGTCAAGCTGTTCGCAAAATGGCCAGGTGCGGCGTCGGCGAAGGGAATAAAACTGGCGGAGCAGAGTAACGCAGTTACAACCCTCAAAGACCATGACATAGATTATACTCCCGCGCATTAAAACGCCTTGAATCAAAGGCATGCTGATAATGCCTTGTTAAGATTCATTTGTCACGTGGGATGGTTAATTTTTATTAAATAAATTTTTATTTAACAGCAAAATTATGCGCTTGGCAAATTATTTGTGGCATCTTCGATTTCGGCAAAGGTCGGCTGCACATGGCTTGGCACAGCCGAGCGTCCGATTTCAACCGAGACTTGCACGGCGTTGCCTTTGAGGTGGGCAACCAACACTTCTTTAATAACACGATAAAACTGAATGTCTTCTTCGATCGTCTGGCCTACTTTGCTGGCGAACGGGGCCACAATCGCATAGGAAATAAAGACCCCCAAGAATGTTCCCACCAACGCGCCACCAATCATTTTCCCCAACACTTCGGGTGGTTCGTTAATGTGGGACATTGTTTTGATGATCCCTAGTACGGCGGCCACAATCCCCAAGGCCGGAAAACCATCTGCCAGGGTCTGTAGTGCATGTGGTGCATGCATTTCTTCGTGCAGGTGCTTGTCAATCTCACGCTCCATCGTGTCTTCCAATGTCATCGCGTCGGTCATGTCCATGGTCAGCATGCGCAAATAATCGCAGATCAATTTTGTGGCGAACTTGCTGTGTAGCACGTGTGGATATTGACGAAAAATC
The DNA here is from genome assembly GCA_965246875.1 of Alphaproteobacteria bacterium. Lineage (GTDB taxonomy): Bacteria > Pseudomonadota > Alphaproteobacteria > Micavibrionales > SZUA-601 > DASWYT01. The sequence goes on from CBDFFU010000003.1 coordinate 867,130, forward strand.
TCACTTTCATCCGGCTTTTCGATGTGCTGTTCAATAGCCACCATCCCCTTGGTCTTCATTAGCTTGCACAAGCTGAACAACAGGAGGAGGAGGTCTTTGTAATCCTGTTTCTTATAGTGAACGCCTTTGACAGCCATTTTAAAACCGGCCATGGCGTGTTTGATGACGTGGGTCGAGTTGGCGATCAAAAACGCGCCAATGGCTGCCCCGCCAATCATGGCTAATTCATGCGGCAAAGCGTGCAAGATAACACCCATGCTGCCCCCGGCGGATATATACCCGCCAAAGACGCCGATCATCACGATAGCCAAACCGATAAAAACGAACATAGAGGCTCACCAGAATCAACGCGGCTCCCGGTTTAGGAGACGCTACATTCGACTGTGCCAGAAAGGGGTTAAAGAATGGTTTTGTTGTTAATCAACAAAAACTGTCATATTTATCAGTTTTTCAGTGAAAAAACGTGTTTCATAACCTGTGGTAAATGTCCTAGAGGATGTTTGAGAAACTGTGCGGTTAATTCAGCTGTCTGGTTGTGTAAAGCCGCCGCAAGATCATTTACTTTTTGTCCATTCTCTCTTTCGACAGACGTCGTTTTTTTCGTGCTAAAAAGAGTGTGCAGATTACTATACAGACTGGGCCGTACAGATGAGGATTCCTTTGGTTCTTGGGCTTGCGCAATCATCAACGTGCCAAGCGTTTGAATCACCTCGGACGCCACCTGGGCATTTTTATCTTTCAGCAACGGGAATAACATTGTTGCGGCACTGTAACGATCGTGTTCGGCATCTCGCAGATCTGTCGTTAAAAATATTTTTTTGGTTTGCGCCATCATGGCAGCACGTAATTGATCACGTTCTTCAATTTGAGCAGCTGCAACGATTTGTCTGGTAAAGTATAACTTTTCAATTTGATCAAACGGGCTGGATTTGCTGCATATCATATCGCCAAAAACGGTAATTGCTTTAGCCGCAACAACAGGATCAGGGTCTGAAAACAGTTGCGCGCCTTTAAATACAAGACGTGCATTTTCCTCTGTCTGTTCAGCTGTACCCGTCTCCTGTGACAGTCTTTTCGGCAATGTCTCTAAGCCAACAAAACGCCCAATATGATCAGGTGAACCTAAATTATGATCGACCTGTTTGTAATCCAAAGAAAAAACGCCGGTGGTATACATGAAAACCTCGTAAAATAGGGGTTCATTATACACAAATTTTGCAATATGTCAATATATTTTACGTTACTAACAGTGTTAACCACTCATATTCACTTAATATCGTAACCCCTAACGCTGCTGCCTCTTTCAGCTTGCTGCCGGCCTTTTCGCCAGCCACCAGATAATCGGTCTTCGCGGAGACGCTGCCGGCGACTTTGGCACCGAGCCGTTCAGCCGTGGCCTTGGCTTCGGCGCGGGTGAGCTGGAGCAGGGTGCCGGTAAAGACAACCGTCTTGCCGCTGATGGCATGGTTGTTGGTCGTGTCGACGATGTAGGGGGTAATGGTCATGACCGATTGCAGCGCTTTGAGTTCGTCACGGTTATGCGCTTCGCCGAAGAAAGCGACAAGATCGTCAGCCATGCTGGGCCCGACCGATTCAATGGCGATCAAATCCTGATAGGCTTGGCTTGCCGTATCATAGGCCGTTTGCATGGAATCGATGAAATGCGGCAAGGTTTGATAGACTTGCGCCAGTTTCTTGGCTGTCGCTTGGCCGATCTGGCGGATGCCGAGGCCGTAGATAAATTTGTCGAGACCGATGGTTTTACGCTCATCGATCGCCGCAAATAAATTGCCGACCGATTTTTCCTTCCAACCTTCAAGCGTCAGAAGTTCGTCGCGATGCGTGGGCAGGGCGATAAACAGATCGCTGGGTTTCGTCACCCAACCACGTATAAAAAAATCGCGCACGATCTTGTCGCCCAGGCCATCGATATTCAAAGCCTCGCGCGAGACAAAATGCTTGATGCGCTCCACCGCCTGGGCCGGGCAGATCAAACCGCCTGTACAACGTTTGGCCACTTCACCCTCCGGGCGAACCGCCAAGCTGCCGCATTCGGGGCAATGGTCGGGGAAAAGAAACGGTTTGCTGGTCTTTGGTCGTTTATCGGGAACAATATGTACGATCTGAGGAATAACATCGCCAGCACGTTGTAGAACAACCGTATCACCGACTTGAACATCTTTACGCTTGATTTCATCTTCATTGTGCAAGGTCGCACGCGAGACGATCACACCGCCAACGGCGACCGGCTGCAAATTGGCAACTGGAGTAAGTGTGCCAGTGCGTCCGACTTGAATCACGATTTCATTCACCACTGTTTGCGCCAGTTCGGCCGGAAATTTGTGAGCGGTGGCCCAGCGTGGAGTTCGTGCAATAAACCCTAAGCGCTTTTGCCAGTCAATTTTGTTAACCTTATAGACAATACCATCGATTTCAAATGCTAACTTATTTCTTTTTTGTAAAATACTATCAAAGAATTGACTTATATTTTCAAAGCTGTGGCTAGTAAAAGAAGGCTCATTTAAAACAAATCCCCAATTATTTAAGCAATTTCTTAAATCTACTTGTGTTTCGAGATGTAAATCAGGAACAGTATCGCCAATTCCATAAGCAAAGAATTTTAAAGGCCGTGAAGCTGTAACGGAAGAGTCAAGCTGTCTTAGTGAACCAGCAGCTGCATTGCGAGGATTAGCAAATACAGATTTACCTTCTATGTCGCGTTGCTCATTTAGTTTGATAAATTCATCTTTCTCTATATAAACCTCGCCTCTAACCTCAAGTATCTGCGGATATTTTCCTTTTAGTTGCTGAGGAATTGTTTCAATTGTTAAAACATTACTAGTAACATCCTCCCCAACAATACCGTCTCCTCTAGTTGCACCTTTAATTAATTTGCCGTCTTCATACAATAAATTCATAGCTAAGCCATCTACTTTAACTTCGCATATGATATCAATATTAATATGCTCGGGAAGATTTAGAAATTTCCGAATCCGAGATAAAAATTCAATCAAGTCTTCTTTACTAAAAATGTTGCTTAAAGATGACATTGATTGTCTGTGTATAATTTTCTTAAAGTCTTTTGCTACACTAGCTCCGACTAGACGCTTTGGGCTGAATAAATTATCAAGTATGGGAAAACGACGTTCAATATCTTTGCAACGTTGTCTTAAGGCATCGTATTCTGCATCTGCAATTTCTGGTGTGTCTTTTTGGTGATATAGTTCATCATGATGCTGTATACGTTCAACTAACTCCTGCCATTCTATTTCAGCTTGAGGTTCTTTTAAATTTTTAACAGGAATATTATAAAAGGTTGTAGGATCAAGCAAAGACATAGCTACATAACTTTTTTCGGTTTAATAGTTTTGGCCTTGGCCGGGTTTTTTTTGATTTGTTTAATACTAGACTTAACCAGGCTTTTCTCAACCGGTTTTTTGGCAGCCTTCACTGTTTTTGTTTGCGCTGCGCTGTTTTGCGCCTGTTCCAGCAAATGTTCGGCTGCCGCTAACGATGCCGCCGTAATCGTACTGCCCGCCAGCATGCGAGCCAGTTCGCGGGTGCGGTTCGGGGCATCCAGCATTTGCACGGACGTGCGGGTCGATGTTTTGTCGCTTTGCTTTTCGATCAGCATTTGCTGATGCCCATAGGATGCCACTTGCGGTGAGTGAGTCACCACCAAAATCTGTGCGTCACTGCCCAGACGGCGCAACCGTTCACCAACAGATGCGGCCACCGCGCCACCAATGCCGGTATCAACCTCGTCAAAAATCAAAGTCGGTGTGTCGCCTTTAGCATGGGTGACCACTTTGAGTGCCAGCATAAAGCGCGCCATCTCACCGCCCGATGCGATCTTGTGCAGCGGGGCGGGCGGCGCGCCGGGATTGGTGGACAGCAAAAAGACAATGTCATCAATGCCGCTGGCCGACCATTGCGCTTCGGCTTTTGCGGTTTGCTGCACCACGAATTGGGCCTTGTCCAGTTTTAAAGGTGCCAGTTCGGTCATCACGGCGGTCGCCATGTGTGTACCTGCGCTTTGGCGAGACTGGCTGAGCGTTTCGGCGGCTTTGATATAAGCATCACGTTGTTGCGCCACCTGTTTGGTCAGTTTGGCCATGTCGTGCGACTGGTCACCGGTCAATTGCAGACGCCTGGAATAATCGTCTAATACTTCGACCAGCCCGTCACAGGTCGTTTGATATTTGCGTGCGGCACCGCGCAGGGCAAACAAGCGATCATCCAGTTTTTCCTGTTTAGCGTCGTCGCTGATGATCGTGCGTTGCAGATGATCAAGCGTGCTTTCCGCTTCGTCGATTTCCACGCTGGCGCGCTCCAGGGCCTCGATCGCGGCTTGCAGCCCGTCCCCGGTTTGATCGCGGATCCGCTCCAGTGTGCGCAACGATTGATTGAGGCGGCTGCGAATGCCGTTGTCGTGCGTCAGGTGGCTGAGGGCTTCATCCAAGCCGCTGCGGATCTTGCCAGCGTTCTGCAATAACGTGCGTTGCGACACCAGCTCATTTTCTTCACCGCCCTTGGGATTCAGATCACGCAGTTCCTTGACGCTGTGTTGCAGGTAATCCCGGTCACGTTGCGCCTGCGCAATGGTCTCCTGCAACGCCTGCAGTTGCTGCTGTGTCATTTGCCACGTGTCCCACGCCGTTTGGACGGTAGTGCGCAAGCCGTCATGCCCGGCAAATTGATCGAGCGTCGTGCGATGCGTTTTTGGTTCCAGCAATTTTTGCGTCGCAAATTGCCCGTGAATTTCCACCAGACGATCGCCCAGCTCTTTTAACAGGCCGATGCTGACTGGATAATCATTCAAAAACGCGCGGCTGCGGCCATCTTGGCTCAACACGCGGCGCAAGATCAATTCGCGCGTGAACGGAAATTCGTAGGCCGCCAGCAATGCGGTGAGGGAGGCTGCAAGTGCGCGATTGGTAATATCAAACGACGCGGTGACGACAGCTTTGTCCGCATTGGTGCGGATCAAGCGCGTTTCGCTGCGTTGCCCAAGTGCTAATCCCAAAGCATCGAGAATGATGGATTTTCCGGCACCTGTTTCACCCGTGAATGCCACCATACCGGCCGGCAAATCAAGGCCGACCTGTTCGATCAAGACAACGTCCTGGATGGAAAGGTGCGTCAACATGGGTGTTTAAAACAGCCGGTGGAAGAAATCAGTGACGTTGTTTTTCGTCCGGCCGAACGCAGATGTGGGCGTGTTTTGCAAATCCATCGATTTACCGGTTTTGACCAGTTCATAGCTGGCCTGATACCACTCCGACCCCGGATAATTATGCCCCAAAATCGCTGCCATTTTTTGCGCCTGATCGGGCAGGCCAAGAGCGGTGTAACATTCCACCGTCCGGTGCAGGGCTTCGGGGACGAAAGTTGTCGTCTGGTAATCATTGACGACCGTATTGAACCGGCGCAAAGCGGCTTGATATTGATGGCGTTTCAGATAAAACCGGCCAATCTCCATTTCCTTGCCCGCCAGGTGGTCAAACGTCAGATCGCGTTTGAGCTTGGCATCACGTGCATAGACCGTGTCAGGAAAACGGCGGATGATTTCATCGAGATCTTTCATCGCGGACGTCGTTGCATCCTGATCACGCTCAACATCGACAATCTGTTCGTAATGTGAGATGGCTTTCAAATAATACGCATAGGCCACATCCGGGTGACCGGGGTGCAGTTCGATGAATTTGTCCAATGTCAAAACCGCGTTGTCGTAATCTTCGGCCTGATATGACGCATAGGCCGACATTAATTTCGCCTGGGTCGCCCATTCGGAATAGGGGTGCTGGCGTTCGACTTCGTCAAAAGCGGTGGCGGCCGTGCGGTAGTTGCCCTCTTTGAGTTGCGCGCGGGCATCGTTGTATAAAACGTCAACCGGCTTGTCTTCGGGGGCTTTGTCTTTTTTATCGCTGGCACAGGCCGTGGCCAAAAACGCCACCATGAGCAACAGCATAAATTTCCGCAAAAATGGCAGCATCAGCCAATCCTTATCACCAAAAGACAACATGGCCATGTTATACCACGAACCAGCAGAATTGTAAGATTGGGATTGATATGGTTCAATAAAAGAACCGAAGGGGGCTGCCCTTCGGTGGGGCAGCCCTTCTTTGGTAATTTCTTACGAAAGGAGGTGGTTTTGGATGAGTGATATCACTATCACCATACTTGCAGTAGCAGTTGTCTTGCTGACTGTAAGAACATTCTTGACTTAAGCCCAGAGTCCGCCGCGTGGTTGACGCCATTCGTCGGACTTCTTATCTATGATTATAGACGATTCAAAGCTGTTTTGTCAATCAGTATAAAACGTTAATCAATCCAGAGCAACCAGACGATAGCTGTCGCTTTGGGCAAATAACGCATGCAAAACGCGGTTATTCATGGCATGGCCGGCTTTGTGGCCGCGATAGGCGCCTAAAATCGTGTGACCCGCCAGATACAAATCGCCGATCGCATCCAGAATCTTATGGCGAACGACCTCATCATTATAACGCAGGCCCGTGGCGTTCAGAATTTTCTCTTCGTCAAACACGATAGCATTGTGCAAGGAGCCGCCGCGGATAAGGCCGGCACTCTTCATGGTTTCCACGTCCTTGGCACTGCAAAACGTGCGGGCCGATAAAATCTGGCCACGGATATTGCCGTTGACCATGGTGACGGTGCGTTCCTGACGGCCACTGGCAAACCCGAAATCGGCAGCAAAGCTGTAGCTGGGGACGCAGGCGGGGGACAGGGTGACGCTCTTGTCACCGTCTTGCACCGTAATGTCTTGGAGAATTTCAATCGCCATGCGCGGTGCGTTTTGCAGCGTGTGGCCGGCACAGTCAAGGAGAAACATAAAGGGTGCGGCACTGCCATCCATGATCGGCACTTCCGGCCCATCCAGCGTGATCAAGACGTTATCAATGCGCTGGCCATACAGGGCCGCCATGATATGCTCGACCGTGCCAATCGTCGTGTTTGTTTGGGCGTCGACCAGCATCGTGCACAGCGGTGTCTCAGACACATTGTGCCACAAGGCTTTAATGACAGGCTGACCATCGAGGTCGAGGCGTTGAAACGCGATGCCGTGACCGACCGGCGCCGGGTGCAAGGTCAACATCACCATCTGGCCGCTGTGCAAGCCAACGCCGGTCGCTGTAACGGAATGATTGATCGTACGCTGTGACATTCAAAACCTGATTTTGTGTTCTGAGGCAAAGTTTAACAGGATTTAACACATGGGCCAGCAACAGGTTGTAACGGCGTGTTACAGTTTAAAAACAAAGGTTTAGAGGGTTGTTTTCCACAGTGAACCCGCTAGAGTGAAAAAAATAGGACGAGTCCCAATCCAAAATGAAAAAATTAACCAGTGTCATTGCAATCTTGGCCCTGTCGGCCGCGACAGGCTGGCTTGCCGCCGGTTATCGGTTAAAGAACGCAACAGTTTCGTCTGTAGATACGAAACGTGAGACTGCTTATGAGCGTGTGATGCGGACAGGGGTACTGCGATGTGGGTATGCCGCTTGGCCACCATTTTTTGTGATTAATCCAAACACAAAAGAATTGACGGGGATTTGGAAAGATTTGATTGACCCCACAATTAAACTCGTCGGTTGGAAAATTCAGTATGTTGAGATGTTGCCAGAGCAAAAAGTAACGTTACTGGAAAATGGCAAGATTGATGCAACCTGTGGTGACGGCCCTTGGATGGCCGATGCTGTTAAATATTTAAATTTTGTCAAACCTTTTGCCTATGCGCCAGTAATTGCCTATGTTCGCGTAAGTGACGAGCGCGTGAAAACGAGCAATGACATGAATAACAGAGATTTAAAATTTGTTGGAATCGATGGTGATCTGAGCGTCGATATTGTCCAGCGCAACTTTCCCAAAGCAACGTTACAGACCTTATCAACGACGACAGATCCAGCGCAACAATTAATGAATGTTGTCACTAGAAAGGGCGATGTCGCTATCACAGATCCTGTTACTTTTGCAGCTTTTGATAAAAATAATCCACATCAATTAAAACCTGGCGCTAATAATCAACCTATCGCTGTTTATGGTGGAAGTTTTGGGGTTTCTAAAACAGAGCATGATTTGTTTGAAACGCTCAATGAGTTGACCGAGATGGCTTTAAATTTAGGCATTGTGGACCAAGTGCTAGATAGACATGATCCAAATCACGCGTTATTCCTGCGTACAGCTAAATCATATGAAAGCAAATAACCAATGTCCGTCTTCGACATCCTCATCACCTATCACACAGGTTTCCTCCAGGGCTTGGGTGTGACGCTGGAGCTTTACGCCGTGATCGTGTTTTCCGGCCTGTTTATTGGCGGCGGCTTGGGCGTCTTTGCGGCGGAGAATAAAGGGCTTGGCTATCTGTCACAGGGCATGGCGTTTTTTCTGGGCGCGGTGCCGACACTGGTGTTTCTGTTCTGGCTGCATTATCCGGCGCAGGCCTTGTTTGAGGTGGTGATCGACCCGTTTTACACAGCGGCACTCACCCTGTCGATCGTCAATATCTTTGCGATTTCGGAATTGGTGCGTCAGGCCATCCAAGGCTTTCCGCAGCAATATCTGATCGCCGGACGTGTCACGGGTTTGCCGACTAAAGATATTATCCTGAAAATCCAGCTACCGATGCTGTTCCGTCAGCTCTTGCCGGGGTTGCTGATCACGCAGGTCGCGATGCTGCACTCCACTTTATTCGCCAGCCTGATCTCGGTCGAGGAAATTTTCCGCGTCGCGCAGCGGATCAATGCGCAGATTTACAAGCCGGTCGAGATTTACACGGCGCTCGGTATTTTCTTTCTGATCGTCTGTTTGCCGATCAACGTGTTGGCCTATCACTTGCGGCAGCGTTTCACGCACGACCTCTCTGAACGGTAATAGCTGAACGCTAGACTTAGGAATACACATCATGATCATCGCGCAAAATATCCACAAAAAATTCGACCAACGTATCATCTTGAATGGCGTTGACCTGACGATCGACACCGGCAAAATTACCTGCCTGATCGGTCCATCAGGCGGCGGTAAAACAACTCTGTTACGTGCACTGGCTTTGCTCGAATATCCAGATCAGGGGACGATTTCTGTCGATGGCAAAGAATACACGTTTCCGCAGCCAAACGGTGCCAAGATCGACCCACCATGGCCGCATGTGTCGGTAGTGTTTCAATCCTTATTTCTGTGGCCGCATTTGACTTTGCGGCAGAACGTCATGTTGCCTGCCAAACGCCGCGGTTTGCCGGATGTGCATAAACGTCTGGACGAACTGGTCGCGTTTTTTGAGATGCAGGATTTCATTGACAATTACCCGAACGAAGCCTCACGCGGCCAACAGCAACGTGTCGCCCTGGCGCGCGCCCTGATGCTGAAACCGAAATACATGCTGCTGGATGAGATCACCTCGGCGTTGGACGTCGAACAGGTCGCCAAAGTGCTGGAGTATCTGCAAGGCCTGCGCGACCAGGGCATCGGCGTGTTTATCATCACCCACTTGCTGGGCTTCGCCAAACGCGCCGCCGATCAAATTCTCTTTCTGGCCGATGGCAAGATCGAAGAATCCGGTGGCCCGGATATCCTCAACAACCCGCAGTCGCCACGCTTGCAGCAATTCGTAGCGACCATTGAGGCGGCGAGTTAAATTAATATATCGAATAAAATTGACATAATTTTTAAGATCGGCTATTTTGCTGTGATTGTTATATTTGGATATAGGACTATACCATGCACGAAATACAAAAAATTTCAGAGAATGATGACGGGTACGGCTCACAGAAATATGCCATTACAGCAAAATTTAATGACCCAAAATCAAATTTTGCCGTGTATATGCTTGAAAGCCTCAATGAGAAAATTAGATGTAAAATCGATTATTACGGTCAAGCAAACTGTCTTTATATCAAACGTCGCAATCAAGATAACCCTTACTTTGTAGAAACAAAATATGTTCTTAGCTCACAATCGCTATCAACAGCAGTGTTTAATATTGAGTCGCTCAAAATCAGTTACAGTTATTGTGATGCTGCAGATCCTAATCTTTTGGAGCTTGATCTATCTCCGGATAAAAATAAAAAGAATTCTCCAAGTGATCAAGTTATCAGCGAGGTTTCAGAAGATTATTTGCACTGTCCTGTCCTTACTGAATTTTTTAATAACTTGCCAATGGGACCAAATAATTCAGCTGTAGCGCGTTTAAACAACGATGCTGTGAATAGATTAGTAATTAAAAAACTTTCTTGTCCTTAGGTTATTTTCATTTAGTCAGAATACAAAATTAATAATCGAAATGTTTAACGTCGACTGTTCGTCACTGGCGGCACCACCACAATCGGCGTGGGCGCCGGTTGTGGCGCGAATTGAACTTTGGCGGCGGGGCCTGTCACGCGTGGTTCGTCTGCACCGGTATCAGATGCGCGGTTGTTGATCGATTGGGCGTTATAGGCACCACGCTGGGTTGAGTTCAACAGACGATCAGCGCGAATGCGGTCTTGTTCCGCTTCGATTTTATTGTCCACCAGATCGGCGCGTTGTGACGCTGTGCTGGCGCGCAACAAATCGCGTTGATAGGCGTCGCGGCTGTTGTCACGTTGTCTGTCACCATTATCTCTGTCACGATAATCACGTGCGCGAAGCGGGTCACGACTGTCGCCGGGGCGAATGCTGCCGGTGCCACTCGATGATCCACTGATGTAAGTATTGTTGATCTGATCGCCGGAAATCGTGTTGGTCGACGAATTCGTCACGTCCTGATCCTGTGTCGTGGTCGTTGATGTCGAACTGGTGCTGTTGCTCTGGCTGACATCCGACCCGTCACCCGACGTGGTGGCAGACGGTGTGATGGATTGCGATTGTGCGAAAGCGGCTGGGCCATGCATAAGGCTAATTGCGGCCAAACCGATCCATAAAGCTGATAAATGACGCATTGATCGTCTCCCCCGAGTCTGAAATCAGTTCCTTTAGTATAGCGTTTGCCTTATCAAAAGGACATTAAGAAGTGTCGAAAGCCTAAAAATCATCAGCTAACAGCATCAGACTAAACCGGCATTATCTCACCACGGCCAACGATCGTCTCAGCCTCAGGCGTGTGGTGTCCCGTTTCACTGTCATGCAGCACGAGCCCCGGATGCATGGTTAAACCGCCCCGCGCGCCTTTGCGGCCCGTTACGATTACGCGTTTCGCGGGTTCGCCAGCTTTGGGCCAAAAGGGAATAACCGTTAGATCACCCAGAAACTTGGCGCAGAGTGGCAGATACTCGTGCAGCCGGTCGGCGCGGTGGATCATGGTCAATGTGCCTTTGGGTTTCAAAAACCGGTTCGCGGCCTGTAGCCAGTTGGCTAACCCATCTGCGACTTCCATATGCGCCGTCGTGCGGCATTCATGCGCGGCGGACGGTGACGCATGGGCGGGATGATAGGGCGGGTTGCAGATGACCTGATCAAAGGTGCCAAGTGTTGCCAATAATTGCTTATCTGTCACATCGCCATCAACAATGGCCAAAGCAAAATTATTGGCTATCGCATTGGAACGCGCCAAATTAGCCATCTCCGGTTGCAACTCGATTCCGGTGAATGCCACTTGCATAGCATCACTTCGCGCGCGGTGGGCCAGGGCATGCAACACGGCGCCCACGCCACAGCCCAATTCCAAAACCGTCTGTCCGTTTTTAAGTGTGACACACCCGGCCAGCAACATGGCATCCAGCCCGACACGATAGCCGTTTGCCGGTTGCTGCAAGGTGATGACGCCGTGATACAGCGTGTCAGTGGTCAGGTCCAAAGTCATAATTTCGCCAGTTTAGACGGGCTTTATGGCTTGTGCTAGCGGCTGAATTGCTTAAAATCGCGCGTATGTTGATGAATGCTGCCCAAAAATCGAAATCTGTTGCCAACCCGGTGACCGCGTTGCATGACGCGCTGGCACCGCACATCGCCGATCTCAACACCACCATTTATGCCCGGATGCAGTCTGATGTTGCGCTGATCAATCAACTGGGGGCCTATATTATTGCCGCCGGTGGCAAACGCTTGCGGCCGCTTCTGACATTGGCGATGGCGCAACTGTTTGGTCACACCAGCGACCGCGCTGTCAAGCTGGCAGCAGCCGTTGAATTTATTCACACGGCTACGTTGTTGCATGACGATGTGGTTGATGAATCAGACCAGCGGCGTGGGCAACCGTCGGCGAATGCCATGTTCGGCAATCAGGCCAGCGTACTGGTCGGTGATTTTCTCTTTTCGCGCGCCTTTGAATTGATGGTTGAAACCGACAGTCTGGATGTGTTGCGCATTTTATCGCACGCCTCGGCGGTCATTGCCTCGGGCGAGGTGATGCAACTGGTGGCCACTGGCGACATGTCGCTGGACCAAACGCATTACCTCAAGGTCATCAGCGCCAAAACGGCCGCCTTGTTTGCCGCATCGTGCGAAGCGGGCGCCGTTATTGCCCAGGCAGATGCACACCATGTTGAAGCCTGCCGGTTATATGGCGAACATTTGGGCATTGCGTTTCAGATTGCCGATGACGTGTTGGATTACACCGCCGATCAAGTGACGATGGGCAAAAATCCGGGCGATGATTTCCGCGAAGGCAAGATGACCCTGCCGGTTGTTCTGGCTTTGCAGAACGCCACGCCGGATGAAAAAGCCTTCTGGCAGCGCTGTATGCGTGATCTGGAGCAACGCGACGATGATTTTGCACAGGCTGTTGCTTTGTTGCACAAACACGATGCCTTGAACTGTGCCTTGCAGATCGGCCAGCATTATGCGGCACAGGCCGCGCAATATTTGACCATACTGCCGGCCCATAATTTACGCGACACGCTGGCGGCTATTCCATCGTTTGCCGTGACACGTTCGGCGTGACGCCAAGCTACGCGTTAAGCAGCGTTACAGTTCGTTACTTTGCCACGCGTCATGCTTTGATACTTTAAACCCCATGAGAAAACCCATGCCAAAAACAACTGATAAAGTCGTTGCGATGAAACCGCCCGTGCCATTTGCCTGTGTTATTCTGGCAGCGGGCCGTGGTACGCGCATGTTGTCCGCGACACCGAAACTGATGCATCACATCGCCAACAAACCGATCCTGAAACATGTCATCGACAATTGCATGGCGGCGGGTGCCGCAGAAATTGTGATTGTCGCCGCGCCCGATGATCACTTGACGCAAAAACAAATTCCACCACATGGCATGGCGATCCAGCGCGAGGCTTTAGGCACAGGACACGCCGCCTTGATGGGCATTCAAGCCCTGCGGTTTGAGCATGACAAGGTGCTCATTTTAAATGGCGATATGCCGTTGCTCTTGCCGGAAACCATCCAACGTTTTGCGCAGCAAACCGACCCATTGACGATCATGGCCATGACTTTGCCAGATGGCCGCAAACTGGGGCGGATTGTTCTGGATACTAAGAAAAAAGTGGCTAAAATCGTTGAGTTTAAAGATGCCACCGCCACCGAGCGCAAGATCAAATTGATCAACACCGGCGTCTATGCCATTCAGCATGATCGGGCAGAGGCTATTCTGACGCGCATCGACAACAAAAACGCGGCGCATGAATATTACCTGACGGATATTGTCACGATCGGCCAGGAACTGGGGATGCCGTGTGGCGTGGTGCTGGCGGAATGGGATGAAGTGGCCAGCATCAACAACAAAACTGAACTGGCCGAAATTGAAGGCATGATGCAGCAACGTCTGCGGCAAAAGTTTTTGGATGCCGGTGTGACGATGATCGACCCGAAAACGGTTTATCTGAGTATGGACACCCGGATGGGATTGGATGTCGTCATCGAACCCAATGTCTTTATCGGCCCCGGCGTGACGCTTGGCAAAGGTGTGCATGTCAAAGCCTTCAGTCACATTGAGGGTGCGGAGTTGCAAGACTATGTGCAGGTCGGACCATTTGCCCGGCTGCGCCCAGACACCGTATTGGGCGAAAATGTGCGCATCGGCAATTTTGTCGAGATCAAACGCACCACGCTGGGTGCCGGATCAAAAGTCGATCATCTCAGCTATGTCGGTGACACGATGGCAGGCGATAAAGTCAAAATCGGCGCTGGCACCATTACCTGTAATTATAACGGTTTTGATAAATTTGCGACGACAATTGAAGATGGTGTATTTATTGGTTCAAACAGTGTGCTGATTGCCCCGTTGACGCTTGGCAAAAATGCGATGGTGGCGGCTGGATCAGTTGTCACTAAAGATGTACCAACCGATGCACTGGCCATCACGCGCGCGGAACAAATCAATAAAGCCATGGCGGCGAAACGCTTCCGCGACAAGCGGCAGAAAAAATAACTTACAGGAGTAAATACTATGTGTGGCATCGTTGGCATTATCAGTGAAAAACCAGTCGCCGACCGTTTGGTCGAAGGCTTGCGCCGTCTGGAATATCGCGGCTATGACAGTGCCGGGATTGCCACGCTGAATAATCACGTCATCGACCGCCGCCGTGCGGAAGGCAAGCTGATCAACCTTGCACAAAAAGTGGCGAACGATCCTTTGCCGGGAACCATCGGCATCGGCCATACCCGTTGGGCGACCCATGGCGGGCCGACCGAACGCAACGCGCATCCGCATGCCACGGCCCAGGTTGCCGTTGTGCATAATGGTATCATTGAGAATTATCAAACGTTGCGCAAAGAATTGGAAGGGTTGGGCCACGTCTTTACGTCGGACACCGATACCGAAGTCATCGCGCATTTGGTCACACATTATCTGCAGCAGGATGTGCAACCGGAAGCGGCCGCGCATCAGGCGTTGGCGCGCCTGACAGGTGCCTTTGCGGTTGCCATGATTTTCAATGACTATCCAGATTTAATGATTGGTGCCCGCCGTGGCACGCCACTGGCGATTGGGTATGGCGACAATGAAATGTTCCTGGCGTCGGATTCCTACGCCTTGGCACCATTGACGTCACAGGTCAGTTTTCTGGAAGATGGCGACTGGGTGATTGTCACTAAAAATCATGTCACGATTTACGATCAAAATTATCAAACGGTGCGACGCCGCATTCGTCAGAGCACTGTCTCCAACACACTGGCTGGCAAAGGCGAATATCGCCATTTCATGCAAAAAGAAATTTTTGAACAGCCGGAAACAGTGGCCGACACGCTGAACAGTCTGATCCACCCAACCACGGGTGGTATTGTGATGCCACAAGGCTTTAACGCCCTGGCACAAGCGCAACGCTTGATCATCAGCGCGTGCGGCACCGCGTTTTATGCCGGGCTGACCAGCCAATACTGGTTTGAAAAATACGCCAAGCTGGCCGTCACAGCCGATGTTGCGTCTGAGTTTCGTTACCGGTCACCCGCACTTGATGCACATTGCGCCGCATTGTTCATTTCGCAATCGGGTGAAACACTCGATACCTTGGAAGCGTTGCGCCTGTGCAAACGGCATAACATGCCGCTTGGTGCCATTGTCAATACGGTCGAAAGCACGATCGAGCGGGAAGCGGGCCATAATGGTCAAACAAGCGTGATCCACACCTTGGCTGGTCCGGAAATTGGTGTGGCCTCGACCAAAGCCTTTACCACGCAACTAACGGTCTTGGCCTGTTTAGCCCTGGGCTTTGCGCAACAGCGCGGCACATTATCGGATGATGCCCACTCCGAACTTGTTGCCGCCTTGCGCACCGTGCCACACACAATGGCTGATATTTTGCGCATGGATACAGCCATTCACGCGATTGCCAAAGCCATCATGACGGCGCGCGATGTGTTGTACCTGGGCCGCGGCACGTCCTATCCGATTGCCCTGGAAGGCGCATTAAAACTGAAAGAAATTTCGTACATCCATGCCGAAGGCTATGCCGCCGGTGAGATGAAACACGGGCCGATCGCGTTGATCGACGAAAACGTGCCGGTCGTTGTTGTGGCACCGTCAGATGAATGGTTTGAAAAAACGGCATCAAATGTCAAAGAAGTGCAGGCACGCGGCGGCAAAGTGTTGCTGATCTCCGACGCCAGAGGCTGTGCCGCACTGACCGACACCGCGGAATGGACAATCACAATGCCGGATTGTCATGGGTTTGTCTCGCCCCTGCTATATACCGTGCCATTGCAATTGCTGGCCTATCATGTTGCCGTGCTCAAAGGCACCGATGTCGATCAGCCGCGCAATCTGGCGAAAAGCGTGACGGTGGAATAAGCATGACCGATGCAAAATCCTGCAAGTTTTGCAACTATGCGCCGGATAAAATGATTGCCTCCAATGATTTGGCGTTCATCATCAAAGATATTAATCCTGTTTCAGATGGGCATCTGTTGCTCATTCCGCGGCGACATGCCGTTGATTATTTCGATCTATTGCCTCATGAGATTACGGCGATTCATGAATTGCTGTTCGCACAAAAAACAGCAATTAGCACAAGATGACTCATCGATTGAAGGTTTTAATATTGGCATGAATTGCGGTGAGGTGGCGGGCCAGACAATTTTTCATTGTCATGTGCATCTGATTCCGCGCCGCCGGGGCGATAGCACCAACCCACGCGGCGGCATCCGGCATTTGATTGCAGGCAAGGGCGATTATTAACACAATAAAATGTTATAGACATAACTATAAATTTTCGCTATATTGCGCTATGACCAGCGAACATACTTCATCATGCCCGTTTTGTGCCGTTTTATCTGAACCTGGCAAGATACTGTTTCAAAACCCATTGGCTTATGTGATCAACAATATTACGCCGATAACCCCTGGGCACTTTTTGATTATTCCGGTTGATCACGGAGTGGGTTATTGCGATTTAAGTGAACAACAAATTCTTGCAGTTCATAATTTGTTGAAACAGCAAAAAGAAAGCTTGTGTGCGGTCGATCCATTTATTACCGGATTTAACATTGGCGTTAATGACGGTGCGAGTGCCGGGCAAACGATTTTTGGCCATGCACATTTACATGTTGTCCCGAGGCGTGATGGAGATGTATCGCCAGAAAATCTTCGCGGTGGCATTATGCGAGCGTTGAAAAACGTGTTAAATCCATAAAATCCTTTACAGACCCCTTAAACCCCGGCAAAATCCTTGATACAAATGAATGTTCAGGAGATTTTGATGTCCACCGCCGCTGTCCAGAAAACGGATAACAATACCGATCAGCCGACTGCAAAGAAAACACTCGATATGAAAGATATCGTTGCGCTGTGCAAGCGTCGCGGTTTTATCTTTCCATCATCGGAAATCTATGGCGGCATTAACGGGTTTTACGATTACGGCCCGTTGGGCATCGAGCTGAAAAACAACATCCGCGATAGCTGGTGGCGCGCCATGGTGACCACACCGCCCATTGCCCAAGATGGCCCGGTGACGATTGTCGGCCTGGACAGCCAGATCATTCAAAACCCGCGCGTGTGGGAAGCCTCCGGCCATGTCGGCGGGTTCTCCGACCCGATGGTCGATTGCAAGGAAACGAAATTGCGTTACCGCGCTGATCATTTGATTTTTTTCAAACAGGCCAATCCAAAACCAAACGCGCCAGTTTATTTTGCGTTCCACAAGGAAGCTGAAGAAAAAGACGTCAAAAAACGTTTGAAGAAAATCGCCGGTTCAGACAACATGGCCGATTTCCAAAAATACGACTTTGAGAAAGTGCCGGGCGGTTATGAAGCCGTGAAAGCACTGACCGTTGGACCAGACGCCAGCAAGCCGGATACATTAACCGAAGTCAAACAATTCAACCTGATGTTTGAAACACAAGTCGGTGCCACAGCGACCAAAGACAGCAAAGCCTATTTGCGCCCGGAAACAGCGCAGGGTATTTTTATCAATTTTAAAAACGTCGTTGACAGCACACGCGTCAAAGTGCCATTCGGTATTGCCCAAGTGGGCAAAGCATACCGTAACGAAGTCACACCGCGTAATTTTATTTTCCGCACGCGTGAATTTGAACAGATGGAAATGGAATGGTTTTGCCACCCGAATGAAGCGAAATTCTGGCACGAGTTCTGGATCGCCGAGCGTAAAAAATGGTGGCTATCGTTAGGCATTTCGGAAGACTCGCTTTATATGCGCCGCCAGGACCGTGACGAACTGGCCCATTACGCCAAAGCCGGTGAGGGAACACTGGATATCGAATTTGAATTTCCATTCACGTCACCAGGGCATGGCGAGATTGAAGGGATTGCACACCGTTGCGATTATGATCTCACGCAACATCAGGAATTTTCCGGTCAGAAGATGGATTATCTTGATCCTGATACCAACGCCAAGTTTATTCCGCATGTAATTGAGCCGGCGGCCGGTTTATCGCGTGCCGTTCTCACGGTATTGTGCGCGGCTTATACCGTTGATGAATCCCGTCCAAGCGGCATGTATCTGAATTTGCATCCCTCCATCGCGCCGAAAAAAGCGGCGATTTTGCCGTTGATGGCGAAAGACGGCCATCCGGAACTGGCCACCGAATTGTATCTGCAACTGCGTCAGGAATTTGCCGTTGATCTGGATATCAAACAGAATATCGGCAAACGCTATGCACGTCAGGATGAGATCGGGACGCCGTACTGTTTCACGATTGATAGCCAGACCATGCAGGACAAGACTGTCACGGTGCGTGACCGCAACACGATGGCCCAGGAGCGAATTGCGATGAGCGATGTTGCCGCGTTCCTGCGTGAGAAAACTAAACCCATCGTGGTGTAATGACTGAACACTGCTATCCGTATCCACGCGCCGGTGTAACCGTCGACACCGTTATTTTTCTGCGCGAAGAACGTGTGATCAAAATTTTTCTGATCCAGCGCGGTGGGGAACCCTTTAAAGGATCTTGGGCCTTGCCGGGTGGTTATATCGAAATGCATGAAACAACTGAAGAGGCCGCATACCGTGAATTGCAGGAAGAAACCGGTTTAGCGCATATCGCTTTGACGCGTGTCGATGTATTTGATGCCGTTGATCGCGACCCCAGCAGTCGGGTGATTTCAATCGGCTACATGGCGATGATTGACGCCGCGCAAGCTGCGAACGCTAAGGCTGGTGATGACGCGGCGGTCTTGCAATGGCTGCCGCTGGATGCATTACCCGATCTGGCGTTTGATCACAGTGATATTGTTCGTGCGGCGCGAGTGAAGATGGGAATTTGATTATAGCTAGAATGTGAACCACTCCGGTTTCAGCAAGTCGATCTGCATATCATTAATGATACAACCACCATTCCATGCCGCATCAGCGAACTCCAGTTTGACCAGCGCCATGCCATACGACCCAGCCGTGCTGCGGGTATGACCAATCACCTGATCGCCTAAGCGTAATTCACTGTCAAACGCCGGTACAGCGCCATGAAACACGAATGGTAATAAACGTTTTTTGACCAGGCCGCGGTAATGCGTACGCGCCGTCAGTTCCTGGCCCATGTAACAACCTTTATCCCAGGCAATGCCGTGCAATAAATCGAGATTGGCTTCCAGTAGCGCAGTGCGTTCCAGGTCAAAATCGGTGATATCTGGAACACCATTTTGAATGCGCCAGGCGTGGTAATCCTCAAGCGTGGCATCTGTCTCACACGTAAATTGACCAATGATGCGGTTGCCTATCGCGGCACGGCGCGGATCTTGATATACCAGATCCGGACACAGTAAAATCGTGTCACGGTGTGCGTACGCATGATAATCAGCGCTGACATGGGTGATCGTGACTTTGGAGCGCAAGACAAACATGTTCAAGCGATTTATAACGGCATCGACACGGCTGGCTGCGACATCCAGCAAAATCTGCTCATCACGCATGATAATAAAAAAATCGGCGAAATACTTTCCCTGCGGTGTCAGTAAACACCCGTATAGCGGCTGCTCTGGCGTCACCTTTGTGACGTCTTGACTGATCAGGCCATTCAAGAATTCGACCCTGTCATTGCCAGCAATGGCTATCACGCCGCGATCCGTCAGGGCAATCATCATGCGGCAACAACCTGACGATAGAAATCAAATGACGCTGTTAGAAACGCCTCTTTGGTAAAATGCTGTTGATACGTCGCCGCACCCCCCGCCACCATACGCGCACAAAGAGCTTTATCATCAATGCAGCGCTGCATGGCTTTGGCCAAAGCGTCGGCATCGTCAACCGGAATCAGCAAGCCGTTTTTCTCATTCTCGACATAAGCTGCCGGGCCCTGGCTGGCTGCAGCAATCAACGGCACATGCATGGCCCAGGCATCGACCATCACGGTGCCGAATGGTTCATAACGGGATGGGAACACGCAGACATCGGCGGCTTTCAATAAACGCTCGCGGTCATGCCGCCAGCCGAGAAAACGCACTCGGTCAGCGACGCCTTGAATACGGGCCACATCTTCGAGGCTGGCACGCAATGGCCCATCGCCCGCGATCCAGACATAGGCATCCGGCACTTGTTTCATGGCGCGCAACAACACATCAAAGCCTTTTTTCCAGTGCAAGCGCGCTAGACTAAGAAATAAGGGCGCATGTTCCGGCGTGTTCAATTCAGCGCGTGATTGCGGGGTGATCTCTGCTGGAAAATTGGCAATGGTGTGAATAATTTTGACCGTGTCAGGTGCCGCACCTGTTTCGACCACATGGCGATACAAATCTTTGGTCAGCACCACATGATGGCTGCACAAGGAAAAACGTTTCTTGCGGTTGTAATAGCCACCATACCACGCGACGTTTTTGTGCGTTTCCTTGGTGGTGGATGGCACCGCATATTCACCCGCGCGGCCCATCCAATATTGGATGACATCCGGCTTGAACTCATTGATCAGTTTGCGCAAAGCGAACCGCGTGGGCCAGCGAAACCAGCCAGAAAACGGCGCCGTGCGTGTTAAAATATTGGCAGCACGTAGCGGGTTGATGCGTTCCAGCACCGGGCGCGTCAACACGGCCTGTTCCATCTCCGGGTGATCGTTCAGCGCCAATACGTCTTCGAGAAAAATATTCTCTGCGCCGCCGACATCGCCACCGGCCATGACATGCAAAATTTTCAATTTTTTCATGGTTGTATCCTCTGATACCAGTATAAATCAGGCCTTCCGTTCTGCCAAGCCGGTGGTATAATGGTTTCATGATAACATTAGCATTTTTAAGGCTGGATCGTTTCAGCACCGCAGATTGGGCGTTGTTGACCCTTGTCCTGTTGCTCTCCTTATTTATTTTGGCGGCCTACACCATATCCTTGTACAATCGGATGCCGAAACATGATACGCCGCTCATTGGTCATGAAGCGGTTGTCGTTAGCTGGTCTGGCCGCGACCAACGTGTCGAAGTGTTTGGTGCCATTTGGCAGGCGCAATTGCCAGCCCATCACCAAGTACGATTGCAAACGGGTGATCTGGTGCGCGTGCGCAGCCTGCATAATCTGGTTTTAACTATTACCCCTATTGGAGAATCCGCATGAACTTTTTATTTCCCGTGTTGCCAGTTTTGGTTGTCTTTTTCGTTATTTTTCTGATGAGCAGCCTTAAAATTTTGCGTCAATATGAGCGTGCGGTTGTGTTTACGCTGGGGCGTTACTCACATACCTCCGGTCCTGGTATGATCTTGATCATCCCGATTTTGCAAGAGATGGTGCGTGTTGATTTGCGTATGATGGTCGAAGAAGTCATGCCGCAAGATGTCATTTCGCGCGACAATGTGACGGTTAAAGTCACGGCTATTCTTTACTATCAAGTCGTCAATCCAGAGCGTTGTGTTAACCAGGTCATGAATTACCGCGTCGCGACCAATCAATTGGCACAAACAACATTACGTTCGGTGTTGGGCAAACAAGAGCTGGATGACATGCTGTCAGACCGCGATAAACTAAACAGTGATATTCAGTCGATCATCGACAAGCAAACCGAAAGCTGGGGTATCAAAGTCTCAAATGTTGAGATTAAAAATATTGATCTCGATGAAACCATGATTCGCGCGATGGCGAAACAAGCGGAAGCCGAACGGATGCGCCGTGCCAAAATTATCAATGCCGAAGGCGAATTTCAATCGGCGCAAAAACTGGTCGAAGCCGGAACTGTGCTGGCACAAAATGCCGGCGCCATGGAATTGCGCTATCTCAGCACGCTCCAGGAAATGTCAAACCAGGAAGGCAAAACGATTATTTTGCCTATGCCGATGGGATTATTGAACCGGTTCTTTGCCAAAGAACAATAGCCGTATGTCTGATGTAAGTACATTTCATGTGGTGCTGAAAGCCTGGTAGACACCATTTATTATCATTTTTGTATTTGCTTTGTGTGTGACTCATGCAGCTCTTATCAGCAATGGCATGGAAACGCGTTATCTTAAATTCTGGTTTGAGATCATACCAGTTTTGTTTGGTGTTTTGGCTGTTGCTGTGTTCATTGCCTTGTGGGTCATGCGGCAATTAAGCTGGTCGTTTCTGACGTGGCCGTTGGCCGTGTTGCAATATTGGGGCTATTTGTTCGTTGTCGCGTTGTTCATGTCGGGCTAGCACAAGCCATAAATTGACAATCAATGTAGATGTTTAAAAAAACGCGGCGCACAGGCCGCGTTAATCAAGATATTTTTGGTTTTGGCTGTGGCAAAACTGCTTTTTTTAGTAATTTACTCAATGCCCGCGTTCTTGGTGTTCTTTTCAGCGCTGAACCCAGACTCAATTGAAAGTTGATCATTTTGTCGACGCGTCGTGCATCGGCGTGTTTTTTTAACATGAGAACCTCCGTGACATATAGGAATAATTCACTGACATAGCTTGCTGACCAATCCAATCAAGTCAAAGCCTTACAACGCTGCTTCAATCAACCGCTTGGTGTAATCCTGGGTTGGCTGGTCAAAAATCTGTGCCGTGTCACCATGTTCAACAATTTGCCCGTTTTTCAGGACGATAATACGGTGTGCCAGAGCGCGCACAACGCGCAGATCATGGCTGATAAACAGGTATGACAGGCCGCGTTCCTGTTGCAGTTTACGCAGCAAATCGACGATTTGGGCTTGCACCGACACATCCAGCGCCGAGGTCGGCTCGTCCAAAACGATAATTTTAGGTTGCAAAATGAGCGCCCGGGCCAAAGCGATACGTTGCCGTTGGCCGCCACTAAATTCATGCGGATAGCGATGCCGTGTGGCGGGGTCGAGTTGCACAGCTTCTAACGTCTCAATGACCAGTTGATCACGCGCTGTGTGATTTAAATCTGGTCGGTGAACCAGTAAACCTTCGGCAATGATCTGTGCAATCGACATGCGTGGCGATAATGACCCGAACGGGTCTTGAAACACAATTTGCAAGTCTTGCCGTAGATCACGGAACTGTCGCGCTGTCAGATTGTCGATGCGTTTGCCGTGATACACCACAACACCGTCACTTTTCAACAGCCGCAGCAAGGCCAGGCCAAGTGTCGTTTTGCCTGATCCGGATTCGCCGACGATACCCAGTGTTTCACCCTGTTTCAAATGCAATGACACATTATCAACAGCGGTGAACAGGCTTTGTTTTGCCCATAAACCGGTTTTAACCGGGAAACGCACATTGAGATGCTGGACATCGAAAAGCGTTGTTGCATTTGCCGGCAAGGCTTGCGCCAGACCGGTGGGTTTTGAACCCAGCAGTTTTTGCGTATAGGCATGTTGCGGTGTGTTGAAAATAGGAATGGCATCGCCCTGTTCGACGATACGGCCTTTTTGCATGACGCAAATATGATCGGCCATTTTACGCACAATGCCCAAATCATGTGTAATGAGCAGCAAGGCCATATTCGTCTCACGCTGCAAACGTTGCAGCAAGTCCAGAATTTCTTTCTGCACTGTCACATCAAGCGCCGTGGTTGGTTCATCGGCAATCAAAAGCTTGGGATTATTGGCGAGGGCCATGGCGATCATCACCCGCTGCCGCTGGCCGCCGGATAATTCATGCGGATAAGCGTGTAATCGTGTTTTCAATTTGTCCAACTCAACGAGATCCAGCAATTCCAGTACTCGTGTCCGTGCGGCGTCGCGTGTCATGTGCTGATGCAAACGCAACACTTCGGCGATTTGTTTCTCAATGGTGTGCAGCGGGTTGAGGGCCGTCATCGGCTCCTGAAAAATCATGGCGATATCATTGCCGCGGATTTGGCGCAGCCGTTTATCGTTGGCTTGTAAAATATTGTCACCTTGCCACAGGATTTCGCCGGATGGGTGTGATGCTGCCGGATAGGGCAAGAGTTTCAAGATCGACAGTGCGGTAACCGATTTGCCGGAGCCAGACTCGCCAACCAGTGCCAGCGTTTTGCCAGCGGAAATTTGGAAGTCGATATAATCGACAACGTTGTGCGAAACGCCATCGTGATTAAACGCGACTGATAAATCTTTGACATGCAAAAGAGGGGATGAATGAGTCATGATTTATCCCGCATTCTTCCGTGGATCAAACGCATCACGCACCGCTTCGCCGATAAAGGTGAGCAGCGACAACACGAACGCCAGTGCAAAAAATGCTGTCAGACCCAGCCAGGGGGCCTGTAAGTTATTGCGCCCTTGCGCCAATAATTCACCAAGCGACGCCGAACCGGGTGGCAGACCAAAACCGAGAAAATCGAGGCTGGTCAAGGTCGTGATCGCACCCGTCAAGATAAATGGCAGCATGGTAATGGTGGCGACCAGCGCGTTTGGCAGAACGTGGCGCACTATAATGGTTGTATTGCTGACGCCTAATGCTTTAGCGGCCCGCACATAATCCAGATTGCGCGCACGTAGAAATTCCGCGCGGACGACACCAACCAAAGACATCCAGGAAAAGAGCAGCATCAAAACCAGCAGATTTCCGAAGCCGGGCTGCACGACACTGGCCACGATGATCAACAAATAAAGCACCGGCATGCCCTGCCAGATCTCGATAAAACGTTGCAGGGCAAGGTCAATCCAGCCGCCGAAATATCCCTGCATGGCACCGGCAAAAATACCAACGGCAGACGATAAAATCGTCAGGATAAAGCCAAACAATAAGGAAATGCGAAAGCCGTAAATCAAGCGCGCAACCACATCGCGACCCTGATCGTCAGTGCCCAGTAGATTTTCGCGGCTGGGTGGAGCGGGAGCCGGCACGGGCAGATTGTAATTGATGGTATCGAACGAGTAATGCAGCGGCGCCCAGACCATCCAGCCTTGTTTATTGATCAGGCCCGCCATGTACGGATCGCGGTAATCGGTGTTTGTGCCAAAATCTCCGCCAAAAACAGTTTCAGGATAATCGCGCAGCATCGGCCAATAAAACTGATCCTGATAGCGCATGACAAGCGGTTTATCGTTCGCGACAAAATTGGCGGCCATAGAGACAATAAAAATAATCAGGAACAGCCAAAAGCTGATAAAGCCGCGGCGATTGGCCTTAAAATTAGACCAGCGGC
Organism: Alphaproteobacteria bacterium; assembly: GCA_965246875.1. GTDB lineage: Bacteria > Pseudomonadota > Alphaproteobacteria > Micavibrionales > SZUA-601 > DASWYT01. Next base: position 892,438 of record CBDFFU010000003.1, read on the forward strand.
GTTTCAGGATCGGGGAGGGCTTGAACCAGTGTTTCGATGCAGGGGCTAGCGTATTTTCTGTATTGATCGTATCGGCAGAGGTTAATGTTGCATCGTTCATTTCATACCTCCCGCTTGTTGAAATCGATGCGCGGGTCGATCCACATATACGTGAGGTCACTGATCAAATTGAGGATAAGGCCAAGCAGTGTGAAAATAAACAACGTGCCAAACATGACAGGATAATCACGGTTGATGGCCGACTCAAACCCCAGCAGGCCCAAGCCATCCAATGAGAAAATCACCTCGATTAACAGCGAACCGGTAAAGAGAATGCCGATAAAAGCAGCCGGGAAACCGCTGATGACGATCAACATCGCGTTGCGAAAGACGTGGCCGTATAACACACGGCGTTCCGGCAACCCTTTGGCGCGCGCGGTTAACACATACTGTTTGTTAATCTCATCGAGAAACGAATTTTTGGTAAGCATAGTAAGCGACGCAAAACCGCTGATGACCATGGCCGTCACCGGCAAGACCATGTGCCACGCATAATCGCTGATCTGTTTGTACCACGGCAGGTCGGCCCAATTATCGGACACCAAGCCGCGCAAGGGGAAGATGTCGAAATAGCGGCCGCCGGCGAACAGGACGATCAAAAACACCGCAAACAAAAAGCTGGGAATGGCATAGCCAATCAAAATGATGGCCGAACTCCACACATCGAACGCTGAGCCGTCGCGCACCGCTTTTTTGATGCCCAGCGGAATGGAGATGAGATAAATCAACAAGGTCGTCCAGAGACCGATGGAAATCGACACGGGCATTTTTTCCTTGATCAGGTCAATTACACGCGCATCGCGGAAATAACTGCTACCAAAATCAAGGGTGGAATAATGCTTGATCATCAACCAGAACCGCTCGTGTAACGGTTTGTCAAAGCCGAAGTTCTTTTCCAGTTCCTTGATAAAGTCAGGATCAAGGCCTTGCGCGCCGCGGTACAAGGATGTTTGTCCTGTGCTTTTCGCTTGTTGCGGCAAGTCTGTGTTCAAGACATCGTTCTGTCCGCCACCGGCGATGCGTGATGTGGCATCTGATCCCATGCCTTTGGCTTTGGCGATCATCTGTTCGACCGGGCCGCCGGGGGGCGATTTGCACGACCATAAAATTGATCAACATGATCCCGAACAGGGTCGGGATAATCAACAACAGGCGGCGGAGGATGTAGCGAAGCATGATGGGCAGTCTACGTTATTTTGCCGGCTTTTCCAATCGGGTATCCCACCAGGTATCCTGCACCGGCAAGCCGTAAACGGGGTTGATTGCCGGACGACCCAGCCAGCTGGCATAGGCAATATTGAACTTATCGCTGTAAAATTGCGGGATCATATAATGATTCCACAACAACACACGATCCAGCGCATGGGTCGCCGTCACCAGTTCCGTTTCGGTATGGGCATTAATGACCTTCTCAACCAGATCGTCAACGACCGGATTTTTGATGCCCATCACATTATTGCCACCCGGCACATCTGCTTGTGAAGAATGCCAATAGGTGTATTGCTCATTGCCGGGTGTCAGGCTTTGCGGCAGCAATTCGATGGTAACATCAAAATCATAATCCGTCATGCGGTTCTGGTATTGCGCTTCGTCGATTGAGCGCAAGCGCGCCGTGATCCCCATCTTGCGCAGATTTTGCACGAACGGAATGATCCAGCGATCAAACATCGGGTTGTTGGTCAAAATTTCAAAATTAAAAGCATCGCCTTTGGCATTCCTGAGAATACCTTTGGCGTCTAATGTCCAGCCCGCTTGTTGCAATAAATCCAGGCCGTGCCGCATATTAGCACGGATGGTGCCATCGCCGGAATTGTCCGGATTTTTGTAGGCTTGCGTGAAAAGTTCAGCAGGCAATTTGTCTTTATAGTGTTGTAATAATTCAAGCTCATCGCCTTGCGGAATACCGCTGGAGGCCAGATAGCAATTATTGAAATAGCTGACGCTGCGCTTGTAACTGTTGAAGGCCAGTTGCCGGTTCGACCATTCAAAGTCAAAAGCATAGTTCAACGCGTCGCGTACCCGCACATCGGCAAATAGCGGGCGGCGCGTATTAAAGGCAAAACCCTGCATGCCGGTGGGAATGTCATGCGCAATGCTGGCGCGGATAATTTCGCCATCGCGCACGCGCGGATGGCTGTATCCTTGCGCCCACAATTTCGCGACATTTTCCTGGCGGAAATCATTATTGCCGCTGAGGAACGCTTGAAAGGCGACATCCTTATCACGGTAATAATCATAGATAATGGTGTCAAAATTATATTGTCCCCGATTGATCGGCAGATCTTTGCCCCACCAGTTTTTGTCGCGCTCTAAAACGAGCTGCCGTCCAGCGTCGAGTGATTTGACGCGGTACGGGCCGCTGCCTAAGGGAATATCCAAACTGGTTTTGCTGAAATCGTGTTTTTTATCCGTCCAGAAATGCTTGGGCAAAATTGGCAAATCGCCCATAATTAATGGCAGTTCCCGATCATTGGCACGTGTAAAGGTAAAGGTCACGCTGTGCGGCCCGTTTTGCGTCGCAGTTTTGACGGCTTTGTAGTATGTGCGGTAAAACGGCGCGCCTTTGTCGCGCAGATTTTCGAACGACCAGATGACGTCCCCGGCGGTAATGGGCTTGCCATCCTGCCAATGCGCTTCGGGGCGCAAGGCAAAGGTGACGGACGACCGGTCAGGCGCAATATCGATGGTTTTGGCAACGAGACCATACGATGTGTGCGGCTCGTCCTGTGATTTCGTCATCAGGCTTTCATAAATTGACGAGACGCCAGCGGCGGCCAGACCTTTGATGATGAACGGGTTGGTGCTGTCGAAACTGCCGACGACCGCCGTGCGAAAGGTGCCGCCTTTTGGTGCATCGGGATTAACGTAGTCAAGATGGGCGAAGTTGGCTGCATATTTTGGCTGGCCGAACAAGGCGACGGCTTCGACCGGGGCGCTATAAGCTAAAAACGGAATGCCAAGCATCAGCGTGACACATGTCAAACGTAAGAAAAACGTCATCATAAATTAAAAAACCGATCAGGTGACAATTTCCGGCTGCCCGAAATAGTACCCTTGTGCGTAGTTGAAACTGCTGTCTTTGAGCTTATCAAATTGTTTGACCGTTTCAACTTTTTCAACAATGATCTCGATCCCTTGGCTGGCCATCAGATTACGGGTGCGCTGCCAGCGGCGGCGGCCAGACGAATCGTCCATTTCCTTAATAACAGCTTCAATGTTAAATTTCACGAAGCTGAATTGCAAATCGCGCAACCGGTCGACGTCCAGACCCATCATTTTGACATTGTCCATCGAGAAACGGCATCCCAGTTCAATCAGGCGCATAAAGGTCGCCTTTGCCCGCGCGTCCAGCTTGAATGTGTCTTCCTGACTGAGTTCAAAGATCAACCGTGTGGCCAGGCGTGGCTCCGCTTCCAGATATTTGATGATCGTACCGATCAGATTTTCGTTGGAAAAGCTGTTGACTGACAGATTGCAGAAATAGGCGATAAACACGTCGTCATCAGCATTCTTTTTGACCAGCTGCAAGGTGCGCAGCAAAAACGCCTGATCTATCAAAGACAGCAAATTATTGTTTTTGGCAACGGACAGAAATTTGCTGGCGGCCACATATTGCGTGCCGATTTTGACCCGTGCGTATACTTCGATAAACCGGGTCTGGTTTTGCGTCAAGGTTTTAACGGGCTGGGCGGCCAGGGCGATCTGATTGTCGCGCAGGGCTTTTTTGACAAAGGTCAGGATTTCCCGCTCTTTGAGCTGGTCGATTGATTTGCCGTTATCCGCAGCGGTATCGCTAGTCGATAAATTTTTCAGTAATTCATCCAGTTGATTCAGCGCATCGTTGAACAAATCCTGTTCATTGACGACCAAGTCTGGATTGATGATGGCCTGGCGCAAATTGGCGATCGCGAAGCGTTGTTGCCCAAGTTCACGCAAGGCTTTTTGTGTTTGCGCATAAACCTGATCAAAGGCACGTAGCATATTGCGCAGATCGTTCCACAACACTAATAACGCAAAACATAACATCATCAACATGATAGCCAGCACAACAGGCTGTGAATTCATCATAAAATTTTGCCAGACGTGCCAATCTTTTAACATGGATTCACTGTGCCACGGTTCGGGTTAACAGAGGCTTATAAGATGGGTGTAAACATGCATTTTACTGTTTTTTAATCTTTTCGGCAGGCAGGGCATTTTGCACGGCACGGGCCAGACTGGTGACAAAAGGTGACGTGGCGGCTGGCGCAGCTTTTTCCTGACTGCGCTTATAAACATAAACACCAAGCACCGACAGACCGACTGTCCAGATCATATCGAGGCTGCTCATGGCCTGCATTACGATCACGGCACGTTCCGGGTCTTCCAAAATCACGGCAGCAATCGCCAACATTTGTGCCGCCCAGGTAAAAGCCATGATATAGCCAAACGTCGGGCGCATGCGACGAACGTAGATGTCTTCCGACACAGCTTCGGCACGCAACGATGCGTTGACTTGTTCGATCAAAGTTTTGAATTCCGTGCTGTCGAGCGTGGCCAGAGTTTCCAAATGGCGATTGGCTTCTTTCACAGTCTCTGGGTTGATCAACCCGGTCGTCATGGCGGTATCAACTTTTTGCAAGGCAGTTGAAGCCGATTTGGCGACGGGATTATCAATCGTGCCTAGTGCGGTCGTGACAGCATTGATCAAAATCGGCAGGCCGATTTTAGCGAGGAGAGCGGGAAGCATCAGTTTAAAATCCTGTAAAAGATATGGTGGCCAATAGTGATAATCGGTGTAACGCCCACGGCCCATTTGGGCTGGATGGTGTCGGCGTGATAATGTGTGGCCCGTTGGGTGTTGTCGGTCAGGACGCCGCTGATGGCACGCCGCGCGATGCGCTGGCACATGGCAAAGACACGGTCATCGGGTGTGACGTTTTGCAGCTTGAAATAATTCGGGTCAGCTTTCGTCCAACAGCTGAACTGCGCCGGTTTCTGGCAGACGGCGATCACGTCATTCCCCCACCAAAACCCGCCTTGCTGTTTGGCATGGGTGACACGGTTGATGATGACGTTGGCGACGGCTTCGATGCCCATCAGTTGTTCGCCGCGCGCTTCAGCCCACAAGGTGCGCGCCAGAATATCGGTCGCTTTATCGTGATCGGCCGTCAGGCTGGCGCGTGTGATAGGGGCATATTCGGCTTTGAGTTGGCGTTCCATGAACATGAGCGTTATCCTTTATCACGGTGGGAGGAGTACATCGAGTTTTCGAGTTTCGTTTCGATGCGCAACAGGTGCGACACCAAACGTGCTTCAAGATCCTTGACCTGTTGAATCGAGGCATAGGCTTGCGCGACATCGAGTTTGTATAATGCCAGTGCATCGCGCATTTGGGTCAGCGATTGATCGACATCACGTTTAAACCGCGCGCCCATCATCAGGAATGCGGTGAGCAGCGGAACATCGACAGCGATAATCCAGCCAATAAGGGTGGGCAAAAAATGATCATCCATAACATCATCCTTTCATCACGGTGTAAAATCGGTTTGCACATGATAATTTCGGGTGGCAGGGCGCCATATCGTATGTGCTGCGTTGCGCAGCAGGAATTTCGGCAGGCGCACCGGCTGGCTGGCTAATGCCCCGGCGATCGCGTCCAACCGGTCGTCACGGTTGTTTTTGCGCAAAGCGTTAAAATCGCGCATCTCATCCGCCAAGCCATTGGCTAACACAGAGGTATGCACGTGCAATGCACGGGCCGCTAGAATGGGGTCAAGCGTTTGTAGAATGCGTTGTGTTTTATTTTGGTGGGCTGTAATAGGCGTCACTGTCACCGGCAATTTCTCCGTCGCAAACACCTGTTGTAACAAACGTGGCAGGAATTGGCCCAGGCCGTTGATCTCGACATGGAGATGATGGCTGTGATGCTGACGCAGAAACTGCGCGATTTGAGTGGCTTGTTGCGTCGCTGGGTCGAGCGTGGATTGCGGATCAGTTTGCAGGAGATGTAAACCATGCAGCCAGTAATAGCCGTTGACATCGGTATAAACACACACGATGACGCTTTTGTCACCCTGCGCTGACCCAACCGCTGGGTCCCACCAGCAACTGACACTCACCATACGCATGCCATTGATGGACAAAACCGTTTCGCCGCCGCCTTCGCGCAAATCCAGCGGTGCGTCATAAAAATGTAATAACTGCGGGTCGAGCCGGAAATCCGTCATCCGCACGGGTTGCAATTGCATCTGGCTGGCGAATTGCAGTGGGCCGGTCTGTATACGGATTTGCGCGATGCGGGAGAGTGGAAACCGTTCCGGCCAAGCGGATTGTTGCTCAGTTGTGAGAAGTGGCACGCGCAACGCGTGGTAGGTGTCGAGAAAGTTGCCGTAAATCGTTTCATCGGTGTGCGGCGTGCCGATATACAAAATGCTGCCGCGGGGTGTCAAGATAAATTCCAGTTCACGCAAATTCTGGTGCAGACTATCGCGTTTATCGGTGCTGTCGCAGGTTTTGGCGACTTCGACATCATCACAAATAATCACATCGGCGCGCATGCCGGTAATGTTGCCCTTGATGCCGGCGGCCAAGATTGACGGGTCACGGCTGACGATTGGGCACTGCACCGTTAACCGATCAGCCGCCCATTGTTCAGTTTTGAGTGGACGCAGCGCTGCTGTCAGTGGATGTTTTTCAATCGCTTTGCGCACCATGCGCACCATTTTGGTTGCCAGCATCTGGTCAGCGGCCACTACCAGAATGCGCACATCCGGGTCACGCCATAACAGCCAGGCGCAATAAAGACCGATCAACGTCGATTTGCCACAACCACGAAAGGCCAATAACAGGAAACGTTGCGGAATACGGCGCTGGTTTTGCGACAGCCAATGCGCGATATCGCGATGCACGCTGGGTGTGGACATGCGTTGCTGCATGTTCCACACCGAGAGGAACATCTCAAAACTTTGACGCGCTGGATTCATCATCACTATCCGTCTCGTTCAAGGAACCATCAAGTTGTGTTAAAACCTGCCGGGCGCGTAATAACAAAGGCTGCAATTCGTCTGTTGTTTCCAGCTGCGGATGCTGTGCCACCAGCCATCGGCCCAGTTTGCTCAAAGCGTCGAGATGGGCCAAAGCCGCACGGCAGGCGTTGTGATGGACGATGAAGTGTTTTGCATCGTCGGGGGCTATTTGTTGAGCGAATTGCTGATACGATTCAATCGCGTTTTGCATCGCACGCGGCAATAAACTACACAGCTGCGCACGCATATCCGCAATCGGATCAGATTTCTTGTAAGGTTTTTCAGTATTGTTTTGATCAGGCATAGCATGGAAATCCTCTTATTCTGTAATGTGAAACGCGCGTTTTTATCCGGTCACTAGCCAAGGAACTTGCTGATGATCATCCACATGGTGCCATTCGACACGACTGTCAGCGCGTGATATTGTCCGGCCAGATTGACAGCGACGTTGTCAGGACCGGTGGCGCCTTCTTCGGTTACGCGCACGATGTTGGCGCTGCTGTCCTGTTTTTTGATCGTCACCATGCGCCCCACCGATTGCGCGGCGTTGGCCGGTGGCAATTCGACAATAATTTGGCCGGCTGTCGCGTTCATCATGTAAAGTGTGCGCGTCAAATCCGGTTTATAGGTGCCGGCAGTGGCCGATGTCAGCGTGTTGTTCGGCATCGCGCTGCAGGCCGTAATCACCCATTTCGTCCCGTCACTCATGACCGTGATATAATCGTTGGCACCGCCTAATTTGATCGTGCGCCCATCCGGCCCGTTGCCACTGAGTTCGGTGACCAGCACATTGACGGTGGAGGTATCGGTTTTCTTGATGGTTACGACGGCACCGGTATTGCTTGCTGCGGCTGTCGGCAATTGCATCGTCGTGACGCCGGCGGTGGGATTCACCAGATAAACCGATTTGCTGAGATCGATGGTGACGGTGCTGGCGCCAACGGCGGTGATGGTTTGAAATGCATAGCGTTGCAATTCCGTCGTGAGGTCAGACACGCGCGTGCGGCGCAGGCGGTTTTTCTCCGTGGCCCGGCATTTAACGTCATATAATTGCCACTGGAGAGATCGTTGATATCGGTACCAGCGGTGGCGTTTTGCAAATTGGTAATCCAGGTATCGGTCGACCCAATTTCCAGTTTGACCGCCGCAAACGTCCCTGTGCTTTGCACAAAGAAATTGAACACCAAGTTTTTATCGGCATTGGCCCCACTGCGAAAACCGCCCAGGGCTGTCGTGGCCAAATACGCTTCGCAATCAATAAACGCATTGTTGGATTTGGCATGAGTGACGTTGAACCCGTAACCGGTCGAATTGACCCCGCTGCTGGCCACCTTGATGCGATTGAATTTATTCGCCATTGGTGCATCGCCGACGCCCGACGTGTGCAGATACACACCATCAATATTCATCCGTTCAATCACAATATCACTGAAACTGTTCCAGCGGCAGGTGTTCGTGGTGGAGGCATAGCCATCCAGCTCGATGCCGATATTGACGTTTTTAATCAGGATATTGTGAATAGTATTATTTTGACAGACGGCTGCTTTGCCATACAGCATGATGCCACTATCACCACCATCAATCGTGAAATCGCGTAGCGTATTATATGAGCCGATAATGGAGAGCGGATCAAAACTGGTGCCGCTGGATTTAATGATAGAGGCTTTACCAGCACCACATAGTAATTTATTCGACCCGATTTCCAAAGATTGTGAGATTTGATAGGTGCCAGCTGGAATGAAGACAGCGTTTTTCGCGGTCAAAGCGTTGACGAACGCGTTGGTATCGTCTGTCACACCATCACCAATCGCGCCATAATCTTTGACCGACGCAATTTCCCGATTTTTATCGAGCAGTGTGCGCGTGGTGGCCCCGGTGCCAGTGGCATAAAACGATGGTGCGGAATAAGTCGCCGTTGTGTCGATGGCTAAGAACTGCCCATCGCCGTCGAAACCCAATACCCGGTTCGCACGAATGGTGCGGGCGGGGAGGGTGGTGGTGAAACTGCTCTCTGATTTGTCGGTGCGCACCATAGGCACCATGTCTTGCGCCAATTGTTGCAGGCAACCGGCCATGTAATCCAGTTCATTGTTTAGCGAATTGGCAGAAAACTCGCCGCCTTCCAGAAAATCGCTGACGCGTTGCAAAATAAGTGTGCGTTCCAGTAAAATGACGACGCTGGCAGCGGGTGCAACGGCAAATGTGACTGTGCCGCCATTGCTTTGCCCAGCGCCACTGATGACGAAACCACCGCTTTGCAAGGCGCCATTCAGTGACACGCCAAGATCGGTCGTTTTGAAAATGGCAAAGGGAAAGATAAATTGTGCTTGCACACCATTGCCGACATAGGAAATGCGTGGCGCGGTGGGATTAATTCTAATGTGATCGGTCATGTCGAAATCCTTTAATCGCTATAGAGAGAAGACAGGCGCGCCTTGTCATAGGCGTTATTAAGGGCCAACAAATTCTTGCGGCTTTGCGTGGCAGCTTCGTCTTGCAAGGCTTTGCTGCGCAACTGGTCGAGTGTCGTTTGCTGCTGCTGTTCGGCTTCTGATTGTTGTGACAGGCCCAATAAAATCGCTTCGGCGGAGCCATCAGAACTGTCGATGCCTTGTGCGCCAAAAGCAGCACGTTGCCGGGCCATGGCACGGCGCAAGGCATCACGCCGGGCTGAGGCATCCTTGTCGCTGGCGATTTGATTTTCCTGTTGTTTTAACGCCAAAGAATTGGCCAGATCGCTTTGTTGAGCATTGTATTGGGCTTGGGCGGATTGATAGGACTCTTTGACCGCTGCAGCCTGATTTTTTTGTTTCTGGATGGATTGAAACGCATTGGCGGCGCTGACGGCCATGGGCAAAGCGTTGGAGAGAAATGAGAAACCTGCCATGATGTTTGGACCTCGCTTAAGCGTTGATTTGAAGTTGCATGGTGACGGACAGCAAACTGCATGGCAGTGGCGTGTCTTGTTCCAATCGCCACAAAATGGCGGTGTTATCCTTGTGCCAACCAAAGGTGCGCAGTTTGATATCACCGGTGATAGCAATAGCAGGCGCATCCAGCATATTGGGCTCACCCAATCGCCGTAATGGAATATCTTTCAACCCGCGTCCGGTATCGACTGTCAGTGCATGCGTATCATGCAACCGGAATGTGACGTCCAGCAAACGGATCGCATGACCCATGCCATCGAGTGCGTAAACGTTGGCCGGCAGTGGTTCGACGATGTGCGTATAGGGCAAACCCATCGTGACGTTGTAGGCTGGGCGGTCGAGCGTTACGACACCGTTGATGACGGGTTTGGGTGTTTGCACGATGCCATCGGCGATAATTTGCACATTCAGGTTGCTGAGATGACCCAGGCCGGACCATGTCACCGTCGGCGGATTGGCGCTGCCGTTCAACGCGGCATCCATATTCAACCCGCTGGAAAATTTTTCAATCAGATAAGACCCGTTGCGCAAGGTGAGGACAAAAACGTCATTACCCACTGTGCAGACTGAAAAAAATGCGCCGGATGTTGTAATGCGCGACCAGGCGGAGACATCTTCGGTGCGATAGAGGGTGAGACAAGCTAAAGTGCCATCGGCCAGCGGTGCATACAGAATCCGTGAAATAGGGTCAAAGGCTTGGTCAATGGGCTGGTTAAACAGATGGCGCGCGAGAATGGCAAGGTCATTCGCCTGATAGGCTTGTTCGACATCGGTATACAGAAACTCACGTAACTCCTGTTTTGTGCGACCGACGAACAAGGTTGCACCATCCACATTGACGGGCGGAATATAACGTTCCATCACCGAGCCAATACGCGTTTGCCGGTTGAGCTGGATGGAGGATGGCGTGAGTGGTGAGCCGATCACAATCCATTCCGCACCACTGGTAAAAACCTGCAGATGACGGCCGGAAAAGAGCGCGCGAATGGCGTTGACCTGGTCAGATAGTAAAGCAAATTCGATGGCTTCGTCATCCAGCCCCGTTCCCTTGTCAAAATTCCACAATTGGCCAGAAAGTGAAAACCACAGGCGGTTGGGCAGATCGCGCGACCCGCCAATGACTAAACGGTCTTGATGGAATACGGAACACAGTGGCCAGCCATGGACGGATGAGTAAGCCTGTTCGGACCATTCGACCGTAGCTGTCGCGCCACTGAGTGTTTGAATGACGGTGGCGTTGGCAACCGTTGGCGACGATACTGCGGTAATCACGATTTCCTTGCCACCGATGCGCATCCGCGTATTGATATGGCCGTTTTGAAACACGGCAGAGCTTGCGGTTACGACAATGGAGCCCGTGGTTGCCGATGGCATCAGCGTGACCGTATCTGCGGCATATTTGTAATAGGGCTGCTGAATTGCATTTGTTGTGGCGTTTGTCAAAAATACCCACTCATCGAGCGACCAACTGGTGTCGCTGAGCCGCGTCAATTTTTTCGGTGGCACATCCGGATGGCACAACAGCAACGTATCAGCGCTTTGCGTCCAGGTGAGTTGCGGGATCTGGCTATCGGTCCAGGGGGAGACAAGTGTCGCCACTTTGATGCCCTGGCGATAAATCAACAGCGATCCATTCAACACGACAAACAGATAAGTTTGCTCGGTGTTGAATTCAAACGCAATTAGCCGGCCTTTGCCAGGCAACGTGTCGACGTAATACAGACCTTGCCGGCGTGAGACACCGCCGGTGGGGTGAATAATCACGTTCTGCAATGTTTTTGCCCCGTTTTCATAGGCGCGCAAATCGCCGCGGCCGAGCAACAGCGGTGAAATCTCACCGGCGGTAAAACTGGTTTTATGCTGACGGGCGGTGGTCATGCATTCCTCGCATCGATCAAACTAAAATCGAGCAACGCCTTGGGCGTGTCTTGATACGCATCCAACCGTTTGGCTTTATCAAATTCAGTGCCGGCTAAACGCAGCAACACTTCGGCGCGTGAGGCACTTTCAGTGAGCGGCAGGCAAAATTCAGCGGCCAGTTGGGACATGAGGACATACTCAAAAAACGGCGGCAGATCGCCTTCCAAGGGGCGAAAAATATAATTGAGGATGACCGTCGCACTGTTGGTTTGCAGCGTGTCTTTCGCAATGCGGTACACCAAACCGTCGGAATTTGCGCCACTGCCAGCACTTAAAGCGCGCAGGAAATTGTTGGGCAACTGGTAAGCGTAAGAAAAATCAGCCAGCGTTGCAGCGACCAGTTGCGGCAAAGTGATCTGCATCGTGGCAAAGCGCCACGGGTAAGAGGACAATAAGGCATCGCGCACGGGCTGGTAAAAAGCCAGGGCCATTTCGGCTTCGGCGCTGTCGTCGTAAAAACTTTGAATGGGTTGCGCACCGATTTTAAGAAGGGCGCGGGCACAGATGGCGACGTCGCTGAGAGCCATGACAAATCTCCTGCAAGGAATAAAAAAAATTGCACCGACGGTTGACCGGGGGAAGTACAAACCGTCGGCACGTTTTTTAAAAACGATTGCTCGCTTTCAAAACTGTTACGCCTGTGCGTTATGCATAAACGGCAATGGTCACGGAACCGCTGGCAACAGCAGTCACCGTGTAAAATTTCGGTGTCACGGTGCCGCCGGTTGACGTATTGGTGATGATCATGTCGCCTTTGCGCAGCAGGTCAGACGCGTCGTTAAAATACGCGGCTGTCGCAACGGTTGTGGCGGTATCGGGCGTCGTGTAATGCCACAGCGTAAAGCCGTTCGCATAGGACAACACCGAGAGATTGCGTGCTGAATAAGCCATTGTTTAAGTCTCCTGTTTGTGGGTGTTGTGTGGATTAAACTTCGCTGCATTCGATGGCGATGACGCCACTGCTGTCGATCAAACCGGCGCCTTGTGACATCATGTTGTTCACAAAATGCGCAGCCTTGTCGCCGTGCCATGAGATATCGCTCTGGATATCGGCACCGACCGCATGGCCCAGCGCGTTTTTGTGATACCAGAATGTGCGGCGGATGTTGGAGGATACTGGCAAGGCGGAATGCGCAATCCAAGTTGTACCCAACCATTTTTTGGCCTGCGTCATATTGAACGGGATTTGTTCCGGACCGACATAATCGGCACTGGCAAATTCTTTCAATGCCAGCAGTTCCGACCATTGTTTCCAGCCAACAACGGCGTAACGCTCACCATCATCCGGCACATCGACGGTACCCAGCAATTCCAACGCTTTTTGCACTTTGGCCAATGTCATGCCGGTAGCACCGTTGACGACGGTATTTGTCGTTGCCGTTAATGCGGCGATGATCAGGTCATCCGTTTTACGGCCTAACGCATAGGCACCCGCATTGGCGATAACGCCGCGTTCGTCGATGTTGGTTTTGAGTTCGTCCAGTTTATCGACCCAGTCACCGGCGTAATAATCCTGTAACGTGATTTCAATGGCCGAATGATCGACATTCATCACCGGAACATTGCCGTGGCGGGATTTAGTGGAAGCGATTCCTTTGCCGACTTTTTGAAAGATGGTGCTGGCGCCCACCACGTTAGTCTTGCTTCTGACTGTGCCGCGCAGTTTGGAGCCCATCCGCTGATACGCGGTAAAGACTTCTGCTTCGAATTGTTTGATAAAAGCCTGGTCAAGAGTTGTTGACATCATTTCCTCACGATTAAAAATAAAAGGGAAAACGACACACACCGGTTGACGGCTTGGAGTAAGGTCCAAACAGGCCAGATTGGGTCGAAAAGGGTAGGGGCGGGCGGAAACGCGTTCCGTTATCCAATGGGTCGAGCAAGTTGACTCGAGAGAGGCGTCTTGGATGACGTTAAATTTATCCTAGGATATTATTCCTAAAATGTCAAGGAATATTATCCTATTATTTAAATTAAACTTAAAAAGCTGACATTTTAAGTAAATAGGATCGCATTCCAAGACCTATCGAAAACTTACGCTTTTTGCAAATATAATAAAAGAAACAATAGTCAAAAACGGTTCCGCTATGGCCTCCTTCACGTCGACGTTATTCAAGGGTATCATCAAGCCGGTTTTGGCGAAATCGGGGTTAGTGGAGACGAAGGCAACGTCACGCTTTGCCCCCAAACCCGCACCACACGAGGATTCGATGGGCGCACTGTTGCGTTTTTTACTCATCAATGCGGCATCTGTTATTGGTGCAAAACTGATGGCTGAAGCGTCAGAATATGTCGGTGACAAGCTGTCGCAAAAACGGGTCCACCGTGAGACGATCGGTCAAAAAATATCTGACGCCCCAACGCTCGAAACACGTACCTGTCCGAAATGTGGTGCGTTCCGGGTGCGCGGTGAAGACTGCGCCTGTACGAAATATTAATGTTGAAAGAGATGAGACATGTCTGCGAATTTACCTTGGTTCTTCCCTGCTAAAATGCTGATCAACGGTGAGTGGGTTGATGGTGTTGATGGTGTCACCCAAGAAGTGCGCAATCCGGCCAATCAAAGCGTGATTGGGAACATTCCGTATGGCAGCGCCGAAGATGTCGAAAAAGCCGTGCAAAGCGCGCATAACGCGTTCCAGGATTGGAAAAATGCCTTGCCGCATGTGCGCAGCAAAATTCTGCGCCGCTGGTTTGATCTCATGCTGGAGCAAAAAGATGCATTGGCCGCTTTGATGACCGCCGAATCCGGCAAGCCGTTGGCGGAAGCCAAAGGCGAAATTGATTACGCCGCGTCGTTTATCGAACTCTATGCCGAAGAAGCCAAGCGGGCTTATGGCGATATCATCCCGACCATCCAATCGGATCGCCGGTTTATGGTGATCAAACAGCCGGTCGGCGTGGTGGGTGCGATTACACCGTGGAATTTCCCATCATCCATGGTCACACGCAAAATCGCGGCGGCACTGGCGGCAGGTTGCACAATTGTCTTGAAGCCTGATCACCGCACGCCGTATTCAGCTTTGGCGTTGGGAGCCTTGGCATTGCAGGCCGGAGTGCCAGCAGGCGTATTCAATATTGTCATGGGTCCAGCGGCTGAGATCGGCCAGCAATTCTGTGCGCACCCATTGATCAAGAAAGTGACCTTTACAGGTTCGACTGAAGTGGGCCGTTTGCTGATGGCCCAATGCGCGCCACAGATCAAACGCTTGTCCTTGGAACTCGGTGGCAATGCGCCGTTTATCGTGTGTGCCGATGCCAACCCGGATGAAGTCGTGCGCCATCTGGTGGCCGGCAAAATGCGCAATGCCGGACAAAGCTGTGTGTCGCCCAACCGTATTCTGGCGCATGAAAGCCATTATGATGCCATCTTGCACAATGTTGTGCCGTTGATGCAGGAGATGAAAGTCGGCGCTGGCACCGATGAAGAGGTGAAGGTTGGCCCGCTGATCGATCGCAAAGCCGTCGAAAAAGTCGACGCGTTGGTGCAGGATGCTGTTGCCAAAGGTGCGCGCGTATTGTTGGGCGGCAAACCACATGACGCCGGCGAAAGTTTTTACACCCCAACCGTCTTGGCCGACATTACACCTGAGATGGACATCGCCGAACGCGAGATTTTCGGGCCAGTCATTGCCGTATCAAGCTTCACCTCTGACGATGAAATCATAGCGCGTGTGAATGACAGCATCTATGGCTTGGCGTCTTACGTGTTCACCAACGATATGAAACGCCTCTACCGCTACGCGGAATCACTGGAATACGGCATGGTTGGCTTTAACACTGGTCTCATGTCCACATCTATCATGCCATTTGGTGGCATCAAGCAATCCGGTTTGGGCCGCGAAGGGTCACACTATGGGTTAGATGAGTATGTGAATATTAAAAGTGTGTGTGTGGCGGGGTTGTAAGTTTTACTGCGTCAAATGACGGACGATACCGGGAACACGACCGGTATAGGCTGCAACGGCTACACCGTTTTGGAAAAATTCGCGACTGATTTGTTCACCACTGCGATTATAGACATTGCCAAGAGCAAACGCAGGAGCTGTTTCTCCCGTGATAACGTAAGTTCGAAATTCTTCAGCTTTTTCTAAGCCCGTTGAATAGCGCAGATTGAAATGAGTTTGCTCTGCGTGACCCAGCACAATAGGCCGACCATTTGCGTCGAACATGGTGTAGGCAACGCCATATGGCGTTTGGTCAACAGGTGTATACGTTTGTTGCATGGTGAACTCGTTCTACATTTGGGAAAAATCAAGCCGGCTTTATACATGTGATCAAATTTATATATTGTTAATACATATTGTCAACTGAAATCTATTACAGCATGTTTTGACACTTGAATTCTTAATCGTTAAAACCCATTTCATGCAACACAAACGACAAAAACACAAAATCGATGGCTGGCTCAATGTGTGGAAGCCGGTTGGTCAAAGCTCGATGCAAGCCGTTGCGCAGGCGCGGCATGTGATGGGGGCTGCCAAGGCGGGGCATGCGGGGACGCTGGATCCGTTGGCCGAGGGCATTCTGCCGATCGCGTTTGGCGAGGCGACCAAATTGATTCCGCTGCTGCAGGATGGTCTGAAAACCTATCGCTTTATGGTGAAGTGGGGCGAGCAGACGAACACCGATGACACCGAGGGTGAAGTGATCGCGACGCATGATCACAGACCGACCGTAGACGCTATTCAAAACGCCTTGCCGCAGTTTACAGGCAGCATCCAACAAGTGCCGCCAAACTTTTCGGCGGTGAAGATTGACGGGCAGCGCGCCTATAAACTGGCGCGGGCGGGTGAGGAGATCATCATCCAGCCACGTGAGGTCTATATCGATTCGCTGCAGTTGGTAAATATACCAGATCCTGACCATGCTGAGTTCGAGATGGTGTGTGGCACTGGCACCTATGTGCGGTCGCTAGCGCGGGATTTGGCCCTGAAACTGGGGACAGTCGCCCACTGCACGGCCATTATTCGCACCAAAGTGGGTGGTTTTCACACAGCAGACGCGATTTTGCTCAATAATTTACTGGATTCCGGGGCGGAAATCGGGCATAGTCCGGCCCAGGACGCGCTCCACCCGCCGGCCTTCGGACTGGACGACATCCCGGCCGTGGCTCTGCGAGACGAGGAAGCGCACCGCATGCTGCATGGGCAAGCTGTCAAATTTGTCTCCATGGTGGATTTTAACCGCATTCCAGTCATGCCCGACGGTCAATCGATCGCGCTGGCTATGCTGGAGGATAAAATCATCGCCATGGTCGAGGTCACAGGCCCCATGTTGCGTCCGGTTCGGATCCTCAACACTTAACCGACTCACCATAAGGAGTACACGATGTCGATTACAGCTGAAAAAAAACAGCAGGTTATCAAAGACTATGGCCGCACCGCGAATGATACCGGATCCCCGGACGTTCAGGTCGCCATTCTGACCGACCGCATCAACACCCTGACCGAGCACATGAAACTGCACAAGCACGATCGCCACAGCCGCGTCGGCCTGTTGAAAATGGTCGGTCAACGCCGCTCCTTGCTCGATTACATCAAAGGCAAGGATTTGCAGCGCTATACCGATTTGATCCAGCGTTTGGGCGTGCGGAAGTAAATCTGGTTTTCAGGTTTTGATTTTGAGAAAGCGCCTTGGAGACAGGGCGCTTTTTATGTTGTAGGTCCTTTTGAAATAGGACCTTTAATAACTGTCTCATTATTTCTTATATTCTCACTCATCATTTGAGTAACAGTGTTTTGATAAGCAAGAACGTGCAATTGATCAAATGGTATTTGAGAATTGTTTGCTAAATTTTTAAAGTTCAAATCTAGCAGACGTGTGTACTCTTCATTGTGGCGTTGGGTTTCTGGATCGATTGGATTTTCCATGGTTGCTTGCTCCTCGGTCATTTTATGATACATTTATATATATCATAAATATATTTAATAAACAATGTTTTTTCAAAGCTTAAAACAGTTTTTTCCTTACCGTTCTATATATCATCATCAAAGTATAAGATTTATTAAATGTCATTTGATTTCGCCTTAAAGTGCATGATTTGACGTGACTTTCCCCCCAATTTCCCCTATGGTGCCCTCACTGCCGGATCACCGTGACGCCGGCTTGTTTTCTTTATGACACTCTGTCGCGGCGCAATCAGGCATGGGGCCTTTGACTGCGAGGGAACAAGGGACAAAGGACCTTTATTATATATGTTCACAATTACCAAAAAAGAGTTAGATATCGCCGGTCGGACGATGTCATTCGAAACGGGCAAGATTGCCCGTCAAGCCGATGGCGCGGTATTCGCGCATTACGGCGATACCACCGTTCTGGCAACGGTTGTGTCGGATAAGAAAGCCAAAGACGGCATCGATTTCTTTCCGTTGACCGTTCACTACCAGGAAAAATATTACGCGACCGGACGCATTCCCGGCGGGTTCCACAAACGCGAAAGCCGTCCGTCTGAAAAAGAGACGTTGACCTCCCGTTTGATTGACCGTCCGATGCGCCCATTGTTCGCCAGCGGTTTTTACAATGAAACACAAGTCCTCGTCACCGTGATGAGCCATGATCTGGTCAATGATCCGGACATTCTGGCGATCAACGCGGCGTCTGCTGCGGCGACCTTGTCGGGCGTCCCGTTCATGGGCCCGATTGGCGCCGCG
Organism: Alphaproteobacteria bacterium; assembly: GCA_965246875.1. Classification (GTDB taxonomy): domain Bacteria; phylum Pseudomonadota; class Alphaproteobacteria; order Micavibrionales; family SZUA-601; genus DASWYT01. The sequence continues at coordinate 910,987 of CBDFFU010000003.1, forward strand.
CGCGTCGGTTACATCGATGGTCAGTTCATTTTGAACCCGACTCTTGATGAGATGAAAAACTCGGTGCTGGATCTGGTTGTCGCCGGGACACGCGAAGGCATCCTGATGGTGGAATCCCAAGCCAACGAATTGTCGGAAGACACCATGTTGAACGCCGTCATGTTCGGCTGGCGCGGGTTCCAGCCGGTGATCGACACGATCATCGCAATGGCCGAAGTCGCCGCGAAAGATCCATGGGATCTGCCGGTTACTAACCCACACGCGGCCGGCTTGCAAAAAGACATGGCAGCATTGGTGGAAGCCGAACTGGTCGCCGCGTTTGCGCACAAAGACAAGGGCATGCGCCGCGACCTGATGTCAAAAGCGCATGAAAAAGTCATGAAGCAATTCCAGACCGACGACAACACGGCCAACGGTTTGAACGTCCAGGCGATCAAAGCGGAATTCAAAGCACTGGAATCAAAAATTTTGCGCGAAGGCGTGTTGAACGGCCAGCGGATTGATGGCCGGTCGACCACGCAAATTCGTCCGATTTTGGCCGAAGCCGGTATCCTGCCACGCACCCATGGGTCGTCCTTGTTCACCCGCGGTGAAACGCAGGCGATTACGGTTGCCACACTCGGCACGGGTCAGGACGAGCAGATCATCGATCTGATCGAAGGCGAATACCGCGAAAACTTCATGCTGCATTACAACTTCCCGCCATACTCTGTCGGTGAGACGGGACGTATGGGCGCACCGGGCCGTCGGGAAATCGGACATGGCAAACTGGCATGGCGTTCGCTGCGTCCGTTAATGCCGACCAAAGACAAATTCCCGTACACCGTGCGTATCGTGACCGAGATCACCGAATCAAATGGGTCATCGTCGATGGCGACCGTCTGTTCTGCCTCTCTCGCATTGATGGATGCGGGCGTACCGATGGATCGTCCAGTCGCCGGTATCGCGATGGGTTTGATCAAGGAAGATGATGGCCGTTTTGCCGTTTTGTCAGACATTCTGGGTGATGAAGATCATTTGGGCGACATGGACTTTAAAGTGGCCGGAACGGAAATGGGCATTACCGCATTGCAGATGGATTTGAAAATCGCGTCTGTGACCGAAGCCATCATGAAGCAGGCTTTGAGCCAGGCGAAAGATGGCCGTTTGCACATTCTGGGTGAGATGAACAAAGCTTTGACGGGTGCCCGTCAGGAGCTGAATGCGTCCGCCCCGCGCGTCAACCAGTTCAAGATCAACCCGGAAAAAATCCGTGAAGTGATCGGAACGGGCGGCAAGGTCATTCGCGAAATTTGCGACACCACCGGTGCGAAGATCGATATCGAAGATGACGGCAACGTGCGGATTTACGCCGCCGATGAAGCCGCCGCCAAAGCCGCCACTGACTGGGTCATGGGCATTGCTGCTGATCCGGAAACCGGCCGCGTGTATGACGGCAAAGTCGTGAAAATCATGGATTTTGGCGCCTTCGTCAATTTCCTGGGGTCCCGCGACGGCTTAGTGCATATCTCGCAAATCGTGCCACAGCGCGTTGCCAATGTCCGCGATTTCCTGTCCGAGGGGCAAGAGGTCAAGGTCATGGTCATGGGCCTGGACGATCGCGGCAAGATCAAACTGTCGATGAAGCATGTCGATCAGGAAACCGGCGACATCTTTGAAGATGACCAACCGCAGGATGGTGGTCGCGATGAGGGCCAGCAGGATGGCGGACGCGACAATCGTCGTGACGATCACCGCCGCAATGACCGCAACGCCGGCAACGGCAATGCGCCACAAGCAATGGACGTCGATAACGGTCCGGCTGAAGGCTTCGGCAATCGTTAAGATTGTGGGCTGAATAGAATTGAAAGGCCGCTTCATGCGGCCTTTTTTATAGAAGGGAGACTAAAGCTATGGGCATTATCTCATTTGAAAACCAATATGAATTGAACCGCAATGATATAGATGAAGTCATGAAAGTTTGTATCAAAATCGGAAATGACGATTTTCGTGCGACTGGCGACTATTATTTCCGTTTGGATGACATCGGGATTTTTGCAAGAGGCATAAAAACCTTCCCTTTCAGTAAACAGGATGGTGAAACGCTTAAAGCTGAAACAACTTATAGCGATGGGGTTTCATCAGATAAATTGATTATTAAAGCTTTTATTAAAAGTCTAAAAGGTGATGCTCAATGTGAAGTTCTGATGTACAGTCATGACAACGACCGCAAAGAAATATACAACTGTCATTTCGTCATCGACATAGACTTCAATAACTTGAGCTTGTTGGGAAGTAAATTAGAGATATGGGCCGTAGACCCAGAAAAAGAAGCATTTTTATTTGAATGGTAATCAGTTCACTTACACTGTTTTTGATCAAACCGACTTTCCTGCAATCCCCATCATATAGGCAATAAAATCAGGGTCTTCACCGCTCAATAATCCTGGCAGCATCTCGCGAAAATCGCTGCGTTTACACCAATTGCGCATATAGTCGTCCCAACTGGCCCACAAGCGCTTGGTTTGTTTGTTCATTTTATCGTCATAGACCAGAATAAAGGCACGCTCGAACAGCGAGATCAGGATATCATAGAGAATGTGTTTGCGTTCCTGTTGTCCCGGATTTAACACTCGCGTTAAATCGGTGGTCAGGCCCAGATCGGCGTTTTTGAGGACCAGCTTCTGGAACTCGGCATATTCTTCCGACAGATATTGAAAGATCTTCTCATCATCCCCCTGACGCTCGCGGCGTTGTTCATAGAGGAACACACAAATCGCAAGAGGCAGACCGAAGACGGTCACCACATAGCTCCACAATTCCCAGGTTTCGATGTTGAGGTGCATGAGATAGATTTAGCAAAAATATCGGTGTTAAGCGATAGTCGCGGTTTAATAACGTTACAGCGTTAGATGATACAAGCGATTATTGTGCTGCTCAGTCAATTCTTTCAGCATATTGCCTTGAATAGGTGAAAAGCGCAGGTTTAGTTCTGGCTCTATTCGACTAAGCATGACGCCTATATTCTCCGATGTATCTATCATGAGATACGATCCGGCAGTTGTTCGCTTTGAAAGCGTTAAACTGATTTGTGGGCTATCATAATAGGTAACCTCGCTAAACATGGAATTCTCTGTGGCACCCAGCAAACCATTATTGTTTTCTTCTTCAGCTTTGCTCAGAATTTCAATAGCCATGTTTTGCAGTTCTTTCTGGCGACCCGAAAGTTCTTGTCCATTATTGATCATTAGGACGACTGCTGCAAGTTCATTTAATGGTGCCTGGGTCATATTATCCTCCTCTTAAACTTAGAGGGAGATACTATCCTTTTTTATTACATAAAGCAAGATCTAAAAATTACCAATAGCGCACCGGCCCCGTATCGACATGCACAAAATGTGCTGTTGGGTAATAGCCCACCCCGCCAACACGGAGAATTTTAGCGACGTCGCGCATGGCATTGACCGGAATGCCGGGAATGCGAATGTCGATAGCCTGGCCTTTGCAATGAAAGCTATCTTTAGCCGTTGTCACATGTTCGCGCACCAGCCGGTTATTAGTTGCCACAGTGCGATAGGCGGAGAGAACATGGATCACACGTTTGCCAAAGACATCCTGCATATCGTGAATGAGGGTCAGCAACTCTGGGTCCATCACATGGCCGATATTGTAGTGAAAGTCCCGCAGGAAGATATTGAGCTGCTGCAACGCCTGCGGGTTGTAAGTGCCGTTAGCAAAAAAGCGGAAATTGGCGGTTTCCCGCGTATTGGGGTTGTACAGATGCAGGTCGCGCACTTCACCGACATAGGTCACGCGTTGTTTGCGTGGTGGCGGCAGCAAGGCTCTGGCACTGTCGGCATTCAGCTTGGCCAGACCACCCATCAAGGCGGCGCCACACAGGCCGGTCAGGCCCAGATTGAGAAATTGCCGGCGTGTGTGCGGGTCAGACAGGCGAGGGGTTGATAGAAACGAACTCATGACGGGCTTAAGTGTAAGCGGCCATGGCCATCAAACAAGGGTGCGATCATTTAACGCACAGCAAAGATCATGCAATCGTTCAATCGCGCACAAGCCTGGTTGGCGGCCTGTGAACTGAGACCCAAAATGCGCGCGCGATAGATAGTGCCTGCGGGTGTGGTGGATGGCACAATCACGCCTTTGGCCGCAGCGGGCAAGCCGCCCAATTGCTGTTGTGCCAGGGCGAGAGCTTGCTGTCCGGCGGCGACATCGGTGTAGGCGCCGACTTGAATGCCCCACCCGCTGCTGGCCTCTGTGGAAGGCTTGTATTGCGCTGGCTGGCTGCTGGGCAAAACACCCGCCTGCATGTTTGATGGCGTTGTTCTCGTGGCTGTACGTGCCTGTACGGGCTGGATAGCACTCACAGGCGGCTGATAACTGTTGGGCAACTGCAATGTGCGCGGCTGGCCGCCGTCGGGTACCCAGCCTGTTGCAGCTTTTGTTGTGCGTGATGTTTTGACAGGTTCGATTGCAGGACGTGATGGTGTGATGCGTGAGGTTTTGGTCGCCGCTGGCGGTTGTGAGGGTGGGGCCGCATGGGCAACAACAGCCGCAGGTTCAGTAGCGGGTTGTGACGTTGTGGAAGCAACAGCGGCCTGGAATGTTGTATCCGGGGTCGTATCAGTGGCCGTTTCAACCGTTGTCGCCTCTGCAGTCACGGTTTCAGGGTTGGCAACCGGGTTGGCAATGGTATCATCCTGATCGTCCATCTGGACCGGCTGGATCGCTTGTGGCGGTGTGTAGCCTGGTGTACTCACCCGCGGCGTATTGCCGGCCATCTGCGTTTTCTGTTCGCCACGTGACAGCATGGCAAACCCTTTATTAAACAGCTCCGCCACATGCGCATCACGGCTCGCTGCCGACTTGCCGCCAAACACGATAACGATCAGACGCCGGTTATTACGCACAGCCGATGCCGCCAAGTTGAAACCGGACGCGTTCGTGAAACCGGTCTTAAGGCCATCCATGCCCTCAAAGCTTTCCATGAGATGATTGTGGTTGGTGATCACTTCGCGCTTGTAGACAAAGGATGCCGTCGAGAAGAGCGGATATTGATTGGGGAAATATTGCATCAGCGCGCGTGACAGAATCGCAATGTCCCGTACGGTGGTCGTTTGCGCGCCGTTAGGCAGACCATTTGGGTTAACGAAGTGGGTGTTATTCATACCCAGTGACCGCGCGCGCGCATTCATCATCCGGGCAAAACCATCTTCGGACCCGCCGATATTCTCGGCCAGAACGACGGCCACATCATTCGCTGAACGCGTGATCAAGGCCAGGACCGCCTGCTTCACGGTCAGATGATCACCTGGACGTACGCCCAGTTTGGTCGGCGGCTGGCGAGTCGCATTCGTGGAGATAGTCAGATATTTATCCATGTACAGACGACCGCGCTGGACAGATTCAAAGGCCAGAAAGATTGTCATCAATTTTGTGATGCTGGCCGGGTAAAGTTTTTTGTCCGGGTTGGTTTCGTTGATCACACGACCGGTTTGTGCATCCATGATGATGGCCGCATAACGGCTATTCGAGGTCGCCTGCAAGCGGTGCGGACGCGCATCAGCCACGGTGACCTGCACCAGGCAAATTGCACAAACTACCATGAATATAAGGGTTTTGCGCAATGTGATGCGAATGAACGAGCGGTGCATACGACGGGCCTGACTATCTTTCCATGTGCTGTTCTTGATTAAACCAAAAGACATGACTCAGTGTCAATCGCATGTCCAAAAATACACGTCACACCAAAAAAATTCTGTGACGTTTCGGCATGCATTAAAAAAAACTTAAGAGAAAAATTTTCGATTTTTGCAAATTTCGCTTGTCTTTTTTTAATAGATATGATTTAGCTTGGTATGCGGTATAACTTTTTACCTCTCGCAAGGAGTGACTAACATGAACGACAAAACCGCCATGCCGATGGATGATGAATCCAAGGCCAAAAAAGCGGGCCGCCCAAAGGCGGCTGCTGCCAAGAAACCGGCTGCTAAAAAAGCAGTTGCTAAAAAGCCAGCTGCCAAGAAAGCAGTAGCCAAGAAACCAGCCGCCAAAAAAGCTGTTGCCAAAAAGCCAGCTGCTAAAAAAGCAGTAGCTAAAAAGCCAGCCGCTAAGAAAGCTGCTCCGAAGAAGGCTACCGCTGCCAAAAAAGCTCCGGCTAAAAAAGCTACAGCTGCCAAGAAACCGGCTGCTAAAAAAGCAGCTCCAGCTAAAAAGCCAGCCGTTAAAAAAGCTGTAGCTAAGAAGCCAGTCGCTAAAAAAGCAGTCGCTAAAAAGCCAGCTGCTAAAACAGCGACGAAAAAAGCTGTTGCCTTGAAGAACCTGGCAAAAGCGAAAAAGCCAGCCGCCAAGAAATCGGCGGCTAAGAAACCAGCGGCGAAGAAGTCCACTGTAAAAAAGCCCGTTGAAGCTGTTACTAACGCCGGTAACAGCTTCTTTCGTTTAGGCGGACTGCCACAGGCAGCCAAGCAAACGATCGAAAAGGCGACCCAGGCCGCGGCTCCTTATAAACAGGATGCCGAAGCCCTGGGCCAAAACTTACTTACATTTGCCCAAGACCAGTTCGATGAAGCCGTGAATACGGCGCAACGATTGCTGAACTGCCGGAGCCTGGAAGATATCGCACAGGTGCAAAAGCAGTATATGCAGCAGAGTTTTGACCGGTTTATGCAGGGTGCGACGAAAGCCGTACAAAATACTGCCAAAGCTGCGCAAAACATCAATGCGCCACTGAACGACAAAATCGAAACACTGATGCAGAAATTTTACCCGCAACGCGCGGCGTAATCTTTCTCTTGGAATAAGTCTTAAGCCCCCGCTACTGGCGGGGGTTTTTGTTTTAAATCAAAACGATAGTCATTGTTGTTAATCTGAAATATCAGCTAGTGCCCGCGGCGCAATTATCAGATTAAACGTTTGATAGTGTTTGACTCTGACTTGCAAACCCTCTATAAAACTGCTTCCGGCGGTGATTGTGACAACCACTCTGATTCCGTTTGCCAACGGCGCAGGCGTTTGTCACCAGGCCCATCTCTTTTTTGAAGAGTGGAGGAATGCCACGCTGGAACCAACCTTAAACTTTCTTTGAAAAGGACACACCCACTATGAGTGGTAAACGGCAAGAAGCAAAACATAAGTTCTCACGTCGGATTGGCGGCAATTTGTGGGGCCAGGCGAAAAGCCCGGTTAACCGTCGCAATTATGGCCCAGGTCAACACGGCCAGCGCGGCAGCAAAAAATCCAACTATGCAGTTCAATTATTGGCCAAGCAAACCTTGCGCCAATATTATGGCGGGATTGGCGAGCGCCAGTTCCGCAAATACTACGCTGAAGCCGTGCGTCGTCGTGGTGATACCGGTGAAATTCTCATCGAATTGCTGGAACGCCGCCTGGATGCGGTTGTGTACCGCATGAAATTTGCGCCAACCATCTTTGCCGCCCGTCAGGTCGTCAGCCATGGTCACATTCTGGTGAATGGCAAACGCGTGACCATCTCGTCTTATTCGATCAAAGACACCGATGTCGTCACCGTACGTGAAGCCTCGAAACAGATCCAGCCGGTTCTGACAGCCCAAGCTGCCAACGACCGCGACGTTCCGACCTACATGGAGGTAGATGCCAAGGCGTTGAAAGGCACTTTCACCCGCGCCCCGCAACTGGCCGATGTGCCATATCCGGTCCGCATGGAACCAAACCTGGTCGTCGAATTTTATTCACGCTAAGGTTTAAAAAAATCAAGGAAAAGGGCGCTGGCAACGGCGCCTTTTTTGTTGTTTGAAAACTGACTATGATTTGCTGAACGTTTGAAAAGATAATCATGCAACACACCTTCTCCCTCGCCACACTGTTCCGCCGCTGGCTCGTCACCGGCATTTTGGTCACCGCCCCGCTGATGTTGACGCTGTCGCTAGGCTGGTGGTTTATCAATTGGGTTGACCAATTCGTGCGCGATCTGTTACCGGAGCATTACACATTTCCCGATGAGACCTGGCGGATCGGCCCATTCCCCGGATTTGGTCTTGTGTTAGTATTGGCCTTTCTGGTCATTGTCGGTGCCATCTGCAATGGGTTTTTAGGCCGCTGGTGGACGCAATTTACCGGCTATATCATGCAACGCGTTCCCGTGTTGCGCATTATCTATTCCGCAACACAACAGGTGTTGTCTACCGTATTGTCTGATCAAAGCCAGGCGTTTCGTGAAGTGGTGCTGGTGGAATTTCCGCGCAAAGATTGCTGGGTTGTAGCGTTTTTGACCAACCGTAACACCGGAGAGATGGCGGTCAAAACCACAGCAAATCTCGTCGCTGTTTTTGTCCCAACATCGCCAGCACTGACCTCAGGCTATCTGATCTTTGTCCCTGAACAGGATATCAAGAAATTGGAGATGAGCGTCGAGGATGCGCTGAAACTGGTAATCTCGGGTGGCACGATGATGCCGGTTCAATCGGCTATTGCTAAATCCGTGTAATACGTCTCGCGCATCAGGTATGAGACCACAAAGCCAATGCCTAAAATGGCAATGCCAACAATAGTTAGTGCATTGACCAAGCCATACGCGGGTTTTAACGCCAATACAGCTAAGTTGAAGACAATGATCATGCCACGGGCGACGGTTAGCACCGATGTCGTTGCCGTTGCCCGCAATTCTGTCGAGAATTGCTCAACAGCAACAGTGGCCGACAAGGCCCACACATTAAACAACCCGATAGCGGCGGCTGCACTATAGAACAACAGTGCGCTGGCGCCATTGACCATGTGCAGAAAAGTCATCACCAACACCAGATTGCCAGCCATAAATAACGCAATTGCCCGTTTGCGACTGTGCAGTTTAGAAGTCAGACAAGACCCGAACAGATCACCCAAAACAGCGATGACAAAATAACTGCCGATGACGATATTGGCTTTGACCGGCCCGTCGATGTGTAAGCTCTTGGCAAGTTCAGGCGACAGGGTCAGCATGACACCCGTGATAAAAAAATTCGGTGCTAACAACAGGCTGCAACCGATGTAACGCAAAAAAGTTTTACGTGTGGCAAAGATAAATTTTAGTGGCGCCAGAAAATTTTGCTGTGTTTCAAGCACCGAAAATAACGGCGATTCCAATAACAAGCCACGCACAATCAATAACGCAAACCCAGCCATGCCTCCTATAAAACACAATACGCGCCAGTGGAAAGATTCAATCGACAGAGCAGCGGCTGCAACTCCTAACAGGCCCAATAACGTCATCACAGCTAAACCAAATGTGCGCTTCTCTTTGGGTAAGCTTTCACCAACCAGAGCTGACGCTAACCCAACTTCCCCGGCAATCCCCAACCCGACACAGAACCGCAAAACGGTGTAGAGCGTTACATCATGCACAAACGCGTTAGCCAGCATCGCGATTGAGTAAACAACGATTGATCCCAACAAAGCTTTTTTACGCCCGATTTTATCGCCCAGTAAACCCCACACAAAGCCACCGACTAAAATACCAAACACCTGCCAGTTTAATATGGTCATACCAGCGCGGGTGAGGGCATCACCGCTCAAACCCAGATCCATCAGGCTTGGCACACGCATGACGTTATAAGAAAACGCATCAAAGCTATCGATGAAAAAGCCGAGACCAGTGATGAGAATGAGCCAAAAAGTCGATTGCGCTTTAAACATCGTTTTCTTTCGTTAGGAGTGATGAAAGATTTTAACGGGTTATTAGCCAAATCCGTTATACTGTCGTAACAATCCGACAACATAGCTGTAATGCGATCACATGATTGAAAAACTGAGTTCGCTGTTAGGCCTGCCATCAGAAGCCGTAGCTCTATATGAGCGCATTTTAATCGATGGCGCGGCAACCGGCGGCGAACTGGCGCGGGTCAGTGGCCTGGCGCGAGCAACAACTTATGATTTATTGGGGCGTCTGGTTGATCAGGGCCTGGTCAAGCAATCACTCTTCCGCGGGGTTAAACGGTACACGGCAGAACCGGCGCATGTATTGTCGACGATTCTGGATAAAAAAATCGCGGAACTGCAACAAGCGAAACAGAATGTCGAACTTCTGATTCCGCTTTTGGAAGCCAAACGCGCGCAGCATTTTGTGGCACCCCGTTTTCAGCTATTCGAAGGGCCAGATGCCATCCAGAATTTGTTGAATGACATGCTGCTGTTCCGCGACATCGACACGCGGTCATTCTGGCCGATCAGTGCCAGTATGGATGCCTTATCCGCTGATTTTTTCAAACGTCATAATCGCCAGCGCATTGAAAACAACATTAGCGTCAAAGCCATCTGGCCGCAGGACCGCATGGTGGATACAACTGTACATCCTTATCTGGGGTCAGGCCCGATGCACCGCCGCCAGATCCGCATCGCGCCATTGGAAATGGATTTTGCCATGGGCTATTGGATTTACGGTTCACGCATCGCCTTTCTGTCATCAAAAAGCGAGTCGGTGGGTTTCATCATTGAAAGCCGCGAAATGGTCGACATGATGAGCGTGCAACATGATCTCATCTGGAAACTCTCAACGCCGATCGATATGTTTTTGCAAAACCGGCGTTAACCCGCATTCAGGAACTGATCTGCCTGGTCGCGTTTGAAGATAAACAGCAATAACCGCAGAGCACTGCCGCGTTCGTCTTTGAGTTGCGGGTTACGTTGCAAGACCAGTTTCGCATCCTGTTGTGCCATGGTCAGTAAATCGCTGTGAACATCCAACTGCGCAACTTTGTAGACGGATAGTCCGCTTTGTTTGGTGCCAAGAATATCGCCGGCCCCGCGCAATTGCAGGTCCATCTCGGCCAGGTAAAATCCGTCATCGCTGTCGCGCAAGGAGTTCAGGCGTTTCTTGGCCGTTTCGCCCAAAGGTGGGGCATAAATCAGCATGCAGGTGCCGGGCAGGTCGCCACGGCCAATGCGGCCGCGCAACTGGTGCAATTGGCTCAAGCCAAATCGTTCGGCGTGTTCGATAATCATGACAGTCGCTTCCGGCACATTGACGCCGACCTCAATGACGGTAGTTGCCACCAGCACCGCAATCTCACCGCACACGAATTGCTGCATCACGGCGTCTTTTTCCTCGCCCTTCATCCGGCCATGGATCAGACCAACTTTGCCGGGGAAAACTAAATTCAGCGCGTTATACCGGTCGGTGGCCGCCGCCAGATCCATCTTTTCGCTTTCTTCAACCAGCGGACAGACCCAAAAGATACGTTCGTTCTTTTCGATCTTGCGCGTCAGGCTGTGAATGACTTCATCCAGACGATCCTGATTGATGACGACCGTCTGAATGCCAATACGTCCCGGCGGTTTGTCGCGGATGGATGTCACATCCATATCGCCATACACGGTGAGGGCGAGAGAGCGCGGAATAGGCGTTGCCGTCATCACCAGCAAATGCGGGTTATAGCCTTTATTCGCCAGGGTCATGCGTTGATTGACGCCAAAGCGATGCTGCTCATCAATAATGGCCAGACCCAGATTTTTAAAAGTCACGGTGTCTTGCACCAAGGCATGGGTGCCGATCAATAAATCAATCTTGCCATCGGCCAAGTCGTGCAAAATCTTTTCGCGGCCTTTGCCTTTTTCACGCCCCGTTAAAATGGCAACACGCAAACCCGATTGTGCAGCCAGTGTTTGCGCGTTAGCAAAAATTTGCCGCGCCAGAATATCGGTCGGTGCCATATAGGCCGTCTGTGCACCCGCATCGGTCACCCAGGCCGCTGCCAGCAACGCCACGATGGTTTTACCCGACCCCACATCGCCCTGGATCAACCGGCACATGGCCACGTTTTGCTGCATGTCATGCGTGATATCGTCCAACGCCGTTTGTTGCCCGGCGGTCAGTGAAAAGGGCAAAGCCTTTAGCAGCGTCTGGTAATGCGATCCGGTCGGCGCAAGTGCTGTACGCGGACGCACCTGCCGCTGTTGTCGTGTCAAAGCCAGCGCCAGTTGCTGCGCCAGCAATTCATCATACGCCAGACGCTGTTTCGCCGGATGTGACGGTTCTAGAATCGCGCTGTCGGTGCAGCCATGCACCATGTTCAACGCCTCTGACCACGATGGCCAGTTTTGTTGTTTGACCAGTTCCGCATCCAGCCATTCGGGCAAGGCTGGCAATTTATCTAAAGCGTAGGCCACCGCTTTTTGCACGAGCGATAAGGTCACACCCGCGGTTAAGGGATAAACCGGTTCCAGCCCCGCCACGGCGTCCAGCTTGTCCGGCGTCGTGATCTTGTCGGGGTGCGACATTTGCGGATGACCCTGATACAATTCCACCCGGCCACTGACGACACGTTCCTGATTCACCGGAAAAGTTTTGGCCAGATAATCGCCCTGATTTTTGAAAAACGTGATGCCCAGGAATCCGGTATCATCCTGTAATGTCACCCGCGTCGGCTGACGGAATGACGCACCTTTATCAATCCGTACGACGCGGCCTTTGGTCGTATTCACCACGCCCGGTTGCAGATTTTCGATGGTCACCACACGGCGGCGGTCAATGACGGTCAAAGGCAGGTGATAGAGAATATCCAATAACACCGGCCCGGCCAGCTTCTCCAGAAACTTGGCAAACTTCTCCCCAATGCCCGGAATGCGCTGGACAGAGAGGAAGAGAGGGTCGAGGAGAAAGGGCCGCATGTTTCAAGACTAAAGCTGAAAGAACAGATAGGCAACATCCTTATCATGCGCTATAACGTCGCTATGACCTCCGCCAACCTCTCCGACTTCCAGAAAAAGCTGCTCTTCCGGGCGTGGCATCGTGGTACGCGTGAGGCGGATTTGCTGTTGGGGTGCTTCGCGCAGGCGTGTCTCGGCAAGATGGATGATGCGCAGGTCTCCTTGTTCGCCGAGCTGTTGAACGAACAGGACCCGGATATATATGAGTGGCTGACCGGCGCCAAGCCGACCCCGCCCCAGTTTGAGAATTTTGTCATGGATGCCTTGCGCAACTTTTATGCGACGCCAAATGATGTAAAAGGCACTATTCAATGATGCCTTTGCAACATGGCAAGGGCATGCTGTATGGCGTTCCCGAAGGGGAAGATGCGCGGCAACTGGCGCAACTGGCACATGACAGTTTTTCAGCGTTGCGCCAACCGTTGCTGCACATCGCGATCAGCGACGAGCGCCTGGCGATGCTGCAGGACTTACTGGCATTTTTTACGCCGGATATTGCGCTCAAGGTTTTACCGGCGTGGGATTGTTTGCCGTATGACCGCGTCTCGCCGCAGCCCGATATTCTGGCGGCGCGGGCGCGGTTTTTGGTCGATGCGGCGCAGCAAGAGACGTTGACACAGCCGACGATTATCTTGACGGTCATCAATGCCGTTACCCAACGTCTGCCCGACCCGCAACTTTTTGCCAAGGCGCACCTGCAACTCAGTAAGGGATCCATCATCAAACGCGATGTGCTGCAGAATTTTTTCAGCACCAATGGCTATACACGGTCCGATACGGTACGCGAAGTGGGCGAATACGCTATTCGCGGCGGTATTATCGACCTGTTTCCAGCGGGCAACGATTACCCGATCCGCCTCGACATGTTTGACGATGAGATCGAACAGATCAAAACATTCGACCAGCAGACCCAAAGCTCGCTGGACACCATCGATCACGTTCTGCTGACACCGCTGTCGGAACTGCTGCTCAACCCGGATACGATCATCACCTTCCGTCAGGGTTATCGTGAACTGTTCGGCATTGGCACCGATGACCCATTGTTTGAAGCGGTCAGCAGCGGCCACCGCTATGTCGGCATGGAACACTGGCTGCCGCTCTTTTATTCCAAACTGGTCACGCTGTTCGATCTGTACCCGCACAGTCCCATCAGCACTGATCACAATATTGGTGCTGCCAGGACCGAGCGCAACACGCAGATTCAGGATTTTTACCGGGCGCGCCAGGATGTCAACGCGCAAACGGCACAGGATAAAAAAGCGCACAAATCCACGCCAATTTATAAACCACTGCCGCCGATTTTATTATACGAAACCGACGAGGAATGGCGCGATTATACCAAACAGCGCCATATCTGGCGTGAACTCAACCCGTTTGCCCGACCGGATGCCGACAACGCCACCGGCAGTGATTTTGCCGCTAAAACCGCGCCACGTTTTTTCACCAAGGCCGGCCCGGCGTATGATGATTTAAAAGCCGCCGTGCAGGGTTGGCAAACCCAGCGCAAGACCGTGTTGATCGCCTGTTATTCAACTGGGTCGCGTGAACGTTTGCAGGCGGTGTTACGTGATCATGGGGTCGAGCATACGCAATTGATCGAGGATTACGCCGCCGCCAAACATCTGGCGACGGATACGGTGGGCTTATGTCTGCTGGCACTGGAACACGGGTTTGTGGCCAGTGATCTGGTCATTCTGGCCGAACAGGATTTGTTTGGTGAACGGATGGGTCGCGTCGCAAAGAAATCATCACGCAAACAGGCACAAGCTGTTTTGAATGCCGGTGATCTCAGCGTGGGTGATCTAATCGTCCACCGCGAACATGGCGTCGGGAAATTTGATGGCTTGATCATGATGGAGATCGACGGCCAGCCGCATGATTTTTTGAAAGTTTTGTATGCCGATGACGACAAACTGTTTGTGCCGGTTGAAAATATTGATGTCTTGACGCGTTTCGGCTCGGAACATTCAACCGGAGCATTAGACCGTTTGGGCGGTGCCGCGTGGCAGGCGCGCAAAGCCCGGGTCAAGAAACGCCTGCTGGATATGGCGGAAGGCCTGATTGCCCTGGCGGCGAAACGTCACATTGCTGACGGCCCATCGATGGAAATGCCGGAAGCGCAATATAACGAATTTGTCGCCCGCTTCCCGTACCAGGAAACCGACGATCAGGAACGTGCCATTGGCGATGTGCTGGAAGATTTACAACGTGACCGCGCGATGGATCGTCTGATTTGCGGGGATGTGGGCTTTGGCAAAACTGAGGTCGCCATGCGCGCGGCGTTTATCGCGGCGATGGCCGGGCTGCAAGTCGCCGTTGTGGTGCCGACCACCTTACTGGCGCGCCAGCATGCCCAGAATTTCTTGGCTCGGTTTGCCGGTTTCCCGCTGCGTATCGCGCAACTGTCACGCTTTGTGACAACGGCCGAAGCGAACAAGGTCAAGGAACAATTGGCAAATGGTGATGTGGATATCGTCATTGGTACTCATGCGTTATTGGGCAATCAGATCAAATTTGCCAATCTGGGTTTGATGATCATTGATGAAGAACAGAATTTCGGCGTCAAGCAAAAAGAAAAATTGAAAGAGCTGAAACATAACGTCCATGTGTTGACGCTGACGGCCACACCTATTCCGCGCACCTTGCAATTGTCCATGTCCGGTATTCGGGAAATGAGTATTATCGCAACGCCGCCGATCGACCGTTTGGCCGTGCGAACGTTCGTTTTGCCATACGATCCAGTCATTATCCGCGAAGCGATCTTGCGGGAATATTATCGGGGCGGGCAGTGTTTCTATGTTTGTCCGCGTTTATCGGACATGGAAGCGGTCAAAGACGCATTAGCGGAATTGGTCCCCGAAGTGCGCGTCATTGAAGCGCATGGGCAACTGGCAGCCGCCGAATTGGATGAACGCATGACCGATTTCTATGAAGGCAAATATCATGTGTTGCTGGCCACCAATATTATTGAATCCGGTCTGGATATTGCCAATGCCAATACATTGATCGTGCATCGCGCCGATATGTTTGGCCTTAGCCAGCTTTATCAAATTCGTGGCCGTGTCGGGCGTTCCAAACGCCGCGGCTATGCCTATTTCACCTACAAAAATGATAAATTGCTCAGCGAGCAGGCAAAGAAACGCCTGCATGTGATCGGCACACTCGATACGCTGGGTGCCGGATTCCAACTGGCCAGTTACGACATGGATATTCGCGGTGCTGGTAACTTATTGGGCGAAGAACAATCCGGCCATATCCGCGAAGTCGGTGTCGAGCTGTATCAGCAAATGCTGGAAGAGGCGGTGCAGATTGCCAAAGAAGGTGGGCTTGGCCTGATCGGTGCGAATGTCGATCTGGATTGGACACCACAGATCAATCTGGGCGTGCCGGTGCTGATACCCGATTATTACATTCAGGATCTTCCGGTGCGGTTGGGCTTGTACCGGCGTTTGGCGTCTTTAAATGAGAATGATGCGATTGAGGCCTTTGCCGTGGAATTGATCGACCGCTTTGGCCCGTTGCCGATCGAGGTGAAAAACCTGCTCGACGTCATGGCGATCAAACAGATGTGCAAAAAAGCCGGCATCGACAAGATCGACGCGGGGCCAAAAGGTGCCTTACTATCCTTCCGTCGCAACAACTTTTCTGCGGTGGATAAATTGCTGCTCTACGTCAACAAACAACTCGGCACGGTCAAAATCAGACCAGATCAAAAACTTAGCGCGTTCCGCAACTGGGATGACGTGCAGCACCGTGTGACCGGTGTACGGCAACTGGTGCAGGATTTGTCTGATATGGTTGTCAATTAAATTGACAAGGACAGGCTGAGCAGGCTGCTAGCTGAGGCGGTATTGCCGCTGTACAGATCCAGCGATGCCGCCTGTGACGAACTGAACGTCGCACCTGTTCCGCCATTCAATGTCAGATAACGCGTCAAAAACTTTTCGGTAAAGCTGTTGACTTTGTATTTGCTGGTTCCGTTACTCGCCGTTTCCGCATCCAGCGTGTCGAGTATAGCACCAATCCGGCCCTGTTCAAAAGTCAGGTTACGGTTATCTGACCCTAAGTAGCGCGACGTGCGATCAACGACAGCTGACAATGATTGAACAGCACTGCGTGTAGCCGTTAAGGTACCGCTGGTAATCTGTGTAACAATGTCTTGCAGTTGTGATGCTACGTCAGATTTAAACGTTTTAGCAGGATGCAACTTTAGCAAATCGGTACTGCTGCTGACCGCAAATGAAATTTCGTTTTGATCACTGCTCAGCAGATTAGACTTGCCGACTGCAGCAGCGGTAATCGTTTTATCCAGATTTTTCTGCAGATCAAAAAAAACTTGATCAATTTTTGCTTTTGGATCATAATTCTTGACAACACTGGCGAATACCGGCTGGTCACCATTCAATGATTTGCTGGCTGTATCAGTCCGATTAGTTAATTGCACAGCCTGAAGTGACAATGCCTGTGCTGAAGCTATGTCCCCAACCCCGGCTGAGTCCAGTGCTGTTACAATGTCATGAATAGTGCCACCTGCACCATTGGCATACAAATTGATGTTTTCGCTGCCACCATTGCCATCGGGCAAGGATAATACATTGTATTGAGCCTGACCGTTTAATGTTAGTAAATTATCTAATCCGTTGGTGCCAGTTGTGTTGATCGTATTGTACAGCTGCGTCCGCAATGCAGTGAATTTTGTTGTTAAATCAGTCCGGTCAGCGTTGCTGGCACGAGACGCGGACGATTCCGCCAATGTCCCGATTTGTTTGAGCAGATCAGCAACATTTTGTGTGCGGGTTAGCGCGTCGTCTATCGACTGTTTGCCTTTTAAAATATCACTGCTGTTTAAGGGTGCATTGTAAAGGACATCGTCTGATTTGTCGGTTAAAATTGCTTTATCGTTTGCAAGACTGGTTTTAATCGCAACGCTGCGGTTTAAGGCACTCGTTAGTTTATTGGTGGCGGCTGATAAATTTGCAGTATCGTTACTATTGGCCAGTGCATCAAAGGCTGTTTTGGCAGCGTCCAGAGCGTCCGTCAAATCCGCAGCATTGAATACATTGATTGTAACAGGTTTACTACCATTTGCTTTTAGTTGTGTGGTGAGAACAGCATTGTTATCAAATTGCAGAATGTTTTCCGTTGGCGCTGTGCCACCATTTGCGTTGATATCAACAGTAGTCGGGGTCTTGACGCTCGCACCGTTTATTTGTCCGGAAATCGTGGTGATCAAAGCGGCAAAACTTGATTTGTAAGCTGCCAGCTTGGTGCTATTGGCTGGATTGCCGGCATCGGTTACCAACTGCTGCAACTTGATAATATTTTGTCCGGCACCATTTATGGCTGCACTACCTGCTGACAGCAATTGCTCAAACCGGAGCAATTGTGGAATAGCGTCTTGTTGCGTTGCGTTTTCAACGGGGTCAATCGTGCGATGCGCCAAGGCATCGTAATCGCTAACTGCTTTATTGATCGCCGTTTGCAACGATGTCACTTGTTTCACAGCCGCATCGCTGATTTTAAGATTGCCTTCTAACACAGCGGCATCTTGTTTAGCCGTCGTGATTTGCGAGGTACTGAGATTGGCATTTTTGACAGCACTGGTGAATTGATCGATTTTTAATTTACTGGTAATCACGCGCGCCTGGGTTTCAACCGGCTGGATGGCCAACTGGGCTGGAATATTGAGGGTGCTTTGCACGACATCACGTATGATTTTATCACCTAGAATGTTATAGACATTGGCCGTCTTTGATGTGTTACGCGCGAAATATGCGGCTTCACGCAAGGCTGGATCCTGATCGCCTAAGGCCTGCTCAAACTCGCTTTGTACATAGTTTGTGGCAATCGTTATCTGTTTCGTCACGCTTTTGAGTTTGGTTAGGCCTTGATCAAGGCGTAGATCCTTAGCCATCGCGGCAA
This sequence comes from Alphaproteobacteria bacterium, assembly GCA_965246875.1. Classification (GTDB taxonomy): domain Bacteria; phylum Pseudomonadota; class Alphaproteobacteria; order Micavibrionales; family SZUA-601; genus DASWYT01. The sequence continues at coordinate 929,563 of CBDFFU010000003.1, forward strand.
AGCGGCTGTCAGCCAGGCGGCTTGATAAAGCACCTGTCGCCGTCGGATCTTCAGTCAATACTTTTTTGATCCGGCCCATGCCGTTTTTAGCTTCATCTTCGAGATCATACGCAGACAATAAAATTTTGACAGCGCGCTGATCTTTCAGTAAATCGTCGACAGACGTAAATTTCGTTATGGCTTTTTTGAAATAATCCAGGTCTTTTTGCACATCTTTATTTTTGGCAAATTTGTCGAGCTGCTTCTGCGGATCTTGCATAAAGACCCGCCAGGCGACTGAGGAACTTAATCCTGTAAGGCCGGTAGTTGCTGTCACTTTGGGTATCCTAAAAGCTGATCCGACAGTTTCAGGATAGCACATACACATTGGGAAATGCTTAAGACTGTAGCATAACGATTCAGGTTTTGTTAAGGATGATCAACTGATAGACAAATTACGGCTGGTGCTTGGCCCATGTCCAGACGCCTTTGACGCTGATAATCAAGCCTGTAATCAAACCAATCCACCCACCCACTGCACCCAGCAGACTGCGGCCCAATATCCAGCCTAAGCCACATATTAATAAGACCAGTCCAACAATCAGCCATTCTTGAAGATTGCTCTGTGCTGGCGTTGATGGCTGGTTCGCTGGTCGTGTCGTGATGGTGACTTGGTGCGGAAAAGGCAAATCGGTTTTGTCATCAAAGCCGGTCAGGTCGCGCGCCGGGTCATCGATATGAAACGGCAGGTTTTGAAGATTGCCCTGCCAGAAGGCAGCAGCGTCCTTAACCGCTGCAATAAAGTCATCTGCAGTATCGTAAAAATGCGCGTATTCATTAAGCGTGATGACAATATATTTGGCTGTCAGTTTTGGTGCAATCGCATTGAGGCCAGCAGCCCATCGCAGATACAAAGACCGCCAGTCCAGAGTTGTCGCAACGCCCGTTTGCGGGTCGATGCTCACGTCAGTCCAGGTTTCTGTGTCCTGTTTGATGCGTTTGGCAATGGCCTGCATGTTGCGTGATGCTTCATCCCATGACAGATCAATATCGGGAATAAAATAAGCCGGATCCGGCTCATCGGCCTCATGCACATAGCATTGTCTAACCGCATTGTCCCACTCGCCAGCAAAGATATCCGGCTTCAGCAGTGACAACCAAAACAGTGGCAAGCCATTATTGCTGCTTAAACGGACAACATCTTCTGCATCTTCTTCGATCAAATCAGTGCGATGTGTGAAACGGATGTCTAAAAATACGCGATTGCCCATGACAAACTTTCAGGTTAAAGGTGTGGCGTCATCTGTGTCGTGATGTCAGCAATGATCTGGTCGACGCGCTCTGAGGTTTCGGCTTCAGCCAATACCCGTACCAGTTTTTCCGTACCGGATTTGCGCACCAGGATACGGGCGTCACTGCCAAGCCTTGCTTCATAATCCGTGAGCCACTCTTTGATATCATTGCGATCCATGGGGTTATCGCGCGTGTAACGGAGGTTCTGTAAAAATTGCGGTGTCGCTTTAAACACATGCAATGCATCAGACGCTTTGGCCTGTGATTCTTTTAACAACGCCAAGACTTGCAAGGTGGTCATCAAGCCATCACCAGTGGTGGAATAATCGCCTAAAATAAAATGCCCGCTTTGTTCGCCACCCATGTTAAACCCGCCAGCTTTCATCGCTTCCAGCACATAGCGGTCGCCGACATTCGTGCGCACCAAACGCATACCGTTATGATCCAGATATTTCTCCATACCCAGTGACGACATGCTGTTCATGACCAACGTATCGTGCGCCAGCTTGCCCTGTTTGTGCCAATAGGTGGCAAGGCTTGCTGCGATCTGGTCACCATCGACACGCTGGCCCAGTTCGTCGGCCACAATTAATCGGTCGGCATCCCCGTCCAGCGCGATCCCGATGTGCGCGCCATGCAAGATGACCGCATCCTGCATCGGCGTTGTATGCGTCGCTCCGCAATTTTTGTTGATGTTCATGCCATTCGGGTTGACGCCCATCGGGATGATTTCAGCACCCAGTTCCCACAAGACTTTTGGCGCCACTTTGTACGCGGCACCATGGGCGCAATCGACGACGATTTTCATGCCTTCCAGCGTCATGTTTTTGGGAAAAGTGGCTTTGACAAATTCCACATAGCGGCCGCCTTCTTCATCAACCCGGCGCGCGCGGCCGATATCGGCGGGGGCGGCTAATTCAGCAGATAAATCCGTGTCGATCAGCGTTTCAATCTCACGCTCAATGCTGTCGGATAATTTAAACCCGTCCGCGCCGAATAACTTGAAGCCGTTATCCTGATACGGATTATGGCTGGCGGAAATCATGACACCCAAATCGGCGCGTAAGGAACGGGTTAACATGGCGATAGCGGGTGTTGGCATCGGGCCGACAAAGGTCACATCCATGCCCATCGACAAGAATCCCGAACTCATGGCGTTTTCCAACATGTAGCCAGACAGGCGGGTATCCTTGCCGATCACGACCTTGGGCCGATGGCCTTCTTGGGTGCGTTTAAAGTAACGGGCCGCGGCCATGGCAACTTTGAGGGCGGTGAGGGCAGTGATCGGGTCACTGTTCGCTTGGCCACGGATGCCATCGGTGCCGAAATATTTGCGTTCTGTCATAGTTGAGATTTCTGGTCTGTTTTGTCTAAATCGTTAACCCTTTATAAAAACCCTGGCGGAAAAGACCAGACAGAATTTGTGACAGGCTGTAACAAATGCGAACTGCCACAGGAAAAAGGCAAAAGACCCGTTTGCAGGGATGAAGCAACCCACAGGAGGCCTTCACTGTGACACTGTCACCCGCTCTTTCAGCAACTGTTATCCCGGTTTCATTTCGTGCTGGTCAAAGCGGCATGGAAAACGCTATAATCGGGGCAGTAATGGATAATGTGACACCTTTTCCCCCTGGCATCCCGATGCCCAACCGGTCGGCTAACGCCAACCAGTCGACGCTGGATGGCGGCATGACGGTGGATCTGGCCGATGATTTTGTCTTGATGCAGCAGATTGCGGGCGGCAGCCAGCCAGCTTTTCGCCAACTCATGCAGCGTCATGCGCTCAAAGCCACCCGCTATTGCCAGCGGCATCTCTATGACCAGTCACTGGCCGAAGACCAGGTGCAACAAGCCTTTATGAAGGTGTGGACCGAAGCCCCCCGCTGGCGCCCGGAAGCTAAATTCACGACCTGGTTTTACCGCATCCTGCACAATCAGATGATCGATTATTTCCGCGCCAACCGCAGGCCGATGGTGGCCATTGACGATGAGATGGCCGAGGAGCTGATTGATACCAAAGCCGACAGCGAACTGGATATGGTGCAAAAGCAACGCCGGAATACGGTCAATGACGCGTTACGACAACTGCCAGAACGTCAACGCCAAGCCTTGGTCCTGAGCCATTATGAGGGGTTTAGCCAACGCGAAGCCGCCCATGTGCTTGGCATTACCGAAAGCGCGCTGGAATCGCTGTTAACCCGTGGCCGCGCTGCTTTGCGCCAGATACTGCTTCCTGTTAAAGGGGATTTATTATGACGATGTTACAACCCTGGAACCGCTTTCTAGCTTGTGTCGACGCCTACGGCGCGCAACGTTCCGTGTGGCCAGAGACCGACCAAACCTTGTTCGATCAATTTGCGATGACGGTGGCAGGTCAACAGGCCTTACAGCCTGCGCGTGCATTGGATGCGCATCTTGGTCTCGATGACACAGGCTTTACCCTGTCGCCGGATTTCATGGCGCGCTTGCAAGCCATGCCACTGCCGCTACAAAACCGCGCACAAAATTACGTCGTGGTGATGTGGAAGCGCAGCGCTTTTTTGATGCTGGTCATGGCCTTGCTGGGTTTTGGTAATGGCTATGTCGACAGCCATGATTTGAACCGCGTGTTGCGCAGCGGTACGATGACAACCGCGTTTGGCGTCGGACTTTCACAATAAGATTTTAGGACAAAGACCAATGTTTGGCTTTTTGCAAAATAAAACATTTCTGATCATCGTGTTGATCGTCTCATTGGGAGCAAATTTCTTTTTGATCGCCCAGGAAGTCGGCCACAAAACACGCCAGCAAATGATGATGGGCCGCTTGACCGAAAAGCAGATCGAGCGTCTGGTGGCTGCTGCGCCAGAGAAAAAACAAGCCAAGCTCAAGGTCACGCTTGAAAACAACATGAAAGATATCCGCCAGGATCTGGACGCCATTCATCTGGAACGGCAGAATCTGGCAAATTTAATGACAGCCGAAAATTTCGATGAAGATGCCGTCCAGCGGCAGTTTGCCCTGTTGCGCGTTCGTATGAATTACCTGCAAAAACACCTGCAAATGCTGACCCTCAACATGCTGCGCGAACTCTCCCCCGAAGAACGCATGCAAGCGGTGCAGATGATGCAGCCCAAGAAATTGTGGCAGCCGAAAGAGGCGGGTGATGGGAAAAAGATTGATGTGAAGCCGGATAGTAAAACTAAAACAGAAACTGTTTCGGATTAAGTTTTAGGTAGCAGACTAATGTATTTAAATTTTTCGACTGGCGCCAAATTGCAAAAATAACTAACAATATGATTTTGACTTAACTCTTGCTGTTTGTTTTTAGTTGCCAGAAATTTCTTGTATTCGTTCATTTGAGTTAAAGCAAATTCGGCTGTAGAGACATGCATGATATCTTTTGCCTCGCAAAATTTGTTATAAAGTTCTGTTCTTGATTCTTCGTTCAAAAGTTCAGTAACAGTAGCTGTTTCACTTTTAATTGCTGGCGAAAGAATTTTTCCTTGAACATTATGTTCTGGTCCAACCAACCACACATCTCGATTGTCGTCGAAATCCGCACGGATGCGATGTGTTGACGACAGGCCAAACTCATTGCCTGGCTCTTGAAAAAAAGAAGTATAGAGCGTTTTCAAATTCATTTTTGGTTTCGTCATGATCATGGAACGGCATTTTATATAAATATGAAAAACAAGTCAAGAAATTAATTTTTTATTAAGTGTATAATTTTTATTGAAATATAATATCTCTATGTGAGAGAATAAGAGAAATTATTCTCATATGGATTCGTGTATGTCATTTGACCAAACGAACATAATTAGAGGGTTCACAATAGATGAACGTAATCCGCTTGATCCAAAAGCGTCTCTTAAAGCACGTCGGGAACAAGGCATTACGATTAACAAGGATGCAAAAACGGGTTTGTTTACTTTAGGCATGTGTTTTCCTGAGAAACTAACAGCCTATTTAACAGCGCCTAATTTTGAAGACGTATATGAAATGGCTCGTTCACAAAACGGCTTACGCCATCATATGCGTGGAATGGATGGGCATTATATTCAGCCTGAACAGCCTTTGGCCTGCTGGCACTTGCAAGCCCGCTTAAATCAGGACTTACAGCCACAAAAAGCACAGTTCGGTAAGGCCAATGTCGTATTTCATACACATGGTTTTGGTGATTTAACACGATTAAATCCTAATGAGCGACGTAAAGCAAATTTAACGCCTGATCAACAACAAGTTGAATGGGGTTATGAACTTGCTGAACTTATAGCGAGCCAAGGTAGCACTTGGAAAATGCAACTAAAAAATTCTACAGAAGCCAATTTTCAACTAACTAAAAAAGTAAACGAAATAGCTGGAACATTTGCTTATCAAAATGGTATTCCTGTTTTTCAACGCATGCGACAAGGCGATACAACGAAAGTATTCGTCAAACAGGGAAAAGATTTGGTTACTCAAAGAGTGAAGAAATCTGGGATTGAACTGGATAAAAGTCATTGCTATGCACAAATCAGTGCGCCTGCTAGACAGTTAACAGACAATCAAAACTTAACCCGCTTTATTGAACATGCTGAGGGGCTAACTCAAAAAGTTGACTTTCAATCAATGCAAATATTGGCAACTGCCTTTGAGAAGCAGCATAATAATGTGATACCAGAACCTCAAACAATGAAATCTACGTATTAGAAAAACCCCGCACAAAGCGGGGTTTTCTAGATACAATCAAAACGTTTTATTTCACAGTCCCACTTGGCACAGGCGTCACAGCTTTGCCGCCAGCCGGGTTCAGTGCCCCATGCGTCGGATCTGCCGTTGGGGCATCGTCGGCGTATTTGACGCCACAGCCATAGGATGGCGTGTTGACGGTCATCGGTTTGCTACCGGTGCGCAGGGCTTTCAGGGCGTCAGCCACATAAGGCGTGGCTTTGGCGATATCTGCTTGATCCGGGCTTGGGATGCTGTCTATCGCGCCTTGGTAGGCGATAACCCCGGTTTTGTCGATCACAAACATATGCGGTGTCGTCTTGGCACCATACAGTTTGCCGAATGTGCCTTTTGGATCGCGCACATAGTATGTCGCATGGCTGTTGTCCTTGGCGATCTGTTTTTTGAACTCAGCGCTGCTGGCTAAATAGCCTTCCTTGTCTTCACCGCTGGAATTGACCGCAACCCAAACGACATCACCCGTTTTGGTGCTGGCGGCTTGCAGGTTTTGCATGTCGCCTTTGCTGTAATATTTATGCACGAATGGACAACCCGGGTTGGTCCATTCCAAGACCACCATCTTGCCGTTGAAACCGGCAATCGTGTGGTCTTTGCCGTCGATGTCGGTGAATTTATAGTCCGGTGCCTTGTCACCAACGACAACAGGCGCGGTTTGCGCGTGGGCATGCGGCACGGCGGTCAGTGCCAGGACACCCAGCATGATACCGGTATAGAGGGATTTTAAGGTCATCAACATCTCCGATGTTTTTGGTTGGGAAAGTTATTCAAGAACGCCGCTCGGCATTAATTCCTTTATGACGACATCTGGTGTTAACAGCTGCGGCAAAATTTTCGGCTGTCCGCCTGGCGCATAATAGACATACAAGGGTACACCATTGCGTTGATACTGACGTAAAAAATCAGATATAGCCGGATCGCGGTTTGTCCAGTCGCCTTTCAAGTAGGCAATATCGTGGGCCTTAAAAAAATCGCGCACCTTTTGGCTGCTCAGGGCGTTTTTTTCATTCGCCAGACAGGTAATGCACCAGCTGGCCGTCATGTTCACTAAAACTGGACGATTGGCTGCGCGCAATGACTCGAGTGTTGCCGCGCTGTATGGCTCGTGCGGCAAGGTCGACGCTTGTGTCGTGGTGGCTTCATTGCCTGGCATCACGGATAGGCGCTGATCATAAACCAAGGACAAGACATACAAGGCACTCAAGACGGCAATGACAATTTTAGTGTAATGCCAGGCATTCATTTTGGTATCATGCCGCACACTGCGCCACACCCACAAGGTGAATGCCGCAAACAAGATTGCAGCCAGCGCGCGCAATACGCTATCCGCTCCGCCTTGCTGCGCCAAGACCCAGACCAGCCAGATGCTGGCACCAAACATCGGGAAGGCGAGGAACTGCTTGAAATGCTCCATCCAGATGCCAGGCTTCGGTAAAACAGACAAGGCACGCGGAAAGAGACACAGCATGAAATAGGGCAGGGCTAAACCTAAGCCCAACGCGATCAACACACTCAACGCCACAAACCACGGTTGCGTAAACGCAAAGAACAAGGCGCCACCCATAAATGGTGCGGTACAGGGTGTCGCGACGACTACAGCCAAGGCACCGGTAAAGAACACACCGGCCAAACCATCCTTGTGCGTCAGTTGTTGCCCCATGCCCATCAGTTTACTACCAAAGGTGGCCGCACCGATCAGCGAATAGCCAATCAGGAACAGGACAAGAATCAACACCGCCACAAACACCGGCGATTGCAATTGCATGCCCCAGCCGATTTGCTGGCCACCGGCTTGCAGTAACAACAACAATCCACCTAACAGCAAAAACGTACACAAGACACCGGCCACATAAACCAGACCACCGATGGCGACTGAACGGCGGCTCTCCTGCTGGCTTTTCTGGACGAGGCCCAAGGCCTTGATCGACAACACCGGAAAGACACACGGCATCAGATTAAGCAGGATACCGCCCAGGAACGCCAAGCCCAGCGCACTGAGCCAGCCAAACTCTGACGGCTTAACCGGAGCAGATATGGGTGCGGTAGCCACAGGCTGCGCGATAGGTGCAGGGGCAGCAAATTGAGCGTCAATGGCGAAACTATATTCACCCTGTGTGGTACGCACCCAGACATCACCATTGAACATCGGACTATGCTCTTTGGTCGTGGTATTAAACGGTACAGTCAATGTCATATCGCGGTCATTCTGTGCCATGCGCTGTTCGCCGCTGTGATTGACCAGCAACAAATCACCACTGTAAAAATAAGCTTCAACCGGCGTATCCGTAGCGGGCAGCGGCAAGTTTTTCAGCGTCAGGGTAAAGGACTGCGCATCTGTTTTGACGACCGACAAATCCCCGGAAAATTTCTGCGGAATATGGGTGCGTGTAGCTTTGAACGCACTGCTCCACGGGCTTGGCGCCGGGGTTTGCTCGGCAATCTGTAAAGTCAAGGAAATCGCAGCACTCTCAGGAATACAGACGTCATGACACACCAGCCAATCGGCTTTGCCTTTGATATCGACCGTCGGTTGTGCCGGTGCATTGGCGGGCGGCGTGATTTGGGTTAACAGCAACACCTGATTGCTGTAACCATAATTCACCAACGGCGGAATGGCGATACGGCTAGGTGTTGGCCAGACAATCGGCCCGGCCTGATAACCTGATGGCAATTCCCAGGTAATGCGTGTCGCCATGCCACTATCGCCCGGATTGCGCCAATAGACGTGCCAATCCGGCACGATATCCATTTTCAAGGCGACCCAGAATGGCTTGCCCGGCTGGACAGAATCCTGTTCGGCGATCAATTGCGCCTCGACTTTTGGCGCATTCCCCAGATCCATTTGCGCCTGGGCAGCAGACCCGTTTAAAACGCCCCATGACAGGATAAAAGCAACAAAAACGGGACGCAAAGCAGACAAAAACATGGATTTTTCCTGGAGGGGGAGTATGGTCTAAAGACCTTCTTACTCTATATAGATCGTTATGAGCCAGCCGCCAACATCCCTCCCGTCTATGTCTATTCCCAGCGCCGATCATATGAAGGTCGGCAACATGGTGCCAGACTACGCCAAGACCCTGTTTCAACTGCAATCGGAATACAAACCAGCCGGTGACCAGCCCACCGCGATCAAGCAATTGATCGAAGGCTGTCAGGCAAACGAACGCAGTCAGGTGCTATTGGGTGTAACGGGTTCCGGCAAGACCTTTACCATGGCGCATGTTATTCAGGCGATGAATAAGCCGACGCTGATCATGGCACCGAACAAAACTTTGGCCGCACAGTTGTATGGCGAGATGAAATCATTCTTCCCGAATAATGCGGTCGAATATTTTGTCTCTTACTATGATTATTATCAGCCAGAAGCCTATGTGCCGCGCAGCGATACCTTCATTGAAAAAACCTCATCGATCAATGAACAGATCGACCGTCTGCGCCACTCGGCCACGCGTTCGATGCTGGAGCGTCGCGATGTGATCGTCGTTGCTTCTGTGTCTTGTATTTATGGTATGGGTTCCGTTGAATCTTATTCGTCGATGGTCATTGAGTTTCAAAAAGGCCAGAAAATTCCGCGCAACGACATGCTGCGCGAACTGGTGCGTTTGCAATATACGCGCAATGATCTGGATTTCTCCCGCGGCACTTTTCGTGCGCGCGGTGAAACGGTCGAAATTTTTCCGTCGCACATGGAAGACAAAGCCTGGCGTATCACGATGTTCGATGAAGACATCGAAGAGATCGTCGCGTTTGACCCGCTGACCGGCAAAAAGGGCGCAACCATTGATACCATCCGCGTCTATGCGAACAGCCACTATGTAACGCCGATGTCGACGATTGAAAAAGCAATGCGCATGATCAAGGAAGATCTGCATATCCGTCTGGAAGAGTTGCGCAATGATAATAAATTGCTGGAAGCACAGCGTCTGGAGCAACGTACAACGTTCGATCTGGAAATGATGGCCGCCACCGGCGCCTGTTCCGGCATCGAAAATTATTCACGTTATCTGACGGGCCGCAAACCGGGCGAACCACCGCCGACCCTGTTTGAATATCTGCCACGCGATGCGCTGGTATTTGTCGATGAAAGCCATGTGACGGTGCCACAGGTCGGCGGCATGTATAACGGGGACCGTGCGCGTAAAATCACTTTGAGCGAACATGGTTTCCGCCTGCCATCCTGTATGGATAACCGTCCGCTGAAATTCGAGGAATGGGAAAAATTCCGACCGCAAAGCGTGTTTGTATCGGCGACACCCGGCCCATGGGAATTAGACCAGACCAACGGTGTCTTTGCCGAACAAATCGTACGCCCGACCGGTCTGCTTGATCCAGTCGTTTATGTGCGCCCGACCGAAAATCAGGTTGATGATCTGATGCATGAAGCCAAACGCGTGATTGCCGAAGGCGGCCGTGTGCTGGTGACGACGCTGACGAAAAAAATGGCTGAAGATCTGACGGATTATCTCGACGAGCATGGCATGCGCGTCAAATATCTGCATTCCGACATCGAGACGATCAAACGCATTGAGATCATCCGTGATTTGCGTCTGGGTGAATTTGATATTCTGATCGGCATTAATTTGCTGCGTGAAGGATTGGATATTCCGGAATGCATGCTGGTCGCCATTCTGGATGCCGATAAGGAAGGATTCTTACGGTCACGCACATCGCTTATTCAAACCATCGGCCGCGCGGCGCGTAATGTGAATGGTATCGCAGTGCTCTATGCTGACAAAATGACCAATTCGCTGGAAGTGGCACTGGCTGAAACGTCACGCCGCCGGCAGAAACAGCTTGATCATAATGCGAAGCATGGCATCACGCCAACAACCATCAAACGCGCCATCGGCGATCTAGCTGCTGATATCTACGGTACGCAAGGCCAGGAACAGGCTTATGCAGATGGCATTATTCCACGCGCCATTGGCATGGCGGAAGAGCAATCTGGTTTCAAATCGCCACAGCAAATGCAGCAGCAAGTGATTGCCCTGGAAAAACGCATGAAACAGGCAGCCTCGGATCTGGAATTTGAAGAGGCCATGCGTATCCGTGACGAAATTCGCAAATTGGAAGCGATGGATTTAGGTCTCAGTGCCGGGTCTGTGACACCGCGTCGTTTGGCGGCGGCTGACAGTTATGCACGTCTGGCTGACCGGATTGATAACCCGCAGCATGTCGATCCGACGAAGAAAGATTATCAGTCGCCGAAGCAGAAGAAAGCATTGGAGATGGCCAAGAAAGCAGCCAAAACAAAAGCGGCTGCCAAAAAAGTTGCCGATCAGAAATACACGTAACGTACAACTGTGCTGACTCTCGCAAAACGCGGTTTTCCGCCTATACTTAACTCATGACGGAACAACTTACACCCGATTTGCTGGACGATGATTTCGGCGCGCGCGCGGCCAAAAAAGGCAGCGCGTCATATCAACGCGGACGCGAGATTATTCTGGAAGCGATCAAGCATCTGCCGGTGACCCCCGGCGTGTACCGCATGCTCAATAAGAAAAAAGAAATCCTGTATGTTGGCAAGGCAAAGCAATTGCCGAAACGCGTGTTGAGCTATACCCAAATCAACCGCCTGCCAATCCGGCTGCAGCGCATGGTGGCCGAAACGGTGGCCATGGAATTTACCCATACCCACACTGAAGCGGAAGCGTTGTTGCTGGAAGCGAACATGATCCGCAAACATCTGCCGCGCTATAATATTCTGCTGCGTGATGACAAGTCTGTGCCGTATATTCTTATCACCGGCGACCATGAGTACCCGCAATTGTGGAGTCATCGCGGCGCTAAATCACGGCCCGGCGATTACTACGGACCTTTTGCCTCGTCTGGTCCGGTCTATCAAACGATTACCACGCTGCAGCGCGTTTTTATGTTGCGCAATTGTTCCGACAGCAACTTTGCCACCCGCACCCGGCCGTGTCTGCAATATCACATCAAACGCTGCACGGCCCCGTGTGTCGGGCGTGTTACTCCGAGCGAATATGCTGATCAGGTAAAACAGGCGAAACTGTTTCTCGATGGTAAATCAAACGATGTGCAAGCCGTACTGGCCAGCAAAATGCAATCGGCCAGTGAAACGATGGATTATGAATTGGCGATGCAATACCGTGATCGCATTCGCGCACTCGCCACTGTGCAATCCATACAGGGCATTAATTACGAAGGCCAAGTCGATGATGTGGATGTTATTGCCGGCGTCTTAAAAGGCGGCCAGGCGTGTATCCAGGTTTTCTTCTTCCGCCATGGCCGCAATTATGGCGATAAGGCGTATTTCCCGCGGCACGACAAGGATGTGACGCTGGCTGAAATCATGACGTCATTCTTGGGGCAGTTTTACCAATCACGCCCCTGCGCGCCGGAAATTCTCCTGAGTGACACCGTCCAGGACCAGGATGTCTTAAGCGAAGCCTTGAACGCATCCAGCGACCGCAAGATCAATATTTTTGTGCCACAACGCGGACCGAAACGGAAACTGGTGGAACATGCTTTGAGTAATGCCACACAGGCTCATGCCCGTCACATGGCCGATGTCGATAAGCACCAGGACTTGCTGGAACGTTTGGCGGAACTGATGGGCCTCGGCAAAATGCCGGAACGGGTTGAAATTTACGACAACAGCCATTTGGGCGGGAAACAGCCTTTGGGCGTGATGGTTGTCGTCGGTACCGAAGGCTTCGACCGCAAACAATACCGCAAATTCAATATCAAGGGTGAGATTGAAGAAGGTGATGATTACGCCATGTTGCGCGAAGTCCTGACGCGCCGCCTGACTCGCGCGTTGAAAGAACGCATCGATAATGCTGTAGATGAATTGATTGAAGACACCGAAGGTATTGACGGCAACGGCACCGCCGAAAATGAAAACTCAACCTGGCCGGACGTGCTGATTATCGATGGCGGGAAGGGGCAGCTCTCGACAACACTGGATGTTCTTAAAGAATTGAATATCACAGATTTGCCGGTGATGGGCATTTCCAAAGGCCCGAATCGCAACGCGGGTCAGGAAATCCTGCATCTGCCGGGTCAACCGCCTATCCAACTGGCCAGCAATGATGCTCTACTGTATTTCCTGCAACGCATCCGCGATGAAGCACACCGGTTTGCGATTACGGGACAGCGCACGCGCCGTGGCATGACCATGACGCAATCGGCCTTGGACGCTATTCCCGGTATCGGCGGCAAACGGAAAAAAGCCTTGCTGCTGCATTTTGGCTCTGCCAAAGGCGTGGCTGTCGCTGGGGTTGAAGATATCATGAAGGTCAACGGCATATCCCGCGCCGTTGCCCAGCAAATCTATGACTACTACCATCCGGAATAGTAAACAGAACCTTAAAATCAGCATTGTTAGCTGTCTCTTACCGTTTCTTTAAGGAATAAACGGTGAAATGGGACAATCTTTAAGGGTTCATGCTGCATGTCATTCTCACATATCTCAAAAAAATGTCTGGCTATTATCGTGTGCAGCGCGCTGGTCACGCCCGGTTGTGCTGATCGTGCTGCCGCACGTAAAGACATTGAAACAACAGCCGCATCGGCTGATTACGCCTTGAAACAGATGCAGCCGGATCAAAATACCGTTTCACCACTCACCGTTGAAAATGCGCCATGGTTTGGCAATCAAGCTGTGGCCGTTGAAAAAGGTGAAATGTTGCCAAGTGATCTGGATGGCGACAAGGCTCTCGTTATCACCTTTGACCAGCCTTTGACATTGGAACAAGTAGCCGCACGCATCCAGTCCGCAACCAACGTTCGCGTGACGGTCGAACAGGGTCAGGCGATCACAACAGGTAGTGCAGCCAGTCAAAATACAGCTTTATCACAGGAACGTTTCCTGCCTGCCGATGGTTTAGAAGTATCCGGTGGCCGTATGGTGTGGCAAGGCAAACTCTCGAATTTGCTTGATCAGGTGTCGGATCGTTTCGATGCGCAATGGAATTATACCGGCAATGCGATTCAACTCTCCCAACATGTCACACGCACCTTCATGCTGCATTCCTTGGCAGGCGTCGTGGGTATGGGGGGCAGTGTCCGGACCGGTTCCGGTGCGGCGGACAGTAGCCTGCCACAGCAATCGGTTGATACGACCGCGAAAATATCCATGTGGGACGAAGTGCAAAAATCAATTGAAAGCATTATCGGTACAAAAGCCCGCGCCAGTTTCTCACCAGCCACAGGCACTGTGACCGTGTCAGGCTACCCATCGGCTGTCAAACAGGCGGAAGATTATCTGCGCATGCAAAATAAACTGCGCTTGCGCCGTGTCGCGATTGAAACACGCGTTTTATCGGTCACGCTGAAAAAATCATTTGAAAACCGTCTGGATCTGGATGTTATTTTTAAAGAAGCGTTCAATGGACAAGGTTTTCGCTTTAAAACAACGGCCGATACGACTAGTCCCGGCCAGTTAATTTCAGGTGGAATTTTATCGGATCCACAAACTGCAGGCTCCGCAGGAATCACGACATTGAAATTACTCAACAACGTCGCCGACAACATCACAGTCGAACACACCGGATCGTTGGTTACGTTGTCCGACCAGCCAGCACCGCTACAAGTTGCCACCAAACTTGACTACGTCAAACGGGTTTCAGCTTCCACAACCGGTGTCAATGGTACCACGACCTCAATCGAGCCAGGCACATTGGATCTGGGACTTACTATGAATATTTTGCCGCGTGTGATCGAACAGGATCGTGTGATGTTGCGCGTTGCGTTGGGTATTACAGATTTGGTTGCGCTGACAGAATTTGTATCGGGCGATTCCAAGGTGCAGCTGCCGCGCGTCGACACTACAGGCTTCCTGCAAAACGCCGTGTTGCAATCAGGCGAAACCTTGGTCATGGCGGGCTTTGAACGACAAAGCGCGAACGAGGACAATAACGGCACCTTCTGGCCATGGAATATCTTGCTCGGCGGGCGTCAGGCCTTTGGCAAAGGGCGCGAAGTGCGTGTTCTCCTGATCCGCGCCTATGTATTGCCGGAAGAGCCGATGGACGTCATCAAACCTTTGCCATCTGAAAGGTAGACCGCCATGTGGTCACCGGAAGACGATGACAATCCCGGCATTCTTGAATATCAGGGCCGTAAATATGCAGTAGGCTTGCTCTGGCTGGTCGTCAACGAAGACGAGAAAAAAACGTTACGCCGCCGCCGCATCAAAAAATCGGAGGCCGATTTTTATTGCCTGCGCAGCCATATCGCTTTGCAAATCGGGTTTGGCTGGTTGGGCAAGGGGCATCGTCGACACATGCCGGTGGCGGCCATCGTTGTCGCCGATCAGCTGGTTGGTGAATGGCACGGTGTGTTCCAAGCCGACAATGGCTGGTGGTACATGCAGGTGCATGCCGATGCCATCGCGCCAAATGGCGATCAGTTTTTTACGGCTGAAAGTGACGCTTATGCGTTATTTCATGAGAACCTGACCAAGCATACTTGGGCGCATTCGTATGCGCCGGTGCATTGGAATATCGCTGAAGCCAGCCGTGAAATGACACTGGCGCGTTTATTTGATGATATGCCAAGCGTCACATTGCAGCCAACAAACTTCGACTCAGCCATTGGGGGGGCGCAAAATCGGAATGTTCTGATTGCAACGATATTTGGTTTATTCATGCTGATGGGTGTCATTTATGCGTTTTCCAGCTTGTGGATGCAGCCGGAAGAAGTCGTTATGCCCAAAGTCACGCCCATTCCGACACTTGAGCCGCCAAAAAAAGACTTAGTTGAAATTCCGTCACCAATACAAATTATCGATCATTGCACGACAGCGTCCAAACAGATTTTCAAGCCCATTGCTGGCTGGCATTTTACGACGTTAGCGTGCACGGCTGATATCATGACGTTGACATGGGAGTACGATGACAAGAACGCAACGTTTGCCCAGGATCATTTAAAATCTGTACCTGAAGCAGATAATATCACCATGTTAGGCAAAACGGTAACAGCCAAAAAGAATCTGGTGCGGCCTGTGCCCATCTTGCAAGAAAATTTGCTGTCTGCGGCGGAGGCCACATTAAAATTGCAACAATCTTTGACACAGGCTGGTGCAATGGAAATCAAGCAAATCACGCCGCCCGTACCGCCCCCGCCACCGGCTAGCCTAATGGGCAGTGCCCATCCGCCGCCAGCCTTGCCACCACGCAGTTATTTGGATGTGAGATTGACAACGTCACAAGCGCCGGAACAGATGAAAAATTACCTAGATGTAAAGGGTTTGCAGTTAATCTCAGTGGTGTGGGATGTCCCGAAAAGTATCTGGCAATACAAAATGATGCTGATATTGCAACGGCCTAGTGAAGCAAATGAGATCAAATCATGACACAAAATTTTTCCCTGTTTCTGATTGGCTCCCTCTGTTTAGGTTTCCTGACGACGGTTACAGCCCGAGCCGATAATCTATGTCCGGACACCACCAAGCTTGCGGAATTGTCTGTCGCTAATCCAGGTGATTTACAGTTTGACATTGATCGATTGGGATTGTGTTTGCAGCGGGCTAAATTGCTGGAACAGCTCGATGAATCCGTTAAAAAGCGTGAAGTCATTCGCCTCCAGCCATTGGGCGCTACAAGCACCTTGACGGTAAATAATGCCAATGGCTATCCGGCTATCCCGTCAATGCCTTCGCTGCCTGATCTGCCAAAAGCACAACCGGCCAATAACGCGGTACGCGCAAGATCACCGGCTATCACCTCTGCCGATAATGGCGACTGGAAAATTCAGCGGATCTGGGGGCAAGGAGCTGATATGCAAGCACAGCTGGCAAAGGGCGAAACAATTGCAAACGTCAAAATCAATGATATCTTGCCCGATGGTGACAAAATCATTGAACTGTCAGCACGCGGTGTGACGCTTGAAAATGGCAAAACACACCATGCTTTAAGCTGGCTTGAAACTACAAAAAAATATAATGCTTCGACGCCGCGACGGGAGATGGATGACCAATCATGAAACTGTTTGGCAGCACCATCCAGTCACGTGACTGGAATCCAGACACGCCATTAACGGCAGAAGGCGGCCCTCTGGATCAAGGCGATGACTTGCGGTCAATTGCTGCGTTTTTCAGTGATGGACGCCTGCTTGTTTCAAAATCACATACCAACAGTCCGGCGATCATCAGTTTCATCGAAGAACTGAGGCTGGAAGGCTATGATAATGTGGGCGTGGAGCCGGTGGATATTACCACCGTCAATCAAGCTTATGATGCCGGTACCAATCGCAACAAGCGTATGAATGGCCGTCAGGATGACGCACGGATGCGCCGCGAGGTGTTGGATTTGATTGCGATGATGTCGCGCCGGCGCTGTTCTGATATTCACATTACGGTCACTGAAGGGTCATGCGTCGTGCGTGGCCGGATCGATGGATCAATCGAACACATTGCGGAATGGCCGCCAGAATATGGCCATGGCTTTTGCGCCGCTGCCTTTACCATGGCCGATGCCTCTGACGTCAACTACCAGCCCTATGAATATCAGGCGGCCCGTTGCTCCAACCGGCGTGATTTGCGTTTGCCACAAGGGGTCATTTCTTTACGCATGCAGTTTAATCCCACGGTCTATGGTGGCCGCGCCCTGATCATCCGTATTCTGTATGATAGCGATGACAAATCCAAAGGCGATCTGCTCGAACTGGGCTTTTCGCCAGAGCAGATGGAAGATTTCGAAATGCTGCGGTTGAAGCCGTTTGGTATCAACATTGTCGCTGGTCCAACAGGACATGGGAAGTCAACGACACTGCAACGAAACATCGTCGCCATCTTGAAAGAATTCAAATACAATATCGCGATTTTTACGGTGGAGGATCCACCGGAATATCCAATTCCTGGCGCTGTGCAGATGCCGGTTGTCAATGCCTCCAGTTCCGATGAGCGGTCTGAGGCATTCACCCGCGCGATTACAGCATCCTTGCGCTCGAATCCGGACCGTTTGATGATCGGGGAAGTACGTGACCCAGCTTCGGCAAAACTGGCCTTTGAAGCAGCGATGACGGGCCACCAGGTCTGGACAACACTGCATAGTAACGATGCCATTACGATTCCGTTTCGTTTGCGCGATTTGCATGTCGAAGATTATAAACTCTGCGATCCATCATTATTAACTGGTATGATTTCGCAGCGTTTGGTACGTCGCCTCTGTCAGCATTGCCATCGTCCGGTTTTGCGAACATCTGACTTGCCGTATGCCATGCTGGCGCGTCTGGAAGATGTGAATGTACCGATTGAATCGATTCGCCTGCAAAATGCCAAAGGGTGCAGTCACTGCAGTTTAACCGGCTACAGCGGCCGGACAATTGTGGCAGAAATTATTCTGCCGGATGAACATTTCATGCAGTTCGTGAAAAATGCCGACAAAGCCGGTGCCGAACAATATTGGCTTAATAATTTAGGCGGACGCAGTATGATGGAACATATGATTGAACGTCTCGGCAAGGGTGAAGTATCACCGTATGATGCGGAACGTATCGTCGGGCCGATTGCCCGTCCACGCCGCATCGTGCAGCAGGTATAAAGCGCATGTGGTGGCGATTTATCGTATCTTTGCAATTCGATGCCCGCACGCGTGAGCGGTTTTACCGCAAATTGTCCCAATTGTTGCGTAACGGGATTTCTATCAGCCGTGCCTTGGAGCAAATGGAACTGACGGAAGGCAAACAACGCCGTGGCGTCATGGCGAAACTGATCAAACGCTGGCGTCATTCCATTGAAAACGGCGTCAATTTTGGCACTTGTATTGCGCCGTATGTACCCAGCAATGAATCCTTGCTCTTGGAATCCGGTGGTAATTTTGGCCGGATGCAGCGCGCACTCACTGAAGCGGCCGAAGCGGTTGCGCAACAACGGCGGGTTAAAAAAATGGTGGTGCGCAGCAGTGCCTATCCGCTCTTGCTCCTAATCATTTTGGGCAATGCGTTATTCCTGGCCTCTTATAATGTCATTCCCGCATTTGCTGATGTTTTGCCCGTTGAAAAATGGCAAGGTGTTCCAGCAATTGTCGCTAAAATCGCTGATTTCATCCGGCATTTCGGTCCGTGGCTGCTGCTGGGCGTATTGGGGCTGACGGTGCTCGTATTCGGTACGATGTCACGCTGGCATGGACGCACACGCATGCTGGTTGAACGGCTGGTGCCATGGAGCGTATACCGCATGTGGCAAGGCTCGTCCTTTTTGCTATCTGTCGCCTCCTTGATGAGTTCTGGTGTTAAAATTGATGAGGTTGCCCTTAAACGCATCTCCAGCCGTGTGGGTCCTTACATGCGGGAACGAATCGATGCAATCTCGCGGCAGATCGTTTCGGGCCATAATTTAGGTGAGGCGATGTACCGTGCGGGCTATGGATTTCCTGATATTGAACTCATAGACGACATGCGTATTTACGCGGCCTTAAGGAATTTTGAGGACAATATAACAACGATTGCGCGTGAATGGGTTGACGACGTGCTTGATCGCATCGACGTGGCTATGAAGATGGCGAATACAGCTGTGCTGTTTCTCATTGCGATAACCATGGGGTTGCTGATCATGTCCATCTTCAGCGTCGTCCAGCAAATTCAGGCATCCGCCGACCAAATGCAATAATCGTTTCAGAGGAGAACAAACGATGAAACCAGACTTCAAACCACACGTGTCAAGCGAGAGCGGCTTTACATTACTCGAACTCTTGCTCGTTGTTGGCGTTGGTGCCTTGCTGCTGATTGGCGGTATTGCAACATATCGTTTGGTATCAGAAGGCAATAAAGTCACCGATGCCACACGGATGATCATGACCATTCGTAACGAAGCCTCTAATCTATCACAAGGCCAGGGTTATGCAGGTGTTAGAACTTCACTTGTCGCAGCTAAAATTATTTCAGATACGCAAAAAGACCCGTGGGGCGGTGCTTTGGGCATTAATGATACGGGAGCAACTCTGGTTGTTACGTTGCCAGCAGTCCCACCCAATGCGTGCCGCAAATTGGCGATGTCGATTAAAGACCAAGGGGTAAAATTAAACGGTAATCCGCCACCGGCGACTTTGTCTGATACGACATGTGGAGATGCTGATTCCCCAATGGCGTGGAGCTTCCCATAAAAGTTTCGAAAAAGATTTGACAATTATCATGTTATACAAAGCCCAGCATTTACGATTGATCACAGCCGTAATGCTGGGCTTTAATTTATCTGGTTTGTCGCCCGTTTTTGCCCAAACTGCACCTTTTGATAGGTCAGTGCCTGCAGCAGCATCCGCTCGTGCAGACCAGACTGATAATACATCACCGACACTTATACCTGTTGCGGCAAAACCGATTGCAGCGTCTAATCCATATCTGGAGACGTTTTTAACGTTGCAACGGCAAAACGCGTTATTGGCCCAATTGTTGGAGCGCGAAAAATCGGTCGCCGCGATGGTGATAAGCTATAAAAAAATAGGCATCGCTTATGATGCACCAAAGCCAGATTTGAACCTGTGCCTCGAACTGCCTAAAAACCTGACATGTGCGTTGGCCTATCCTGACCGCTATGCTGATTTCCTGCCACCGCCATTGCCCACGGCGATGCCGGTTATTCCAGTCATCCCAGTCACGGTTAGCAATAGTGATGAACTGCCAAAAGACGTTGATACTTTATCACCTGACTTCGGCTTGAAAGATCTGATGTGGACGGACATCAGCTGTCTTCAAGGCTCATGCCGTGCCGTCATTACACCAGACCCGTCCAATCCATCTGCGCGCTATTCCGTCAAAGCCGGTGATGCCTTGCCCCCTGGTGGCACGGTCAACCGTATCTCAAATGATGGCGTCACAATCACAGCAAACAGTGGCAAGCTCATTGACTTGCCACCCGCACCGACGCGACCGTTTGCGATGTGATTTTGAAATATTTAGAGAGCTAAAGCTGGCGCTGAAACATCTTCATTAACAGGTTCAACGTTCTGTCGTGTCTTTTGACGAGACGCTAACTTGAAAGCACCAAGTTGTAGTTTTTTCATCTTATAAAAATGTGGCATGTGTTCGGTTTTTTGCAAGGCTTGTTGCAGAACGAGAACAGGACACACATCATCAGAATTATCTAGATGGCTTGCATAAGCGTGCAAACCTGGAATGACAATACGTGTAAGCATTGCCCACTGTTGCATCCCTATATTCTTGTCTCTTTGCGGCATCAAATCTTTCGCCAGATCAACAAGCTCATCATGTTGTGGGTGGACAGGTCTAGAAAGATCCCTTGGATTTTTGAAATTCTCTAAAATTGATGTCCAGCATATCGCGAAGGTTATCTGCCGTTTGCGCAACCAAATTGGTTGACGATGAAAATTGCGTACTGAATTGTTCCATGATAAATCCCCTTGAATGATAAAGCGGGGAGTATAGAGATGAACCGAGTATATGTCTATTAAAAAGCGATGTCTGCATAATGATGATCTAAGCGTTTGAAACGTAGCTGAAATCCGAAACGGGCAGGCAACATTATAGTTTGATCTGATCACCAATGTGAATATTTTGCCGCTCCGCTTGGCCGCCGGCAATTTCCAGCACGTAACGAGCAGGCTTGCGTGACACGATTCGCGTTTCGTCAAACGGCCGGGCTTTTGCGTGAATATCGACAATCACACCTTGGCTGTCGGCAAACACCATGTCCAGAAACAATGGCGTGTTCTTCATCCAGAAAGTCAGAACCTGTTCTTCATCAAAAACAAACAACATGCCATGATCTGGTGCCAATGTTTCACGGCCCATCAGACCATGTTCTTGCTGCGCAGGTGTTACAGCCATCTCAACGGAAAAATTAGCTTGGGTTTTATCGGCGCGTTCAATGGTCGTGGTTTTCACAGCAAGCATTGAAGGTTCACACGCGGTGATAGCAAACACACATAACAGCAGCAAAACAACACAAAATGATTTATGGCGCATAATGATTTAAAAACTCCAGAACAGTTTCACCCGCGGCAAAATCATACAGATCCTTATGACGGGCTTGGGGAAAAGAGACGAATTTTTTATTGGCACACGGAATGGCGGCAAACAATTTTTCACCAAAACGGAAGGGCACCGTGATGTCGCGCTGGCCGTGATAAATCAACACCGGCATCGTCAGAGCTGCCGCTTTTTCCAGTGAGTCAAACCGGTATTGCGCCAGCCGGCGCACGGGCAGGAATGGGTAATAGTACGCGCCGACATCGACAACCGACGTAAACGGCGCTTCCAATACCACCGCTTTGGGGGGCGTTTCTGTGACCATCTGCACGGCAACGCCCGTGCCAAGCGATTCCCCGTAATAGACAAACCGGTCGGCAGTGATGCCTTGTTCGTTCAAAAATGCCAGCCACGCACGTGCATCACGATAAAATTCCTCTTCACCCGGCAGCCCGGCATTGCCGCCAAAGCCGCGATATTCAATCAGCAAATAGCCATAGCCCACCGTCAGAAAATGCTGCGCCTTGAAGATGCGGTCAGCAGCAGTTCCGGCATTGCCATGAAAATAAATGATCACGGGCCTGGCATCGTGTGGCGGGGCATAAAATCCCTTGAGTGTCAGACCATCACTGGTTTGTACACTGACAACACTAAATGGTGCCACTGGATTAGCGAAACTGTCATCAGCATTGGGGTGAAATACCAACTGTCTCTGGCCCAGCATCATCACGAATACAACGCCTAAATAGACAACAAGCACAGCAATGGCGGTAACAGCAAGCATACGTAATCCGTGTTTGCGGTGGAATAACAGCCTTAACCCTCAAGCCCCGCATAAAGTGTTGGGTAAAGACCGGGCTGACCAAGCAGCTGAGCGTGGGTGCCGTGTGCAACAAGCTGCCCATGCTGCAGTACAAGTATATCATCGGCATCCTTAATCGTTGACAAACGATGGGCGACGACCAGTGTGGTGCGGCCCGTTTGCAAGTGATTGAGGGCCAGATTGACCAATTGTTCCGACTCTGTATCCAGTGCAGAGGTGGCTTCATCCAGCAACAGGATCGGTGCATTTTTGAGGATAGCGCGGGCAATGGCCACCCGTTGTTTTTGCCCGCCCGATAACTTGACGCCGAATTCGCCAAGGCGTGTCTGATACTGGTTTTCCAGCTTGGTAATGAAATCGTGCGACGCCGCTTGTTTCGCCGCGGCCGTGATCATGTCCTGTGACGCATTTTGCATGCCATAGGCAATATTCGCATTGACGCTGTCGTCAAAAATAAAAATATCCTGGCTGACAAAGCCCAGATGCTGTCGCAACGACACCATATCGACGCTGCGTATATCTTGTCCATCGATCAGAATACGACCGGACGTGACATCGTAAAAGCGCAATAGCAACTGCAGCAAGGTTGATTTGCCACTGCCCGATGGTCCAACCAACGCCGTTTTTTTACCGGCTTGAATGTGGGCCGAAAAGTCACGCAAGGCAACGGTCCCATCAGGATAGGTAAAATTGACACTGTCAAACTTGATTTCCGGATTTTTAATGACGAGAGCCGGGGCGTTGTTTGGGCTGACGATGACCGGTTTCTGATCCAACGCGGCAAAAATACGCTGGCTGGCAGCTAAGCCGACTTGCAGGATATTGTTTGCTTTGGCCAGACGTTTCAGCGGCTCATACGCCATGAAAAACGCGGCAATGAATGAAAAGAAATTTCCGGTGGTATTATGCCCGGCAATCACTTGGCTGCCGCCGTAAAAGATGACCAATGCAACCGCAGCACCCGCCAGACATTCAGACAGTGGAATCGTTAAACTGGCTGTGCGGATGGATTTAATGCTGAGGCGGTATAGGCTGTCGATATATTTGCCAATCCGGATCTTTTCATGATCTTCAGCCGTGTAGGATTTAACTTGGCGAATGCCCTGAAACGATTGGTTCAACAAGCCGGAGAATTGCCCGATATCATTTTGCGTGGTACCCGCAATCCGGCGCATTTTCTTGCCGACCTGGGCCACAAAATAACCGGTCGTTGGAAAAATAATAAACGCAATGATGGCCAAAGTTGGATTACGCGTAAACATGACCCCCACCAGAAATATGAGCGTAAAAATATTTTTGATCATGGTCATGATCCCGTCGATCATCGACCCGCGCAGTACATTGATGTCAGAGATCAAATAAGACCCTAAACTGCCGGCAGTATTTTTTTGAAAATAATCGATATCCTGTTGCAGCATATTATCAAATAATTGATGCTGTAGATGTGTCACGACGCCATAGCTGGTTTTCGCCAGTAATAACGTATGCCCCCAAGTAGCAAAACCGTTTGTCACGAAAATCAAAATGACGGCAACGCCCAGCGGCAATAACCAAGTTGCCTGTTTGCCAACAAATACCTTGTCGATAATGTCTTGCAAAATCCACACTTGCAACGCCACCATGCCAGCAGACAGCAGCATCAAGGCAATAGCGCCACCAAGGAGCAAGCGATGCTCCCAGATATAATCACGGTAAATCCGTTTGATAAGGGCCATTGACGGCGAAGAGGATGTTTGTGTCATAGGCGGATAATATCAATTCGCCTGGTCTTTGACTAGGGCGGCAACGGAGGCAAATCAAGATGTTTTCAGGCTGTTTCCAGTGCCGCTGCACCATGCTGCGCCCGGTAGCTGCGCATAAAATTATAGAAATCGGCGGGGGCCAGCGGTTTGCTGAAATAATAACCTTGGAATTCGTCACAGCCAAAGTCAGTGAGAAAGTTTACCTGCTCAATCGTTTCGACCCCTTCGGCAATCACTTTTAGATTCAGCGAATGGCCCAGATTAATGATAGTCTTCGTGATGGCTGTATCGTCTCTATCGTCTGGTGCATTCATGATGAAGCTACGATCCACTTTCAAGCGGTGGATCGGGAATTTTTTCAGATAGCTCAGGGATGAATACCCTGTCCCGAAATCATCAATGGCTAATTCAATGCCGAGTTCGTTTAACTGCTGTAAAATCTGAATCGTGCGATCCATGTCTTTCATCATGGCACTTTCGGTGACTTCCAGTTCCAGCAAATGTGCCGACAGGCCTGTGTCTTTCAGCGTCTGGCGCGTGACCTCGACAATATCATCGCGCTGCATCTGTACGCCCGACAAATTGACAGCGACGCGAAACGGCGGCAAGCCATGCTGTGTTGTGGCTTGCTGCGCAAAGCGGCAGGCTTCGTTGAGAACCCAGCGGCCAATGGGCACAATCAAGCCTGCTTGTTCCGCGACCGGAATAAAATGATCCGGCCGAATAAAGGTGCGCTTACCCGTATCGGGGTCTGGTTTTTCCCAGCGGATCAAGGCTTCAGCCCCGATCAATTGATGTGTCCGCGCATCGATTTGTGGCTGGAACACCAGGGTAAATTGTTTGTCATCCACTGCAATCCGCAGATCACGGATCATCTGGATGCGTGCTTGTACAGCTTGGTCAAACGCGGACGTGTAAAGGCAATAACGATCTGTCTGCTCAAGTTTCGCCTGATCCAATGCATTCTCGGCTTTTTTCAACAGATCAATCGTTTTGTCGGCATCGTGTGGCCATAAGGCCATCCCGACACAAGCTTCTAACACAATGTCGTTGTCATTAACAACAAACGATTTATTGAAAAGGCTAAGCGTTGTTTGAATAATGTTCTGAATCTGCTGTTGCGGTTCATTGTGTAACGTAAAAATCGCTGCAAATTCATCTTCGCCCAGGCGTGCGATCAATGTGGCGTTAATCAAGGTCTGATTCAGCTTGTCGCTGATCATCTTCAAGACTTTGTCACCGGCTTCATAACCTAGCGTATCGTTGACATCACCAAAATTATCGATGTCGACGACCATAACGGCGAGGGCTTCGCGCGTTGAGCGATCTTGCAAAATCGTGTCGAGTTTATTGATGAAATGCGCACGGTTCGGTAATTCGGTCAGGCTGTCGTAATAGGCCACACGGAAAATTTTATCCTGCGCCTGTTGATTGAGGCGCGTCAGGCTTTCCGCATTCTGGCGGATCAGTTTATTGGCCGAGCTGATAACACTGCCCAGTTCGTCGCGGCGGTTATATTCAGTCTGATATTGATCGGCATGGGCCGGGTCACGCGCGGCGCGCAACAAATTATCGCGCAACATCAAAATGGGTTCCAGCAACCATTTGCCAATCGCCAAAATCAACACGTTCGTCACAAACAAGGATAACAGCAATGCGATTAAGCTGTTCTTGATGATATAATCATGACGCATGACTTGAATTGCCGATGAATCAATCCGCATCACAACACTGTACGGCGCTTGAATATGGCGCGGTCCTAAACTTACTTCATAACGATTGCCGTCCGGGCTGCGCCACGTCAGGCGCTTGTTGATGCGGGTTGGGTCAGGTGCGGTTAATGGGGCTTCGCCATAGGTGTCGCGCGCAAATAATCCACCTTGTGGATTATACACGGTGACGCCTTTGACGGGTGTGGTTGCAATTAAACGCAAGACAATATCACCGGGCGGACTGGTAATCTGGCCACGATCGTTTTTACCAAACAGTGGTACCAATGCATTTTTGCTAGCTTCGCTGAGTTGCAGCAATTGCTGTTGCTCATAATTATTCGCTGTAATATAAAGGATACCGGATTCCAGGCCGACAATCGTGGCAAACACAGCCATGATGATCTTCCACGTAATCCGGCTTAACAGGAAATCGACTTTAGGTTTGCGCGCGGGCATTCGCGTTCGCGTCGTCTGCATGTCTGAAGACGGCATCTTCAAAGGATTCTGCGTCAAAGTCGGGGGCGCCACGGGTTGATCCTTAGAAGGGTTGAAGACTATAGTCGGTAAACGTACTCAGGCTCTTACTAGCTAACAATCAAACAGTTAAAATATCTTTGCACAGCGCGATTTTTCCCCTCTCCATCAACCCGGAACAGCAACATTTGCTGGAATGGCTGCATGCGGCCGGTGTCACCGAATTGACCTTGGACAGTCCGGCCATGCCGCTGGCTAAAGCCTTGACGCGACAGGCGGAACCGATCCCAGTGGCGCCGCAGGCTGTAACTACCGCGCAATCCACACTACCTCCAGCCATGGCACCCAAGGACACCGCTCGGGCAGCCGATTTGGCGGCAGTAACCAGTTTAACAGATTTGCAGAACTGGATGACCCGGTTCAATGATCTTAGCCTCTGTAAGACAGCGACCCAACCCGTTCTGGGCCGCTGGCTGGAGAAGGGGTCAAACCCGTCATCACCTTCTTTGATGGTGGTTGCCGAAGCCCCGGATGCGGTGGAGGACCAAAACGGTGAAGCCTTTAGCGGCCCGGCCCATGACCTGCTGCGTCAGGCCTTGCGGTTCCTGCCGGTTGCCAGCGACCAGATCTACCTGACCTATCTGTCAAAATGGCGGCCACCGGGTCAGCGCAGCCTCTTGCCACCGGAATTGGCGTTGGCTCAAGCCTTGTTACAAACAGAAATAACCCTATTGGCGCCGCGGCATTTCATCTTGTTGGGAGATGGCGTCACCCGGGCCATAGGCCAGATCGCCGAATCCATGGCTCTGCTTCCGGCCTCCGGCGACTCCACAGCCGCTCCTGTTCCAGTCAAGTCAGCTGGTCGCAGCGCTGCGAGCGATAAAAAATACGATCTTGTATTTAAAGGAAATAATTCCAAAAACCGGGCAATCTCTTTACAAAAGCCCGAAACTATGCTTAAAGAATCGCTAACAAAGAAGCGTGTTTGGCAAAGTCTTCTATCCTTTTGTCAAATGCTCCCTGCCACCGAAGAGCAATCTTCCTAACGCAGTCTTGTCGCAACAACTGAGGAAAACGTTCATCGTTCACTCGCTGTCCTTATAAAGACAGCTTTGCTACCCCCTCCCATGAAAAAACACACCGGAACCATAGCGCGCTGTTTCAGCGTTCGCATTTTCCGTCTGGTCGCCTCCATTGTGGTTTGCATGATGGTGGGCACCGGTCTCGCCTCCCTATGGTTTTCAAAAACACCACGCCAACCAGCACCCGCCCTGCAAGGCGTCGATATTGCTGCCATCACGGCTCAGGCTCACTTTGACCGTCCGGCTCGCTTGCTCAATGATAAAGACCGGGCGTTGTATGCGCGCATCTTCATGCTCCAGCAAAGCGGCCAATGGCAGGACACAGATCCGTTGATCGCCAATCTGGATGATCCATTGCTGGTGGGTCATGTGTTGTATCAACGCTATGTCGTCAATCCAACGTATAAAACAAATTTTGCCGAGCTGAACAGCTGGCTGCACGATTTCGGTGATCAGCCAAACGCCGACAAAGTCTATCGACTGGCCATGCGCCGCCGTTTGAATGATGATGACCAGGTCGCTCAGCCAAAGCTTATAGCGTTAACAAAAAACCTGCTGAGCAACAAGCCAAGCATCAGCCGTCTGGTGAATGGCAATTTCCATCCTGACGTCAAATCTCTGCCAATAAAACAGGCAAAGCTGCAAACAAAAAATGCCAATATCATAGCAGGTCAAGTCAAGGCGGCCTTGAACCACGAACAACCAGCACAAGCGTTGACGTTATTAAATGCACAAGAAAAAAATCTGAGTGAAGCACAACGTGGCGTATTGCTGGCACAAATTGCCATGGGTTTTTACCAAAGCGGAAAATTTTCACACGCGCGCCAAATTGCGCAACGCGCGACACGTATGCACGGTCAACATAATCCAATTGCCAACTGGATCTGTGGATTAGCGGCGTGGCAATTACACGATTATGCAGCAGCACAAAATTATTTCGCTAAAATTGCAGATGCGCATGATTTCAATACGGTTGATCCCTGGTTTTACTCTGCTGGCGCATTTTGGGCGGCCCGTGCAGCTGGACGTCAAGGCGATCAAGCGGCACGCACCTTATACTTACAAAAAGCTGGTTTATATCCGACAACATTTTATGGCGTTTTAGCGCATGGTGCGTTGGGCCGCGACTTTCAACCGGCTGCACAACGTACGGAGACATCAACACGTGAACTGGACAACAACGCGATTCAATTATTGGCCGCACAGCCGGCGGGTGAACGCGTGCTGGCCTTACTGGATATTGGCCAAACCGATTTAGCCAGTTTTGAGTTGCAACAATGGCTGGCGACAACGGCAGGCAATACGAATCAGCCGATCCATGACGCTGTTTCAGCATTAGCGCATGCGTATCATCTGACCGACATTCAACGCACCTTACGTCAAAGCCAAGAGCAGAATCCGTATCTGCAGGCGGTCTATCGCAACGATACCTTGTTTCCGCTGCTGCAAGATGCCATGAGCAACAATCACAATGTCGATCCGGCATTGATTCATGCGTTGATCCGTCAGGAATCGCGTTTCGATCCCAAGGCACAGAACAAATCGACAGGTGCTTGTGGTTTAATGCAGCTGATGCCGGAAACCGCTAAATTTATTGGCGATGAAAAAGTCTTCGACGATAAAGCCTTGCTGGATCCAAAAACCAATTTGCGTTTGGGCCAACGCTATGTCGATTATTTGCTGCGTCAGCCTTACGTCAACGGCAATCTGATGTACTTGGCCGTGGCGTACAATGCGGGTCCAGGCAATCTGCAAAACTGGCAGGACACGATCAAAACGAAAAACGATCCGCTGCTGTTTATCGAATCACTGCCATTCGGTCAGACCCGCGCTTTTGTTGAACATGTGATGGCGAATTACTGGATGTACCGCCTGCGCATGGGGCAAGGCGCACCGGATGTGCAGGCCTTGATTGATGGGGCTTGGCCACAGCACAACAACCCGGAACTACAACTGACGACACCGGCTAAATTCACCAAACCGGCCAAAGACAAGCCGGTTGAAGATGCCGAGTTGCGCAATCTGTTTACTCTGGCCTCAGCGAACTAATTAGTACTCTTTTTAGATAAAGCTGCTTTATACTCAAGGCTTCCAGTTTAGGTAAGGCAGAAAAACGCATGACAATACACACACGCATCAGACTGGGCGGCCATCGCGGCCTGGGCTGCACCGACCATGATTTTTTTCAGGACAAGCGCGACATCGCGCATCTGCCATGTGAAAACACGCTGGAGAGCTTGGCCGCAGCTTACAAAGCGGGTGCCGGTTACATTGAAACTGACGTATTGATGTCGGCCGACGGCATTTTGTTCTGCCTCCACAATGTCGTGCCGAAAGATCATTTTTTTGGTGATAATATTCCACCCGAATTGCTCAATAAAATGTCGTTTCGCGACATTCAGAACTATCACACCGGACGCAACCAGAACGGTCATGTCATGTCATTTGCCGACATGCTCAAACTTGTCGCGCAGCATGACCCACAGACACTGCCCTGGGCCGTCAACATCGAGATCAAAGACCTGCAAGGGTCTGGCCAGCCTTATGCTGATAATGATTTTATCGCGCGGATTGCAGAAGCAGTAGACGCATCACCGTTGGCAATTGAACGCATTTTGTGGTCAGGCTTTAGTTTGACAAACGTCATTAAGGCGTCACACCATTTTCCAACGTCATCATTTGCGATGTTGTTCCGTGAACGCAAAGACGGTGATGAGACTACACCGCCCGCCATTCCGATTTTCACCGACCACGTCGATGATCCGCTCTATCAATATCTCCCGTTCAATAGCAATTCACTCGACATGGTATCGCGCACGTGGCAAGACCAAGCTCATCCCGCCGCAAGACTTGGTTATATGCATCCAGAAATCATGACCGTCAACGACACGATGATTGCAGATGCGGCAACGCGTGGATTTGGCCTCAATACCTGGGGACTTTTTGAAGTATTAGACGCCCCGCGTCAGAATGTTTACAAACATGTTGTCCAGCAATGCGCCAAACACAACGTGCCATTAACACTGATGACGGATTATCTGCCCGAAATGCAGGCGCTTGATTTGAAATTATCGAATTGAACTTGTAACGCTTAAACTGATTTTTACGGGGAAACGTTTTGATCCGGCACATAGATTTTATTTGTACGGGCGTATGACAGAAGATCCCGACTTGCAGCATCATAGTTACCGGTCACGTAAATTGCGCCCATGTTCTGATCAGCTGCTGCAAGTGTTGTTTGCAGCTGATTGCTGATGATAACCACTAATGGGTCATTTGCGCCCAATGCAGCTTGCTTGCTGATAATTGCCAGATTAGTGTCCAAAAACTTTGGGTCAGCCATATTTGTTATAAAAAGCGGTTTGGATAAAAACGGCTTTTCAGGATCGAAACCTTGTTGGTGAATCAGATGTTTATTGATGGCATTGGTATAGTTTGTTTCGTCTTGCGTGGATAACAGGCGAACTCTAACGGGATGATGGTCGGCCATAAGTTGAATAGCTTCCAGCAATGGCAGCGCTTTTTTGACCGACTGATAACCTGTCAAAAGATTTTTCCCTTGTTCAATAAAAATTGACAGAGGTTGAATGGCAGGCACGGAATTTTTCGCAGACAAAGTATGAGGTCTTTCTGACCGGAATAAGCCAAGTGGTTGAAAAAAGCGTGTCGAAAGTTTCATGAAGCACCACCATGACGCGGCGATTAAGCACAGTTAAATCCGCATCCTTGATTATAATTATAACACGAATGCAAAAGACAATGCATCGCTTAAGAGAGCGGCATTCAATAACACAAACTTTAAACATATGTCAAATAAAATTTACAGTTTGCTTTGCAATTCCGGCACAAGGTCAAACAGATCGCCCACCAGCCCATAATCAGCGACCTGGAAAATCGGCGCATCAGGGTCTTTGTTGATCGCGACGATGACCTTTGACCCTGACATGCCCGCCAAATGCTGGATGGCACCGGAAATACCGATGGCGATATAGAGGTCAGGAGCCACGATCTTGCCGGTCTGTCCAACCTGGTAATCATTTGGCACATAGCCGGCATCGACAGCGGCACGCGATGCACCTACAGCCGCACCCAGTTTATCGGCCAGACCGGTTATAATCTTGAAACCATCGGCTGAGCCAACAGCCCGTCCGCCAGACACCACAATCCGGGCCGAGGTCAGTTCCGGCCGTTCGCCACCAGCGGCTTCCAACGAGACGAAAGCACTGACCGGGGCCACCGATGCCGGTGGCGGAATAATCTCGACTGCGGCACTGCCAGTGCCATCGAGCGGCAAGGGGGCAAAAGCTGTTGGACGGACGGTTATGATCTGCCGCGACTGGTCAGAGATCACACGTTGCAAAGCGTTGCCGGCGTAAATCGGCCGGGTAAATTCGGTTGGCCCGTGAATCTGGATGACGTCACTCAACGGCTGGACATCAAAAATAGCGGCCAGACGCGGCAAGATATTTTTCCCAAACGTCGTTGCGGGTGCCACAATAAAAGCGGCATCCTTGGCCACATCGGCCAGCACAGGTGCCAGCAATTCAGCCAGCGGTTGCGCATAGCGCGCGTCATCCAGCACATGAACAGTTTTGATACAGTTGATTGATTTTAAAGCGTTTGTAACACTGCTGACATTGTGGCCAATGAGGATGACCTGAATATCCTTTCCCAATTGTGTTGCCGCATGCAATGCGCTTAAAGCGCTGGATTTAATAGTCTTACTATCATGATCAATGAAAACGAAAATTGACATTCGTGTCTCCTAAATCACTTTGGCTTCGGTCCGTAATTTGACCAGCAAGTCATCGACATCTTTGACCTTAATGCCGGCCTGCCGTTTGGCCGGTTCACTGACGCTGACGCTCTTTAACCGTGAGGTCAGGTCAACGCCCAAATCGGCGGCGGTCACATTGCTCACCGGTTTCGACTTGGCTTTCATGATGTTGGGCAGGGACGCATAGCGCGGCTGGTTCAGCCGTAAATCGGTTGTCACGATCGCTGGCAAGGGGCTACGCAGTGTTTCCAGTCCGCCATCAATCTCGCGGGTGACTAACGCTGTTTGGTCTTCAACCACCAGCTTTGAGGCAAAGGTTGCTTGCGGCCAATTGAGGAGGGCGGCTAAAATTTGGCCGGTCTGGTTAAAATCATCGTCAATTGCCTGCTTGCCCATAATCACCAAACCCGGCTCTTCCTGTTTGGCAATCGCGGCCAAAGCTTTAGCCACGGCCAAGGGTTCCGTTACACCATCATAAATCACATGTATGGCGCGGTCGGCCCCCATAGCGAGGGCGGTGCGCAAGGTTTCCAGCGACGCGGCCGGGCCAATGGTCACGGCAATCACCTCGGTCGCCTTGCCGGCTTCTTTCTGGCGCAGGGCTTCTTCGACGGCGATTTCATCGAACGGATTCATCGACATTTTGACGTTATCCAACTCGACGCCGCTCTGATCTGCCTTGACACGGATTTTAACGTTATAATCAACGACCCGTTTGACCGGCACCAAAATCTTCATGAATTATCCTTTCAAGAGAAACATGACTAGGGCAAACAGTGCCAGTGCTCCGGCCTGAAAATAAATCCGCAGCCACATTAACTTGTTAGACGCCTGTGCGGTGCCTTCCTTGCCGCGGGCCATATTGACCAGACCAGCGCCCAAAGCGCCAACCGCACCCAGCATCGCCAGCACCATCAAACCAATCACAATATTCGGGTTCATGTCGTCATCCTTCGGTTCCAGTGTGAGCCCAACACTATAAACCCAAAGTTAAGGCGTGTCGCCACATCGTCCAGAACTTGCCATTTCGGGCCTGATCAGGCATATCCATTGGCCATGTCTCTCCTCCGCCTCATTCGCCGCTATAAGCAATTTGATTTCACCGGTTTTGTGCCGATTGTGGTGCCGCATGATGGTCATAGCGTTCGTATCGGCTGGACGAAAGAGGATGTCGCCAAAGGCTTGGCCGGGCTTGGTGATGTGTTTATGCTGGCTAATAATCAGCTGACACTTCATCCCGTTTACGACACCTATGCCAAACGCACCGAAGCGGTGGATGTGGTGTTGCTGAAAGCGTCAGAGCAGGGCGTTTTGCCACCTAAAATTGACTATTCAGCCACGGGTGGCGATGACTGGTTCACCGTTGCCCCGCAACGCCAAACCGTTTTGTTTGAAATGCGCCGTTTTTACACACCGTTCGTGGGTGTGCGCCGCTATGCCTCACGCGTCAATGCGTTTTACGATGACCAAATGTGGATCGTCAAACGCGGCACGGGCGTGCATCAATATCCGGGTTTTCTGGATAATCTGGTCGGTGCCGGACAAATCGCCGGACGCACCATCCTGGAAAACACAATCGTTGAAGCGCATGAAGAAGCAGGTTTAACACCGCAAGACTGTGCCGGTCTGGTCAGCACCAGCATGATCCACACCTTTCGCCATACGCCAAAAGGCTTTCTGTTCGATGAGAATATCTACATTTATGATCTCGACACCAATGGCGTAATAATGCCACAAATTGTGAACACCTGGGAAACGGCTGATATCATGTTGTGGTCGTATGACCAGGTCATTCACACCATGAAAAACACCGACGAATTCCGCCCCGAAGCGGCTTTATGCCTGATCGATTTCTTTATCCGCCGCGGCGTGATTACACCAGACAATGAACCGGATTATGACGAGATTTGTTTCGGCTTGCGCAGCCTGTTGCCGACCACGCGCCTGGCAACAGTTTTGAAAGACGCCGCATGACCGATTTAACCGGCCCGGAACTTTTACCGGCGGGTGGCGTGGCCGCTGTCAAAAAAATCGTGATCTTTATCCATGGTTACGGCTCGAATGGCGCGGATTTGTTGGGGCTGGCACCGCAATTGCAAAGCCGCTTGCCCAATACGGCGTTTCTGGCACCTAATGCGCCAACACCATTACATAATTCCTACAACGGCTATCAATGGTTCAGCATCTGGGATTGTACGCCATGGCAGATCGAACAGGGATTGCGTACCGTGACACCATTGGTTGTCGCTTATATCAAGGCGCAATGCGCGCGGTTCAATGTCACGACAAAAGATGTGGTTTTAATCGGTTTCTCCCAAGGCACCATGATTGCCTTGCACCTAGGCTTGCGCCATGTCGCCGATCTGGCCGGTATCATCGGTTATTCGGGCGCCATGTTGACGCCAGAAAGTTTTCTCACGGAAAAACACAAAACCTTGCCGCCGGTTCTGTTGGTGCATGGCTTGATGGATAATGTCGTACCCTGGGGTGCCAGCCAATTGGCCGCCGATATCATCCGCAACAACGGCGGCACGGTGGACACGTTGTTCCGCCCGATGTTGCCGCATTCGATTGATAATGAGGGCATACAAGCGGGCATTACATTTTTGCAGGCGCATCTGGCGTAAATAATGCGCGATAGATAAACACGCTCATCCCCAGACTGATCACGGTCATGGTGGCTGACAACAGCGCGTTCCACACGGCCATGCTCCAGCCGAACAGAAAATCAGCCGATTGGTCACAGCGTGTGACGGGCGCTGCTTTTAAATGGGCCAGCATCTCGTCAGGCGATGATCCAGCCTCATAGACATTGCCGCTGCACGCCGAATGAAACTCCCACCAATGCTGCTCGACGCCGACATGAAATAAACTGATGGCAAAACCGGTGGCCCACAAGACAAAGATCAGCACCGAAAACACGACGAGAGAGGAACGCTTGCAAGCCAGGTAATGCATGCCAAATCCCATTATCAACAGCCCGGCATAGGGGTAGCGTTGCCACAGACACAAGGCACACGGGCGCATGCCAAACCCGTATTGGCTGACAAACACGGTTAGTAAAACGGCCAAGGCGATAAACCCTGTGAATAGGCCGTAACGATTGACTGGAATGATGGGAGTGAAATACACGGTACATACCTTAATAACGTCATAAATTTATTTGGATGTAAAGTTTTTAGCACATCCGATAGGCAATTTGTGTACACATTCCAAGATTTTTAGTATTCTCAAGATCAATTTTTTGCTGGTTAAAAATATCCTGTAGTTCAATTGCGGTAACCGATTTATCCTGTTGATCAAAAAGCTGCCCATTTGCTGACAACAAAACGAGAGCATTATTTGCAAGACACAAATATTTGGCGGTTGCCGGCTGGATAAATCCGATATAATCGGTTTGCTGCACATTTAAAGCTGCCATATCCACGGGTTTTTCGTCTTGCAACAGGGTTCTCATGCTATCATTGAGACGTTTAATGGCATCCATAGGACTTCCGTGAAGATTGAGAACAGAAAGCGTGGAGGGTTTTTCCGCAATTGCGGGCAGTAACAGCCCCAAGTGATCTTGCATAGTCAACTGCTCGTCGAATTGAGATGTTGAAAGATAAGCCGTTAAGCCATAATTGATGCTGTTTAACACAACAGTATAATTTTGCTCTGGGTAGATCGTATCTGTATGCGTCATGAAACGTACCATTAAATAAAAATTGTTTTATTCTTATATTTCATAATTTAAATTTGTGTCAAGCCAAAAGCTCTGACTTGCAGTTTTGTTATTAAAATGGCTGTTGACAAACGGCAAAGGGAACGGCATTTTAACCTTCACGTGCCCGCATGGCGGAACCGGTAGACGCGGCAGACTCAAAATCTGTTGCCTGTGAGGGCGTGCTGGTTCGATTCCGGCT
This sequence comes from Alphaproteobacteria bacterium, assembly GCA_965246875.1. Taxonomy (GTDB): domain Bacteria; phylum Pseudomonadota; class Alphaproteobacteria; order Micavibrionales; family SZUA-601; genus DASWYT01. Next base: position 965,951 of record CBDFFU010000003.1, read on the forward strand.
GCGGGCACCAATCTCTTTTCAAGGTTCTTTTTCTCCCATGAACCGTCGCGTTAGAATCCACAAACCATCCAAAACCACAATGCAATCGGGTCGGGCCGCGTTAGGTCGGGCCGCGTCAGGTCAGGCCAAAGCGAAAAGCCAAGCTTGGGTCTTAGAGTATGAACTCGAAACCAAACGCGCGCCGGAACATATTATGGGGTGGGTCGCATCGGGCGACACGCTAAACCAGGTCGCCCTGCATTTTTCGACGGCTGAGCAAGCGGTTGCCTATGCCACTGCGCAAGGCTGGGATTACGACGTCGAACCGGCGCGCAGCCGCATCATCAAAGGCCGCACCTATCTGGATAATTTCCTGGTGCCGCCAGTCATGACAACGGTCAAAATTGAGCAGTAGACAGCATTTTAGCTAATATATTGCATTGCAGCAGCATTTTGTTCATATTTCGATAAAATTTTATATACATGTTTAACATTTCCTGATACGGTGGGATAAGACACCCATATGAACCGGAGGCCCTATGGAAATGTATGTGCAGTATATGTTAGATTATTATCACCTCAGCGATTATATTAGCAAGGAAACAGCATCGGCTGTGCTCTATACATTTTACTATTACGCAATGGCCGACGGCACTGGGTCGATGCTTGAATAGCAAACTGTAAATCCAAGGTGATGTGACGCATGGATAAAGATGCGATTGTCTGTCCAATTGTCCGGTATGACCTCTTGCATTTTACTAGTTGCCCACTTATAACAGGAACCCGCAAGCGGCTTTCGGGCCAATTGCTTGTGTTGGGGTGTCGCCAAGCGGTAAGGCAGCGGTTTTTGGTATCGCCACCCTAGGTTCGAATCCTAGCACCCCAGCCATTCCATTAAAAAAGCCACCCTTAGCGGTGGGGGTATAGTGATAGGCAACAGAGTTCACTAATCTGACCACACTTACTGATAGAAATATTAATAGCCGCTAATCGTTAACCCGATAGCGGCTATTTCTTTGTCCAGAATCGTATATTATGCTTTTAGACAAATAGGATTTTTTAAGGAAAAAGAAAAATTGGATGCGGATGCCCTTTATATACGAGTTGGTCGCTTAATAGAGTGCATGCCTGATTTGGCCAACGTTGTTTTAAATACTGATACACTTAAGTGGTTTGGTGACGCATATGCCGTAGCTGAGGCGTCTGGAGATGTTTTTCTAAAAGTAGAGTTGAAATCCGCGATTGATAATATAAGCCGACTGGCCGGATATGCTGCTAGTGCATCACAAGCTCAAGCATCGGCTCGCATAATTCAGACCACTCTTTATAGAATTTTATTCACTACTGAATTAAAAGCTTCCGCGGCTGTTCAAAGTAGTTTTATCCCAGCAGGAAATTCTTTTGACGCTATATCGGCAATATCAAAGGTATTAAACAAAGCTCAGCAAGATATTCTGATAGTTGATCCTTATCTTGATCACACCGTACTCACCGATTTCGCAGTTCTAGTTCAGGAAAATGTATTAATACGTCTTTTGGCAGATCAAAAGGATCATAAGCCTTCTCTTGAACCAAGTTTTCAACGTTGGGTGGTACAACATGGTAGCAACCGTCGGGTTCAATTGAGACTTGCTCCCGCTCGCACTACACATGATCGCCTTATAATTATAGATCATTCGGAGGTATGGATATTGACTCAATCTTTGAATGCATTTGCTCACCGAGCACCGGCTAGTTTGGTGCTGGTCAACCCCCGATATTGAGTCCAGGTTTTAAGTTACAGTTTGGAGCAGCTGCAGCATCATGGCGGGGGCTGGAGCGTAAGCGGAAGCCCCTGCCATGATGCAAGCATGCGTTCTGGCCAGTGGAGCGGGTGGCCTATAGCCCAGCGACGTGTGCGGGCGGATATGGTTGTAATGATGCCGCCACTGCTCCAAGATCACCTGGGCTTCTTTCAGCGTGTAAAACGTCTCCGCATTCAGGCATTCGTCCCGCAGCCTTGCGTTGAAGCTCTCATTATAACCATTCTCCCACGGGCTGCCTGGCTCGATATACAGTGTTTTGACGTGTAGCTTTGGTAGCCAGTCCTTGATCGATCTGGCCGTAAACTCCGACCCGTTATCCGAACGGATATGATCAGGAATGCCTTTGCTCACAAACAGATCCGTCAGCACAGCCATGATGTCATCCGCCTTCAAGCTGTAACCCGTCCGCAAAGCCAGGCATTCCCGCGTGTACTCATCGATCACCGTCAGTGTGCGGATCTTGGTGCCGTCCTTGAGCCGGTCCGCTACAAAGTCATACGCCCACACATGGTTCTGCCAACACGGTCTAAGTCGGATGCATGAACCGTCATTCAGATAGAGACGACCTTTCTTCTTATGCCGTTGCGGTACCTTCAGCCCCTCTCGCCGCCAGATGCGCTCCACACGTTTGTGATTAACCACCCAGCCTTGAACCCGCAGCAACGCCGTGATGCGTTTGTAACCGTAACGACCATAACGCGCCGCAAGTTTTATAATGTCCGCCGTCAGCGCTTCTTCGTCACGCGCTCGCTTAAGAGGCCTGCGCTGCAAGCCGCGGCTCTGCCCCAACGCCTTGCACGCCCGTCGTTCCGTAATTCCCAGCTTCTGCTGCACATAAACCACAGCCTCCCGGCGACGCTCAGGACTGGTTAGAACTTTCCCGTCGATACTTCCTTCAAAATCAGATTATCCAAAGTCAGGTCGGCGACAGCACGTTTCAGCCGCCCATTCTCTATCTCAAGATCCTTCAAGCGCCGCGCCTGATCCACACCCAGACCGCCGTATTCTTTCCGCCAGCGGTAATACGTATTCCCCGTCACAGCCAACGCACGCAACACATCTTCCATCCGCTTGCCCTGGCCAATCATCACCTCAGCCTGCCGCAAATAGCCTATAATCTGCTCCGCCGTAAACCTCCGCCGTGACATGCAAAACCCTCCCGCTAGATGTCCACATCATACCAAGAATAACTCTCGGCTTGGACTCATTTATAGGGGGCGGACCACACGATCTGGTCGCGCGGTTTGACGTTCCGTATCACTATATCCAGCACAACCCCAATAACCGCAGCTCACATGAAACAGCTTTATTAGTGCAACTGGCACAGTATCAACCCGATTATATTGTGCTGGCAAAATACATGCTAATCCTGAGCGCGGATGTGGTGAGCAAATACAGCGGCCGCCTCATCAATATTCACCATTCCTTTCTGCCAGCCTTTATCGGTGCCAAACCCTATGCGCAGGCGTTTGCGCGTGGTGTCAAAATGATTGGTGCCACAGCCCATTTTGTGACCAATGAGCTGGACGAGGGACCAATTATCCAGCAACAAGTGATCACCGTCGATCACAATGACGATGCCCAGGACATGGCGAAAGCCGGTCGCGAAGTCGAAATCCAAACGCTCGCCAAGGCGTTGAAACTGGTCTTTGACAACCGGGTATTTGTGAATGGCAATAAGACGGTGGTGTTTTAAAGCACTGTAAGCAATAAAAAAGTATTTAAATTTCAAGATAAATTCAAAGAAACATATATTATGATTAGGTTGCCAAATTTTTCTTGCAAATTGCCATAAGATTAGATAAGAATCGGCTATGAGAGATTTTTCAAACATCCTTGATATTGTAACGATAGGTCGAAATGACAATGGTTTTCGCCGCACGGCGGAAAGCATTGTTGCGCAAGGTCCTGAAGCGCTTAAACATGTGCGTTGGTTGGTTGTTAATGGCAGCAGCCCCAAACACCTTATGCATGAAGCAGTTGAAGAATACAGTCCTTACATGGCTTGGCATCAGTCAAAGCCTGATAAAGGTTTGTATGATGCAATGAATAAAGGCTTGGAACAAGCCAGTAGTCGTTTTGTCTGGTTTATGAATTCTGGCGATACGCTGCCGACAAATAAAACAGTTGCTACTGTACTAGATACAATAAATGCTAATCCTGAAGTAGACATGGTTTATGGTGGTTATATCACACGGGATAAATATCATGAACCACAAACTATTTCACGCGACTCTTTTCAAGTTCCACATCATCAAAGCACAATCTACAATCTTGAAACGCTTGGAACACAACAATATTCAGCACGTTATCCAATTGCAGCCGACTATGAACTTACTGTAGGTTTTTTAGAGAAATGCAAACGGGTCATCTGTGTGAATGAGGCTTTTGTAGATTTTGAAGGAAGCGGCGTATCTGACAAACGTTATATTAAAGCTCATATGGAATGTTTCTTAATTCGGCAAAGATCAAAACGCGCTAATCTATATGAGAATGCCCTGCTAACTGCAAAGTGTATCACAGGAAAAATGTTGCACGAAAATTATCCGCAAGCCTACACGCAAGTTAAAGCTCTATATCATCAAATGGGTTTCGGGCAAAAGGCCAAGGCCGAAAAGGCAGAAACGTTACAATCTATGCTAATTCACAGTGTGTAATGAGTTACTGACCATGCCGCTTTAACCACGCTGCCGCGTAACCACACACCGGCACGATCTCAATCCCGTCACGTTTTGCCAGACCGTGAATAAAGGTCATCAATAAACCGGCTGCACCCGTGCCGCGCAACGCTTGCGGGGCTTCGACGTGATTGATATACAGTTTGCCATCAAGGCGGCTGTAATCGGCAAAGACGGTTTTGTCCTCCACCTGATATTCGAATCGGCGTTTGGCCGCATTATCACGAAAGGCTTCAGCGGCATCAATTGTAATCATGGCATAAACTCACTCGGGATGGGGCATATCACATGGATATAAGTCTGGTCACCCGTCGAGCAAGGTGAGACTGTCTGCGACTTGAGCGATAACCATTCTCGCGGATAGACGCATGAGCAGAACAATCTATACTCGAGCACTCTGTCATAAATTCAATGAGTTCCCATGCGTTTTTTCTCTTCCAGCCGCAAACGGTTTGCCGACCTGTCCGAAGCCGAAATTCTGGCTTTGGCCATTTCATCGGAAGAGGATGACAGCCGCATCTATCAGGATTACGCCGATCGTCTGCGCGCCGACTACGCCGCGACAGCCGACATGTTTGTCACCATGGCAAACGAAGAAAACGAACATCGCCGCCGTCTGATCGCCGATTTTGCACGCCGTTTTGGCGGCACGATCCCCTTAATCCGGCGCGAGCATGTGGCGGGGTATTACACGCGCCGCCCGGTGTGGCTGCTGCAAAATCTGGGCGTTGAACGGATGCGTCAGGAAGCGCGCAACATGGAAATGGACGCCTATCATTTCTATACCACCGCGGCTAAAAACACGACCGATCCGCAAACACGTTCACTGCTTGGCGATCTGGCCGCACAGGAACGCGGGCATGTATGCTTGACGAATATCACCGCGAAAAAACTCCTGTCGGACGATGTTAAACAGGACGAAGCCCAGCACGCCAAACGCCAATTGATTTTAACGTGGGTGCAACCGGGTCTGGCCGGTTTGATGGACGGTTCCGTGTCGACACTGGCACCGATTTTTGCGACGGCGTTTGCCACGCACAACCCCCACACCACCTTGCTTGTCGGCCTGGCCGCTTCAATTGGAGCCGGCATTTCCATGGGCTTCACCGAAGCCGCCCATGATGACGGCGTTATTTCCGGCCGTGGCTCACCCCTCAAACGGGGACTGGCCTGTGGCGTCATGACGGCCCTTGGCGGTCTGGGCCACGCCTTGCCCTATTGCCTGACCGATTTCTGGACGGCAACCATTATAGCCTTTATTGTGGTCTTCTTTGAACTCTGGGCCATCGTCTGGATTCAAAATCATTACATGGAAACCCCGGTCTGGCGCGCTATTACGCAAGTCGTTATCGGCGGTGCATTGGTCTTGATTGCCGGGATTTTGATTGGTGCGGGTTGATGCTTTTAGTGCGCCATATCGTGTGGAGTATCATCACTATTATTATCAGCCAAAGTTTGTGACAAGACCGTAGTAAAATCAGGCATTTGCTGTTGGGATGCTGTCCGGTAAATAAACCCTTTCGCCGCATAGGGGAAACCAAATTGTTCGGCGTCTTTGTTCCAGAACCGCACCTGTGACCAATCGTTTAAGTCTGACACATCCATGGCGCGTTGAGATTCATAAATGATGCGGCGGGTTTTGCTGTCGCTGCCCCAGTTGCTTTGGGTCACATTGATTGTGCGCGGGTCGATCACATCTTTGACTACGGCCAAATGGCCATGCGTCATGCGCGGCGTTTGCGCCAGCACCAGCACGCTGCCGGGAATAGGCAGCATGCCATACGCATAGCGCGGCGCGGTCAGTATGGGTTGCGCAGGGTCGGGTGCGACCTGATTCCACCAGGTATAAGCATCGCCATACAGTTGCACACCAGACACTTGCCGCGCATAGGGCACACATTGCACCGCATGTGATTCGTAATGGCCGCTGGCAAAGGGTGTGTCGAAACGTCCACCCGCACAACCTGCCATCAGCAAGCTGAGCAACGCCACAGCGGCAAAGTGAACAGGAGGGGGGACACAACGCTGTTGGAACATAAGCCTATTCAACCGCTGAAAGGTGAAACGTGAGTGAACCTCCTTTTAAACCCAAACCGGATACCAGTCAAAAAGACACGATTTGGTGACACGCGCATGCTATATTTCAATACTTCAATAGTATTGCACTATAGGAATAAGACGCTTATAGTTATCAAGACATTCCGAGTCAAAACAGGGAGATAACCATGACCAAAACATCCGGCATTCACCATATTACCGCCATGGCCAGTGATCCGAAACGCAACTATGATTTTTACACAAAAATCCTGGGGCTGCGCTTTATCAAAAAAACCGTCAATTTTGACGACCCCAGCACGTATCATTTTTATTTTGCCGACAAAGTGGGTACGCCGGGTTCGGTGTTGACGTTCTTCCCACATCCGGGACTGCCGCGTGGCCGTGCCGGGCAAGGGCAGGCTGTGGAAATCGTGTTCGCGATTCCAAAATCGGCCTTGGCCTTTTGGATTGATCGCTTTCATCAAAAAAGCATCGCCTATCAAGGACCGGAAGAGCGCTTCGACGAGAAGATTATTCGCATTACCGACCCCGATGGTTTGATGCTGGAATTTGTCGGCGTTGACGATCTGCCATCCGATCATGTCTGGGCGACCAATGAAATCGGCGCCGATGTCGCGATCCGCGGGTTTCATAGCACGGCTTTGTGGGTGAAAGACCATGTCAGAACTGCCGATATTTTGACCAAGCATTTGGGCTTTAAGTTTCTTGAGCAGGATGGCACGCGTTATCGTTATACCACGGGCTTGGCCGGGTTTGGTCAGACGGTCGATCTGCGTAGCCTGCCAGATATCTGGCGCGCGGCACCGGGCGCTGGCACCATTCATCATGTGGCCTGGCGTGTCGGCGGAGATGCAGATGAAGACGCCGTGCGGGCCGCGATTACGGCGGATGCTTACCATCTGACGCCGGTGATTGATCGCGATTATTTTCACTCGGTCTATTTTCGGGAGTCAAATGGCATTCTGTTTGAACTGGCCACTGACCAGCCGGGATTTGCGATCGATGAAGATGTTGAAACGTTGGGGCAAGCCTTGAAACTGCCCGCCCGTTACGAAGCCCAACGCGACGCAATTACAGCGGCGTTACCATCTCTAGACTAAGGGAATGTCATGGATAATTTCAAACATATTTTCAAGCCAGGTCGCGCGGAACGGCCTGTGCTGCTCCTGCTGCATGGCACGGGTGGTAATGAAACAGATTTGGTGGGTCTGGCCGAAGCGGTTGACCCGCTTGCACCACTTCTGTCATTGCGTGGCAACGTGCTGGAGAATGGTCACCCGCGTTTTTTCAAGCGTCTGGCTGAAGGCATGTTTGATCTCGAGGACTTGCAACTCCGCACCAAGGAATTGGCAGACTTTATTCCTGTCGCGCGTCAGCATTACGGCATCACTAAACAGCCATTGATTGCATTGGGTTATTCAAACGGGGCCAACATTGCGGCCAACACCTTGTTGCAAGGCCACAACGTGTTGAATGCTGCCATGCTGTTGCGCGCAATGGTGCCACAGGTGCCGGAAACCCTGCCAGATTTGTCGGCAACGAAAGTTCTGATGCTGTCAGGATTATTGGATGGTATTATTCCAACCGATAATGCGCAACGTCTGGCCGACATGTTCAGAACGGCCCAGGCAGAGATTGATCTTCGGTTGAAACCTGTAACACACAGTCTGGGGCAATCCGATATCATGGATATGCGTGATTGGTTATCGACACACTATCCTTAAAACGTAAATAAGCCCTGCAAGGGGCTTTTTTGGTGCAGCCAAATTTAGTTTTCCTGCAACCCGGTCAAAACAGCCTGACCAATGATATGACCATCCATGGCACGCTGCAAATCCGGTTTGCTGACACCCATCGGCAATTGCAATTCCGTATTAAGTGCATACAGCGTGAAATGGTAATGATGCAATCCACTATCGGCTGGCGGGCAGGGACCTGTGTAAGCGGCAACGCCGGCATCGTTCAAACCCTGCTGCACGACGTCTGTTGATTTTGCCGGACGTATTTGTGCCGTTAATCGTGTGTCATTGGCGGGGATATTATACACCAGCCAATGGGTGAACAATCCCTTTGCCGTATCCGGATCGTCCATGATCAACGCAAAGTTTTTTGTTGCCTCTGGCACACCCTGCCACAATAAGGTTGGAGAAATATCCGTACCCTTGCATGTATACATCATGGGGATGATGGTATTGTCATCAAACGCCTGACTGGTTAAGGCCAATCGGCTCACAGGTGCCACAGCATTGACCTGACTATACGCCGGCATGGTCAAGGCCAACAGCATTATAGCGGTCAGACCACACCGCATCATTCAGCCAACGTCCAATCCGGCCGCACCCAGTGGCACGTATAGCCGTCTGGTTTATGCTTAATGTAATCCTGATGATAATCTTCGGCAATGTAAAACGTGCCAGCTGGTTCCAGTTCTGTCACAATGTTGCCCGGCCATTTGCCCGATGCATTCGCCGCATCAATCACCGCTTGCGCTTCCTGTTTTTGCGCATCGTTTGCGTAGAAAATAGCCGACCGGTATTGGCTGCCGCGATCGTTGCCCTGGCGATTTGGCGTTGTCGGATCATGAATTTTAAACAGGAACCTCAGCAATTGCCGATAGGAAATGACAGATGGATCAAACGTAATCTCCAGCGCTTCGGCATGGCCGGTCGTGCCGGTTTTCATGTCGTGATATGTCGGGTTTTTCAACTGACCGCCGGTATAACCTACTTCGGTGTCGGTCACACCCGGTAATTGGCGGAACAGCTCTTCCATGCCCCAAAAACAGCCGCCCGCAAAAATCGCTTTTTCCATCTTACGCCTCCTGTTGGTCAATGATCCCAGCATACGCGCCATAGCCTTCAGCCTCAAGCTGGTCATACGGCACGAAACGCAAGGAGGCCGAGTTGATGCAATAGCGCAAGCCACCCAATTCGCGTGGCCCGTCATCAAAGACATGACCCAGATGACTGTCACCATGTTTCGACCGCACCTCGACCCGGCGCATGCCATGTGTTGTATCAGTTTTTTCAATCACATTGGTGTCGTCCACCGGCTTGCTGAAACTAGGCCAGCCGCAACCGGAATCAAATTTGTCGCCAGACGTAAACAGCGGCTCACCCGACACGATATCGACATACAACCCTTTGTCACGATGATCCCAAAACCCGTTCTGGAACGGCGGTTCTGTCCCGTTTTCTTGCGTCACCCGCCGCTGCATCGTGTCTAACTCTGCAATCTTTGCAGCATCTTTAAAATACGTCGTCATAATGTGTCTCCTCAAGCTGATGAGGTTGGATATAGAACATTAAAGTCACAAAAAAAGCTTTTCAGACCCAGGTTAACAAACTGCAGAGGCAATCAAAAGCAACTTACAGCTTCATACAGAATTTTTACCCGGAGTGAGCTACTTCTGGCGTCATAACTCTGTTATCTGATGGATAAAACATGAACATCGTCAAAAATTCCTGGCAGCTTTTGACAAAAACAGTGTCAGCTTGGCTGGATGATAAAGTGCCACGGCTGGGGGCATCGCTGGCATTTTACAGCATCCTGTCGATTGGGCCATTGTTGTTGTTGGCCCTTGCGGCAGCCAGTTTTATGTTCGGGCATGAAGCCGCACAAGGCAAGATCGTCAGTCAGATACAGAACGTGATCGGTACCGATGGCGCGCGTGCCATTCAGGATATGATCCAGGACTCAGCCGAGAAAAAAGAAGCAGGAGTTTGGGCGACGATTTTTGGCACGATCACATTACTGGTCGGGGCATCGGGTGTGTTCGGTCAGTTACAGGACGCGTTGAATACGATCTGGAAAGTGGAACCAAAAGCCGGCCGCGGATTACTTGGTTTTATCAAAGACCGCTTCCTGTCATTTTCCATGGTGCTGGGAACAGGCTTTTTATTATTAACATCATTGGTCTTGAACACAGTGTTATCGGTGTTGACCGATTACACCACCGGCTTGTTTGCCGGGTTTGCCGTGATGATGCAAATCATCAACTTTGTCATCAGTTTTGGCGTCATTGCATTACTGTTCACGCTGATCTTTAAATATCTGCCGGACGCAAAAATCGCCTGGCGCGATGTCTGGATCGGTGGTGTCATGACGGCGTTCCTGTTTACCGTCGGCAAGTTCGCCATTGGCTTGTATTTGGGTCATAGCTCGATCAGTTCGTCATACGGGGCAGCGGGGTCGCTGGTCGTCATTTTGGTGTGGGTCTACTACTCGGCCCAAATTTTATTTTTTGGCGCTGAATTTACCCAGGTCTTCGCTAACCGCTTCGGCAAAAAAATCAAACCGGAAGGAAATGCGCAAGCCGTGCTGGACGAAGACCGACGCAGGCAAGGCATGCAAGAGAAACCGGAAGGAATTAATGCTTAGGTGCGCGCACCCTTGGGCTGCCGATGGACTGCCATGCGGCAAATGCTTCCATTGGAGTTTTGTCTTTAAATAATCCATTCCCATTCGTGCATTGGTGCTTTGTTTCTTTGAAAATGTCATAGCGCGTTTTGGTACTGGGGTAAGACGAAATTAGTTCAGTTACAGGATTGTGATCTTCAGCCGCTTGTTCATAGCCATTTGTATAATCAATGACTGTTCCATTATTGTTAGTCATATCTTTGTAACACAAGTCGTGAAACTGATAACCCATGTTGTAGGCGTCAATTTCTCGGCGGTAGGATAAATGCCTGTATACCATTCCCCCTACTATCGTTGTAGCAGCTCCCGCGCTGGCTACAGCTGGTAGCAAGTCTGTTGTTGCAGCTGCCGCTACGCCTGCTGCAGCACCAGCGATCAGACTTGTCATGTGCTTATATCTACGATCAATGTAGTTGCTCCCACTTTCTTTGCCATGAGAGATTTCGTGAGCAGCCAGACTCAACATTTCAGCTTTCACCAACTGGTCAATGACAGATGGATCGTCGCACATCTGCGACATTTTGTAATTGATGTATCTGGGGTTGTGAACGATATAGAGTCGATTTTTATCCATGCTAGATAAAAGTGTTTGCGTTTGTGCGCACAAATCATCATCCATTTCGGAGACCAATGGCCATCGTTTCAACAAGGCATCACGTTCTTGTAGCGTCATTCCAATAATTTTGAGCTGCTCCGTTTCGAGCTTGCTCAATGTATAGTAAACAAAATGTGTTGCTTCTCCAAAAAACGCCATGAAATATTATTACATAATCGTTAAGTGAAATCAACTATAATTTCTAGAAAACAAAAAGCCCGCCGTATGACGGGCGGGCTTTTACTTGAAGAGCAAAAATTTAGCGGCTGCCGGCGTTGGAAATATTGCCCTGGCTGGAGCCGGGGCGTTGGGATCCAACACGGTCGGTGGCTTTGGTCGGCGTGGTGTTTTGATCCACATCCTTAAGGCCCTTGGCATTGGCATTCTTGCCACCCATCTTGCTGTTCTCCGGCATCCCACGATTTTGGCTGGTCTGCGCGGCGTTCTGATTGGCTTTAGACATTGGATCACCTCCCTTGCTGTTAGACGTTGTCATTTAGATATGGGAGGGTCGTGCGCTGTTTCAAGGCGTCGCGGACACGACAAAAAAGCCCGCCATGACGGCGGGCTTTCTCAATAAACGGAACGCGTTGACGATTAAGAGGTCGCAGCGGTTTTCAGTTTTGACAATGGACGGATTTTCACGCGAACCGAAGCTGGTTTCGCAGCCGCTGGCATCATTTCGCCAGTGGATGGGTTGCGGATCATCGTGCCGGCTTTGCGTGCAGGAACTTTGCGCAGGGTCACTTTCATCAGGCCTGGGAAGGTAAATTCGCCCACGCCTTTTGGATGGATCGAACCGAGAATGACATTTTCGATCGTGCCCAGGATTTCGCCGGCTTGTTTGCGGCTGATGCTGTTTTGGTCAGCGATGTGATTCAACAAAGCCGATTTGGTCAATGTTTCTTTAACCGGCTTCAAAGCGGCTGGAGCCGCTTTCGGGGCGGCTTTTGTCGCGGTAGCCTTGTTTTTAGCAGGAGCTGCTTTTTTTGCGGTGGCCATGAGATTGCCTTTAAGTTTGGGTTGATCGCCGTGCGAAACAAGCTGGAAACAGCGTGAAAACACAGCAAGACATCTATTTGAATAACAAGCACCGCCGTGGCCTGCAAGGGGGTGAACAGGGTTTTTCCCTTGAAAAACACGAAAAAACGCACGAAATACCGTAAATAACGCCTCTTGACGAAAACACGTATCAATGCATTTGTGCAATACCGCGTACGACTCATTTGAACAGAACGATTCTGCCGCAGGCGTTTTGGCCCCGATTCTGTTGTGTTTGCCACACTCAGACGCAACCGCACATGGATGTTTACCGGGTCGCCGGGGTTTGGTAGGCTAAGCAAAACAGGATTGTGACATGACAGTTTTGCGGCATTTGATAGCAGGTTTCATCCTAACCGTGTTGAGCGTTCCAGCCATCGCTAGCCAGCCTTATGTTGAAAAAATCAAGATGCTGACAGGCCCAGCCGGTGAAAAACTGGTGCTGGAAAAACTCTATGCGGATGACGGCTTTGACTTGTTTCATCCGGTCAGCGTGCAGTTGAAAAATCAAAATGGTGCCGTTGTCGCCTTTATGCCTGTGGCGATTGATGCCTCTGTTTACTGCCCATCCTTGCTACGCTGTATCGTGTTTCCCACCGGGTTTGGGCAGTTTTTTACGAATGGCTGGCAATTGGATGCGGACAGTGTTGATTATACATTGGCAGCGGACAGTGACCTGACGCAGAAAAACACGATGGATCGCACCACCGGTACCGATTATAAAATGTATCTGGCTTATCCGAATGTTACTGAATTTCATGGAGCAGGGCTTGGCAACCCGTTGCAGCGTTTGGGTGCTAAAGGCTTTGCACCGTCAGACTCCACAGGGTGGTTTTTGTTGAGCCCTTTGTTTATTTTACGCGATAGCACAGTAATTTATCCTCTAATAACAGCGGCGGTGTGGGGATGTTGGTATTACCGCAAACGTAAAAAGACAAAATTACTAAACCCTTCATCATTGTCTGCGCCATAAAAAAGCCACCCCGAAGGGTGGCTTTTCGTTGAAGTATCTGGATTGATTAATCCAGCATGTCTTCCAAGTGCTCGGCCGTGTCCAAATGACGCTTGATAACCGGTAATGACATTTTGGCCATATCGCGTGTCTGGCGTTCCATTGGATTGCGTGTGAACGAGCTGGTGTTGCCCAGGTAGTTCTTGGTCAACATCAATACACGTTTGTGGTTCGTCAATTGTGCATCCATATAGGCTTCATCAAATTCACGACCCGGAGCCGCCTTCGTCAGCTTGCCCATGATGTCTTGTTGATCAGCGTTCAACAGTGGGATCGTGGTATTCATGGCCTTCAAAGCACGGGAGATCCCGGCCTGCTCAGCGACTTCAGCGTCGGCAAACGCGCGAACTTGCGGGTTGCGGGTTTTCTGTTGTGCTAATTGACTGCTGACCATGGCAAGCAAGCCTGGACCAGCAAGGCTGGAACGATACTCAGACTGGTTTTCCGGAGAGTCTGTCACAAAGACGGTTGTGCGGTGGACGCCATTGGCGACAACTTTGTCATCGCTGGCACGTGTTTCGACATAGGTTGGGCTTTGTGACTCAGAATTCGGCATCATCATAGACGAGCTGCAACCAGCCAACGTCAGGGCCAAAGCGGATACGGTAGTGATAAGACGATAATTCATAGGGGAACCTGTTGATTTTCTGGTTGGGGAAAAGAGGTTTGACCATCGCAAGGTCCGTATAAGTTTTAAAGTCTTTTCGACAGGTTTCGCATCAAAATTGAATGTTAAATGTGCTACGGTGTTTAGGATGCAATGTGTGCCCAAGAGCGTATTGCCGTCAAAACAAAATGTTTCACGTGAAACATTTGGCCTTTTTGGGTTTGAAATCAATGTGTTATAGGAATATATTCCTAATTACTGTCTGGACTGAAGTCAAAGGAACTGGCGGCTAACCCGTGTTCTGTAAGAATTGCCGTTTCCCAGGCGTCATACTCTGCTGGCAAATCGGGACTGATCGGGTGGTCACCCCGCCAATAGTCCGCGCCATGGGCGGCCAGCATCGCCCAGTGATATTCGGTCTCGTGCGACAGAAAGACGATATCCGTAACAGATCGTGGGAACGCCAGACACGCGGTTGCCGCCAGCCGTGTGGCCGTGTCCGTCGCGCTCAGCCCGGCATAACTTATCATGATCTGCTGCACCAGCGTGTAGAACGTGCGGGCGTTGAATGTCACCCGCGTCCCGTCAGCCGGATCGGTAAACAGGATGCTGTCAGTCAACAGGTTTGGGTCTATCATGCGGTAGTGCTGCTATGGTCTGTACAGGGATTGCAACGAGTTTACGCTAAGCGTCTGTTGGCTGGCAATCCTAGTTTGTTGTCTATGAATTTAGTGGATGAGGTTACCCAATTTTTGGACAGACATTTTGATTGAACCGTTTGTTGTTCTTGTGCTAAATTGGTGACAAGCGCCTGAACTCGCTTTTCGCTAACGGTTGCCATCCCCGACAGGGTGGATTTTTTATGCGTGATTTTATTGCGCATAAATTTTCCTATGTCGGGAGAGCGACCGAATACAATACCCGTAAGGGAAACAGGTTGCGCGCGTTTAGCGACGCGAGTTCAAGCTCCCGATGCCAAAGGTCATCTGTGATGACTGACAACAGGAAAGAATTGAACTATGCCGCACGCCACTAAACCCCATCCATCCACTATCGCCCTCCGCCACCTGCGCCGCACGATTGGCCGCGATATTCACAACGCGCGGGTGCAACAGCGCATGACGCTGGAACGGTTGTCACGTTTGACTGGTATCTCGGTGTGTGTGTTGGATATGGTGGAACTGGGGAAGGGGCAGGTTGGGTTGGATGAGTTGGTGAAGGTTTTGTGGGCGTTGGGTTGATATACTTCTACTTAAATTTATTACCAGCTTGACTACAATAACTTAAAACTTCTGGAAGCCAAACCTCCAGATACCATAGCCATTGATTTCTATGAACTATACCACCAAATTTTTTTGCTTCCTTACTTCTTTTGCTAGCTGTGGACCATCTACTTTGCCAAAATTTTTGGTGTTCATACTCGGAGAAATTATTATAACCCTTTTGCTTTATTTTATTAACAATATCTTTTTGTGATGAATATGTAAGTTGTTGCTTCTTTATTACCACTTCTTTTGTATTTGAGGAATCTTGATGATCAACTAATTTATGTAGGTCCGCATTGGTTTTAGAAGAAATTTCTGTAGTATAAAATACTGTTAATTGAAATGCATTGTTATCTGCATAAGGACTGGTCTGAATAGCTTGATTAATAGCTCTTATTTTCTGTGGGAAATTACTTTCTTCCATTTTTATAATTTGCTCTTTATTTAATCTTACAAATTGCAGAGCTAAAGAAAGATCCTTGGCTAAAGTTGTGTGTTTGCCAAACCATTCTGTTATATAGTGTTCAAAGTTTATACAACATGCTTGGAATAAGGCACCAAAGCATTCATCTACTTCTTCAAAATAAGTATGTTCAACAGCATTCCTTATTTCTATAACTTTTTTTAGGTTTTCTGCTGTTGCAATATCTTTTATAGGACAAATATTTTTATCTAATGTCCCGTTCAAGGTTACAGAATCCCCATTAGCCAACTTGCTTGAGCCAATTTGTGTTCTCTCTAACTTTTCATGTAAAAGATAAGTCCAAGCAATATTTGCTAAAGTACAAAATATTTCAGTCTTAAAAGAGATGGTTGGGCTATTGAAAATTTGTACTGCAGCAGACATAGCTTCTCTGGCACGTATTATCCTATGATCTAAATGGGGATTGAGCAACGTTTTAGGATCATAACTGCTTTGAACTTTAAGATATTCTCTTACCTCTTCTTCATTCGCTGCAACTATAGAAATATTATCGCTTGTTTCTGAAACTCTGGCTTGGTTTACTGTCGCAATCCTGCCTTGGTTCATTATAAACGTAATATCTTGTGCTCTACAGCCCAGTTTTAATAAGCCTTTTGCTAAAGATTTTTCTTTAACAGTTAGACTTCCATCCTTTGATTTAGCAAATTTAGGCTGAGGTTTTATGTTTTGTAACATTCGTAATTCTATATTTTAAGTAAGTGTATTTACAGCATACTATTTTTACATGAATTATAAAATATGTTTTTTAACCCAACTCCAACCACTCAACTTCCTTCAACTCCAACCCACTCACAATCGCCTGATAACTCTTTTGCACGGCTGGCACGTCCTGGCCGTTTGTGTAAAACGCCGGGTCGGCCATGAGGGCTTCCAGCCGCGCTTTTTCGGCGGTGAGGGTGGCGATTTCTTTTTCGAGATCATCAATTTTGCGCTGTTCAGCGAAGCTGCGCTTGCGCAGTGCAACTGTTTTGACCGGGGTCGCGCCGATGGGCGTAGCACCATGCGCAGGGGCGTGCGCCAAAGATTGTGACGTCAGGTTTTCGTGGTCGTCATTGGCGACGATCGCCGACGCGGCACTGGTGTTGGCCTTGTCGGTTTTCGCTTTCTGCTCTTTTTCTTTTTTGCGTTCGTCGCGGCGTTGCTGGATCGTGAATTTGCGGTAGTCATCCAGATCGCCGTGGAAATCGTCGCACTGGCCATCCTTCACCAGCCACAGCCGGTCGGCGACGCGTTCGACCATGGTCGGATCGTGGCTGACGATGACGATCGCGCCTTCGTAATTGTTGAGGGCCTGCACCAGCGCTTCGCGGGCATCCATGTCCAAATGGTTGGTCGGTTCGTCAAGCAGCAGCAAATGCGGCGCGTCAAAGCTCATAAACGCAAAGAGGAGGCGGGCTTTTTCGCCGCCGCTCAAAGCCGAAATTTTATTGTCGGCCAGATCGCGGCCAAAGCCGAAGGCACCAAGCTTGGCGCGCACGACGGATTCTTTGATCTCGACGCCCTTGTCGCGCATCATGCGCATCATCTCGATAAACGGCGTGGCGTCCATGTCGAGTTCGTCGGTCTGGTGCTGCGAAAAATAGCCGATGCGTAGTTTCGGGGAACGCACGACATCGCCTTTGAGCACACCAAGCTTGCCGGCGATCAGTTTCATCAAGGTCGATTTCCCGTTGCCGTTGGCACCCAGCAAAGCGATACGATCATCGAAATCGATGTTCTCATTCAACCCACGCAAAATAGGTAGGCCTTCGGTGTAGCCGATATCCGCCCGGTTGATGGAAATCATCGGCGAGCTGATTTTGTCTGGGTTCGGGAAGGTGAACTTGATCGCGCGTTCGGCAATGACCGCGTCGACGATATCCATTTTCTCCAGCGCCTTCATCCGGCTTTGCGCCTGGCTGGCTTTGGAGGCCGTGGCTTTAAACCGGTCGACAAACGATTGCATGTGCGCGCGTTGGGCCTGTTGTTTTTCAAACATTTTCTGTTGCATACCCAGACGGGCAGCACGTTCTTTTTCAAACGTGTCGTAATTGCCGGAATAAAGCGTCAGCGCCTGTTTATCGACATGGATCACATGATCGATACATTTGTTGAGCAGATCACGGTCGTGCGAAATCACCATCATGCTGTGCGGATACGACGCCAGATAGGTTTCCAGCCACATGATGGCTTCGAGGTCCAAGTGGTTGGTCGGTTCATCGAGTAACAGGAAGTCTGGTTCAAGGAACAACACGGACGCCAACGCTACGCGCATCCTCCAGCCTCCAGAAAAGGAGGAGAAGGGTTCGGTGAGCTGGCTGTCTTTAAATCCCAAACCGGTGAGGAGGGTAGCCGCCTTGGCCGGCGCGCTATAGGCATCCAGTTCGTCCAGCCGGTGGTAAATATCGCCCAGTTTGTCCGGGTCGGTTTCCGTCATGCTGTCGGCCCAAAGCTGCGCCATTTCGGTGTGCGCGGCCAAGACGACGTCGATGAGTGCGTCGTCCGTTTCCGGCATGTCCTGGCGCACCATGGCAAAGCGCTGCTTGGCCGGCATGGAGATCGACCCGCCGGCGGCCTGCAATTCACCCGCGACCAGTTTGAACAAAGTCGATTTGCCGGCACCATTCGCGCCGACGACGCCGACCTTCCAGCCATCCATCACATTAAGGCTGCAGTCATCCAGGATCGTGCGCGCGCCGATCTTATAAGTCAGGTTTTGTATCGTAAGCATGGGGAGGTTATGGCACAGATGGGTGGGGGTGGGGAAGGTTAAAGTGTTTTGAAATGGATTTAAGGTCTGGATCATAACATTTAATAAATTAAAATACATAATGATTGACATCTTAAGTGCGAATCTGTAGTGTATCACTTACAATTAAGATCAAGACTGTGGATGTTAGACCTCTTGCAATCCCTTTTAAAACATATGAAAAGAGCAATTTATCTCTAAGGTTGTCCTAATTTAGCAATAATTCAGTTGACATTAACCATTAAATTAGATAAATTTTTATTGAATTAGCCGACTGGTCATGATTCTCTGCACCTGCAGAAATTGGACTTGTCTTTCAAGCAACAAAAAGAACAGTATCAACACAGTAGGGATGAACACCATGACCGCACCAGCACCAATCGGATCAAATGGCACCGGAAACACAAGTACCTCGCCATCACCAACACTGCGTGAACGTGCCGATGCTTTCGGCTTCAAGGTCAAACGTTTTTGGAATACGACAACAGGCAAGATAGTGGTTGGTGTTAGTGCATTAGCTGTTCTTGGAAGTGGTTACGCATTATTAAACAATGCCGATGGCAAATCTGAGCCTGGGAATAAGGCGCCAGTGACCGATTCTACCACAGTGGCATCTCCGGCTCCTGTTGATTCGTCGTCGTCTTCGCTTGACACGAGTGCAATGGCACCCATTGATACAAATGCTACGGCTGTTGACTCAGCTGCAACGACAAAGCCAGCCAGCGGCACTGCAAATCTTGCCGAAGAACTGAAGAAAATGCATATCGCTGACAGCTTGGCTAACAAAGCCCGTCAAGATTCAGTGAAACTGGCATCAGCACCCGCCAGCGCGACTGGCACAACCGCCCCAACTGGTACAACTGTTGACGTCGGGGCAACGGGTGCAACATCGCCTGGTAGTCTAACGGGGAGTGGGGCGGCGTCTGCAACACCTGCCGCTGACACGCTGTCAGCTTTTGAGCGGGCGTTTGCGAACTCGCGGGCGGCAGTTGATACGGCCATGGCCGCTGGCGATTCAACGGTCAGCGTCTTTATGCACACCGATGCCAAAACGGGCAAGGAAAAAGCCTACACGAACTTTAGCCGTGACGAAATTGTCAAGCTGAGCATGATCTTTGGGCATACATTGTCGGATGACTATCTGACTAAACCTCAGCCTCAAGCTGATCGGGAGAGCAACCGTCTGGTGCGCGACATCACCCGTACAATTAACAATGGGGATAACGGCACTATTAAATATGACGACGCCAATGAAGTTAAGCGTTTGGAGATGATTGCCAAAATCCGCAATGCTGAGCTTAATGGAGCGACTTTATCTGACTTACTCAATGCATCACCTGTTGAGAAAAATGTTGATGCCAGCAAGGCATTTAAAGCTGAACTGGCGCGTCAGGCCAAGCTCGCGAAAGCGGACAATGCATCAGACACGACTGTTGCTAAAGAGCCGGTTGTCACCGCCAAGACTGCCGTTGCGAAAAAGCTCACACAGCTTGCCGCTAAACAACAGGCTACGAAGACGCGTGTTGCGACGGCAAAAACTGGAACTCCGGCCGCGACGCCTGCGGCTGCGGCAAGAAATCAGTCACGGGGATGGGGAGCTACAGCGGGTCCCAATAATCAGGAGAATCTTTCTGATTCGACTGTCATGACGCGGTTCCAAGACCAGTCTGGTACAACTGTAATGACGCCAACTGGACAACAAATTAAAAAAGACAGTATTGAGATTACGACGACAAGTGGTGAAGTGATCAAAGTTAAACAAACGGTCATGTCTGCAGAGGTACTGGATCATCTTAAAAAAATTACGGGCATTAATCAGGACGATGCTTTTATACAGGGTGATTATAATGTAGCGCGTAATGCGCCCGGCAAAACTTATGATAAAACAACCTATTCTGCATCTTCGATAGCAATTCGCAGTGAAGTTGCGAACAAGATTGTATCAGAAGGTGACAAAAGAAAGGCGAAAGAACTGTTGCGGTTTATCGGAGCACAACAGGATATTAATAAAAAGGATGCATTTAAGCAGCTGGAACAGATTTCTGATGAAACTGTTCAAGAGCGTTCATTGAACATCGCTCATTATTATCTTTTTAATGGTACCAAGCCAAATGATGCGCCGCTGGCTGTTTACAGCAAACAGCCAAACTTGCCTTAGGCTTTCGTTCTCTCAATAGAAATATAAGACTAAACAAAGAGGCCTTTGTTAAAGGCCTCTTATGCTTATTGAGTTACAATGTAGTCTAGAAACCGCTCATATTTCGAGAAAATATCACTTAAAATCAATGTTTAATAAAAACTATATTGACATTGATCGATAAATTGTATAAATTTTTATTAAATTAGCAGAAGAGAATCACCATGGTCATAGATGTCAACACCGTCAATTTAAACAGTTTAGTCACTTTTCCGGATGAAGGGGGCTTTGGGAGACCATTGTCTGAGGCATTTAATGGGGTTGTGGTCAAAACCAAATCTGTACCAGGTTTACACGATCCAAAAAACGGCGGTGAGGCGTTTGATACGCTGCAGCATGAGGTCGATAGATTTTACACATCAATGGTACGTGAGCGAATTACGTCGTTATCCACTGAAAAGCGGGCTGATTTTGCCAAGAAACCTGTTTATGGCACGATTAAAGACGATATTTTTGACACTTTAACGGACTTCAGCGATGATTTTTTACCGGAAGGCAAGGCAAAAGAAGCCGTTAAAAAGCTGAGTGCGACACTTGCCGTGCTGAAATTTGCTTTGGAAAATCAAACCGGCAAAGAAAAAGACATCAAATTATTTAGTGAAATTAAAGATCGCTTCGTAAAAGATCATAAAATGAGCGAAGACGATGCACTGGTCGCTGCCATGAATGTTACAGAAGCTGTTAAAGCAATTAATAAGTACGCTATTCAAATATCTACAGCACCGCAGCCTAAGCCACAACCGGCTCCTACACAGACGCCGCCTAAACCAAAACCGAATAATAATCCACCACAGCCGCAGCCAATCAAAAATAATTTTGGCGGGTCTGACACAGATGATTCTAATCCAGATAATACCAATCAAACGATGCCAATTGGATTTTTTGAGCCTTTGGAAAACTTCTATTCTCAAATGCAGATTCAAGGCGTTGCAATTTCGCACAAGTGGGCGGGCCGCATGGCTGTGTTAACCCGGATGTATCCAGGTTTAACGCAAATCATGGCCGAGAAATTACAACATGGCGGTCAACTTAATGATGTGACTGAGACAGATATCACCCATTTGTTATTGATGACAACAGCCATTGATCGTGCCAATGAATTTGCAACGCACAACAAGCAAATGCCTTTTCAAGTAGGTGTTTTGCATCCGCAAGGCGGCAAGCCTTACGGCATGCCTGATAATGATGCAGACGTGCAAAAACGGATGCGGGATCTTGATAAGGATGAAGTTTATAAATCCAGTCCAACTCTGCGTTTCGCGCTGCCGCAATCCCATACGGACTTTAATGGCCAGGAATACACAACTGTCATTACAAAAGCAGGATTAACATCTGCCCAGCAGATCGAACAGATGACCTATCAGGGTGTTTTGATTTTAGAACAACTGAAAGCAGCCGGTCATCCAACAGGGACATTCCGTGGCCAATGTACGCCAGAATTCGTTCATGGCATGATTGAGGCGTCACGGCATGTTGATGGCATCGACATCGACATGAGTACGCTGAAAAACGCCGGCTTGACGGCAGAGCAATTTGATAGCGCTATGCGCCATATGCAAGACGTTAAAAACGACCAGTCAAATCCGGCCCAGGATAAGAAAAATGCGTTTGGCAAGAGTAAGCCAATACCCCAGCCACAGCCAAAACCAGAAGACAAAAACCCAAAATTGGTTGATCTAAAAACCGATAAAGCAGCGGCAGCCGCCGAGGCGAAGCGCTTGAAAGATGAACAAGAGGCGAAAAAATTAGCCGATGAGCGCAAGTCTGAGAAATCGAAATCAAAAAGCTCGACAGACTGGGCTGGCTGGGTGCGCAACGCATTGCTGGCTGGTGTTATTGCTGCGGCTGGGTATTTGGCGTTAAATCCAGAATTGGTTGCTGATTGGAAAAAACGTGCTGGCTTTAACGATGGCAACAGCGGCAAGAACAAAATAGAAAATACGAATGACAAGTCGATTGGCGATCAAATCGAAGACAATTTAGACAATGCGGCTAAAACGCTCAATGAATTGATCTCGCCGGCTGAGAAAAAGGCGAAAAAAGCGCATCACGGGTTGGTACGGACCAGGCATGATCGAAATCCCGCCGTTGTCATTACTGATACCACAACCACAAAACCTGTTGTCGTGGCACCTACACCAGATACTCCAACACCGTTAGCATACGATGAGCACGCACCTCAACTGGAATTTGCAACGCCAAATCAACAAGGCAATGATGTCAACCCGATTCCTGTGGGTCACCATACGCTATTTCTCCGAAATGTCGGCGGTGACATGCGGGTTTACGACGAAAATGGCCAAGAAATGACTAAGAAAAACATGCGGGTCATCATACTGGAAGTGAAAGCTGAACACGACCCTAGGTTTGAAAAAGAAGATCTTGCCATGGCTAAAGAACTGAAAGGCCTTGCTTCACGGCGCGTTCATCCGAATTAATCGCATTCCGAATATATATCCTGAATAACAGAAAACCTCCCAAACGGGAGGTTTTTTATGGCGAAAAACAGGCATCCCGCTTGCCCTTTTTCAACGCCCCGCTAAAATCCGATCATGATCAGTTTCACCAATGTCGCGCTCCGTTACGGCACCGGCCCCGAAATTCTCCGGGATTTGTCGTTTGCCCTGGCGCCAGGGTCGTTTCATTTTTTGACCGGGCCGTCGGGGGCGGGGAAGACCAGCCTGTTGCGTCTGTTATATCTGGGCAATCGCCCGACCCGCGGCCAATTGGTGATGTTCGGCAAGGATCTGCATAAATTATCGCGCGATGAGCTGATGCCGTTGCGCCGCCAAATTGGCGTGGTATTCCAGGATTTTCGTTTGCTGGATCATTTGTCGGTGTTCGATAATGTGGCGTTGCCCTTGCGCATTAATGGCGCGATCGAAAGCGAGATTCACAGCCATGTCTCTGAACTGCTGCGCTGGGTGGGTTTAGGCGACCATATGAACGCGAAGCCGCCGATCTTGTCGGGTGGGCAGAAACAGCGTGTCGCCATTGCGCGCGCGGTGATCAACCGGCCGCGTTTGTTGCTGGCCGATGAGCCGACAGGCAATCTAGACGACCAGATCGGCACACGGTTGTTGTATCTGTTCGACGAATTGAACCGCATGGGCACGACGGTGTTGGTGGCCACCCACAACATGCAGCTGGTCGAGCAGTTCGGTCATCCCCAATTGCACCTGGACGCCGGGCGTGTGCAATTGCTGCCCCCCGTGAAACCAGCGCAAGCCACGCCGTCCATGTCGCATGAGACAGCGATGCAGGATGATCTGTCCGCCATGAGCGCTGCCCTGGTGCGGCCACAAACGGCTGTTGCATGACCACCACCACAGCAAACGGTTTGCGCGGCGAACAGGTGCCGTCGTTGGTGGCATTGTGGGCGAAGCTTACGGCCAAGCGCCGTTACGATCTGCCGTTGCACCGCGGGTCGGGCGGGGCGTTACTGACCTGGATCATCGGGGTCATGACCTATCTGGTGTGCCTGTTCATGATGATTGTCTTTTTATTGTCCGCCATTCAGACGCACTGGCAGGAAGGTCTGGAAGGGCATTACACCGTTGAGATTCCGAATGCGGTGATGGCCTCTGTACCGGCGGCAACCTTAGATCAACTGTTACGTGAATTGAATGCCTTGCCGGGCATTGCGGCGAAACGTTTGGATGATGCGGCAATCGGCAAGTTGGTGGGGCCGTGGCTGGGCGACACGGCGATGATTGCAGAATTGCCGTTGCCGGCGTTGATCGCGGTGGACCGCACCGGACATGATGCCAAACACGCGGCATCGGTTGACGCGATTCAAAACATCGTGACACGCCATGTGTCACAGGCCCGGCTTGACACCCATCAGGAGTGGTTGGCAAAGTGGCTGCAACTCACACAGGCGGCCCGTATGATTATCCTCATCATGGCATTGATATTGGCATTGACGGCGGCCTTGACCGTGGCCGGCACGGCAAAGACGCGCTTGGCACTGCACAAGGATGAAGTGGATCTGTTGCACCTGATCGGCGCGACCGATAATTACATTGCGACACAATTCCAGCGGCAGGCGTTTCGCATTGCGGCTGAAGGTGCGGCGGCGGGCATGATTGCCGCGTTCGTGACGTTGGGCATTGTATCGGTGATCAAAGGGCAAACGCCCAGTCAGCTCTTGCCGAATTTTTCCATGAGCTGGACGCAGTGGTTCTTCCTGGTGTTGACACCGTTGCTGGCTGGCGTGATCGCCATGATTTCCAGCCGGTTTACCGTTGTGCATGCGTTGGAAGAATTGCCGTAAATTTTAGCTGCGGCTGTCGCGCATCCGTTCGCTGTCGTTCTCGTCATCATTGCTTTGTGCCGCCTGCATTTTAAGCAACGCGTCCATCATGGCCTGTTGCACATTGGCTTTGTCGACCGGCTTTGGTGCAACCGGGCCGGCAGTTGGGTCGACGTCGTTCAAGCTGGCCACATCGTGAGATGCTGGCAAATCCATCTTTGCGTTGGCTTGTGGGCGGACTTCAATGACTGGGATCGGTGGTTCAACTGGCAGACTGGTGTCAGACCCAGTCTGCTGTCCATGAGCTTCAGGATGGTCGAATAAGGCTTGGCTGGTTGCGGGAGATGAGGCAACTACCACTGTTTCCGTTGGCACAGCTTGGGCCGTCTCTGTGGTGTTGGTATCATCATCACCAAACCACGAAATGACTGTGTCGCCCAGATCCTTGCCGGTGTCTTCGGCCAAAATGGCATTGATGCCACCAAAGGCGGCACCGGCGATGCCGCCAAAGAGCGCACCACCGGCCACCCGGGCAAAACTGCCGATCTCGTCGCCGGTGATCTTGCGGTAAATGGTGCTGACGATGGGAATATGTTGCAAGGGATTCACGATATCGACCAGATCCCAGAATGAAAACGGTTTGTCGGCCTTGGCTGTTGGTGCGGTGTCTGCGGTGTCCAGTTCACCGGATCCGATAACGCTGACACCGTTTTTAGCGATGATTCTGTGTGCAGGCGTTGGTTTTAAATCAAATTCAGCGTCGGCTGTTGTGAAAGGCTTGACCCGTTGCCGGTTTGAAACGGGCAGTGTATTAGGCGTAAAGGCAGGAACGGGCGCAACGGACATGCATCCTTTATTGCAAAGAGTGTGCCATGATGAGAGAGTTAGCAATGTATTAAGAAAACGGTAAAGCCAGCTGCGTCCAAAGGCGTTTTAGCACGGTTTTCGTCGTTTATGCTCTGTTTATGAAAGCCCTCATGATCCGCGCATGTTTCTTATCCAGTCTGCCCCTATAGTCGTGGTCATTCCGGAATGATTCCAGTTTACTTTGATTGAGATAATTGATGATGTGTTGGCGTTTAATTGTGTGTTTGATAATGGCCATGATGGCGGCAAAACCGGTCGCGGCCCAAATCTATGCCGATGTGCCGCGCCGGGCGCAGCCGGCTGACCCGGACGCGATCATAACGATTGCTTATGAGAATGACATTTTCGCCAGTGAAGATAATAATTATACCAACGGCGTGCGGGCGTCGTACATTTCACCCGAAAGCAAGACGCCGCATTGGCTGGAACAAGCAGCTGAAACCCTGCCGTTTTATCCAAAAGATGGCCGGTCACGCTGGAATTTAGCCGTGGGTCAAAGCATTTACACACCAAACGATATCACCTTGCTGAAGCCGCCAAGCGACGACCAGCCGTATGCAGGCTGGTTATATGGCACAGCAGGTCTGGTCACCGACACCGGCAAAACGCTGGACACGTTTCAAATAACCTTAGGCATGGTGGGTCCGGCATCGGGTGCGGAAACGACACAGGAAACTGTGCATCATATTGTTGACAGCCCACAACCGCAGGGTTGGAAATATCAGCTGGATAACGAACCAGGTGTCGTGATCAGCTATCAGCGCAAATGGCGGAATGTGTATGAATTTTCGCCGTTCGGGTTAGGTGTTGATTTTTCGCCAGCGGTTGGGGGCAATGTTGGGAACATTTTTACCGACGCCAGTGTTGGCGCCATGGCGCGGATTGGTTTCGATTTGCCGGCTGATTACGGCCCGCCGTTGATCCGTCGTACCTTGGGCGGCTCTGACTTTTTCATGCCTTCTGAAAATCTGGGCGGTTATCTGTTTGCCGGTGTTGAAGGCCGTGCTGTTGGCCGCAATATTTTTCTGGATGGCAATAGTTTTGATGACAACACACCGCATGTCGATAAAGAAAATTTTGTCGGCTCGGCGCAAATGGGTGTAGCGGTGACCTATCACAACACGCGTGTTGCCTATACGCATGTGTTCGAAAGCAAGGAATTTGAAACGCAACAGCAAAATAATCAATATGGTGCGGTGACTGTGTCGGTACGGTTTTAAATTACGCGATGCGGCAGACGATTTGCACCGTGCGGCCATTATCACGATAGGCCATGCTATCAAAACTCAACAGATTGGCTTTGGCAATGCCGCGGCCGTTGGCAAGCGTCGCGCGTGATGGTTCCAGTTCCATAAATGGCCGCCAGTCGAAACCATTACCTTGATCAGTAATCGTGATGGCAATTTCGCTGTTGTGCCGCACAAATGAGACGATGACATGTTTGGCAATATTTTCCGGCAACTGTAAGCGGCGTTGCACCTCTGCGTCCCATTCGCCTGTGGCCAGCAGCTGATTTTTTAGTGTGTAACCGATGCCCAGATTGCCGTGTTCAACCGCGTTCAATAATAATTCATAGAGGCCGGTGACCGACAGTTCCGGCTGCGGCAACAGGCTGCCTAATAAAAACGCCATGCTTTGCACATCTTCCAGTGACTGAATGGCGAAGTCGCCGCGTTGCAATGTGGTCAATGCGTCGCGTTGGCGCGTGATGCGGTCTTCAAATAATGTTGGGGCTGGTATAGATTAGCTGAGTTTAGCCCATAGCTTGAGAGTTGTCAGCTGGCTTTTGGGTGAGCCGTAATTGAAGCGGAAGACACATTCCTGAAGGAAGTAAGCGAAGTTCTGTTTCGGGATGCCGTTGTATTTGCGCAAAACTCGTTTTGATTGATTCCAGAAGTTTTCAATCCCATTGATGTGATTAGTTTTATCAGCGAACAGTTCGCTGTGATTGATGCGATAATGTTTAAACTCAGAGACATCTAGCACGT
Source organism: Alphaproteobacteria bacterium (assembly GCA_965246875.1). Lineage (GTDB taxonomy): Bacteria > Pseudomonadota > Alphaproteobacteria > Micavibrionales > SZUA-601 > DASWYT01. The sequence continues at coordinate 993,929 of CBDFFU010000003.1, forward strand.
TATACGAACGATAGCTGTCCGTGTAGACGATGCTATCAGGCTGGATTTTACGGCGTATAACCGGCATGAGCGTCCGGCTTTTTGTATCGTCGACCATGGCGGCATAGACTTTACCACCCCGCTTGAGCAGGCCGAAAACAGGAACCTTGCCGGCAGCACCTCGGCCTCGCTTGCCCTTTCGGACACCGCCAAAGTAACTCTCGTCAAGCTCAATCTCGCCGTCGAATGGCTCTTCATCGATCATTTTATCGCTGATCAGGACACGCAATTTATGATAAAACAAGTGGGCCGTATGATAGTTGATACCGACCAGATCAGCAGCTGTTCGGGCCGTTACCTGGCCGACGAACATCTCCAGCAGCTTTAACTGAATTTTATGCGATAATTTACAACGATTTAATCCCATCACACCAGCATAAATTAGATCCTAATCTATACCAGCCCCATAATGTTTGTTGCGTGCGTTCACGAATGGCGGATCTGACCAGCGTCAACAGTGTGTCTTCCTGATAGGGTTTGGTCAGATAGTAATAGACACCGGAGCGAATACCTTCGACGACCTGTTCGGGTGCGATGGCGGCGGTTTGCATGATGACCGGAATGGTTTTGAACCGTGCATCTTTTTTCATGCAGGCAAAGAGTTCCAAACCGTCCATATGCGGCATCAAACGGTCGGTGACGACCAGCGCATAATTATTATCATGATTGAGATGTTGCCAGGCTTTCAATCCGTCGGTGACTTCATCGACGTGATAGCCGGCCTGGCGCAAGGTGGCGGAGAGAACGAGCATGTTCGTCGGTTCGTCTTCGACCAAAAGAATACGGTGTGTGTGGTGGATCATGATTTCATCGTAAGGCGCGAAGCGTTAAAAATTTTTTATGATGATTTTTATACCTACAGATGTATGAGAAAAGGCGCGTTTAATAAACGTGTTAACTGCTTCGGGTTTACGCTTGACGATAGAACATCATTTGTCATGAGGTCTGCCCATGTTAAATTCAAACAATTCCGAACGTTTCGCACCACGCACACCGCTGGATGCGAAACTGCATCAAGGCTACGACCCGACAACGGAATTTGCCGAGAAAAGCAATGTTTTTAGCGCGATCCGCTATCAGGACGATCAGCCATATGACGAATCGTTTGCAGAAGAATCGACCGAATCCGCGCAAGCCAATGCACAACAAAATGATACGGAGTCGCAACAGCGTACCGTTGATGATCATGCGACTGCTGCAGCACCTGATGATGGTATCACGATTAATAATACGAACAATGTGTCAAATGTTTTTCAGTCAGGCAGCAGTCAAGATGGCTTTGCAGATTTGGCGCGGGGTGGCACGGATGCCTTTATCGCTCAAGGCAGCGCGTTGAGTAATGCCGGTGCTTTATCAGGCTTGAGCGTGTCGAACAATGCCGTCGATAGCCGGATCACTATCAATAACAATCCACACGGTGGCGGTGGCGGTAGAAACGATCCGACACCGGGAACGCCGACAGATCCCACAGACCCCACCGATCCATTGCAGCCGCCGGTGATTACACTGCCGCCGATTTTGCATTGCCTGGAAGACACATCCATTCAGCTCAACATTGTTTTAAGTTTGCCTGCTATCTTAGGTTTGGTGGCCGATGTTGTGATCAGCGGTCTGCCGATTGGCGTGAACTTATCGGCGGGGACGAACAATCATGACGGCACATGGACGTTGTCGGGGCTCGATCTGGTTGGCTTGGCGTTAACCCCAGCGTTGCATGACAGCGGTACCTATCATTTGACGGTGACGGCAAATGCTACGCTTGGCACGGAAACGATTTCGGTGCATACGGCTCTTGATGTCGTGGTCGACGGCGTAGCAACATTGCCAAGTTTGGACGTTCACGCAGCGGTAGGCTTGGAAAATACGGCTATTGCTTTATCCATTGACGCCGCGTTACAGGATACCGACGGTTCCGAAAATCTGGTGATCACCATTGGCGGCGTACCAACGGGTTGTCTGTTATCGGCGGGTCATGATAATCAGGATGGAACATGGACATTAATCCCCGCTGACCTGATTAGTTTGGCACTTACGCCGCCGCATGATTTTAACGGCGTCATCACGTTGAACGTCACGGCGACGTCCAGTGAAAATGGTACGCATGTTGATCTGTCACACCTGTTGACCGTTACGGTTGGCGGGGTTGCTGACGCACCAATATTAGTCGTCGATGCCACGATCAATGGCTTGGAAGATACGGCGATTGCGCTCAATATTCAACTCACGCCACCAGCGGATGGATCGGAACATCTGTCTGTGCAGATCAGCGGTGTGCCGTTGGGCGCAGTCTTATCCGCCGGGTCTTACATGGGCTTAGGCTGCTGGAGCATTTCGCCCGCTGACTCAGCTGGTTTGACCCTGACGCCACCGCATGATTTCAGCGGCACCATTGCGCTGGATATTGCGGCGATCAGCACGGAACAGGACGGTGATACAGCCATTGTACATGCCGGGACAATAATTACAGTCACCGGTGTTGCCGATGCGCCACTTTTAAATGTTCAGGCGATGATTGGTGGTGAAGATCAGGCGATTTTGTTGCCGGTGCAAACATTATTGGGTGATCTGGACGGGTCAGAACATTTATCCATCACCATCGGCAATGTGCCAACAGGTGCAGTCTTGTCAGCAGGTCTTGATAACCATGATGGCACATGGAGTTTGACGCCGTTGCAATTAATAGGCCTGACTATCACGCCGCCACAGAACAGCGATGCAGATTTTACCTTGCAGATGATAGCGACTGCCACGGAGCAGGATGGTGATGTGACCAGCACGGTTTTGCCGTTGCATGTGACCGTCAATGCGATTGCAGATATCCCAACTGCCAATGCGGCCAATACATGGGGTATTATCAATGTTGCTATCCCTGTGAGTATCGGCGGTGCGTTGACCGACACAGATGGTTCGGAAACGTTGTCCTTTATCGTGCGCGGTGTGCCTGATGGCTTTGCCTTAAATCACGGTGTCAATAACGGCAATAACAGCTGGACATTGACGGCTGCTGAAATAGCCAGTTTACAGATCAATGCGCCGTATGATTTCGAAGGCCGGTTGCATTTAACCGCCAGTGCCATTGCGCATGACGGCAACAGCACGGCCAGCAGCCTGCCAGCTGGGTTTCACATTGATTTTGGCAATGCAGCAGGAGGGACTGAGATCAATCTGGATTTGGGCATTGGTGTTGCGGGGATCAATGTTGGCTTGAATGCCGGGATTGCTTTGCCTGTCGGCGGTTTGCTGAACGCCAATGGCTTGGTAGTCATCGAAGACACACCAACCTTGTTGCCGGATGCGTCTTTGCTGTTGGGGTTGGCGTCCGGCATTTCACTATTGACCATCAGCGGACTGCCCATAGGTACCAGCTTGTCGGCTGGAACCAATATGGGTGGCGGCGTGTGGGAAATTTTGCCGGGGCAATTGGCCGGATTAACCCTGACACCTGCTGCCAATAGCGATCAGGATTTTACGCTTACCATTCAAGCATCATTATTAGGTCTGGCGACGGTTACATTGGCGACAACGTTGGTGCATGTCATCGGCGTTGCTGACTTACCGGCAATCAGTGTCTCTGCAGCAGTGGGTGTCGAGGGTTGTGCCACGATCCCGGTGACCATTAATGCAGGTTTGCTGGATTTGGACGGGTCAGAACATTTGAGCTTAACCCTGCAAGGCTTGCCAACCGGGATTATTCCAACAGTTGGGATTGCTAACGGTGATGGCACCTGGAGTGTGCAGGTTAGTGATCTGGCCAATTTATCCCTGCAAGTACCACAGCATTGGAGCGGTGATGCGTCTTATACTGTCGTCGCTGTGGCAACCGAACAAAGCGGCGATACGACAATTCACACGATTGTTGGCAATATTCATGTTGATGCCGTTGCCGACGCACCGCTGATCAGCATATCGGACATGCACGGCATGGAAAATCAGGCCATTGCGCTGAATTTGAATATCGGCTTGCGCGATACGGACGGGTCTGAACAACTCTCGGGCGTGACCATTTCCGGCTTGCCAGTCGGTGCGACTTTGTCACATGCCACCGATAATCATAACGGGTCATGGAGTGTCACTGTTGCTGATCTCGATCAGGTAACCTTAACACCGCCAGAACATTGGAGTGGTGATATCGCATTGAATGTGACGGCGACTACCACAGAAACGGGCAACAATGATCACACCAGTGTCACGGCAATATTGCCTGTCCACATTGCAGCCATTGCCGAGGTGCCAACACTTAGTGTGATAAATGAAACGGGCCATCGTGGTGAGGCAATCGCCTTGCATATCAACAGTAGTCTGCAGGATACCGATGGTTCGGAACAGCTCAGTCTTGTTGTGAGCGGTCTGCCGCAAGACGCCGTATTGTCACACGGAATGCAAAACGCCGACCACAGCTGGACGTTAAATCAGACAGATTTGCACGATCTGTCGATCACGGCACCGCATGATTTTACGGGTGACATGCATTTAAGCGTGACCGCCTGGGCGCAGGAAACCAGCAACGGGGATGTGGCATCAGTCAGTGATCAATTCACCGTGCATGTCGATGCCGCAATTGATAATGGCAACAGTGTACCATTCGATTCGAGTGTGATGGCAAGTGTCGGTTTTCAAGATTCCTCCACACCACCGCATGCATAACACGTGAAACGGACATACGATTTTATGCTTGTTGGCTGTGACGCGTTTTGACAAATCTCCTTTAAGACATTGCGCATAGGGTAAAATCATGAGCTTGAAAAAAACCATGGCTGCTTATTTCAAAACGCGTCACATGCCGTTTCGCTTGCTGCGTTTGAATCATTTCCTGAGCATGCAGATCGTGATTGCCGCCATGACGAATATTCTGTCACTGGCTTTGCCGATTTTAATGCTACAGGTTTATGACCGCATCATTCCGCATCAATCCTATGGCACCTTGATTATTCTCTGCGCCGGTGTTGGTGTGGCACTAGTCTTTGACAGCATCTTGCGCACCATGCGCGCCTGGCTGGCGGGTCGTGTGACAGCCTTACAGGAACAGCAAGTGTCCTGTCAGGCAGTTGAACATTTATGCCGGGCCGACTTGCCGGATTTTCAGCGCGTCTCGACCGGTGAACATCTGCAAAACATGACAGCACTCAGCCGTTTGCGTGAATTTTACAGCGGTCAGGCATTGACCGCTTTGATTGATCTGCCCTTCGTCGGTATTTTTCTGGCTTTGATTGCCTATCTGGGCCATGGGTTGGTGATCATGCCCTTGACCTTGCTTGGCCTGTTTCTGGTGGTGGCCATATCGTCCGGCAATCAATTGAAAATTGCTTTGGAACGCCGCACGATTCAGGATAACCGCAAAGCCAGTTTTCTGGTGACGGTCTTGACCGGTATTCACACCGTCAAGGCCATGGCGATGGAAACATTTTGCCTGCGCGGATTTGAACAGCGGCAAAACCCGATGACGCGTGAAAATTACCGTGTGGCCTTGGCGAATGGTGAAACGAATATTCTGGCAGTATTCTTCGGCCAGTTATCCATCATTGCAACGGCGACGGCCGGCACGATTTTAGTGCTGAACAATCACCTAAGCGTTGGTGGCTTGTCGGCTTGCACGTTGTTGGCCGGTCGGGCGATCCAGCCGATCCAGCGCATTTTGGGAACCTGGTTGCGTTTGCAGGATATCGCGATTGCGCGTCAACAGACACAAAGTTTGTTCGACTTGCCAACACAGACACGCACTGTTGCTGCCATGCCGCCACTGGAAGGGCAGATCACGCTGGAAGATATTACGTTTCAAACGCATGCCCATGATACACCTTTACTGGATCATATTTCGCTGGCCATTCAGGCCGGTGAAATCGTGGCCTTCAGTGGTGATCAGGGCAGTGGCAAATCAACACTCTTGCAAATCGTGGCGGGTCTGTTGCATCCGACGATGGGTTCTGTACGGCTTGATCATTGTCATCCGTCCTTATACCAGCCGACAGAATTGGTGAAACAGATTGCGTATCTGCCACAACGGGCGACGATTTTTAAAGGCAGTCTGATCGACAATATCACCGGCTTTCGCACCGATACCGCAAGCATTGCGGCAGCCAAACAGGTCGGCCAGCAACTGGGGCTTGATGTGATCGTCAATAATTTGCCGCGTGGCTATCAAACATTATTGACCGATAGCCCGGCTGACCCGGTGCCGCCTGGTGTCAAACAACGTATCGCGTTGGCGCGGGCGTTGTTATATCCACCCTCCATTTTGCTGTTCGATGACGCGGATCGGGCTTTAGATAAAGACGGGTATAATTTGCTCTTCCGGCTGATTGGACGGTTGAAAGGCCAAACCACAATTTTGCTGGTATCGCAGGATCAGAATTTGTTGAGCTTTGCCGACCGGTCTTATCATTTAGAGCGCGGGCATTTAATTGAGCAAGAGATCAAGCCATCACAGCATCTGGTGTTTCTCACGCAAAAAACAAAGGGCAGGCCGCATGACACGCTTTTCCTACATGTCTTTAATTGCGCCGTTGCTGGAAGACTTGCAATGGCCGGGCAATGCCCGGCAACTTGCCGAAGCCACCAGCATGATCGCATCAAACAGCGCGCTGTCATTATTACAATTACGCGACATCATGGCAAATTTAGGTTATGCCAGCCAGGTGCGGCGCATAAGCGTGAGCGCCCAGCACATGCATTTGCTGCCGATGATTTATGTGCATAGCAATAGCCGACCAGTTTTGTTGACACATGCTGACGATCGGGCGATTGCTTTGCCAAAAGGCATAGTGATGTCGTTTGCCATTCCGCAAAGTGACAGCGACATGACAATAGACAGTTTAACGGTTGGCATCAAACCCATTTTGCGCCGGTTCAATGGGTTGCTGGGGCAAATTGCTTTTATCAGTTTGCTGATTGGTGCATTGGCGTTGGCACCGACATTTTATAACATGGCTCTGTATGACCATATCATTGCAGCGGACAGCGGACAACGTGTCATTGCCTTGCTGGCTGGCGTCATGGCAGCGTTGGGTTTGGAATTGGGCCTGCGCACCGTGCGCAACCGGCAATTGGGTTATTTTGCCGCGCGGTTTGATCATCTGGTGAATTGTTCCGTCTTTGAACGGCTGTTATTTTTACCACCAGCTTTAACGGAAAAAGCGTCGATCTCGGCACAGTTGGCGCGGTTGCGTGATTTCGAAACGGTGCGTGAATTTATGACCGGGCCGTTGGCCAGCCTGATTTTTGAAATGCCATTGGTCTTAGTGTATCTCGGCGTGATGGGGGCATTGACCGGCAATCTGGTGTTTATCCCTTTGGCGTTGGTTTTGTCCTATGTCGGGATCATGGCCGCCATGCGGCGCAGCTTGCAACATTCGGCGCGTCGTGCTGCAAACCTGACGTCACAGCGACAGGAATTTACGCTGGAAATGCTGACCAAATTACCGGCTATCCGTCTGGCTGGGTTGGAGGCTATCTGGCTCAATCGTTATCAAAATCTGACACGCGACGCGGCCAATGCCAGTTTCCGCAATCAATATCAGGCACAGATATTAGAAGTGATGTCGTATGCGCTGATGACCTTGGGCGCTATCACAACGCTTGCCTGGGGCGTGCATAAAGTCATTTTACAGGATATGACAACCGGCATGTTGGTGGGTGGCATGATGATGCTGTGGCGGATAATGGCCCCGTTACAGGTCTGTTGTGCTGCAATGACACGGCTCCAGCAATTGATGGCTGGTACGCAACAGGTGCAACGTCTGTTGCAAATGCCGTTGGAAACGCCAGGCGACACACCTGTTCCATCATTACAATTCAAAGGTCATGTCACATTCTCACGCGTTACCCTGCGCTATTCTACTGAAGCTGAGCCAGCTTTGCTGGGAGTCAGTTTTGATGTCAAACCGGGCCAGGTTGTCGCGATCAAGGGATTGAACGGGTCCGGCAAATCGAGTTTGCTTAAGCTTATTTTGGGCTTGTATCAGCCCCAGGGCGGTGCGGTGCGTATTGACGGCATGGATTTGCGCCAGTTCGATCCGCGCATGATCCGGCAGCATATTGCCTATGTCCCGCAAGCACTTGATTTTTTGCCTGGCACCATCCGCGACAATCTGCATTACGCGGCACCCGAAGCAACGGAAGAGGATTGCTACGCCGCCTTGGCACAGGCTTGCGCGATTGAAGAGGTCATGCAATTGCCCAAAGGGTTGGACACGGTTGTGGCGGGAGAGCATGCCGACGCGGTGCCATTTTTATTGCAGCAACGGCTTAATCTGGCGCGGGCCTATGTGAAAAAAGCCAAGATCATTCTGTGTGATGAAGCGTCACAATCGTTAGGCAAGGACAATGACGATGCATTTCACCGCATGATTGCCACCCAACGCGGCACGGCCACGATCTTTTTGGTGACACACCGTGACGATCATATGCGTCTGGCCGATCAAATTCTCCTGATGGAAAAAGGCGAGCTGATCGCCACCGGGAACGCGCCTTCCGGTTCACATGTTTTGAAAAAGGATAAAATTGCATGAGCCGTACACCGTCTACCCTGCATGCTACCGACTGGCGCGTGATGAAACCATCACGGCAACAAGTTCCCTTGAGCCTGACGCAATCCGCTGTGTTAGGTGAAGCGCCGTTGCCGCGTTTGCTGGTGTTTTGTATTGCCATCATGGCGGGCTTGATGAGCTTGTTTATCGGCTGGGCCAGCCTTACGCATATTGACGAGATTGCCACAGCGAATGGCCAGATCGTGCCGAGCGGCTATGTGCAAGCGGTGCAGCAACTGGATGGCGGCATAGTTAAAGATATTCTGGTCGAAGAGGGACAGGTTGTGCAAACCGGGCAGGTGTTGTTGCGTTTGGATTCAACGAACGCCAATGCAGATTTAGGGCAAATGAAGGCCCGGCAGAGATCGCTGCAATTGCAAGCCATGCGCTATAAAAGCTTTGTCGATGGCAAACGCATGGCGACGAGAGCAAATGATGCATGGACGGCACCAGAGCAAACCATCTTGACGAGCATGGTCAATGCACGCAACAGCCAGCGCCGCGTGCTGGCGGATCAATTGGCGCAAAAGCAAAAAGAATTGGCGGCGTTGACAACAACACGGCAAGCTCTGGACAAAAACCTGCAATTGTTAACAGAGCAAACCAACATGTATCAAGACATGGCCGACAAAGGTGCTGGGTCACGCATGATGGTGATGAACAGTGAACGTGATGTGAACCAGTTGCAGGGTCAATTGGATGAAACGATCAGCGGGCAACAACGTGCGAATGACGCTATTCGTGAGATCAACAGCCGGATGCAATCGCTGGACGCCGATCTGCAGCAGGATGCCTTGAAAAATCTGGGGCAGGTCGAAGCCGAGTTGCGTGAATTGAATGAGACGCTGCAAAAAACGACTGGTGCTGCCAACCGGACTGTAATCCGCGCGCCGATCGACGGTGTTGTGAAAGGTCTGACCGTGCATACGCTGGGCGCCGTTATTCAATCGGGCCAGGTTTTGATGGAAATCGTGCCGATCCACGAACAGATGATTGCAGAAGCGGCCGTTTTGCCGGCCGATATCGGGCCTATACGGGTCGGGCAACCGGTAAAATTGAAAATCTCGACGTATGACTTTGCGCGCTATGGCAGTATTGCCGGTAAGGTCAGCAATATTTCAGCGACGACGTTTCAAACAGAAAAAGGGGAAACATTTTATAAAGTAAAAGTCATCTTAGCCCATGACTATGTGGGCCGTAATCGCAACACGAACAAAATTGCACCCGGCATGACGTTGCAGGCAAACATTATCACTGGTGAAAAAAGCATCATGCAATATCTGTTGAAGCCCGTGCAGTATGCGCTTGATGGGGCGATGCATGAAAGCTGACATTGACGACACGCCCATAATTGACAGCAGGGCCGTGCAACGTCTGCAACAGTTGTTACAGGACAAATACATGGACGTACAAAATACTGCTTTGGGTAATATTGGCTCGCATCTGGATCGCATTGACCAGGCTTTGGCAAATTATGATTTCGACGTGGCACAGCGCAACGCCCACAATATCGTATCAAGTGCCGGATTGTTTGGCATGATGCAGACGGTGCAGGCTGCACGAGAGTTAGAGTATTGTGTGATGTCAGAACACAATATAATGGCGTGGCTACAATTGTCTTACGCATTGCGTCAGGCGTTTGACAAGGCTGTCAATTGTTTATTGCTCCTGGTCAAACGGGTTTACGCATAGTGTGTTTGTATCTTACCAGAACATTGTCAGCCCGGAAATTGACGATTATTAGTATCACATTGTTTATAGGCTTAATTTTATTACAGGTTGGCTTATATATCCAGCAAAAACAGAAATCAGAATTATCGCGTCATAATGTTGAACATTCCTATCAGCAAATCCGTGAAGTTGAAAATTTATTCACCAAGATCAGCCAGATGGAAGCCGGTCAGCTCAATTATTGGCTGACGGGTGATAACCGGTTTCTGGACGCCTATTTTAATGGTATTACGACGGCAGATGAAAAAAACCTGACGGGCCGCAACCGGCCTTTGCAGCATATCATTACCGATTTACGCGCAATGTATGAGGATGATCCCAATCAGCAGCAAGAGTTCCAAATATTGGAAAATCTGCTGCAGAAAAAAACTGATCATATGGCGAAAACGTTGGATCAGAGACAGCACATTGAAATTGCCGAAACTGTGGCGTTGACACATCTCAATGACGGCAAACGGATCATGGACAACTTGCGGGATCAGACTAATAAACTGATTGCGCTGGAACAGGAACAGTTACAGCAGCGGATCGAACAGAATTTTACCGATAGCCAAAGCTTGACAAGACTGACTGTGACAGCAGCGATCATCACGTATGGCAGCCTGTTTCTGATGATGATTTTAATCGTACGAATTTTTTCACGGTCGCAAGCGATTGAGCGCAAACTGCATGCGCGGGAAGCCTGGTTTCGGGCCGCTGCGGATGGCAGTATCGATGGATTTTTCCTGTTTCGGGCTGAACGTGATCAGTATGGCAATGTCACAGACTTGTTGCTGGATTATTTGAATCCTGTCGCAGAGACTATGATCCGCAAAGACCTGGCTAAGGCCTTGAACGAGCCGATTAATACGATCTTTTTTCCGGAAAGTGATCATTTCAATACGCTTGATACGTATCGTGGTATTTTTGAACGCCAGCAGCCCATGGAACGTGAATATACCATTAGTCATGGGCCTATGATGGGGCGTATTTTGCAGAAACAAGCTATTCCTTTAATGAACGGCATAGCGGTGACGTGTCGGGATATTACCGAACGGCGGCAAATGGAGCAAATGAAAACGGAATTTGTATCAACCGTCAGTCATGAGTTGCGCACACCTTTGACCTCTATTCGCGGAGCATTGGGATTGGTCACCGGTGGCGTTGTCGGGAATGTGCCGGAACCTGTCAGGAACCTCCTCGATATTGCCTATAATAATTGCGAACGTCTGGTACGGCTGATCAACGATATTCTGGATATCGAAAAAATCGAGTCCGGCCGGATGCTGTTCGCATGCAAGTCCGTCACTCTTATGGCCACAATAAATCAGGCGATTACAGATAATCTGGCCTATGCCGATAAATACGGTGTCACGTTAGTGTTGGATGAAAAACATGGATTAGGTTTGGAGAACACACTGAAAATTGCTGCAGACGGTGACCGCCTGATACAGATTGTCACGAACCTGATGTCGAATGCGATCAAATTTTCGGAAGAGGGACAGACGGTCACGGTGCGTTGCCTGCAGAGCGATAAGCATGTCAAAATTGAAGTTGTTGATCAAGGTATTGGCATTCCATTATCCTTTCAGGATAAAGTCTTTCAAAAATTTGCCCAGGCCGACAGTTCCGATACACGGCAGCGGAGCGGCACAGGTTTGGGTCTGGCAATCACCAAGGCGCTTGTCGATCAGATGCATGGTGACATTTCTTTTACGTCCCAGCCTAGTAAGGGTACAACATTTCATGTGCTATTTCCGGTATTAGAAGAAGAGGCGTTTATTCACTTGCCGGCTGATCCGGCCGATATCAGCCAATCGCGTATATTGGTGTGTGAAGATGATCATGACATCGCCAATTTGCTGTTGCTGATTTTGGAAAAAGCTGGTTTTACGGTGGATATCGCGCAAACCGCACAAGAGGCACTGTCCAAATTACGCATCCAAACCTATGTGGCCATGACGCTGGACCTGGTGCTGCCAGACCAACCAAACAGCACGTTTCGTGACGGTTTGGCCTTGATCCAGAAAATCCGCCATGATTTGCATTTGACGAATTTGCCGATCGTTGTCGTATCTGCAAAAGCCGAAGAGGGACATTTGCATTTTGCCGGTGATGCGATCGGTATTCTAGACTGGCTGGCGAAACCGATACCGGTCGAGAAACTGGTTAACCTTATTAAAAACCTGCCGGTAAGCAGCAAGAAACCGTTTATCCTGCATGTCGAAGACGATAATGATATCGCGCATATTCTGGCGATGACATTGGCTCCTGTTGCCGACATCATACGGGCAACAGACTTGCAACAAGCGCGACAAGCCGTTCGACAACATACGTTTGACTTGGTCATCCTTGATCTGGGCTTGCCTGACGGGCAAGGCACAGACTTACTGCCTTTATTAAAGAATGCCGATGGCACGGCAACACCTGTTGTCTTATTTACTGCATCTGATGTCACACAGGATATTAGTGCGCTGGTTGCGGCGACGCTTGTCAAATCACGCACCTCGGAACAAAATCTGCTGGACACGATCCGGCGGATGATCATTCATCACACCGATGTCGAACCTTGAACGTAACAAAAAGGAACAAACATGATGACCAACCTCAAAATTCTGTATGTGGAAGATGAACCGGACATCCGCAATATCGCGAAAATTGCCATGGAATCGGTTGGTGGATTTACGGTGCGTGATTGCGCATCGGGTTACGAGGCTTGTGACGCAGTAGCGGTCTTTACACCTGATCTGGTGATTCTGGATATGATGATGCCGGGCCTGAATGGTCTGGAAACCTTTGAAAAATTACAGGCGATTGCCAAAACGCGGACGACACCGACACTCTTTATGACAGCCAAAGTGCAAACGTCTGAGATCAGCAATTATTTAAATTGTGGCGCTCTGGATGTCATCGCCAAGCCGTTTAACCCGCTGGAATTGCCGGTGCAGATCCAAAAAATCTGGGATCATTACCAAGCGACAAGCGAAAACGCACCCTGATCACGCCGGGCAGCAAAAACAATCGGTTGTATGATCATTGACCAGGCCGGTTGCTTGCATATGAGCGTACATGATAACAGAGCCAACAAACCGCATGCCGCGTTTGTGCAAGTCTTTCGACAGGGCATCGCTTTTCGTCGTGCGTGCCGGGATATCACGCGATGATGTCCAGCGATTGATGATGGTTTTATGATCTACAAATGACCAGATGTAGTGATCGAATGAGCCAAATTCTTTTTGGATATGCAAAAAAATCTGCGCATTGCGCCGTGCTGAAAAAATCTTGAGACGGTTGCGGATGATGTCCGTGTTTAACATTAAGGCTTCCAGTTCGTCATTTGTCATTTGGGCGACTTTGCGGGCATTAAAATTTTTGAATGCTTTGCGGTAACCGGCGCGACGCCTCAGGATAGTATCCCAGCTTAAGCCGGCCTGCGCCCCTTCCAGGATCAAAAACTCGAAATGAGTGGCATCGTCATGCACCGGCACGCCCCATTCGCTGTCGTGATAGGCTACGGAATAGGGCTTATCCAGCTTGACCCAGGCGCAGCGTGAAGGTGTTACATCTGTCATGAGGACATTATTCTCTACAGTGAAATCGGCCTCGAGCATATCTGCATCAGGGTTAAGAAGCAAATGGATACAATTTAAGTCTATGTTTTATAATTTATAATATTTTGTTAACGCTTTTTACAGCATCGCTGTTGCAAAGTTTTGTCATGAGAGTTGATAACCAGCCCCACATTTTAAATGCGGCCTCAAATTTGATGGGGATATGTTTTGTTTTAATTACGGCGTTAAAACTGACCCGCGCATCGGTAGCGACATTTGCCGATGAGATTGCCATGTTTGCCAGTGTTGCCTTTATGGTTAGTTGCGTTCTATCTTACATGTCCATTCGCCAGAGCAAAGCGACAATGGCGTATGAAAAATGGGCAGATTACCTGTTTCTGACCGGCAGTCTTTCCTTGTTGTGCGCTATTCTGCTTTTTGCCACCAGCGAACTTTAAATCTAATTTGGTGTAAACAATGCGTTTGTCTTTCCGTTCCGTCTGGTCATTGATCACGCCTTACTGGCGGTCGCGCGAGAATAAAATCGCGGTGATGTTATTGGTCAGCGTTGTAGGTCTTAATTTGGGTGAGGTTTATATCAACGTTCTACTCAATAAATGGAATAATGATTTTTACAATTCCTTGCAAGTCGTCGATAAAGACGCGTTTTTCAAGTCGCTGTTACGTTTTTCATGGCTGGTGTGTTCGGCTGTTGCCATCGGCGTGTATAAAATTTACCTCAATCAGATGTTGCAAATTCGCTGGCGGCGCTGGTTGACGGCGGACATGCTGCATCGCTGGCTGAATAATCACAGCCATTACCGCATGCGCTTGCAGGGCCAGTCGTCTGATAACCCCGATCAGCGGATCAGCGATGATATTGACCAGTTTATTTCTCTGACGCTGGGCCTGTCACTGGGGTTGATCAGTGCCGTTGTGACGCTCTGTTCATTTTTGACGATGTTGTGGGGGTTGTCGGGCGCTTTGGCTATCCCGCTGGGTCAGTTTGGTGTGCTGGATGTGCCGGGGTATCTGGTGTGGACAGCGATGCTGTATGCGATTGCCGGGACGTATTTCACGACAAAAATCGGGAAGCCGTTGATCGGTTTGAATTTCGACCAGCAGCATTACGAAGCGAATTTTCGTTTTGCTTTGGTGCGGTTTCGCGAGAACAGCGAACCGATTGCGTTTTACAGTGGTGAGCCCGTTGAATTGCGGACATTCCTCATTCGCTTTGGTGATGTTGTCAATAATACCCTTGGCATCATGCGCCGGCAGAAAAAATTGACGTGGTTTACCTCGTTTTATTACCAGCTGGCGATTATTTTTCCGTTCGTTGTGGCGGCCCCGCGGTTTTTCGCCAAACAAATCCAAATGGGCGGCCTGATGCAAACGGCGTCAGCGTTCCGCCAAGTGCAAGAATCGTTTTCGTATGTGATCAGTGCCTATAACAGCATTGCCGTATGGCAGGCTGTGGTGCAGCGGCTGGTCGGGTTCGAAGCCGACATGCGCAAAGCGGAGCAGACGGTCAAAGACCCAGCCGTGTTCAAGCCATCGCGTGTGGCGGGTCAGAATTTAACAGCGCGGCATTTATCGATAAGCTTGCCCAACGGCACATCATTGGCGCGTGATCTGAATTTGACAATTGCTGTAGGCGATACAGTTTTGATCAAGGGGCCATCGGGTTCCGGCAAAAGCACGCTACTGCGTACCTTGGCGGGTCTATGGCCGTTCGCCGATGGTGAACTGAACATTCCAACCGACGCGCATCTGTTGTTCCTGCCACAACAGCCGTATTTACCACTGGGATCGTTGCGTCATGTCTTGACCTACCCGGGGCGTGCCACGCACAGCGACGCGGAATTACAAGACGCTTTGCGGGTATGTCATCTGGAGAAATTCATGAACCGCCTGGGCGAGGACGCACAGTGGGCACACATCATGTCACCAGGCGAACAACAACGCCTATCCTTCGCCCGCGCCTTATTGACCCAACCAGACTTTTTGTTCCTGGATGAAGCGACATCGGCGCTGGACGAAACCAACGAGCATGCCTTATATGGCCTGCTACGCAACATGTTGCCAAATACTGCAGTGATCAGTGTCGGCCATCGCAATACGCTGGAACAATGGCATGAAAAGCGTGTGGATTTGAGTGCTTGATTCAAATGGTAATAAGATATCATTAAAAAAGGGAGGAATATAAATTCCTCCCTTTTCAATTTTAATAATTCCAGCAGCGTCCTTTTTTGGCTTGTCCCGGCGGGCAACCATGAGGGTTACCATGGTGATAATCGTCGTGATACGATACACAGCCACCAAGCAACAAAGATGTTGAAAATATCAGGGCGATCAAAATTTTCATTTTCTATATCCTTAACGGCACGTTGCGTTCTTGAGCGGAATAACCTCACCACCGGCATAGGCACCAGCCAGTGTTCCGCCAATGGTGGTTGCTGTTTTACCTTTGCCTTTACCCAGCATGCTCCCCAGAACACCGCCGCCGACACCACCAACGGCTTTGCCAGCAATATTGTCATCATCACAAGCAGACGCGGTTTGCACTGTTTGGACTTGTGTCCGTTGTGCTTGATTAGCATTATCCCATTTAATGCCTTGGGATGTTTTAATCGTGGCAGCGTGATGTTTGGTTGCTACAGCTACAGGTTTGTCATCGGTCAAATTATTTTTAGTCAGATACACACTGGCACCCGCCGTAATCGTCATCAGCAGTAAACCCGCCAACGACAAAATGGCAATATCTTTCTTTTGCATGAGGGAACCCTTTTTTGTTGTTCATTGGTATTGAAACGATTGTTCGGGAAGGTACATAAAAAATCGATTATGATATAGTAGCCTAGTATGTGTTACAGCTTTTGTGATTTAGTATTCGTGATGCATTTGACATTTATAAACATGCAAAGAGAAATAAAGCTGAGGAGAATGGCGGACAGGGTGTCCGTTTTAAGTTTGTATCACAGTAAATCATATCGTATCATTAACCACTTTTCTTTCAATAGGTTAGCGATTTTTATTGCATCGTAAAACCACACTTCGTATCACAGAATCTCAAGATAATTGATGGGATAGATGATGGGAAGAAAGGCAAAAGACTTATCGCCTTTGGCGATCAAGCAACTCACGAAGCCAGGATTGCATTTTGTCGGCCATATACCAGGCCTGGCATTAAACGTTTCTGCAACAGGTGCACGAAGTTGGATCTTACGTGTGACTGTTGGGAGCAAGCGCCGCGACATGGGCTTAGGCGCCTTTCCGGAGGTCTCATTCTTAACGGCTAAAAATTTGGCCGTGGACAAGCGCAACATGGTTAGAGAGGGTATTGACCCTATCGATCAGCGTCAGGCCTCTGTATCGACCTTAAAAGCCCAACAAGCGTCGGCGGTCAACTTTGAAGATGCATCAAAGAAATACATTGCAGCCCATGAGGCTGGTTGGAAAAGCGCTAAACATGCGGCGCAATGGTCTGCTACGCTAGCCATGACAGCCCAATCCGCTACAGCATCCGTTGAGAAGTTGCGGATATTCACAATAGCAGTCCCATTTCGATCTGCTTCTTCAGATGCGATCCAACCATAAGATGTGGAAGCTGTGATAATTGCTTTAAGGTTGGAAATATTTTTATAAACCTCGGTAGGTAAAGACCAACCGACATAGTCTGGATTGATAGCTAAGATACGTGGTTCGGAACCTTCAAATAAATCCTTATGATCGGCAATGGGTGCTTCTTCAGTGATAAGAATGATTTCAGCCCCAGCTTTATCCAACACAGATTTGTTTTCATTTGTGAGTAAATCAGGCCAAAGTGGATCAAATATAAATGTTTTCATCACGTACGCTTTCGATTGGTTCTGAAACAATTTTTACCATTAAATCCTTAGATTGAGTACAGCCGATACAGAGGTCTGCATTTGTGCTTTCGTTGCATTATATGTGACTAAATTAGTTAATGATGGGATAGATGATGGGAAGAGCGCTAAAAATTGAAATTATTCAATAAAATCAAGGACATTTGGCGGACAGGGTGAGATTCGAACTCACGAGGAAGTTACCCCCCTACCGGTTTTCGAGACCAGCGCATTCGGCCACTCTGCCACCTGTCCGGATCATGTCTCTAGGACAAGAGGTTAAAGCAAGACGTTAGCCAATTACCGGGTCGTTGGCAATCCATGGAACGGCACTGTTAATAACGGTTTGGGCCGTGCCAGTTTGCCGTTCTCCAATGCATTGGCGATGAAATCCGTCATGAGACCGGTCAGGGCCGCTTCGCTGTTTTGCAGGGCTGTCAGGTGAGCGTGAAAGGCGGCTGGGGTTTTAACGGCTTTTTCAGCTTTGTTAAACACGTTTTTAAAGTGCCGGGCCGTCACTTCCTGATGAATGTTCCAGAATTCGACAAGGCCGTGGCCGCGTGCAAACCGAATGCCGGCGGGCGTTTTGTCGGCCGTTTGCTCGTGATGGGCGATGATGTCGACATCTTCTGACGCGTCTGGATAAAACCGGCCGCCGCCGTTATAGGTTGCGGCAATCGTCGCCAATTGGCCGGGTTGTGGCCGCCGCAACGTGATGGTGATGATGTTGGCCGGGATGCGTTCGTCCGAATGCGGATTGGCAATGTGTCTAGCTTTCAATCGTGGCAAATGGCGCGCATCGCACAATTCGGTGATGATGCCCTGTGACACGCCGTTTAACAGCGGCGTTCGGGATTTGACGACTTTGTAATCCTGCGGCTGGTACTTGTTATGATAGAGCGTTGTTCCCGTGAACGCATAAGCGGCGCCGCATGTCGCGCTGACATGCAGACCGGCCTGGGTTGCCGTTGCGACCTGGTGCAACCCTTGATGCGTTAGCTTTCGCCGGTAGGTTTCCTCCGCCGAATTACAGCCAGGCCCGATAAAGCCGACGACGTTAGGTTTGTGCAGATAACCCTGCCGGATTTGCGCGGCCGATACCAACGACACGTCGAATGGCCGAAGTGCCGGGTTCTGGGCGATATCTTTGACCATCAGCGAAAACAAAATTTGACCGCTGCCGTCCGTTTGATAAATCGCAATTTCTGGTTTTGACAATAGAGAACGGCGGGACATCATTTAAGCGATCAGATGTGTCAAAAGCTTAGCGAAATACGTGCCATCCAAACCGGGGTGAGACGGCAACGCAGCCAATTCCGCCATGCGGTTATCGGGTACGTCAAATTGCAACAGATGCAACGATTGGTCATCAAATTCCAGATGCGGGCTGCACAACATATAACGGCCCTGTCCAACCGTTCCCGTTATAATCGCCGCCGGTTGATTGGGCAGGTCAGCGTAACGTGCGACGACAACACAAGATGCGTTATCATCCGCCACAAACAGTGGTCCGCTGTTATAAAGTGTTTTGATCGTCTCGTTTGTTTGTGTGTGCAACATCGTAATCGCGGCGTGATTATCAATGTGCGAAAATTCATGCATAAATTCTGGAATGGGGCCTCTCGCCACGCCGGCAAAAAAATCCAGCTCGTTATCGACGCTAATTGCGTTAGCGTGTCCGGCCAGCCATTCCGTGCGGCGACAGGCGTAATAAGCCCCAGCACAAATGCCAACATATGTGCCGCCTTGTTCGACGTAAGTGCGAATAGTGGCATTGCCGGCGCCGTTCAGTTTATCGGCCACATAACGCGATGCGCCACCTGGCATGAAAAATGCACGGACCTCAGATGTCAGAATGCCGCCAATGATGTCATTTGCATCGGCGTCGATGATGTGTTCCGCGCCAAAATAGCGCGCCAATGCACGCCGGAGGACACCATTATTGTGAACATAGTCTTGATAAAGGGCGATCATGGTAGTGATAGGAAAAAACAATCTGTTGGCAGCGTAAAATGCCGGTGTGACAGGATTAACTTTTTCTTCACTTTTGTCCAGACTCATGATATGATGAATTTGTAATTCGGCAGCATAACAGTGCGGAAAGGCCAGCGTTTTTTGTGTTTCTTGTCTTGAAAAAACAACATGTTAATTTTGTACCGGAGGTATACCCGGCACCATTGTCAAGCGATGGCCATGATTGGGTTGAAGCGTATGACGTATTGCAAAGAAACTGGCCTTATAGCCGCACGGCGCGTGCACCTTATCTTATCGAAGCTGCCGCCCGTGTCGTCAGCCGCCGCCGTCATCGTCCGATCCCGCCGCGTCAGGCGTTTAAATCCACTATTGATTACTATGAAGCATTAATTCCACTCTTGCTGGCACAGAGCCGTTTGGAACACACAACATCGTGGCGCTATGTGCGGCCGTTGATGATACGCCTGATGTTGCGCAGCTGGCCAATGCAGCCTGACTCTGGCCGCAACTAGATCAGGCATGTGCAGGCGCACGCGTAAAGGCCAGTTTGGCGGCCAATGCCAGAAAGGCCAGGCCGGTGAACCGGTCGATCCACACCGACATCGCTGAAAATTTACGACGCACGGCCGCGTGATTGAGCAAACAGGCAACACCGGTAAACCAGGCAAACGTTGTCACCACGCACACGCAGCCATAGAGTATTTGCACTGTCACTGGTGTGTGTGGATCAATAAACTGTGTGAACAATGCCAGAAAAAACAATGTGGCTTTTGGGTTCAAGGCATTGGTGACAAACCCCTGGATCAAGGCTTTGCGTGGCGTCAGTGTGATGTGAGTATCAGCAACCGCGTCCGCCGACCAGCCTTTTGACTGCAAGGCTTGCACAGCCAAATATAACAAATAGGCAGCACCTGCCATTTTGATCATATTGAAAAACAGGATCGACTTCGCAATCACGATCGCCAGCCCGCCGATGCAATAGGCCATATGCACGGAAATGCCCAACGCAATGCCGAGGGCCGTGACAATCCCGATACGGCGGCCATGATTCAGCGAATTGCGCAATACGCACAAAAAGTCAGGGCCAGGGGAGGCCAAAGCGATCAGCATAAAGCCAAAAATGGTGATGGCTGGCAACAGATACGTCATGACATTCCCCTCTTTAAATTAAGCGCGTTTGACCAGTGTAAACTGAGAAAGCTGCGGGAAACAAGCAATTTCTGTCATGATCCTAAAATAGCAATTTACAATTATTCAAAAGTACCACTTGCATTATGGATTATATTTATTTATAAGCTAGGCCATGATAAAGTTAGATGTTCCATTGATCAGCCAGCCGCTTGATAGCTATGAGTGCGGTTCAGCATGCGCGCAGATGCTTTTGTATTATTACGGTCAGAAAAGCATTCCAATCGAAACGATCAATGAGCGACTGCCAATCAGGCCAGAGTTCGGTCTGTTTTTGTACGAAGTGGGATCGTATTTTCTCGAGCTTGGCTATGATGTCAAAATAGACGGCCTGAATACGCGTTTTATGGGGACGCAGCATATTGGTGCCAATGCTCAGGATATCAAACAGCATATTCAATCACTTCGTCACGAAGAGTATTATACTAAACAATGGAAAAATCATCAGGTTGGATTGGATACTATCGTCAAATTTGTTGATGATGGCGGCCAGATGACAGGAAAGATACTCACGGCAGATGATATCAAAACGGAATTAGGTGCAGGTCATCCGGTTATGCCAGCAATAACGACAAGTTTTCTCAATAATAAATTTTTCCGTCACAACGAGCATTTTGCTGTGATAAAAGGCTATGATGACAACGGTTTTTGGATAAATGACCCGGGTGTGAAAAATTCAGGCGGCGAAGAACAACAATTCCCGTTTCATTATATCACACACGCGATTGCGGCAAATGCGGCATGTTCCGTCGA
The DNA here is from genome assembly GCA_965246875.1 of Alphaproteobacteria bacterium. Classification (GTDB taxonomy): domain Bacteria; phylum Pseudomonadota; class Alphaproteobacteria; order Micavibrionales; family SZUA-601; genus DASWYT01. Next base: position 1,015,532 of record CBDFFU010000003.1, read on the forward strand.
AGGTGGTATGATGATGACTGTGAAGCCACGTTGAAATTACGCATAAACCGCGTATCTTATCTCGATGGAATGGCAAGATGACGGCATTATTTTAGGGGTGAAGCAGCACGGCGAGAATGCGGCGGTGGTGCAGTTGTTGACCGCTGAACACGGCCGGTCGGCGGGTTATGTGCGGGGTGTGCATTCCAAAACCATGAAACCTTTATTGCAATTGGGTAATCAGGTTACGATTTTCTGGCAAGGCCGGTTGGCCGAGCAACTGGGTTTTTACACCTTTGAAATGTTGACGCCGTTTGCCGCCCGTTTGTTGGCAAGCCCCGAACGCATGACAGCGTTGCAATCGATTGCGCAACTGATCACGACAATCTTGCCAGAGCGTCAGCCGTATCCGGCTTTGTATCAAGACACGGTCGCGTTGTTGAATATCCTCTGTAGGAGCAGCGACTGGCCGCAAGCCTATGTGCAGTGGGAGTTGACCTTATTGCGCGAGATGGGGTTTGGCCTGCGGCTGGAGAATTGCGCGGTCAATGGGGAAACGCTGGATTTGACCCATGTCAGCCCTAAATCAGGCCATGCGGTAGGCGATGCAGCTGCTGGGCCGTACCGCGACCGGCTCTTGCCGCTGCCACAGTTTTTGGGCGGGCGGGATGATCTGGGCGATCACGAAATTCGCGCGGGCCTGGCGCTAACCGGTTATTTTCTTTACCAAAATTTATTCGTGCCCGAACAAAAACCGCTGCCCGAACCCCGCCGCCGTTTGCAAAATCTGTTCAGCACGGCTAGTTTGGGCCGTGAACAGGCCGTCTAGGGCCTGAGGCCAGACCGACGAGTTTTACATGACCAAATCCCTGTTGCCCCACAATGAAGGCGCCGTTGTTGAACGGCCGTTGACCGATATTTTGTCTGAGAAATATCTGGCCTATGCGTTGTCGACGATTGTGTCTCGGTCGCTGCCCGATGTGCGTGACGGGTTGAAACCGGTCCATCGCCGTTTGATTTACGCGATGCGGGAATTGAATTTGCGCGCCGACAGCATGCCGAAAAAATCGGCGCGTGTGGTCGGTGATGTCATGGGTCGTTACCACCCGCACGGCGATGCGTCGATTTACGATGCGCTGGTGCGTTTGGCACAGGATTTTGCATTGCGTTATCCATTGGTTTTTGGCCAAGGAAATTTCGGGAATATCGATGGCGATAACGCGGCCGCCATGCGTTACACCGAAGCCAAGATGACGATGGTCGGCGAGGCGTTGCTGGAAGATATCGACAGCAATACGGTCGATTTCCGTGATACCTATGACGGCGAGGGCGCGGAGCCGGAAGTTTTGCCCTCCGCCTTTCCAAACCTGTTGGCCAATGGGGCCACTGGGATTGCGGTGGGGATGGCCACCAACATCCCGCCGCATAATGTGGGCGAGATTTGTCTGGCTTTAGAAAAACTGATCGACAAAAAAGCGACGACCATTGCCGAATTGCTGGAACTGATGACAGCGCCTGATTTTCCAACAGGTGGTATTCTCATTGAACCGCCGGAGAATATTCGCACCGCCTATGAAACCGGACGCGGCAGTTTCCGCTTGCGCGCGAAATGGTCGGAAGAGAAACTGCAACGTGGCACCTATCAAATCGTTGTCACTGAAATTCCGTATGGCGTGCAGAAAAGCGGCCTGATCCAGAAAATCGCCGATCTATTGAACAACAAGAAACTGCCATTGGTCGATGATATTCGTGATGAATCGGCTGAAGACATCCGTTTGGTCATCATGCCGAAATCCGGCACGGTGCCACCAGAACAATTGATGGAAAGCCTGTTCCGGTCCAGCGATCTCGAAGTGCGTGTGCCGCTGAATATGAACGTATTGGACAAGCATCGCACGCCGGGTGTGATGGATTTGAAACAGGTGCTGCAGGCCTATTTGGATCACCGCCACGAAATTCTGGTGCGGCGCAGCCAGTTCCGTTTGGACAAGATCACACATCGCGTTGAAATTCTCGACGGCTATCTGGTGGTGTATCTCAATCTGGATAAGGTCATCAAGATTATCCGCGACGAAGATGAACCGAAACCGGTCTTGATCAAGACATTCAAGCTGACCGACGTGCAGGCCGAAGCCATTCTCAACATGCGTTTGCGCAATTTGCGCAAGCTGGAAGAAATGGAAATCCGCGGCGAGCGGCAGAAATTGCTGGATGAGGCTGCTGACCTCAAAGCATTATTGGGCGACGATAAAATCCGTTGGAAAACGATCAAAGACCAGATCAAGGCGACGCGCAAAAAATTCGGTGAGGATAAAATTTTAGGTCCGCGCCGCACCGTGTTGGCGAAAGCGCCGGCGGCCTCGCTGGTATCTTACACCCTGCACATTGATAAAGAGCCGATTACGGTTCTCTGTTCGCAACAGGGCTGGATCCGCGCGCTGAAAGGCCACGGCCACAATACTGCCGAACAAAAATATAAAGACGGTGATGCGAGCGGTTATTCCATTGAAATGGAAACGACGGACAAATTGATCGTCTTCACCAATGACGGGCGTTTCTTCACCTTGAATGGCGATAAATTGCCGGTCGTGCGTGGTACCGCCAAAGGCTTTGGTGACCCGATCCGTTTGATGGTCAATATGGGTGACGCGCAGATGATGTATGTCGGCAAATTGCAGCTGGATGCCGAAATGCTGGTCGCCAGTTCCGATGGACGCGGCTTTATCGTGACGTTGAAAGATGTCGAAGCGCAAACGAAAAACGGCAAGGCGGTTCTCACACTACCCGACAAAACCACCGCCAAAGCCGCTGTCATCCTGCAAAAAACCGATACGCACGTGGCGTTGATTGGCGATAACCGCAAAATCCTGATCATCCCGCGGAAAGATATTCCGCAAATGGCAAAGGGACGGGGCGTCACCTTGCAGAAATATAAAGATGGCGGTCTAGCCGATGCCGTTGGCCTGAATAAAAAAGACGGGCTGCACTGGAAAAACGGCAAGAAGAATTATCACGAAACCGACCTGCGCGGATGGCTGGGCGAACGGGCCCAGGCCGGGCGCATGGCGCCGAACGGTTTCCCAAAGGATAATAAATTTCACCTGAGTGACGATTAAGATGGCGCGCACGGTGAGTTATCAATCGTCGCGTCCACCCCTCAAATTGCGGCGCTTTGTCGTGCCGATCATTATGCTGGTGCTGGCATTTTACTTTGCGTTCTATATGGTCTTCGGCCCGCGCGGGTTGCTGGCCCTGCATCGCATGCAAGCCGAATTGCAAGCCGCTAAAATGGAACACGCCAATCTTTTAACGCGCCGCGAAGCCTTGGACAAAGACGTCAAACTGATGCGTCCCAACTCTCTCGACCCCGACATGGCCGAGGAGATGGCGCGCAAAAATTTAGGTTATACACGGCCCGATGATATTGTGGTGCCGTTGCATTAAACAAATTTGAAGTCTACGTTACTGCCTTTTTTGGCCCAATAAGGTTCTTTTGGTTTCTTTTTATAGCCAAGTTCTTTTAATGTTTTTTTGAAATCTTTTTCGTGTGTACCGGCAGCTACAGAAACAGGTAATGCTTCACCCTTTTCTAAAGCAGTCATAGTGGTGCTATCATTATCAAGCATATCTTGAGCAAAGTTATGAAGTTTTTGTGTTACGTCGCTTAAGGCTTCTTTGAACTCTACAGCAGTGTCTGATAAGATTAGGAAACGCTCATAATTAAAACGGCCTGATTTATTAAAAGCATCTTCAGGATTTACTAAAGCAAGGACAGGCATTTCATCTTGAGAAATAACAGCTGTAAGAGATGGTAAGTTTTTAAGATCTCTTCCCGTTGTAAGGTTTGTCATGTCATATATATTAACATGCAAATCTAAATCGGGTGTTTTTACATCTGATGTCGCGCGTGTAATAGCATCAGCAGTACGTGAATTGACCTTATGATACTGAATATTTGGCATGATATTTGGTCCTGTTCCAAGGGTTTATTTTATACATAATAAGTGGACTTTATAGTTTTGTCAAGCGAAATTATCCCGCACTGCACCATGCCCAACCCCTCGCTTTTTGCCCGCAGGGCGTTAACCTGAGGCCCGGAAATCAAAATAACGGCCTTTAGGAGGTCTCCGTGGCTCAAGCCAAGAAAAACAGCGCGTCCAGTAAAAACGCCGCCCCCGCCAAATCACCGGCATCAACAGCTGCTTCTATCACGGTCAAAAACGCGCAATACAAACACCTGCCAACCAAAGAGCAGGCGTTGAAAATGTATTTTGACATGCTGCACATCCGCCGCTTTGAAGAAAAAGCGGGCCAATTGTACGGTATGGGTTTGATCGGCGGGTTCTGTCATTTGTATATCGGGCAAGAGGCCGTCGTCACCGGCTTTACCTCCGCACAAAATGCAAACGATACCATGATCACAACCTATCGTGATCACGGCCATATGTTGGCCGCAGGGATGGACCCGCGCGGCGTCATGGCGGAATTGACCGGACGTGCCACAGGTTATTCGCACGGCAAAGGCGGCTCGATGCATATGTTCTCGAAAGAGAAGGGCTTTTACGGCGGTCACGGGATCGTCGGTGCGTCTGTTGCACTGGGAACCGGTTTGGCGTTCACGCATAAATACACCGAAGATAATGCGGTGAACCTATGTTACTTCGGCGATGGCGCAGCCCACCAAGGCCAGGTCTATGAAGTGTTCAACATGGCGGCTCTCTGGAAATTGCCGGTGTTGTATATCATCGAAAATAACGAATACGCGATGGGAACATCCGTCGCCCGCCACGCCGCCGGTCAATTGCACAAACGCGGCGAAGGCTATGGCATTCCAGGCAAGATTGTCGATGGCATGGATGTGTTAGCCGTGCGTGACGCGGCGGTTGAGGCATTAGAATATGTGCGCTCCGGCCAAGGCCCGATGTTGCTGGAAGTGAAAACCTACCGCTACCGTGGTCATTCCATGTCAGATCCAGCGAAATACCGCACGAAGGACGAAGTGGAAAATATGCGTGAAACGCGCGACCCGATCACGAATTTCAAGGCCGTGTTGTTGAGCAACAATATCGCCACCGAAGCCGATCTGGACAAGATCGAAAAAGACATCAAGCAATTGGTCAAGGAAACCGAAGAGTTTGCGGTGAATAGCCCCGAACCGGATCCATCCGAATTGTGGACCGATATTTTGCTGGCGTCATAGGAGGAAAAAGCCGTGTCACAACAATCTTATGCGCTAGTTTATACACAAGTAATCGATAATAAAGAAACACTTTTATATCTTAAGGCCACGCGTCATATGGAACAAGGTCGAAACGTTCTGCCATCCCTCGAAGCTGTTACATTGAACGAAATGGTAGCCTCTTTGCATCATTTTCCAATGCCATATCAACAAACTAAGCTGTTTGTTTATCCCGCAGAGGATGGTGCTTCTCAAGCTTTAAAAAGCTTGCGACGAGAAGCCCGTTTCATTGCCGATGGAAATCTCAAAGAAGTTGACGAAACTAATTTTTACAAGAATATCAGCGTTAAGCCGCTGACGTTTGATTAAAGGACATCAATAATGCCAATCAATATTCTCATGCCCGCACTTTCGCCGACGATGACCGAAGGTACTTTGGCACGCTGGGTCAAAAAAGAAGGCGACACCGTCAAATCCGGCCAAGTCTTGTGCGAGATCGAAACTGACAAGGCGACGATGGAAGTCGAAGCGGTCGAAGAGGGTATCCTCGGCAAAATCGTCATCGCCGAGGGCACTGAAAACGTCGCCGTTAATTCAGTAATCGCCTTGCTGCTGGAAGAGGGTGAAAAGGCAGACGCGATTAGTGCCGCACCTGCCGCGCCACACCAAAAACCTGCAACAGATGCACCGAATAAAACCACGGGCGAGTTGGTCGTCGAAAAACCACCTGCGCCTGAAGCCGCAACCGTACAAGCGGCGGCTCCACCCGCTGCCCCGCGCGTCGACAGCGACGAAAAAAAATATTACGCCAAAGGTGTGAAACAACAGACCGTGCGTGAAGCCTTACGTGATGCGATGGCCGAAGAAATGCGCAAAGATGACAAAATTTACGTGATGGGTGAAGAAGTCGCTGAATATCAAGGCGCCTATAAAGTCACCCAAGGGTTGCTGCAGGAATTTGGTGCCAAACGCGTCATCGACACACCGATTACTGAACATGGTTTTGCGGGTCTGGCGGTCGGGTCCGGTTTCAACGGCCTGCGCCCGATTATCGAATTTATGACGTTTAACTTTGCCATGCAGGCGATCGATCAGATCATCAACTCGGCTGCTAAAACGCTTTACATGTCTGGCGGACAATTGGGTTGCCCGATTGTGTTCCGCGGCCCGAATGGTGCAGCAAGCCGTGTGGCCGCACAGCATAGCCAAGATTTCACCTCGTGGTATGCACATATCCCGGGCCTTAAAGTCGTGTCGCCTTGGTCAGCTGCCGATGCGAAAGGCCTGTTGAAAGCCGCTATTCGTGATCCGAACCCGGTTGTGTTCCTGGAAAACGAAGTGATGTATGGCCAAACGTTCGACGTGCCGAATGACGAAGATTTCGTGCTGCCAATCGGCCGCGCGAAAATCGAACGCGAAGGCACAGATGTCACGATCGTCGCTTATTCGATCATGGTCGGCAAAGCCTTGAAAGCCGCCGAACAATTAGCTGAACAGGGTATCCGCGCCGAGGTGATCAACCTCCGCTCTATCCGCCCGCTGGATACGCAAACCATCGTTGAGTCTGTCAAGAAAACCAACCGCATCGTTAGTGTCGAAGAATGCTGGCCGACCTGTGGCATCGGTGCCGAATTATCAGCTTTGATGATGGAGCAATGTTTCGATTGGCTGGATGCGCCATTGAAACGCTTGCATCAGCTGGACGTGCCAATGCCATACGCCGCCAACCTTGAGAAAATGACCTTGCCACAGGCGGAACATATTGTGGCCGCGGTGAAAGAATTGGTCGGTAAGTAAAAGTGGTGGAATACAACGATCCCGATTACGTGCCACAATTCTTAGCTGCTTACGGCATCTTTCGGCGTGGCGATAAGTTCCTATTTATGCGTCGTTCTAATACGAATTACCGCAACGGCTTTTACGGCATTCCGGCCGGTCGCGCCGCAGAGGGTGAACCGATTAGTCTCACGGCCCTACGCGAAATCAAGGAAGAGACGGGTCTGGATTTGCGCGCCGATCAGATCAAATTGTGCCACGTCGCGCATCGCTATGAGCCAGGACAAGGTCCCTATGCCAGCTGGGTTGATTTCTTTTATATGATCGACGAATGGGATGGCGAACCGGTGATTGCCGAAACGGATAAAGCCGACGATCTGCAATGGTTGTCTGTCGATTCCACCGAACAGATTATTCCCTATGTGCGCCATGTCATTCGCGATGTGTTGCAGGGCAAGAATTTCAGTTTAATCGGCGATTGGGCCGAACCATATCATCACGCAGTCTAAAGGAAACAACCATGTCTGCCACAGCAAACCGTATTTTTATCAGCCCCTTGGCCAAACGCATTGCCAATCAAAACAATGTCGATGTGAACGGCCTGACCGGGACAGGGCCAAACGGCCGCATTCTCAAAGCCGATATTGAAAAAGCCATGGCTGGCGGCAGTGCAAAATCACCCACCCAAACGGCATCCTTTGCCCCAGTTGGCAATGGCCCGGATGCTAAAGCCCTGGCCGACGCCTATGGCATGGTGTACCGCGAAGAAAAAGCCAGCGGCATGCGCAAGGTTGTCGCGTCGCGTTTGACGGAATCCAAACAAACCGTGCCGCATTTCTATCTGACGGTGGATTGCAAGATCGACAAACTGATGGCGTTGCGCGCGGACATCAACGACAATAACGGTGGCGCATTTAAATTGTCGGTCAATGATTTCATCATCAAAGGCTGCGCTATGGCGCTGCAAAAAATTCCGGCGGCCAATGCATCCTGGAATACGAATTTGATTTTATACTATCAGAATTCTGATATTTCGGTCGCTGTTGCGACGCCAACCGGTTTGATCACACCGATCATTAAGGCCGCGGAAAGCAAATCACTGGCGGCCATTTCAACTGAGATGAAAGATCTGGCGACCCGTGCGCGTGATGGCAAATTGAAACCACAGGAATATCAGGGCGGCACGTTTTCGTTATCGAACCTCGGTATGTTCGGTGTCAAAAAGTTTGATGCCATCATCAACCCACCACAAGGCTGCATTCTGGCCGTTGGTGCGGGCGAACAGACACCGGTTGTCATTAATGGCAAAATCGAGATTGCCACGGTCATGCACATGACATTGTCTGTCGATCACCGGGTGGTTGACGGTGCGGTCGGTGCGGAATATCTGCAGGCGTTGAAAGGGTTCTTAGAGAACCCAGCTGCGATGCTGGCAGTTTAATTTAGAGGTAATTTTATGTTAGAAAATAGTTCAGGTCTATTAGATCATAATAAAGATATCGCACATTTTGCTCAAAATTTATCAGATGCGATAGACTTATTGATAATCAATAAAAATGAAATCATTATTAAATACGGTGCTGATCATAAAGTTACGCATGCAATGCATGAAAGACTACACAATGCTGAAATATTGATCGCACAACCGGATGCTGGTTTGGTAACAAAAGATTTTTGTAATAACTATACCCTTACTATGCAAGATGTTTATAACGGTTTTGGTCTTTTAGATGATGAAAAAAAACCAGAGTATAGTCATACTGTTTCTAATCTCTTTCATATTTTTGCGGAACACGGCTTTGATCGTTGTTCAAAATTCGGTATGCCCATTACCGCAGTCGAAATACCTAAGATAAACTTCGCAGAAAAACCTTTGCCGGATAATTTGTCAGACGAAACGGCAGCTCGACCAATCGGTCCTAAAGTTGTTACGCCATCTAAAAACTATGCATACAGACGTTGGCATCAATGTTTGTGACAAACTGGTCTACCCTTGAGGATTGTCGTCAACGGCTCGATATTGTTGACCAGAATATTATGCGATTGTTTGGTGAACGCTACGCCATCCGACGTGAAGTTAAAGCGATTAAAAAACAACAAGATCTGCCTGTGCAAGACGCGGCGCGAGTCGCACAAGTGATCGATCAAGTTGTGGAACACGCCAAAACTTATGATGTGCCAGTCGATTTCGCGGAAGCGCTCTATCATCTGGTGATCGATTATTCGCACAAGTTTGAGCAATGACCAATATTAAAAAATTCCTGCAACACCAGCCATGGGTCATATTCATGGTGTTTGCCTTGTTTATGCAACAGGGGAATATGTTGACCTATAAACTGGGTGGGCAAAACGCGCCACCGCATGTTTTTCTGACCTACAGCTTTTTTTGTCAGGCGATTTTTAATTTTGTCTTGCTGCTGGCTTTTAAAAATCGCGGTTTTCCGATTGTGTTTCAGCGCAAACAGATTCTGCCCGTATTGTTTGTCACGGCGCTCTACATTCTCAATGAAACATTGTTTGTCGCCATCTACCGCGTTGGCGCGCCTTATGCGCTGGCGACGGCGATTTTGTCTGTCTGTTCCCTGTTATTCATGATTTTTTTTGGCGTGGTGGTGTTGAAAGAAACCCTCAACGGCAAACAGATTGCCGGTGTTATCTTGGCCTTAGTCTCCATCGCCATGGTGAAGATGGGGTGATGAACTGGTTCGAACTCACTCTTATTTTATCCGCTGTTGCGTCGAGCTTGATTTTATCGCTGCGGCATTTTGGTGGACGCCTCAACCCGTTTTTGCTCATGCTAATGGTTTCGGCAATTGGCGCAACGTCGTGTTACAGCTATTGTCTGGTCAATCACGTGTCGTTAGCCATAAGCCATAACACGCTCATATTAGCGTTTTTGGCCGGTTTTTTTGTCTGCATGCTCGATCTGGCCTTTATTTTCATGTTCCGGTATGGGGCCGTCGTCTCTTTGTCTGTGCCGATTTATCGTGTATTATCGATCCTGGTTTCAGCCAGTGTGGGCATCGCGTTCTTTCAGGAAGCCCTCAGCCCGTTACGGATGTTGGGTATCGTGATCGCCTGTATTGCGGTCTATCTGTTAAATTGTAAGACGAAAACAAAAGTATATGAAGGACAAAACACATGACGGACAATCAATTTGATATCGCCATCATCGGCGGTGGGCCGGGCGGTTATGTGGCCGCTATTCGCGCGGCGCAATTAGGTCTGAAAACCGTCGTGATCGAACGTGACCAATTGGGCGGCATCTGTCTGAACTGGGGCTGTATCCCGACTAAAGCGTTGTTGCGCGCCTCTGAAATTCATCACACCTTGCATCATCTGGCCGATTACGGTTTTGCCGCCGATAATATTCGCTTTGATTTTGGCAATGTCATTAAACGCTCTCGTGCCGTGTCATCGCAATTGACCGCTGGCGTCAAACATTTGATGAAGAAAAACAAAATCACGGTGTTTGATGGCTACGCCCAATTGGCCGGTGGCGGCAAGATCAATATCACCGAAGGCACGGCCAAAGGCACCGTTGTCTCCGCCAAACACATCATCATTGCCACAGGTGCCCGCGCACGTGCGTTGCCGGGTATGGAACCGGACGGCCAATTGGTCTGGACAGCAAAAGAAGCCATGTTGCCCCCTGACATGAAGCAGCCAAAATCGTTGCTGGTTGTTGGTTCTGGTGCCATTGGGTCTGAGTTTGCCTCGTTCTATCAAAACATGGGAACCAAAGTGACATTGGTCGAAGTCATGGACCGTATTCTGCCGGTCGAAGACGCCGAAGTGTCCGCGTTCGTGCAAAAAGATTTTGTCAAACAGGGCATGACGATTTTGACGAAAGCCATGGTCAAAGCCCTGAAAAAAGGCAAGGATAATGTCACCGCGACCATTGAGATTGATGGCAAAGCGACCGAACAGACATTTGACCGCGTCATCATGGCGGTGGGTATTGTGGGCAATGTTGAAAATCTGGGCCTGGACAAAACCAAAGTCAAAGTCGAAAAAGGCCAGATCATTATTGACGCCTATTGCCGCACCGATGAGCCGGGCGTCTATGCCATCGGTGATGTCGCTGGTGCGCCGTGGTTAGCACACAAGGCGAGCCACGAAGGAATTATCTGTGTCGAAAAAATTGCCGGCGAAAAAGATGTGCATCCGCTGAATAAACTAAATATTCCGGGCTGTACTTATTGCCGCCCGCAAGTGGCAAGCGTTGGCCTAACCGAAGCAAAAGCGAAAGAGGCGGGGTACGAACTCAAAGTCGGTCGTTTCCCGTTTGTCGGTAATGGCAAGGCCATCGCCATGGGTGAGCCGGACGGTTTCGTGAAAACCATTTTCGATGTCAAAACCGGCGAATTGCTGGGCGCGCACATGGTCGGTAGCGAAGTCACCGAAATGATTCAGGGCTATGTGATCAGCAAGTCAAATGAACTGACCGAAGCCGAATTAATGCACACCATTTTTGCGCACCCGACCATGTCGGAAATGATGCATGAATCCGTGCTGAACGCCTATGGTAAGGCTATTCACTTTTAGATGTATGACCAACCGGCAAAAGAACGACTAGCCAAGGTCATGGCACGAGCCGGCCTCTGTTCACGCCGTGATGCCGAACTGTGGATTCGCGACGGGCGCGTGACACTAAATGGCACAATCTGGCGTGATCCGGCCATGAATGTGGGTGAGGGCGATATTATCGTCGTTGATGGCAAACCCTTGCCGCGCATGGAAACGACGCGACTGTGGATCATGCATAAGCCGGTTGGCACAGTGACAACGGCGAAAGACCCGGAAGGACGCCCAACCGTGTTTTCGTTGCTGCCCAAAATTATGCCGCGTGTTGTCAGCATTGGCCGCCTTGATCTGAATTCTGAAGGGTTGTTGTTGCTGACCAACGACGGTGAATTTTCACGGACATTGGAATTGCCACGCACCGCTTTGCCGCGCACTTATCGGGTGCGCGTCTATGGCCGGTTCGATCAGCGTGATCTGTATGATCTGCAACATGGTATCACGGTTGATGACATCGATTATGGGTCTATTGAAGCGCGTCCAGAAAATTCGCATGACACATCACTCAATCAATGGCTGGTCATGACATTATACGAAGGCAAAAATCGGGAAATTCGCCGTGTTCTGCAAGCGCTTGGGCTGCATGTGAATCGTCTTATTCGCGTCGCCTATGGCCCATTTGAATTGGGCGCCTTGCAACCCGGCCATGTATCAGAAGTATCACCACACGTGGTCGAGAATTTTAAACGCCAGTTACAGGATAGACGATAATGCGGGTTACCGGAGGAGAATGGCGCAGCCGTATATTGAACGTGCCAAGTAATACCAGCGTCACACGCCCGACGATGGACCAGACGCGCCAGGCCGTGTTCAATATTTTAAATTCGGCCGCTTGGGCGATGAAGCCAAACGGCCAGCCGCTGATGATGGAGGCGGTCATTCTCGATGGCTTCGCCGGCTCTGGCGCCATGGCGTTTGAAGCGTTATCACGCGGTGCCGCGTTTGCCACCTTGATCGACAATGACAAAAACGCGATTGCCGCCTGTCAAAAAAATGTTGACCAATTCAAATGCACAGGCCAAACCAAAATCATCAAAGCCGATATGCTGCGCCTGCCGACCAACCCACAACCGCCGGTCACCATCTGTTTTCTTGACCCCCCCTATAACGATGCGCAATGGCCAGATGTTATTACATCCTTGAAAAGTCAAAATTGGATCGACGCCCAGACCTTGTTGATCCTGGAATCAGGCAGCAAAACGACACGCGAATTGAATGAAGCGTTACAGGGTATTATCACCCAACACGACCAACGCCGCTATGGCCATTCGGTAGTGACGTTTGGAAATATGCTGCAATAACAAGACGCTATATTATTCATAAGATATATTGATAAAAAATGTAACTTTTGATATATTGTTTCGATAGAGGTGATTTATGTTTACATGCGGTATTGAAGAGGGAAAATTAAAAAATGGTGCGCGCTATGCACTTGCACATGTTCCTGGTGCGCGATTTTCAGAAACCAATCTAAGCATAGAGGTTGGTGGCTTCGATGAAAAAGCTGATGAGATTGGAATAGCCCATTTTCTGGAACACGCTCTTATCGCACATACTCCTATGTTTAACGATAAACAACTAAACAGCTATTTTAAAACACAACAGCAGGTTGGTTCAGGATTATATACAACTCCTGATAATATTGTATGTCATTTTGGCGGATTAAGACCACGTTGCGATAAATATTTTGAGTATGTAAAAAATTACATGAATCCAACCAAATTTCAATCGGATTTAGTAAATCGTGAAAAAGGAATCATTACATCAGAAATAAATAGACAAGAGACAGATTTTCAACGCGCTGCTATGTATCATGCATTACAAGCTCGTTTTGGAAAAAACGCAAGAATAGCTCAAGGCAATCTGGGTTCCAAACAAACTATATTTAATATGACGCCTGAAAAATTATATCAATTTTATACAGATCATTTTCGCGCTGATAAAGTTGTTTTTACAATTGTTGGTGATATCGATAAAAACTTAGTGCTTGATAATTTAGAAGATCTCACTGAATGTTTGCCAAAAGGCCCATCTTTGGAAAGAAAACCATTTTTAGGGAATGTGGGTTATCAAAATAAATATGTCAGTTATCCAAAAGTTATCACAAACATTTCTTTTCTTGATAAAGACTCTAACTATGAAGAAGATTATCATAGTGGTGTAATGTATAGAACCTTGTATGAAAGTTTATATACAAAAGCACGTAATACAGGTGATCATTATCATTTAGATTATAGTACTATTGCATATAAAGGTTTTAGTATTCGAAATATCGGTTTTGTTGCCGAACCAAAAAAAGCTGTAGATGATACTAAAATAATTATAGATAATATTGCGGATTTCCCAAACTATAATATTGCAGAACGTGTCGAGGCAAGTAAAAACGCTCAAGAACATAATCAAGCTTATGATGATGAAAATTATCTGTGGCGTGCAGAACGTATGAACGATCAAATTCGTTGGTACGGTCGTGTTATAGATGATGCTGAAACTAAAAAAGTGCAAGATTCTATTTCTGTCGAACGCATTTTAGAAGACTTTAAGAACGTTGGAATAGAAAATTCATGTGTGACTTTTTATGGAGACGTAGCTGATGCTAACTTGCCTAAAGATAATAACTGGATCGCGGAGCGGCTAAAAATTTAATCTGCAAACCGATCAAACCAGTCCTTCGTCGCTTTTAACAACGGTTCGGTCGTTCCTTCTTCGTAAAAGCAATGTACAGAACCTGGAATGACCAAACTATCTGTTGGACCTGTGGCAAAATTGTGGAAGGATTCACCTTCTTTTATCCAGCGTCCATCACTTGCTAAAATCACTTGCAAAGGTGTTACGCAATTTCTGGCTAAATTTCGGCTGTGTTCTTTTGTGAACGTCAAACTTTCATCGTACATGGCTTGGCCCATCAACCGCCATGTGCCGGATACTAAAACGTAATAGTCGTCAATTTTTGGCATGTCGTTGTTTTTATCAAATGCGACGCTTGGATCATACGTCGGATCCCACAGTGAAATCGCTTTGAACATATCAGTGTCACTGCTCATGATACTGGGGCCACCATAAGAGTGTCCGGTTGCAAATAATCCATCATACTGTGTAGCAAAATGTGAGACGGTTGTATCGATATCCTGACCGTGAATGGCAATTGTACAATCCACTAAGTTCCGCGCTTCAGGGTGACCGTAATACAAGTGCGGACGGATAACATCGTAGCCTTGGTCGATAAATTGTTGCGCCATGACATTCGATGCAAATTCATACGGATCACCTGTCAAACCATGAATATGCAGCACTGCATTGCGATTTTTGCCGCTGGTCGTTTTATTGATAACGCCGTAAATGATTTTGCCATCGGGCGTTGGGATCGACCATTTGCTTTCCGTCATATCTTACTTCCTACTCGTTTTCGCTGGGCCGTCGCGCACGATCATGTTCAAGCCAGAGATGGCACTGTCGAACGGCTCTACCGTACGCTGTGCGTCGTCCAGCACCATTTCAACCATACGCACAGCATTCGGGCGCGGGGTCGATGCTTCCAATGTGAAGTAATCAGACTCACTGCGGACAGCGGCATACGCATTGGTCACGTCGCCCGATAATTTCACGCCCAGCAACCCGACTTTTTCAATGTTGGCATCGAACACTTTGCGGCTGAGGGGTGGGTGCTGATGAATAAAGTCACCTGTTTCTTCGTACATGGCATGACGTTCCGTCTCACGCAAATTGCGCAGCAATTCGGAATAAATCGTGATGAAGGCTTCGCATTTGATTTTGTTTTCGGTCAGCTCACCGGCCAGGGCCGCGGCTAAAACAACGCGTTCGCGTTTTTGCAAGGCTTGCTCATCCTGTTTGCTGCGTTCGGTATGTTGCTGTTGCAAATTGCCCAGCCGTTGCATGCCGATAATCAACAGCAATGCAATCACGCCAAACCCGCACAACGGCCCCAGGATCGACATCATCGGCACCAGCCACGGGCCACTGTCTGCTAACGCTTGTTGCCAGCCGCTGTAACCTGTGTCGGCATAAGCAGACGTTGCAGCGATCAGGGAGAGTGTCAGGTAAGTCGTAAACGATAGGAAACGCATGGGGCCTCGTGTTGTCGTGTCTCTCTAAACTAGCGGTTCAACAGGGGCCGCGTCCAGATGGAACTTTACCGGCAAAAGGTTTATAATCGCTTAGAACAAATATTAACCATTGGAAAAACAATGAAAATTGCGATTCTGTCGGATAGCCATGATCATAAGGAAAATCTGAAAGCGGCTTTGCAGCAAATAAATTTATTATGTGCGGATATCCTGTTACTGTGTGGCGATATGTCGGCATCCTTTATGTATCAACTGGCGGCGAAGAATTTTTCAAATCCCATTCACGCCGTGTTTGGGAATTGGGAACCGATGAGTTTCTACCTTGTCAAAACACTGCAGGAGCATTCGCATTTAACTCATCATGATCAGTACGCCGCTTTAGAATTTGATGGTAAAACAATCGGCATGACGCATTACCCGTTTTACGCTAAACTCATGGCGATGTCAGGCAATTTTGATGTTGTCTGTTTTGGTCATGATCATACACAACGTCTTGACACATATGATGACTGTCTGGCCATCAATCCGGGTGCGTTAATAGGCGAAGGTCAGCCATTGGGTTTTGCCATGTACGATACAACAATACACCAAGCAGAGTTATATACCCTGTAAAAATCTACCGGCGAATAAAATCAAAATAAGCACTGCTGCGATTTTCTTTGATCGCTTTTTGCTGATATTTTGTGGTGACCCAATTGTCGGGCGGTGTAGCATGATCTATGCGCGCGGGATCAGCGGTGAAATCAGGATGCTCTAGAATAAAACCGGTCATCCAGTCGGCCAAGTCAGGAATATCAGTGGCGATATGCAGCCGGCCATTGGTCTTCAAAAGCCGCGTCAGAATATCGACAGTTGCCGGTTGAATAAACCGCCGTTTGTGATGGCGGATTTTCGGCCAGGGGTCGGGAAAAAACAGATAAATATGTGAAAAGCTGGCGGGTTTAAAATGCGGCAACAGATGCATGGCATCATCGGGATAAATGCGGATATTTGTCAGGTTTTTATCGACCATCGGTATGGCAGCCACAGCAATGCCGGTAATAAACGGTTCGATACCGAGAAAGCCAACATTTGGGTGCAATGCGGCCTGATGCGTCAAATGTTCGCCATAGCCAAACCCGATTTCCAAGCGCAGATCATCGGGTGTCCTACCATGAAAAAACGTCAACGGATCAATCAACGCTGACTTATCAGTTGCGGTCACAAAATAGTGTGCCGAGACGTGGTCAAACGCCTTTTGACGTTGCTGGTGCAGGCCACGGTTGCGGCGGCGGCCGTAAAAATGATGTTCGGTAATGGCGGTCATGCCCGTTAAATACCGGATAACGCCCAAAAGCGCAATAATCTGCGCCTTGTGAATGTGCTGGTTTTATACCGGGGATGGTTTATGCTGAAGGCATGCAAACATCAGACACATCATTTTCCCTAAGCGATGCCGAATGGCATCTGATTACAGGCATTGATCAGCTGTTTCCGGACAAACACATTACAGAGAATTTTCGAACCTATCTGGCGTTGCCACCGATGGACCGAATGGCCAAAGCCCAAGAGGACCGGAAAACTGTATTGCGCGCTGGCTGGAAACGCCGCGGCATTCCCGATGATGCGGTGGAAACATTGCATGACCATGTGGCAAGCATGAAACGGCTGGCTCTGGATTACATCGCCAGACACCCCAATATCACAACGATCATCGACATCATCGACAGCCACGATACGGGCGAAGTGATTATTGGTGATTTTATTCCAGGTGAATTTTTGACCGGTGATGACATCACGAAACAGGATAAAGACAAAATCGAATTGCTGGCAATCCAGCTGATTTACGAGGCACAGCCGCACATGGTGGAACGGTATCTGGATTACGCAGAACGCCGTAATATAGAATCCAGAATAGTCAAAGATCTGGATAAGGGGCAAATGTTTTTGCGGGCGAAAGAATATGCTGTCACACACCCCGCCATAGATTTAAGCGAGTTTTTTCTGGATTCCCAAAATTACGCATGGGGAACACAGGAAGGCGTGACATTGTTTTATCAGGCGTTCAAAAAACTATCTTGAGATTATGGTGTTTTCACTTTGCCAGTCAGGCTGTCGGTCAACGCGATGAACACCTTTGATTTTTCTGGATTGATTTCGGTGATGCTGGCTTTCAGTTTTGTTTCAAGCGCCAGTATAATATTTCTTGCATTACCTGCATTTGGATAAAGCGTACTGAATGTCAGTTTATTGCCGCGGTCTTTTTGCGCCGGTTTTCCCAGCTCTTCGGTCGAGCTGTGCGTTTCCAGATAATCATCGACCGCTTGAAACAGATAATCCAAATCAGACCCGATTTGGCGCAGGTTTTTGATAAGGTCTGGAGACAGTTGCGTGTTGCCACACCCGGCCAGTAACGCCAGTTCAAACAAGGCACCGGTTTTGCCACGGAAAATAAAATCCAACGCGTCCGCTGTTGCAGGAATCGTGTCAGGATTATCCGACAGAATATCCGCTTCCTGTCCGGCATGCAGTTGACGCAACAAAGCTGTGATGAGAGACGCGTCCAATTGCGTTTGACTGTGCAAGATGGACACGCCCTCAAACAACAGGCGTGACGCGGCCAACAAACTGAGGTTCAAACCATATTTGATATGTGTTGCCGGTTCGCCGCGGCGCAAGTCGTCATCATCCTGAATGTCGTCTATGATCAAGGTGTAGGAATGGATCAGTTCGATCGCAGCACTGAGCGTTGCTAAATCCTCCGGCTGTTGTCCCAGCAGATGACCGGTTAAATAAACCAGACAGGGCCGGGCGCGTTTCTCGCCACCGCCAGCAAACATAACATACTACATCGCATCCTTGACGACAGGTGCCAGTGACCAGTTTGGAATAGTGTTCAAAACACTGTGCAGCGATGCATCGGCATCCTGTTTTGCCTGCGTTAAAAATTCTTTGATTGAGGACGTCTGCGTCAGGCTCACATCAAAACGCTTGTTTCAAGGCATCGACCAGATCGGTTTTTTCCCATGAAAAGCCGCCATCATTGTCTGGCGCACGGCCAAAATGACCATAGGCTGCCGTGCGTGCATAAATCGGTTTGTTCAATCCCAAATGGGTGCGAATACCTTTGGGTGATAAATCGACCAGCTCCTGCATCACGCAGCTGAGTTTTTCAGTATCAACGTGCGATGTGCCATGGGTGTCCAAAAACACAGAAATCGGATGCGGCACGCCAATGGCGTAGGACAATTGCACTGTACATCTGTCGGCCAATTCGCTGGCGACAATGTTTTTGGCCAAATACCGCGCCGCGTAGGCGGCAGACCGATCGACTTTGGTCGGGTCTTTCCCGGAAAATGCACCGCCACCATGCGGGGCAGCACCACCATACGTGTCGACGATAATCTTGCGTCCGGTCAAACCCGTGTCGCCGTCCGGCCCACCGATGATAAATTGTCCGGTCGGGTTGACGTAGAAAAATTCATCCTTGCACATCCACCCCTGTGGCAAGACGCGTTCGACATAGGGGCGGACGATGTCTTTGACATCCTGCTGTGACAGGCCGGGTTGATGTTGCGTTGACAGCACAACGGAATGCACCCCGGTTGGCTTGCCATTTTCGTAGATCAAACTGACCTGACTTTTTGCATCAGGGCCCAACATCGCTAAGACGCCACTGTGACGGTCATCACTCAAACTATTCAGAATGCGATGCGCATACATGATGGCGGCCGGCATCAATTCCGGTGTTTCGCGGCAGGCATAACCGAACATGATGCCCTGGTCGCCAGCGCCTTCTTCTTTTGCCCCAGCGGCATCGACACCAACGGCGATATCCGCGCTTTGCGCATGCACACGGCAATCAATCTGAATATTGTTCCAATGAAATTCGTCCTGTTCATACCCAATGCGTTTGACGGTATCGCGTGTGATCTGTTTCAGATCGTCAGGTGATAGTGTGGCGCGGCCTTTGGTTTCACCGGCCAGCAACACGTAATTTGTTGTCGCCAGCGTTTCAACCGCGACACGCTGCTCGGCATCCTGCGTCAAATAAGCATCCAGAATAGCATCTGAAATTTGATCGCATAATTTATCCGGGTGGCCTTCAGATACGGATTCACTGGTGAAAATATAACGCATACAACCTCAAAATTTATGGAGCAGGGGCAGATGATGGGGGCGGCGGGGCGGGTTGCACCATCGGGTACGGATAAATCGCCGGATCGGTGCGGGTATCGCCCGTTGGCGGCAGCAGAATATTTGGCTTCTTGCCGCAACCAGACAAGCTTAAACAGCACAGGAATAAGGCAAAAACACGGATCATGACCGGGCCGTTTCTGTTGCTGCAACGTCGGCGCGTAACCGGTACAAGGCCTGATCACCGTCAAAGGCATTATCGTTCGCCAGCAGATTGGTGTGCCACGTAATAGCCGCTGCGTTGACAGCATTTTGCAGATCGGGCCAGCAGCTCTCAATCTGTTCCCAGGTCGTGGTCTGTTCCGGCGCGCTGGAGACATGCAGCATGGTGATCGGCACGCGCATGGAGAGGCTGCTGGCGCTTTTCAATTTGCGCACGGCGGACAACACGTCTAGCGCGCCATTCGCTTCGTTGGCAACCATCTCGCTATACAGATAATGTGCGCTGTCGGGCCAGCTGCCACGCGCGTGAATGGAGATGTCTTGTGTGGCCAGATCCGCGTACAAATCATGAAACAGATCTTCGGTCATATACGGGAAAAACGGCGCGAACAATGACAACACACCATGATGCACGTAATAGAGCGTATGCTTGGCGCTTTGCATGTCGCGCGCCTCGCCGAAATCGCCATACAAGCGGCCTTTGGCCAATTCCAGATAATTGTCGCAATAATCTTTCCAGAAAAATTTCTCGATCGCTTCGAGAGCCGCTGTATAATCATACTCATTGAAATGCGCGGTCGCGGTTTCAATCGTGTGATGCAGCTGGCCGATAATCCAGCGATCGAACGTGCTGTGAATAATCTCATGCGCCACGGCATCAGCAGCATTTTTATAGTCCGGATTCAACGTCGTAATGTGCAGGCCAACCAAACGTGATGCATTCCACAATTTCATCAAGGTCCGTTTGCCGACTTTGAGAATGTCTTCGGAATAAATCGTGTCGCGGCCCAGTTTAAAATTCCCCGCCCAATAACGGATGGCTTCGACACTGTGGTTTTCCAAAATCTGCTGCGGCGTAATGACATTGCCTTTGGATTTTGACATCTTGGTTTTGTCGGCAGCCAGACACCAGCCGCTGATCGCCAGGTTTTTAAACGGCACACTGTTTTGATGCAACGTTGCTTTGACCGTTGTGTAAAACGCCCAGGTGGTGATGATATCGTGGCCTTGCGGACGCAAATCCGCCGGAAATAATTTGGCATGACGCTCAGCGTCCAGCATGAACCCGTCGGCAAGGCCGTGGCTTTGAATTTGCGGCGAGACGGAGCTGGTGGCCCAGGTATCCATCACATCTTTTTCCGGTGTGACTTCATCCATCGTGTAACCACGCGGCGGCGTGGTCAGCGGATCGACCGGCAATTCGTCAATGCTGGCTGCAATAATTTTGCCTTCTTCGCCTGCGCGTTTGGAATACCAGAACGGCAATGGCACGCCGAAATGGCGCTGGCGTGAAATGCCCCAATCCCACTTCAGATTATTGACCCAGTCTTCGTAACGCAGACGCATATAATCCGGGTGCCAATGCATCTCGCGCCCTTTTGCCAGCAGCAAGTCTTTTTTGTCGAGAATTTTGATCATCCATTGCGGTGTCACAATAATTTCCAGCGGCGACCCGGACCGCTCGGCACTTGGAATAGCTTGCACCACATTGCGTTCACCACGGATCAAACTGGCCTCACGCAATAATTCAACGATTTTGGTTTTGGCTTTGCGCACATGCATGCCGGTCAATTCCGCAACTGCACTTTGCGCTTGTTCCGGCTTGCGGCTAATCCAGCCCGCTTGGCCCAAACCTTCCATGTCGCGCAACAAACCATCACGACCCACAACAATGCGCAGGGGCAGCTTATATTGTTTCCACCATTCCATATCGGTCAAATCACCGAACGTGGAACACTGCACAAACCCGGTACCTTTGTCCAAATCAACACGTTCATCGGCGATAATGGGAATTTCAACTTCAAACAACGCGCTGTAGGCTTTTTTGCCGGCCAATTCCTTGCTGCGCGGATGATCGGGATGGCACATCAAGGCGACACAAGCGACAATCAATTCCGGCCGTGTCGTGGCGATCATGATCTCGTCGCCATCTTCGGTGGTAAACGGTATATCATACATGACACCGTTTTGTTCTTTTTCGACAATTTCAGCTTGCGCAATGGCGGTGCGATCAACCGGGTCCCACAGGCTTGGCTGCACGCTGCGATACAAATCGCCTTGGGAATACAAATGCAAGGCGGACATCTGTGATGTTTTACGCGCATGGGCGCTGATGGTTTTATATTCGGTGCGCCAGTCAAAACTGTAAGCAAGCGTCCGGAACAAGGAGCGGAACACATCTTCGGCTTTGTCGACAACCTCATGACAGATGGCAATAAAATCATCACGCGTCATGTCGACAGCGCGAATGTTGCGTTCCTTTTCCACCAACCGTTCGGTCGGCAAACCGTTATCGTCAAACCCGACTGGGTAATACACATTCTTGCCGCGCATGCGCTGGAACCGCGCCATGAAATCGGTTTGTGTAAAACTATAGACGTGTCCCATATGTAGGTGGCCGCTAACAGTTGGCGGTGGGGTGTCGATCACATAACTGTTCTCACGCGTTTCGTTCGCATCCCAGTGATAAACACCCTGAGCTTCCCAATAGGGGCCCCATTTTTCCTGTTGCGCTGTGAAATCCAGTTTTTTATCAGCCGGTTCCGCATTTTTTGTTGGGATGGGGGTATCGGTCATGCGCTTGGTCTCTATCGCTCTTGTTTCAACAGGCAAAGCCGTTAAAATGCAGGAAATGGAAGGATATTGTCTTTCCTCAAGTGTAATCAAAGCCTTGCACAGAGGCAACCCACAACCGCAACCGGAAACATTAAGGTCAAGACATGCTCTATATCATGGAATCGCTGTCACCGGGCGAGCATATCATCCAGCCCACCGGCTATCACTGGATGTATGTGTTTCAGAAATTCATTTTCCTGATCGTTTGCGTGATCCTGGCCATCGCGTTGATCATCGTCGGGTCGGTTTATCATTATTACCCGACCCTGCCACCATGGAAAATCATGCTGGCCCTGCATGAGATTAAATGGCGTGAGCTGATCGGCGGTTTCTGGTCAGCCAACGTCATGTTTCGGATCGCCGCATTCGTTTCTATCATGCTGGGCTTGCTGCATTTCTCGATCGCCATGGTCATTCGCGCCACAACCGAAATTGCCGTGACCAACCGGCGTCTGATTTACAAACGCGGTATCGTCGCGCGCAACATGAATGAATTAAAGATCGAAAATATCGAAGGCATTATCGTCAATCAAAGCGTGCTGGGGCGTATTTTCAATTACGGCCAGATGAGCGCACACGGCACAGGTGTTGGTGAAATTCATTTCCCGGATTATATGGCTGACCCCATTTCATTCCGCCGCGCCATTCAATCAGCCCGGACGGTGGTCACCGAACCCAATGATTATCCGGCCGAACGCCCAAACCGCGAACCGCGCCGTGAGGCAACCGATGAACACAATGATCTGGCATCGGCTGTGGCCCGTCACCCGCGCGGGTCGGGTGGCAGTGTGGATATTTGATCCGAGGTCGGAGGTCAAATATCAGGGGTCAGAGGTTCAGAAGTCAGAAACCAGAAAATAGTCTTGCAATTCATTTCTGGCCTCTAATATCCGATCTCTATTCCGCGTCCGTACTCACCAGCTTCGACCACCAGCCGCGTTTTTTCGGCTGATTGCTGTCCTGGCTGTCATTCGCGACAGGGGCTGGCGCGTTTTGCTGTGGTGCCGATGTCGCTTTTGCGGCTGCCGGTTTTGCCGGGAAGGTGGACGGTGCCGGGGCTTTCGTCGGCATCGGTTTTTCACCCATCGGCAAATCAGCCTGGGTCATCGGTTGGTCCGCTGACCCATTTTGATTGTTACGGGACCGGTTGCCATAGCGTTCATTACCCCCGCGTTCACGGCCGCCGCGACGGTTATTGCCTGGTGCTTGGCCTTGGTTTTGGCCATTCACGTCAGCCTGGCCTTGTTCGCCATTTTGTGCAGCATCGGCTGCACGCGGTTCGCGGCTGTTGTCACGATTGCCATTATCGCGTGGCCCGCGACGGTCATTACGGTTGTTGTTATTGCGGCGGCGGCCAAACGATGGCGGGGCGCTGATCGCATTGCTGTCATCACCTTCGGCATGGATCGGAGCGCCATCGTCGCCTTGCGTAATCGGGATGATCGTCATGTCGCCATTGCGGTCGTTATGACGCGGCCCGCGTTCGGAACGCTCGCTGCCGGATGACCGCTCGCCATATCGGCCACGGCCACCACGACGGCCACGCCCGCGGCGTTCGCCACGCGGATAAGACGCCTGATCGACATTGCCTTCATCGCTGTTGCCAGCCAGATGTGGAAAGAGCGGTTCGCCGGATTCTTCAAATTCATCCAACGGCAATTCTGGTTCATTGTCATCACTGCCGACATACAGATTTTCCGGCGGCTTGATTTTTGGTTGCGGTGTGCCTTTGACGATGTCGATCTTGATGTCATTCGGCATCATTTCTTCGTCGATATGAATAGCCACACGGCAGCCCATGTAATCATCGATTTTTTGCAGCGCGTCGCGTTTATGGTTGAGCATGTAGACGGCCACCATTTGCGGCAGGCTGGCCGTAATCTGCACGGCGCGGCCACGAATGGCTTCGTCCTCGATCATGCGGATCGCCACGACCGCGGCGGATTCGGTGGTCCGCACCAAGCCGGTGCCATCGCAGGACGGACATGGGCAGAAATGCGTTTCGGTGAGGGACGGGTGCAAACGCTGACGCGACAATTCCAGCAAGCCAAACGGTGACACACGACCGATTTCGATCCGCGCGCGGTCGGACGCCATGGCATCTTTCATGCGGCGTTCGACTTTGGCGTTGTGACGACCCTGTTCCATGTCGATGAAATCAATGACGACCAAACCACCCAAATCGCGCAAGCGCAATTGACGGGCAATTTCGTCGGCGGCTTCCAAATTGGTATTCAACGCCGTGTCATCAATATGACGTTCGCGGGTTGACCGGCCTGAGTTGACGTCAATCGACACTAGCGCTTCGGTTGGGTTGATGATGATGTAACCACCCGAACGCAACTCAACACGCGGACTGTAAATCTGGTCGATTTGAGTTTCGACTTGATGACGCTGGAACAATGGGATCACTGGGTCGGCATAATGTTTGACACGACGCGCATGGGACGGGATCAGCAACTTCATAAAGTCACGAACCTGCAGATAGGATTCGCGCGGGCCAGCCACGATAATTTCTTCGGTATCGGAACTATATAGGTCACGCACGGCGCGTTTGAAAATATCAGCTTCTTCATAAATCAAAGCCGGTGCGACGGACTCCAGTGTCGTGCGGCGGATTTCATCCCACAGGCGCAACAGATAATCCAGGTCGCGTTTGACTTCCTGTTTCGTGCGCTGCATGCCAGCTGTCCGCAAAATGACCGACATGCCTTGTGGCACTTCCAGCTCATCCAGCAATTCACGCATGCGGCGACGGTCTTGATGGTTGGCGATCTTGCGGCTGATGCCACCACCACGTGGGCTGTTTGGCATCAAGACACAGTAACGGCCAGGCAGGGAGATATAGCTGGTGAGCGCGGCACCTTTATTGCCGCGTTCTTCTTTGGTGACTTGCACCAACAAAATCTGGCGGCGTTTGATCACTTCTTGAATCTTGTAACGGCGGCGCAATTTGCTGTGACGGCGGGCAGTTTGTTCCTGCTCTTCAAAACTGTCTTCATCGTCACCGCCAATGGTTTCAACGGTCTGGTCTTTTTCAACTTGCTGAATATCCGCCGTAATGTCTTTTGGATCGATCGGTGAAATCGTTTCGGTGATCTCAAGGCTCGCCATCGTCTCGGTGTGGATATCGACATCCGGCATGAGCTGGCTGTTAATGTCAGCTGATTGTGCATCGCTTAAGTCGTGATCGAAATCCTCATGATCGAATTCGTCATGGGCCTGCGCCGGCATCGGGAAGTCACTGTCCATGGCCGGGTCGTACGGCATAACCAATTTTGGCTGGTCCAGACCTTCGCTGGTGTGGCGCGGACGCTTGTGGGTGGTTTTGGCGATTGGGCCAACAGCATCGAATTCATCATCGCCAAAATCGTCGTGGCTGTCTTCATCCCAGGATGCGGCTTCTTCTGCCAATAACGCTTCACGGTCTTCCACCGGGATGCGGTAATAGTCCGGGTGAATTTCCGAAAACGCCAGAAAGCCTTGACGGTTGCCGCCATACTCGACGAAGCAAGCCTGTAAACTTGGTTCGACACGGGTCACTTTGGCGAGGTAAAGATTGCCTTTAAGTTGTTTGCGGTTGGCGCTGTCGAAATCGAACGCCTGTAAGCGGTTGCCGTCAATGATGGCGACGCGGGTTTCTTCGGCCTGTGTGGCATCGATAAGCATTTTCTTGGTCATTGTCTGACACTCCTTTTGCGCGCGCCGTCTCTAAACGGCACTCATGAATAAGCGCAGGAGCTTGAATGAAGGCATGGGCCGCCGATACGTTATAAAACGTGGCGGACCCTGGCGTTACGCCATCTGAAAAGCCTGCAGGCCAAAATGGCCGCGGACGCAGATGGCACGGATACTATGTGATGAATTGCAAAATTGGTGAAACGCAATAACAACACAAGCCTCCAAAAACCGTGTGTTTAAATACCTTGGATCAAGACCCTGCGGTCTGTTGCTGGCCCGTTTGACGCGAGAAGGAGTCTGTTGCATAGGCAATCAACTCGAAAGACCCCGGCGTCTGTCTGGCCAGCCAAAACCTGACCTCTCTCTTATATAAGTGTTTGAACAGGGTGACAAGCGAAAAATCGGCTAAAACGGCGGTTTGACCCAATTGTCAGAAGCCCGTCTTTTGCCTAATCTGTCGCCATGAACGCTCTCAAACGGCTCTTTTTGACGATTTTTGTCCTTGGCTTTACGGTTTTCAGTCCGTTTTCAGTTTATGCTGCCAGTGTGAAAGCAGTCACTTTTGGAGCAGATAAGACCGGCCAGTTGATGACCATTAACCTGACGATTGACGGTCATGTGCCGTACCGGGCGTTTACACTTGCTGACCCTGAGCGTGTCGTGCTGGACTTTCCGGCCTTGCAATGGACCGCACCAGCCGTGCAGCGAGATGCTTCTGGCATCGTTAAAAGTTATCGCCATGGACTGTATCAAAACAAAGGGTTACGCATTGTCTTTGAAGTGACACAAAAGGTCACGATCAGCAGGACCGAGACGGTTGCCACAACACCAAACAAACCGCTGCATTATATCATTTATTTACGACCCTCTCAAAAGGTTACATTAAACCCAAGCCGTAACACCGATGAACCAGCATCATCAGTTCAAGCGACACTTACTTTAAACGAAAAAACCACTGTTAAAACCGTTGAAAAAACTCGTTTAAAAAATGAAGAGTCATTGGTTAAGTCTATCAAAACAGTTGTTATTGATGCTGGACATGGCGGTGTAGATCCGGGTGCCATCGCCACAAATGGCGTCTACGAAAAGAACATCACATTGGGCGTCGCGCGGGAACTGAAAGACATGCTGCAAGCGAGTGGCCGCTATAATGTCAAAATGACCCGCGACAGCGATGTCTTTGTCATTTTACAGGATCGCGTCAAAATCGCGCGTCGCGCCAGGGGTGATCTGTTTGTGTCGCTTCATGCCGACACGATTTCGCGTCCGGCTGTGCAGGGGGCATCGGTCTATAGCCTGTCAGACAAAGCGTCCGATGCCGAGGCCGCCCGGTTGGCGGAACGGGAAAACCAGGTGGACGCGCTGGTGGGCGGCGTCAATTTAGGAACGCAGGACAAGGACGTCGCAGACATTCTGCTGGATCTGGTCGTGCGCGACAATATGAACCAGTCAAAAATCCTGGCTGATACAGTGGTGCAGGGCCTGCGCCGTGGCGGCGTGCAGACGCTGGACGGGTCACACCGCTTTGCCGGTTTTGCAGTGCTCAAGGCTCCAGACATCCCGTCCATTCTGGTTGAAATGGGGTATTTATCGAACCCGTCCGAGGCCGAGCGGTTGAATACAGTAGAACACCGGCAGCGGATTGCGCGGGCCGTCATGAACGCGATCGACATCTATTTTAATGAAACCTCGAAAAAGACCGAATTTTAAACATGTCGTTGGGTGAATCGACTTGTCATTCCGCTGGACGCCTCATAAAGTAAGACATCGTTTTTCAAGCCCTGACGGGCATTTAGACATGGAAGTTCACGTCATGCGCATTTCTCGTTCTCTGGCTATTCTCAGTCTGACAACCGCACTAAGTACGGCTCTTGGCAGCGCACTGCTGATATCCAGCCCCGCCCATGCTGCCTTTGAATTCGTAAATAAGGCGCGGCCGGCTGAGGCGCGGCCAGCTCAAACGGCAACGGTGGCCAAAGCACCAGCGACACCAATTGCGCCAGTCAGCGTACCTGTCGTTAAAACAGACAGTGATGAGATCACGGCAGGTGACATGGCAAAAACGCCATCTGTGCCGGTGTGGACAGCAAAATCAGAAGCAATGCCTGTCGCTAAGCCGATTCCACTTACGCCGATTGTCAATCGCTCCGATGCTTTGGAAGTCATGGATGGGCCATTGCTGCCCAATGACAGCGTTGCTACAAACGGTTCCTTAAAGCCTGTTACCGTGCCAACAACTTGGGATGCGCCAGCTAAATTGCCGCCGATGGCCGCCAGACGCGAAGTGTTGGCGCGCAGCTCTGGCATGACAGACAATGACCCATCCTTGAAAACCAACGCGCTGGCTCCGGCTCCCGCCGCACGCGACGCCGTGTTGTGGGACAATGCGCAAAAGCCGGACACGTCGCAAACCATGATGTCCGGTTTGGCTGACATGACAACCGAACGCGCACCAACCGTTAAAGCGGCTACTGTGACGCAAACATCAACCGAAATCGTATCGACAAAATCAAGCGGTGCTAAAGCCACAGACATCAAAACCTCTGATGTTAAAACCAGTGAGATGAAATCCAGCGACATGGCATCGACACACTTGCCAGCGCCGATGGATCTGGCACCGATTGATCGTGTGCCGCCGCCAGCCATGGCCGAGCCACTGCCAGCACCGGCCCCTATTATTGAGACAACAATCGAACCGGCCCCGATCATGGCGCCAGCCGATGACAAGGTTATCGAAGGCTTTGGCAAAGGCATGCCGATGGTCTTGGCCCTGCGTCAAATTGTGCCGCCAACCTATCGTTTTTCATTTGATCCAGCGGTTAATCCCGGCCAGCGTGTGTCATGGCAGGGGGGCAAACCGTGGTCACAGATCGTGACGGACATCGCCGCGTCACAAGGCCTTAAAGCTGAAATTGCGGGCAATGTTGTCGCCATTCGCGGCAGCAACACAGGCCCAAGCGCTAATAATGTGATGAGCGATGTTGTCCTGGGGAATACTGCGCCAGCGATGGCCCCAGCCCTTGTCATGGCACCAACATCAGCTATGGCACCCGTGATGCCCAGCAAACCTGCTGCGAAATCAATGGCACCCGCGCCAATAAAATCATTGCCAGCACCGGCTCCGATGCCGCCTATCGCAAAAATCGACGCTGCACCGATGAATTTAACAGCGGCTCCTGCACCAACGGAACCGGTGTTGAATCGGTCGATCGAGGTCAGCGATAATACGATGATAACGTCATCGGAAACGACTGTCGCCAATAAATCTGTCTTGCCAAAACCATTGCCGCCGATCGAAGATGAGGCCGCGCCTGACGCCGAAGCGAAAAAAATGAAACCGCCGGTGATTGTTCCGTTACAGGATAAATTGCAAGACACCAAGGACATTCAGGCGATCGCTACATCGAAGCCGGATCAGGCCGCAACGTCCGATCTGACCGCGTCGCATGAATGGGTCGCCCATAGCGGCCAGTCACTGCGCGCCATTTTGCAGGATTGGTCGAAAACCGCCAATGTCGCCCTGGTTTGGTCCAGTGATTACGATTATCCGCTGCAAACCGACATCCGCATTCAGGGCAATTATCCGGATGCCGTGCGCACGTTATTGGCCGGCTTTGGCAAGGCGCAACCGAAACCGATCGGCCGCCTGCATAACAATGCCGGTGTCGGCGCGCAGCCGGTCTTGATTGTTGACACGCCGCGTTTGATCCACGAATAGGACACACGCGATGCGCGGGACGTTGGAACAAATCCTGCAAAAATTCGGCATCAACTATGCGCTGCGTCCGTATGAAACGATGCCGTTCGATTATTTCAACAGCGAAAAAGGCTTTGACGTGATGGCCGAAATCGGTCTGTCCGGTGACAAGCGCACTTTAAGCGCTGCCATCCAGCACATTGAACACACCGATGATGGCGACACGAAGATGAAACAGATGTTTCAATTCCAGGCTGAGATTGAACCGGGCGACATTTACATGGCCAAAATCTTGCGCATCCTCGACAAGGATATGACGGGGAAGGCCAACTGGTTCGACGGCGGCTGCCGCTTTTTCAAGCAATGCACCGCCCTGATCAAGAAAAACACTGCGCCGGATTTCGAAGCAATTCACAAAGCCACCTTCGGCGAAACTATTAAAGACAGCTCCGGCGAAGCCGTCTCCGGCGGTTCCGGTTCGCGTAATTTCAAGAACGATAAAGCAACGCCCGTCGCGCCGAAACCGCCGGGGAAGTTGTAGCGGCACTTACAGAAAGATAATCATGAAAAACTTGACCACACTTGTCTGTTTTATTCTCCTATTAATTACATCTATAAATTATGCCTATGCTGCAATTACAGAAACGACATTTCAACGTGTGATGCGCACAGGTACATTGCGCTGTGGCTACATCGCTTGGCAGCCATTTGTCATGAAAGACGTGAATACCGGCAAATTGTCGGGTTTGAGCTATGACATGTTTGAAGCACTGGGAAAAAATATCGGCCTCAAGATTGAATGGACAAGCGAAGTGTTGGTCGGCCAGCAAATGGCGACGTTGAACAGCGGCAAGGTTGATGCGATTTGTGGGGATTGGCCATTAACAGTGTATCGGTCAAATTCGTTGATTACCTTCATGCGTTCGCCTATATGCCGCTTTATCTGTATGCCAAAAAAGGCGAACAGAATTTCACGAGTTTTGCCCAGATCAATAAACCGTCAGTCTCCATTTCGGGCATGGATGGCGATATCAGCCTCTTAATTGCCGACAAGAAATTTCCGCTGGCGAAAAAGGTACAAGTGCCGTCGTCAGCCGACCCGACGGAAATCAGCTTGAATGTCACAACGGGCAAAGCGGATCTGGTCGCAAACGATCCATTCTCGGCAAGTTATTTCAACGCCGCGAATCATAATGCTTTGGTTCCTGTTTTAGCGGAACATCCTTTGGTGACTTTAAAAGCCAGCGGCTCTGTGAAAAAAGGGGAAACAGACTTGC
Organism: Alphaproteobacteria bacterium; assembly: GCA_965246875.1. Classification (GTDB taxonomy): domain Bacteria; phylum Pseudomonadota; class Alphaproteobacteria; order Micavibrionales; family SZUA-601; genus DASWYT01. The sequence goes on from CBDFFU010000003.1 coordinate 1,046,744, forward strand.
AGCACATGCTGGATGAGGGGATTGATTTGATGATCACGTCCGGTGAAGCCAACACTATCTTGGATAAATATGATCCGAAAAACGAACGCATGAAACGTGTTGCCATGCCGTGGCGTCAATAATAAAAAAGCCCGGTTTGACCGGGCTTATTATTACGAGTTATTTCACCATCTGCCACGCCATCGCCGTCTTTAGCGGCCAGGCCCATTCGATGCGCTTCAATGGGCTGACGTCCCAGTAATCGGTTTGGGAGGCGAGCATGCCTTTGGCGTCGCCGATGATTTTGGAGAGGCCCTGGATATGCAGCGGCTTGCCCAAAATGCTGGCGGTGAAATCCCACGACACGAGGGCGCTATAATCGGTTTCGTCCAGCACGGTCTTGCGGATGTTCAAGACCGGCTCTTTGAGCTGCTTGAACATGCGCTGCAAAATTTTTGGATAGTCCACTTTGCCGATCTGACTATGGAACGGGTCGTTAAAGGTAAAGCTGTCATTCAGGAATTGTTTGAACTGCTCGATCTTTTGTGGCGTCATGGCCGAGTAAAGCTGTAAGTAACGGTCGATCGTGTCTTTGAACATATCTGGTCTCCCGGCCTGCAATGATGGTAAGATTATAGGGCGAATGATCGGGCTTTCAAGCGTTTTACGAACAACTTGTCGCCATGCGGCCAAGTGTTTATAACAGATCCTCATACCTCAAAAGGATCAAGCTGTATGACCTATGTGGTCACCGATGTCTGCATCATGTGCAAATACACCGACTGTGTCGAAGTGTGTCCGGTGGACTGTTTTTACGAGGGTGAGAACATGCTGGTCATCAATCCGGATGAATGCATCGATTGCGGCGTGTGCGAACCGGAATGCCCGATCGGTGCCATTATACCTGACCTCGAAGCCAAGGCGGATGCCTGGCTGGAAACCAACCGCGCCTACAGCATTTCATGGCCCAACCTGACCCGCAAAAAAGCGGCTATGCCGGACGCTGAGCAATACAAAAATACCGAAGATAAATTCAAAACCTTTTTCTCGGCCTCACCGGGGTCTGGTGACAAATAACCGGCATAACGTCAGGAGCGCAAACCATGCCATGCATTCTCATTCAGGCCACGCACTTGCCGATTGCCGACAGTATCCGTACCGGTCTTGCCGCCCTGTGGCCCGAAGCCGATTATCACATTGACCCCAATAACCCGTGTGATTTGTTATTGCAAATCGGCCCAGCCGCAACGGCGTTGCCTGCTATTCCCACTTTATGGCTAGATGCGCAGACACACAGTATTCCCGGCGGGATGATCCTCAAGGCACCGGTCAAGTTGGCCATCCTTGTACAGCGTCTCAAGGATTTAGCCGCGCGTCCAATGGTGCATGACTGGAACGGCTATCGGCTGGATATGGCGAAACGGTTGTGGCAGTCACCGAACGGCGAAGTTATCGAACTGACGGAAAAAGAAGTGGCTTTACTGGCCTATCTGGGGGTGAATAAAGCGGAGCCAGTGACCCGTGACGATCTGTTGCGCGATGTGTGGAAGTATGCCCCCGGGGCGGATACCCATACAATCGAGACCCATCTGTATCGTTTGCGGCAAAAAATAGAGGTTAATCCCGAACAGCCAGCTATTGTCGTCAATACCTCTGAAGGCTATATATTAGGCATTCTTGCGCCATAGCAGGAAATATTTTAGTCTGGCGTTAGAGGGAGTGAAGGCGCTCCTTTCACTCACAACGCTTTCACCATATGAAGGATTTTATCCCATGAAAAAGTTTCTTGCCCTTGCCATTCTGGCCAGCTTTTTAACCACTGCCTGTGCCAACAATGACGGTACGTATGGCGCCGCCGGCACGTCCAGCGCGCTGAACAAACAAAACATCGGTGGCGTCGGCGGCGCTGTGGCCGGTGGTCTCTTGGGTGCACAATTGGGTGGCGGTTCCGGCCGTCTGTGGACAACCGGCGCTGGCGTTCTGTTGGGTGCCTTGGCTGGTAGCGAAATCGGGAAATCACTGGACCGTGCTGACCAAAACTATATGAGTCAGTCTTATTCCCGCGCGATGACAGCACCCGTTGGCCAAAGCATCACCTGGGCAAACCCGGAAAGCGGCAACAGCGGTAACTATGTGACCACCCGTACTGGGACAACACCAAATGGCCGTGTTTGCCGCGAATACCATCAGACGATCATCGTTGGCGGTAAATCGCAGCAAGGTGTTGGCCAAGCGTGCCAACAGTCAGATGGCAGCTGGAAGATCGTTAGCAGCAACTAATTGCTGTTGATGTCTATGACTTGACGCCGGGTATGAATTGACGGTGGGTGGGGCGATAGGGTACTATCGCCCCATTCTTTTGACGATAATAATGAACGGAAAGGCCCGCGCTATGACCACTCTCGCCGGATTAATGCAAGGCAAAAAAGGCTTGATCATGGGGGTCGCCAACGATCGTTCCATCGCCTGGGGCATTGCCGAAGCCTTGGCCAATTCCGGCGCGGAGCTGGCGTTTACTTATCAGGGCGACGCCTTGCAAAAACGGGTTGAGCCTCTAGCCAAATCGATCGGGTCCGATTTCCTGTTGCCGTGCGATGTCACCGATCAGGCCAGCATCGATGCCACCTTTGCCGCGATCGAAGCCAAATGGGGCAAGCTGGATTTTCTGGTGCATGCGATTGCCTTTTCTGACAAGAAAGAGCTGGACGGCCGCTATGTCGATTGTACGCGCGACAATTTCCTGCGCACGATGGATATCTCGGTGTATTCCTTTACGGCCATCACCCAAAAAGCTGCACCATTGATGACGGATGGCGGCTCGGTCGTCACGCTGACCTATTATGGCGCGGAACAGGTCATGCCGCATTACAATGTCATGGGTGTGGCCAAAGCGGCGCTGGAAACATCGGTTAAATATCTCGCCGAAGATCTGGGCAAGAACAACATCCGCGTCAACGCCATTTCGGCCGGCCCCATTAAAACACTGGCCGCCTCAGGCATCGGCGATTTCCGTTTTATCCTGAAATGGAACGAGCTGAACGCCCCATTGCGCCGCAATGTGACGCAGGAAGAGGTAGGGAAAACCGCCCTGTATCTGTTGTCTGATCTGGGAACAGCCGTGACCGGTGAAAATATTCATGTCGATGCGGGCTATCACATCGTGGGCATGGCCGCGATTGATACCGCGGCACAGACAGCGGAACTGCTGAACAGCATCGTGAAAGACACGAGCCAGCAGGCGGCTTAAATTTGTATTGACATATCGAAATGCTTGTTCTATTAAGTATTAATGGAATATGTCAGTCAATATGCTAAAAATGATTTAGCCATTTTGATAGCCTCAAGTTTGACAGAGGATAAATCTTCTATATATGGTTTCAATTTCCAGGAACGAGCTTCGCATGGTTTCCATTGTTACATGGATAAGTTAACCGTTTCACATTTGTTGGGCCATGAAAAAGTTGTCTTGACATTTATGAATGAAACTCAATCCCTTTTCTCAATTCATCGTTATAAAAATGACCAATGTATAAGCTCAAACTCTATGTTTCGTGACCACCAGTCAGAGCGCAAAGATTATTCCAGCGATACAGGTGAATTAATAATCAAAAATCCCAGTGTCTGGCAACGTCACAAAACAGACCCCGATATTTCACCTTTAGAAATATATTATAATACTGATAATTATGTTAGTGTCAGCAATCATAAAGAAAAAAATCCTGATGATTATTATGAATTAATTGATCGAGAGCCCTTTTTGCGAGCTGTGCGATTAGCAATTTTAAATGCTGATTGTTCAAATGCCAATGATGCAGTCAAAAAGCAAAAAAACCAAATGCTAATTTATCTTGAAGAAAACATCCCTGAATTTACAACCCATCCTGAAATAAAGCGAATAGACACAACCGCAATGAAACAGGATCGTATCATACACTTCTGGTGGGAACATTGTGAAAAGAAGGCTAAAGCGAAGAGCATTAAAGTAAAAATTTAATGGCTATGCCACCTTGCGTAATTCACTTGCAATCAGTGTCGGCCATTGGGCCGGATTGAAATCAGCGAAGGGGCCATTTTTGCCACGCCAGTGGGAGAGCATCTTTGCAAATTCATTGAACTTGATAGTTGGTTCGTTAGGGTCACTGACCATGCGGCGATCCAGCGGCAGCAGGCGGATGCCACGCAATTGCTCGGCAGCTTTTTCGTATTGCTTGTGACTCAAAAAATCCTGCAACACCATAGCCAGTGCCGCCGGGTCGCTGGACCCCAACCGTTTTTTGGCATCATCAGCCCGTTCGTAAAACTGGTCGATCAAGGCTTTGGCAGCGGCAGCCAACGGGCCTTGGGTCACGCGCGCGATATACAGGGCGCGCATAACATGATGCAACGCGGCCTGGCCGATTTCCGGCAGCCAGACCAGCATGCCGGATTGAAAGGCCTGGATTTGGTTTAGATCAAAACACTGATGGCAAAAGCTGCAGGTGGTCAGGCAATTCTGATCGCTGACATTACGCTCATCGCCATCCAGAAATAACACGTGCTGATATTTGGTGTCGGATTTTTTGATCAGTTCATCTTTGACGGTAGTCGCTTGTTTGTTGAACGGATAAAACCCGCAACACTGACACACAAAATCATCGCGCAAAATGACTTTATAAGTCGCCTTGTCAAGATCAGCCGTGGATACACCTGGATTGGTCATGGTCGTTTTCGACCAGTTCATCCGCTTGACACCAAGAGTGATCGGATGATAACGCATTACGGAGGAATGCCGGTCATCAGGGTCGTTGGTGTGACATTCGGCATCGCGCTGAGAGAGCCGTTATTCATGCTTCGTGTGACAACCGTAATTGTCCGGGGCAATGAAATAAGAGTTGCAGCGATGATTAGACGAATGACAGCATTTTTAATCGGATTTTTTGCGGGTTCCTGAGTGGTTTGCTTCAATGCCATCAAGCCAGAATATAAAGCAAACAAGCCGGTAATATACGCCAGCGTGTCGATTGTCATCGGGATAATACTGGTATTCAGCCAGAGATTATTGATAAAATCGCTAATCATCTGTGCATGAGCAATGCCCGGTACAAACAAAAAGTACCCAAACAAAACAAAGCCCGTCCATTCAGCTTTAAAAACAGAATGACGGGCTTTGATTGAATTAATCATTAAAAAAACTTTCTTACCAGGTAACAGTACCACCCGTTGTATTGGTAATCGGTGCATCAACTTCGGTACCCGTTGATTTACGGACGATACCGTTAGCCAGGGCGTTCATACCAAACATCAGGCCAGCGGCAATAATCATGATACCTGGAACGACAAAGCCTTTAGCACCTTCTTTAAAGCCGTCTTTGGCATTAGCATACAATTTGGCAATACCACCAACAGCAAATGCTGCTGCCAAAATAATGGATGCTTGTTTAATTAAAGCAGCTGCACCACCGGTCTGGTTGAACAGGACACCAGTTTTGGCCATGGTACCGAAGTCAGTTTGCGCGTGGGCCATGTCCATACCCAATGTCATCGTCATCATAACGGTGACAACGGCAACGCCAGCCATAAGCAAATATTTAGAAGTGTAACGCATGAGAGCCTCCTGTGCGTAGTTGTTAAAGTTAGTTACAGTATAGCATGCTTTCACATGATATTCAAATTATCCGTATCAATTAAACTGGTAAATACGGCTGGTTAAATTGTTGCCTTCGATGTTTGGCGTCCGGTTACTATTCCCAAACACGCTCCTCTCCGTAATCAGTGCAAAAGATGTAATGCCCAAAAGAAGACCGCCGATAACGATTAAAGCAATATTCTTTAAAGGTGCTGCGCTGCGCGGGTCTGCGCCTCCTTTGTAAATGCCATGGATGCCTGCCATTGTTGTCGCCAAGCTGACCAGAACCGTAATCTGTTTGAAGAATGGCGGAACAGATGCCAACTGGGTTACAATGTTCAAGTTAAATGTCGAAAACTGAATGCCTTGTGCATAGGCTGGCATCTGGATTAGTATAACCAGACCTGCTGCAACAGCGATGAATGAAGATTTTGAAAACATCAGTTTCATGTTAACACGCAGTTCCGCTGGTAGGGGAATTAAAGATAAAGTAATGGCAGTCACTGATAAAGGTGTTTTGCACGACCCAGATGAAATACCAGACGTTAGCTAACATGGCACCCGAGATGATGTGCGTTGTCGCACCTAACAAAGACGCTTGTCCTCCATCAGCAAAGGTTTTCATTTGGAACAATCCACGTATGACCGTAATGTAGCCGACAATTCTGAGGAATTGAAAAATGGCCCACAACACGTTTTCTGCACGCTTGCTTAATGCAGATTGATCCACCAGTGTCGCATCCCCGTAGAGGTTGGTATCACCAAAAATTGATCCTTCCAATATGCCCATAAAATAACCTAAAGACATCAGCAAGGCGCCAACAAGAAAAATGCTGGATGTGCCAAAACCGCCAGGAGCTGTTGGGCCTTTGCCATCACCATTAGCGAGACGCTGCACGCCGCGAATAATCAAGATCAGGCCCGCCATATAGCAGAAATAAGGCAGGGCCCGGCTCATAAAAGGCCCAAAAAAGTTAGTGACAAACCGGCCAAGCGCATGATCAAGGCCAGGCTGATTAAACGTATGGGATGTAGTAACAAGGCTGGCAACCATGCCGCTTTCATTCGTCACACTGTTAATCACAACCATGGCAATAAAGGGCAACGAAACAAGCGCTGCGCCGCCGCCAAGTTTGAATAATGATTTGGATAACGGGGGCGCGTTTTGTCCGCCTTCACCAGAGGCGCGCATACTTTGTATCCCTTGATAGACATACCACAGGCCCAAAATAAAAATGATGGATGAAATAAAGGCCTGTGCCGGGAGAAAGCTCGTATAGAGAGAATCGGTCATGTCGCCCAAACGCTCTACGGCATAAGCCGGCGTTGCGATCACACAAACAGCAAGCAAATATACAATAAGGCTGGACACAGAGCGAATCCGGAAAAGGTCAAACGATGGCATGAATCTGTTATGCATAGATTTATTTAAGCACATGTTAATGTAAATATCAAATAAAATTTTATATAAATTTTATCATGATCCTGATTGTTAACGTTTGATATAATTATAGATCACCATGAATAAAACAAGATGAAGGATACAGGGTCCTTAGTACATCGACCTAGCATGGGGTGTGATTTAAGATCAGTGTCAAAGCTTGTGCTGTACACAGTCGGACAAAACCGCCTGGCAAGCGTTTTAGAGTCTTGATTCGATTCACAAAAAACGCCGTGACACTTTAAAAAGCGTATCACGGCGTATTTGTAGCATTTAGAGAGATAGATTGAGTTATTGGCGAATCATCGCTCCGCTGCTGGTTTTGACGATCCAGGTACCATTATCTTGTTCAACGGCGGTTACGGTTCCGCTGCCTGGCAAGGCTTGGCCAACCGCATAACGGACCATTTCTTCGCTGCCGGATTTCGACAACCAGGCACTGCCAGGCTGGGCAGAGCGTAAGATCCAACCAGCGGCTGATGGCACAGCCGCTTTTTTAACAGCTGGTTTTTTAGCTGGTTTCGGTGCAACAGCCGCTGGCTCAGCAGGTTTGCTGTCAACAGGGGCTAAAGGGGCAGCGTCGTTCATGGTCGGTAGAACGGGTTTTGCAACAGGAGCTATTGGTGACGATTCTGCCGCCCGTTTTTCCATGGCATCCAGACGCTCAGTCATCATGTCTAGTTTGGCTGTCAGCTGAGCGATTGTTTCGGCCGTTGGCAGATCGTGCAAACGCATTTCCAGATCGTTGACCTTTTTGGTCAAAGCGGGATCGGCTGTTGCAGCGGCCAGTTCAACGGGATTCGACACAGGGGCCATGCCGTTATCCGTGGTTGATGTTGGCGTAATGGGACTAACGGCTATGGCGGCCGCTTTTGTCGCTGGTACAGCCACAGGCATGACCGGTGCAGCTGACCCCGGCAATGATGGTTTAATCATGGTGTTGTCATCGTCAGGCATTAAGCCGGATGTCGCTTCAGCAACTGGTGTCGCTGGATCATTGGAGTTTACCATCCGAGCTGGTGCTTCGACATTGGATGGATCGCTTTTCGCAGCGTCTGCAGACGGATTGATAGGTGCAGGTAACGCACTGTTATCCATCGCCCCGGCATCAGCAACGGGTGCTGCAGGTGTTGCGGCAGGCGCAGGCGGAACTGTTCCGTCATTGGCTGCAGGAACAGCGTTGATCGGTGCAGGCGGCGGGGGCACCATGCCGGCAGCGTCCGTCACGGCTGGCGGCATCGTACCATCATTCGGTGTAGATGAAACGCCGTTAGGCAAGCTGTTATCAGCTGGTGTTGCAGCCGTTGGCATAGGCGGTACGCCCGACTCCACGGCTTGCTCACGGGCCGCTAACAGCGGTTTGAAATAAAATTGATAAGCTGCACCACCGGCACCGGCCAAGATCGCCAGGATTAAAATCATCGGGACCAGGCTGGATTTCTTTTTCGGCGGAGCGGTGAAATCTTCGGTAAAGCTTGCATCAGTGTGATTGTCCAAGCCATCAAATTGATCAAATTCAGTCTGATCAAAATCGGTGTCGTTCGGGCTGTTGAAATTGTCCTGATTCATGATTTGCCTTCATAAGATTTTATAGTTGAAAAAAGCGAAGCCGATTTAGCGGTAAACACCGTTACCCGGTGTCACAATACGCGTTGTTGACGGATATGTCGATGTTGTTGAATAGCCGTTTGGCATCGTTGTCGTCGGGACTGGCTGTGGCGCGACACCCGTTGATGTGACGGGCTGGGTGTTCAACCCAGGCTGTTGTTGCTGACCCGTCTGATTCACATAAGCTTTGGCCGCATCCTGTTGCTGTTGATAGGCAGGTGTACCCAGCAAGGAATCATCACCACTGGCATCCGTGATTGCCGTCGTAAACAGCAAGCCCATGCGGGTGCCGGTTGCAACCTTCACGGTCACCGGCTTGTTCTGGCCCTCTTGCTGCACAATCTGGCCCACCTGGTTTGCGGCTTCAGCAGCCCCTTGATACGCGGCCTGACGTCCATTTAACCCTTGAGTCGTGGCAAGCGTACTGCTGTTGTTCACGACAACTGTTGTGCCCAATTGCGAAATGGCATTTGCGTAACCTTGCAGGAACTTGGCGGCGGCTGGAATCAAAATGCGCATTGTGTAGTGATGATCCACATCGGTTGCCATACCAGGCAGGGTCGTTGCGGGATCAAGCGCATAAGCTTCGATACTGTATTCTTTGCCTTTATAGATGGCACGGCTGAATTTCAGCACCATGTAATCATTTTGCACACTAAAAGCACCCAACAGCCGCGCACCGCTCAACGGGCCAGACGCCAGTTCAGCTAATACTGGACCGGGGACATCAGAATTTGCTTCGATGAGTGTTTGTGCGTAACCAATAGTTCCCGCCGCCACAATAACCTTTGGCGGCGGATTCGCGGCTTTGGTGTCACCATTAGAGCCGTTACCATTGATGCCAGAACCCTTTTGTCCGGCTGCTGCATCGTCTTTTGGCAGTTCAAAGCCGGTTGGTATACTTAGGCCAACCAAGACCGATTCATGTGGGGTTTGGCTTTCCATGATCGATTGCATTTGCTTGGCGAACAATTGACTCATTTGATCAACATCCTGCGGATTTGGCGATGTCGGCAAGGGCGGCGGGCCTGCTGGGGCCTGGACGACAACAGGCTGCTGCACAACCGGTACCGGTGGCGTTTCAACCGGCGGTGGTGTTGGTAATGTGACCTGTTCTGTCTCGCGGCGTTGGGATGCACGCTCTTCGGCCGCACGGCGCCATTCCGCGAGCGGATCAACATTTTCAACAGAGGGCGGAGCCTCGATCCGCTCAGCAGTACCAATCGGTGTCGGCAATGCACTGCCACCATTTTGTTCGGCCGCTGCTGCACGCTGTTCCGAGGCACTTTTTACAGCCTCTTCATAGGCAGGCGGCAATTGTGCTGTGCCAGGTGGCTGATTGACAGCAGACTGGCCACCAACCGTCGACGGGTTGGCTTCGTCGTCGCCGCCAAAGACCAGAAAGACAATCAGAAAAATTCCCAGAATGAGGACAACGGCAAAAATCTTGAGCGATGGATTGTTGCGCCAAATCTCGGCCAGGCTGACACCTTTGTGTTCTGGCACATGACCGTCATCGTCATCACGATGCTCAGCGGCTAATACATCATCATCAAAATTCAGCGGATCGTGATTTGGGTCATGTGGATCGTTCGGGTTCATCCGCGGTCTCCTGATGAGGGCGTTAGGCCGGACGGCAAAGCTTTTTGGTCATCGGGCAAGCCAAAGGGGTCAATGACAGGCTGTTGAATTTGGGCCCGCACCATGATGCCGTTATCTGACAACAGGACAACGGGTGCATCAGACATTTGATAAACAGTTGTGCCATCAGCGGAAGACACACTGCTGGCCCACGTGGGTGACAATAATGTATAAGGCGTCCGCACATAGGTCTGGCCGTTCATGCGGTAGGCGGTGGTGCGGCCATCGACGCCGGACACTTTGAGTTTTTCGGCAGAGGGTGGAGGCGTACCAACCAGGATAGCGCTCAAGGATGTATCGTCGCCAGCAGTGATGTTCAAACCGCGATCAATCAGAGATGATTTCGCGTTTGGTCCCAACTGCGGTACGCGGGCATCGAACCGGTAATGCACTTCTTTGCCACCCGCTTGCAGGCTGAAGGTCAGCGGTGTCGCCAGTTTTTGCAAACGCACCGACATATTACCGTGTGCATATTCTTTTAATGGGCTGATGCGAATAATGTGGCCCCCGGCTTCAGGCGGTTTGACATCGAATGCGCCGCCAAACGCGATATCGACGATCGGCCACGGCTGGCCGGTTGCATCGAGGATGGACAGGCTGGTGACATTGCCGTTTAGCAATTGAATGGTTGGCGGCTGCGCGCCAGGATCAAGCTCCATTGTATGGACGACGGCGCGGGGTGTAGCCGGCGGTTGTTCAATCGGATTCTGCACGGCGGCTTGTGTTTTGCGCAACTGGCGGATGACGTCTTCAATTTCTTCAGGCTTCATCGGAAAGGTCGATTCCGTCGCACGTTGTAATGCGCGTTCCCGGGTTTCAACTTTGATGTCGGCCAGACGCTGTTTCAATTGCTCTTCATAAGCCGCTTGATCGTAGCCGGCATTAGCACCTGCACCGACCAGACCAGGATTGAGCGTCGTCGCCGCGGCGTTGGCATTGCTTAAACCTGCTTCGGTTATTGGCATGCCCGGCAAGGCAATCGGTGCACCCGCATTACCCATGCCAGTTGCCCCTGTGTTATTGATCTGGGCATTGGATTGCCCAGCATTTTGCGCGGCGACGACCGGAACCGGTGCGACGTTTGTCGTAGTTTGTGTTGTTGTCGTCGCACTTGTCGTGGTCGCAGCAGGAGTGGCAGAGGCAGAGGTTGCACTTGTATTTCCTGTCCCCATCGCTTGTGCCGTTGGCGGAAATGGCGGCACGACGGCGGCAGTCGTTTTTTTACTACTGCTTGTGGTGGTTGTCGTAGTTTTGGCGACCGGCACAGTGGCAGCCGCTGTTGGCGGGTCAATCGGCTGCAAGGCACTGGCTGGCGGTGGTGGCAAAATAGGGGCCTGACCGCTATTGGTCTGCGCCATTAGCGTGACTGGTGCTGCACAAAGACAGGTGGCCAGCAGCAGCGATTTAAATGATGTTGTCATTAACGGGCCACCCATTGTTGAATACCGACGCCAGACGGGTTGTCCAGTGTCGAGACGCGGACGATTACCATCGTCACTTCAAGTGTGTTACTCGATTGCGCTGTACCCGATTGATAAGTGACAACCAATGGCACGGTTACGATCCAGCGATAAATTCCAGCTACCAACCCTTGCTGAACGATGACCGGCGCACGTTGCGGGGCCGCTGTCACGACCTGCTGGTTCTGCTCAACACCTTGGATAATGCGCGATTTCTCCAACGCCTCTGTAAAGCTCTGCCAGCCACGACGGGTGAAATAGATCGAGGTTTCCTGCAGGCGCTTTTGATGATCATGAAAGCCAAATGTCATGATATCAGATCCAGACCGCGCCGCCCAGGAAACGATGGCAGCATCTGTCATGTTGGATTCGTTTAACGGAATCATCCGAATCAGGCGCCCGTCTGCCGTGGTCGCAAAAAACCGGTCTTGCGGGCGAGAGACAGCAATCGTGATCGCCAGAGCGATAATCAGGATTAGAATCACGACACCTTGAATAATAGTCAATTTTACCAGGTTACGGTAACCATCGCGGTAAAAGATATTACGTGTAATGACCGCGTCTAATGGACGCGCAGGCGTCGATAGCTGGTCAGTCGATGGTACAGGCTCTTTGGCCAAATCAATCTCCGCGTAGGTTCAAGATATCAAATACTAAGGCAACACACTTAACACTTTCTTGAGATGTGTTAAACTAAAGCTTAATGTAAGGATGAAAGTTTTTCCTTGTGTTCTCTCTCTAATTTTAGTAAAATTTTAAATTATGATCAAGCACAAAATGTTCTTCCCCCGTATTTTTCTTTTTGCCTGCTGGCTTACCCTGGGCATGACCCTGACCGGATTGCAAGCTTTCGCTGCCAGTGCCACCGATGCTGCGACCTACAAACCGCTTTACCCCGGCACCAATACGAACGCCACCTCTTGTATCACGCCCGGAAGCCCCCAAACCGAGGGGCAATCATTGGTAACGAAAAGCATCAACGTCAATTTGACGACTTTAACGACAAAAGTCGTATCGCGCTTACAAACAATGGCAGATAATGTCAGCCGCGCCATCATGTCCTTGTCTGCTATTGAAACGAATAATATGGAGCGGCTAAAAGCCGAATTGACCAGTGCTCAGGAAAAAGCGCTGAAAATCGAGCAAGTAGCTATTATTGATGGAAAAACATTAGAAGCAACGCAGGATATGGAGCCGACCCCAGTCGAAACGTCTATTACTGATGGTCTGTCCTTTTTCCGTCCAGAACTGCAAGCCGGTGCGCGCCAGGCGGAAATGAAACGGTATATTGCCGAATTGAATAACGTGCCCTTAGATAACAAGTTTCGCGATGCGGTCGGCAGCCCGTTGCCAGGCTATGTCGATACGTCTATCAGCATTGAAAATGCGATGGGCTATGAGTTTCGGAACTTTGTAAAATTTTTCTGCGATGCCCGTTCCTTAAATGGTCGTCTCGCCTCGACGAAATACCTGGAATATAATGTGACCATTCAGCCAACTGAATATTGGTGTGGTCAGGAACGGGGCATGGCTGCACCCAATGTAACCAAGGCACCAGATGATCATTATATACCTCTGGCTGATGCAGCGCTGGCTAGTCATGTTAAAACCATAAGTGACTATGAGTTGTCATTGGCAAAGAACGGTGCCGGTTCGATCAATCTGGTCAACGCACCGAAAAACGTGGCGGAACTGTATTTTGAACCCCGCTCGTTGAGTGTCAAGGATGTTGCCGTGTATGAAAAAGCGGAACAGGAATTTGCCCGTATGGTCATCGGCCGTGCCGACAACTTGACCGTAACCAGTGATTTCAGTACTGGCGAAGGGCAACGTGATTTTATGAACAAACAAGGGCGAATCGCGAAGTTAGCTTTGGCGCGTTACCCCTTTGCTGACATGTTTTCACAAAAAATGCCGACAATGCCAGAAGGCTCAGCCGCCTGGGCTGCAAAACTGATCGAAGCCAACATTGGTGATTGCACAGCACCCAAAGATGATTACAAACAACTGTGTAATCTGACGAAACAGTTGCGGGCTAAAAAACAGATTAGCGAATCTGAATTTTATGATGTTTTGTTCAACCGTCAATTTCAGGGCATGGCGTTCAGCAATAGTTTGGTCAAGATGACCAAAGGGCAACTGAAACGGACGCAAGATCATTTATTAGGTTTACAGCTGGCCTTAGGTTATCTGGATGCACGCCAGAAAGAACAGCAATTGGCTTTGATGGCGGCAATTTATGCTGAATAAGATTATCCAATCTTTTTTATGCGTTTGCCTTGTTATTGTGCTGTTGACGGCACAGGCCCAAGCGCAGACATGTACTCCGCAGCTCTGTGTGGCAGCCGGCTGTGCAGCAGGTACTGAGGAAACGACAGGATATAAATCCGTTGACGAAGGTTTTGTCGAGAAGCTGAAGGAATCAGCGTCAAAAATCATGACAGCCATCAGTGCGGCTGAAACAAAAATGGTGCGTGCAATTGTTGCCTATAGTGCAATCCGCACAAATCTGGCCGCTAATTTAACTACAGATAGAGTAAAAGTTGAAGAGGTGATTCAAAAAGAACGTCAAAAATTCGAAGAAGAACAAAAATCACTGGAAGCCACTCAGTTAGCAGAGCCAAGCGAAAATCTGGTCACGGAAACTACTTTAAAATCCAGTTGGCCGGCAACCGAAGCGCTCACGCGCGGCATGCGTTTGCAATTGTATAAAGACCATGTCAAACGCGTTGAATTGGAACACGAGGATTTTTACAGCGACAAAACAAATACGGGTAAGGATGTTACCTATAACCGTGGTACAATTTCGGGTATCGCGAAATTGTACCAGACTCACAAAGATTTTTTCTGTAATCCAGCGGGCGCCAATAAACCATCAGGCTGTTTTGATAAGGGTGCTAACAGTGCCGTCAAAATGGGCGACCAGATGTTGGAAATCTATCTGGGTGCTGAAACATGGCCAAAAGAAGAGGCGCAGCGCGCAATTGAACTAATGCAATTCTATCTGGGAATGTCACCACCTGATCTGCCCGTTACTGCAGATTTCAGCGATGGTGAAGGCCAACGGGCGTTTGTAGGTTATCAAAGTCAGCTGGCACGAAACAACTTCCTGACCTATATACTGAGCTACCTGGTATCAAAGCGGGCGCCGACAAATGACGCGCAAGCAGATATAATCGGTATCCGCAAGGAAGCTGCTGATTGCAAAAATAAGACGGCAGATAATACCAACATTTGCAATTATCTGAACAGCGTGACGGGACGTGGTGGTAAGGCCAGCCGGATTGAATTGAGCAAAGCATTGGAATTTGATCAATTCATGAACCCCGCCTATGCCGGTAAAGCGATCAGCGGCACCATAGGTATTGAAAAAGATATCACCATGATGATGGCCAACCGTCTGCAGCAGGACTATGAGAAATATCAAATGGACAAAATGCTGACCGCCAGTCTGGCCGGCTACTACGCCAAGCTTGTCGAACGAAACAATCCAACAAAATAATCCGGTTTGTTTATACCAATTAATAACCATATTTACGCGTTTTGTTAATAACTTTGCCCCATACTGGAGAAAGTCGCTCAGAAGAGCGATTCTATACCCAGAATAGGAGCACTATCATGACAAACTCGATTAACACGAACATTGGCGCAATTGTTGGTTTGCAATCGTTGAGCCGCACGAACACGGACCTCGCATCGGTTCAAAAACGTGTGTCTACCGGTTACCGTGTTGCAGACAACACTGACGATGGCGCTGGTTTCGCAGTTGCGCAAGGATTGCGCGCTGATGTCAAAGCTTATGGCGCAGTTGGCGAACAACTCGCTAAAGGGAAAGGTTTAATTAACGTTGCATCTGCAGCAGGAACTCAAGTTTCAGATACTCTGGCCTCTATCAAATCGGTTTTGGTAAAATTGGCAGATGATGGTTTGAGTACTGATGAACGCACATCTTACACAGCAGATTACGACGCTTTAAAAGGTGAAATTAACTCGTTCATTAGCCAAGCCAGCTTCAACGGTGTCAACTTGCTCACCAGCGGTTCCGATACAAACATCGTATCCGGTATTGATGGCGCAAGCTCGATCTCCGTCACTGGCTATGATCTGTCGACGGATGTTTACAGTGCGCTTACCGCAGTAACGACAGCTGCAAGTGCACAATCTTTACTGGCAAGCGGTGGCGGCTTCGCTGATGCACAATCGGCATTGGGTACAGCCTTGGCCGGTTTGGGTGCGAACTCACGTTCGATCGACAACCAAATCAGCTTTATCGGTAAAATTTCCGATGCTACAACCGTTAACTTAGGTGCTGTAGTAGATGCAGATTTGGCCAAAGAGTCGGCCGCTTTGCAATCACTGCAAATCAAGCAACAGCTGGGAACATCGACTCTGTCGATCGCCAACCAGTCACCTTCGTTCCTGGTCAATCTGTTCCGTTAAGCCTGACAGTTCGAGACGAAATTCCCGAAACCCCGCCACCCGGCGGGGTTTCTTTTTGGCTACGCTTTCTGCTATTATCCAAAGTCGGGAAGAGCCGTTCGGGCAGGGCACTGGTGAACCGGGTCAGAGCGGAAACGCAGCAGCCACAGCCGGTCAGCGCTGGGTCGGGCGGTTCTTCCTTTTTTATCAAAATGATGACGGATAGACGCCATTCTCGATCTCGACACCCCTCTTGAATCCTCAAGTGCACAGCCTGAGCAGAATCACCAAGCGTATATCGCCCTGGCCCGGAAATACCGCTCGCGTTTTTTTGGTGAGTTGGTCGGGCAGGATGTCTTGGTGCGCACCCTGTCAAACGCTATTAAAAACAACCGTATCCATCACGCCTATATTTTCACCGGCATTCGCGGGACTGGAAAAACCTCGACAGCGCGTATTCTGGCCAAAGCCATCAATTACACCGGACCCGATGGCACAGCCGGCCCGACCATCGGCCCGACCGATGATTGCCGCATTTGCCAGGCGATTACGGACGACCGCCATCCCGATGTCATCGAATTGGATGCTGCGTCACACACGGGGATCGACGACATCAAGGATTTGCTGGATGGCATCCGTTATGCGCCGGTTGAAGCGCGTTACAAAGTTTATATCATCGATGAAGTCCATATGCTGTCGAAATCGGCGTTTAACGCGTTGCTGAAAACGCTGGAGGAACCGCCGCCGCATACCGTGTTTATGTTCGCGACCACCGAAATTCGCAAAGTGCCAGTGACCATTCTCTCACGTTGCCAACGTTTTGATTTACGCCGCATCGATGCGGAAGTTTTGCAAGCGCATTTCAAAGCGATCGCTGCCAAAGAAAATGCCGCGATTAGTGATGATGCCTTGAGCGCAGTTGCCTTGGCCTCTGATGGCTCCGCGCGTGACGGCTTGAGCTTGCTGGATCAAGCGATCGCCCGCGCCAATGGCGAGGAGATCACCATCGAGTTGATCCGCGCCATGCTGGGGCAGGCGGATCAGGATGCCGTTGTGCAATTGCTGCAAACGATCTGGAACGGCGACAGCGCCAAAGCCCTGACCGATTTGCGCGCGTTTTATACCAACGGTGCCGACCCCGTGATGATCGCACAGGATTTATTAAGCTTGCTGCACAATTGTTCTGTTGCTAAAGCGTTGCCGAACCAGACCGGCCGGTTGGGTTTGCAGCCCGCCACGCGTCAGGCCTTGGACCAAGCGATTGGTTCACTCGGCATGGCGACCCTCTCACGACAATGGCAGATCATGCTCAAAGGCTTGGGCGATGTGCATACGGCCCCACAACCGCAAGCCGCACTCGAGATGGCGATTTTGCGTTTGATCTATGCCGCCAGCCTCCCGCCGCTGGAGCAATTGTTGCAACAAGTACCAACAACATCAACGACAACTCCACCACAAGCAACACAAAACGCCCCGACAAATGGTGGCACACAATTTGCGAAGCTGGTCAGCAACGGGTCACCAAGTTTTCAGACACAAGCCATAGCGCAGCAACAGACAACACCCGTTGCAGACACAACCGCGCAACCGGTTTTTGCCTCGTTGCAAGACATTGTGACCAAATGCGAAAACGAAGGGCATATGTTGATAGCCGCTGATCTCACGGCGCAAGTGCGTCTGGTGAAAATGGCGGCGCAATCATTGGACATCGTGTTATTGCCGGCGGCCGATAAAACCTTGCCGCAAAAATTGCGTCAATATCTGCGCGACTGGACCGGACAGAACTGGTTGATCAGCGTGTCGCAAAGCGGCGGTGAAGCGACCTTGCGCGAACAGGAACAGGCCGTGCAACAAGCCGCAATTGCAGCCGTTGAAACACATCCATCCATCCAGCGCTTGCGCAAAACATTTCCGCCTTTTACCATTACTAACGTAGCCAAAATAGCAAAGGACGAGACCGATGATTCCGAACATGGGTAATATGATGAAGCAGGCGCAAGCCATGCAACAAAAAATGCAGGATATGCAAAAACGTTTGCAGGACACCGAAGTGACTGGACAATCAGGCGGCGGCATGGTGACCGTGACGGCGCTTGGCAGCGGTCAGGTGAAAACGATCGCCATCGACCCGTCACTAATCGTCGCCAGTGACAAGGAAATGCTGGAAGATTTGATTGTGGCTGCCGTCAATGACGCCCGTCAGAAAACTGAAGATCTGACACAAGCCGAAAGCCAGAAAATCATGGGCGGCTTGCAACTGCCACCGGGCTTGAAAGGCATGCTGGGTTAAACATAAAAAACTACGGGCAGGAGTATGCCTCTTGATATGGACATGCGGTTGCACCGGACATTTTATTTGCAGCCTTGATGTCCTGAAAGTAAGCTTGGACAGCAGGCTTTTTCAAAAATGAAGCAATCTCATCTTTTTGCCAGCATATCTCTGCTACACCCATTGCCAGTAATGACATGGCAATGATATTTTTTGTAAGGCCAGACTTTGTCAACGTTGTCGGCGTTTGATTTACGTGATTATGCGGCATGACGGTTACTTTCTTTTCAGCCTAATATAAGTACAAATGTATCATTATGCAATCAAAAAATAATTCGAAACAAACATTGCGCATCGTGACATGGAATATCAATTCGGTGCGGCTGCGCTTGCCATTATTACAACGCCTGATTGATGAATATGCACCCGACATTATCGCGCTGCAGGAAACCAAAGCATCTGATGATGTGTTTCCAGCTCAAGCGATTTTCGATATGGGTTATCCGCATCAACATATTCATGGCATGAAATCGTATAACGGGTTGGCGATTTTGTCGAAACACCCCATGCTGAAATCAGTGATTCATCATCGCGTATCGCGACAGGATTGCCGCCACATTGCATCGGATTTCAAAATCGGCACTACGGCATTCAGCCTGCATAATTTGTACATTCCGGCGGGTGGCGATATTCCGGATGCGGCATTAAACGATAAATTCGGCCATAAAATCGATTTTGTGCAAGAGCTGACTGAATTCTGGATGAACGAACATACATCAGCTGAAAAGATTATTGCAGTCGGTGATTTCAATATTGCCCCGCTGGAACATGATGTTTGGTCGCACAAGCAATTGCTTAACGTCGTGTCCCATACGCCGCTCGAAGTGAAACTCCTAAACGCTATGCAGGACAGCTTGGAATGGGTTGATGCGCTGCGTCATTTTGTTCCTGACGATCAAAAACTTTATACATGGTGGAGTTATCGCAACCAGGACTGGCAAAAATCTAACCGCGGCCGCCGGCTTGATCATATTTGGATGACACCGCCGTTGCAATCAATACTTAAGGCTATGCAGGTCGTTGATCAAGCGCGCAATTGGCCCCAGCCAAGCGACCATGTGCCAGTGATTGTGGATTTGTCCATGTTTTGATGTTTATGTGGTAAAGATTAGTCTATAAACTGCAAGGTTGGCCAAAGAGAGCCATCAATGATCTAAAGAGAAGGCCCCTCTAAGCCAGAGTGTTGAGAAACGATTGGTATAGCCTGTTTCAGATTTGAAACAACTTTTGCTGTAAAACTATTCACAGGCAACATTTCAGCACAGACTAATAATTGTTGCGCTTCAGCAAATATGTCTGCCCTGTTCAGAACAAGGTCTTCGCTGAATTCTTGTTTAGCATCGTATCGAAACCAGTTGTCGATCAGTGTTAAATATGAATCTCTCATGGCATACTCGAAATCAACATGCGAAAATTTACGCTGTTCAGTAAAAGGCGCATCGACGATCATATTTTTTGGTTTACGATCATTGTCGCCATAGGCCAAAATGACCCGTGTGGCGTCATAAGCAGCGGATTGCGCCAATTTATCACGTTGTGTTGCGTCAAAAGCAGAGTTCCCCATGACATCGCGTAGACACTGCCCTTTCGCGTACGTATTTGCCAAAATCATGTGCGATTTGTTATTAGAGAAATCTTTGTAAATGCCGAAGATAGGTTGTTCGGGCAAATTCAGGCCGAGCATAGGCGCATATAGATAACAATTATACTCTATCTGTGCCTGCTCCTGGATATAATCAAAATTGCCATGGCTCATATCATCTTGTTGGTAGATAAAATACGTTTCAAGTTGCTGTGAACGAAATAGTTGCCGCCGCATACGGTCTGGTTTGTTTCCTGTATCACGCGGCACAGCTTGAAGGATGTCTTCTGTACAATGAGATTGAAATTTCAACCACAGAAGAAGACCAGCATTTTGATTGTGATTGGTAGAAGACACAGAAATACATCGTGTTTGTTTTATTGTTATTAATATGTATATATGGTATCAGACTTATATGCAAGAAAAAACCGGCTGACTTTCATCAACCGGTTTCTCCACGGAATGCTTAAAAATCAAGCGGCGTTATTGTGCGTATGGCCGCAACCGCAATTGTCGGTATCTTTGCCTTCACGTGCGTCCTGTGCACCCTGCTGATACGCTTTGGCATGATCATCGAATTCTTTTTCATTTTGCATCTGACCGATTTTTTCAACGAGACTGCCTTTAAGTTCGTGCCACATGCCTTTTGAGCCGTATTCCATTTGTTGGTCAGTCAATTTGCCATACCATTGTTCCAACTTGCCTTTGGCTTGGTCCCATTTGCCGGAAGCTTTTGCTGCGTCGCCTAACATGATGAATCTCCTTTGAGGGGGTTTAAATTTTTATCGGATTCACGATCCTGATTATTCTATTATGCTAGACAAACTGCAAATTTACGATGAGAACGGGATCTAAAAATGATAAGGGCTACGTAAATGAAATAATTATAATTTTGATTTAATTGGAAATATTAAACGCTTGTATCTGCCGCAAGCCTTCACCTAACATCATGGCTGCTGCCATCATCACATTTAAACTGCGACCAACCACGGGAATAGTCACCCGGGCATCGACCAAACTGTGAACCTCATCCGGCACCCCGGCCGATTCCCGGCCCAACAGCAAAATATCATCCGGATGAAAGACAAAATCGGTGTAGCTGTTCTGCACACGAGTCGTCAGCAAGATCAGGCGCGGTGAGGGCGTTAGGTTTTGTCGCCAGGCCTGAAACGCTTCCCAGCTGATATGACGGGTCAAATCAACGGTCGCGCTATAATCCATCGCCACGCGGCGCAAGGCGGCGTCATTCAGGGGAAAGCCACACGGTTCGATGATCTCCAGCGGCACGTCCAGGGCGGCACACAGCCGGACGGCAGCACCCGTATTTTGCGGAATATCAGGTTGATACAAGGCGATGCGCATACGATCTAATCCAGTGTAAACATAAGGAGGGATATTGCCTTTTTTCCTATTTTGGTGACAATGCTTTAACTGATATTGGGCATGAATAATAGGACTCTTGCCTAAGCCCCATCGTTTTTAAGGACTTTGTCGTGACCGACACTCAAAACCCCATTATTCAACCGATTACCGTGCCACCATCGGCCAATCCGCCATCGGGCGAAGCCTCTAACGTCATTGCCCAACATTCCACGAAACCGGCTACACGTCGTGATTTTTTGTATTTGACGGCTTTAGCGTTTGGTGCCGTTGGCGCTGGCTCAGTCGTCTGGCCATTTGTGAATAGCATGAATCCGGCTGCCGACACGCTGGCCTTGTCCAGCATCGAAGTGGACTTGACGCCGGTGGAAGTCGGCCAGGCGATCACGGTCACCTGGCGCGGCAAGCCGGTCTTTATCCGCCGCCGCACACCGGAAGAAATTGCTTTCGCCGCCGACGTGAAACAAGATGAATTGCGTGACCCGGCGTTGGACACCGCCCGCGTGCAAAAACCGGAGTGGCTGATCCTGGTTGGTATTTGTACGCACCTTGGTTGCGTGCCACTGGGCCAAAAAGCCTCTGACCCGCGTGGCGATTATCATGGCTGGTTCTGCCCGTGCCATGGCTCGCACTATGATATCTCAGGCCGTATCCGCAAAGGCCCGGCACCGAAAAACCTTGAAGTGCCGACCTACACATTTTTGACCGATAAAAAAATCAAAATCGGCTAAACCGTTTCGATTTGATAGAGAGAATTTCCATGGGTAACCCAAACGACCGTATGACTTTCGACAATCCCGTCATTGGCTGGATCGATGAGCGTATGCCGATCTTCACGATGCTGAACCGTGAATATGGCCGCTTCCCGACACCGAAAAATTTCAACTATTTCTGGAATTTTGGTGCCTTGGCCATGTTTATGCTGGTGACAATGATTTTGTCCGGCGTTGTGTTGGCCATGAATTATGCCTCGCACAAAACGCTGGCATTCAATTCCGTCGAACACATCATGCGCGACGTGAACTATGGCTGGCTGCTGCGTTACATTCACGCCAACGGTGCGTCGATGTTTTTTGTTAGCGTGTACATTCACATTTTCCGCGGCATGTATTACGGGTCATACAAACGCCCGCGCGAATTGCTGTGGATCCTTGGTGTTGTGATTTTCCTAATCATGATGGCGACGGCGTTTATGGGCTATGTCTTGCCATGGGGCCAGATGTCGTTCTGGGGGGCTACCGTGATCACCAACTTGTTCTCGGCTTTCCCGTTTGTCGGTGAGGGGATTGTGACCTGGTTGTGGGGTGGTTTCTCTGTGGATAACCCAACGCTGAACCGATTTTTTGCCTTGCACTTTTTGCTGCCATTCGTGCTTGCGGGAATTGTGTTCCTGCATGTCTGGGCGTTGCATGTGACTGGGTCGAACAATCCGACGGGTCTTGATCCGAAATCGGACAAGGACACCATTCCGTTCCATCCCTATTACACGTCAAAAGATATTTTTGGCCTGATAGTGTTTTTGCTGTTCTATGCCTTCTTTATTTTCTTTGCGCCAAACGTGCTGGGTCACCCGGATAATTATATTCCGGCCAACCCGATGGTGACGCCAACGCACATCGTGCCGGAATGGTACTTCCTGCCGTTCTACGCAATTTTGCGCGCCGTGCCGGATATCGGCATTCCGTTTACGCACATCGTGTTTGTCAGCGCGAAACTGGCTGGTGTTTTGTCGATGTTTGGCGCGATCCTGGTATGGTTTATTTTACCGTGGCTGGATACATCACCGGTGCGTTCTGCCGTCTTCCGCCCGTGGTATCGTATCTCGATGCGCATTCTGGTTGTGGCGTTTGTCCTGTTGGGCTGTGCCGGCAATATGCCAGCTGATGCGACGGTCGATTTCTTTGGCCATTTTGACACCGGGGTGCAATGGGTCTGGGTTGCACGGGTAGCAGCCCTGTATTATTTCGGACATTTCCTGGTGCTGTTGCCATTGCTTGGCAAGCGTGAGCCGCGTGTCCCGATGCCGGCCTCTATCCACGAAGCCGTCCTTGCTAAGACGTCTCAGGCCAAACACCCCACACCGAAAGCTGTGTAAGTCATGAACACAAAAATTCTGCTTGCTGTTTTTTTGCTGGGAACATCCGCTTTGCCAGCACTGGCTGCCGAACACGACGCGCACCCGCCAGAAATCGATTGGTCGTTTAACGGACCCATGGGAACCTATGACCGTCCGTCACTGCAACGCGGATTTCAAATCTATAAGGAAGTCTGTTCCGCCTGTCATTCCATGAATTTGGTGGCCTATCGCAACTTGCAGGATATCGGTTTGAGTGACCTGCAGGTCAAAGCGATCGCAGCCCAATATAATGTCACGGATGGCCCGAATGATGAGGGCGAGATGTTTGAGCGTCCGGCCCTGCCGTCCGATCATCTTCATGCGCCATACCCGAATGAAAAAGCGTCACGCGCCGCGAACGGCGGGGCCTATCCGCCGGATATGTCGTTGCTGGCCAAAGCGCGCCGTGGCGAAGCCGATTACATCCATGGCATTTTGACCGGTTATGAAGAGCCGCCAAAGGATGTCGTGCTGGGCAAGAACATGCACTACAATAAATATTTCCCCGGCCACCAGATCGCGATGCCGAAACCGTTGTCTGAGGGGCAGGTCACCTACGCCGATGGCACCAAGGCCACCGTCGACCAGATGTCACGCGACGTGTCGCAATTCCTGATGTGGGCCGCCGAGCCAAAGATGGAAGACCGCAAACGCATGGGCATCAAGGTTATGATCTACCTGGCCGTCTTTGCCGGTATCATGTACGGCGTGAAGCGCAAAGTCTGGCGGCATGTCGAGCATTGATAATTCCTTTTCGTGAAACAGGCGGCTTCGGCCGCCTTTTCTTTAAACTCGCTTTTTGGTTGACATAAGTTTTGATGTCTGGTTATTATCTAGTGTTAAAAACACGGCTGTTTGAAGTTGATCATGAGTACAATATAAATGCTGAACACTAAACCTTATTGGGATAACGCCGCTGATATTGAAGCGGGAACAGCGGATATCTTGCAGCAAAATTGGAATTTTCCAACAGGTGAATACGTTGAGCGCGGTTTAGACCGCGCTGGTAAAACCCGTTATCAGCGAGTTACCTATTTGAACGGCGGCATTGTAGAAGCGCATTACAACGATGATGCAACATGTGCATATAAAGTCACTATTCCAAATATTGGTGTACACCAATTTATTTACATCGGATACATAGAAGATGAGCGTCACCAGCGTTGTTTGCAAAGCCAGACGATGTCATATCCTGATGGTACGGCAACGCATATCAATTACGTTTATCAAAATGCAAAAATCATGGGTTTTGAAATCACAGAGCCAACCGGCCTGCGTAAAATTGTCAGCACAAATTACGATCGCGAAGATGGTCACTACATTGAGAACGATGAAGATGTCAAGCATAGGTTTGATAATGGCATGGAAAGTTTTCTTACGTCAAATTGCTGTATGGTTTATAAGCTAAGCAATAACGAGTCATATTATATTGGTGAGGACGTCTTTAATCAAAATGGTCTTGAATTAACATTTCGTCTAAGTGGGAACCAATGTGATAAAGACATCATATTTCGAAATGACGGATCTGTGACTCGTACCTTGGAACCGATAGATGAAAACGATTATTATGAGCACCTTGAATACGGTCCAACGGGTTATAGAATTTCTGGTGGACCTTTTGATCCCGATAAGTTTTGGATGCCCAAAGACGACGTTCAGCCAATTTTAATTGAAGAGGAATCCATCTATCAGGGCCTAGTATACACGTATAGCCTGAACTGAAGTGTGGCACTTCTGGCCTTTTAAGCCACATAGCTATGCAAGGTTGCTCACAAAAGAAACTTATGATTGACATATTTAAGATTTTGGTCTATTGTCTGCCGTATTATTAATAGTTGTTAAGGAAAATATTATGTTAAAATATCCCTATCGTGATGGTTACAGTTACAGGACAGACTTCGCACATGGGGAACATCTGGTCACAAAATATGCTGAGGTGCCTGGAGATTTTGAGCGTCATCGCCTCATTGCCTTTACCGACATAGATGAGGCTACGTACTTATTTGTCGCGCATAAAGGCAAGCCACGTGTTTATCAAACAGTGATGCTGGCTGATGAAGATATGTCTCATCACACTGTCCTGCGTAATAATGAACTTGTCATGCAAAAATTGCTTCACAATAAAAATAAGATTTTCGCAACAAAAGATAGTGATTTTAATCTGGCGTCCAATGAGGTTTTGATTCAGACGCGTTACGATTCAATAGAGGACGCGCATGTGGTAATATTATATAACAAGAGTTTTCAAACAAGTATTAAAGAAGATGGTAAAATTATATTAAAAATTATGGATCACAAAACGCAGCAGGTAAAAGAACTCATCATTGATCCGACCGGTTTTGTGACACTGGAAAATAAACAGTCCGGACAGCGTGTATCAGTGGAAAGAGTGCAACTTGACCATGAAAATGTTGACTCAGACTTTGCTTATCGTCACCCAATTCCGCCAAATAAATTCAGATTATAGAATTAAGAATAAGATTAAGATTAAGATTGAGATTGAGGGAATGCATTGTGTGGCTGTTCCCAGCTCATGCCGGGTTTGAATGCCTCGAAATAACTGGCATTTAATCCAGCCTTCTGCAACGCTGCGTTCAAATCAATCACCGGCTGCTCCGTGCCTTCATCCGTCAATTGAAACGTGCCGAAATGCATAGCAATGGCATGTTTCGCACCGATGTCCTGTGCGATTTGCAGGGCCTCAGCTGGATTGACATGTGATGGCGCCATAAACCAGCGCGGCTCATAAGCACCGATCGGCAACAACGCCAGATCAAATGATTTGTATTTTGCGCCAATCGCCTTGAACACTTTACCGCTGGCATAACCGGTATCACCGGCAAAATAAATGCGCCCGGCTGGCCCGGCAATCACATAGGATGCCCACAAAGTTTCATTGCGGTCACCCAACCAACGTGCTGACCAATGTTGCGCCGGTTCAGCGGTGATCGTCACGCTGCCAACGGTCGCACTGCCGCTCCAGTCCAATGCCGTCACCCGCGCGTCTGGTAATTTATCATGGATCAGCAGATCAATACCCAACGGCACGATGAATAATGGGTTATCGCGCGCCACCAGTTTTTGTAAGGTTGGTATGTCGAAATGATCGTAATGGCTGTGGCTGATGATAACGACATCGATTTTTGGCAGATCGTCAAAGGCGATGCCCGGCGCATGCACACGTTTTGGGCCTAAAAATGAAAACGGCGAGGCGCGTTCCGACCAGATCGGGTCGGTCAGCATATTCAAACCAGCGGTCTGCAACAGAAATGTACTGTGGTTCACAAACGTTGCCTTAATAGTTGTCTCCGCGACATGGTGAAGCGGTTTGGCAACGGCAGGGTAATCCACCCATCTTGGCCAGCTAGCCCGGTGTGACGTCAGCCGCCATTGCAACACGCTGAACAACGATTTGTTGGGAATGGGTTCCGGGGCGTAAAAATGTGTCCCGTCAAAATGGTCGGTCACGGGACCGTGATAATTTTTATTGCTGCAACCAGACACACAGAACCCCATAAACAGAACAAAACAGGCAAGACGGGCAAATATCATGAACAAAATCTTAAAAATGCGACGAATAGCTAAAACTTAAGCCGCATCCGACGTCCTTACAAGTGGCGATGGCGAGTAACAGCCAACTGGCACATGGTTTGCATAGAGATTACGAACCCATACGTTTTAGGACATTGCCATGGCCGATCTCAACCCGACATCCCTGATTACTGCAGCATTAGGGGGCTTGATCGGC
This sequence comes from Alphaproteobacteria bacterium, assembly GCA_965246875.1. Taxonomy (GTDB): domain Bacteria; phylum Pseudomonadota; class Alphaproteobacteria; order Micavibrionales; family SZUA-601; genus DASWYT01. The sequence continues at coordinate 1,074,052 of CBDFFU010000003.1, forward strand.
GAGGGTAAGGGGTCAGACAGCAAAACCCGCAGCGACAGCGACACAGGCGACGATTTCTTTAAAAACAGTTCTAATTTTACCGCCATGATGGCCGCCCAAGTCGGCGCCCGGCAACCGGACGATCATACAGATACGTCCAGAGATGCCCCAAGAGACACATTGGAACATGTCAGCGTTCACATGGATCGTTCAATGGACCGCCCAGGACGAACACGACCAGCGGATCGTTCCAATCATTATAATGAACGCATGACGAATGATACCAAAACAACAGTTGCAGCCTCAAATGCAACCGCTATTGCTTCATCAAAATTATCGGTGAAAGACAGCAATGCAAAGGCCGATTTAGCTGCAACAGCCGATGCTGCCGCCAAAGTCGCAGCGGCTGATAATGACGCGTTTGCTGACCCACGCGCCGCTGACGGTTTGAAACTGGTCGCTAAAACATTATTGCAAGCCGAAAAAGACGGCAAACTAAAATTGCCGGACGCTTTTAAAGGCTTCCTGGAAAAAATTGCAGCCACTGATGGCAGCCCAGGGCAAATTTTGCCGCTGATGAAAATCATGCTGAATGGCTTGCAAAAACTGGAAGACAGTACGACCGATGTCAGTTTGCAGGCTCCTGCTGGCGACATGGTTTGGCCTAAAGCGATTGCCGACTTGTTTCAATCCTTACAGGTCAATCCAGGGGTTAAAACAGATAAACCTATTGATCTGGGCAAAATGATCAAAGCCTTGCGCATGCTGGGTCATTTGGTGCAGCATGCAGGTGAGGCGTTGAAAAAATCTGCTGGCGGACCAGCCGCTGTATTAGCAAGAGCTGTTTTAAGCGAAACAAAAAAAACAAATGATGCAGATATCACTACATCAGATCCTGTCGAAACTCCTGCTGCAGAAACAAAAAATGCAGAAGATGATGAAGCAAAGCCTATTGTTATCAACGATGCTGCTTTGTTACCAATGCAAAATTTTAGGCCGATTATAACCGGAAACACGAATGTCGTTGCCTCAGACAAAAGTACCGATGATAACAATGTTGATCTCGATGGCGCATTGATCCGTAGCGTCCGGCCGGGTCATGTGGATACATCAGCATCTGGTAATGGTGGCAACAAACGTGCTGTCGATATCGCAGCTAATGCTACACCACCGTTGGCTTTTGTGGGCAATGATGAAAGCGCGTCACCAGCTTTAAATCCGTTAGCCTCGGCCATGAGCGCACGTTCAATCTTCACGGCGGCAGCTGCAACGCCGGCAGGTCAAACAACATCAAACATTCCACATCCCTCAACGCAGCAAATCGTCGTTGCCCTGCAAAAATCGCCGATCACCAAAGACACGCAACTCAGTTTACAACTGAATCCGGCAGAACTGGGCCGAGTCGATGTCAAAATTACGATTGATCAAAACGGCAAAGCCAGCGCGCAAATCATGGCAGAACGTGCCGATACGCTGGCCATGCTGCAAAAAGACACCTCACATCTGGAAAAAGCCTTGCAAGCCGCTGGCCTGAACAGTTCGGCACAGGATTTGCATTACTCTTTGAAAGAACAAAATGGTCAGCGCTCCGGTCAAGAATTCAGCCAGAAACGCCGCCGCTCTTTATTCGAAACGGATGACGATGCAAAAACAATTTCAGTGGATGCAACTCTTTCCGGCGATGGCTTATCGCACCGGGTCAATTACCACGCGTAACACGATTAAAACTTTTTAGGAGACTTGAACATGGCCGTCGTAGCAGCAAACACATTATCCCCCACCAGTCTGTCCCTTGGCGGTGTCGGCGGCGCGGGAACAGGCAGCAGCGTCAATGCCACCGGTGTCAGCCTCAAAGAAACGTATAACAATTTTCTGAAAATGCTGACCACCCAGCTCAAGAACCAGGATCCGCTCAACCCGATGGACTCCAAGGACTTCACCAGCCAGCTGATCCAGATGTCGGCTGCAGAACAATCAATTTCGCAAACCTCGAAAATCGAAGACATGTTGAAATTGATGCAGGCGTCAACAGTCAACACCGCCTTGAATTATATCGGCCTGGATGTGGATTACGTCGGCAATAAAGTCGCTTTTAATGGTGTCACGCCGATTTCGACCTCGTATGAATTGCCGGAAACCGCAGCCAAAACGCAGATCAGCGTATTGAACTCCGATGGGACTGTCATTTACAGCCAGGTCGGTGAAGTGACAGCCGGCAGCCACAAATTTTCCTGGGATGGCAAAGACAGCTCCGGCAATACCCAAAAACCGGGCGTTTACACCGTCGAAATCGGTTCACAAACCGCTGATGACAAAGCGCTGACAAACAAAATTACTGTGCCTGGCACAGTGAGCGGTGTCGAAACCGCCGACGGTCAGGTCTATCTCTCGATCAATGGCCAGAAGGTCCCAATTGACGCTGTAAAATCAGCTTTCGCGCTTTCCACCTATTATCCGCCAGCGGGTACCGGGTCTACACCAACAACCTAATCACATACACACACTAATTCAGCTTACGAAAGGTCTACCTCATGTCTTTATATGGTGCTTTATTTGCCGGCGTGTCTGCCCTCAACGCCCAATCCCAGTCGATCGGGATGATCTCCGACAACATTGCCAACGTCAACACCGTTGGTTACAAACGTTCTGACGCGTCATTCTCTACACTCGTCACCAAGCAAGGCAAATCATCGGCCTATGCGCCAGGTGCGGTGCGTGCCAACACCTTGTCACGCATTGACCAACAGGGAATTCTGCAACAAACCAACTCGGCGACCGACATCGCGATTTCGGGAAATGGTTTCTTTGTTGTCAAAAACAGCATCAGCGACAATTTGCAAGAACCATTATACACCCGTGCCGGTTCATTCAGTGAAAACTCCCAAGGCCAATTGGTCAACACCGCTGGTAAATATTTGATGGGCTGGCCATTGGATCAGGATGGCAAAATTCCAGCCAGCTCCGGTGATATCAGCTCATTGGTACCCGTAGATGTGGGTTTATTGAACAGTGTCACACGCCCGACAACGAAAGCTGATATGGCGATAAACTTGGACTCCAAACAGGTGCCCTACAATTACCCTTTATCAGGGACAGAAGAAGCTAACTATCCACGCGGGTTCAAAGTCTATGACTCGCTGGGTGCTGGCCATGACGTGACGATGAAATTCTACAAAATTGCCTCGCCAACGGCGACCATGACCAGCGGCAACGATATTTCGGCTGTCACGAACCTGTTTAATGGCATCAGTGGCATCAATGCAACGGCTACAAAAACCAGCTCAGTTACGATAGGTACAACATTAGGTGCTGCATCACCAAGTTTGAATGATGGTGATACATTTGTGATTAAACTGAACAACGAAACTGCAACCATTACGCTTGCCAAAGCCATGACGGCCAATGACCTGCGTGATGCCATTAATGCTGCATTCAGCGGTTCACCTGCCACAGCAACAGCGGGTGTCTTGTCAATCAGCGCCAATACGCCAATTGAAGTCAAGGCGGGCGGTACACAGCCTTTGTCGCAAACAACATTGAATGCCATAGGACTGGATTTTGCCACGACATTGCGTGACTCAAAAACCTTTTCCCTTCAGGTTGGAACTGCACCGGCACAAACGATTACTATCAAAGATGGTGACAGTGCCGCCGACCTGGTCAACAAGCTGAACGCTCTTGATGGCATCAGTGCAACCTTTGACGCCAAAAAGAACATCATTGTCTCGGCGGATGCCTCTGGACAAAACCTTGTTGTTGCGGGTGTCGGCGGGGCATCGCCACAAATCAGCTCGGCTGGTTTTGCCGCGCTGGGTTTTGCAGCTACGACCTATTCCCCACCAGCCGCACCAAACTTGCTAGTCTCGCAAAGTGATGTGCCGCTGCCACAAAACTGGTGGCAGGTGCAGGTGGTTGGTGCTGACGGTACAGTCTTCAAAGAGGGTGCTATCAACTTCACGGGTGACGGTAAACTGAATGCTGCGGATGATCCAGCGTCATTTGGCCTGACCAACATCAACTGGGGGAATGGTTCGGATCCGCAAGACATCGCCGTCGATGTCAGCGCATTGACACAGTATGCCGGTAACTACAACGTCAGCTATCTGCAACAAAACGGCGCGGAACTGGGTTTACGGACCGGGATTTCGATCGATAACTCCGGCACTGTGATCGCCCGCTTCAGCAACGGTCAAACTGCTTCGCTATACAAACTGCCGCTGGCAACCTTTGCCAACACCGATGGCCTGAATGGTTTGAATGGTAACGCCTTCCAGCAAAGCACCGAAAGCGGCGAGTATAATCTCCGTGAAGCGGGAACGGGTGCCGCGGGTTCGGTTGAAAGCAGCGCGCTGGAAGCTTCCAACGTCGATCTGGCCGATGAATTTTCCAAGATGATCGTCACACAGCGGGCTTATTCCGCCGGTACCAAGATTATTACTACAACGGACGACATGTTGAACGAGTTGCTGCAGTTACGCCGATAGATAATTGGTGAGTAATTGCTAGCTTGATCCTCTCTTTGTCTTCTCCCAAAGAGAGGGTCACAAAAACCGGGCAGGGGTCTCACGAAATGTCGCTGTAGCGTGATTTAAGATATCTTAAAAGAAAAACGCTACACTGAGATCTCTGCCCCCGGTTTTTAAAGAATGATGAAATTTCCAGACGGCAAAGCGAGCAGGACCTATGAGCTACACAGCCTATAAATTCTCCCAGCATACCACCAATGATACACGTGATGTTGAATATCGGTTGCTGGCCCAAGTCACGGCGCGCTTACTGGATTTAAAAGACAAACGCAAAAACGCCGATCTGGCTGGTAAACGCGACATGGTCGATGCAATTTTGTGGAACCGTGATATCTGGAATGCTTTGAAAGTTGATTTGTCATCGGATGGCAATCAATTACCAGCACAACTCCGTGCGTCACTCATTTCCATTGCCATCTGGGTCGAAAAAGAATGTATGAAAATTGTCGATGACAAAGGCGATCTAGAGGCCATTATTGAGGTTAACCGCAATATCATGGCAGGATTAAAACCGCACAATGATCATGCGGAAAAAATAGATGAGACAGACTCTCTGAGCAGCTATACCGATATTAGCGCCGACAGTTTCGTCGTTGCTGTTTAAAACAGTTTATATTTTGCTTTAAGCGCGGACACTAGCGGATACAAACCGGCCAGTGTTGCCACAAAAAAGCCCATAGCACCCTCACGATAGCCTTTGCGCATAATAAAACATTTCAAAAACCGGGTAAAAAACCGGCGCACATTGCGGCCCATCGGTTCGTTAATGTTTTTGTCGATCAAATCCTTGGCGCGGCGTGTTGTGTAATTATCAAACCGTTTGAATGTATCACCCATATGTTTGTCCATATAATGGATGATTGGATGGGTCAGGGTATGGCCAATGGTCCCTGTCATGATCGCGCGCGGGTGGACACGATCAAACTCATAACGTTTCGCATCACGCTTGAACAAACGCACACCGGACGTGACGCCGACATGCGCCCCCCAACCGTAACGCACCAGTTTGTCACCGATATGGTTGTCGAATTTAATACGGTACAGCGCATGCTGTGGCTGTTCTAAAATCTGCCGAATTTCAGTAGCCAATTCCGGCGTCACGCGTTCATCTGCATCAATCTCCAACAACCACGGATTGGTTGTAGCATTAATGCCCAACATGCGGCGTTCGCCTTCAATTTCCCAGGATCCTTCGATAGTTTTGGCGCCATGCTGGAGAGCTATTTCCTTACTGCGGTCAGTGCATTTATCCAGCACGATGATAACTTCGTCCGCAAATTTGAGGCTGGACAGGCAGGCACCCAGATGCGCTTCTTCATTGTGAACGGGAATGACGATGGAAAGTTTGGGTGCAGATAAATTAATCATTGTAAACAGCATCTTGGTAGCGGTTAAGGTCAAGCAATCGTAGCACAGGCTGTGCCACTGGCAAAGGCGCACCGCTCAACTGTGCCGCCAGAATTTCGGCCAGGATAAAACTATATTGCAATCCATGCGACCCTAAAGCGGTGGCTGTATAAGTGTTTTCAGCAACCTGACCCAGTACAGGCCGACGGTCCGGTGTGGTGTAACGAATCTGCGCCCAATGACCCGTCACTGGGCCAAATTTAATACTTGGCAATAGCATCTGCAACGCTGCCATATTGTCCAGATCATCTTGTGCATCAGGCAAAATATCAGTGCGCTGCCGCTGGAATGTTGCGCCCGTTACCCATGTCGCATCATCAACAGCCGTCACATAATGGCCAGCCACGATCGGGCATTTCAAAATGATGTTTGTAGGCGCAGCAAAAAATGTCACTTGCCCGCGCATTGGTTGTAAAATAGTTTTACATGATGGGATAAGATGCATTGCGGCTTCAGCACTGGCAATGATAACCGCATCAAAGTGTGTTTGTAATGTTTGAAGATCATAGATCGCTGTATTCCAGCGCACATCCTGATCCTGCAACAATTGTCTGACCAGCTTTCCGGTATTCACTGTTGCACTATCGGCAAAAAATAAACCGTCATAGGGCAGCGACAGACCGGTTATTTGCTGTGTCTCATTTACAGTGACTTTATGAACGTGACCGGGTAACCAATCCAGAGACGCCAGCATTTTGGTTTGACGCTGTTGTTTTGTATCGTCAATCGCCGGATGAAACGCACCTTGCTGCTGGAAATCAATGTCCGCCATGTCGCGCAACATGCTTAACGCAAAACCATACATGCTCTGGCCCAGATCATTCACAGCCGCATGACCCAGATCGATTTTTGGATTCATTAATCCCAATTGATTGCTCGATGCATTCAACCCCGGCCCAGTCTTTTTGTCGAAGATTGTGCAGTTGATACCCTGACGTAGCAGAGCTTGCGCTAATGTTGCGCCCATCAATCCAGCGCCAATAATAGCGACCGATTTCGGCGCAACAGTTTTCTGCTTGGCCCCTCCTGCGGCATAATGGCCGGTAATGCGATGCGGCTTGTAGCTGTAACCTTTTTGCCGTTCGACATGAAAACCGACGGCTTGTAACCCACGGCGGACATGCCCGGCGGCGGTAAAACTGGCCAGTGTTGTCTTGCTATGGCTGAGCCGTGCCACCTGTTGATAAACAACGTCATTCCACAATTCTGGATTTTTCGCCGGCGTAAAGCCATCCAGAAACCAGGCATCGACCGATGCGTCCAGCTGGTTGAAACCAACCGCCGCATCGTCAAAAATTAGTGTCAAGCTGATCGTGTCATTGAACCGGATCCGGTGAAAACCAGGAATGCGCAGCGGGTAGGTGGTCACCAAACGCGCAATCTGCTGCGGGAATATAGCTTGAAACGGCAGCAGGGCGGTCGCCAATTGCTCGCGTGACAGGGGATAACGTTCGACGCTGATAAAGTGTAAGTGGCGGCAGGTGCCGGGGGCGCGCTGAAACAGGTCGGCTGTGCATAAAAAATTTAAGCCGGTACCGAAACCCGTTTCCGCAATCGTAAAATTATCCTGTTGATGTCCTTCAAGACCTTGCCAAGCCTGGGGCAGATTACTACCTTGAAGAAAGACAGTTTGCGTTTCGGCCACGCCATCACGCGGCAGGAAATAAATGTCATTGAAATTGTCCGAAAACGGAATGCCGTTTTCGTTATAGCTAATATCAGGGTTTTCGATCCGCCGCATGATACGGATTAAAGCTTTAAACGGGGAAAATCACAATGCACGCCGCACACCAAACAACAGACGCGTCAACTGAAAAAGACGGCAAGCTGAACGCGCAATGGATGCAGCATATCGGCCAAGAATTTGATCAGCCCTATATGCATGCTTTGAAAGAGTTTCTGAAACAGCAAAAAGCGGCTGGGAAAACGGTCTACCCCAAAGGCAACGAAATTTTTAATGCTTTGAACACGACACCGTTCGACAATGTCAAAGTCGTCATTCTGGGGCAAGACCCCTATCACGGACCTAATCAGGCACACGGCCTGTCATTTTCCGTGCGCAAAGGTGTGCCAAAACCACCCAGCCTGATGAATATTTACAAAGAGCTGGAAGATGAATACGGCACAAAAATGCCGAACACCGGCGATCTGACCGGCTGGGCCGAGCAGGGCGTGTTGTTGCTGAATGCCACTTTGACCGTTGAACAAGCCATGGCCGGTTCACACCAGAACAAAGGCTGGGAAAATTTCACTGACGCCGTTATCAAAGCCTTAAACGATCAAAAACAGCATCTGGTCTTCATGCTGTGGGGCAGCTACGCCCACAAAAAAGGCGCGTTTATCGATAAGTCGAAACATCTCGTCTTGCAATCCGCGCACCCATCGCCACTGTCGGCACATCGCGGGTTTTTGGGCAACGGGCATTTCAAGGCGGCGAATGGGTATTTGGAGGAGAATGGGGTAGAAGCGATTAAGTGGGATGCCTTAAACTAAGCGGCTTTCTCACTTGGGACGGAATTTTTTTATAAGACATCCTGGATCAATTACAACTTGAATAGGTTCGTCCAAATGAGGCCATTTGTATAGTCCTTGATTCTGAACTTTTGCATCACGGTACTCAAGATTTTCTACATCAGCTGCATATCTTACCAATGCTTCTACATCCTCATACGTGTTGCGAGTTTGATCTACAATGTCGACGATCTCAACGGTTGAATGATTTTCTTTTGAATAAGAACTATGAACCGCTGGTAACATAATAATAGTTGGAAGTCTTTGAACATAAGAAGGTTGTAGCCTTACTCCATTTTCTCCTGATTGATAAAATAAAGCATGACAACCTAAATTCATGGGAATAGGCTCTACAAGGATATCTTGTTGTTGGATGAGCCAAATTCCTACTTTTTCAAGTTGATTGTACAGTAGGGTTAAATTGCGTGACTCACTAAAATTATATATAGGCATAATCTGATTGTGTTTAAACCAACGATAATTTATGTCATCGGAACCAGCTGTTGGATTATACATTTCCATTTCTAATGGAAATTTTTTTATAGTGTCGATAATGCACTCAGCAAATTGTGTTGGAGTAATTGACATGTACAGAGGATAATACAATATTAACAATATGTCAATATTAAAATTTTTCCTTAATCACCCAACAACTCCCGGATTTCCGGCACAATCTCTTGAATGTTCTTCCCCGTCGCTGGTTCATCCAGCGCTTTCACAACCCAAAACGGTACACCCATTTCATTTTCGGTCTTGCTCATGCGCATAATGATTTTGGCGCTGCTGGTGTCATGGCCGGTGAAGTTGAATCGCGCCAATTCCTTCTGCGCGACCGGGTCAAAAATACGCCAGTAACACAACGATACGTGACTGAACTCCTGACCGGTAAAGGAGCTGACGACAAAGAACAGGGTTTTTGTTTCGTCATCGATGCCGTTCAAATCGATCGTGACCGTTTCATCGTCGCCTTTTTCCGCGCCTTCGGTCTCGTCGCCTTTGTGGCGCACGCCGCCGCATTTGCTGTGCAGTTGCGCGTACCAAATCGTGTCCAGTTTTTCGTTGTCCTGGTCATACATGACGCACGACAGATCAAGATCGGTGTCGTAACGCTCACCCTTGATACGATTGATCAAGCCTTCTTTGGCTTTGTTCTGCCAGCCGATACCGACCATTAAAACGGGGCCGGTCGCGCCCAGGGCTTGGAGGGAGGCTTCTTGATCACGGGTTAAAAGACGGCTCATCATTATCCTGAAAAATGCGGTTGTTGCTTGATAATAGCGCGTTTTCTGCTAAAGTCATGTACCTTTTACAGACAATTATTCCTTTAAAAACAGAAAGATTTCGCCCATGGCACCGCAATATATGTATGTGATGAAAGGCCTGTCCAAAACCTATCCGGGCGGCAAAAAAGTACTCGACAATGTCTGGCTGTCGTTTTACCCCGGTGCCAAGATCGGCGTGTTAGGCCCGAACGGGTCGGGTAAATCGACCTTGCTGAAAATCATGGCGGGCATCGACAATGAATATACCGGCGAAACCTTTGTCGCCGACGGTATGAAGGTGGGCTATCTGCCACAGGAACCACACCTCGACCCGACAAAAAATGTCTATGAAAACGTCATGGAAGCCTTGTCTGAAACCAAAGCCTTGCTCGACCGCTTTAACGAAGTCTCCTACAAATTCGCCGATGTCACCAACGATGATGAAATGAACGCCTTGATGGCGGAGCAATCGGAATTGCAGGAAAAAATTGACGCGCTGGATGCGTGGGAAATTGACCGCCATGTCGAACGTGCGATGAATGCCTTGCGTTGCCCGCCGGGTGATGCCGAAGTCACCAGTTTATCCGGCGGTGAAAAACGCCGTATCGCCTTGGCACGTTTGTTGTTATCGCGTCCTGACATGCTGCTGCTTGACGAACCAACCAACCATTTGGATGCGGAATCCGTCGCCTGGCTGCAACGCTTTTTGGCTGATTACGCCGGCACTGTTGTCATGGTCACGCACGACCGTTACTTCCTGGATAACGTAACCGGATGGATTTTGGAACTCGACCGCGGCCAGGGTATTCCATACGAAGGCAATTACACCCGCTGGCTGGAGCAAAAAGAAAAACGTCTCGAAGTTGAACAAAACATGGAAGAGGCGAAACAGAAGACTTTGGCGCGTGAATTGGAATGGATCCGTCAGGGTGCCAAGGCGCGGCAAGCCAAGAGCAAGGCGCGGATTACGGCCTATGAAGATTTGCTGGCGGAATCGAAAAATCAGTCGCTGGACAAGGCGCAGATCGTCATTCCAACGCCGCCACGTTTGGGCCAGAATGTCATTACGTTGGAAGGCGTGTCCAAAGCGTTTGGCGACCGTTTGCTGATTGATAATCTCAGCTTTAAACTCCCACCGGGCGGCATCGTCGGGATCATTGGGCCGAACGGCGCGGGAAAAACGACCCTGTTCAAAATGTTGACGGGTCAAGAGCAACCGGATAGCGGTAAGATCCTGCACGGCGAAACTGCCAAGCTCGGCTATGTCGACCAAAGCCGCGACAGCCTGGCCGATGACAAAAACATCTGGGAGGAAATCTCCGATGGCGTCGATATGATCGACCTTGGTGGTCGCTCCATGCCGTCACGCGCCTATGTGTCGTCCTTTAATTTCAAGGGTGCTGACCAACAGAAGAAAGTCGGCATGCTGTCAGGTGGGGAACGCAACCGCGTGCATCTGGCGAAGATGTTGAAGTCGGGTTCGAACGTGCTGTTGCTCGATGAACCAACCAACGACCTGGACGTTGAAACATTGCGCGCGTTGGAAGACGCGCTGGAAAAATTCGCCGGTTGTGCTGTGGTTATTTCGCACGACCGCTGGTTCCTTGACCGTTTGGCTACGCACATCCTGGCCTTTGAAGGCGATAGCCACGTTGAATGGTTCGAAGGCAACTTCCAGGATTACGAAGAAGACCGCAAACGGAGACTTGGTAGCACCTACGAGCCGGAGCGGATCAAGTATCGGAAGATTGCGTAAGCATGTGATCACAGGTTTAAACCATATCACATTATCCGTTGCGGATGTTGAACGATCATTCACATTCTACAAAGATGTGATGGGGTTCAAACCACTGTGCAAATGGGAGAAGGGTGCCTATTTTCTGGTGGGCGATATTTGGTTTTGTTTGAATGCTTGGAAGCAGATTGCTTCTGCTTTAAGTTTTTCAACCTCATCCTCAGAGTACAGCTTATTGCACGTATTGCCATCACCCAGTTCGCCTAGTTATACGCATTATTCTTTTTCAATAGGCAAAACAATTTTCGATGTGGCAAAGGAAAAATTGCTGGCGGCGGGGGTCATTGAATTTCAAGACAACAAATCGCCGGGCGAGTCCTTTTATTTTCTTGATCCTGATGGTCACAAACTAGAAATTCATACGGGTACGTGGCAAGAGCGGCTGGACAGTATGCGGGGCAAACCAGATGTCGAATTTTTTGTATAGGATTTGGCGATGACCCAAGAGATGCTGGAAGTTGTCGATGAGCATGACGTTGTCGTCGGCATTGCGCCGCGCAAGGAAATTCACGCAAAAGGATTGCTCCATCGTGAAACGGCAATCTTTTTTGTGACGCCGGCCGGCGAGATTATTTTTCAGCGTCGCAGCATGACGAAAGATACGTTTCCCGGCTGTTTGGATGCAACGACGGCCGGTCATGTCGAAATCGGTAAAACATATGCAGAAACAGCTATGCAGGAAATCAAAGAAGAAACAGGTTTAACAGTTGCTGAATCTGATTTGGTTTTACTGAGTAAAGACCTATGGGATCATAAAGACCCAGCCACGCAGACGCACAACCGACGCTTCTCAACAATTTATGGCTATATTTTTGATGGCCAGATGAATGATTTGATCGTTGAAACGGATAAAGCAGATGGGTTTGAAATGTTTCGTGGTGAGACGCTATTTGCCATGACTGACATTGAACAGCAAACCATTCCGCTATTAACTTCTGACGCTGGCGTAGAGTTCTATCGTAAATTATTGAATTTGGTGAAGCCATCATGACAAACGAGATGCTGGAGATTGTCGATGCCAACGACAATGTCGTTGACATTGCTCCACGTGCCGATATTCATGCGAAGGGGTTGCTGCATCGAGAAATCAACGTTCTGTTTGTAACCTTGGATGGCAATGGTGTATTCCAACGCCGCGCGCGCAAGGACAAACCGTTTGGCTGGTTGGACGCAACAGCGGGCGGGCATGTCGATATTGGTGAGTCGTATCGTGATGCCGCGTTGCGTGAAGTGCAAGAGGAAACCGGCCTTATTTTGCGTGTAACAGATTTGTATGAGGTAGGCCGGATTGCGGGCAACGAAGCGATCCCTGACAAGCAATTCTTGAATAAATCGATCAAGCCTGTTTACGGCTACTTATATCACGGCTCTGTTGCAGATTTAATAGTCGAAACGGGGAAGGCGGAGGGGTTTGAGCTATTCCCGCTGGCGCAAATTTTTGACTTGCCCAAAGAGATCAAGGCGCAATTCATCCCGTCTTTCGTCGACCCTCAGCAGTTTAAATCCATCTATCACAATTTGCTTAACCTGATCGGCATCGTATGAAACTCATCCAGCTCAACATGTGGGACGGACGCTTGATCCGCAACATGCTGACGTTCTTGCAAGACCAGCAACCGGATATTTTGTGCTTGCAGGAATTGGAACATTTTCCGGACGTTGATTATCACTTGCATGATATCCAACAGGCCACAGGTTTAAACCATGTCTATTTTTCACCGGCTCTGGAATACACGCATTTTGGCCGGTCGTGTCTGTGGGGCAACTGCATCCTCAGCCGTTATCCGTTTTTGGAACGGGACAGTTTCTTTGTCAGCGGCGACTTTACGCCCGGTTGGAAACTCGGCGATGATTTTAACAAACGCAACGTACAACGCGTGAAAGTCGAAACACCAGCAGGCATAGTCAACATTCTTAATCATCACGGCGTCCATGTGTCTGGCAGCAAGGTCGGCAATGAGACAACAAACGCCATTATGACACGCATTGACGATTACATTCAAACTCTGCCCGAGCCAACAATTTTCACCGGCGATTTCAACCTGACACCAGACAGCCCGTCATTAGCGAACCTGAATGCGACGATGAGCAATCTGGTAGTGGACTATAATATCAAAACCACCCGTAATTTCACCGCGAAACGCCCCGTTGAAGTGATTGATTATATTTATGTGTCAAAAGATATAGAGATTAAAAGCTTTGTCGTGCCAGATGACGTGGTGTCGGATCATCAAGCGTTAGTCTTGGAAATCTAATTATAGTAAAGGATATTCTTTTTATTGACATATTACTAAATTCATGCTAATATATTTTTGTTTTTATTGTGAGAAAAGAATGTTTGATTTAATAGATCCGGTTGCGCAGTTTCAACAATATTCTTTAGAACTAACCAAACAGTTCAAAGATGTTGGAATTGAAGCAACCTATCGTTTAGGAAAACCAAAAGAATTTTTCTTTTACAAGTTAGGAGAAGGCTTACTCAATACAGGCGATAGAGGTTTAAACGAATTCGATGTAAATATAGAAAAAGCCTACATGGAAAATCCACCATGCATAACAACTATGTTTGATGGCGTAACAATTGATCATGTATATGGACGTTATTGGGAAAAGTCTAAGCAAAATATTTGGATAGGTGAACCCGATAATAAACATCAGATATCAAGCCATTCGTTATCTTATATGTTGTGTTATCTAAGGCCAGAAAAAGAAGGTAACGATGATTATCAACAAGCTGTAAAGTTACATCTGGAACGTCCAAGTGTTCGCGTTTTGGAAGGAAAAACATTCACAACACCTTTGGAAGCAGTCACATGGCATGAGGTTGAAACATGTTTATCTGATCAATCAGGCATACCAAAACTGAAAACTGCTGAAGACATTCAATTTGAGAAAGATTTTTGCTGGTTGACAGATGAAGCGTTTTGGGGGCCTATGCCCAAAAAATATCACGAACAATTTGCAAGCTTCAACAGCAAATATCCTTTATTTGAAGATTTAACCAAATGGGCCGTTCGACGTGTTTTGAACACATAGTAAAAACCGCCGCGATCCAGATGGATGCGGCGGTAACTGAAAAAAGCTGTTCATATACAATAATTGAAAATTTGGAAAACATACAGATGACGAATTTGAACTTTCCATTGGCAAAACCACAGGCTGGATTTGGTCAAAACGGGGCTGCACGCTATGACTATATTACGACTAAGCTCAAACTTTACCGGGATGCTGGTGGATTTTTTCGTGAGACAATTCAGGATTTAGAAGATAGAGATCGATATGAACAGGGCCATTATCAACAAAACAATTGTTATGCCAGCGCACTCGGTCTGTTGGTAACCGGCAATCGCGGTGTTAATCCCGGCGAGGTGGCGACACTGCGCAAATCTGTCCAATGTGATATGCTAATAGCGAACGAAGAGGCACTGATACATACAAATAAGAATATTAACCCTTATTATCATCATGCATTTTTGCAAGATAGGTTGGCCAAAGATTCTATTTTCGCTGAGATACCTGTAAATAAATCAGAATTTTTCCCGACTATTAGTATGACACAACGCCTTAACGATGGACGCAGGTGTCACCTGACATATCACTTTGTGACGCCTCATCTTGCTGACAGTAAAAGTTCAACGCTGTTTTTTTATTCGGAGAGAGCAGGTCTTCGCGGTAAAGTCAGTAATATTAAAAAACCCCAAGATATCGTAAAGCTATTTGGTAAAAATTGTTACGATATAGACGTTGTGTATGCGCCAAAGTCTAATTTAGGGAAGAAAGCCGTTTTGATCGACTCGCGTGCGGGTGAACCCAGCTATGTGAAGGGTGCCTTTCGAAAACCGTTCTACATGTGAATAAAAAAACCGCCGCAATCCTAAAGGACGCGGCGGTAAGTGAGCGAAAGGGAAAGCCCCCTTACGTTCCAATGAACAATTCTTCCCTCTCGCTAACTTGTAGCAGCAAGGAGGATTTCAGCTTTTCCATCGCGCGTGCTTCTAATTGACGCACACGCTCTTTGCTGACACCCAATTCCTTGCCCAATGCTTCCAGCGTAATCACTTCGTCCTGTAGGGACCGCATGCGCACGATATGCTGCTCGCGATCGTTTAATTGGCCCAACGCGCTTTGCAACCATCTGTTGCGCGTCGATTGATCCTTCATAAAGGTAACGACTTCTTCCGGATTTGGCCGGTCGTCAACCAGGAAATCACCGCGTTCAGACTCGCTGTCTTCACCGACAACGGCATTCAACGATGTATCAGCACCGCTGAGACGGTTTTCCATTTCCACGACGTCACTATATTTGACATTAAGTTCAGCTGCGATTTTATAGCGCGCGGCATCGGTCATCTGATCACCTTCCGTCGTCGCGATTTTGGCACGCAGACGGCGGAAATTGAAAAACAACGCTTTATGTGCCGATGTCGTGCCAGTCCGCACAATCGACCAGTTGCGTAATACATAGTCTTGCATATAAGACCGTATCCACCAGCTGGCATAGGTCGAGAAACGCAGCTCGCGCTCGTACTCAAACCGGTTCGCGGCTTCCATCAGACCAATATTGCCTTCTTGAATCAGGTCGCCCAATGGCAAGCCGTAATTCTTGAATTTATGCGCCATGGCAACGACCAGACGCGTGTAAGAGCGCACCAGCAAATGTAAAGAACGTGCGTTTTTATCGTCACGCCATTCGCGTGCCAGTTTCAGCTCGTACTCTTTTTCCAGCATGGGCTGGGCCATGGAATCCTTGATATAAGCCAGATCGGCTTTTTGTGTTAGAGGATCGTCGAGTGCCATACGAATACCTTTCACGTTATAAATATGTGCAGAATATGTGGGGGTGTGTCTGAGATAGAAACGTCAAACAACGTCTGATCCTGCAACACAATCTCTGTTCTCAAAACACCGGACAAGGCGTAAATTCTCAATGTGGTTTTAACCTTTTGTTATATGTCACCAATTCGGTTGTGAATAGGCTTTGACCGCATCTTCAACATGTCGTAAAATCAAATATATAAAGGGCAGGGGTGTCATGGATCACATTTACGATATCGCCATCATCGGCGGCGGCATTAACGGGGCAGGCATTGCGCGCGACGCAGCAGGCCGGGGGTTGTCGGTCTATCTCTGCGAAAAAGGCGATCTGGCCCAGGGCACCAGTTCGGCCAGTACCAAGCTGATCCACGGCGGCTTGCGCTATCTGGAATTTTACGAATTCCGGCTGGTGCGTGAAGCGTTAAAAGAACGCGAAGTCCTCTTGAAATCTGCGCCGCATATCATCTGGCCGCTGGAATTTGTGATGCCGCATAACCGGTCTCTGCGCTCAGCGTGGCTGGTGCGGTTGGGGCTGTTTTTATACGATCACCTTGGCGGCCGTAAAATGCTGCCATCGTCTTATAAAGTTGATCTGCGCGCCTCACGTTTCGGCAAGCCGTTGAAAAAATATTTGCGCATTGGTTTTGTCTATAGCGATTGCTGGGTCGAGGATTCGCGGCTGGTTGTCTTGACGGCGCGTGATGCTGCCAACCGTGGGGCCGCCATTCACAACTATACGGAATTCAAAAGTGCCACACCGGCGGGAGACCATTGGGAGCTGACCGTGCAGCCGCTGAGTCAGGATTCTGAAACAATTAAAGCCAAAACCATCGTCAACGCCGCCGGCCCGGGCCTGGAAAAAGTTGCCAAGCGGATCGCCGGCAAAGCAGGGCAGGTGCAACCGCTGCGCCTGGTCAAAGGCAGCCATATTGTGGTGTCAAAATTATACGACGGCGAACAGGCCTATATCCTGCAAAATTCCGACCGCCGCATGGTGTTTGTCATTCCGTTTGAAAATGATTATTCGCTGATCGGCACGACCGATCTGCATCAAGACCCGAACGACCCCACACAACCGCACATCACCGACAGCGAGGTTGATTATCTGTTGCAAGCCGTGAATGGCTATTTCGCCAAAGCCGTCACACGCACTGACATCAAATATACCTACAGTGGCATCCGCCCGTTATTCGATGATGGCAGCGCGAACGACAGCCGCGTGACGCGCGATTATACGCTGGCCATGAGTGGCGGGTCAGGCAAACCGTCTGTCTTGAATGTCTATGGCGGCAAAATCACAACGTTCCGCCGCTTGGCCGAAGAAGCCGTCGATAAAATCCTGCGCCACAGCACCCAAGCCCGCGACATGTTCAAGGCCGAACCCTGGACACACGACGCCATCTTGCCCGGCGGTGACTTGCCGGTGTCATTGGCGAAACGCGATGCCCAAGCCACACCAATGGCCAAGATGAAAATCTTTATCGCATCACTGCACGCGCGTTACGCATTTTTGCCACTGGACCAATGCGAACGTCTGGCCTTCACCTATGGCACCGGCGCAGAGTTGATCTTGGAAGGCGCAACATCGCTTGCCGACCTCGGCCAAAATTTCGGCGGCGGCTTGACGGCGCGTGAAGTGGATTATCTTGTCAAACACGAATGGGCGCGTGAAGCGGATGATGTACTGTTGCGCCGGACGCGGTTGGGGATGGTGGCCGGGCTGGTGAATCGGGAGATGTTGGTTGAGTATTTGAGCAAAGACTAAAATAATTCATCATTATAATCTCGATAAATTATTTTATTTGCCTAGAGCAATCTACAAACCTTGGTGTGATCTCAACATTTTATCTTCGGTTGTAGAATAAACCGATTAAGTTGCTTTGCTGCTAAAAATCATATATTATTGCAATGATTGTCCTGTCATGGAATGGTCATAAGTCAGTTGCAAGTAGTAATAAATACGGACTAGGTGAAGAATTGATCATGGTAAGACATGCGACAAACATTGGTCTAAAACAAGCTAAAAAAAATAAGAATGATGAGTTTTATACTCAACTTTGCGATATTGAAAGTGAATTGAAACACTACAAAAATCATTTCAAAGACAAAGTGGTTTATTGCAATTGCGATGATCCAATGACGAGCAATTTTTTTCAGTATTTTGCTTTGAATTTTAAAGAATTGGAAATTAAAAAGTTGCTAGCCTCTTGTTACAAAGAAGATGGGGTGGGCTTTTCATTCTCATATTCTGGTGAGAAGGGAGACATTCATACGCTGATTAAAAATAAAAGTTTTCGCTTTCAAGGTGACGGTGATTTTCGTAGCGATGAGAGCATAGAGTTATTAAAACAGTGTGACATCGTTGTAACCAATCCGCCTTTCTCTCTTTTTCGTGACTATGTAGATCAGTTGGTTGAGTACAATAAAAAGTATCTCATTATTGGAAATGTTAATGCAATTACATACAAAGAAATATTTAAACTTATTAGGCAGAATGAGGCCTGGTTAGGCATTAATCTGGGTAGGGGAATTTCTGGTTTTATAGTACCTGATCACTATGAACTTTATGGCACTGAAGCGCGAATAGATGAAGTAGGACGACGTATAGTTTCTCCTAATAATTGTTTGTGGCTGACTAACCTAGATAATTCTATACGTCATGAAGATATTCGATTGACCAAAAAATATGTTGGAAATGAATCGGAGTATCCTCTCTATGATAATTATGTAGGCATAAATGTGAATAAAACCAAATCTATACCATACGATTATCATGGTGATATGGGGGTTCCTATAACTTTTTTGCACAAATTTAATCCGGATCAATTTGAAATTATTAAATTTAGAAAAGGGAATGACAATAAGGACTTATCAATAAATGGCAAATGCCCATACTTTAGAATATTAATACGAAAGAAATGAGTGGTTAAAAAGGCATGGCTAAAAAAAATCAATCCGCACGGCTAGTTGATCAACACAAAAAAAACCTGGGTGTATTGGGCATTTTTGGATCGGATGCAAAATTACACGACGTTGCAGTCGGGATAATCACACTGCTAGTTATTGAGAAATTAAAAGAGAAATATCCCCAACTTTCTTTTCGCCACAGGATAGACATCAAGAAGAAAGAGATAAATGCGGCATTACACGAGCTGGATGAAAATTTGGGTAAGACCATTTTTGTGTCTAATTCTAGTATTAAACCTGATGGTGGGATAGTCGAAGTTAAAGACGATAACGAAAGGTGGAGAGTTATACTGATTTCTGAAGCTAAACATCAAGGTAAAGATATTGAAAATATTAAAAAAGGACTTTTCGTTGGAAAAAACAATAATCAGGATTTGATGGCGGCCGGAAATGCAATAGAAAGATCGCATAAAAACATATCAGAAATTTCCAATTTTATGTTAGCTGAATCACATTTTCCTTATGTTCTATTTTTAGAAGGTTCTAATTTTTTAACAGAGACCATTTCAATTGAAAGACCCGATGGACGAGTTGTGACACTGACACACAATTCTGGCATGTTAAACAGGTTGGATAGATTAACAGCAGCAAACTACGGCATGCCGATAAATACTAATCATTGCCAGAATATATTTATCAAACACAAAGAGAAATCAATTATGCTTCAGGCGGCTTCGCTATATGCACAAGGAAAAGGCGGTATATGGCAGGCTGAAGATATGTTTGACATTATGATTGAGGTTGCCGAAACTTCTTTAAAAGTGCTTGGAAGTGATTTATTCAAGCAAATTACAAAAACCTAAAGAGTTAAATTATATAGTAAATGCTCATGATCTGTTGTGTTAATCCAATAAAATAATAGACTTGCTACATGAAATATTGCGATCACATAAACGAAAATAACGAGGTTATTGGCCGCGTGACGCGGGAGGAAGCACACAAAAACTTCTTGTTGCATCGTGCTGTGCATATCCTTTTAAAAACATCTGACAATAAAATTTTATCGCAAAAAGTAGCGCGTCATAAATCCGTCTATCAATTGCGGATGAGTCTGTCTGCCTCTGGTCATGTGGATGCCGGTGATAGCTATGAAGAGGCCGCCTACAAAGAACTTGAGGAAGAGCTTGGCCTGACGAACGTCACGCTGGAATTTGTCTCTTATTTCCGGCAACATGTTCCAGACGTAGAGAATGAAATCTGCGCGCTTTATTTGGCGTACAGCGACGGTCCATTTTCAAACTGGGAAAAAGAAGCGGAAGGAATTTATTTCTTTACGCCAGACGAATTAGATAAACTTATCGCTGCCCAGTCCGAAGTTTTTACCCCGTCACTGAAAATTGCTTACAGTCTTTTAAAAGAAAAAGGCCGATTGTAAATCGGCGGTTCAAGCCGGATTTACGTCGCTTGCTCCGTTGCTCCGCACATTGTGCGGAATGAACCAGCTTGCTTCGCTACTTCAACGCGGTCGGGGATCGCACCACTAAAAAAGCTCCCCGCAGGGAGCCTTTTTAGTGGTGGCCCAAGCCGGATTTGAACCAGCGACACAGCGATTTTCAGTCGCTTGCTCTACCAACTGAGCTATTGGGCCACGTGTGGACGGTTATACGGGAAGGGGTGAAGCTTGTCTAGCCATTTTGGTCACTTTTCAAATTGTTTCACGTGAAACATTTGGGCTTTTGACCCAAGAGATCAAGAGCTTAAATAGGAACATATTCCTATTATTTCGAGGTTAATGCAAAGACTTCGGCCAGACTTAACCCTTGTCGCAACCGGGTGATTTCGAAGACGCCCATTTTGGTGAAGCCATAGGTGACGACTTGGCACGGGTCGGTCCGGGTGGTGCGGCGCCAGTAGCTATCGAGATCGCCGACTGATTTTTTGTCGTGCAGGCGCAGGAAGTCGATGACGATCTGGCCGCCCAGATTGCGCAGTTGCAATTGCCGCGCAATGGCGGTGGCAGCGCGGTAATTGACTTCGAACGGTTTCAGTTTTGTTGACGCACTGTTGATATCGATCGCCGTCAACGCAGCTGTCTGTTCGATGACCAGCGACACGCTGTTGTCGAGGGCTACATGTGGTTGCGCCAGCTCCAGAATTTTTGCGTCGTAATCCGCGAGGCCGGGAGCGATGTCGGTAATCGTTGGATTGTCTTTCTGGGCGCGCGCCAAAACATCCATGCCGCGTTCGATCAAGCCGCGGCCGACGAGACTTTTGACAGGGAACAGGGTGACGTCCTCACCGATCAAACCACAGCGAGCCTGCTTGTCGAGTGTTGCTGGTCGTTCAACTGCGACGATGATCTCCTGGCCTTCCTGCAATGTCATCTTGCCGCGCTTGGGCAACAGGCCAACGTGTGTGCCATCGAGGGCGAGAAAATAGGCCTGTTGTCCGGCGGCGTAATGGGTGATGGTGGCGCGAAAGACGTCACCCAGCCACGGGCGGTCATCGTCGGGTTGCGCATACAGTGCATAGAGTTGTGCATCATCACCGATGACGGCCGCAATTTTCACCTGGTCCAAGACATCATGCCGAATGCGGGGCATCTGTTTTTCCTGTGTAGCCAAGCCCAATCAGCAAATTCGCGGTCTCGTATGCGGGTAGGCCCAAAATACCCGACGCGCTGCCTACGATGTGATGAACAAACCGCGCGAACGGCCCGTGAAAATGATAGGCACCGGCGCGACCCTCCCATGAGCCGTCGTTCAGCAACATGGTGATGTCAGCATCACTGAGATGTTTGACCTTGACGCGGGTTCCATTGATGCGTGACGCCGTGCGGCCGTTTGGTGCGCGCACGGTGATGGCGGTAAAGACGCGGTGATTGCGCCCGGACAGCAAACGGATCATGCGTTCGGCATCGGCGGCGTCATCCGGCTTCGCCAGAATGCGGCGGCCAACGGCCACCGTCGTGTCGGCGGTGATGATGTAATCGTCCGGAAATTGAGTGGCCAGCGCCGCGTTTTTGTCTTGGGCAATGCGTTGCACATAGAGACGCGGAATCTCCGTCTTGCGCGGCGTTTCGTCGATGTCGGCCGGCACAGTGAGGTGTGGCGCGAAGCCGATTTCGTTGAGAATGGTCAGACGGCGCGGGGAGGCCGAACCTAAAATCAGGCGGGCCGTCATGTGATAACCTTAATTGCTTTTCGGTGGCGAGTTTTGCGTCCAGGTCGGGCTTGGGCCACCTTCTTTATAACGGAAGGTAATGCGGCCTTTGGTCAAATCATAGGGTGTCATTTCGACACGGACTTTGTCGCCTTCCAGCACGCGGATGCGGTTCTTACGCATCTTGCCAGCGGAATGTGCGATAATTTTGTGGCCGTTTTCCAGCTCGACGCGGAACGTCGTGTTCGGCAACAGTTCAGAGACGATACCGTCAAACTCGATTAAATCTTCTTTGGCCATGATCCCACGGGAGTTAATTGCAATGGGCTTGTTTTACGGGGTTTTCATTGTGAAAGCAAGTGAAAAGGTTAACGTGACTTACTTTAACATAATTTTTAAAAATAAATATGGCGTGCTGACATGCAAGCTATCATTTCATGACGATAGTCTGTGATGCAATTCTGTCGCGTTTCTAGGCAGGGGTTACAGGTCGCCATGCGGGTGTTGCTGGTCGTGAGGCGATTACCGTTTCCGCCAGTTGTTTATCGCGGTCAAAGTCTCTGCAGGTTGCTGTTCCATAGTAATACGTTTGTTTGTTTGCGCCGTTGATTTTCTGGCAAGCCAATAACAACGTGTCGCAATCGGGATGCTGTTGCAGATGGTCCAGATAGTTCTGTACAGACACATGGCAAACAGGCTGCAAAATATAGGGTGTCTGGTCGGGATGCGCGCAGCAGGCCAACAGATCCAGGACGTAGGTATCATCAACGACCAAAAACGCATGAGGTTCGATCTGATTGTGCGTTGCGTCGCATACCACGCCACCGCTAAAATAGGTTACGTCGAACGGCGCTGTTTCAAAAGCACGCAAGCCCAGCATCGACACTTCGCTGCAGACAGCGAAGCCATCGGCAAACGCTTGGCTCAGCGGCATACCGTTGACGCGCAAGTCATTGGCGTCATCAGCATGCGCCAAAAATTTCGGATAAACGTCGTAAAGGCTGTCACGGAAGCAATTGATATGGCTGACAAGGTCCTGGACGCGATCCGCAGGTTTTTCTGTGCAGGTCAGGGCGTTGCATTTTGCACGATAGACGTCAAAAAAACGTGACATGCGCGGATAATCCGCAACTATATGAACATCATTGGCTACGTCTCGATATGACCATCAAGCCATGTCATTTCATATAGCTGACTGCCGACAAGGACTTCCGCAAAATCAGGGATGGATTGAATAATGTGGTTGCTGTTATCAGCTGTCTGCCAGCTGTAAATCGGCCGATCGTCTCTCATATACGCATTTTAACACGCGGGTATTAAATAGACATAAATAAAAACGCGGGTCACGCCGCGCGTTTGTAACTTGCAATCATCGGCAACAGGTCGCGCATGTCGCCAAAGACCCAGTCAGCGCCAAGGCTGGTCAGTTCCTTGGCATGGGCGGCTTTGTCCTCGACATGGGTAGCGCCGGTGAAGCCGAACACGGTCATGCCGGCGGCCTTGCCCGCTTTCACACCATTCAGGCTGTCTTCGACAACCAGGCAGTCAGCAGGAGCAACGCCCAGTTTGTCTGCGGCGTATAGAAAAATATCCGGTGCCGGTTTGCCCCGCGCCACGTCGACCGAGCTGTAAATATGATCGCCAAATGTCTGGCGCATGTGGATCAAATCCAGCGTGAAATGCAGCCGGTCATAGTCGCTGCCCGACGCGATCGCCATGGGAATGTTCAGGTTGGCCAACACATCTTCAATGCCCGCAATGGCTTTGAGCTGTTCGGTAAAGAGCTGCTTGCGTTCAACGTCACGCTTGGTCATGTCAATGTTGGCCCACACATCAAAACCCGCTTCAGCATTGATCGTATCATAAATGTGCTTTTTGCCTTGGCCACAAAACCGGCGCACAAACTCATTGGTTGAAATCGGAAAGCCGGCGTCAGTCAAGCTGCGCGCCGAATGCCCACACGCCAGATATTCACTATCCATCAACACGCCATCACAATCCCAGAGGACGGCTTTGAAAGGGAGGTTAGTGTTTGTCATGGCTTACTCCGCCGCTTTTGGTTCGTCGGTATCCGATACGCGTTCGATATCAGCGCCCAGCAAGCGGAATTTTTCTTCCAGGCGTTCATAACCGCGGTCGAGGTGATAGATGCGGCTGACATTTGTTTCGCCTTCGGCGACGAGGCCGGCCAGGATCAATGCAATTGAGGCACGCAAGTCTGTCGCCATCACGGGCGCGCCGGTCAGTTTCTTCATACCATGTACTGTTGCGGTATTACCGGCGATAGAAATATTGGCACCCATCCGCGCCAGTTCCGGCACATGCATAAAGCGGTTTTCGTAGATGGTTTCCGTGATGGTGCTATCGCCGTCCGCCATGCACATCAACGCCATGAGTGGCGATTGCAGATCGGTCGCCAGGCCTGGGAACGGCGCGGTCGAGGCACTGACAGCTTTGATGGTGGTGCCGGGTTCAACCCAGACGTGCAAACCATCTGGTGTCTGTTCAATCTTGGCACCGGCTTCGACGACTTTATCGGTAAAGGCTTTGATATGATCGATATTGCCGCCCTTGATTAACAAGTCACCGCCGGTAATGGCAGCAGCAATGACATAGGTGCCGGTTTCAATGCGGTCACAGACTGTGGCGTGTGTTGCACCGTGCAGTTTGTCGACGCCTTCGATCGTGATTGTCTCGGTGCCCAAACCAGAAATTTTCGCGCCCATTTTATTGAGCAGATCACCCAGGTCTTTGATCTCCGGCTCGCGTGCGGCGTTATTGATAGTTGTTGTGCCTTTGGCGAGAACTGCCGCACACAAGGCGTTTTCGGTGCCGCCATTGGTGACTTTCGGGAAATCGATGGTACCACCGCGCAAACCGCCTTCGGGCGCGCGGGCGATAATATAGCCGTTGTCGATGGTGATCGTGGCACCCAATGCTTCCAGTGCCATCATGTGCAGGTCAAGCGGGCGCGCGCCAATGGCGCAACCGCCGGGCAGGGATACTTCGGCATAGCCATTGCGGCCCAGCAAGGGACCCAGCGTATTGATGCTGGCGCGCATTTTACGGACCAGTTCGTAATCGGCATGCGCGCTGGCGATCTCCGGGGTGTGAAAGGTGATGACCTGGCCATAGGGGCCTTGTGACGCGGAAGCATCACCGTCCAGCGTGATTTTCGTTCCCAGATCGGCCAGCAAATTAGAGAGGGTGCGCACATCAGTCAGGTCTGGCACATTTTGCAAGGTCACGGGCTGATCGGTCAGCAAGGTGGCACACATCAGTTTCAGCGCCGAGTTTTTGGCGCCCGAAATATGAACAGTACCAGACAGGCGTTTGCCGCCGCGCAGCGAGATTTTATCCATGAGTATGCAACCAGTCAGAGTGAAGAAATGTGTCCGCGACAGTACCGCGCTTTGGCGGGGCTGTCACCCTGTTATTGCAAGTCAGCTAAATTGAACATCATGCGAAAATGGCATGATGTTCAAGCGGTTCCGTCCGTCTTAATGCCAGACCGTGCATCGTAACGATTAGCCAAGCCGTTATCATCCATCATGACAACAGTCACACCAGCTTCAGTAAACATGGAGCCTGCCAGATCAATCGTGTCTTTCCAGTTTTCTGTCTCACCGGCAAAACTGTAGATCGTTTTGATACCGGACTGAATAATGCTGGCAGCACACCGGGCGCACGGGTGATAAGGCCAGATATACAGCGCATAACCATGCAGGGGTTCACGGGCGTGGAGGATAGCGTTCATTTCGGCATGGACGACCATTTCATTTTTCAAGGCTTTGTCGGCGTAACGCGCGTCGTCATCAGCCACACCACGGGCGAAGCCGTTGAAACCGAGGCTGGCCACCGTTTTATCGGGCCGCACCACAACCGCGCCGACCTTTTTTGACGGATCACGCGACCATTGCGCCACCTGTGCCGCCAATTCCAGAAACCGCAAATGCCAGTGGTTCATCTCTGTTTATCCCTATAGTTTTATTTATTTTTTACTGGACAGGCCAGAAATGTAAAGTCAGACAGAGGGAAACACACAGAGTTTGTAAAATTCAATGGTTAACTGATTAAAGTTTTAAATAGAGTTGTTGCAAATTTACGATGTCCTTTTATGATCAATTCGTTATCCACCCTTTGAAAGCCGACTCCGATGAAGACTTATTATGATACCGTGCAGATGATTGAACGTATGCACCGTCATTTCCTGAGTGTTTTAAAGATCGAGCTGGAAAAACTGGGCATCCAAGACATCAATAACATGCAGGCTTTGATCCTGTACAATATCGGCAAAGACGATCTGACGGTCGGCGAATTGACCGTACGCGGGTATTATTTGGGATCGAACGTGTCGTATAACGTCAAGAACATGGTCGAGAATGGCTATCTGGTACAGGAACGCTCCAAGCATGACAAACGCTCGATCCGCGTGAAATTGTCGGACAAGGGATCATTGCTGAAAGACAAAATTACGGCGATTTTTGAACGCCACGCGGCCGAGTTAAAGTCACAGATGGCGATCGATGAAGAAGCGTTGGAACAGGTCAATGAACGGATGCGGTTGCTGGAACGCTTCTGGGCCGCGCGCAGTACACCGGCTGCCATGATGATTACGGGCTACGATCTGCCGCCAGCGGCCCCTACATTGGCTGCAAAATCTGGCAAGAAATCTGTTTAAAACTGTTGACGACATATGATCGCAACAATAGTGTTTTGATTATGTTTTTATAATCGGGGTTCTCATGTTTAAGCTTTTCAACGACGACGTGACAACTATTACGCAAATTATGCCGGATATTTCGTCAGATCATGTTATTGGCTTACCCGAAACGGAAACTGGACGGCTTTTGCCTTTGATTCACAAGGTATACAGAACTGAAGGCTATTCAGACATTGATCAGTATCTGGTTCAAGTCAGCGAACCCCAGTGTTTTCACGACAAGGCTATGAATATTGTCATGGCAGCATTAGGCCATCCATTTTGGGCAACGACGCGCTCCGAGCCTATTATTGCTTATTGGCTTGACCCTGTCGGTGATGATTTGAACACATTTAAAGTTATTGGTACAGAACATGATAAATCAATTGACCTGGTGCAACGCATTGCATGATCGATACAAAACCCGGAGAGGTTTTATTTGAATTCAAACGTTTGGGCGCGTATGTTAAAGTTACGGCTTTGCATCCAGCTAGCTTGACTGAGGTCACAATTACAGGTGATGCCAAGGCAGCACAGCAACATTTGCAATTGCTTGCCTTGAACAAATTAAAGCTGGCATTGAAAAAAATTTCAGAAAAAACATGAAGACTTTTTATTAAATCTATATTTTATAATGAATACTGGAATAATCTTTCTATCGCATTGACTTGTACAAAACCGCCGCCGTGTTCTGCCAATTGATGGTGGACCTGATAAATCTGTGTCAGCGTGTCAGGCCAGTTGATGTTATTACAAAGAGCAATATTGCGTGTCATATCGGTCATCAACCGTGTTAACCGCATGCTGGGTGGATCCACAGCAAAGAAATTTCGGTCTTTCGCCTCCATAAAGGCGATAATCGACAGGCACTCTTCCAGCATTTCTCCCTGGCGTGATGGTGGCGGCAAATGGGTTGGACATTGATCGGACTGGCGCAAGAAATGTGCCGTGACCGGTGACCAGCCGGTCAAGGCATAAAGCCCCAAATGAAACGTATCGTGATAGCGGTAAAAATCGTTGACATAGCTATTGTCATCCAGCGGATCGCCCCATTGCATAGCGCCAAGTTTTACCGTGACCTGTGGCCGCACCATGGTATTATCCATGTGTTCCGTAAATGAAAATATCAGCGGCGATGTCATCCGTTATCTCTAACAGAACTTCAGCTAAGATTGAATAATTCGCTTGACACCCACACTAAATTGCAATAGAACAAAACAAGAACAAATAAATCTGCCGGAACGGGCTTTTTATTGCTGGGCTTCACGTTAAGTCACAATAAATCGGCCTTTATCGCTGGAATTTTGTCCCATTGTCTTTAAACAAGGAATTGCACTCATGGCTACAACCTCTACTGCCGAGCGTCCAATGGATAAACAAAAAGCTCTCGACTCCGCTTTGTCACAAATTGAGCGCGCCTTTGGTAAAGGCTCGATCATGAAGCTTGTGAATGGCGAAGACAGCAAACTCGATATTGAGGCCATTTCAACTGGCTCCATCTCGCTCGACATCGCGTTGGGCATCGGTGGTGTGCCACGTGGCCGGGTTATTGAAGTATTCGGTCCAGAAAGTTCCGGCAAAACGACGCTCGCCCTGCATATTATTGCTGAGGCCCAAAAGACGGGTGGTGTTTGCGCTTTTGTTGACGCGGAACATGCGCTTGACCCGATCTACGCCAACAAGCTTGGCGTGAAGATGGACGAGTTGTTGGTGTCACAGCCGGACAACGGTGAACAGGCGCTTGAAATTACGGATACGCTGGTGCGCTCTGGCGCGATCGACGTTCTGGTTGTCGACTCTGTTGCCGCCCTCACACCACGCGCCGAGATCGAAGGCGAAATGGGTGACAGCCACATGGGTTTGCAAGCCCGTTTGATGTCACAGGCTCTGCGTAAACTGACCGGTACGATTTCCAAATCGCGTACGACGGTCGTTTTTATCAACCAGATCCGTATGAAAATCGGCGTCATGTTTGGTAATCCGGAAACGACAACGGGTGGTAATGCGCTGAAATTCTACGCTTCCGTCCGTCTGGATATCCGCCGCATTGGTGCGATCAAGGATCGTGAAGAAGTGGTTGGCAATCAGACCCGCGTGAAAGTGGTGAAGAACAAGGTTGCCCCGCCATTCCGTCAGGTCGAATTCGACATCATGTACGGCGAAGGCATTTCCAAGCTGGGTGAATTGGTCGATCTGGGTGTTCAAGCCAATATCGTCGACAAGTCTGGCGCGTGGTTCTCCTATAACGGCGAACGTCTGGGGCAGGGCCGTAACAATTCCAAGCAGTTCCTGAAAGACAATCCGGCGATTGCCAATGAGATTGAAGCGAAGATCCGCGCGCAATCTGGCACTGTGGCTAACGCCATGATGACCGGTAAGGGCGATGACAGCGAACCGGCGGCTAACGACGAATAAGATCGTTTCCCGTTAACAGGATCGATTGTGCTGTACCGGTTCTGTTCACAGACCTTGCGAGAGGGACCGCATAATTGATAAAGGGAGCCAGCGATGGCTCCCTTTTTTTCTATTCAATATTATTCTGGCTGTAATTTCTCTTTTACGGCTTTTATTTGATGTATTTTAAGCGTTTGAGCATCTCGCTCTTTCCAATGATAAGGCGTTAAAGTGTCAAGTGCTGTAATAATAAACCTGCCAACGGCTGATTTGGATAATTCTATTCGAGCATATTCTTTATTTTCATCATCTACTTGAATATCCGATAAAACTTCTGCCGTGCGGTCATCGGGTGCCCAAGATAATTGTAAGATTTGCAATCGACCCTGTTCATCCGACGTTTCAATTTGCGTAGGCTTGTCGCTTCCTTCATTGTAGTAGCTTAAAATCACATAACCAGTAAAAGGGTCGACTCTGTTACTGAACGTTTTTCGATCAAATTGATACATATCGATGCCAAGTAGGTTTCCTGTTTCCGGTTCGAAGTTCCGTGTTTCGCCATGGCGCTGAAATTTGCCGTCGACGACAAAACCGCTTGGCTTGTTCATCAAATCCTTGCGATTTATAGGGGTAACAATGCCTGCGCCCTGTGATGTAACCTGATCATCATTATCATAAATTGTAATGGTAGCATCTTTCACATTATCATTTTCAATGTTAAATATGCTATTTATATTAATAACCGAATAGCGGCCATCTGCATGAAATATACGTTCTGAAGACAGATAGCGTTTGCGGTAGTAATTGATCTGAACAAGGTGTCCCTCTTTTTTCTCTTGTTCAACCATCATATCACCCTCGTTGGATAACGTAACGATGTGCTTCGTATCCGTTGTAATCATGGTATGTCTCCTGAATAGATTGTTTGACTGCATATTAAAAGTTTTTATCTTTATGTCAATAATTAATATTATGGCTGACAAATTCTTATTTGCCCGTGTATAACATTAAAAACCTTATGATTAACCGTTTCCAGGCCGCCCGATGACCAACCCTACGTTTAAAACCCTTAATCAAGTCCGCTCAACATTTCTGGACTATTTTGCCAAGCAAGGGCATCGGGTGGAGCCGTCGGCGTCGCTGGTGCCGACCAATGATCCGACGTTGATGTTTACCAACTCCGGGATGGTGCCGTTCAAGAATTATTTCACCGGCAAAGATCAGCCGCCGGCGAAACGTGTGACTTCGGCACAGAAATCGGTCCGGGCGGGCGGCAAGCATAACGATCTGGATAATGTGGGCTATACGGCGCGGCATCACACATTTTTTGAAATGATGGGGAATTTTTCGTTCGGCGATTATTTCAAGGAAGAGGCGATTTATTTTGCGTGGGAGATGGTGACCAAGGAATTTGGTTTGCCAAAGGAGAAATTGCTGGCGACGGTTTATCATACCGATGATGAAGCTGCGTTGTTGTGGAAAAAAATCGCGGGTTTGAGTGAGGATAAAATCATTCGCATCCCGACCAAAGATAATTTTTGGTCGATGGGTGATACGGGCCCGTGTGGGCCATGCACGGAAATTTTCTTTGATCATGGCGACAATATTTTCGGCGGCCCGCCCGGGTCAGCGGATGAAGATGGCGACCGGTTTATGGAGATCTGGAATCTGGTGTTCATGCAGTACGAACAAGTCGACAAGGACACCCGCATCGATCTGCCGAACAAATGCATCGACACCGGCATGGGTCTGGAACGGGTCACTAACGTGCTGCAAGGCAAGCATGATAATTTTGACATTGATTTATTCCAGGCGATTATCGGCACGATCCAGGATTTGACACACACCAAAGCCGAAGGTGACGCGCGTTTTTCACAACGCGTCATTGCCGACCATTTGCGCACGGCTGGCTTTCTGGTGGCCGAAGGTGTCTTGCCGGGCAATGAAGGACGCAACTATGTGCTGCGCCGGATCATGCGCCGCGCCATGCGTCATGCGCATTTGTTGGGTGCGAAAACGCCGTTGATGCATCAATTGGTACCGGTCCTGATTGAGCAGATGGGACAGGCTTATCCCGAGCTGATCCAGCAACAGGCCCTGATTACCGATACATTGTATCGCGAAGAAAACCGTTTCCGCGAGACGCTGGATCGTGGCTTGAAATTGCTGGATGAGGCTGTTGCAAAACTGCCATCAGGTGGGACGCTGGCCGGTGATGTCGCATTCAAACTGTATGACACATACGGATTTCCATTGGATCTGACCGCTGATATTTTGAAAGACAAAAAACTGCAGCTGGATGAGGCCGGTTTCAACGACGCGATGGCGCAGCAAAAAGCACTGGCGCGCCAAAGCTGGGCAGGGTCGGGCCAACAGGCGACCGATAAAATCTGGTACGACATTCAAGACCAGATTACGCCAACCGAATTTCAAGGCTATGCAACGCTGAACAGTGAAGGCTTGATTCAGGCCTTGATCAAGGACGATGCCGTCGCGACAAACGCCAAGACCGGCGACACCATCGCGATCGTTTTGAACCAGACACCATTTTATGCCGAAAGCGGTGGACAGATCGGTGATACGGGTGTGTTGCGTAGTGACAATGGCGCGGAAATTATGATCACCGACACGCGCAAACCAATCGGTACCTATACTGTGCATTATGGTATTGTGACCAAGGGTGAGGTCAACATCAATGACAGCGTGAGTGCCATAGTCGATTGCCATTGGCGGCGCCAAATTCAGGCGCATCATGCCGCCGTGCATTTGTTGCATGAAGCCTTGCGCCGTGAACTGGGCGATCATGTGTCACAAAAAGGATCGTACGTAGCACCTGATCGGTTGCGGCTTGATTTCTCGCATCCCGATGGTTTGACGGACGCGCAATTGCAGAAAATTACCGCCGATGTGCGTGCGCAGATTCTGCAGAATACTCCGGTCACCACACGCGTGATGAGTGTCGATGATGCGAAAGCGTCTGGCGCGCGTGCCTTGTTTGGTGAAAAATATGGCGACGAAGTGCGTGTAGTCAGCATGGGTGACCGGGATGCCAATGACCGGGCTTATTCCATTGAATTGTGCGGCGGCACCCATGTGAAAAGCACCGGTGAAATCGGCGCGTTCCGCATTGTCAGCGAAAATTCTGTTTCATCCGGTGTGCGCCGTATTCAAGCGGTTGTGGGGATTACAGCCGAGAAACTGGCGGAACATGAACATGACATGTTGGAAAAAGCAGCAGCACTCTTCAAGGCACAACCGGAGATTTTGCTGGAGCGGGTGCAGAAATTGCTGGACGACAATCAGGCGTTGAGTACCGAGGTTGGCAATCTGCGCCGCAAGATTGCGACCGGTGGTGGCGCGAAAGATGCACAAGCCGTTGAGACAATCGGCAATGTCAAATTCATCGCGAAAACCTATGACAATCTGCCAGCCAAGGATTTGCGTCCTGTCGCCGAACAGTTGCGCCAGCAAATCGGCTCAGGCGTGGTGGCCGTCAGCGTCATCGAAAATGGCCGCGTGTCGTTGGTCGTTGGCGTGACGCCGGATCTGGTGAAAACGATCAGCGCCGTTGATCTGGTGAATGCCGGTGCCGAAGCCTTGGGTGGCAAAGGCGGCGGCCGTCCGGAACTGGCACAAGCGGGTGGTGCAAATGTCGATCAGATTGATAACGCTATCGATATGATCCGCAAAAAACTGGCGGCTTAATCACTCAACGGTTCAGCCTGTGTGGCTGTTTTGCGGTTGAAGATGACGGTAGCGACGCCAGTCATGATGAGGATGCCACCGATGATAATCTGGATGCTGAGGCGTTCATGGAACAGCACCATGCCGCCCGCAATGCCAAAGAGAGGCTGCAATAAGGTCAGCGGGACAATTTTGTTGACGGGATAAAGTGTGACCAGTTTTTTCCACGCCATCATGGCCCAGCAGCCGAGGATGACTTGGTATGCCAGGACGAAGCCGACTTGCAGCCAATTGGCGGCGATGATTTTTGTCCAGACATTGTGATCGGTGAAAAACGCGGTGACGCCTAGAAATGGCACGGACAACAATGTCGTCAGACCCATGAAAGTTGGCAGCGGCAGATCGTCGTGACGTTTCATTTCCGTATTGGCGACCGCCCACGCAATACCGCCGGCCAGTGCCAATGAGAACCCCAGCAAGGTGACATGATCGACGGTTTTAATCATGGCCACACCGGCAAAACCTGCGGCAATGCCCAGCCAGATTTTGAGTTGCAATTTTTCACGAAAGACAAATGCGCCGATTAATACAGCGGCGGGAACCTGAATTTGCTGGATCAAGGCGAGGGCAGAGGCATCAAGATACGGCAGGGCACTGAAAACAAACCCGTAATGCAGAAAATTGAGCAGGAATGCAATTTTAAAAGCGGAAATAACATACGCTTTTTTCCATTCGATAAACGGAACGAACAATAAGCCGGTAAGAGCAAACCGCATGATCAAAAACGTCAACGCCGGGATTTGTGGGACGGCCAGTTTGCCGATGGCGGCATTGGCACCCCAAATAGCAATCACGCCAAGAGCGACTAAAAAATCTTTGTAAGACATATGTGAGACTTCCGGTGGCACACGCAATCTTATCGCGTCTTGCATGATTTGCCAGATCTGTCACAAGGTTTTATTTACACGTGCCGTATTTCGCGTTGTCCAAGACCATACAGCCATCCAACACCAGCTGATCAATTTTAGCCGTGTTGTTGATGGTGGTTTCGCCGGCCAGTGTCGCGTTTTCCTTGACGCTCATGCTGCTGGTTTTCATGGTTTTTGTGGTGATCGTTTCAGCATCGACGACGGTGGCTTTCAAGGGGCCGGTGATGTCGAGGCTGGACCCGCCGCTGACAGCCAGATTACTGGTGATCAACGTGTCACCGCCATCTACCCTCAATGTTTTGGTTGTAATGTCTTTTGTTGTCAAATCATTGGCATCCAGTGTGTCAGCGCGTAAACCTTTGGCACTGACATTCCCGCCAGGAACTTTGAGGTCGCCATTAGTCACGTTCAGATCGCCCTGGCTGACGTTTAGATTACCTTTAACGGTAACGTTATCGCCAGCATCAATCCCCCCTTGAAAACTGGCATCGCCGTTGACAGCCAGTTGGTCAAAACGTGCGGCTTTGGTTGCGGACATTGTCCCCACATCAATATCTTTCGCAGCAATGATAGAATTGCCATTCATCAACAAATCGTTGAACATGACATTACGTCCACCCGTTCCGTATTTGTTCAAGTATGGGCCCAATACGTCCGACTGTGACAGGGTGCGATACGACAGAACATAAGCTTCACCTGGACCGATAGGGGCGAGGCCCGCGTTGGTGAGACCTTGTGACACAGCACTTGCCATTGTGTAGCGCCAATTGTTGAAAGCGCCACTGATAACGCCTGGTACATCCGGACGAATCAAAGCACCGCGTGAACCCGCTGCACGCGCGATCTTGACAGCTTGTGCGAGGGGATACGGTTTTTTCAAAACCGTGATAACGCGAACAAGGGATGGCCCGGTAGCTCCGGCAACGCTCATCCCATACATGACTTCGACCTTGCTGTTGGCAACCAGCAAACCACCATCAAGAACGTAATTATTATTGGCAAGCGTGGTATAGATGTTTTGACCAAGGCCGCTTTTACCCGTGACCAACTCGCTGGTGTTGGGCCACAGCCCATCGGCCGACCG
This sequence comes from Alphaproteobacteria bacterium, assembly GCA_965246875.1. Taxonomy (GTDB): domain Bacteria; phylum Pseudomonadota; class Alphaproteobacteria; order Micavibrionales; family SZUA-601; genus DASWYT01. Next base: position 1,109,209 of record CBDFFU010000003.1, read on the forward strand.
CAACACAACGTCTTCGGAAATTTGTGAAATTGCGGCTAATTGCTGACCCGCTGTTTGAGCAACCCGCTGGTTGATAATCTCCGTGCTGACGCGTGATACCATCACCATCAACGCGCCAATGACACCGACGGCCAAAAGCATTTCCAGTAAGGTAAAACCGCGTTGTGAGGACATCATGATGGCACCTTAAAAGGGTTCGCGCTTAGGCGGATTAATGGATATATGATTAGGGCAAGCTGAGCCGACACAATTGCTGTCGGCATGTTGACCGCCGGCATTAATGACTGAATTACCGCCTACATTCACACGCACTGGTGTGCCGCTGACGGCATCCGGGAAGTTGGCATGTTTAATAACAATGGGCTGCGCCGGATCGGTTTGCGTCAAACTGTCAATAGCAGTGTTTGCACCATACACACCATTGTTATTGCCTTTTCCGGATGTATCGATGGCCAGATTGCCTTTGACATCTGTCAATGGCGCGTTGGATAAAATGACTTCAACTGGTTGGGTGTTCCTGCCAATTCGCGTTGGACTGTTGATGATACTGAGTTGGTCTTCTACAACAAAGTTTTCAGTCGGAGAGGGGTTAGCGACAGTAAATTTTTGGACGGCGACATTTTTGTTGATCACTGTGCCGTTGCCGCCGTTGGCCTGGTTGTTGATGTTAAATTTGGCATTGCCTGAACCGGTGCCGTTGGTAACATCGAAATAGCCGCGTGGCTTGTTGGTAATGGGGTTTAAGATGCCATCAGCATTGATGTTCAAATTGCCTTGAGCGACCTCGACTGAGCCGTCAACCTTCATCATATCCAATGGTGCATAAAGCCGTGTGCTGTTGACGTGTGCCGGATTTGTATCGGTTTCTTTCGCAAACGCGACATTCATGTTTTTATCAATGGTGATTGCTTGTGTGATGCAGGCACCAACGGGAGCTGGTGTGGCTTTGGTCGTATCCAATGGATGATCAGCAGGCAAGGTTGTGTTGCACACATTTGGCCCAGTGAACTGGGGATTAGCGTTATTCGCGCGGCCAACAATCAGTTTTGCATCGCCATCAGGGGCACCAGCTTTTGTATCGCCAATGTGCAATTCTGTGGCTTTGGCATTTGTGATATTCGCAATATTGACTGTGTTGCTGAAAATTTCATTAGCATCTGTGATATCATGTACAGCACTGTAACCATTATTGCCATCCATGCGTAAATTCGCATACAGGATGTTTGTATTTTCAAATCCGGGATGCGGACGGCTGTAAACGGCATTTTTATCCAGTTGCTTCTCGACACTTTCCCACGTTGGCACGACGATATCGTTATTGTCTAAAACCATGCCGATCGCGCCGACATCTGTTGCGTTTAAACAATCGGATGCGGAATTGCCCCACACGACGACAGCCGCTTGATTGTTGCACATCAAGTCGCCACCCGTGCTGTTTTTGCGGCGGCCGGGTGGTACAACGACACCAATGCGTGTCAAACCGGCTGCAGCGGCACCGGCACGTAAGGCTGCCATGTCGGCCGCTGTGCGCATGTCACTTCCGGGTGCTACTGCGCGACCGTTGAGAACCAGTAATGCCGATGCCGCCTGTAACTCTTTGGGCGCATGCAACGGGACGGCGCCGCCATAGCCAAAGACAGTGTAATGTACACCGCGAATGGCATTGTTGAAATTGAATCCGGTATCGACGTAACCATTGCCTGAACCAGGCAAAACATTTTGCAGTTCCGTCAACGTAAACTGACTGTAGGGCTGATTAGCGGGTGAACCAAGCGGTTCACGCAAACCGGCAATCAAGCCATTGGCATGCGTTTGATAAAAATTGACGCGGCCAACATCATTAATGTTGAGTGGATCATACAGATACGGATCAAGATAAGCGACGTCCTGCACATAAGTGTGTGCAGCCCGGCTGAGCATGGCAATATCCTGGCCCAGCGCAAAGTAAGTTTCATAGCGCGTGTTGCGGATTTTCCCCATCTGAAAGTTGATCATAATAAAACCGATAACGCCAACCATCAACAAGACAAACAGCATCGCGTAGCCGTTTTCACCCGGTGAAACACGGTTAACAGAATCTAAAGATTGGCGCGGCATGATGATCATTATGCTTTATTATAAATCATTAGACTTGCGTATTTCTAAAGATTATGGCGCAAATGTTTACTAAACGTGGAAGAATTTGTTTTAGACTGAGACTATATGAGCAAGTTGTTTAACCCATTGCGCGTTCTGATTGCCGTTCTCTGCGTGAGCAGTGCCTTACTCCTTGGGTGTTTGCCTGGTGAGGAGGATGTGGCGGTTCGTTATAACGGGATCAACCAGCGGGCTGCGGTGGCGAATGCGGGGGCGAGTTTGGGGACGGCGGCGACCAACTATCTGGCGTATCTCAAAAGCCTGGACATGACACAGACGGCCCCGCTGAGCAAAGGGATCATGAGCACGTTCGGCAAACCTGTGCCAGACCCGGAGCCGGTGACGCCGCGCGGGTTGATGGTCAAGCGGTGCGGGCATAACCGCACCGCCGATCTGGGGCCCGGTGACCCGCGCGTGTTTGGTGCAGTGGCGTATTTTACCCGGACACCGGATGGGGTGCCCGATCTCCGCCTGACCGGTGAGGCCATGGCTGCCGCTCTGGCTGAACGGTATGGGGCCGAGAGTGTGGGCTTGCGCACGCCGACCGGTTATCTCTATCCGCTGGCGATCACCGACCCGGTCAACGGCCTGGGGTGTTCGGGGGCGATCGGCGGGGACATCGCCATCGGGTCGCCGATCTTTGTGACGGGCTTTCGCAGTGAGAACGAACACTTGCCGCTGCCCAAACAATTTATGGACGCGGCGATCGAACGTCCGTTGTCGGTGCCATGCCCCAGCGGCATGACCGGTGTGGTGCCACGCTTGCAGACCTGCACGCTCAAGATGTTGAGCGACCAGGGCAAGCGGGAGGAGACGGTGATCTTGCTTGGGCATGGCAAGGCCAAGAATGACGTGCAGCGCCCGGACCGGGAATGGAGCTGCAACCCCGACCCGAAGACGCCGTTGCCAGCGGCAACCGCTGTCGAGGTGCAGAACTTCTGTCATGACCCGGCCAAGGATCTCAAGGCGGTGGCCGATGCGACCTTGCAGATGAACACCGAGAGCTTCAAGAAGACGCTGGAGACGGGGACGACGGGGTATTACGCGTATAAGTGCCAGACAGACGGGTCGGGCAAGTGCGTGGTCAAGCCGTTTGTGGGCGGCTGTGCGGGGCCGGACTGCAAGGAGAGCTGCGACGCGCAGGGCACCTGCAAATACAGTTGTGTGGGGCCGAACTGCACCAAGATCGATCCGCCGTGCACGGGGCCGAACTGTCCGAAGAAGATCACCGATCCGGTGGTGTCCTACCGCTGTGCTGCGATTGCCATGCCACCACTCTATGTGACGAACCCGAAGATGCCCTTGGCGACAGACGGCAATCTCAACCTGGTGGGCACCGCCACCCAGCAGAACTGCGGCCATGGGTGGAGCGGCGACTTGATGGCGCGTTACCTGGTGAAGCGGTGCGACTTGTTCAAGACGGTCGATGGCACGGAGACGCATGTTGCGCTCCAGCAGACGATTTATCACATCACCTATGCGGGGGCCTTGTGCCAGACGACGGTGGATACTGTTGCTGCATGCCCGGTGGGGAATCCGAGAGGGACAGTGCCGATCACGCGGCACCTGGAGATGCTGAAGCCGGTGGCCCTGGACTGGACGGCGGCCCAGCCGGGTATGCTCAGCCCGGGCCTGAGCCCCAGTGAAGTGTCGAGCAATGACAGCCGGCAGGAGATCAAGGACATGGCGGCAAGCCAGGGCTACATCATCCCCAACCTCGGCAAGGCCACCCTCGATGCCTTGCGCACTAACGACACCCAGTGGTCCCTCACACTCGCCAACGCCATGCAATCCCGTGACAGCACCTCCATCCGCTCAACCGTGGTGGCGTGTAATGATGCGGGCGCGCCGTGTGGAAAGCCCGAGGCCAATACGATGGATATTTGGGTGGATTCTGGTAGCCGGCAAAGACGGGTCGGGACACGGAGTTTAGATGATATTCCGACAAAGGAAATTAGGTTAGATAATTTGATTTGCAAAGGAGGTACGGGTAGTTGCAATCCATTGCTAGATTTACTGCAGTCAACTTGTAACGGAACATGTGAACCTGATCAGAATAATCCACAAATCAAGTTGACGGACAGCCTTTTTGAAAGCCTGCTTAGACATTACTTGAGCACAGTTTTGCTTACACTTCCCGATGAAGCGAAAATTGTTCCGGTTTATCAATCAAACGACATTCCATTGTTGAATAATCCAGATACTGTTTGTCAGATCGCTGGCGAAACGATTGATCATCTGGTTATCGTCAGCATGTATGATAATAGCAAGACTGCTATTACTAATTCCAATAGGTCAGGATTCTATCAGTGTCAGCAGTTACAAGGAAAACAATATTCAGATGTTCTTAATTTGCTATCAGACGCCATAGATGCATATACCGCCAAAGGCCATCAAATCACTATTTTCAGTACGCAACTTTCGGCTTTTCCGGGCAATGCAATTAGATATGATCTGGCTGCAGATGTTTTAAATCCTACTGGAAAATTTTCAAATGAGATTAAAAAGTGGATTAACAAGCCAGTTAAACAAATTAGTCCGTGCGATAACATTAAATAAAAGGCTGCTTGGGTTATAATCCAAGCAGCCTATATAATATTTCTACTCAGCAACAAAGTTTTTCAGTTGGCTTTAAACTGACCTGTTGTTGGAAAACCACTTGTGGCACCTTGGCCAACGAGTGTTTGTTGAGTTATTATATCTTTATAATTAAGTGATGCAGGGAGCTTTTTAGTGTTTGCTCCATTTGGTGGATAAACGAACATAGTATCAGAATACATTGTTAACGCTGTTGATACACCAGTTTCAGGATCTTTTTCAACTTTGATTCTAGTCACTACAGGATCACCGTTTTTGCCAGTAACTAACGCAACATACTCCCCATCAGGTGCCATTAACTTTGTACCATTTTGAACAGCTTTTTTATTGACCCAAACGTAATATTGTTTCTCTGTTGCACTAGGTAGCCCAGTAGTATATGCACCATCCTGGAAACTCGCTCTGTAATTATATCCACCACCTGGAGTGGCATTTAATTCCAGCGAAAAAGAATCATCCGCCGTATAAATCTCATTGCCATGCACAGTTTTAGTCTTCATGACAGGAGTTGGATTGTCAGTTCCGGGTGTTGCACCGCTACCGCTGCATCCAAATACTATTGCTGCGAGTGAAATTCCTGCTCCACCAGTAGTCAATACTGCGGCGCTGGGCGTCACAGATGCGAGCGTAGTCATCAACCCATAACCGGTAACCAAGTGTTTCAATTCTTGTCCTACGGTTTCTGCACCATCTCTGATAGAATTCCAAGTATCTCTGAAAAAATTCGAATTTGAGCCGGTCATGATATCCTCCTGTGGACGCATCAAGTATAGCAAAAAATGACTTTGTTTTCAAAGACTTTGATAAGAGGGTCGAAAGACCAAGAGAACTAAAATAACTGGCTGTTTTATAACATATTAATATGTGTTAAATTAACACATTGGTTTCGTGATAATAGTCCTCAATGTAAATTTTTGATCGGTTTTTGCCTCGACTCGAGTCGTTTTCCCTTGACCTTTAGCCGCTTGAAGTTTGACAGAATGTTACGTGGAACAAAGGGCGTTCATTGATTGTTTTGGAAAAAACGCAGAACGGCATCCTGATGCAAGGGAAAGCAAAGAATAACCTCCTGTCCGTCCATGTCGCACAAGCGCGCTGTATCCGGATCATACGTGATTAGGGCAATCGCCTGGGTTTCAGCGGAGGCAAAGTTGAGATCGATGTCGGTGCTGTCGCGTTGCGGCATCCGTTCAAATTGCAAGTACGGCAAACGCGGATCGGACCCGGAGCCATGCAATGTGCCGGTGGCCTGCCAAAAAATGTTTGTTGCAAAGAGCCCATGCACAACACCTGTTTCTTCGTGCAGTTCACGCGCTGCGCATTGGGTAAAGGTTTCGTGGTTTTCTTTGAAACCGCCGGGCAGGGCATACTGGCCGATATAAGGCGGAATGCCGCGTTTGACGGCCAGCACATGCAACCGGTTCTTGTGCATGACGGGCTGTAACGCGACACCCACCGGCAAGCCATTGTTATAGGTCACATGCTGATTGGGGCAGGTGCGTGGAAAGTCAGTCGCTGGCAAGGCCGCGCCACACCATGTGCAAAAATCACCCCAACTGGCCATCAGCCCAACAGGCTTTCGCCAGTCATGGCAGCGGGTTGGGGGATGCCGAGCAGTTCCAGCATGGTGGGCGCGACGTCGGCTAATTTGCCGCCGTTGTGCAATTCCGTGCCGGTCGGGCCGTTGAACAATATAAACGGTACAGGGTTTGTCGTGTGCGCGGTATAGGGATCGTGCGTGACAGGGTCGATCATTTGTTCCGCATTGCCATGGTCGGCGATGATGATGGCGGTGCCGTTCATCTCTTTCAGCGCCGTCGTAATACGGCCCAGACAGGCATCGACGGTTTCCACAGCTTTGATCGTTGGTTCCAGCATGCCGCTGTGGCCGACCATGTCGGGGTTGGCGAAGTTGAGGATGAAGACATCATATTGGCCGCTCTTGATCGCGGCCACAGTTTTATCTGTCACCTCGGGCGCTGACATTTCCGGCTGCAAATCATAGGTTGCCACTTTGGGTGAGGCGACCAGAATGCGGTCTTCTCCCGGAAACGGCGTTTCAATCTGGTTGTTGAAAAAGAACGTGACGTGTGGATATTTTTCCGTCTCGGCAATACGCACTTGTTTCAGACCCGCCTTGCTGATCACCTCGCCAAACAATTCCGACAAATTTTGTGGAGCGAAAACGCTGTGCATCAATGGGGCCAGATCGTCGGAATAATCGACCATGCCAACAGCTAATTTCGGCGGTATATAGGTGCCACGATCAAAGCCGTCAAATTGGACGGAGAGCAAGCCACGCAGAATTTCACGCGCGCGATCCGTGCGGAAATTCGCCATCAATAAGGCATCGTTTGGCTGCAAGCCTTTGTAATCCCCGATGACGGCGGGTGGAATAAATTCATCATTAACCGCATTGGCATAGCTGTCTTCGATCGCGGTAATCGGATTGCTGGCGGCCACGCCTTTGCCGTTCACGATCACGTTCCACGCTTGTTCGACACGCTCCCACCGGTTGTCACGGTCCATGGCAAAATAACGGCCCGATACGGTGGCGATGTGCGCGTGTTGGCAATGCGCGATGCTGGCCATAAAGGACGTGACTTCCTGTTTTCCACTGGTTGGGGCCGTGTCACGGCCATCGGTGAAAATATGAATTTGCGTCGTGATGCCGGCCGCGTCCAAAATTTTGACGAGGGCGGTGATATGGTCGCGGTGCGCATGCACGCCGCCGGTCGATACCAAGCCCATCACATGCACCGCGCCGCCATTGGCTTTTTGTGTGGCAATGAGAGTTTTAATCGCGTCGCTGTCGGGCAAGGTGTTGTCACGCACGGCTTTGTTGATGCGCGGCAACTCCTGCATCACGATACGGCCGGCCCCCAGATTGATATGTCCCACTTCGGAATTGCCAAATTGCCCGTCGGGCAAACCCACATACTCGCTGTCAGCGTGCAATGTGGTGTTTGGGCAGGTTGCCATTAGGTGATCGATGGTTGGCGTGTTCGCCATCTCCACTGCGTTGTGGTCAGCATTCGCGCTGACGCCCCAGCCATCGAGGATGCAGAGTAATAACGGTTTTTTTGACATGATGATCTCCTAATGGAGACAATATACGCGAAAAGAAAACCCCCGCCAAGGCGGAGGTTTTCTTGTTATATCGAGGTTGGTTTTCGCACGGATGTTGCCTTTGCTTTGTGGTCTTCTATTTTTAATTCCCTGTGTATGGATTGGCTAAAAATGTCCATCAAATTTTGCGCGCTACCTTCCGGTAATGTTTTGCTGTCCAGGTGGAGTGTGCCATCAGGATCTTTACTATTAGTCCTTTGGGTCACTGAACTTGCAGTGCCGTCATGTACAATAGTCAAATTGATGCCCAGGGCTTCATTATCGATGGACGTCATCTTGACTTCGCTAAGGCTGAATTTACCATCGCGATTATCGTCTGTACCGGAATGAACAGTAGTCGTGCCATCGAATGTTCGGTAAGTTGCGGAAAAAGTATCTGGACCTCTCGTTTCTTCATCCAAAAAGAGGCTGGGTCGATGTACTTGAACAGACCGCAAGGAAGTCTCAGCATGCCTGATAGGCTTCATATCCTTGGCTGGCTTCATTTTAACTGGTTGTGCTAAAGTCGCACCGGTCAACATCATACCAGCCAAAACGGCCATACCTGTGTCTTTTATATTTTTCATCGCTTAGTCCTCGTTGTGTTTTGATTATGAATAACACAATTCGGATTATGATTCAAGTTTTATTTAGATTGTATATACTTTACAGCACCTGGTTTAATTTATAATGCACCGGCACATCGTGGGCCAGCACATTGGTGCCGCCGCGGCCATAGCTGGGGCCGTCCATGACGGTGCGGCGGGCGGCGTCCATGACGACATCGACCATGCGTTCAGCGACGTGTTTGGCAGCGGTCAAGGCTTTGGCGTTTTGTTCGGCGATGGCGTGAAAATGGTCATACGCCAGTTTCAATTTTTGTTTCAATGTCGGTTCTAGAGTTTTCAGCATGTGCTGTTGATCGTCCAGGCGCAGCATGGCGTCATGATAGAGTTGTGCGAACTCGCATTTTTGCGGAAAGAGCTGATCAACGATTTTCATTTCGCGCGCGTTCAACGCGATGGTCTCGGCGTTCAGCACACCGCTAAACGCCTGCATGGCGGCCAGCATGTGCGCGACATCGTTCGATAGATTAGCGGCTGTTTCAGTCATGGGACACCTCATCGGTTGCGGTCGGTTGTGTGTTGTGTGGATTTTTTTGCAGCTCTTGTAAGCGGAGCATTTCACGTTCCAGTGTCGGCGCTAAAGCGGCCTGGCCGGATTGGGAAAATTTATTGGCGTATTCGTTAACCATCAGCGATTTGTACATGTCTTCGCCCGCACCGCCGCCAAAGGAACTGTCTGACATGTCGGTGTCGGTGAACATGTAGTTCATCATCTCCGACATATACATGGCTTCAAAGGCTTTGGCCGATTTGTGGATTTGTTTTTTGTCAGCCTCGGGAAGTGTCGCGCCCCAGTCTTTTTTAGCAACCGGTTTGCGGTCATAGCTGAAATCGGTAGGGAGTGTCGGTTCCATTAGATCACCTCAATATCGGCTTGCAACGCACCAGACGCTTTAATCGATTGCAGGATCGTGATCACGTCACGTGGACCAACACCCAAGGCGTTGAGGCTGGCCACCAGTTCCTGGATCGTTACACCGGCGGGCAACACGGCCATCTTGTTGTCTTTGTCCTGGCTGACATCGACCGATGTGCGGGGCACAACGGCTGTGGTGCCGCCACTGCTGAAGGCTGTTGGTTGTGACACTTGTGGTGTTTCCGTGATGCGGATGGTGAGGTTGCCCTGGGCAATGGCGACTTCGGAGATGCGGACATTATCACCCATAACAATGACGCCGGATTTTTCGTCAATGATGATCTTGGCGATCGTGTCAGGCGACACCTGCAATTGCTCAATGTCGGTGATCAGGTCGAACATATGACCTTGATATTTTTCCGGTGCAGTCAGGCGCACAGTGGATGGGTCAGTGGCAACGGCAATCTTGCCGGACTTGCTGCGGTTGATGGTGTCAGCAATGCGGCGGGCGGTGGTGAAATCAGGATTGCGCAAGGAGAGGCGCACCTTGTTCATGTCGTTCAAGGCAAAGGCAATTTCACGTTCGACGATGGCGCCGTTTGAAATCCGGGCGCTGGTCGGTACGTTTTGCGTAACGGATTCGGCCTGGCCTTTGGCTTGAACCGATCCGGTGGCGACGGGACCTTGGCCTACGGCATACACTTCACCATCGGCGCCCATAAGAGGGGTTACCAATAACGTGCCGCCTTTGAGGTCGGATGCGTCGCCAAGTGCAGACACTGACACATCAATGCGTTCGCCCTGGGTTACAAATGGTTTGAGGGTTGCAGTCACCATGACGGCAGCCACGTTGTTCGTTTTGAATTTTTGATCGCGGATATTGACGCCCAAGCGTTCCAGCATGGCGATCAGGCTTTGTTCCGTGAACGGAGAATTTTTGATGCTGTCACCGGTGGCGTTTAAGCCGACAACGAGGCCATAGCCGACCAACATGTTGTCGCGCACGCCCTCGATCGCCACGATATCTTTGATCCGGCTGGTCGCCGCGTGGGTCGGTAATGTCGTAATCGCCAGTAAAATCAAGGCAATGACACCCATCAGGCCAAGGTCGGCCAAGGTTTGTTTGACTAGTGATTTTGCATGAGATTTGTAGGAACGGGACATTGTTTTCTCCATATGACGAGAGAGGTAATGCAGGTTTCATGCCAATTGTATGGAACTGTCTACAGAAAAAGCGGCAATTCTTGCCGATTGCGCAAACCATTGGAAATGAGGTAAAATAAACTTATGGTACGCATCGAAGGACCCAAAAGCACAGGTGCTGTCGGCAAAACCGATAAGACGAAAAAAACCGGTTCGTCCAGCGGCGTGAGCTTTGCTGATTTGTTGACTGGCGAAGACGAAGCGTCGAGCGTTAGCGCGCCCTTAGCCACCAGCGGCGTCAGCGCCTTGTGGAGTTTGCAGGCGGCAGGTGACGCGACCGAGAAAGAAGAACGCCGCCGGGCTGTTCAATACGGGGATGATTTGCTGGACGAGCTGGATAATTTGCGTCTATCGTTGTTAACCGGTAACTACACCATGACCAGCCTCCAAAACCTGTCCCAGCGTCTGGCCGGCCGGCGGGTCAATCTGCACGAACCGCATCTGTTAGAAATGCTCGATGAAATTGAATTACGCGTGCAGGTTGAGCTGGCGAAGTACGGGCTATAAAATTTAACTATAATATTGTTTTTGCATAATTAAAGAAGTTATGGTAGCATTTGTATATGATACAATGGGCGCAAACTTATGCTGAATATGAAACTGCGGCAAAAGGGTCATGGGGTGAACGAGCAACATTGTCCGGATGGTCAAATGTAACATATTATCCTGCTGCAGGTTTATGGACTAAAAAAGGTCATTTTGAAGCAGAAGATTCTGATCAGCGTTTTGCCGATATTAAGCGTGAGCTGAAAGCGCATGATTACTACGGAAATCTTCAATGCCATACGCCGTCAACAAAAAGCTTATCGTCATTTGATAGCGAAGATGGTGGCTACTATTACCATGTGTTCGTCATGGAACATGTTTCGGGGATGCCTTTTGTTGATTTTTTGAATGATACAAGAATTGATGCCGATGCTCGCCAGAAAATGGCCGCCATTTACGTGACAGATCGCCTGCCAGCAACAGTCATGCTGGGTAATATGGATGATAATATTGGTAATGCTATTGTTCGGAAACAGCCTTACTTGTTTTCCGGCGCACAGCCAAAGATGGATTATTTTAGTAATATTGACACAGATAAAGTTATGAAGCCAGCGATACAAAGCTGTGCTGATGAAGATGCGATGAAACCACTAGGCATTGAAACAATATGGCGGAATGATGAAACGACTGATATTCATGCGGCTTACATGGCCAATAAGCATTTGGTTTTAGTCACACAAGATGATCACAAACACCTGCACACACCCTATCGATCCCCTTATTTGCATTATGATGTCGCTGCGACATCAGGCTTGTTAAAACGTGATGATGTGCTGCAATCTTTTTACGACAAAATAAGACTGCTTGAAGAAAACAAAGCCTCAATCGATCAAGATGATTATACGATCATGCGGCGACGCGGACTAACCGCTATAACCTATCTTCAGACAGCTGATATCCGGACAATCCATTAAACCCTATCTGGACATTGATTATAATAAGGTTTAATTTACCCACAATCGGATTGTAGCGCAGCCTGGTAGCGCGTCTGCATGGGGTGCAGAAGGTCGTGAGTTCGAATCTCGCCAGTCCGACCATCTATTGAAAAAAGCCGGTCCCATCAGACCGGCTTTATGCGTTTAATCTTTTCGTATTAATGCCTGTGGTGATCATCGCGATCGCGGCGTGGGCCGTTGTCCCAATCGCGGCTCGGGCGGCCATAACCGTATTCGTGGCCAAAATGGCGGCTGGCAATCGGGCGACCGTAATACCCCCAGCCCGGACCGCCGCGCGTAATGATGACAGGCGCTGGGCGGTACACCCGGTTATCGGTGAAGATATAACGCACACGAACGGGCTGCGGATAATAAACCGGTTGCGGATAAGCATTGACCACATAATTGTTTGCCGGATAGGCAACCGGAATGCCGTTATCGATAAACGACGTGCCGACACCGGGGCCAGCAACAATGGCCCATGAACCGTCACCTTGCTGACAGGCTGTACCAACACCTTGTTGGAGATGGTTGCCAACTATGACCGTACTGGTAAATTCGCGGCAGGTTTGGTCGTAATTTTGGCCATAGTTCTGACCGTAAGATTGGTTATAAACCGTGACGGAACCAGCGTGGGCTGTGCCAACTGTCGCTGCTAATAACGCCGTTACCGCAAAAAGAGACTTCAACATGATCAACCTGCCAGAGGAAAGAGTTGTGATGCTGATAGAACGTTTTAAATTTGAAATCCCTGCGGTCTGTTTATCAAGAATTAAACATTTGGCCGTGCATAGATGTTTGACGCAGTGCGAATTGCTTGTAGTCTTTGACAAAGCACATCGTACAGTTTGGTGAAGGGTCGACAGACATGCAGCAAATCTTGATGGATACAACCAAGTGCGGCTTTGAATGGCTGGATGTGACCGATCCAACAGCGGACGAGCTAGAAGCCATCGCGCTGCATTACGGCTTGCAACAGCAGGCCGTCGAAGATTGTCTGGAACCGGATCATTTGCCAAAATTTGAAGCGATGGGACTGGTCAATTTTGTCATTGTCAGGGCGTATAATCCCAAGAAAGACAAAAAAGCTGACACGATCCGCGACCTGAGCAGCAAGATCGCGATTTTTTACGCCAAGGATTTTTTGATTACGGTGCATCGCAAACCGCAGCCAATTGTTCAACATGTCCAGCAAAATACGGCGGATGCCGATTTCTGCCCAACCACAACAGAGCTGATGCTGCAGATCGTAAGGGCTGTGATGGAAGGTTACATCGCGCCTGGTTTACAGCTGTCAGATGAAATGACTGAGTGTGAAGATGCGATTTTTCTCCAGGAAAAAACGCCGGATCTGATGCGCAGCCTCTATTATATCAAGCGGCGTGTAACGTCAGTGAAACGTATTTTGCTGTTAAGCAAGGATGTAATCAATGCAGTAGGCCGCGCCAGCACCATGACGTCCAGTGTGCAAGACACAGCAGAATTGCATGTCAAAGCGTTGACCCTGTATGATCAGATGGATGATGCGTTGACGCATCTGCTGGAAATTTATATTTCCTTGCAAGCACAGCGGGCAGATGAAGTCATGCGCGTTTTGACTGTGTTTTCGGCTTTCTTTTTGCCACTGACATTTATTGTTGGCCTGTACGGCATGAACTTTCATTTTATGCCGGAATTGTCTTGGCACTATGGTTATCCGGCCTGTTTAGGATTAATGGCTCTTATCGTTATTGGAATTTACGCGTGGTTTAAAAAACGCGGGTGGTTGTAGGTCAGTCGTTTAATGTTGTGCTGGCAACAAATCTTTTTTGAACGGTTGATTATACCCGGCTGGTTTTGTGCCTGCGGCAGGAGGCGTAGAGGCTTTGTGTTCGCGCAGCATGATGATGGAAATGCGGCGGTTTTGCGGGTTGGTGGGGTCGTCTGGCAGTAATGGATCAATTTCCGCTTTGCCGGACACGTTGGCAATGCGCTGCGGGTTGAGGCCAGCCGCCGTAATTGCACGGCGGGCGGCGTTGGCACGGTCAGCCGACAGATCCCAGTTGTTGTAGTCAGCTTTATCCCCGTAAGCGACGCTGTCGGTATGGCCGTTGATGGAGACTTTGTTTGGCAGTTTAGTAATGACCTGAGCGACTTTGGATAACAGCAAATAGGTGTCGTCATACATTTTCGCACTGCCCAGCGGGAACAGGGATTTGCCTTGCTGATCGACAATTTGAATGCGCAAGCCTTCCGGCGTCATGTCGATAATCAAATTTTTGGCGAGTTCTTTGAGCTGACCATCGCTTTCGATGGCTTTTTGAATATCCTGTTTGGCTTGATCAAAGTTTTTCTGTTCTTCCTCGGCTTTGGCTTTTTCCAAATCTTTTTCGGTTGGCTTTTTGCCTTGAACGTCAGACTCTTCTTCGTCTTCGACTGTCTGGTTATCGGCATCGACGATTGTTGAAGGCGTGCTGTCGGTGACGTCATTAACTAATTCGCTGCGCATGGCACCATCGGTCACGGCACTGACGCCGCCCATGACACCTCCAGCACCCGATTGCGATGTCGAGGCAAGGGTTGGGCGGAAATAATCGGCAATGCCGTTGAGTTGTTCCTGGGTGGCCACGTTCAGCAGCCATAATAGCAAGAAGAACGCCATCATCGCGGTCACAAAGTCGGCGTAGGCCACTTTCCAGGCACCGCCATGGTGTCCGCCACCCATGACCTTTTTCACCTTTTTAACGATGATGATAGGGCGTTTGCTGTTATCGACGGGTTTTTTATCGGCCATTGATTTATCCTAAAAGCGGCTTCCCAAGAAAACGTTAAAAAGCCAGGGAGCGGCCATGAAAAAAGGGCATCGAGATTAAACCCTATGCCCTTTTGAGACGCTTTAATTAGTAAGGTAGGATAATGTCCATCAGTTCCTGGCCATAGCGCGGCTTCTGAACGTCGCTGATGATGCCGCGGCCACCGTAGGCGATACGGGCTTCGGCGATTTTCTCGTAGCCGATGGCATTGGCAATACTGATATCTTCGGGGCGGATCACACCGTCGATTTGCAGCTGGCGCAGTTCGTTGTTAACGCGTACCTCTTGTTTGCCATTCACGACCAGATTGCCATTTGGGAGAACCTGAGTAATAACGGCCGCGACTTTCAACTCGATCTTTTCATTGCGTTCGATCTTGCCGTCGCCTTTGGTTGAGGTCACACTGTTAGTGCTGAGAATATTATTCGCATCGCTGCGGTTTGGTAATGCTTTGACAATGGCTGACTCCAAACCAACCAAGCCAGGGACATCCAAATCATCTTTGGCATTGCGCTGACGTTCTGTTTTGTTTTTCATGTTGGCATTATCGTCAATGTTGACTAAAACCGTCAAAATATCGCCGACCTGGCTGGCGCGCTGGTCTTTGAAAAATGATTTACGGCCACCGGTCCACAACGAATTTTGTTGTCGTACTTCAACGTTGGGATGCGGCATTGGCATGGAGACGGGTTGATAGCCCGGTTGTTGTGTCGGATTTTCGATCGGGCTGAAACGGGGTGGCTGACCGATTTCCGACAGGCGCTGGCCAAAGACCCCGCATGCACCCAAAGGCAGCGTTAAACTCAGAACGAGCGGAATTGAAATGTAAAATTGACGGGCCATGATCCTTCTCCTGATCGTTATCCCAGTGGAGTGTTGCACACACTCTTGCAAGAATGAGGCCAAGTTGAAATTTGAGATTGATTTCAGCCGTTTATGGAGGCCATACCGTCCATCGAGATGGTGACTTGTTGCGGGCCGGTGACGGTGGCTTCAATGATTTTCTTGCTGGACGGGTTTTCCAGCTGGACAGTTTCGCCCCGGACGCCATTGACCAGTGAACGGGCTTTGGTTGATAGGGCAATCGCCCCGTTTTGATAGACAACCGTGACGATTTCATTGCGGCGAACCAGAACGGGTTCGGCCAGATCGGTTTTCGCCAATGGTTGTTCGGCATGGATGGTTTTCTTGGTCACCATGCCGACAATGTCATCAAGACGGGTCAATTGGGACGGCTTCATGTCTTTGGCGGGCAAGCGGATGGTGGTGACATCGGCGCTGCCGATACGGACGCCGCGCTCCATGGCTGTTGTCAGCACCGGCACATCAATCATTTTTGTCGCCAAGCCAGCAACAATGGTGCGCAAGACGGTTTTACCGTCGCGTGACAAAACGGCGATTGCGGTAAAGCTTTGGGATAAGGCGTCGTAAGACACAGCTTCAAAGCGGATATCCGGCAAGGCCTGACCGTTCAACACGATGCCATCGACCGGCGATTGCACGGCAATGTCAGCCTCTTTATCTATTTTGCTGGACAGGTCCGATTTGGCTAAGGCTTCGGATAACATAGCGGGTGTGACGATCAGAGCGTCACGTTCAATAACAGCGGTCAGATTTGCATCGTCGCTGTGCCAGTCGATGTGAAAACTATCGGCAACACGTTGCAGTTCGTCACGCGTCAAGGTGAGTTCTGTTCCGGCTTTTGGTGCGGCAGCCAAGACATGATCGGCGTTTGGACCGGCCGGTTCGAACAGATCGCCCACCGTCAACATGTCTTTTGTCAACACGATATGCGGGTTCAGCATGACCGGGGCGGGTTCGGCTGCAACAGCCGAACCCATTCCCAATACTGTGACCAACGCCATAACGGTTAAGTTGAAAAAAGAACGTTGCATGAGTGTCTCTCCGTTTAAAACGTATTCGCTTAGCGCAGGTTAGTCAGAGTGCCCATCATGTCATCGCTGGACTGAATAACTTTGGAATTCATTTCATAGGCCCGTTGTGCGCTGATCATTTTGGTGATTTCGTTAACGACATTCACGTTCGAGGTTTCCAATGCGCCTTGTTCAATGCTGCCAAAACTGTCTTCACCGGCGATACCGGTGATCGCCGAGCCAGACGCAGTGCTGGCCAAAAATAAATTGTCGCCGCGAATGTCGAGACCGGCATCATTGGCAAAGCGGGCCAGTTCGATCTGACCAACATTTTGCAGATCCTGCTGACCCTGGACTTTGATGAATACGCCGCCGTTTTTATTGATCGACACTTCTGCGGCATCGGTTGGAATGGTAATGCCGGGGATCAATTGATAACCTTCGGATGTCACGATTTGACCATCCTGATTGAGCTGGAACGTACCGTTTCGTGTATAAGCTGTATCACCGGTTGGCATCTGGATCTGGAAATAGCCGCTGCCGTTGATCGCCATGTCGAGTTTGTTATCGGTTATATCCAATGAGCCTTGCGTGTGCATGCGGGTGATCGCGTCGAGTTTGACACCTGATCCAAGTTGCATGCCGGTTGGCAAATTTGTTCCCGACTGTGACGATTGGGCGCCCGGTTCGCGTAAATTCTGATACATCAGGTCCTGAAACTCCGCGCGTTGGCGTTTGTAACCAGTCGTATTAATGTTAGCGATGTTGTTAGCAATAACCTCAACATTCATTTGCTGGGCATACATACCGGTGGAACCGATGGCTAAAGAACGCATGTGTCTGTCTCCTGTTGAAACGAATTAAATTTTTGTTGGCTTAGCGCGTTTCGCCGAGTTTGCGGATAGCGTCGCGCTGGCGGTCGTGATCATTTTGCAACATTCGTGCCACGCTCTCATAAGAGCGCTGCACATCCATCATGCTGGTCATTTCCAAAATCGGATTGACGTTGGAGCCTTCCACATAACCTTGCTGGACCGTGGTTTGCGTGTCGGCGACTTCGGTACCATTGCCTTTGTACAAACCGTTGCCAATTTCGCGTAATTGCTGTGGGTCAGGGAATGAGACGATTTTCAATTGACCGATCTGCCCCTGTTTGCCGCTGATCAAACCGTCCTTCGTGATCGTAATGTTTGTTTCACCATCGGGAATGGTAATCGGCTGACCGCCCTGGCTGGCCACCGTTTCGCCGCTGGTTGTGACAAGCTGGTTCGAACTGTTGACGGTGAAACGGCCATTGCGTGTGAAGGCATCCTGACCATCGGCGGTTTTGACGCCTAAAAAGCCACGGCCAACAAGGGCTACATCCAATGGGTTGCCTGTATCGCTTAACGCGCCGCCGGCGAAGTTTTTATATTCGGCATAATCCTGGACCATGGCCAAAGGCTGTTCGGCATCGGCTTGGGATAAAAATTCCTTGAAGCGGGGATGTGCAGATTTGTAACCGGTCGTGTCCATGTTCGCAATATTGTTCGCGACTGTGTTCATCTTGCGTTCCAAAACAACTTGATAAGCAAGACCCACATAACCGGCATTTTCCATGATCTGTTCTCCATAACGTAAACGGTTTCGCCCGCTGCTTGTTCAGGAATTGCAAAACCCATGCCAACGCCATGATAATATGAATACGCATAAAATGCGGCAAAAATTGCCTAGTGGTGTGGGTAAATTCGCTAGCACTGGAATAATTTGTTAAGATATCAGCGGTACTCTAGAGACAGGTCATTGTTTCCAATGGTCATTTTACCTAGCTGTATTGTTAGCAAGTACATTGTGAAGGAACGTCATGGCGACTGAGTCTGCTCCTCCAGAATTATCGGTTGAAGGTGCTTTGCCGCCTGGCAAACCGTCAAAGAAAAAACTCATCATTATAATTGTCGCGGCGATTTTAGTGATTGGCGGCGTTGTTGGTGGACTGTTTGCGTCCGGTATGTTCAGCAAGAAACCAGCCCATGCCGAAGAGGGTGCTGAAAAAGCCGATGGCGAAAAGGGCGGCGAAGAAGCCGCTGGCGAGGGTGAAGCTGATAAAGAGGGCGGCGAACATGGCGGTGGCGAAAAGAAAGAAGGCGGCAAAGAATCCGCCAGCAGTGGAAACTTTTACGAGATGCCGAATATGATCGTCAATTTAACTGGCGATAATGGCAAGCAACGTTTTTTAAAGATCAGCATTACGCTGGAACTCAACAAAAAATCCGACAGCAAAGTGATCGAAGCTGTGTTGCCACGCGTGACTGATCATTTTCAAACTTATTTGCGCGAGTTGCGCCTGGATGATTTACGCGGTTCGGCTGGATTATACCGCTTGCGCCAGGAGTTACTCGACCGTGTCCATAGCGCGGCCGGCGTCGATGTCAAAGACGTCCTGTTTGAAGAAATTCTGGTGCAATAATGGTTGATGAGATTGATACCATGACTGCCACGCTGTCGAACCCGGGGGCCGATCCGACGGCTGATATCGGGGATACGCAGCGTATTTTGAATCAGGATGAGATCGACTCATTATTGGGCTTTGGCAGCAATCCGAAAGAAAAATCAACATCCGGCGTGATGTTATTGGCGAATAATGCGCTGGTCAGTTACGAACGGCTGCCGATGCTGGATGTCGTATTTGACCGCATGGGGCGTTTGCTGTCTACCAGCTTGCGTAATTTGACGTCTGATAATGTCGAAGCCACTATTGAAGATATTTCCTCAGTGCGTTTTGGCGATTACCTCAATTCTGTCCCATTACCCGCCATGCTGTCGATCATCAAGGCCGAGGAATGGGAAAACCAGGGCTTGATCGTGTGCGACAGCGCCTTGATTTATTCCATGGTCGATGTGCTGCTGGGCGGACGTCGTGGGTCGACCGCGTTACGGATCGAAGGCCGTCCGTATACGACTATCGAATGTAATTTGATGGAGCGTGTATTACAGGTCACATTGGCCGACATGTCGGCGGCATTTGATCCACTGTCGCCCGTTACCTTCCGGTTCGAGCGGTTGGAAACCAACCCGCGTTTTGCTGCCATCACGCAGATGAATAACGCGGCTGTCTTGATCAAATTGCGGATCGACATGGAAGATCGCGGCGGGATGATGGAGATTCTCATTCCCTATGCCACGCTGGAACCAATCCGTGAATTGCTGCTGCAAATGTTCATGGGTGAAAAATTTGGCCGTGACTCTATTTGGGAAACCCACTTGAGCCGTGAGTTGTACAAAACGGATGTTGAAATTCAGGCCGTGATGGACGAGGTGACGATTTCATTGCGCGATGTCATGAATTGGAAAGTGGGCAGCACGATCATGTTGAACACCAAGGCTGAAGACATGATCCAGATCAAATGTGGCGACCGGCCCTTGTTCACCGGACGGATGGGGCGGCGTGATCACAACATTGCGATCCGCCTGGAAGACGAAATTCACCATGATGCGGAGAATTAAGCCATGAACTCTGTTTTAATGAGCGTTCTGGACGGGCTGGTCATTTTGACATTGCTGTTCGCGATCTATTACATGCGCATCGTTGCCAAGGCGATGTCAGTGATCCGCCAGGGCAAAAGCGAGATGCAACAGGTCTTGAAAGAAATGACAGGTGCTATTGCGAAAGCGGAAGACACCATTCAGGGTATGAAACGTCTGGCCGATGACAAGGGGCGCGGTTTGCAAAAGCAGATTGATGCGGCCAGTACCATGACGGATGAATTAACGTTTATCAATCAGGCGTCGGAGCAATTGGCCAAACGGCTGGAGAAGAACACCGCTGGCATGGCCCCGGTGAAAGATTTGCCTTCTCGTGATCTTGCCCGTGAGAATGCACCGGCGAAACCATCAGCACCAGTTGCCATGAGCAAAGCCGAAAAAGATCTGGCGGCAGCTCTGGCCAAACGCAAAAGTGAGGCCCGCTGATGCCTCGTCTCTTATCGATTATCACAATTCTGTTGCTGATTACGGTCACTGTGCGTATCGGTGATGCGGTGGTGCAGATCGCCCGTGGTGTGGCGCCAGACTTCAAAGCGTCTGAAGCCTTAGCTAATGACAAAGCGGCAGACAAAACGGACGCGGCAAAAACCAAAGCCAAATCCGCCGCAGCTGCCAAAAACGCGCCAGCCAAAGACAGCACAGAACCGGATGAAGCCGCCAAAACCGTGATCAAGGATACAACCGATGACAAGGTGCTGGACGCCAAGAGTGATAAAGCTGCCAGTGACGACCCGTTTGCGCCACAATTTTCCGATGAGGAATTGACGGTTCTGCAATCGCTCAGCAAGCGTCGGGAACAATTGAACCAGCGCGAACGCGACATGGATCAACGTGAAAAACTGTTGCAGGTCACCGAGAAAAAAGTCGAAGATAAAGTCACTGAATTGACGACACTGAAAAAACAACTGGAAGAGTTATTGGGCAAACAGCAGGAAGCGGAATCGGCCAATATTAAACAGCTCGTCAAGATCTATGAGAATATGAAACCGGCCGATGCCGCGAAAATCTTTAATGATCTGCAAGGCGATGTATTGTTGAAAATTATCAGCAGCATGTCCGAGAAAAAAAGTGCGCTCGTGCTGGCCGCGATGGAACCATTACGCGCACGTGAAATATCGTCACGGATCGCAGCGACCAAAGCCTTGCCCGCCGCGTCAACCGCGCCACCAGCTGGGCGGTAATTAAATGGATGGGTCGCCTACAGCGTTCAAACCAACTGCCAACCACTGGTTGTGCGGTGTGGCGGCATCCGTATTGATTTGTTTATGGTCAGCGCCGGTATGGGCTATTACAGTGCCGGTGCGCGCCGGTGTTCATGACCGATTTAACCGCATGGTGATGGATTGGCCGGTTCCAGTAAAGTATAAGATGGATCAAACGGATGGCACTGTGGCCATCCAGTTTGACAGTGCGGCAGACGTGAATTTACGATCTTTCAAAGCCGCGGCACCTCCGTACATCCAGGATTTGACGGTAACGACAAATGATAACGGTCTGGCCATACAGTTTCACATTCCAGATGGCGCGCGTGTACAAGCCTTCTGGTCCGGTAAAAGCGTAGCATTCGACGTATTGCTGATGAGCAAAGATAAACCATCTTTTGCCGATCCTAAAAAAGCCGCGTCCCCAGCAAATAGACAGCCTGAAGCTGCGTTACCTGTTGCTGATAAACAGCCGGTTGCTGCGCAAGCACCAAAGGTGGTGGACAATAAAACAAGCGGGCCGCAAAAAGCCGAACGTTTGCCAAATTTGGTTAATGATGTGCCATCTGCACCACCTGCCGATAGTGTACAACCTTTGACAGATGTTGATCAAACACAAAACGCTCCTGCGGCTGAACAGCATGCAACAATCATCCATATTCGGCCGATCACAAAAATTGGCGCGGCCGTATTTGTTCGTGCTGGTCGGTTGTGGGTGGTGTTGGATCAAGCGACCAGCGGTGTATTACCCCAAATTGATGGCGCAATGAGCAATCAATTTAAAACATACACGCAGCAAAAAACAGATAAAGGTATCGCATTTATTTTTGTTTTGCCGCCTGAAATCAGCATGAAAGATGTTGCAGTTCAGCATGATAAGCTCAATTGGAACATCCTTATCCAGCCTGATGAGATGTCGCCCGATATGGCCCCTGGCGCGGCCAGTGATTTCGATCTGGAAATCGATAATGATAAAGGCCTGTCATTTTTAACGGGGCAAGCCTCCGTGGTCATTCCGTTTCAGGATGATGCGATTGGCGATAAGATTTGGATCATACCAGTGCGCAATCCGCTCATGAAAATTGGCCGACCGCAACAAACGGCTGTCATTGCGCTGGCGCCAACGATTCTGGGCGGTCTACTTATTCCACAACAGGAAAATTTGAATATCATCAACCGCGATAATCGCATTTTAGTGCAAAGCCTGGATGATGCGTTGCCATTGTCTACAGCGCAGGATCGCACCTTGGTGATGAACAGCAATCCGCAACAAAATGATTTGTTCGTCGTCAAAACACCGACATTTCCAGACACAGTAAAAAGTTTTGAAGAGCAACGTCAATATATGGAACAAACGATTGCCCAGCAAACGGAAAAACCGGATAAGGCTATCCAAGCATTGGATCTGGCACGGTTATATCTGCAGCAGGCATTTGGACCGGAAGCGCAAGGCGCATTGAACTTGGCCCAAAGCTATGTACCCAATCTGGAAACGGCCCCATCTTTTAATGCATTGCAAGGCATGTCTTACGCGCTGGGCGGTCAGGTCAAGCCAGCCCTTAATGTCTTGACGCAGCCAAACTTACACGACATTGACTTATCACATTTATGGCAGGCCTATGCACAGTCACAGGACAAAAACTGGGAAAAAGCGTTTCTGGATTTTCGGACGCATCAGGCTCTGATCAAAGGTTACACACCGGATATTGCCGTGCGTCTTAGCTTGGCAGCAGCAGAAAGTGCGATTGAAACTAAAAATTACATGGATGCTGCAAAGTTTATTGCGGGCATTCCACAGGACGCGCATCTCAACAGTGGGCAGCTGGCCGCGCGTGATTATTTTCAAGCAACGATCGCGTTGCAAGGTGACGACCCGCAAGAAGACAAGGCTGCCAATATTTTGCAAAAGCTTGTTAACGGCAATGATCGTTACTATCGCGTCAAAGCCGAAATTTTGCTGCTTGGCATTCAGCTTGGCAGAGGCGATATCAAGATGAAAGATGCGATCGACACGTTAGAGCGTTTGCGTTTCGCCTGGCGCGGTGATCGGCAAGAAATTTCAGTCCTCAAAGAGTTAGGACATTATTATCTGCTTGATCACAATCCTTTACAAGCCATGACGATTTGGCGGCAGGCGTTGCTTCTGGCGCAAAATGACAATGATAAAGCAGAACTGCAAAAAACGCTGCAGACGGAATTCAATCAGCAATTTGTTCAAGGCGGCAGTAAAGGTTTGCCACCCTTGCAGTCCCTGTCATTGTATCAGCGTTTCAAAGATCTGATGCCAACTGGTGACGATGGCGCACAGGCGACAACACAATTGGCCGATCAACTGCTGCAAGTCGATTTGATTGACGAGGCTGATCATTTACTGAACGATCAACTCACACTACAAACCGATCCGCAGCATATTATTACGCTTGGAACAAAACTAGCGACGATCCGGTTGATGGCGCGCCATCCTGATGACGTTATTACGGCACTTGATGCCAGTGATAAGGAACCAATGGCAGCGGATGTCAAAGCGAAACGCCAATTATTGCGGGCCAGAGCCTTGGCCGACCAGCAAAAAATGGATGAGGCACTTGCGTTGCTAACAACTCCATCTGTTCCAGAAGGTTTATCATTGCGCGCTGATATTTTCTGGCGCATGAACCGGTGGTCAGATACGGCTCATGATTTGCAGGATTTGATTGACAGTACGGCACCAAAAACGGCACAAAACGCGGCTTACACGGGCCTGATTTTGCGCATGGCGATTGCGCGTGCCATGCAAAACGATCAAACCGGCCTTGATCAGCTCAACGCACAATATGGTGAATTGATGACACAATCCCCGCAAGGCAAAGCGTTTCACATGATGACCACGGCATCAGACGGTGCATCAGGCTTGAGCGATCTGGAGACGTTGAAATCCCAGGTTGCTGGCAGCGAATTGTTTGAAGGCTTTTTGAAAGGTTTCTAAATAACGGCTTTCGCCCTTTATCGTAGTCTTAAGCCGGAGCCAAGCGCGGCAGAACGGATATAATGCACAGGATCAAAACCCAGAATGCACATGTCAGCCATAGCGGCTGAAATAATTTTGGTTTTTGTAAGTAGCGGTAAATATAAAACAGGACCAGTGCAATCACTGCACTGATGATCCAAGGCGATAATGTGGAGCCGACCATGCGGCCCAATGCGCGTGATCCACCAGCTGTGTCCGCTGCCATGTCAGGAGAAGGCGCAATAATTTGTAATATACCGTTGATAATGGTAAGACTGATCAAAAGACCTTTGGAACGCAGCCGGGATGCTGTTGCAACAGTTAACACTGGCTCGTTGTCTTGAGAAACATTTGTCGTCATTTTTCCTCACATATATTAATTGATGACGGGCCGTAGTTAATTATAACTCTGAATCAAGCTGCCGGTAATCAGATACCAGCCATCGACCAGTACAAAGAAAATAATTTTAAAGGGCAGGGAGATCATGGATGGAGGCAACATCATCATCCCCATCGACATCAGGATGGCGGCGACCACCATGTCGATAATCAGGAAGGGCAGAAATAACAAGAAGCCGATTTCAAACGCGCGGCGCAGTTCGGAGATCATAAAAGACGGGATGACAACATGAATTGGTGCGTCTTCCGGTTTTTCGATCTTCGTTTTATTGATATCGGCAAACAGGCGTAAGTCTTTGTCACGCGTGTGTTTCAACATGAATACCTTGAATGGGTCAGCAGCTTTGCCAAGTGCTTCCATTTCATTCATCTGGCCAGCCATCAAGGGCTGGATGCCTTGTTGATAGGCCGATTGAAATGTTGGCATCATGATGAACAACGTCAGGAACAGTGCCAGCGAAATCAACACCTGGTTTGGCGGGGTTTGTTGAATGCCAATAGCGGAGCGCAAAAACGAAAACACGATCACGATCCGGGTAAAAGACGTCATCATCATGAGAATGCCAGGTGCCAGCGAAAGGACAGTGAGCAGGGCAACAATTTGCACCATACGACCAGTCATTGATCCGCTATCGGCGCCTTCGCTGCCGGTGCCACCCAGATTGAGGCTAAGCGATTGTGCATAGGCACTGTGCTGCATGAGCAGAATGCCGAGCGCCAGAGTGAACAAAAAGATCGCTGAAATTTTGAAAAATCTGATCATGTCGGATGCGCCTCAGACGGATCGTTAACGGGAGGGGGTGATGTAGTCTGGAGCGTATCAAGCAATATGACGCGGTCTGGGCTGACAGCCAGCACATATTCAATATTATCACGCCGGGCCAGCAATAATTTATGCCGGTTATCGATTGCTTGCATTTCAATCACGCGAAAACGCTTGTTGTTACGAGAAGCGAGTTTGATACCAAGGCTTGCCCAATTATATTTTTGCGCCAACTGACCCAATAAAAAAATCAGGCCCAGGACAACCAGCAGGGCCATGATGTAACGCACATAATCAGTTGTGGGCATTGCCGGCAAGCCTTTGATATAACCATTGAAACTGCCACATCATGACAGTGTGACGGCTTTTTGGCAAGGCGATGCGGCCGAGTGGATTACAGATAGTTAACGAGTGACAGGTCTTTCAGTGACGCTGTGACCTGATACGAAATCTGCAGTTGAGCCTGTAATTGTTGCAAACGTGAGGAGGCTTCAGCAATATCGACGTCTTCGACACTGCCGATGTAATTTTCCATGGTCAGACTCATATCCTGATGGTCGGCCAACAGATTGGTGATCTGTTTGGTCGTGCCACCCAGAACGGCCTGGCTGGTATCGACGGCTTTGGCACCGCGATCCAACAGATCAATCGCGCCATTCACCAGGGTCCAATATTTTGCATTCTCGGCATCGGTTGTCGGCTTGGGCAGATTGGCAACGAGCGCCAGACCGCGCATGATATCACGAAAGCCACTATCGTTTGATTTGACGGTGTAATCGATGCTGCGGCCATCATCGGCCCGTACGCTGACATTGTCGGCGGCAAGACCTGTATTGCTATAACCCAAATTTGTGCCAGTAATTCCGGTCACGTCACTGACAACGCTGTCTTTTGTTGGCGAACCTGACATCAAAACAGTAACCATGCTGCTCATGCTGGTTTGCAAGGCTGCAGGGTCGGCGAATGGCGGATTTTCAATATCACTGCCAGCCAGCAAATACCGGCCGTCCAGTTTCACATTCAGTTTGCCAATGACGCTTTGCAGGTTGGACGCTGCATCATCGCGGGTAATGTCATCTAACGGCTTGCCGCTTTGCAACTGGCTGCGCAGGACGGCTAATGTGTCGCGAGCCGATGAAGCAACGCTCGCCATGGCTTTATCCATTGTACTGACGCGTGTTTTAACAACGTTCAAGTTACTGACATAGCTGTCGAGAACAGATTTACTGTTGCGATAGCTAAGCGTACTGCTGGTTGCGGCACCGCCCAAATCGCTGAGCATTGTTCCTTTTTTGCCTGATGAGATCTGGCCCTGCGTTGTGTTTAGTTTTTGCCGCAACAAGCCGAGCAGATAAAGATTGCTGAGCTGGGAACCAATGTTCGAGACGGGCATGGGTTACTCCTGTAAGACTGACCGCGTTAAATCGCGTTCAATAATTGTTTAAATAGTTCATCCAGCGCGCCAATAATTTTGGCGGACGCTGTGTAATTTTTTTGTAGCTCGATGAGCTTGGCCATTTCCTCGTCAGTGCTGACTGCTGAACCATCTAGCAAGCGTTTTTGCACTTCCTGGGTATAGGATTTTTCAGTCGTTAATTGTGCATTGATCGTGGCATGTTCTTCAGCTTGACGGCCCAACATGGCACGTGAAAACTCATCGAGTGATGCATTGCCACCAATGAGGCCAGCAAAGTTGATGGTGCCACCTGGACCATTATTTGTCAGGTTAAAGGCGTCTTGCGGGGTGCCACTGGCGTCCTTAGTGCGGCCAAAAGTAAAATCGATAATTTTGTCGATCACGGCGGTCGAGCCATTATCAAGCGGCGCACCCGATGTGCCTTGTTGCACCAACGCCGCATTGTTGAGAACCAGCGGGTTGACCTGAAAGTTTTGTGAGAAACCGACATACTGATTTTGTGTGTTGGCGGGAACTGCACCGTTTTGATCAGTAAACAGCTTCAAGCCTTGTTCGTTGAAACGCTGAGCAACCTTTTGCGCCAGCTCGTCGATCTGGCCCATATAGCTTGGCAGGTCTTGATCGCGTAACGCCAGCAGACTGCCAAGGCGACCGCCAGTTTGACCCGTGTTTTTAGCGAGATCAAAAGTGCCGGCTGTGTCGTTGACCACAACACCGGATAAAGATCCTGGATAGGCAGCCGCATAGGTCATGCCCGTGCCGTCGAATTTAAACTGGCGCGCAACAGAATCGACGAGTGGCTGGCCTTGTTTGGTTTGAACGACCAGCATGCCATTGCCGTCTTCAAAATACGAAATATCCAGGCTGCCGCTTAATTTTTTCAAAGCAACGTCACGTTGGTCTTCAAGGTTGGCAGTCGAACTGCCAACAAATTTCATTTGCTGAATGCGTTTGTTATAATCGGCAATCGTGTTCAATGTGCTATTAATCGAATTGACTTCTTCGCCAACGGCGTCTTGTGTTTCGCTGCGCAACGTGGTGAGAAAATTGCTATATTTATTGATAGCGCTGGCAAAGCTTACAGCCTGATCCACAACCACCTGACGGGCAGTTGCAGATTCAGGTGTGGCGGACAAGGTCACGAAACTATTCGTGAGCTTGCTGAGTTTACTGGCAACGTTTGTTTCCTGATCAGAACTGCCATGAAAGGATTGAATTCGGGAGAGGTAAGATTCACGCACGGTCAAACCGGCCTCAACTCCTATTTGTGTGCGGTAATCCCGCAGCAATGCCTGATCGACAAAGCGCTGGATCTCGCCCGAACGAACCCCGACACCGACATTGCCAATCACAACACTCTCTTGCGGCAAAACTTTTCGGGTATACCCTTCAGTTTGTGCATTCGCGATATTCACAGCCGTCAGATCAAGACCTTTTTGGGCGATCTGCAAGCCGGAGAGTGCTGAGGTAATGGCGCTGGTGCTCATGACGTTTTTCTATCTGTCAAAGGTTGCGAACATTATTCCGAGTTATTTAAAGAGACCGAGCAAGATCTGTGGCGACTGGTTGGCGATTGATAGGGTTTGCGTCGCCAGTTGTTGCTTGACCTGCAGGGATTGCAGTTTGGCTGATTCTTTGGCCAAGTCAGCATCGACGATGGCACCCAAACCTGTTTCAGTGGCATCGCCGAGCAAGCCAATAAAGGTGATTTGGCTGTCCAATGTACGGCTGTCTGAACCTAATGAACCCAATGTCAAACCAATGCTGCTTTGCGCATCGGCAAAGTCACCAGCCAGCAGGGTGCGGGCGGCCGATGCATCAGCGACATCGACCAGTTTATCATAAACATCTGTCGTCACATCATGACCGGACACGGAGATGCTGCCGCCGCTGAGGTCTGAAATCACGTTGACGCTTGTAGCACTCGATAACAAGTTTGTGCCGTTGAAATCAGCAGCATCAATAAAGCGTGCGATATCGGCGCGTAAGTTAGCGTAATCGGCTTCATATTGTGTGCGTTGATCGCCGTTGACATTATCGTCTGACAATTTGGTCAAGACGGCACGAACATCAGCCATCGTATTGGAAATGGAGGTGGCGGCGTTGCTGGCAACAGTCAATGTGCCTTTCGCCTTCGACAATTGTTCGCTAATGGCGGTATAGCCTTTCATGTCACCGCGCAAACCTTGCGCAATGGCGAAACTCGCACTGTCATCTTCTGCATCGTTCACACGGTAACCGGTGCTGACGACTTTTTGCGTTGCTTGCAATGCTTGATTGGTTCTATTGAGACCCTGCAGAGCAATAATGGCTGCAGTATTGGTTTGGATCGAATTCAAGGTCATTGGGGTTTCTCCTATAGAGGGTTGAGGACCTGTACAGGGAGGTAAATGCAATCACCATGCCAAAATCATGGAGACGTGCGCAAAAGGCCAAATTTTGCTTGCGTATACATCAGGAAAAAGGACATTAAAAAAGGGCGCTTAAAAGCGCCCTGTTGTTAAAATCCCGGTGGGGGAAATGGATGTCTATGCTGCCTGACGGTGCTGATCGCGCATCTTTTGCAGTTCATAAGCTGTATCAACACACACTGGCTCGTCATACATGCCAGTCAGTGCAAACCAGCCGTCTTCGATCAACTGCCAACCTTTTGCAATTAAGTAACGTGTTGCAGACGCTTCGTTCATGATGGCCCCCTGGTATGATAATGAAGAGCAAATTTACTCGGTTTATTTATCTACCTTAACAAAGTCTTACCAACGAGTCAAGAATAATTATATAAAATTTAATCTTTATGCATGAAATCATTAATGTTCAGATTTAAAATAAACTGCGTGAGGCGTTTATGTTATCATCTATTATTATAGTCTGCGACTTTACGGGCATTTTAGCCTTTGCTGCGACGGGTGCATTGGTTGCAGGGCAAAAGCGTATGGACGCGTTTGGCGGCTTGGTATTGGCCGTGGTGACCGGTGTTGGCGGCGGCACGCTGCGCGACATGATTCTAGATGTCCCAGTGTTTTGGCTGCGCGAAAGCGATGCGTTGTTAGCTTGCATGGCGGGATTCGGGATTTGCTGGGCTGTATTGCTACTGCGCCGCAAGCCGCATTTGCCCCGCCATATAACGAAAATCATTCAATGGCTGGACGCGTTAGGATTGGCTTTGTTCACAGTCATTGGCGCGCGAAAGGGGTTATTGGCTGGCGAAAGTGCCGGAGTGGCTATAGTCATGGGCGTGTTAACGGGCATCGGCGGTGGGATTTTGCGGGATGTTTTGGCCAATCGGGTGCCATTGGTGTTATCGCGCATCCGGTTTTACGCCACGGCCTCGTTTTGCGGGGCAGCAGTGTTTGTCTTGCTGTGGACGTTCGGGCCAGCTTTTGCTTTTGGTGCGGGCTTTGCCGTGACCTTGGTGTTGCGGGTCGGGGCCTTGGTCTATGATTGGCGGCTGCCCATGTTTCCGGCCTATCAGGAAACAGAATAATAGCATAATTAAAACTGGCAAAGTGCACTGTGCACGTCTATATATAATGTCATTCCTGACATTCTTTTTATGATACCAGACGATGCCCAAAGTGACTTTTATCGACCGCAACGGTGCGGCTATTGAGATTGATGCGCCGGTTGGCGCCAGCCTGCTACGCATTGCACATGACAATGATGTTGATCTGGAAGGGGCCTGCGGCGGCTCGCTGGCCTGTGCCACCTGTCACGTTATTGTAGATCCAAAATGGGCCGACAAACTGCCTGAGCCAACCGAAGCCGAAGAAGACATGTTGGATTTGGCCTTCAACCTGACAGCAACCTCTAGGCTCGGCTGCCAGTGCAAGATGACGGATGCATTGGATGGTCTAGTTGTGACTTTGCCGAAGATTTAAATTGATATTATCAATTATTGTGTTATAATTAATGTTATAACAAGGAGGCTATCATGCAAACAGTTAAATTGACCGCAGTCGGTAATTCGACCGGTGCGATTATTCCTAAAGAGATGCTCGCCCGCATGGGCGTTGAAAAGGGTGACACTCTTTTTGCCGTTGAAACGCCGCAGGGTTTCATGCTGACACCATACGATCCAGAATTTGCCAGGCAAATGGAAATCGGTCAAAAATTTATGAATCGCTATCGTGAAACGTTTTTAGCTTTAGCTAAATAATTCTGATGATTGATCACCGAATTGAACCTATTTGGATACGGTCGAATGCTTTGGTTTCGCTGACATCTCAATCAATCATGCACCATGGCGGTACAAAAGGAACTGTGAAGTATGATTTGTTAGACTCAGCTTTACACAAGCCTCAGCACTTGTGGCATTACGAGAAAGT
This sequence comes from Alphaproteobacteria bacterium, assembly GCA_965246875.1. Lineage (GTDB taxonomy): Bacteria > Pseudomonadota > Alphaproteobacteria > Micavibrionales > SZUA-601 > DASWYT01. The sequence goes on from CBDFFU010000003.1 coordinate 1,140,497, forward strand.
TGATGATTTAGCGACATTGGCTGTGGCCTATGCGATGGCGATTAGTCAAAACCATCCTTTTACAGACGGTAACAAACGAGCAGCTTATATTGCTATCGGCTTGTTCTTGGAAGGAAATGGTCAGTTTGTTACAGCTGATCAAATGGAAGCTTACTCCATCATCATGAGTTTGGCTCAAAATGAAATCGATCAACCAATGCTTATACATTGGCTCAAGCAAAACATGAAAAAATTAGACGATTAAACTATGAACGACGACATCCTCCATCAACTGATCGGCAGCCCGAAACCGCCGGCCCAAACGCGCATTGTTGTGGCGATGTCGGGTGGAGTTGACTCGTCTGTGGCGGCTGTGATGTTGCACAAAGCGGGATATGATGTCGTTGGTATTACGTTACAGCTGTACGATTACGGATCGTTTGCCGGTAAGAAAGGCGCGTGTTGTGCAGGACAGGATATTTACGATGCCAAGACGGTGGCCGACCGGTTCGGCTTTCCACACTATGTGCTCAATTATGAATCTCTGTTCAAAGAAAAAGTGATCGAGGATTTTGCCGACAGTTATTTGCGCGGCGAAACACCAATCCCGTGCGTAAAGTGCAACCAGAACGTCAAATTCGCGGATCTGTTGCGCACCGCCAAAGATCTGGACGCCGACATGCTAGCCACCGGCCATTACGTGAAGCGTGTGGTGAATGCAGACGGTAAAGCCGAATTGCATCGCGGTCTGGAACTCACCAAGGATCAAAGCTATTTTTTGTTTGCCACCACACAGGAACAGCTCGACTATCTGCGTTTCCCGTTAGGGGACATGACAAAGATGGATACGCGCGCACTTGCCACCGAATATGGTTTGAGCGTTGCGGACAAACCAGACAGTCAGGATATCTGTTTTGTGCCGGATGGCGATTACGCCAAGATCGTCACGAAACTGCGCCCGCATGCGATTGACCCCGGCCAGATTGTGCATCTGGATGGGCGGGTGCTTGGCGAGCATCAGGGCATTATTCATTACACCATTGGCCAGCGTCGCGGTTTGGGATTGGGCGGGGCGGAAACGCAAGGCGATCCATTATTCGTCGTGGCGCTTAAACCGGCTGAGCAAAAAGTCATTGTTGGCCCACGTGACGCGTTGGCGCGCGATACGGTCATGTTGAACGACGTGAATTGGCTGGGGGAACAGGAATTGCAACACTCGATTCCGGTGACCATCAAATTGCGGTCTGGTCAGCAGCCAGCGAATGCGCAGATGATGCGTGATGCAGATGGTATTGTTCGTGTCACATTGGACGATGCACAGTATGGTATTTCACCAGGCCAGGCCTGCGTGATTTATTGGAATGACCGGTGTCTGGGTGGTGGCTGGATTGCCAATACGGCACACAGCCGTTTTGATAATGTAGGAGGATAAGACATGATGCGTACGATGATCGGTGCATTAATGGCGTTGTGTCTGACCGCAACAGCGCAGGCGCAAACCCAGAATCAAACCCAGACAAAATCATTACATGATAACATTTCGGCCATCGGGCAGGGGTTGGCGGATGACACACTGCCAATGCGAGACCGTTACGTCTATGATGATGCGCAGACGGTTGGCAAGCAAGTAGCCTTGTCATTGCCCGTGATGCCGGATCAGGATGTCCAATTGTGGTTGACCGATCACATTGCGCAAATCATGAGCGTCACGCCAACACTTTATCCAGCGCATAAAGCAAAAGTGATCAACTTATTTACCGGCAATGGCTGGCCGCAATTGGAACAGCAATGGCAACAGGCGCACATTCCAGATATTGTCATGCAAAAAAATTATGCGCTGACAACGTTGGTGACGGACACACCGCAAATTTTTGCCAAAGGCCGACAGCAACCGGATGGCCGGGTGTATCGTTGGATTGTCGATGCGCCCATTTTGCTGACCTATGAGCAGAAAGACCAAGAGCCGCAATCCTTCCATCTCACCTTACGGATCGGCTTGACCCGCATACCGATGCGTGAAGATGGTCAGTTGATTGCCATTGACCAGTGGGGTGTGGCACCAGCCGTAGCACCAATCGCTACAAGTCCGGTAGCAACCCCGTAATCTCGAGGCTTTATTGTAGCGCAGTTGCAGATTTTTTGATTTTCGCTATCCTGTTGGCATCTTTAGATATGCCGCTTAAAACCTGTAAGGATCTGCCATGGTCGATATTATTGTTCCCCCGCTGGGTGAATCGGTTGCCGAAGCCACGATTGCCAAATGGCTGGTCAAAGAAGGCGATACGGTCAGCGCCGATCAGGCGGTTTGTGAACTGGAAACTGATAAGGTCACACTGGAAGTCAATGCGCCATCCGCGGGTGTGTTAAAAACGATCAATGCCAAGCCGGGGGCGAATGTTGGCGTTGGCGCGATATTGGGTTCAATCGAAGCCGGTGCAAATGCGGCCAAAGGCCCATCGACCGTCGCCAGCGTGCCACAAGCTGTGGCGAACGAAACCAAACCACAGCCGGTAACGACAGCCACTGTGACCGAAAAACCGGCCGCTGCTCCAGCTCCAGCACCCCAAGCGGCGTCTGCCACTAACACAACCGATTTATCGCCTGCCGTGCGCAAGATGATCGGTGACAATAATTTGAATGCCGCATCTATTTCCGCCAGCGGTGCTGATGGCCGTTTGACCAAGGACGATGTGCAGAAATATCTGGATACCAAGCCATCTTCGTCTGCACCGGCTAATGCGCCAGCAGCCCCGGCTGCTCCACGAACACCGCGTATTGACAGTCCGCGTGAAGAGCGTGTGCGTATGACGAAACTGCGTCAGACGATTGCGAAACGCCTCAAGGAAGCGCAAAACACCGCTGCCATGCTGACGACATTCAACGAAGTGGATATGTCAGCCGTCATGAGCCTGCGTGGCACGTTCAAAGACGCGTTTGAGAAAAGGCATAAAACCAAACTGGGTTTCATGTCGTTCTTTGTCAAAGCCGCTGTGGCAGCGCTTAAAGAATTTCCAGCCGTGAACGCTGAAATTGATGGCGACGATCTGGTCTATAAAAACTTTTATGATATCGGTGTTGCCGTTTCAACGCCAAACGGTTTAGTCGTGCCGGTGTTGCGTGATGCCGACACCAAAAACTTTGCCGGCATCGAGGCCGACATCGTCGATTTCGGTCGTCGCGCCGGTGAGGGCAAGCTTGGCATGAATGAAATGACCGGTGGCACATTCACCATTACCAACGGCGGCGTGTTCGGCTCCATGATGTCGACGCCAATTTTGAACGCGCCGCAATCCGGTATCTTGGGTATGCATTCCATCAAGGAACGCCCGGTTGTTGTGAACGGTCAGATCGTGATCCGCCCGATGATGTATATCGCCCTGTCTTACGACCACCGTGTCGTCGACGGCCGCGAAGCCGTGAGCTTTTTGGTGCGGATCAAGGATGCGATTGAAGATCCACAACGGTTGTTGCTGGATTTGTAAACCAGTTAAATGATCATGCAAAAATGTCGCAATAGATTTTTCCTGTATGCGGCATCTTTGATGTTGATCAGCACATCCGGCCTATGCGCCGACGCAGCCACTTATCAACTCGCCGTCATCGATGTGCCGATGACGTGCAATTCATACCTGACCTACACAATTCCCAAAGACCGGGTAACGGCGAAAACGGCTGTAGCTCTTTATCAACTTATTCGTTTTGCCTATGCAAACGAAGAGCTGACAGACGAGAGAAACAATTTTTACAAAACTCAATTCGGTTATAATCCCAGCGACATCCGTATTAATCGTTACAATGGCAGTTATACGATCATCCCATTGACAGTGAGCGACATGGCACAGGCGCTGGATTTTCCATTGCCCGGTGACAATACTGCAAACGATTATTACAAAAATACTGATATCGCATTTCAATACCGCGCAGACATTCAGAAAATTTTAGATTTCAGGGCGACATACAATACGCTAGACAATGATCCGGAACAAGTTTTTAGTATAGCAAAGACGCTGCTGGAGCCGTTGCTAACAGGTTATAAGATCAGTATAAAGCCTGGCGAGGGACAATGTTAAATTTCTGATTTTGCGCACGTTGTTATTAGCAATTAATAGCCCAGCTTTTTGAGTTTTTCATCTGCTGCCCGTTGTTTAAAATACGTATCTACCACAGGGTTATCTTTATGTTGAGCTAAAAGGGCATTTGCTTCCTGGCTGAAGTTTTCAATGGTTGTGAGAGCGATCACCGCTGCTGGAATTTCTTCTTTCTCATCGCCAAAGTGAGCATCATAAAATTCCAAAATACTTTTTTTGCGCATAGGTGAAAAGTTTTCTGTGAGTCGTTGCGCAAGTTCTACACGCGTCCCCGTAGCAATATATTCGTGGCCTAACACACCGGCGACAATATCACACAGGTTATCGGTCATTGCACGCTCAGCAGCTATAGACAAAGATACATCAACCCGATCTTCTAAAACAAAACGAGGTCGCAAAAATGCATATATATATAGGTATTATCATCATTTATGGCATCAACAATAACAGCTTGGTTTTTGATAAGTGCTTCTGGATCCATTGTCCCTAAGACCATTGTGGTGGAGTAAGCCTGTTGACTGTAGCGCTCAGCATTTTTTTGGTTTCTCTCTTCTTCAGCAATTAATTGAGCTTTTACCAGATTATCGACTTTTTCCTGTAAAACGATTTGTGTTTGTTCGTCTGTTAGCCAATTTTTTTGACGGATATCATTTAAAAAATTGACATCATTTCTTATATCTCCGCGTCTTTCCGGATATTTCTGTGGTTTTGCAACATACGCCAAGGCTTCTGGTAAGATTTGATCTTTTTGTGTTTCATCCAACAAAATAGGCAGCATATAATGGAAAGCGGTAATGCCATCACCTTCAGCAATTTTGTGTCGCGTGTTATGTAACGCTTCGCGAGCTAATGCATGTCTGTTTTGATCATTAACTTTTTTCAAAAATTCTGGATTAAGTTTACCGCTATATTGATTAAATGAGCCATACATCTCCTTCACTAAACCTTCGAAATAATCTGGATCAGTGTATGGATCAATATCAAGCAGCTTGAATGCAGCTTCACTGTATTTATTGTGCTCTTTAGTTTTATAATCTTTAGTGTGTTGCAGCAATTGTTTGCCCAAGACCTCTTTATCCAAACCAAATCGCCCTGTGGCTGTTGCGTACATCGACAAGATATTGTCTTGAGTGGCAAGGTCACTTGCATCTGACACAACGCCATAGGCGTCAAGCAAAAATTCGAGTTGTTCGGGCAAAGCCGCCTTAAGTTTCTTGCTTGGTTTATCGATTAAAAATAAGGTTTTAGACAACCCAGCAATAGTGCGTTGTTTCAGCGTTGAAGATGATGACGAAAGGCTGTTATTCGTCTGGGCTAAGCTGAATAATTCAGCCCAATTTTGTTCAAGTTGATTGTCTTTCATAATATATATCCTTACTTGTTTATCTGTTTATATAATATGTTTTTTAAAAATCAAGCTTAATTCTTGCCAGCTGAAGACATTCCCGCTAAAAATAGTTAATATTAAAGATTTCGCGGCATAATACCCGCAACAGGGAGATAGAGTATGTCAGAACAATTTGATGTCGTGGTCATCGGCGGCGGTCCGGGCGGGTATGTTTGTGCGATCCGGGCGGCGCAATTGGGGTTGAAAACGGCGATTGTCGAACAGCGGCCAACGCTTGGCGGGACGTGTCTGAATGTTGGTTGCATTCCATCCAAAGCCCTGCTGACCGCCAGCCATAAATACCACGAGGCTGAACACGATTTTGGCACGTTTGGCATCAAGGCCTCGGTCAAGCTCGATCTGGCCAAAATGATGGCGTTCAAAAAAGATGTCGTCGATGCCAACACCAAAGGCATTGAGTTTTTGATGAAGAAAAACAAGATCAGCTGGTTCAAGGGTTGGGGTGCGGTGAAAGCGGCAGGTGTCGTGACGGTCTCCGGCGAACAAAACGAAGAATTGACAACAAAATACATTGTCATCGCAACCGGGTCACAAAGTATCGATATTCCGAATGTGGCTGTGGATGAAAAACAGATTGTATCCTCGACCGGCGCCATTGCGCTCGACAAAGTGCCGGACAGTATGGTTGTCATTGGCGGCGGATATATCGGTTTAGAAATGGCCACCGTGTGGGGACGTTTGGGAACGAAGGTAACGGTGGTCGAATATCTCGATCGCATTCTGCCCGGCATGGATGGTGAAGTCTCCAAAGAGATGCTCAAGATTCTGACCAAACAAGGATTGAATTTTAAACTAGCGACCAAGGTCACCGGTGCCGTGGCTGACCGCAAAACTGTCAGCGTATCGGTAGAAGCTGCCACTGGCGGCAATGCCGAAACGATCAAAGCTGATATCGTGTTGGTCGCCGTTGGCCGTAAGCCGTTTACGGATAAACTCAATCTGGACGCTATTGGCGTTAAACGCGACGAACGCGCGCGCATTCTTGTGGATGATGTCTTCGAAACGAATGTCGAAGGCATTTACGCGATTGGTGATGTGATCCCAGGGCCTATGCTGGCACACAAAGCCGAAGAAGATGGCTATGTGCTGGCCGAGATGCTGGCCGGGCAATCGGGACATGTCGATTACAATCTGGTGCCAGGTGTGGTCTACACCAATCCCGAAGCGGCCAGCATTGGCCAAACCGAAGAGCAGTTGAAAAAAGATGGCGTCGACTACCGCGTTGGTAAATTCCCGTTCATGGCGAATGGTCGTGCACGCTCAATGAATACAACTGATGGTTTCGTTAAAATCTTGGCCGACGCCAAAACAGACAAAGTCTTGGGCGCGCATATCTTGGGTGCGGAAGCCGGAACATTGATTCACGAAGTGGCTGTGCTGATGAATTTTGGTGGCAGCTCCGAAGATCTGGCCCGCGTCTGCCACGCGCATCCAACTTTGAACGAGGCCGTTAAAGAAGCCGCCATGGCCACACACAGCTTGCCGGTTCATATGTGATGAGCGATTTTGTCCCGCTGACCAGACATTACGATGCACGTGGTATCCAGCATATTATTTTGCATGGCACCGAAGTAGACTGGGCCAAGACTGAAGCGATTTTGCGCGGGCAGACGGAGTATGAAGCCAGCTGTCACTACGCCATCAGTCAACACGGTGAGTTGGTGCAATATGTGTCAAATGACGTGCGCGCGTGGCATGCCGGCGTGTCTTATTGGGCGGGGATCAAAAAGCTGAACAACTCATCGATTGGATTTGAACTGGAATGCGTCAGCAACAGTGCGAAATTTGACGGTGTGGAAAGCACGTACAGTGCAGCGCAAATTGATGTGCTGGTACCGCTGGTCAAAAAATTGATGGAACACTATGCCGTTGATGCCTGGAATGTGATCGGGCATCAGGATATTGCCCCCAATCGCAAATGGGACCCTGGTATGCGCTTTCCTTGGCAAGATTTAGCCAAACACGGTATCGGTATTTGGCATGATTTACCGCCGGATGCCGATGATAACATTGTGACGGATGCACAACGTGTCGCCATATTTAAACGTGACCTGACGTTTTACGGGTACACAAATGATCCTGCGGTAGCCGCTGAGAATCATGTCAATGTCATCAAAGCCTTTCAGACCCATTTTCTGCCATGGCATATTTGCGGGCAGGTGACGGAGCAGTCGATTGCGGCGCTGAATGTGCTGTTGAACAAAAAATACGGCGCATTTTAACCGCTTAATTCCCGGAATATCCCCTTGCCATAGATAGGCCTGCCGCTTATACTGTCGCGGCTGTAAGAGTATGGCGGCCGTAGCTCAGCGGTAGAGCCCTCGGTTGTGGTCCGAGTGGTCGCGGGTTCGAGCCCCGTCGGTCGCCCCATTTTTACGGTACCTCGAAGTCCTGGCGTGGGTATGGCGGAATGGTAGACGCGCTGGTTTTAGGTACCAGTGTCGAAAGACGTGGGGGTTCGAGTCCCTCTACCCACACCAAACATTTATCCCGGTGAAAGATTTGATCATGCAAGCCAATTTAGTTCAAGTAAGTGAAAAAAAACGTGACGGCCTGTTGGCAGAATACGATGTGGTCATTCCGGCCACGATTGTGCAGGGCAAGATCGACGAGCAGCTCAAGAAATTGAGCAAGAAAGTCAAAACACCGGGTTTCCGTCCAGGCAAAACGCCCTTGTCGGTGATCCAGGCGCAGTATGGCGACAGCGTGCGCTATGAAGCGATGGAAAAAGCCGTCGAAGAGGCGACCTCGACTGTCCTCAAGGACAAGAATATCAAACCGGCCATGCAGCCGCGTCTGGAAGTGACGAAATTCAACGATGATAACACTATCGAATATACATTGACCGTTGAAAGCCTGCCAGACATTACGATCCCAGATTTGAGCAAAGTCAATGTCGACAAACTGATTGCGAAAATTGAACAGTCTAAAATTGACGAAGCGTTGGAACGTGTTGCGGCCAGCAACGGTGAAGTCAAAGAACTGACCGCCGCCCGCCCGTCACAAAAAGGCGATATCCTGACCTTTGATTTTGACGGGTCTGTCCATGGCGAGTCACTGCCGGGCATGAAGTCGGAAAACTTTGATCTGGAACTGGGGTCCGGTCGTTTTATCGAAGGATTTGAAGACCAGTTGATCGGCAAAAATGTCGGCGACGCTTTCGATGTTAATGTCACGTTTCCTGCAGAATACGGTGTAGAAAAACTGAACGGTCAGCCGGCTGTGTTCAAAGTCAACATCAACAAGATTGCCACCAAAGAGCCAGCTGTGCTGGACGATGCCTTGGCAAAAAAATTGGGTATGGACAGCTTTGACAAAGTGCGCGACGCGATCGAGAAAAGCCTGCAACGTCAATATGACGAACTGGCAGACACACGCCTGCGCCGCAATTTGCTGGATGCCCTGGATAAAGTCTGTGACTTCCCCATTCCAGCTGGCGTTGTCGAAGCGGAATATAACCAGATTTGGAATTACCACACCGAAGATTTGAAATCGCGCAATATGGATGTGGCCGAGGCGGACAAAGACGACGATGCCAAAGCGGAATTCCGCAAGATTGCCGAGCGCCGTGTGCGTTTGGGTCTGTTGCTATCATCCATTGGCGAAGAACAGCATCTGTCGGTGTCACCACAGGAATTGCGTCAGCAAGTCATTCGTGAAGCCACCATGTATGGTGACCAGCAAAACGAAGTGATGAAATACTACCAAAAAAATCCGCAAGCCTTGGCCGCACTCCGCGCGCCGATTTTCGAGCAAAAAGCCATCGACTATGTGTTGAGCCAGGTCAATGTCACCGAGAAACTGGTTGATCCCGCTGAACTGACCGCTGACCCGGATGAAGAAAAAGAAAATAAGCGGACGAGTAAGAAGTAAGCGTTTTAATAAAAGCCTGATGGAAACATCAGGCTTTTTTATTAATGGAAATAACATGGATATTATAGCTGGCCAAGTATCGTCGATTACAAAAGAACGATCATTTTCAAAATTTCGCCGAATTCCAGATGAGCATATTGCAAATATGCAGTTGTCTGGAAGGCACGTTATTCTTAAAAAATTTGTTACATATGATCCTTTATACATTTCTGATGATGATCAAATAATTGTATCAGGAGTTGATAAGGTTAGCTTCTTTGAAGGTTATAGCTATTATAATTTTAGCCAGAAAAAAGGATCGTCTCGAAAGGACTATGTAATGATGTTGCTACATACCATGATTTTATTATTGCTGTGTATAATTCTAACTATCCCGATTTATAATTCTAAATTTCCGTCACATGGATATTTGATAAAAATTGCATTAGTGGCAACTTTCATATTACCTTTTATATTTTTATATTATTCAATTGTGAAACTTAGAGCATATTTACTTATAGCGAAGTATCTAAAATCACTAGAAAATAGTTAGTTATGTTTGTCGTTCATAATATATTTTGAAGGAGATAACATGAACAAATTCGATCTGATCGAAGCGATTGAACATTATGAAACGCTGGATCAGCGTGAGAAAACAGACCGGCTTTTAATGCTGTATTTTTTGAAAACAGCCGGTGCACCCTGTTTCGACAATGACAATACAGATGGTCATATCACGGCGACCTGCTTTATCATTAACAAAACTGGTGATCAGACATTATTTTTACATCACCGTGCATTGGATCGCTGGTTTGCACCGGGCGGGCATTGTGATGGATTGCCGAATGTCATGGAAGCTGCGCGCCGTGAGGGTGAAGAAGAAACCGGTTTAACAGATTTGGCATTAGTGTATCCGGGCATTTTTGATATTGATGTTCATCAAATCCCAGCCAATGCAAAAAAGAATATGCCAGCGCATTTGCATTACAGTATGACGTACCTGTTTCAAACCCAGCAAACAGAATTTTTATGCGATGAACGCGAAGCGATCACGATGGCGTGGCTGGATGTGCAACAAGCATTAGAAAAACAACCGGCACCTGATTACCAACGCATGGTGACAAAATGGCAAAATTTTCAACATGAAGGAACCTTAGTATGACCAAAGCTGATTTAATCGCTGTGCTTGAGCGTTACACGGCGTATGATAATCTCGAAGAAACGCACCGCTTGCAGACCCTGTTTTTCTTGAAACATGCCGACAATTGTTATGACCGCAGCAATTTGGAAGGGCATATCACCGGGTCTGCCTTTGTTATTAACACGGCCGGCGATAAAACCTTGTTCATGCATCACGCGGTACTGAAACAATGGTATAAACCGGGCGGCCATTGTGATGGCTCGGAAGATGTGCTGGCCGCCGCGCATCGTGAAGGGCAGGAAGAAACGGGCATCATGGAGTTGGACCTTGTCTTACCAACATTACTGGATATCGACGTCCATGCCATTCCCACTAATCCAAACAAAAACGAACCCGCGCATTTGCATTATGATGTAACCTATCTGTTTCAAGCCAAGCATATGAATTTTGTCGACAGTTCAGAGTCACTGGCCTTGGCCTGGCTGACACCAGACGAAGCCTTGGCTAAACAAAACAAGCCACATTACCAGCGGATGATTGCGAAGTGGCTGGAGTTTGTACAAAAAGATCAGGCAAAAGCGGCTTAACGTCCCACATTTGTCATCGGGGATAAAGCATTTCACGTTTTTCAGGGATACTGAGCTTAGAGTCCAGCCTAATTCAGCGTCACGATTACCGGCGTATGATCCGACGGTTTCGCTTCGCCGCGTGGCCCTTTATCAATCACACAATCCTGCAGACGGTCTGTCAGTGCTGGTGATAACAGAAAATGATCGATGCGGATGCCGTTGTTACGCGGCCAGCTACCGGCCTGGTAATCCCAGAAACTATACTCTTGTGTTGTGGGATGCAACGCACGAAACGCGTCCGTCAGACCCAAATATTGCAAGCTGCGCCAGCGTTGCCAGGTTTCTGCACGGAACAATGCATCACCTAACCATGCGGCTGGATCATGGCAGTCGATATCGTGCGGAATAATATTATAATCGCCTGCAATCAGAAACGGCATGTGATCCGCCAGCAAATGTTTGGCGTGTGCCTGTAACGCATCCAGCCAGCGTAATTTATACGCATATTTATCCGTATCGATCGGGTTACCATTGGGCGCATAGATATTGATGACATGCATGGGCTTTGATGTTTGCAGCTCGATCTCGATATAACGCGCTTGTGTATCGTCTGTCATACCGGGCAGGGCAGTGTGCACCACATTAAACGGAATTTTGCTGAGGATAGCGACACCATTATAGGCCGGCTGGCCGTGAATGATCTGATGTGGATAATCGGTGAAGGCATCGCACGGAAAATTCTCCGTCGTGCATTTGATTTCCTGCAATAATAATACGTCAGGTTGTTGTGCCGCCATAAGGCGTTGCACATGTTCGGTGCGAACCTTGATGGAATTGACGTTCCACGTCGCAATTTTCACTGCCATGCCGGTTAATCCGTTTGCTGCAGCGGCAGATGATATTGATCCGGTCCGTCCTGTTCCGGGTGATCGGCGGTTGGCGGCACATCGACAGGAGGAGGATGACCCATGTCTGCTGGATGATCGGCCGGTGCAATCGTGTCGACGGGTGTTTGTTCAAAGATGTTATCGTCTGTTGGCTCTACCTGATCGGCGGGGGTCAAAACAGGTTCTTGTGCCGGTTCATAGGGTGCCATGTCGGCTGGTGCCGGGGTTGGATCAGGATCGAGAAACGCCAAGGCCGCCAGACCGCGATACAGAAAAGTACGGTCGTTTTTTTCGCTCAATAAAATGTCAGGGTTCGGCAAGCGGGGCAGCGGGTTGGGGTAAGACAAGACAAAGGTGTCAGTTTTCAATGTCCGGGCCAAACGTGACAGCATGGGCGTCAGGTTATTGATCGGCTGATTGAGGAAAACAACATCATAATTCTGCAACATTTGTTTTTCCATGCGGCCGATGAAAAAACGGTAATTGCTGGTGTTCGTGCCGATCGACCGGCAGTTGGCAATAAACCAAGGCGTTGGCGAGGCCTCAATTCCGTCGATCTGCCAATCCGGCAAACGCTTGGCCAACGCCAGCACTAAACTGCCCCAGCCTGACCCTAAATCGATAAATCGGCCAGATGATCCGTATTGGCCTAAAAACTCAGCAATCTCGTCGATAACAGCGGGTGGCGTACTAATCGGTTTGCCCAGTTTGACCTGATAATATTCCTTCAAGCCATAGGCCAGCAAGGTCAAGAAAATCAGGAGGATCGCCAGTGTTGTCATAGCGGCCACGCTAGCATAAAGCAGGCTTCAAAAGCCATGCAAAATAAAAATTGCCATATTGGCCACGTTTCGTTATTGTGAGCAAACTTTTTGAAAGGGTATGAATATGGCACAGACCTATGATAAAAGATTAAAACCAGAAACGTACTTCAGCATTGCGCGCAATATGCTGGACATTCCACGCGGTTGTGATGATAAACCTGTGCTGTCGATAGTTGGTTATGATGACATCAAGAATATTGCAAGTGCACCCGCTGAGCATATCGTAATCTCACAGGATGGCATAACAGCATCTGCCTTAGATGCTTTTACCCAAGAAGCTTTGCGCATCCTGAATAAAATGCATTACAAAATCCGTTTCTTACCGGCTTTGGATGAGAATGGACACACACTTGAACAGGCTCAATCCCAACATGAATTTAAATGCGACAAAGACACTATCTGTAACGGTTTTGATCAATTGAAAACAGTGCTGACAAAATATGATCTGTTAAAACCTGACAGAGATAACCTGACGCTAGACCGCAAACCCGCTTAGCCTAGCTTGTTAAAATCAACGCTGAATGATACGCCGCAACCACAGCCTGATAAGGCATTCGGATTTTTGATGGCGAAACGTGACCCCATCAGATCCTGCTCGTAATCCAGCGTCGCGCCGTTTAAGAAGCGTAAGGATGTATCATCGGCAATCGCCATAGGCTGATCGACCGGAAAGATCATATCATGGTCGGCGATGTCCTGATCATTATAACCGAATTTATACTGCAACCCGGAACAGCCGCCACCTAAAACCGTCACCCGAAACAACAGCTCCGGCTGTTGGCGTTTTTGGCGTTCGGCGGTAATTTTGGCCTGGGCGCGCGGGGTCACCGTCAAAAACGGCAAGACCGGTTGTGCAGGCACTTGGGGATTTTCGCTGTGCATCCCTTAAAAATAGCGGCTTTTCCTGTTGAAAACAAGCGGAAAGGACTTGCCGACAGGCCCTTAGACGGTTAAAACGGAAGAGAGATTTTTGGGTAACATAATTATATTCAGTTGCCCTTCTTTAATTACATATAAGGAACCTGCCATGGATTTGCGCAACGCGGAAGATGACCGCCCGTACCGGGGTGTCAATCGTACCCAATACACAACGCCCAGCCAAAATGACGACTATTATGAAGACAATATGTCGACACAGGCTTATTACCGTGAACGGTTGCGCAATGTGACCGAGCAACGCTGGTTTCCGCTGGCCGCTGTCACACTTGGCGTCATTGTGTTTGGCAGTCTGGTCGCCTTTGCGTATCGCCAGGGTGCCGATACCTCAGCCAACAGCACAACGCCGCTGATCCAGGCTGATAGCACCTCTTATAAAGAAAAACCAGTTAATCCGGGTGGGATGGACGTGCCGTTCCAGGATGCGGTCGTGTTCGACCAGCTGGACAAAACTAAAACCGCTGATGCCGGTAATGTCGAAAATCTATTGCCACCACCGGAACAACCAGTGGAGAGCAATCCAAAAGCTACCGAAGCTGCGCCGCCGAGTGCGCCGAAACCGGAAGCAGATAAAGGCGTGATTGCCTCAACCAATGCCGCTGAAGATGATTCTGTGGCCGCTAAAATCGCTGCGACCGAAGCGACGATGAAAGCCAAAACCGGAACAGCCGAAGACGCCGCAACCCAAAGCGAAACCGTGGCACAAACCATTGCCAATGCAACACCGGTTGTTGATAAAACAGGTACTGCAAAAACTACAACACAACAAACAGCAAATGTTGTCACGTCAGCCAAAGCCGATACTGTTGTCACCAGCAAAACCACGACAAAAACGGTGACGGCGGCCAAAACGCCAACGACGATGGATGATGTTGTCAAAACATCTACTGCATCTACGACCGTTGCCCATGCAACGACACCGGCAAAAATGAATGCGGTTGCACCGGCAGCCCCGACACCGGTGGCGAAAGCATCCGGTGGTACGGCTAAAATTCAACTGGGTGCCTTCAAAGATGAAAGTGCCGCCAAAGCCGCCTGGGTGCATTTGCAGCAGCAATATGCGCCGCATCTGAATGGCGTGACGCCGAACTATGCGCGTGCCGATCTGGGCGCCAAAGGTGTGTTCTACCGCGTTCAAGGCGTTAATATTTCAAAAACACAAGCGCAGGATATTTGTCAGGCGATCAACGCCAGCAAAGCCGGTGCCTGTATCATTCCACAATAAGCGGTAGCGGTACGGTCGAATGAATGTCAGCACCACCAAAGCAATGATCGTTGCCTTTGCCGGCAGCACGCTTTCGGATGAGCAGGCAGCATTTTTCAAAGACATCAACCCGTTTGGCTATATTTTATTTTCACGCGCGGCACTGGGCAATATTCAGGACCCGGAACAGGTCAAACGTTTAACCGACCAGTTGCGTGACATCAGCAGCCGTGATGATGTGCCGATCCTGATTGATCAGGAAGGCGGCCGGGTGCAGCGTTTACGCGAGCCGCTATGGCCAGAATTGCCAGCGGCGCGTGTCATTGGTGATCTGTATCGGGTCGATGCCGACATCGGATTGGAAGCGGCGCGGTTGCATACGCGTTGTATCGCGGCCTGTCTGCGCAATGCAGGCATCAACACCGTCTGCGCCCCTGTGGCCGATCTGGTAACAGACACAACGCACAACGCTATTGGCGATCGCGGGTTTTCAACGGATAAAGATACGGTTGTGACATTGGTTACAACCATTGCCGAAGAATTTATCAAGGGCGGTATCATTCCAACCCTGAAACATATTCCTGGCTATGGCCAGGTGGATATCGACCCACACTTGGGATTGCCGGAAATTCATGCGACCAATGCCTATTTGCAGGACAATGATTTTTACGTGTTTCGCGAGATTATCAACCGTCTGCCGGCAAACAGTTTCTATGGCATGAATGCGCATGTGAAATACACGCAAATTGACCCGCAAAATGTGTCAACATTTTCGAAGATTATCACGCATGATGTCACGCGCGGCGCGATGATCGGCTTTCAGGGTTTGTTGATGGCCGATGCGATTGAGATGAATGCCCTTGGTGGTACCATGGCCGAACGCTGCCAGAAATTCTGGCAAGCGGGCGGTGATCTGGCGTTACATTGCACTGGTGTTGCCGGTGAAATTGCCGCCATTGCAGATGTGGCACCGTATGTGTCTGATGACATCATCATGAAACAACAACAGGCTGAACGTGCGCGCATTACTGGTCAGGTATATAGTGATGACGACCCACACGCGCTGGTTGGGCAATTGTTGAAACTGCTGCAAGCCCGTGACGTGCAATGGGCCATCAATAAAATTTCGCCTTCGAATTAGGATATGAATGTGAGCGACGACCAAACCGATTTGAATGTAGATGATGACATCGCCGCACCGGTGACGAACAATCCGTTTATCGTCGATCTGTTTGTATTCGACGGGCCGATTGATTTACTATTAGACCTGGCGCGCCGGCAAAAAATTGATCTGGCAGAAATTTCTGTCGTCAAACTGGCCGATCAATATCTGCAATACATCGAGCACGCCAAAGACTTGCGCCTGGAAATTGCCGCTGATTATCTGGTGATGGCGGCGTGGCTGGCCTATCTGAAATCACGGTTGTTACTGCCGCCAGACGAACAACCGGTCGAGCAGATTACCCCACAAGTTATGGCTGATTTGCTGACATTTCAATTGAAACGTCTGGAAGCCTTGCGGGCTGCTGGTGATGCATTATTGGCGCAACCAACCTTGGGCCAGCAGATATTCAAACCGGCGAAACAGCCGCATCGTTTTATCGTGAAACAATTTACATTCGATTTGCAATTTCATGATTTGATCAACGCCTATGGCCGCGTCTTTACCGACAAGCAGGCCGCGTTTTACCGCCCGCCGCAACGCCGGTTGTTCAAGCTGGAAGATGCAATGGAGCGGTTGATGACCATGATCGGTCTGGCTGTTGACTGGGCGCCGCTGGAAATTTTCCTGCCGCCGAATGTGATGAACGACCCGCTGATTCAAAAATCGGCCATGGCCTCGACCTTTGGCGCGATGCTTGAAATGGTGAAACAAGGCCAGGCGGATGTGAAACAGGAGATGGCCTTTGGCCCGATTTTTACCAAAGCCGGTGAACATGTGTTTACCGCACCTGACGCGCTGCAATAAAAATAAGAATAGGATCCGATGATGACAAACGAACAAGACACGACAGAGGTTGCAGACACATTTGACACAGCTGTCGATGAACAGGCCGTGGATAATATTGAAGACACATTTGATACAGTAGACGCTGAACAAACAGCGGCAAAAGCGACAGCCAAGTTGCCACCACGTGAGTTATCCGAAGAGGAAACACAGGATTTATTGCGTCTGTTGGAGGCCTTGTTATTCACGGCCAGTGACGTTGTTACGCTCAATGATCTGACACCATTCTTTCCGCCGCAAACGCCGGTAGCCATGTTGATAGAACGTCTGGAAACACAATATGCCGAGCGCGGGATCAATCTGGTACAACGCGGCAATGGCTGGGCGTTGCGCACCGCGCCGGACCTCAGCGACCGTCTGCAAATCCGCAAGACAGAAAGCAAAGCCATGTCACGCCCGGTGATTGAAACACTGGCGATTATTGCGTATCACCAGCCCGTGACCAAGGCCGAGATCGAACAAATTCGCGGCGTGTCGGTGGGCAAGAATATTTTGGAAAACCTGCTGGAACAAAACCTGATCAAGCCGGGAAAACGCCGCGACGTGCCAGGCCGACCACTCACCTGGGTGACCTCACAGCAATTCCTTGATATGTTCAGCCTGACATCATTAAAAGACTTGCCCAATTTGCAGGAAATGAAAGAGCAGGGGCTGTTAACGGTCACCCCACCAAACTTCAATTTGCAGCAAAATCTGGGTTTGGATGGCGAAGAGCATGATACAGATGACGCCGATGACGACCAGAACGACGATCTGGAGCTGGAAAATGATGACAAACTACTATCGTCTGACGATAAGACGGGTTATGATGACGACGCGGATCAAGCGGCATAGGGAGTTTTGAGATGGGTATCGGTTTTGGCGAATTAATGGTGATTTTGGTCGTTGTTCTTATTCTGTTTGGGGCTGGCAAGTTGCCAAGCGTCATGTCTGAAATGGGCAAGGGCGTCAAAAACTTCAAATCCGGCATGAAAGATGACGGCACAACTATTGATGCATCTGCAGATGTCAAAAAGGATTCATCGTCCACTCTTTAACGGATTGAAAGAGGGACACCATGTTCGATGTTGGCTTTAGTGAAATTGTATTGATTGGGATCGTCGCCTTGCTGGTGACCGATCCCAAAGACTTGCCCGCACTTATGTTCAAAGCTGGCCGTTTTTTTAGACAATTCAAATTGATCATGAGCCGTGTCAGTAACACGATTGGCGATGTCATGCACGAGCTGGAAGTTGAGAACTACCGGCAGGACTATAAAGCGAAACATCCCGTCATTGACACCGAACAAATAGCCGATGAAAAAATCGAGATGCTGCCATTGCCGCAAGCGGCACCCGTTGATGTTGCGGGATGTGATCCTGTTGCGGTTGCGCCGGTAACAACGCATGATTGAAACCTCTCTGCCAGCCCAGCCCTTGATCGCACATATTATCGAGTTGCGCAGGCGGCTGTTGATTTGTGCCGTCTTTTTCTGTATCGCCTTTGCTGCCTGTTACAATTACGCTGAACAGATTTACGACTTTCTATTGCATCCCTTGGCGATCGCATCACATGGTCAGCCGCGCCGCATGATCTATACGGGTCTTGCCGAAGCGTTCAGCACCTATCTCAAAGTCGCCTTGTTTGCGGCCAGCCTGATTTCAATGCCAATTATTTTATTGCAAATCTGGCGGTTTATTGCACCTGGTCTGTTTGCACATGAACAGCGTTCTGTCCGGCCGTTTGTTATTGCGACGATTTTCTTATTTGCAGCAGGTCTTGCCATGGCCTTTTATGTAGTTATCCCCCTGGCCTGGACATTTTTTCTGAGCTTTGAAAAAATCGTGACGCCATCACAAACCCTGCCGATCGTGATGGAAGCACGGGTGAGTGAATATCTGAGTCTGACCATGAGCATGCTCGTCACCTTTGGCATGGCCTTTGAATTGCCGGTGCTGATGGGATTACTGGCCAAAGCTGGCTTGATCAAAACCGCGCAATTGACGCGCACTCGCCGGTATTCGATCATCATCATCCTGATTATCGCCGCCATTTTCAGCCCGCCGGATGTCATCAGCCAGACCAGCCTGGCTATCCCGCTCTATATTCTTTACGAAATTTCAATCCTGGTCGTGCGATGGATAGAAAAACAAAAATCACCGATCATTGAAGAAGAGATAAACCATGCTTGATATCGAACTCATCCGTAAAAATCCTGAATCTGTTGATGCTGCCTTAGCTAGACGCGGCTTTCCTCCTATTGCAGCTAATGTATTGATCATTGATGGCAGTCGTAGAGCCGCTATAAATGAACTGCAGGTTTTTCAACAGAAACGTAATGAATTTACAAAACAATTCGGTGAACTGAAAAAAAGTGGTGGAAATATAGAGAATTTAAATAACCAAGCCGATGATTTGAAAAACCGAATGGCTGAAATCGGAGAAAAAGAATTTCAATTTGGGATAAAGTTACAAGAAATTTTACATTCAGTGCCTAATTTGCCACTTCCTGAAGTGCCCGATGGTGCAGATGAAACGGGCAACGTCGAAATCAGCACGTGGGGAACCATCCCACAATTTTCCTTTACGCCAAAAGACCATGTTGAATTGGGCGAGGGACTAGACTTGCTCGATTTCCCTGCTGCTGCTCGAATGTCGGGTTCCCGTTTCTTTGTGACAAAAGGTGCATTATCCCGTCTGGAACGGGCGATGAATTTGTACGCATTGGACATGCTGACGGGTGAGTTTGATTATACCGAAGTCACGACACCTTTTTTAGTGAATGACACCGCTATGTTCGGCACAGGCCAATTGCCAAAATTTGCAGAAGATTCATTTCAGGCCAATACAGGCCATTGGTTAATCCCGACATCAGAAGTCTCTGTCACCAATCTGGTGATGGATCAGATTTTGACGGAAAAAGAATTGCCATTGCGCTACACATCCTATTCGCCATGTTTCCGTTCCGAGGCTGGATCGGCTGGCAAGGATACGCGCGGTTTGATCCGTGTCCATCAATTTTCGAAGACGGAACAAGTCGTTATTTGCACACCAGAGCAAGCGGTGGCAGAGCATGAACGCATGACATCGATTGCGGAAACCATGTTACAGCGTCTGGAATTGCCACATCGCAAGATTGTCTTGTGTACGGGCGATATGGGATTTGGTTCGACAAAAACCTATGACATCGAAACCTGGGTGCCGACACAAAACACCTATCGTGAAACGATGAGTTGTTCCCAATTTGGTGATTTTCAGGCCCGTCGCATGAAAACGCGTTACAAGCCCGAGGGCGGCAAGAAGAATGAATTTGTGCATACGCTGAATGCGACTTGTATCGCCACGCCGCGCGCACTGGTGGCGGTCATGGAAAATAATCAGCAAGAAGACGGTTCCATCGTCATTCCCAAAGTCCTGCGCCCGTATATGAACAATATGGATGTGATCCGTAAAGCCTCATGAACAATATCAACCGCACCATTCAGCTGTTGATGCAATTGCGCCGCAGCGGCATTCACCAGACAGAGGTTCTGGCAGCGATGGAGCGTGTGCCGCGCGAAAACTTTGTACCAAATTCGTTTCAGGATCGTGCATATGACGACACGGCCTTGCCGATCGGCCACGGTCAGACGATCAGCCAGCCGCTGGTCGTCGCCACCATGACGCAAGAACTGGAGCTGAACGATCGCACGACGGTGCTGGAAATCGGCACGGGCAGTGGCTATCAAACCGCCATTCTCGCGCAGCTATGCCGCCGGGTCTATTCCGTGGAACGGCTGAAACCGCTGCTGGATGTCGCCCAAAAACGGTTCGATGCCATGAAATTGCGCAATGTGACGGCCATGCATGGTGATGGCTATAAAGGCTGGCCGAGTGCAGCACCCTTTGACCGCATCATCGTCACCGCCGGTGCCAGCCAGCAACCGCCGCAAGCCTTGCTGGATCAATTGGCGGTCGATGGTGTTCTCATTATTCCGATCAAAAAGAATGCGCTGCAGGAGGAATTGATCAAAATCCGCAAGACATCGACCGGTTACACGCAGGATCATTTGATGGATGTGCGTTTCGTGCCTTTGGTGAGCGAACATGACATCTTTAAAATCGGCCAGTATTAATTCCATCATTTACGCTGTCACTGTGGCCGTTCTGGTCACGACGCCGTGTCTGGTTCTGGCTCAAAAT
This sequence comes from Alphaproteobacteria bacterium, assembly GCA_965246875.1. Taxonomy (GTDB): domain Bacteria; phylum Pseudomonadota; class Alphaproteobacteria; order Micavibrionales; family SZUA-601; genus DASWYT01. The sequence goes on from CBDFFU010000003.1 coordinate 1,161,554, forward strand.
AACGCACCGCCAAAAGGCCAGCCGCAAACCGTGTCGGTCTCACCTTATGCGCGCAATACCGCCACTCATACACCAACTAGTCAGCCGCAACATGTCCTGCGATTGCCAGCGAACTATCAAAAGCCGGTACAGACGATGGCCAGTAAAACGGGGTCATTGCCACAGCCGCAACGCGTCTTGAAACTGCCGCCTCATGCGCGCATGCCAGCCACCGCCAGTTTGACGCCAACAACCGTACCAAAAACCCCGGTTCCCGTCGCAGCGCAAAAACCGCCGCTGTCTAAAACACCAGCCATTCAGAATTTGTCGATTGCCGATGTTATTGACGGCGTGATGAAAGACGCGCCGGACATGCCAAAGATTGCATCTTTGCCGCCGCCGGCTGAGACAATAAAGCCCATGGCGGCGGAAAAACCACCTTTGCTGAGTGTGGCGACGCCGGAGACAACAGCCGGGCAAGCCGCAAAAGCGCGGCAACCCTCAAAACAGGATATCGCCAAATTGGGTGATGACAAACCGCGTTTTTACTGGCCGTTGCGTGGCAATGTGGTGTCAACCTATGGCGATAAAGGCAGCGGCAAGAAAAACGATGGCGTCAATATTTCAGCGCCGAAAGGCACGGCGGTGCGTTCGGCTGCCGCCGGGTTGGTTGTCTACAGTGGGCAGGATCTGGGCGGTTTGGGCAATCTGGTCTTGATCCGCCACAGCGGCGGCTATCATACGGCCTACGCTCATGTCGATAATGTATTGGTGCAAATGGGTGACAAAGTCAGTGCCGGTGAAGCCATCGCCAATGTCGGCAAAACAGGCAATGTCATTAAACCACAACTGCATTTCGAAATCCGTAACGGCAAGAAACCAGTTGATCCCAGTGCCTATTTACCACAGGCTTAGCTGTTGGCTTTCAGAACAAAAGCCTTATAATCCGCGTAACTTAACATTATGACCCGATCGGGTCAGGAGACTTTATGTTTATTTCTCAAGCTTATGCGCAGGCCGCCACTACAGCGGCAACAGCCAGCGACACCAATTCACTGATCATGAATATTGCGCCCATTCTCATCATTTTTGTGATCTTCTATTTCCTGGTCATTCGCCCGCAAAGCAAAAAGATCAAATCGCATCAGGAAATGATGAACCAGCTGAAAACCGGCGATCAGGTTGTCACCGGCGGCGGCTTTTTGGGTACTGTTGTCAGCGTCAATGATGACATCATCACCATCGATCTGGGCAACAAGCAAATCGTGCGCGCGTTGAAACACACATTAATTGGCCAGCAACAAGCAGCCAACACAAACGGCCCTGTGACCCAGGACAATCAGCCGACCAAAACAAGCCTTTAAACGGATTATCACATTATGCTGCATGTTGAACGCTGGAAAATTATCCTCGTCCTGTTGATCTCGATTTTGGGGCCGCTTTATGCGTTGCCAAATTTATTGAGTGAAGAGAAACGTGAGGAATGGGCGCAAAAATTGCCGGGCATTTTGCCGCATCGTGGCATGAGCTTGGGTCTTGATCTGCAAGGCGGGTCGCATCTGCAATTGCAGGCTGACATGAACGCCGTGCTGTCTGATCGTATGGACAGCACCGTGACCGCGATCCGCAGCGTGGCACGCACACAAAAAACCCATGTCGCCAGCGTGAAGCAAGACAAGCAAAGCGCCACATTGACGCTTGATGATGCCACGCAAAGTGATGCCTTGATCAAAGCGTTGAAACGCGAACTGGGTCTGGGCGTTGATGTCGTCAAAGGCGGCAACACCATCACCGTAGCCTTGACGCAAACGGAACTGGTGGCCATGCGCCGTCAGGCTATTCAGCAGTCGATCGAGATTATCCGCCGCCGGATTGACGAAACCGGAACGAAAGAACCGGTTATTCAACAACAAGGGGACGACCGCATTATCGTGCAATTGCCGGGCATGAAAGACCCGCAGCACATGAAAGATCTGCTGGGCAAAACCGCGCGTATGACCTTCCACCTGGTCGACCCGGAAGCCAATTGCAACAGCGGTAACGTGCCATTATCGGTGCGCTGTTTGCCATTGAAAGAAACGGGCCAGAAACTGGCCGTCAAACGCCGCGCCTTGATCACGGGTGACATGCTGACCGATGCGCAAACCGGCTTTGGCATGAACGGTGACGCCGTCGTTAATTTCCGCTTCAATACGCTGGGTGCGCGCAAATTCGGCCAGATCACCAAGGACAATGTCGGCTTCCCGTTTGCCATCGTGCTGGATGATGAGATTATCACCGCACCGCGCATCAATGAACCAATTTTAGGCGGGTCTGGCCAGATCTCCGGTCACTTCACGTCACAAAGCGCGAATGATTTAGCGATTTTACTGCGCGCGGGTGCGCTGCCAGCGCCGTTGAAAGTGATTGAGGAACGCACGGTCGGCCCAAGTCTGGGTGCGGACAGTGTGATGTCGGGTAAACACGCAGCCATTGTTGCAACTGTTTTAGTGATGGGCTTTATGTTCCTGGTTTACGGATTAACCTTTGGCTTCTTCGTCAATTTTGCCTTGCTGATCAACATTCTGTTGTTGATCGCCATTTTGTCGGTGATGGGTGCGACGCTCACATTACCGGGGATTGTCGGCATCGTGTTGACGATTGGTGTCGCCGTTGATGCCAACGTGCTGATTTATGAACGGATGCGTGAAGAAAAACGCGCGGGCCGTTCGGTGTTAGCCTCGATTGATCATGGTTATCGCGGGTCGATGAGTTCGATTTGGGATGCCAACACAACGTCATTGATTGCGGCACTTGTATTATATTCCGTCGGCACAGGACCTGTGCGTGGGTTTGCTGTGACATTGGGTATCGGGATTGTGACATCCTTATTCAGCGCGATCTTTTTGACACGCATTATGATCGCCCTGTGGGTGCAATGGCGTCAGCCGAAAACGTTGCCGCTGTAACGGCTCTCAGAGATTTTGACAGGATAAAAACATGGCCTTTAATATCGTTCCAGCTAATACCACGTTCAATTTTATGCGCTGGCATAAATGGATGATTGCCATTTCCGTTGCATTGGCTTTAGGCACAGCAGCTTTGTTGTACTCTGAGGGCCTTAATCTGGGAACAGACTTCGGCGGCGGGATTTTGATGGAAGTGCAAACGCCACAGCCGGCCAATATCCCAGACTTACGCGATGAGCTGGAAACATTAAGCTTAGGCACCATCAACATCCAAGAATTTGGTTCGGCTGATCGCATTTTGATCCGCATTGCGCAACAGGGCAGCGACGTTGCACAACAAGCAGCGATCGCCAAAGTGCGTGAAAATCTGACACAAAAATTGGGTGAGGGCGTCAATTACCGCCGCGTTGAATTTGTCGGTCCGCAAGTCGGCGCGGAACTGATTCAAAAAGGTGTTTTGGCCGTTGTATTATCGACAATTGGCGTGTTGATTTTTGTGATGATCCGCTTTCAATGGCAGTTTGGCTTGTCAGCCGTTATGGCATTGCTGCACGATACGTTGTTGACAATTGGCCTGTTTGCCTTGACGCGCGCCGAGTTTGACTTATCGACCTTGGCCGCTGTATTGATGATTGGCGGTTACTCGATCAATGACACGGTTGTCGTATTCGACCGGGTGCGCGAAAATATGCGCAAATACCGCAAGATGCCATTGCCGGATTTGATCAATTTGTCGGTTAATGCCACCCTGTCACGCACCTTTCTCACCGCTGGCACCGCATTGCTGGCACTCATCGCACTGTATATTTTTGGCGGCGCGGTGATCAAAGGGATTGTCGGCGCGTTGATTTGGGGTGTTGTCGTTGGAACCTATTCGTCGGTATTTGTCGCAACGCCGATCCTGATCTATCTGGGTTTGAAGCAGGAACCGCCAAAGGCTGAGATCACCAAAGTCATCGCGAAAGCTTAAAACACTATGGTTGATATTACACCGCTGATCCGTTCTGACCGTAAAGTCATTCAAGCGTACAAGAACGGCGTGTTTAAAATCAGCAATGTGATTTATGAACATCCGGTGATCGTCTTTCCAGATCGTGTGCAGGAATGGCCCGTAGCACCGGATCAGATTGTTGCACTGGATGATCTGACAGAACACACAGCGAAACAGCCCGGCTTGGCTGAAAGCATGGCGTCTGTGACTATTCGCCCGAATGAGGTTGAATTTCTGTTGCTTGGTACAGGTCTCATTATGCACCCCCTGCAACCGGCTTTGCGCGACTGGTTCAAAGCCCACAATATTCGCTGTGAAGCGATGGATACGGGTGCCGCCTGTCGCACCTATAACGTGCTGATGGCTGAAGGACGTCTGGTTGCTGCTGCGTTGCTGTTGTCGCATTAATTCACATGATCTGACACTGCAAACAAGATGCAAAAAAGGCCTGAATTGATCAGGCCTTTTTTGTTTTTGACTCATCAGCAATCAGTCAACCTTGGCATACAGGCTGGCGGCGTAATCCCAGTTGACCAGTTTGTCGATAAAGGTTTCCAGATATTTCTGGCGCGCGTTGCGGTAATCAATGTAATAGGAATGTTCCCACACATCGACGCCCAACACGGCTTGCAATCCTTTGGTCAGCGGGTTATCGCCATTGGCGGTTTTGACAATACTCAGCTTGCCGCCATCATCCGTGGCCAGCCATGCCCAGCCAGAGCCAAATTGGCCCATACCGGCGGCAATAAATTCCGTCCGGAAATTATCGAATGTGGTGAACGAATCTTTGATCGCCTGATTGAGTGTGGCCGGCATTGCGGTGCCGCCGCCATTGGGTTTCATCCAGTTCCAGAAATGCACATGATTCCAGAATTGCGCGACATTATTGAATAACGGTGCTTGGTCCGGGTTTTTGTGGCTGGAGATAATGATCTCTTCAATCGACTTGTCTTGCAGGCCGGCTTTGGTAATCAATTCGTTGCCTTTGTCAGCGTAGGCCTGGTGATGCTTGCCGTGGTGAAACTCTAACGTTTCAGCGGACATCGCAGGTGCCAGCGCATCCAGCGCGTAAGGCAATTGGGGTAAGACAAGAACATCGGACATAGTCATCTCCTTTAAGAGCAAATGGTTAGTGTGATAATAGGCTGATATGCTTGGAAAACAAGATTATCAGGGTTTAGCAGACTTGCATTATCAAACTGCTTATTTGAGGTGCATCTGCAATAAAGCGGGCAACTCAGGCCAGTGGTGAAACGTTGCGAGGCTGCCTGCATGCAATAATTTTGCAGATGTTTCAGCAACATCATCGGCAAACCCAACATAGCCAAAGGTTGGCAAACCGGCAGCAACCGCGGCGGTGACACCGGTCACACTGTCTTCAATGGCGCACGATTGTGCAGGCGTTGCACCCAATTGTTCTATCGCACGTAAATACACCCCGGGCAGCGGTTTTTGCACGTCACCTGCTTCAAAATAAGCCGTACTGAACACACGCGCCAATTCATTACCACGGCCGTTATCGGCAAAGCGCATAGTGGCTAGGCCACGCTGGATGGAATTGTTAGACACGAATGCGCATTGGAAACCGTCGTGTTGCAAAGCAGTCAACATCTCTATTATGCCAGGAGCCATGGGGATGCCGCCGGGAATCGTTTTCATGTATTGAATGACCCGCCATTCCCGCGCATCGTAAAGTTCCGGATAATCAACAGTGATCCCGAAATATGCGCTGAGATTCTGACAAAAGCTTTGCCGTGTCTGTCCCTGAAAATGGTCGATAAATTCATCCATCGTCAACTGGTGATCAATTTGATCGCCATATAAATCATTAAAGCGTTCGATCAGGGATGGCAGCACATAGCGTTCCGTCTCCATCATCGTGTTGTCGAAATCGACAAATATCCAGCGTTGCTGTGTCATTACGCACCGGCGCCCGTCGTCAGTTCCGCAAAGGCCGTCTGCAACAGCAACACCTGTTTTTGCAGATCGGTATCGGAATACTCCGCTGTGACACCACTGTTCCAGATCGGACCGGGCCAGGCTTTATCCTCCTCATAACGCGCGACGATATGCACGTGCAATTGCGACACTTTGTTGCCGATATTAGCGACATTCAATTTTTTTGGCTGAAACAGTGTTTTCATGATCTGGCTGGCTTGCATCATTTCGGCAAACAACAGATTGCGGTCGGTGTCATCCAGATCAATCATCTCGACCATGCCCTCGCGTTTCGGCATCAGCAAAATCCAGGGAAACGCCGCGTTTCGGCTGAGGCGCACATGCGACAATTCCAGATCAATTATAAAAACGGAATCGGTTTCGATTTGTGGATCGAGGACAAACTTCATAACGCGCTCTGTCTATTCCAACGCGTGATAAAAGCGTCATAATCGGCGCGCGTATCGATGCCGGGTGTGGCGTGATCAACAATGCCTGCAACGATTTTGTAGCCATTTTCCAGGACGCGTAATTGTTCCAGTTTTTCCGTGTTCTCTAACGGTGCGGACGGCAATTGGCTATAGCGCAATAAAAATTCCGGTGTATAGGCATATAACCCCAGATGCATGAAATACCGGCTGGCATCCGTCAGTGCGCCACCCTGTTCACGTGGATAAGGCACTAGGCTGCGCGAAAAATAGAGGGCTTGATAACCCAAGGTTTCACCGTTTGCTTCAACGGCGGCGCCCAACACGGCTTTGACGCAGTTGGGATCAGTCGGTGTTCCCGGACCATCCAGCGCATCGGCGGCAAAGCGTGTGACAAGCGTCCCCATATCGGCATTGCCAGCTTTAAACACCCTGATCAATGTGTTGATTTTGTCTGGTTCGGTTTCCGGTTCATCACCTTGAATATTGACGATCAGATCAATGCCAGACAAATTGTGCGCGATTTCCGCGAGACGATCAGTGCCGGTCGGATGATCGCTGCGCGTCATAATGGCTTCGCCGCCAATGTCTGTGATCACATCGGAAATGCGTTGATCGTCAGTCGCCACAATCACGCGGTCAATATTGCTGACACGTTTGGCTTGTTCAAACACATGGCGGATCAATGGCATGCCGGTTTCAGCCAGCAGCATTTTTCCGGGCAGGCGTGTGGAGGCAAAACGGGCGGGAATCACAATGGCGGTTGTCATGACACGTCTTTCTTGTTTTAGACCGAGAGATATTTGTCCATGCCAGGAATTTGGCTGGGCCGGAAATCCAGTTTGCCGCGCGCAATGTTGGCTTTGACACGCGGATGATCGACCCAGGTTTGCAACCCATACATCTGGTCAGCTTCCAGTGACAGGCAAAACGCCTTGCTGGTCATGCGGCGTTGATAGACCTGATCTGTTTTGCCGTCCAAGGCGTCCGCGATGATCGGGCGAAAAAAATTGAACAGGTTGGTCGGCATTGCATCGGGTGCAAACCATTCCCACACCAGCTCTTCATCTGTTGGCACGGCGTCGCTGCTCATGGCACGACACACATAAAACATTAGGTGTTTCTCGATGTGCTTGGAATTCAGATAACGGCAATCGCCAATATACTTTTCAATGGTGGCATCGAGACAGGTTTCTTCCTTGATCTCGCGCAACAGGGCCACGGTAAATTCTTCATCCGGGTCCAGCTTGCCGCCGGGCAATGACCAAATCGGCAATTCTTCACGCAGACCAAGCAGGATTTTATTTTCGGTTGGATGCAGCAAGACTGCCAAAGCGTTTTGCTGATTTTTGATCATTTGTTTCATAGAGCCATCATGCCAAAAAACGCATGTGGGGACAAGGGTTTAAGAATTTAGCGACGTAGCAGCGTTGCCAAAAAACGCCAATCTTTATCTAACCCTTTGCTGATACCGATACGCGGTGTTGCCGTGAACTCAGGGAACGGCGGCGTATCATACACACCGCAGGCGGAGTCTGTGATCAGGTCCCGACCGTTATCAGCCAAGTTAACCTCCCAAGCACGACACAATTTTCCAGGGCCATTCAAGTGGCGTGGTTTCTCACCAATGACAGTCGGCTCTTCCAGCACGCCGCGGATTAGCACGGCGGCACCAAACCCTTCATCTTCCGTCACGATATTCAAACAGTAATATATGCCATAGATGAAGTAGACATACGCCATGCCCGGCTGTTCAAACATCATGGCGTTGCGTTTGGTTTTGCCACGTGCGGCATGACACGCCGGATCATCAAACCCGACATAGGCTTCAGTTTCCGTGATCCGTCCCTGATAATCCCTAAACACCAACGTCTTGCCCAGCAATTCCTGAGCGACAATAACAGTGTCGCGATGGAAGAAGTCGCGGGTGAGGCGAGGGATATTAAACAACATAGTTGAGAATTAAATTGCGATTTTTGCTAGTCAAGGCATGTAATTCATGCGCGCTACAATATCATCAACTTTTTTGTAATTAACTTCATATGGTCCTAAACGCAATTTGTCGACCAAGAACGCGTTCATGGCGGCATCAAACTTGTTGACCTTCGTGACGTTCACATAGCATCCGCCATTTTGATTGATCGGCTGGCAAAAAATATCTCGGGCATTATCGGCATGAATAGTGATGCGTTTGTCTAACAGCGTATCCAATTTCTTGGATGGTTTTGGATCGTTGCTCTCCATGGTGCAAAAGCTGTATCCACCGCCAATATTATAGCGCCGGCCAACAATAGGAATACCCATTTGACAGGCATACTCACGGAACATGTTATTCGCGTCACGCATCAAGCGTAGGTTGATATTATCATCCTTGTCAGGGGATGAATGTTCATTTGCAAAGCGACCGTTGGGATTATTATCACGTTCAATCAATAACTGCCCCAAAGCGCGGAGCTTTTTAACGTCGTTGCTGACATTTTTAGGATGTGTTTTTTTCAGGCGGAAATTGTAAACTTTATCTTTAATGGCTTCTGTAATACTCACACTTCCTTTGTATGGTAAGCCATCCTCCAGGCTATGTTCCATACTGATGACAAGACTGGTGTGGACGCGACCGTCTTGAAACGGGTAATGCGGCTTCTCTTTGACAGGCATTTGTGCGTAGAACGCAGCATCTTTTTCACCGGCATAAACCGCTGCTACTTTGCGCGTCATGTCGTCGTTGTAATTTAATTCTGGAATGGGGACACACACTTTGGTCGCATAACGTGGACGTGACGTTTGTGTATGATCCTCAATGGCAATCAACTGTTCAGGGAAATAACCGTATGCATCAAATGCCAAGCCGTAAACAAGACTAGCCAACGTCACCTCCCGCGCGTAAACTGCGCAAAGTTTACGCCGTCAATTTGTGTTACGTCAAGTGAATTTGCATGGTTTTCGCCCTCTTATCACCCGCTAAAACGTTAACGTTTGATACAGTGCCTGATGTGTTGGTCAATAACATCACACAACCACACTTTCAAACCGATGCGGTAAAACTGGTGAAAGCATTACAAAACTATGACGTCACAGCTTTGTCAAAGCTGATGTCGCTCAGCCCCAAGCTCAGCGTATTAAATGTTGAACGGTTTTACGCCTTCAAAGCCAAGCCGTCTAGCAAAACGCAGCAGGCACCGGCGATTCTGGCCTATCGTGGCGACGTCTATCAGGGGTTTGATGTCGATAGTCTGACTCCAGCCCAGATTCGGTATGCGCATCACCATCTGGGGTTGTTGACCGGATTATACGGCGTGTTGCAACCGCTCGATCTGATGCAGCCATATCGTCTGGAAATGAGCACGGTTTTGCCCGTCGGCCTGCATAAAAATCTTTATGATTATTGGGGTCGCCGTGTGACGAATCGCGTCAATGATCTGGCGAAACAGACAAGGGCCAAAGCGATTATCGGCCTGGCGTCACAGGAATATCTGAAAGTTATCCAAATCGCTGATTTGGCCGTGCCCTTTATCCAGTGTGATTTCAAAGAACAAAAAAACGGCAAGGCACAGATCGTGGCGTTATTTGCAAAAAAAGCGCGGGGTATGATGGCGCGCTACATTGTCACGGAAAAAATCACCAAGCCGGACGATCTCAAAACATTCAATCTGGGCGGTTATCAGTTCGACGCTACGTCATCCGATGCCCATCATTTCGTTTTTACCCGTTGAAAGACACCCCATGCAAACCATTACCCTGCCTGACATCGCCATTCCCGATCAAACAATTGATACACCACAAGGCAAATTGATTTATCCGGGCTGGAGCCTGCCGTCGCGCATGATGGTCGTTGACCCGGTTGAAATTCAATCTGTGATTAAAGCGGCGCGTGATGCGGCTAGTGTGGCGTATAGTGCGTATCAGGTGCAATTCCCGGTAGGAGCTGCGGTCATTATGGCTGATGACCCGGACGCGCAAATTTTTCAGGCGGGAAACAGCGAAAATTCCGTGCTAAACGCCGGCATTTGTGCTGAACGTGCTGCCATCAACTTTGCAGTCGGGCAGGGGTTTCGCCGAATCAAATTGATTGCGGTCAGCACGGCACATCGTGCAAAAGATGATATGACGCTCCGGTCACTCTGTGGCCTGTGCCGTCAGACGGTGCGTGAATTTGCTGATGACAACACAATTATCATTGTTGATCATGATGCACCCGGAGAATTGGCAAACATCTTGGATATCAACCGGTTATTGCCCTATGGCTACCATTACACGCCCATTGCACCGTGAATCGAAAAACCGATTTATCGCCTTGGCAAGATATCATTTTTAACATCTGACCCGTTAACCAGGGTTAAAATTACCGGATCAAAAATCGTCACGTCAAGCGTAAAGATGTGTAGATTTATACTCAGGTATGTGGTCTTTTAAGAGCGTTGTTAAACGATTCTTTACCACTAAAAATTACAACAAATGGTATAGGCTCCTTATAACGACTACTATATATAGTGTTGCTCTTACAATCCGTGGAGGATTACCGATCACCATGGCTGACGGATAATTGTGTCCAAAAGCCTGTCTAACCCTACCCTTAATGTCCCTCTATTTTTTCAAGGATTACACATATGTTGCACGTCACCAAGCGCGATGGTTCGGCCCAGGAATTTGCTCCTGATAAAATCAACCGTCGGGCCCAATTAGCGTGTAAGGGAATTGGCACAATATGCGGACCTTTGGCGAACGTCTCGGCCAGTGATATCATCCTCAAAGCGCAGATGGATATCTATGAAGGGATCAACACCCAGGAACTCGATATGGCGCTGGTCAATTCCGCGCGCAGCCGGATCCAGTATGAGCCAAACTATTCGTTTGCTGCCGCCCGCCTGATGCTCTTTATGTTATATGAAGAAGTGATGGGGCCATCAGAGCCAGATTACTGGTTCGACCATTACCGCAGCACCTTTAAAGAGAACATTGTCAAATTGGCAGAGCTTGAGCTCGTCAATCCGGTGCTGACAACATTTGATCTCGACAAACTGTCGAACGCATTGAAATTTGAACGTGACTATCACATCGAATATCTGGGCGTTCAAACGCTCTATGACCGTTACATCATCCACACGCCGCAAAAACAGCGCATGGAATTGCCGCAGGCGTTTTTCATGCGTGTTGCCATGGGTCTGGCCCTGAACGAAGAAAACAGAGAAGACCGCGCGATTGAGTTTTATAACAAACTCTCGACGTTTGACATGTTGTCATCCACGCCAACCTTGTTCAATGCTGGCACAATGAAATCACAATTGTCGTCATGCTATTTGAATACATTTGACGACTCTATCGACGGGATTTTTGACGGTCTGTGGCAGGAAGCACGCAAGTCAAAACATGCTGGTGGTTTGGGTTTCGACATGACCCCAATGCGCTCACGCAATTCCTATATCAAAGGCACCAACGGTGACAACCAGGGCGCTGTCTATTTCTGGAAGCTCTATAACGATTTGCTGATTGCGGTTAATCAAGGCGGCAAACGCAAAGGCGCGGGCTGCGCGTATTTGGAAACCTGGCATGGCGATTTTGAAGACTTTTTGAACCTGCGCAAAAACACCGGTGACGAGCGTCTGCGTACCCATGACATGAACACTGCCAACTGGATTCCGGATTTATTCATGGAACAAGTCATGAATGACGGCGCGTGGTATTTATTCTCGCCGAATGAAGCGCCCGAATTGCACGACACCTATGGCAGGGAATTTGCCACGCATTACTGGAATTATGTCGAAAAAGGCAAGCGCGGCGAAATGCGCGTGTTCGAAGAGCGCAACGCCAAAGATTTGTGGAAGAAAATGCTGCGTGCTCTCTTTGAAACCGGCCATCCGTGGATCACGTTCAAAGACCCGTCCAACGTGCGTTACAGTTTGCAACATGAAGGCGTCGTCCACTCATCGAACCTGTGCACCGAAATTCTGGAACACACCAAAGCGTCGAAATACCATGAAGGCATCAAAACCGAAATTGGCGAAACCGCCGTGTGTAATCTGGCGTCCGTGAACCTTGCGGCCCACGTTGAAGATGCGGAAGTGAATTGGGATAAATTGGCGGCCACGGTCAAAACCTCGATCCGCATGCTAGACAACGTCATTGACCTCAATTACTATCCAACGCTGGAAGCGTCGAATTCCAACATGAAACATCGTTTCATTGGTCTGGGGTCGATGGGCTGGCAGGACCTGTTTTATAAAATGGGCGTCAGTTACGAAAGTGCCGAAGCGATTGCCTTGTCTGATAAAATCTATGAGTTTATTTCGCTGCATGCCATCCAAGGCTCCAGCGAATTGGCCAAAGAACGCGGCAAATTCAAAACCTATGATGGCTCAACCTGGTCGAACGATATTTTCCCGATCGACACCTATAAAACCATGATAGCGCAACGCGGTGCGCATGCCATTCAAATGGGTGAAGCCGTTGAAACATTGGATTGGGCGCCGGTTCGCGCGCACGTCAAGCAATATGGTATGCGCAATGCCTTGACGATGGCGATTGCGCCAACAGCCACCATCTCGTTCATTGCCGGTTGTTCGCAGTCGACGGAACCGGATTTTTCGGTGTTGTATGTGTACTCCACCTTGTCCGGTGAATTTACCGTGATCAATGAACATTTCGTCGCCGACATGCGTCGTCTCGGCCTGTGGGATGAAGACATGGTCTCGGTTGTCAAACATGTTGATGGTGATTTGTCTTTGTTGGCCGATGATGTCATGCCACCGCAATTGAAAGCAAAATACAAAGTTGCCTTCAATGTCGATCAGAAGAAATTGCTGGAATGCGGCGCGGCCCGCCAGAAATGGATTGACCAAGGCATGTCGCTCAACTTGTATAACAACAAAACCTCGTTGAAAGAGTTGAACGATCTGTATCTGCACGCCTGGCAGTTGGGTTTGAAAACGACTTATTACTTACGCAACGAAGCGGCGTCGAAGATTGAAAAATCAACAGTTGATACGTCGCAGATCGAGCAAATCTTGGCCAACAAGCGCGCGCAATTGGCCAGCATCAACGTTAATAAATCCCTCAACCATGTCAGCACAACCGAAGTCGAATGTGCCGGCTGTCAATAACATCCAGACAACAAACACCCAGAATGGAGCTTTGCTATGATGAACATAGATGACAAGAACGTAGCTGCCACCAAGCCAGATCAAACGGATCAAACAGCGGCCAATACAAACGTCCAGACCAAAGCGGCGAACGATGATTTTGACGATGAAGTCTTGACCCTGCCGGAATCCACGGAATCCTTGAACCGCATGGGCATGGATAAAATCGCTTGTGTCGGTTGCCAGTAATATCACAACACACACATAATAACCGGATAAGCCAATCATAGATGTACGAGGACGACACCATGCCGACACAAGCCGCTTTAATTGAACGCGACGAAGCGCAAGCGCGTAATTCTGCCAAACTTGCACCAGCCGACAACATGTTCGCGTTGAACGATAATGCTGAACGCAAAATCAAAAGCGGCGAAATTCTGGGTCAGGAAACCGAAGGCGTCAACCAGATTTTGCCACACCGCAACAAATGGGCGTGGGATTTGTATCTGACCGGTGCGGCTAATAACTGGATGCCGACCGAAGTGCCGATGACCAAGGACATCCAGTCCTGGAAATCAAAAGACATCTTGTCGGATGATGAGCGTCTGGTTATCAAGCGTTGCCTCGGCTTTTTTGCCGGTTCGGAATCCTTGGTGTCGAATAACTTGATGGCGCTGGCCAAGTGGATCACCGACCCGGAATGCCGCCAATATATGGCGCGTCAAATGTATGAAGAATGCCTGCACAACCACACGATCGTTTACATTTGTGACGCACTTGATCTTGATCTGAACGAAGTTTACGAAGCCTACAACAATATTCCGTCGATCAAGGAAAAAGACGATTATTTGATGCGCTCCACAGCCAATTTGAATGATCCGTCGTTTGAAACGAAAACGCTGGAAGGCAAAAAGAAACTTTTCAAAGCAGCCTATATTTATTGGGTCATTTGCGAAGGCACGTTCTTCTTTTCCGGCTTTGCCATGTTGCTGAGCATGTCGCATAAAATTCCGGGCATCGCCGAGCAGATTCAATACACATTGCGCGACGAATCCATCCACATCCAGTTCGGTACAACCTTGCTCAACAAGATCAAGGAGCAATATCCGGATATCTGGGATGCCCAAATGGAAGCGGAACTGGTGCAACTGATGAAAGACGCCGTCGACCTCGAGATCAAATACGCCAAAGACGTGCTGCCACGCGGTATTCTGGGTCTGAACTCAGACATGTTTGTCGACTACATGCAGTACATCGCCAACCGCCGCCTGGAAAAACTGAACATCAATTTCCGCTATCCATCAGATCGCAACCCGTTCCCGTGGCTGGCCGAAAAAATTGATATGCAGAAACAGAAAAACTTCTTCGAGACGAAGGTGACGGATTACCAATCCGAAGCCGTGCTGTCGGATGATTTTTAGGACTGGCCGTCCAGGCGGGATAAAGTGAAACGCTCTGTAGATTTACCACAATCTTATGCTCAACAGCTTTATCTCGCCAGTTATTTAATTGCAAAAGTGGCAAGTGGTTTAAAGAAATCGACTGTTCGATTGGGTAAAGGTACTATCTCACCTGGCAAGCTTGAATTGATTGCATCAGATGGTGAGCCGCATATCTATATCGTCAATGTGACGGATGTTTATTATAAAAAATGGTATGATCTATCTTTACAAGATGCCTTGCTGGAAGGTTATGCTACAATAAATGATTTACATGTAGCGCTTCGGTTAAATTATGCAGACGCCAAAGATGATGACGATGTAACGATTATTGTTTTTGAAGTATAATGCCTCTCGCTTTACCCCAACGTATTGTCGTAATCGAAAGCTTTTTAGCTGCACGAAACAAGATGATCCAAAAAGGTGAAACTGTTGGCATCGAAAAAAGTGAAACAGTCGGGCAATGGGGTATCTGTGAATTGCGAGAGGAAACAGATTCTCCCGACCAAGATTTTGTTATAGAAGCGTCGGAATGTGTTGAAGAGCCAATACAAATTGAATTAAGGTCATTCTATGAAGATCGGATTGAAGACGATATCATGCAGGTGACAAGCGAACTTAGAATTATGGCTGACCAGTTGACCCATGCGCCCGTGCCTAAAATTGTTGCTTTTTGTCTGAATGCGCCGCATAACGGCGATATCCGAATGATATTAAAAAATAATTCCTAATGACCGAACCTGCACTTCTCCTCAATGACCCCTATGAAATCAAACGCCGGAAAGGAATGCTGAACCTGCCGCATGTCAAACGGCTGACACAATTCGCTGCACAATTGCGCGAAGATGGCTATGGACAGGTGCCAGACTTTGATCCGTTGGACGGTGGCGTGAATGCGCGCATGCTGTTCCTGCTGGAAAAACCGGGTAAGGCGGGGTCGACATCGTCTGGCATCATGGGCCGTGATAACGCCACGCAATCCTGCAAAAATATGCGGCGTTTTATGCATGATGCCGGGATTGATCGGCAAGACACCATCATGTGGAACGTCGTCCCGGGTTGGAACGGCACGCAAGCCATCAAAGTCGGCGAATTGTCACGCGGCGTTGAGGCTTTGAATAGACTCATCACACTACTGCCAAAACTCAAAATCATCGTGTGTGTTGGCCGCCGCGCGCAAAGCGCTGAACCATTCGTCACAAAACCAGAACTGACATTTTTTCACTCCTATCATCCATCCCCCAACAACTTCGCCGCCGCTTTCGATCATTGGTCGCAAATACCGGTCGAATGGAAAAAAGCAAATGATTGTTTAACAAAGCAAACATGCTAAAATAAAAAAGTTCAAAAGGGGAATAATAGATGGCTTGGGATATTCTCGATACCGAAACAATTGCCAAAACACCACGCTTTGATCTTATCAAAGAAAGTGTTCGTTTGCCGAACGGTAAGATCAAGGATTTCTATCTCACCAAACATGGCGATAGTGCTATCATCATGCCGATAACAACAGATGGCAAAATCGTTTTGTTGAACGAATACCGTCATCCATGTCGTGAGAAATTATTGAGTCTTGCTGGCGGTCATCTGGAAGAGGGTGATAACCCACAGGATGCAGCTGAGCGTGAATTGATGGAGGAAACCGGCTACACGGCAGACAGGTTTGAATTTGTTCAAGCGATCTATGCCGACCCGCCACGCACAGGTCGCAAGTGGCATTTTTTTATCGGACACAATGCGCAATTGGTTGCAAAACAGGACTTAACCGAGTTTGAAGATCTTGAAATTGTTTTGATGTCTCCAGCAGAATTGATCGACGCATTAAGACGTGGCATGGTAACAAATCTGCCAGATATGGGGTTGATGTATCTGGGTTTGCAAAAACTTGGATTTTTTTTAATAATAGGAACACGTCATGCCAAGAACACTCGATCTTATTTTATTCGTCCGCCAGCAAATGGTGACCATGCTGGATGGTTTGACCGTTGAGCAGGTCAACGAAATTCCCAATGGTTTCAACAATAACCTGATCTGGAATCTGGCGCATATGGTGTCAGTTGAACAAGGTTATTTGTATGGCAAGGGCGGGATTACGCCGCCGGTCGATGCCACGCTGATCGCCGATTACGGCAATGGCACGTTTCCCAAAGAATTTGTCAGCCAAGATGAAATCACCATGATCAAAGAGCTGGCGATTTCCAGCGTCGAACGCTTGCGCCAAGATGTTGAATCCGGCGCATTCGCCAATTTTCCGCCGACAACTATTACGCCTAAAGCTATATCACTTGATACCATTCACGACGCATTGGAATTTATTCTGTTCCACGAAGGACTGCATCTGGGAACAGCAAAAGCCTTGAAAGGTGCTATCAACAATTAGTTTAAATACAAAAAAGCCGGCAGATGCCGGCTTTTTCAATTCACTATTTAGAGCTTACAATATTTCCATCGCCAGTGCGCAAATTTCGCTATCCAGCAACGCCGGACTGGTCAAGGCCAAACATGCCGATTGCGCAGCATGCTTAATTTTAGCACCTGTTTTGCGCAAGGCGGGTATGTCACTTTGAGCGCCGGAAGACACGACGCCAGGACGACGCTTTTTTGCGGCATCCTCCAGTTCTTTCATCTGCTTGAGATAACCGGTAATCGAAATGGCGGCATCGCGGTCGATTGAGGCATGACACATGGCCGCCGACACGGAATTATCGAGAATATTTTCAAACACATTCGTCATCGGATTGTAATTCAGCAAGGCACCATGTGCCATGTCGAAATACCAGCCATGCAGTTTCAAGCGTCCGGCTTCAACTGCTTCCCGCACCCAAGAGTAGCTCATCAAGTTGTTGACCGAGACCAGGATGGACGTTTTTTCGAGAATGGCCGATTGATCGTCGAGCGATTTTTTCGGGAACGTGGCGCGCACTTTGTCACGGGCATCTGACCCAATGGCGATCCATTTGGCGATGAAGCTGTTATCTGTCGCCAGCTCAGGACCGGATGAGGCAAGAGCGCGGCAACCGCCGCACAACGCGTGACCCATGACTACAATATGTTCGACCTTGAGAACCTTGACGGCATATTCAACGGCCGCTGTGGTGCCATGACCGCGATGGTCATGTTCATCATCCTGATTGACCAGGGCGGCGATGTTGCGGACAGAGAAAATATCGCCTGGGCTGCTGCGTGTAATCAGAGCCGGGTCGATGCGCGAGTCGGAACAGGCGATCATCATGACTTTCGGGGATTGCCCGTCATTGACCAGCCGTTCATATAGTTTGCGGTCTTTCTTGAAGTAATCATGGTGAAAGCCGCGAAACCCCTTAATCATTTTTCTGAAACCCATGATAGCCTCCTGAGCGTGTCGGTGTTGCTGTGGTAATAGTGTGGCACCAAGTTTTGACGCTTGGAATACCTGTTTCAGACGTTGGCCCGGACACTGTTTGGATATGCGCCCGGATCGCTCCTGCTTCTGAGTTATGGTTAAAAATTATTGCTTAGTAGTCTCAACTATAATAAGTTTATCCTATGGATGTCAATAACGAAATAATATTTCTTTTAAAAGGTTAATATTGTCTTGACATTCAGGAAAATCAAAACCTTAAATTTACTTCACCACAATAAAATAAGCTGTTCAATTTAGACCACAATTCGGATAAAGCTCAGAATAAATTCAGTTAAATCTTATAAAAGATATATTATTTCAAGAATAAATTTGCTAGATAGGACGAAATTAATAAGATTTAACAAAGGATATAGTGATGGCTCATGGCAGCGAAACCGGCGGTATACGCACCATGAATAGCTATGAATCGTTTGGTGCCGCATTACTGCGCAACTGTCTGGTCGCTCTGACTGTCAGCTTTATTGCCTTATCACTGGGTGCGGCCTTTGGTGTTTTATCGGGGCGTGGCGCGTTTGCCGGCATGTTTTCCGCCGGGATCATCGCTTTTATTGCTGCCAGCATTGGCGGCACACGTGTGCAATGTTCCGGGCCAACGGCACCCATGGCCGCCGTTATGGCGAGTCTGAGTCTCTTTGCTATACAACAATATGCCGGTAATCCGGCTTCATTAGGCGGCATGACGCCGGACCATTACCTCAATCTGATTTGCCTCATCTGTGGAGCTGTCATGATTGCGATGGCTGTATTGCGAACAGGCTTGTTGATTCATTACGTACCTGATTTTGTTATTTCTGGTTTCATGACCGGCATTGCGTTGATCATCTGGACAGGTCAAAGCGACGCGATTTTAGGCATTACCAAAGAACCCATGTCGGGCCATATGGGTCTGAATATAGGCCTGGCCATTATCAGCCTGGTTATCGTTTTCGTCACAAAACCGGTGTTGCAACGTCTGATGCCAAAAATCGCACCGCTTATTCCGGGTGCCCTAGTGACGTTGATTGTTATGATCACTGTGACGTTCGTGCTGAAACTGGATGTCGAATATGTGACACTGGATGCCAAGGTTGAAACGTTAAACGATCTGGTGGCATTGTTCCAGGCGCAAATCCCGCGCAATATTTCGTGGGACGCCGTCAAAATGGGCGCTTTACCCGGGTTCGAACTGGCCCTGATCAGCTTTCTCGATACGCTGATGGTCGCACTCATCATTGACCGTATGACCGGTGAAACCACACGCAAGAACAAGGAAGTCATGGCCCAGGGCGTCGCCAATATTGCGATCAGCTTTGTCGGCGGGGTGCCGGGAACCCAGGCTAGCATCCGTTCATTTTTGATGATCAAGGAGGGTGCCACCTGGCGCGCGGCGGGTATCATGGTGGGTGCCTTTGTCTTGATCGAGATGATCTTGTTTCAAAATGTCATCGCGCTGATCCCTAAAGCCGCCTTTACCGGCATCCTGTTGAAAGTGGGCTGGGATGTTTGTGACAAAGGCCCGATCTGGGATTATCTGACCCGCAAACCCAACCGTCCATCGACACTGGATTTCATCACGCTGATTGGCACGGCGATTGTCACTGTGTTTGACCTGACGCTTGCCGTGTTGAGCTTTACGGCACTGTGGTACGCCGTGCGCTGTATCCAAAAACGCAAAGCGGGTCCGGTCATCCACACGAATAATGTCATGGATCATGAGGTTAAATCGGTTTTAGGCGACAATTTGAACTAAAAAGGGTTGTCCTGCCGGGTTGTCCTGTTAAACTTTGGCTGCAGCCAAAACAGTAAACTTTGGCCACAGCCTAAAAATGAAATTCGGCGACAGCTCACAAACGCGTAAGGCCTGATGACACAAACCGACCCCGGCCCGAAAATACTGTTTCTCAACCGTGCGTTTCCACCGCCGGATAAAGTCGCGACGGGTTTGCGTTTGCTGGAACTGGTGCAATATCTAGCCACGCAGCAATGGGATATTACAGTTCTGGCGACATACGGGCGAGGCGGGCATCCACCGCAACTCTCGGGTAAAGTGACTGTTGAACGTTTGTCGCATGGCAAAAGCGACTGGCCAAAAGCGTGGCATCATCCGTTTTTCCTGTTAGCCTTTTTTTGGCGTTCATTGCGTTTGCCGCAACAGGATATTGTCGTCACGCTGACCGACCCGCCGTTTTTGGCGATCGTCGGGGCTTTGCTCAAAAAATTTGGCAAGGCGAAACATGCGGTGCATTGGTGCCATGATCTCTATCCCGATTTGTGGCCCGTGCAGGGTGCGCGCCTGCCGAAATTTTTGCTGTGGGGTTTGCGCAAGATTATCCGCAAAGCCATGTGCGCGCATGATGTGATCATCGCGATCGGTTTCGATATGGCGGAGCATTTGGTGCAAACCGGCATTCCGGCGGAAAAAATTCATGTGATCTATAACTGGCCCGACGTGCCGGGCGTGTTGCAGGATATTCGCACCACCTCTGATGCCGTGCTGTTCGCCAATTCCGGTTATTTCACTGTCATGTATTCGGGGAATTTTGGGCAGGCGCACGATTTCAATATTTTGCTCGACACCATGAAAATCGTGCAGGACAGCGAAATGGATCGCGGCTATGACGGGCGGCCGGTGCACTTTATTTTGGCCGGCGGCGGCGCACAGCTGGAATATGTGCGCAACAGCTGCGAAAAACTCGGCCTGACCAATGTGACCTTTATGAAGCCGCAACCGACACGCCGCCTGACCGATTTGCTGCAAGCGGGTGAGGTGCATATCGCGACGATGAAAGCCGATGCGATCGGGTTGCTGGCACCATCTAAAGTGAATTCAGCGCTCGGCTTGGATAAACCTGTGTTGTTTATCGGCCCGCAAGGGTCGCATCACGCCGAACTGATCGGCGAATTCAAGGCGGGTAAAGTCATCGACGTGACAGATCCGAACGCCAAATTTCACATGGCCGAAGCCATTCTCGATTACGCCCGCGACCGCACCCTTTATAACAAAGCCAAACAAGCCGCGCATGAAGCAGCCAGCCGCATCAGTTTTGATGTAGCCGCACTAAAGTATGAGCAGGTGTTGCGGGATGTGTTAGCCGAATAGTTCAGGAGTCTATGGCATGCAGAAAAAAGACACTGATTATGATCAAGATATGGCGAATAATTATCTCACCTATAAAAACAATGATCATTATCGCACTCATTTTTATTTAGGCACACAATTTGTGTTGGATGAATTGCATCCGGTGCAAGGCAAAAAAATCCTGGATTTTGGTTGCGGCAATGGCTATGAAACATTCGCTTTGGCGCAAATGGGTGCATATGTCACAGGCGTCGATCATTCTACAGATCAAATTGCATTTGCCAACGAGCATAACGCACATCCAAACGCGCGTTATATCCAGTCAACGAATGGCGTTTTGAAACCGGTTATTCCAGAGAGCGAAAAATTTGACTATATCATCACAAATTTCGTTTTCTGCGCTATTGGGTCCGACGAAACGATACAAGACCGGCTCAACGATTTCAAAGCAGTCCTTGCTGAAAATGGTGAGGTAATTGTATTAAACAATAATCCTGAGGATTGTGATGGAAAAGAATTTATTTCGTGGAGTCATGAAAAAGGAATTATAAAAAAGCATGGTGAAATATTCAAAGTTAATATTCACGGCCAAGATAATTCGTTTGATGTCGACGATTTTTATCGCGACGATGCATTTTATATCAGTGCCATGGCAGATGCTGGCCTGCATGTCGATAAATGCATTAAACCACAAGGATCATCCTTACAGCAAAATCTCTGGCTGGATGAAGTGAATACTGCACCAACGGTTATTTTTGTTGCGACACATAAGAGTGCTGACACCACTAAAACGCAATTTACCTTTCCTATTGTCATGCTTTAAAACCTGATTTCATCATTTACATCATTGCGCGATCTGCTAAAATGTGAGTTAAATCAGGAGTTAACAATATGAAACCCGCAACGATCTTTATTTCTGCAGCCCTTATTGTCGTGATCACAGCTTTTGCTGCCATACGCATCATAATACCGACTACACATCAAAATATTGAGACAAAGAAAACATCCGCCTTTGACCGGATCACGAAGACTAACACCATTCGTTGCGGTTATGTGGTTTATTCACCTTATCTAGTCAAAGACGCGAACACCGGAAAACTGTCAGGTATTTTTTATGATCTGACCGAAAAGATAGGTCAGTTGCTCAAACTTAAAATCGAATGGACACAGGAAACGACGTTTGCCACCTATGCTGAAGACATGCGCACAGGTCGTTATGACATGTATTGCGCGGGTTTGTGGCCAGAGGCCAACCGCTCGCGTTTCAGTGAGTTTTCTAAACCTGTCAATTACGCTGCTATGGGTTTGTATGTCCGCGCAGATGATACACGTTTTGACAACAATATCGCTTTGTTGAATAACAAAGCCTATCGCCTGGCGACATTGGATGGTGAAATGGCGGACATCGTGGCGAAAGAAGACTTTCCGAACGCCCAAACGGAATCACATACGCACAACACAGATGTATCGCAACTGGTGATGGATGTTGTCACTCACAAAGCCGACGCTGTCGCTATCGAAAAATCGGTTGCCGAAGGCTACAACGCAAAAAATCCAGGCACACTTAAAAACCTGACTGCCGACAAACCCATCCGTATTTTTCCGAATACATGGGCCGTGGCGCGTGGTAATTCAGAGGTTATCGATATGCTCAATGTCGCTCTGGAAGAGATGCAAAACACCGGTGCCATTGACAAAATCATCCGCAAATATGATCCTGGCATGACATACTTTTATCCCGTCGCCGCGCCGTATCAGGCGGTGGTGAAATAAGCTTCTCTACTTCCGCGTCACTTTCGTCGCATGCACCAAAATCGCGCCGTATTCACTTTTAATCAGCATCCGTACGGGAATGGGCGGACCGGCGGCGCTGCCTTCACTGGCGGCCCATGCCGGCATCAGCCACAGGGACGGCAGGGCGCCGTGGGTGCGGCTGTCTTCCTGGATCTTGTAAAACCCGCGTTTCTTGCCATTGAAACCGGCGAGGGGTTTGACTTCGATCACGCAATGGCGCGCTTTGCCGTTGAAACCGTTGTAGTTTGACGCCGTTAAAGTCGACGTGCCGACATCGGTGAAATCCATCATGAAACGGCGTTTGCCGTCGAACACCACGTTGTGTACGTTGCAGGACTTGTCAGTTAGCACGCCGTTGGTTTGTGTCGTTTGCAGCATACGCAACACGGCGGTCACCAGATCAACAGCGCCCTTGCTTAAATCAGAGCTGGGTGTCACATCCTGCGCGGCTGGCTTGGTCTTGCCAGTCACCCATTCACTGTCCGTCATGCGGGTTAAATCGCCGTTCTTATCAAACAGCATAATCGTCTCGTCACGCTCATCTCCCCAACGGCTGCTTTTCAAATGACGTTGCGGCAACAGGCGGCCATTGGCGCCCAGTAACCCGGTCGTCAGGTAATGACCTTCCCATGGCACTATCTTGGAGAAAAAACCGGTGGGCTTGGCGATCAGATCACTGCTGTAACTTTGGTCTGTCAGGCTGAACTGCTGGGTGATATCCAGCAAATGCATCCCGCCGGCATAAACGTCATAATCGACTGTAAAATTATAATTCGAGGCTGGCACGTGTTCGACAACAGGCTTTGCAGCCCAGGCGGGCATAGCCAACAGAACGATGAAAAAGGCTGAAATAATCTTGGTCATGCCATTAAGCATAAAGCTCATTTGCCAATTTAACAAGAAAAATAATGTCATCTATTACGCGAAGTGAATCGCGCGATGCTGTTAAAGTGACCAATTAATCAGTTGATTTAATTCTGACCACCGGTTTGCGTCGTCTCGCCATTGTTGTTGTTCTGGCGGTTCGGGGCGTCGGCGCGTTTGATTTCATGACGCAGATCGCTGAGGTCGATAAAATGGTCAGCGACACGGCGCAGCTCGTCGGAAATCATCGGCGGGTGGGTTTCAACAGTGCTGACGACGCTGACGCGAACGCCTTTGCGCTGGATCGCCTGGACCAGATATTTGAAATCGCCATCACCGGTGAACAGCATGACATGATCGACATTCTGGGAAATTTCCATGACGTCGGTGGTCAGCTCGACATCGATATTGCCTTTGACTTTGCGACGGCCGTTGGCGTCAGTAAATTCGCGCGCCAGTTTCGTGACCATGGTGTAGCCGTTGTAATCCAGCCAGTCGACCAGCGGACGGATCGGCGAAAATTCATTTTCCTCGACCAGAGCCGTGTAATAATAGGCGCGGATCAATTTGCCCTGTTTAGCGGCCCATTGCAGCATGCGCTTATAATCTATATCAAATTCCAGGGCGCGGGCGGCGCCATACAGATTCGCGCCGTCAATAAATACCGCCAGTTTTTCATCTTTATACCACGTCATGCTTATATCCTTTAAACTGTTATTATCATTATGTTTTAAATCACTTGCACCGCGTGTGCGGCGACACTCTAAAATCCGACTATAGAGTTTTCTCTTGCCATGTCCAGCAAGCCCCATTATGCTCACGCCATCTCATTATTGATTGTTTTCAGACATACAAAGGCAGAGCATCATGGCACGCGTAACCGTTGAAGATTGCGTCGAAAAAATCCCGAACCGGTTTGAACTGGTCATGCTGGCGTCCCAGCGCACGCGCGAACTGGCCGCCGGTGCCAAGCTGACCGTTGACCGCGACCGCGACAAGAACCCGGTTGTGGCCCTGCGCGAAATTGCCGAAGACACGATCCCGCAAGACACCTTGCGTGAAGAGTTGATCAAGCGTCACCAAAAAGCCCTGTTCAGCGCTGAAGAAACCGAAGAAACGGTCGACGCCGTTGACGGTGAAGAAGCCTGGATCAACATGGCCCGCGAAGCCCTTGACCGTGGCGCCGATGAAGACGGCATGTCGGTCGAAGAGGAAGACGACAGCGAAGCCGCTGCTTTCACACCCAATTTTGAACCGTCAGATGACGAGGGTGAGTATTAAGATTTTCTGCTTTTAAGATTTGAGAAGGCCCATCGTAATGTGGGTCTTTTTTATTGCAAAACTATTGAATATGTATAATATAACTTGATTATGCGTTGAATATTTAATTTTAAACAAACCATGTCCCACATTTCAGATACTTACCAAAACAACTCCTCTGCATTTACCCAAGCACTATGGCGTGGCGTATCTTATGGATTTACGGTCTATGGCCTGTTGCAATTTCCGGAATATAACGATCAAATCTTGCCCGATTTTCTTGTTAACAATGTGGCTGCAGCGTGTGTACTGGGGATGACCGTTGCCATGGAAAATAAAATTGAGCGAACTTTGTCGCACGACAGGCTAGCCATTAATAATGAGTGGGCCGAAACAAGCGTATCGATCTTGGGTGCCGGTCTCATGTTGCTTGGACATTTAGTTGACGATAAGAGCATGGAAAATTTAGGCTGTATTTTGACACAAGGCACCAGCGTGAAAAATGGTCTTGTGCAACTCAGTAATTTCATCATGTACCCGCCCCAAAAAGCGAACATGCATTAGGCATCACTGCACCCAATAACTATCCTTGCAACATTTCACCACCTCTGGCGCTAAGGCAAAAGCTGTCTCCATTGGAAATAACGCCACGATCGCGCCGCCGAAACCACCACCGGTGAGACGCGCACCCATCGCACCGTTTGACAAAGCCGCTTCGACCAGGCGGTCGATGGCGGGAATAGACACAGCGTAATCATCGCGTTGCGAGACATGGCTGGCGGTCATGAGATGGCCAAATTCGGCAATGTCGTCACGTTTCAAGGCATCGACGCCGTCCAGCACGCGCTGGTTTTCCGTGATGACATGGCGCGCGCGTTCTTTGTAAGGCGAGGGCAGGGCTTCGACTTTATCGAGGTCGTTCATGCCCAACGCGCGTAAATTGGGAATGCCCAATAATTCACAGGCCTTCTGGCATTCCGCGACACGTTGTTTGTAGCCGGTTTGGGCATCCTGCAATTGACGTTTCAAGCCGCAATGAAAAATCACAAATTCATAGCCTTTGGGCATGGCGACCAGTTCGATCTCACCCGATTGCGTATCGTAAAACATCGCTTCGCCGATATGGCCCATGGAGCTCACCATCTGATCCATGGTGCCGCATGGCACGCCCACATAATTACGCTCCACCTCATACGCCAGTTGCGCGATCGTACGGTCGGAATATTCAAACGGATCGAGGTAAAACAAATCGCGCGCGGCGCGAAGTGTGGCTACCAAAATCGCGGCCGAACTGGAAATGCCAGCGCCCATTGGTACACGGCTTTTGACTTCGGCGTGAATGCCGCGCACTTTGACGCCGCGGTCATACAGCATTTTCATACAACCCGTAATATAGTCGCTCCAATTGCCTTGGGCCGGTTCCATGATATTGCGGCGGATCGTGTTGGCAAAGGCTTCGCTCCACATCGTGACGACACCGCCAGCCCCTTCCTGTTTCAACGTCACTTCCGTTTCAAACGGCAAGGGCGTTGGCAGCACGAAGCCAAAATTGTAATCAGTATGTTCCCCCAGCAAATTGACGCGGGCCGGGGCAGAGGCGGTGGCGGATTGTGACATGTCGTCTAGTCCTGTTGATCGAAAAGGGGTTTAAGAATGCTGACCGCCTGTTGTGCCGTCACGTCTTTGAGGTAATGGCCAGACGTCACCTCAATTGCGGCCAGATATTTCAATTTATCTGCGGCGCGTAAGAATGGCTGAAATGTCATATGCGCATGCCAGTTTTTTTCAAACGGTAAGGGTGCTGAATGCATCGCCATCAGGTACGGCATGGGTTGATTAAATAAAGCATCGTAAGCCCGTGCCGTTTTGCCCATCAACACAGCAAATGCTTCACGTTCAGTGCGGTCAAAATTCCACAAACCGGCTTTTGGATCACGCGGTGCCAGCCAAACTTCATACGAAAACAACCCAAAATCCGGACAAAACGCGACAATGCTGTCTTGTTCAGAAATGATGGACCCTGGGTTTTTTGCAATCACATTGGCTAAAACACGCGGATCCTGTTGAAACGCCGCCGCCATTTTGGTTTGGATCGGTGGCACAAACGGCATGGCGTAAATTTGGCCGTGCGGATGAAATAGTGTCACTCCCATCGCCTCGCCACGGCTTTCGGTCATATGCGTGTAAGCAATATTGGGCAGGCCCAGCAGTGTATCATAACGATGCACCCAGGTTTCGATCAGCAACAACCGTTGTGCATCACTCATAGTGCCCATTGTTTGTGTATGATCAGGCGAATAGACAACCACTTCACATTTGCCATTCGCCAGATGTAACGTCGGATCGTCCAACGGAATGGCTTGTTCCGGCAACACAAACGACGGAAAGCGGTTGTCGAACACCGCCAGCTCAAAATTCGCAAACGGAATTTCTGTGCTATGGCCACTAATTTGCGTTGGACACAGCGGACATCGATCCGCCGCAGGTTTGAACGTGCGGTTTTGCCGGTGGGGTGACACCGTTACATACTCCTGCAACAACGGGTGCCAACTCAACAAACCAGAATTGATCTGCGGCAACAATGGCGGTGGCTCAATCAGATGATCGGTACGAACCTCGTCATGCTTGCGCCAACCATATAGCGACAAGCTGCGCCCATCGGCAAGAGTTTCACGGCGAATGTGGATGCGTTGGGTCATAAAATCCAATTTATATTTAGATAGATCATTTGAGTATAATGTATTTATGAAATGTTTAAATCCACTTTTCTTTTATCGTATTATGGCTTATAATACAGGGAATGTCTCCGCTATACGTTAAGACTTCATTCTGAATCTGTGCCTAAACTTATGGCACATGAATTATTTGTCTCTAAAAAATAAAAAGGTTGTCTCATGATCCGCCAGTATCAACTGGTTGAAACCGTCAAAGCTTATGATCCTGACGCAGATGAAGATCTGTTGAATCGGGCGTATGTCTATGCGATGAAAATGCATGGGTCGCAAAAACGCGCCAACGGCGACCCGTATTTTTCGCATCCCCTTGAAGTTGCAGCTATTTTAACGGAATTGAAACTGGATGCAGCAACCATCGCGACAGCCTTGCTACATGATACGTTAGAAGATACCGCGGCTACCTATGACGAATTAAAAAAACTGTTTGGTGAAGAAATCGCTAAAATGGTTGATGGCGTGACGAAACTATCAAAGATTGAACTGCAATCTTCCGAAAGTGCTCAGGCGGAAAACTTCCGTAAATTAATTTTGGCGATGTCAGAAGATATTCGGGTGTTGCTGGTTAAATTAGCCGATCGTTTGCACAATATGCGGACGCTGCACTTTAAGCCACAACTTGAAAAGCGTCAGAAAACGGCTAAAGAAACTATCGAAATTTACGCGCCATTGGCCGAACGTGTTGGTTTGAAAAAAATTCAGGATGAGCTGCAAGATCTGTCATTTAAGGAATTAAATCATGAAGCCCGCGACAGCATTATCAAGCGTCTAGCTTACTTACGCGAAGAAGGCTCAAACCTGATCGACGATATTATCGGCGAACTGCAGGACAAGCTGACCAAAGGTGGGCTGAAAGTCGCGGTTAGTGGCCGTGAAAAAAGCAAATACTCCATCTGGCGCAAGATGCAGCAGAAGAATGTTGGGTTCGAGCAACTCTCCGATATCATGGCGTTTCGCGTGTTGACCGACAATGTCGCGGATTGCTATCAAGTGCTGGGCATTATGCACAGCGCCTATCAGGTGATTCCGGGCAAGTTTAAAGATTATATTTCCATCCCGAAACAAAACGGCTATCAATCGCTGCACACCACCGTCATCGGTCCGCAAAAACAGCGGATCGAGGTGCAAATCCGCACCCATGACATGCATAAAATTGCTGAACTTGGGGTGGCCGCGCACTGGGCGTACAAACAACGCCGCAATGCCATTGCCGATGGCAAGCAATACCGCTGGCTGCGTGAATTGCTGGACATCCTCGAAAGCGCACAGAAACCAGACGAATTTCTGGAACATACCAAATTGGAACTGTTTCAAGAACGTGTCTTTTGTTTTACGCCAAAAGGCGACTTAATAGAGCTGCCCAAAGGTGCAACGCTCGTCGATTTCGCTTATGCCGTGCATTCCAAAGTCGGCGATACCTGTGTCGGTGCCAAGATCAATGGCCGTATCGCACCGCTAACATCGGAATTGAATAACGGTGACCAGGTCGAAATCGTCACCTCAAAATCACAAACTCCGTCACCGACGTGGGAACGGTTTGTTGTTACCGGCAAGGCGCGCGCCCACATTCGCCGTTTTGTGCGTCAACAACAGCGTGATGAATATTCGGCGTTGGGCAAGGCTATCCTGCACAAAATCTTCCGCCAGGAAGGCTATGAATTTAACGACAAGGCCGTGCGCAATGTCGTGGCACAATTCAAACAAAATGAGATTGACGATCTTTATGCCGGCATTGGCATGGGGTCGCCAACGGCTAAAGAAGTTTTCACCGCCATCTTCCCGGCGCACAAGAGCAAGGCTGATGAAGCACCGGTTACGATCGACCATATTCTCAGCAAACAGCAAAGCGCCGATAAAAAGAAAAAAGACAAACCAATCGTCATCCGTGGTCTTATTCCCGGTATGGCCATCCATTACGCACGCTGTTGCCACCCGTTACCCGGTGACCGCATTGTGGGTATTATTACAACAGGCAAGGGCGTGACCATTCACACCATTGACTGCGACACACTGGAATCATTTGCTGATCAACCGGAACGCTGGATTGATGTGTCATGGGATGATGGCGGTACCGACAAGTCAAACAGCCTCATCGGCCGCCTCAGCCTGACAGTGCAGAATAGTGTTGGGTCGTTAGGAGATCTCTCGACCATTATCGGCAAAAATGGTGGTAATATTACCAATCTGAAATTTACCAATCGGTCGCTCGATTTCTATGAAATGTTTATCGACGTCCAGGTCAAAGACGCGCGCCATCTGAGCGATATTATTGCAGCACTACGCGCCGCGCCCATTATCACCAGCGTCGATCGCGCGCGGAACGGATAAATAGCCATGCTCTTTCGCCGTCGTCACAAAAAATCGTTGTGGCTCAACATCAGAC
Organism: Alphaproteobacteria bacterium; assembly: GCA_965246875.1. Classification (GTDB taxonomy): domain Bacteria; phylum Pseudomonadota; class Alphaproteobacteria; order Micavibrionales; family SZUA-601; genus DASWYT01. The sequence continues at coordinate 1,191,844 of CBDFFU010000003.1, forward strand.
ACAGCATCCAGCCCCAAAAAGGCTGGGCGCGGGTTGTTAAATATTTTCTGTACCGTTTGCGCCGTTTGCCGGGAACGCCGGAATTTATTGCGCGTGGTTTTGCTTTTGGGATCGCTGTCAATTACTGGCCAATCCTGTTTACGCATTTGATTTTAGGCTATTTGCTGTGCCGTCTCTTTAAAGGCAATCTGATTTCGATGTTTATTGGCACCCTCCTTGGGAATCCGTGGACATTCGCCATCGTGTTTCCGCTCAGTTACAAACTGGGCAAGGTGTTTTTGGGGCTACGCCCGGCGCACCACGGCGTTCATGTGGTCGCCTCGATGGAAGAAATTTGGGCGCAAATCTGGCCCGTGCATTCCTGGCAACAATTAGGGATCGTGTTTCAGGATCTCATTTTGCCCATGACTATCGGTGGTTTCCTGCTTGGGCTGCCATCGGCCTTGTTGGGATATTATCTGGTACGCAACACATTACGGGCGTATCGTGTGCAGCGCCGTAAACGTCTGCACAAGCATTTTGATGATGTGGAAAATGACATCAACCATATCCCGGGGAATGTGCTGTGATCGTGGGCATGGGCACAGATATAGTCCAGATCTCGCGTATTGCTGCGTTGATCTTAAAATTTGAAACACGGTTTTTGCACAAATGTTTTACAGCCGCTGAAATTGCCCGGGCGCAAACTAAAAACCCGTCAGCCGCCGCTTTTGCCCGGCTTTACGCGGCAAAAGAAGCAGCATTAAAGGCGTTAGGCACAGGGATGCGCAGCGGTCTGAGCTGGCATGATATTGAAATCATCCATAGCGCACTCGGACAGCCAAATATTACCATAAATAGTGGCTACCAGCATTTACTGAACGAAAAAACAGTGCATGAAGCGATCTGTCATCTTTCCATGAGTGATGATGGCGACTATGCTGTGGCCACCGTGATCATTGAAACAACTTGATCATTTTCTGTCATTCTTACACTGATTTCTGACCCGCATGCCAAAAGACATTCAACCTGCCACCAATCCAAACCATTTGTTTGAAACCGTCAAGACAATCCTGATTGCCGGCATTTTTGCCTTGACTATCCGGTCACTGGCGTTCGAACCATTTTCCATCCCATCCAGTTCGATGGTGCCGACGCTATTGATCGGCGATTATTTGTTTGTGTCAAAATACACTTATGGCTACAGCCGTTTTTCCTTTCCTTTGGGCATTGCGCCCATTCCGGCCACGCGAATTAATGCACATCAGCCAAAGCAAGGCGATGTCATTGTCTTTCGTAAGCCGACCGATGTGCAGATCGATTTCATCAAGCGCCTGATCGGCCTGCCAGGCGACACGATTCAGATGAAAAAAGGCCGCCTCTATATCAATAACAAGATGGTTGAACGTGAATTTATCGGTGAATATGCTGCAAAAATGCCATCTGGTGACACTGTGCTGCACAAAAAATACCGCGAGACATTACCCAACGGCGTTCAGCACATCATCATCGAACGCTCCGATCACGAAGCATTGGATGACACACCGGAATATGAAGTCCCGCCCGGGCATTATTTCATGATGGGCGACAACCGCGACGGGTCGATGGACAGCCGTGTGCAAAACGAAGTTGGCTTTGTACCGTATGAAAATTTAATCGGCCGCGCTGACCGCCTGTTTTTCTCGGTGTCGGATGAAGCCCATGCGTGGGAAGTCTGGCGCTGGCCGTGGACGGTGCGTTTCAACCGTATTTTCAATCCGATCAGTCCCTGATGACGTTTATGTTGCCGCTCGACCATCTTCTGATGCAACAGGCTTTGACGCACAGTTCAAAGCTTCATGCAGAAGGCAGCAGCTACGAACGGCTGGAATTTCTCGGCGACCGGGTGTTGGGCTTTGTTGTCGCGTCTATGCTGTACGAGCAATTTCCCGCTGAGTCTGAAGGTGGTCTGGCGCGTCGTTTGAGCTTGCTAGTTAACCAGGATACACTGGCTGTGATTGCTGATAAAGCTAACTTAACGCCGCACATCCAGATTTCCACCAAAGAAAAATTCGCGCATGACGGCCAACCCAGCCCGTCGATTTTATCGGATGTGGTTGAAGCGGTAATCGCTGCGCTCTATCTAATTGACGGCTGGGACGCGGCCACACATTTCATCAAAACACATTGGCAACCTTTGCTGGATGGCTATGCCATAGCACCCGTTGAACCGAAAACGGCATTACAGGAATGGGCACAGGCGCGCAGCCTGCCACTGCCAGTTTACACACTTGTCGAACGCAGTGGCCCTGACCACCGTCCGCATTTCAGCGTGTCGGTGACGATCACAGGACATGAACCTGCCATCGGTTCCGGTACCTCGAAACAAACGGCTGAAAAAATCGCAGCAGCCATTTTATTAGAAAGATTACAGGCCTCATTGTGACGGATGAAAACGGAACAGAACATATAACGGAACACGTAACCCCACCGATTGAAGATCAAAAATGCGGTTATGTCGCCTTGATCGGTGAATCCAATGTGGGCAAGTCAACCTTGCTCAATCGTCTGGTCGGGCAAAAACTGGCGATCGTGTCGCCAAAATTGCACAGCACACGCAAGAAATTGCTGGGCATTGTGTTGCACGATGACACGCAGATTATTTTTATCGACACGCCTGGCCTGACACCCGCCAACACCAAAATGGAACGCGCCATGCTGCATGCTGCGTATGATGCGGGGAATGAAGCGGATGTTGTCGCCATTATGGTTGATGCCGCCAAACCGCAGCGCATGGTGCGGGCATTGGATCAAATGCTGGGTAGCATCCAACATGTTGGCAAACCCAAAATTCTGGTGATCAATAAAATTGATTTGGTGCCAAAAGAAGAATTGCTGACGATCACAGCCGAATTAAATGCGATGTATGATTTCGCGGCAACGGTCATGATTTCCGCCACCAAAGACAGCGGCCTCAAGCATTTTCTGGATGTCCTCGCCAAATATTTACCAAAAGCGCCGTGGTTTTATTCCGGTGAAGAAGTGACAGACACACCAATGAAAGTCTTGGCCGCTGAAATTACGCGTGAAAAACTCTATTTGTATCTGCAGCAGGAATTGCCGTATTCCTGCACCGTACAGACAGAATTGTTTGACGAAAGCAATCCGCAGAAATGGTATTTACAACAGGTTATCACCGTTGAAAAAACCACCCAGCGCGCCATTATTCTTGGACATAAGGGTGAGATGATCAAACGCATCGGGCAAGGGGCCAGACGCACGATGAAGGCTGTTTTTGGCGTGCCGGTTGATCTGCGCCTGTTTGTCAAAGTCGAAAAAGACTGGCAGGACGATACAACGCTTTATTAAACAGCTTGTTAAGCCTTATAGCCGATTTCCTCTTTACGATCCGGCAATTTTTAAGCATTATCCTGCAACCATGACACACGTATTTTCCCCCATTCCGGCTAAACCGGATGTTCGTCCCACCGACCCCAGTTTCAGCTGTGGCCCGTGCGCCAAACATCCAGGTTGGGAATTGGCCAAGTTGCGGCAGGATACGGTTGGCCGGTCACACCGCTCCGGCATCGCCAAAAAACAGCTCAAGGAAGTTATTGATCGCACGCGCAAACTGTTGAACATTCCCGATGAATACCGCATCGGCATTGCCCCGGCGTCTGAAACCGGCACCATGGAACTGGCGATGTGGAATGTCTTGGGCGCACCCGATACCGGCGTCGACGTTTTGGCGTGGGAGCATTTCAGCTTGATGTGGCTACACGACATCATCAATGAATTGAAACTGCCGAACGCGCGCACCTTTACCGCGCCGTTTGGTTCTCTGCCGGATCTGTCACAGTTGGATGGTGATCGCGATCTGGTGTTTGCCTGGAACGGCACGACATCAGGCGTCTGCATTCCAGACAACTGGAAACCGCCACAAGGTAAGGGCCTCAACATTTGTGATGCCACATCTGCGGTCTTTGCATTTGACCTGCCGTGGCATGATCTTGATATTATCTCTTGGCCATGGCAAAAGGGCATGGGCAGCGAAGCCCAACATGGCATGCTGGTGTTCAGCCCGAAAGCTATCGAACGTTTGCAGTCTTATACGCCGACATGGCCAATCCCGAAAATTTTCCAGCTCAAAGCCAAAGGCGAAGTCAAATTCGATTTCTTTGAAGGCGTCACGATCAACACGCCATCCATGTTGTGCGTCGCCGATGCGCTGGACGCGCTGGAATGGATCGAAGAGATCGGCGGACATGCCGAAACCATGGCGCGCGTCAAACGCAACGCGGCGGCCTTGGATGCAATCGTCAGCCAGCGCGACTATCTCAGTTTCTTGGCAGCTGACCCGTCTTACAGATCGCGCAGTTCAATCTGCCTGACATTTTCTAATGGACAATTTACGGCGCTCTCAGCGGGTCAGCAGCAGCTGGTCGTTAACCGGGTTGTTGCTCTTTTGGAACAGGAACGCGCTGCCTATGATGTAAAATCCTATGCCGCTGCTCCACTCGGCTTGCGCCTCTGGTGTGGGCCAACCGTTGAAACTGCCAATATTGCTGTGTTAGGCCCTTGGTTTGATTGGGCCTATGCTACAGCCATGGCTGAAATTTAGCCGCTGTTTTAACCATTTATTCTCTAAGCTTTAGTTAAACTGGATGGCATGTGATCGGGCGTTTATGCCCGGTGCCCCGATGCCTAAACAGGATTATTGTGAGTTCGACGGACGCAGCAACCGAAGCCAAAACATCGACAGAGGCCGCCGCCGCTGGCGGGAAGCGCGATAGCACAAAAATCCAGGGCGACCGTGTCATTTTCAATGACATGTACGAAATTTTATTATCGCATCCGGTCCATGGGTTTGAACATCCTTACGCCGATGTGTATGAAGCGATTCAAAAAGAAAATAAAACACAGTCACTATTAGCTTATGTGATCAAAGATCATTATCCGGCACGGCTGGATATCATTCAGTCATTTTTAAACCGCGAAACAAACGGTTTTTCCACCATCAAACATGTCGGTGCTGCGAACTGGGATAATCAAACCCAGCGCATGGTAGTATTGATGACAAAACCGCAAGCGCCATCTTTGCTCAGTGTAAATAGTCCCAAACGTACCCCGATCAGCGAAGAGGCTTTGCGCAAATATATTATCAAGCCGATTTTCAATGGTTTGAACGCGCTGTCACCATTGGGTTATGGCCACGGCAATATTCGCGCTGATAATATTTTTTGGAGCCAGCGTGAAAATGAAGAGGCGGTTACCGGCGATTTTGTAACGTCTTTATGCGGGGCACTGCAAAGCACCGTATATGAAACAGTTGAACGTGCCATGACGCATCCGCTTGCCAAAGGCGAAGCGTCATTCAGTGATGACGTTTACGCATTGGGCGTATTGGCCGCAATCTTGTTGCGCGGGTACGATCCGCTGGCTGGCAAGCCTGATCAATTTATTATCGATGAGAAAATCAACCGTACGAGTTTTACCGTTCTGACCGATGGTCTGCAGTTGACGCCGCGCATGTCGGATTTTTTCCGCACGACGCTGAGCGACGATCCGCGTTTGCGTTGGACGATTGATCAATTGGAAAACTGGGTCAATGGTAATCGCGCGCCATTAAAGCAACACGCCACATTGAAAAAAGCAACCCGGGCTCTGGATTTTAATGGTCGTAAATATATGCGCGCGCGTGCTGTCGCTCATGACTTATATGATAATCCTGCTGAAGCCTTGCAATTGATTGAATCCGGTAATCTGATTAAATGGCTGGACCGGTCTTTGATCGACACCGAAATGATCGAGGCTGTGAATAATGGCATTAACCGTGCCAGCGCGAATGGTAAAAATGGCAGCTATCAGGATCGGCTGTTGTGCTATGTCGCGATGGCACTCGATCCCAGTGGCCCCATCCGCTACAAAGACGTGCGTGCTATGCCGCATGGGTTGGGCGGTATTTTGCTGGATTTGATTATCCGTGAACAGCCTGTGCAGGCTGTTGCGGAAATCATTCGGGAAAAGATTGCGTGGTATAAAATTACGAGCGACCATTACATGATTTCAAAAGAAAATGAATGGCTGAAAAAATACGATCAGCTGTCAAAATTTATTTTGCGGCGCAGTATGGATTGCGGTCTTGAACGGTGTCTGTACGAGATCGCTGAATTCTGTCCGTGCCTCAGCCCGTTGCTGCAAAAATTCTATGTCTTGAATTGCGCGAACGTGTTGCAGGCCCTCGATAAAATCGGCCAGGAAAACGACCGGCCACAAGTGATGGTTGACCGGCATATTGTAGCTTTTATCGCGGCGCGTGACCCTAAGGATTATTCTGCGCAAATGGCGTTGCTGGAATCAGAAGACGCACGCAAACGTGCGATATCGTTGATGGCATTGTTGCAAAATCTACAGCAACGCTACCAGGTGCCGCAACTTAAAGGGCTGACGACGTGGCTGATCAAAGAAGCTGAAATTGTGGCCCAGCGTTTTCAAAATTTAAAACACCGTGCCGCCGTCATCAAATCCCTGCAAAGCGATGCCAAAAGTGGTAATGTCCTGCATTTGCTCAACCGCGTTGATGGTTCATTAGAAGTCACCCGCGACCGGGTCAACTTTTATAAATCTGTTCAGTACTACCGGCAATTGCGGGATGAACAGGTACGCCTCAGCGGTCATCTGCAAACGAATACGGTTTTTGGCCGCGAAACCGGACGGCAGATTGCGGCTATAGTTTCCGCCGTCCTGGCGGCATTTTTCATTGTCTTGACCGTCATGACACGGTTTTTTGAGCGAGGCAGCGATCTGTTTTCATGAGCAAATCTCCCAAACCAGCAACCGTCAAAAAAAGCGGGATTTTCACGACACTGATTACAACATTATTGTTGGTGGTGGGTGCTGTCACATTATTGCCGACTACGATCATTGTTGTTGTCGGTTTGTTGCCGACAGCCGTTGCGATCTTTGCGGATAACAGCCGTGAACGTCTGGCTGGCCTGACAGTGGGGGCCATGAATGTCGCCGGTGTTTTCCCGCCGCTGATGATGTTGTGGCATGATGGTCACAACGTTGAAAACGCCATGCATATCTTGATGGAACCCTATATGCTGTTACTGATGTATGGCGGTGCGGCGTTGGGCTTGGTGTTGTATATCAACACGCCTTTAATGGTGTCTGGATTGTTGCGGCGTCAGGCGGCATTTCGCGTTAAATCACTGGAACGCCAGTGCAATGATTTGCGTGAGGAGTGGGGACCGGAAATCGAAACGACACAGCCACTCCCATAAACGTTACGTCTGGTAACGTTCCAGATAATCAATGACGGCTTGCAGGGACGGCGGCGGCGGCGCGACAAAATGCAACGCTGTACCACTCATTGGATGCAGAAACGATAATTCGCGCGCATGCAAGGCTTGACCGGGTAACTCTTTCAATAAATCCTGTAAGTCACTTGGCAATTTCGTGCGGTATTTGGCCATTAACCGTTCACCATACGCCGGGTCTGCCAATACGGCATGACCGATATGTGTCATATGCACGCGTATTTGATGGGTGCGGCCCGTGTCCAATACGCACAATACCAGACTGATTGTTACATGATCGTTTAAACGAAAAATCTGTTGCGTTGTGTAATGCGTCACGGCATGTTTGCCCCCGCCGTTATTCTGTACGCTCATTTTCTGCCGGTTGCGCGCATCACGGCCGATATAAGTGTCGATCGTGCCATGCAGCGGGTTCGGCATGCCCCACACCAACGCCCAATAATGCCGTTTGACCGTGCGCTCTTCTAGTCCTTTAGCCAATAAAAAATGCGCCTGATTATTCTTGGCAACGACCATGGCACCGGATGTATCTTTGTCCAGCCGATGCACAATGCCGGGCCGCGTTAATTGCGCGTCTTCATCCTGCCCGCCATCTGATAACTGTCCGCCCGTATGTGCCAACAAGGCATGCACCAGTGTGCCTTGCCAGTTTCCAGCACCCGGATGCACAGCCAATCCGGTTGGTTTATTGATCACCAGCAAATCATCATCTTCATACAGGATCGGCAACGTCAACGACGCATCAGGTGCCAAGGTGAACGTTGCCGGTTCCGGCGCGTCAATGACGATCTCTAACGGCGTTTTTGATTTAAAAGAGGCATTGGGTAGCGCGCGTCCAGCAACAGTTGTAACGTAACCATCCTTGATCCAGCCTTGAATTTGGACACGCGAATGCGCTGGCAAACGCTGGGCGATCAGTGTATCCAACCGTTGCCCGATTGTCGTGTCGTCAAGAGAAAGCGTATAATGTGGCATGATGAGCCAGAGTGTAAAACAGAAACGCGGGAATGACCATGACTGCAACTAAAAATGCCACAACAGACGATCAGCCACCCGCACCATTCTGGTCAGCGTCCATGATTGCGCTTGTCGCGATTAACATTGTCTTTTTAATCATCATTCTGGTCGGTTTGGTATTCGTCGCCACAGCGCTGTTTCCACCGCTGGCGGCTTTGCTTAAGGACATGCTGAATTAAGGCTTATAGAGTTTTGCGGTTACCGGACGATGCCTGTGGCACGGGCATGGTTTGTTGCTGCGGCATTTGCTTGAATTCCCGCAAACCGTAATACGGCACATTGTCCAAACGGTGTAACACCGTGCTGGCCTGTTGCGCACCTGTGCCATGTCCGGCTTGTTGGTGGCCTTCATGAGTCGCAGCCGCCTGGAAATAACACATGATAAACACCCGAATCGCGGCAGTCAGTGACGTGCCAGGCCGTTTGCGCTGGGCGATCTCGCTGCACAGTGTATGGACCGAACAACGCTCCAGCCGGGCGATGTCCTTAATGCCAATCCACATTTCTTTTTCCAGTCGCACTGATGTGCGATGTCCGCTAACCATGACATTGTGGCTGATCAGCGTACTGACACCGGCCATTTTATCCTGATATGTTTTGCTGAGGAGGAGTTGTTCGCGTGTCATGAGGCAAGACCATAAATTGTTGAACCAATTTATATCTACCATAGATTGAATTTATTTATCAATCCTAAATTGAAATCGTTGGTTCAAATTTATTTTTTAAACCTTTATTTTCCCATAAATCAACCGAAGTGCAATAACTCGGTGTGTTGGTACCGGCACTTGGGCTGTAATCATTCATCCGCGTCGCCATTCCCTGGACAGCATCAGGCAGAGCTTTTTCGATATGCTTGCGTGTTTCGGGCCAGCTGTGGTGCGCCCGTTCACCCATGCCAACCAGTATGGTTTTCAGGTGCTCGCCGCCAAATGCATGTTGTCCAAAGACCGCAATGGGAACGGTCATTGTAAACAAAATCAAAGTGATCATTTTTCGCAGCATTATTAAACATAACATTATATAATTATGAAAACGTAAAGTCTGCCAAAACAAACAGTCATGCCGGTGAAGGCATGTGATAATCGTTATCATTCGCTGTGAACAGATAAAAGGTATAAGAAATGAGGGTGCCTGAGTCAACGCGGAACACTGCATTTTTGTGGTGCTGTGATGACTTAAATACAGAAAAAAGTATTTTTTCGCGTGGAAACCAGACGGTTATTTTTCGAATGAAAAGCTAAAATTTTTTTAGACTGCTATGCATGATCCAAAAGCCTGCGCATAAGTCCGCAGCAAATCCGGCATATAGTCATCCAGCGGCAAGGTTGCTGTATGCAAAAATTCATCGACCGCGCGCGAATCAATCGGCAAACAAACCAGGCGCGCCAGCTCAGGCGTTTCACCCTTTTGCTGTAAAGCAGTGTTATGCGCTGCAAAATGCGCACAGACATCATCTGCTGTTAAGGGCGTGTGTGCTACGAAAATCGCGCTGACAAAGTCTCTTGGCCCTCCAGTTTTAAGATAGGAAAATTTGAAGTCGCTGACATGCGTCAGATCATCACAGTGCAGCCCGATTTCTTCATGCAACTCATTCGCTGCATTACGCACGACATCAAACATTTGATTCGGCAATAAATCATCCAGTGAAATCCCGCCGCCGGCACATTGCAACCGTCCGGGTGCCGCAGTTGCGGGTCCCATCTCGGCAAAAATCATTTGGTTATCACTAGTGTGGATCAAGACAGCTGTATGCATGACGCGACAGGGAAAGTGTTGTGTGATCTCTGGTAACAGCATCGATGCCATATAATGGGCGTAGTCGGTTTGATCGACATAAACGTCGATTGAAGCAGGGGTCTCAATCATCTCTTTGATCGTAAAGGCACTGCCGCGTGTCAGTGATGTGCGGGTGCGCAGCAAATCGGCCCAATGGTTATCAATGATCGTTTGCACAGCCAATGGAAAAGCAGCACGTTGACCCGTGAAAACCATATTCACGGCTTTGGTTACAGGCGTAATCAGAATCGGGTTCAAATGATCAGAATGCAGAAAAGAAAATTACCCAACACGGCGCGAGATTTTTTCCAATTCACGTTCCACCATGTTTTGCACCATCTCTGGCAGATTGTCATCCAGCCAGTCGCTCAACATGGGGCGCAGCATGTCTTTGACGAGATCCTCAATCGTTGCGCCCTCATGGCCGCTGCGATTGATAGCCGTATTACGCGCCAGTTTGGCAAAGACGGCGGCGGTGGCATTGGCGGCAACGTTGGACACAAGGGTTTCATTCACGGCTGTGTCCTGATCTGAAAAATTGACCACGGTAACCTCATCATCTGTGATTTCATCGTCATAAGTTTGTTGCGGTGTGACCGGCATAGCAGGTGCTTCGGCGTAAACGGAATGGCTGGACAAATTCTGGTCTTCCGTATCATCCCTGTCGGATGTTTTATGCAGATCAATTACCGTGCCGTCTTCATCCAGTTTCTGCGTTAATTCCAGCGGCACATCATCGTCTTCATCGTCATAACTCTCAAGAGGAGAAGCATTATTCCCTGTCGCTGCTGGCGTTTCATCATCCGCAATAATGCGGCGGATCGAGCCGAGAATCTCTTCGATGGAGGGTTCGTCTGACGGTTTGGCATCGCTCATGCGGCAGCATCCTGTAAATTGTCTTTATGCACTATGGCGCAAAAAGAGTTTACCATCCTTTAATGATCACGCCAATGATTGCGCCGAGAATAGCGGTGCCTAACCAGCTCGTTGGCTAATAAGTCGGCATCGTGGGATCGACAATGGTCGCCCAAACATGGATGCCACCGGTTAGATTATGCATATTTTCAAACCCCTGCGTACGCAAATAGTCAATCGCCCGCTGACTGCGCGCGCCGTGATGGCAATAGGCAACCAGCGGTTGGCCCGTCGGGATCTCGGCAAACCGCAGCGGAATTTGCCCCAGTGGAATATGCAGGCTGCCGGGCAGGGCGCACAACGTCACCTCTTTATCCTCACGCACATCCAGCAAGGTGAGGGGCTGCTCCGCGTTCAGACGCTGTTGCAGCTCGGTGACGCTTAACAGCGATGGATCAGACATAATGGAAACCTTTGGTAAAACTGTCACAATCTTGTCGAAAACAAGGGTAAAAATCAATCGCATACCTCTAGGCGCGGTTCACAGCGTATGATAACCTGTTGCCTATCAAATGGAGAGTCTGTCGATGCTTGCATCCAATGAATTTTTAATGGCCTGGTTGCCGATTATCGTGTTTCTGGCACTGGCCTGTGGCTTGAGTGTCATCATGATCGGCACGTCATGGCTGGTCGGTGTCAAACGGCCGGACGTTGATAAATTAGCGCCCTATGAATGCGGCTTCGATGCGTTCGAAGATGCCCGTGATAAGTTCGACGTGCGCTTTTATCTGGTGGCTATTCTATTTACGCTGTTCGATCTCGAAGTCGCCTTCCTGTTTCCGTGGGCGGTCACTTTGGGCCGCATTGGCTGGTTCGGTTACGTATCGGCGATGATCTTTTTGGGCATCCTGACTATCGGTTTTATTTACGAGTGGAAAAAGGGTGCTCTCGACTGGGAGTAAGATAGAAACATGGTAGACAATCCAACACCGGATTTTGGCGGTATGCATGTGGGCCACATCGCTGGCACACCCATTCCACCAACCGACCAAAATACACAGAATGCTATCATTGGCCGCGCACAAAACGAACTACAGGATAAAGGCTTTATCCTGACACAGGTCGATGCGCTGATGGACTGGGCGCGCACCGGGTCGATGTGGCCCATGACCTTTGGCCTGGCCTGCTGCGCCGTTGAAATGATTCACGCCTACATGAGCCGGTACGATCTGGACCGGTTTGGCCTTGTGCCACGACCGTCACCACGCCAATCCGATGTCATGATTGTGGCTGGTACCTTGACCAACAAAATGGCCCCGGCCTTGCGCCGCGTCTATGACCAGATGGCGGAACCACGTTGGGTGATCTCGATGGGCTCCTGCGCCAACGGGGGCGGCTATTACCATTATTCTTATTCTGTCGTGCGCGGTTGTGACCGTATCGTGCCGGTCGATATTTACGTGCCTGGCTGTCCGCCAACAGCCGAAGCCCTGATCTATGGCATCCTGCAATTGCAGAAAAAAATCCAGCGTGAAGGCGGCTTGCGTAGTGCTGGCAGCAGCAAAACCATTTTGATCGACCGGTAATAGTGAAAACATCGCATATCATTGCTGTTATTATTTTAGCCTTGATTGCGGGCATGGTTGGTGCGTCTGTTATTACTAGTGGCAACAAAACGTCTGTAAAAGCCGAAACGGCAGCAGAACGCGTTTTGCGCACAGGAGTTTTGCGTTGTGGCTATCCGTCGTGGGCGCCGATGGTTATTGTTGATGGGAACACCAAGGAGATTTCCGGTATTGCGCATGATGTTATTGAAGCAATAGCCAAGAAAATCGACGTCAAAGTGCAATGGACAGAGGAGTCCGGTTGGGGTGAGTTTGCGCAGTCATTAAACACCAATCGTTTTGATGTGTACTGCAGCGGCCTGTTTTCAAATGTACAACGTGAACGTGTCATTGATTTTACCCAGCCTTTCACCTATTCGCGCATGGCAATATGGACGCAAGAGCGGAATGATAAATTCGATAACAAGGTCGCATCGCTCAACGATCCTGCAACGCGTCTGGTCTTTGTCGATGGCACGACGGCTGCAGCCTTAACACAACGCCAGTTCCCCAAAGCACACGTCGTTTCGTTGCCGGAACTGACGCCGATTTCCAATATTTTTCAGGAACTATCGGCGCATAAAGCCGATGCCGGTGTGATGGAGGTCGCAAGTGCCGCCGATTTCATGACGAAAAATCCTGGCAAGATCAAGCTTGTTGTCGGCAGTGACGGCTATCAGGTGTTTCCGAATAAATTTGCCGTGGCAAACGGCGAATATGCCTTGCAACAATTGCTTAACACGGCAATCGAAGAATTGAATAGCGAAGGTATTATCGAAGATATTTTGGCCAAGTATGAACCGTTGCCCGGCAGCTATTACCGAATGGCAAAGCCCTATCAAGCTGTGCGAGGTATGAAATGATCGCACATTTCCCGATAGCAAAAACTTTCTTTATTCACGATACAGGTTTTCAAAACCTTTTGTCAGGTCAATTCAAGCTGAAGGATTTTTAGATTATGAATTTTTGTGATGTAAAATCGAATAAAATGGGATTGGGTATATAATATGACCATAGCAACAGATAAGACAAAACTCGCCGATTTGCAGACCTATCTGGAAGCGTCTTTGGTCGAGCATGATGTCACGTATGATCTGGTGCTTGGCGAACTGACCGCCATCGTGCCGCCGCACAATTTGAAAAAAGTGATTAAGTTTCTGCGGGATGATAAAAAATGCCAGTTCAAATTATTGATGAGCATTACAGCCGCCGATTATCCCGATCGTGGGGAACGGTTTGATGTGGTGTATATTTTGCTCAGCATGTCGCTCAACCAGCGCATTCGCATCAAGGTGCGCCTCAGCGACAATCAAACCATCGACAGTGTTACCACATATTTTCTGGCGGCCGGCTGGTTCGAGCGTGAAGTCTGGGACATGTATGGCATCTCGTTTAAGGGCAACCCCGACCTGCGCCGCATCCTCACCGATTACGGTTTCGACGGACATCCGCTGCGCAAAGATTTCCCAATGACAGGTTTCGTCGAAATGCGTTACGACGAAACGCAACGCCGCTGCATTTACGAACCCGTCACGCTGCAACAGGATTTCCGTACCTTCGATTTTCTTAGCCCGTGGGAGGGCATGACCAAAGTCATGCTGCCGGGTGATGAGAAGGCCGGAACGGCGCATGATACAAAGCAGAAATACATGCCGGATCAACCAACTAATGGAGGACGGTCATGACTAAAAATGTGGCTTATATAGTATTAATTTTATTGGCTTTAGTTTTGGGTTCCGTGAGCGCAACATGGATTGCGCATAAAAGTACTATTGTAACTAGTGTCCAAGAAACGGCTTATGCAAGGGTGATGCGGACCCACACATTGCGATGCGGCTATGCTTTGTGGCCGCCCTTGGTCATGACTAAAGATGCGAATACAGGAAAGTTTGGCGGTATTATCTACGATATCGTCGAAACGGCCGCTAAAAATCTGGGTTTAAAGGTTGATTGGGTTGAAGAAACAGGTTGGGGAACATGGCCTGCAGGTTTGGAAAACAACCGTTTTGACATGTTTTGTGCCGGTGTCTGGCAAAACGCACAACGCGGTCAAAATGCACTTTTCACAAATCCGCTCTTTTACAGTCCTGTTTACGCTTATGCTCGTGTTGATGATAATCGCTTTGATCAAAATTTAAGTGCTGCAAATGATCCAGCAATCAAAATCGCCGGGATGGATGGTGAAATCTCTGAGGTGATTGCCCACTCATATTTTGCAAAAGCGCAATATATAGGAATTCCGCAGTTGTCTGAATTTTCAATGAACTTTATAAATGTTGCTGAAAAAAAGGCCGACATCACATTTCAAGAACCAAGTTTGTTGGAAGATTATATGTCAAAAAACCCAGGTAAATTGCGTCGTATCAACGATAAACCGTTTGAAGTATTCGCGACAGCATTTACATTAAATATTCACCAGTTTGAACTTCAACACATGATGAACAATGCTTTGATTGAACTTCAGAATAATGGAATGATTGATAAGATTTTAGATGATCATAATGCTAACCCCGCTTATTTTTTAAGAGTTGCGAAGCCTTATCGTTTGCCAGAGGCAACACCATGACCATGTCCACAGCCCAAAACTACTCCGACGATATTGAGACCCAGATCAAGCCCTACACGCTGAATTTTGGGCCGCAGCATCCAGCGGCCCACGGTGTGCTGCGCCTGGTGCTGGAAATGGATGGTGAGATTGTTGATCGGGCAGATCCGCATATCGGCCTGTTGCATCGTGGTACCGAGAAACTGATCGAGGCCAAAACTTATATTCAAGCCTTGCCGTATTTCGACCGGCTGGATTACGTCGCACCGATGAATCAGGAGCATGGCTTTGCCCTGGCGACGGAAAAACTGTTGAACATCACAGTTCCGGAACGTGCGCAATATATCCGCGTCATTTTCCTGGAACTGTCGCGCATCCTCAATCATCTGCTTAATATCACAACATTCGCGCTGGATATCGGTGCCATTACGCCATCGCTTTGGGCATTCGAAGAGCGTGAAAAACTGATGGAATTTTACGAACGGGTTTGTGGCGCGCGTTTGCATGCGAATTATATCCGCCCCGGCGGTGTCATGTCTGATGTGCCGGATGGTTTGCTGGATGATATCTGGGATTACAGCGAAACCTTTCCCGATTTCCTCAGCGACCTGTCGGGCTTGCTCACCAACAACCGCATCTTTAAACAGCGTACCGTTGATATCGGCATCGTAACACCCGATGATGCGATCGCATGGGGCTTTAGTGGCCCGATGTTGCGCGCATCAGGAATCGCGTGGGATTTGCGGAAATCCCAGCCCTATGAATTGTATGATGAATTGGATTTCGATGTGCCGATTGGCAAGACGGGCGATTGTTATGCCCGTTATCTGGTGCGCATGGCCGAGATGACGGAGTCCAACAAAATGATGCGCCAGTGTCTGGAACGCATTAAACCGGGCATCGTCAAATCAAACGATTACAAGCTGGTGCCACCGCCACGCGCCGAGATGAAGCACAGCATGGAAGCGTTGATCCATCACTTCAAACTGTACACTGAAGGGTTCCACGTTCCTGCTGGTGAAACCTACACTGCTGTCGAAGCGCCCAAAGGCGAGTTTGGCGTCTATCTGATTGCAGATGGCACGAACAAACCCTACCGCTGCCACATCCGTGCGCCAGGCTTTGCCCACCTCCAGGCCCTTGACGCCATGTCACGCGGCCACATGTTAGCAGATGCGGTTGCTATTATCGGTTCGCTGGACGTTGTGTTTGGCGAGATCGACCGATAGTTTTTGCGAACTAAAAGGGATAGTGATCATGCCAAATGTTACTCCGAACTCCGCTGTCTGCAATCGAAAAGACATCTTCCACAAATACGGTGAGACTGTCGAACAGGTTTTAAACATGCGAGCATCATTTGCAGAAATGGGTCTGGAGGATTTAGCAGACAACGAACTCAATCGTTTAACACAACAACGCAAACCACAGACGGATAAAGAGAAACTTCTTCTCGAAATGGTCGCCCAGCACTCCACAACCGAGAGTAAGAGGTCTGGCTGGAATCCTGCTGTGAACATGATGAACCAATCCATGGTTTTAAGCTACGATACAGACAACCATTTCTTGTCACATCATATCGCGCCAAAATCAAAACTTACAACCTTAATTGATTTTTTTGATCCGCATATTGGTCCAAAGCAAGCTTTAAGCCGCGCCTATAAAGCTTGGTTTACAAAAACTTAGTAAACTGAGCTGTCTGTCGGGACACCTAAATTTTAAAAGTTTTTGAATTTTTTTTCGGCTTTTCTGGGCTTGAATCGGCCAGCGTAATTTAATTTTTATGCGCAGCTTTTATAATAATTACCAGCGCACCAACACGGCACCCCAGGTCAAACCGCCACCCATGGCTTCGAGCAAGAGCAGGTCGCCTACTTTAAATTTATTTTCTGCTGCGGCGTGGGCCAGGGCGAGGGGAACCGATGCGGCGGATGTATTACCATGTTCACCAACTGTTAAAATCACACGTTCGGGTGGCAGGCCGAGTTTTTCACCCGTTGCTTCAATGATGCGTTTATTCGCTTGATGCGGCACTAGCCAGTCAATGGCCGATTTATCCAGATTATTTGCCTGTAACGCTGTTTCAACCACTTCGGCCAAACGATGCACCGCGTGTTTAAACACTTCGCGGCCTTCCATCGTCAAGATGCCGACTTGCTGATTAGAACTGACGCCGCCGGTTGTTTCCAACAAGGCGCTTGTCGTGCCATCGGCGTGCAGATGGGTTGAGAGGATACCTTGATCCGCAATTGTGCCTTGACCAGCAACAGCATCCAGTATGACGGCACCTGCACCATCACCGAATAGAATACAGGTGCCGCGGTCGTTCCAATTGATAAGACGGCTCATGGTTTCAGCGCCGATGACCAGCATCCGTTTGGCTTGACCGGTAATGATAAAGTTATTGGCAACAGTCAGCGCATAGATAAAACCCGTACACACGGCTTGCACATCAAAGGCAAAACTGCCCGGTTTCATGCCAAGGGCCGCTTGTACTAGCACTGCGGTCGCTGGAAATGTTTTGTCCGGCGTAGTAGTTGCCAGCACGATACCATCAATGGTAGCGGCATCGGTAATGCCGGCATTGGCCATGGCTTTTTTCGCGGCAGCCACCGCCAGCATCGATGTTGTTTCACCGTCCGCTGCAATATGACGCTGCTTGATGCCGGTGCGTTGCACGATCCATTCGTCGCTGGTATCGATGCGTGTTGCCAGTTCGGCATTGGTCAGGATTTTTTCTGGCAGATGACCGCCACAACCCGCAATACGCGCGCGAATGGTCATTAGGCCGCCACCGTGGTGGTCGCCGCCGCTGATAAATCAGACGGCATGTTTTGCATCGTTGTTTCATGATGGAGCGCACCAATATTGCGCGCCACGGTTTGATTGAATTGATGCGTCACCAGATTGGCTGCCACATCAATGGCCGATGCAAACCCTTTGGCATCGGTGCTGCCGTGGCTTTTCACGCAAATGCCGTTCAGGCCTAAGAACATAGCACCGTTATACACGCGCGGGTCCATACGGCTGCGCAAATGACGCAGGGAGGTATAGGCAAACAGAATACTGATTTTATTAAGCCATGAGGCATTGGCCGCTTCGCGCAGCATATGGCCAACAAATTTAGCCGTGCCTTCCATGGTTTTCAACATGACGTTGCCGGTAAAGCCGTCCATAACGGCGACATCAGCTTTGCCTTTTGGAATGTCGTCGCCTTCGATAAAACCGATATAGCGGCCGGGTAATTTTGTCTCACGCAAGAGAGCTGCAGCACCTCTGACCAGTTCATTGCCTTTTTGCTCTTCTTCACCGACGTTTAACAAACCGATCGTCGGATTGTCGATGCCCAAAACGGCTTGCGCATAAATTGACCCCAGCAAGGCAAACTGCAATAAATTATCTGGCGTGCAATCAATATTTGCACCCAGATCCAGTGCAATCGACCGGCCGCGGATAGTTGGCAGCGGGGTGGCGATCGCCGGGCGGTCAATGCCCGGCAGCATTTTTAAATGTTTACGTGCTAACACCATCAACGCACCCGTATTTCCGCCCGACACGATACAATCGGCATCACCATCTTTGACGGCTTCAATCGCACGATTCATGCTGCTGTCACCAGCCTTGCGCAGGATGGTAGTCGGCTTGTCTTCGTTACGAACGATAGTGGTGGTTGGAATAACGGTCGCGCGCGCGTTCCAGCTCATCTTAGCCAATAATGGCTCAATCTGGGCGGTATCACCATAAAAACGGAATTGCGTATCCGCTGGCAAACGGGCTAACACCTGATCAACGCCATCAATGACACAAGCAGGGGCGTGATCGCCACCCATGGCATCAAGGGCGATTGTCAGGGGGCGGCGATTGTCAGACACAAGGATCAGAAAAAATCAGGAACGGGCGCAGCTTACGCGGCTTGCGTATCAATGTTCAAAATCTGGCGACCGCCATACATGCCGGTTTTCAGGCAAACGTGGTGAGGGCGGGTCATTTCGCCGGTTGATTTCTCTTCGCGGTAGGCCGGAGCCTTGATCGCGTCGTGCGAACGGCGCATGTTGCGCTTGGATTTCGATGTTTTGCGTTTTGGAACAGCCATGGTTCAAATCTCTCAAGAATCTATCGTTAGTCGCACTCTTATAAAGAGTTTGGGGGCAGGATGCAAGGGAAACATTAATGTCTCGCCAATTTTTAGATAAGGTTAATATTGACATATGGCTGCGGCATGATAGTTTGCAGCTATTTCCAGGAGATTATCATGAATTACGCGCAAAATGTCGCTGTTTCAGCATCAACAGTTATAGGCATGGGAACGGTATTTACTTCAAATCTTCTATCGGTGCCACAAGCTGTGCTAACATATGCGCCAGCCGCTTTGCTTTACGGCATTACAGCTCCGTTATGGGAGAGGCTTGGACAAGAAGTTAAAGTTAATGGCTCTATAAGTCGTCTGGTAGCAGGCTCATTAGCATGTGTTGCTACCATGCCTTATACAACAGCAATCATGGAGCATTACGCCAAAGAAAATTATGCCCAAATCAAGCAGACTGACGGAAAAACAGCATTCCAGGAAACGAGACAAGAAGTCGTCAACCGGACCTCGGACGCAATTGTATTGCCTTTAGCACAAAGCCTTCAGATTACGAAACCATTGTCACTAAAGTCCGCTTTTTAAGAGTAGTAACTCGATTATATTTGCGTTATAAAATAATCCACTCAAGTCTCAAAAATGAGGCTTAAAATATTTAATTATGTAAAAGGTTTAATATGGTCGATATTTTCGATGAAGTAGATGCGTCCCTGCAACGCGACAAAGCGTTGCTCTGGTGGCAGGCGCATGGCAAGGCAGTCATTGCCTTGATGCTGGCCGTATTGATCGGCGTTGGTGTCAATCACTGGTGGCAAAATCATCAGCAGCAAATTCTGGAGGCGCAAACGGCGCAATTGCTGGATGTCTTGTTGCCGGTTCAGGGTGAAGCAGTCAAGCCGGAACAGGCCGAAGCAACCCTCAAAAATCTGCAAACGAATGGTACCAAACAATTGGACGTCTTGAGCGCCTTGCAACTGGCCAGCCGTTATGAGACCGATGGTAAAAATGCCGAGGCACTGGCCGTGCTCAAACCGTTGATGACGCGTCGTTACACGGAAAAAATTCTGCAGGATTTGGCGACTGTGCAATATGTGCGTGTAGCGCTGGCTAGCGACAGGAACGCCAAAAATGCCGATGACTTATTGTCCTTAATTACACCGTTAGCAGGAGATCGCCGCGCGTTTCGTTACTCCGCCAAAGAACTGCAGGCCTTGATTTTACAGCAACAAGGCAAAGCCAAAGAGGCGCAGGATATTTTTAAGGCATTGAGCGATGACCAAGCTGCACCAACCACGTTGCGCGAACGGGCTCAGGCTTACATCATTACGGCTGAAAGCCAGACGTGAGCAAGAGAGCCGCCATGCGTTCACACTTTTATACATTGACTGTTTTGGCTGTTGTGCTGGGCCTCATCACGGGGTGCGCCATCGAAAAAGACAAACAGAAACCATTGCCGGGCAAACGTGTTTCGGTGCTGGAATGGCAGCAGCAAATCAGCCCGGACAAAGGCGTTATCGCCGAACCGCTGGCTTTGCCACCGGCGCGTGACAATGCATTCTGGGCGCAATCGGGTGGGATGCCCGATCATGCCATGCGGCATGTCGCTCTTAACACAGGTAGCTTGAAACGCGTCTGGCAGACAAGCATTGGCAAGGGATCGGATGATACGCATCGCTTGGTCACACCACCGATTATCGTCGACAAATCTGTGTTTGCCATGGACACACGCGGCCGTATTACGGCCATTAATCTGGATAGTGGCAAGCAAATCTGGCAGGTCAACATCACGCCAAAAGGTGAAAATCCAACGGCCCTGACGGGTGGTCTGGCATTTGATAAAGACCGTTTGTACGTAACCGATGGTTTCGGCTATTTGCTGGCCCTCAATCCGGCCAACGGCCAAAAAATCTGGCAAGTGCAACTGGATGTGCCAGCCCGTGCCAGCCCGACCATTGCCGATGGCAAAATTTACGTCGTCACCTTGGCCAACCAGCTGATCGCTATGAATGCAACCGATGGGTCTGTAATCTGGCGTCATCAGGGTGATCAGACAACAGCCGGATTACTCGGCGCGCCAAGCCCGGCGGTCGTAGGAACAACGGTGATTGTGACTTATTCCTCCGGCGACATTGTCGCGCTGCGTGCCGAAAACGGCGAAGAATCATGGGGCGATAATGTGACGGGTTTGAATCTGCAACGCGGCGTCACAAAACTGTCTGACATTCGCGGCCTGCCAGTTATTGATAATGACAAGGTCATCGTTGCCAATGCGTCGAACCGCGTCATGGTGTTGGATATGCGCAGCAGTGACCGTGTCTGGCAGCGCGAATTGGGATCATTCAACACACCATGGGTCGCGGGCGGGTTTATCTTTATGGTGACGACGCAGAACGATATTGTGGCCCTGAAACAGGCAGACGGGAAAATGCGCTGGGCCACCGGATTAGATCGCTTTACCGACAGCGACCACAAAACACCGGTGTTGTGGGCTGGCCCCATTCTGGCCGGTGGCCGTTTGATCGTGGTGGGGTCGAACCAGATGATGATCGAGATTGACCCGTCAAAAGGCACGATCATTCGCCAAACTGAAACCGGTGATAATGTGCAAATCCCGCCAATTGTGGCGCACAGCACATTGCTGACCTTAAGTGACGATGGCGACCTGACCGCTTATCGCTAAATGAATTGAAAAGAGACTAAATCATGTTGACGTTAGCCCTGCTTGGCCGCCCGAATGTCGGGAAATCTTCGCTGTTCAATCGGCTGGCGCGCAAAAAATTGGCGATCGTCGATAACACGCCGGGTGTGACACGTGATTTCAAAATCACGGAAATCGAGCTGGCTGGTTACACATTTAATTTGCTGGATACCGCCGGGATCGAAGAGAATAACGCGGCCGATGCCTTGAACCCGGCCATGCAGGCCTCCACCCGCAAAGCCGTTGGCATGGCCGATATTTTGCTGTTTGTTGTGGACGGCCAATCGGGTATTACACCGGTTGATGAAACCTTTGCCCGTTATGCGCGCGGCACGGGCAAGCCGGTGATTTTGCTGGTCAACAAGGCTGATGACCGCCGCGCCAAAGAAACGATGCTGGAACTTTATCGCCTGGGTTTTGAAGAGGCCGTGATGATTTCGGCCGAACATGGTATCGGGATCGACGAATTGGTCGACGCGTTGGAACAGCATTTACCGGCACGCGAAGACCTGACGGTTGAAGAAGATGACGAGACATTCTTTGCCCGCGTCGCCAAAAAAGAATTGAAAAAATCCGGTGGTAAAACGCCCGCCATGGATGATGATCTGCCCGATATCGACGAAGGCGAAGAAGTCGAACTGGAAGAGATCGACGACGAAGCACCGTTGCACATCGCCATCGTCGGTCGCCCGAATGCGGGGAAGTCGACGTTGTTAAATGCGCTGCTGCGTGAAGAACGTGCAATTGCATCACCCGTCGCCGGTACCACGCGTGACGCGGTCATCGCGGAATGGGAATACAAAGGCCGGCAGATGCGTCTGGTCGATACGGCGGGCTTACGCAAAAAAGCCAAAATCGTCGAAAAACTGGAAAAAATGTCAGCCGCAGAATCGTTGCGCGCGATCCGTCTGGCGCACGTCGTCATTGTTGTCATTGACGGCACCATCGGCCTGGAAAATCAAGATCAGGATATTGCACGTCTGGTGATTGACGAGGGACGGGCACTGGTAGTTGCTGTCAACAAATGGGACGCCGTCGAAAAACGTGACGAACTGCGCCTCAAATTGTTGGAGCAATTGGGCCATGCGATGTCGCAGGTCAAAGACGTGCCGCTGATCACGATCTCGGCCTTACGCGGCCACAAACTTGATAATCTGATGCAAGGCGTTCTGGACGTTTATGCGTTGTGGAACAAACGTATCGGCACCGGTAAGTTAAACCGCTGGCTTGAATCGGTTACGGGCCAACATGCACCGCCGATGGTCAAAGGCCGTGCCAACCGCCTGCGTTACATGACCCAACTCAAAGCCCGTCCACCAACCTTTGGCTTATGGGCCGCGCACCCGGAAGACGTGCCAGACCATTACGTGCGCTACCTGGTCAACGCCCTGCGCCGCGATTTCAAGCTGCCCGCTGTGCCAATCCGCTTTAAACTCAAAGCGCGGAAAAACCCGTTTCTGGATGATAAAACAAAACGTAGCTAAAGGGTTTGGCCATGTGGAGTTCTTTGTATCAGTATTATAACATCCAAAGTGATCTTAATCTTACAAATACATTGCCGTCAGATACGGTCATGCAAGCAATCATGCAAACAGGGATATTTAAGCGGACAGACCATCAATCATTTGTCAGTCAAGATGACCAGCTGGAGATATCGCTTTCGCTTCATTATTCACTGAATGGTAATTATAGTACACAAACTGAACCATTATCAGCAGTGAATTTGATTGCTGTTGTTGCAAGCAATAACGATTCAAGGTCAGCATGCCAGAAGTCTTTGCTGGACATAGCAACCGCACTGAACTGGATCGTCTTGCTGGAAGAGGATAATGACGGAAATAAATGCGTAATTATCAATAGATTATAATAGGAATACATTCCTATAAGTAACTGATTTTGTGAAGTAAAAGGGCAAATGTTTCACGTGAAACATTTTTAGTCTAGAAATTTCTCTCCAAAAATCTCTCCGCACGTTGCCAGAAATTACCTTTTGCTGGCAACATTTTGTCTAGAAGTTCAGTCTGCGCAGTTGAAAATTACTCTTTCGTCTGAGCAGCTTCTTCCTCACAGTTTTTGAAAACATCGTTATTTTGTCTTAATTCTGCAGTGACTTCTCTCAAAAGCATACCCGGCAAATAGATATCATAGAGTTCGCGCGTAGCTGAAGATAATTCATTAATTCTGCAATTAATCATAGGTATAATAATGTCATCAAGCTGTTTAAGCCTTTTATCTCTTAAGGCTTCTAAAAGCACTTTTCCGTTATGGTAATCTTTAATGTTATCATCAAACAAAACTAGTACAGACATGAGACCCTCGCTTATCAGTTTAGAATCATATACCGAAATATATTTTCATAGTAAAAATCTATGTTTTACATTAAAGACTGTTAACGATCCACTCCGCCGTCTGTTCCGGCGTATTCAGTGTGTCGGGATAACCCGGAAACGCTTCACGGAACAGCCAAGTATCCGTCGGTGGTGGTTCCAGCAATGATGTCTTGATCTC
Organism: Alphaproteobacteria bacterium; assembly: GCA_965246875.1. Classification (GTDB taxonomy): domain Bacteria; phylum Pseudomonadota; class Alphaproteobacteria; order Micavibrionales; family SZUA-601; genus DASWYT01. Next base: position 1,216,208 of record CBDFFU010000003.1, read on the forward strand.
GGCATTTTCCTGGGCGTAAATTGTCAGCATCGTGTGCAAGGCACTTTGGCTGGCGGCGTAATGCGCCCAGAAGGCTTTTGGATTTTTTTCGATCTGGTTGAGCAGGAACACGGCTTGGGGTGCAGCGCTTTTTAATAACAGTGGGTGCAGGGTTTGCAACAGGGCAGCATTGGCCAGCACATTCAAATGCAACGATTGTTGCAGATGCAACAACGGGCTGTGCATCAGCGGCCCGAGCTTTGTCAGCAGCGCAGCGCAGCCGACGACCATGTCGATGCGGTCAAACCGTGCCGACAATTGCGTGCCCAAGGTTCCCAAGGTTTGCAAATCATTCAGATCAAGCGGTACGAGCAGTGGTGGCAAACCATCGGCGCTTTGAATAGCTTCGGCAATCTCTTCCAAGCCGCCAATGGTACGCGCCAAGGCGATAATTTGTGCGCCCTGTTGACCCAGTTGAATAGCCAGGGCTTTACCGATGCCACGCGAGGCGCCAGTAATTACAATATTTCGTCCAGTAAAGCGTTGTGTCATGTCAATCAGCTTTCGGCGTCGAAGGTTTTGTGTCGTCAGCAGGCTTCACATCGTCCGTTTTGTGTTCTGGTGCTGTAAAGCTTGTCGCTTTGTCTTTTTCAGCATCATCTTTGCTGTCGGTTTTATCATCGGTTTCGATGCGGTCATCATCTTTGGGATGCATCACTTTTTTCAAGGCATCGTCTTTATCCGTACCATCAATATCAATCGTCGCGTCACCCGGCAAGATAAACTGCACACTGTGTGCGGCCAGTTCCAGCAATGGACGTGTTTTCGCTTTTTGAATCATCTCTGGCCGGTCTTCCGGCGCCCACATCCAGGCAACCAATAAAAAGGCAAGGCCAAGTAATAACACGGCGCGTAAAATGCCGAAGCCAAAACCCAGACTGCGATCGACGGCATTCAATTTGCTGTGTTGCAATGATTTGGTAGTGTAATGACTGATGACGCTGAAGGCAATCATCGTGATGATAAAAATCGCCGACGCTGTCGAGAGATCAGCAATGATCGGGCTTTTGATATGCTCACGCAAAAATGGGCGCGACACCGGTGTCAATAAAATGGTGGCCACCACGGCACCGATCCAGCCGAAGATCGTGAAAATCTCATTGCAAAACCCGCGCAAGAAACCAAGGCCTGCCGATAACAACACCAGCACGATCACGATCAGGTCAAAGAGATAAGGTGACATGGGTTTCCTTTTGACAGCCGCTTAACGGGGTTCTGCGTGGGTTAATTCGTTGTTTTGTGACGCAGATATCGGGCGGCTCCCTTTATTACTGGCGGGGCGGACCAGTTGCAAGAGTTTGTTGAGATGGTCGCAATTTTCAACGGGCAGTGCGGTGGACGCCTCTTTTTTGGCATTGCGGCTGCGCGGGGCATAGGCTTTGGCAAAGCCCAGCTTGCTGGCTTCCTTTAACCGGTTGTCGGTTTGGCTAACCGGGCGGATTTCGCCGGACAAGGCCATTTCCCCGAACACCACGGCATCGGCGGGGAACGGTGTGTCATGTAACGCGCTGACCAAGGCTGCCGCAACCGCCAAGTCGGCAGCGGGTTCGGTAATGCGCAAACCGCCAGCGACATTCAGATAAATATCGCGTCCGCCCAGTTGCAGACCGGCGCGGGTTTCCAACACGGCAATGACCATGGCCAGACGCCCGCTGTCCCAGCCAATGACCGCACGACGCGGTGTGCCGTAGGCTGATGGTGCGACGAGGGCTTGAATTTCCACCAGCACCGGACGGGTGCCTTCAATACCGGCAAAGACCACACTGCCAGACACTTGTGCCTGACGGTCGGCCAAGAATAAGGCAGAGGGGTTTTTGACTTCCGCCAACCCCCGATCAGTCATTTCAAAGACGCCGATTTCATCGGTCGCGCCAAAGCGGTTTTTGACACCACGCAAAATACGAAACGCGTGACCGCGTTCGCCTTCAAAATACAACACGGTGTCGACCATATGTTCCAGAACACGCGGCCCGGCAATCGTGCCTTCCTTTGTGACATGACCGACCAGCAACAGGCAAAACCCCATTTCCTTGGACAGGCGAATGAGTTCCGCCGAACTGGCGCGGACTTGCGCAACAGTTCCCGGTGAGCTATCGAGTGTGTCGATAAACATGGTCTGAATGGAGTCGATGACGACGACGTCATAGGCATTGTCGCCGCGCGATGATTTGAGTGTCGTGATGATGTCGGCCACATTGGTGGCGGCTGCCAGATCAACCTTGGCGTCGCGCAAGCCCAAACGTGTGGCGCGCAAACGGACTTGGTCAATCGCTTCTTCACCGGAGATATAAGCCACGCGGTGCGTAGCAGCGAGGGAGGCTAGGACTTGCAACAACAAGGTCGATTTTCCAATCCCTGGGTCACCACCAATCAGCGTGGCCGAACCCGGCACCAGGCCACCGCCACAGACGCGGTCAAATTCCGCGATCTGGCTCATGCGGCGTGGTGGTTGTGCCTCAGAGCCTTTGAGTTCGACAAAGGTAATCTTGTGGCCGGATGCGCGAGCGGCATTGCCGAGGCCTTTGGGTGGCGCACTGCTGGCTTCTTCAACCAGCGAATTCCAGGCGTTACAGGCGGCACACTGACCCGACCATTTCTGGTGGATCGCGCCGCATTGTTGACAGACATACAGGGAAGAGGAACGTTTAGCCATCCGGTGAATATAGGGCAAAACCATGGCAAAAGCCACTGACCATAGACAAGTAATAGCCATGAAAAAAGCGGCCAACAATCTCTTGCTGGCCGCTTTGAATAGGAATTATCAGACTTATTGTTTGGCTTTGTAAGCGGCGATTTTGGTCATGACCAAGTGACGCAAACCGGTGCGGTTGCCCAAGGCATCAGTCAACGGCACGCGCAAGATACGCTTGCCGATCGTGCCGTTGATTTTCGGGCTGTCCATGACCATGACATAGATAAACCAGAGCAACAGCGCGACATAGCGGATTTTGTTTCGGCTTTGCAGGAAGGCGACCCGGGCGTTGACATCACCGGGATTGTGCATGCGCGCTTGCAAAACCGTGTCAAAGCCAAAGAAGAAATAGAAAACGGCACCAACAATAAGGCCGATCAGGATGAGGTCGATCACAACAGAACCGATTTGACGGCCTTTACTGATCTGCGGATTAAAAACGGAATTATCAGTCATAGAAAACACCTTTCAAGAAATAAATGATATTGCCCTCAATAGACTGAAACTTTATTAAATTTTCAATAATAAAATCGTCTATTTTGGCACTCAGCGAATGTTTCAAAGCCGCATGACAAATGGTGGCCATGTGGGTAACATACTGACATGGAAACAGATTTGACCGCACGTTTGAAAAACATTTGGACCAGTCCCGAATTGCAACAGATTTTACGTGTTTATCAACAGCATGATGCAGAATTGCGTCTGGTTGGTGGCTGTGTGCGGGATGCTGTCATGGATCTGCCGGTCGGTGACATTGATCTGGCCAGCGGTGCATTGCCGGAACAGGGCATGGCCTGGCTGCAGGAGGCGGGAATTCATGTTGTGCCGACCGGGATTAAACACGGTACCCTTACCGCTGTGATCAACCGTACGCCGTATGAAATCACAACGTTGCGCCGTGACGTGATGACAGATGGCCGGCATGCGGTTGTAGCCTTCGGCACATCATGGGCTGAGGATGCGCAGCGGCGTGATTTTACCATGAATGGGTTGTCGTGTGACCCTGCCGGGCAAATCGCTGATCATGTCGGTGGGCTGGCTGATATTGCCGATGGGCGCATTCGTTTTATCGGCGATGCTGAGCAACGCTGCCGCGAAGATTATTTGCGTATTTTACGGTTATTCCGCTTTTGGGCGCGGTTTGGCAAGCTGGCACTTGACGATACAACGCTGGACGCGGTGGCACAATGTGCCGATGGTCTTGCAGGCTTATCAGCACAGCGCGTGTGGTGCGAAATAAAAAAACTGCTGGCTACACCGCGCGCCGATGAAGCGGTAGACGTCATGCAACGGAACGGCATTTTGACAGCTGTCTTAAAGGATCAGTTTTACAAGACAGAGCAATTGGCTGTGTTGGCTGATACCGAGACAGCTTGTGCTGATATACCTGTATCGACGACAGCCCTGCGGCGGCTGGCAACGCTGTGTTCCTATCGGACGCAAACCGGCTGGACGATTGATCGTCATGGATTGCAAACCTGTTTTGCGTTGAGTAATGCAGAGAGCGATTATCTGCGTGACCTGCATAAAATCGGGCAAGCGGTGTTGTGGTGGACAGACCGGCTGATGGCAGCCCTTGCGACGTTTGACAGAGCTGTTGTTATCGATGCCTGTTTGATGACGGTCGCATTAGGCCATGAAAACATGGCCGCATTACACGCGGTGTTGCCGGATTTGCTTGCGGTTGCATCGCCTGTTTTTCCAGTCACGGCAAATGATGTTATGACTGAAAAAGCTTTGCAGCCCGGACCCGAACTTGGCAGGGCGCTGAATAAAATGCGCGATTATTGGTTGGAGACTAATTGTGTGGCGACGAAGGATGAGTGCCTAAATATACTGATTTAAGGGGTTTTATGGCCCATTATTTTGTTCTATACTTGCGTTACATAAATTTACTAAAGGCGTTTTCCCATGTCCAACCAGAAAAAAGTGAAAGTCGGCAATGTGACGTTTGGCAATCAGCTGCCGTTTGTCCTCATTGCTGGGCCGTGCCAGATCGAAAGCCAGGAGCATGCTTATGCCATGGCGCAAAAAATTGCGGATACGGCGGATGCGTTGAATATCCCGTTCATCTTTAAAGCCTCATACGATAAGGCCAACCGGACATCGCTGTCCGGTGAACGCGGCATCGGCATGGAAAAGGGCTTGGAAATCTTAGCGGGGATCCGCGCGAAATTCGGCTGTCCGGTGATCACAGACGTGCATACCGAGGAGCAATGCGCGATCGTGGCGGAAGCTGTCGACATCCTGCAAATCCCGGCCTTGCTAAGCCGGCAGACCGATCTCGTAGTGGCCGCCGCCAAAACCGGCAAGCCGATTCACGTGAAAAAAGGCCAGTTTATGGCGCCATGGGACATGAAAAATGTCTCCAACAAAATTGCTTCTAATGGCAACGAAAATATTTTGCTTTGTGAACGCGGCACCAGCTTTGGCTATAACACGCTGGTCAATGATATGCGGTGCCTGCCGATCATGGCGGAAACCGGCTATCCCGTGATTTTCGATGCCACGCATTCCGTGCAATCACCGGGGAGCAATAACGGCATTTCCGGCACAACCGGGGGCGACCGCCGGATGGTACCACCACTGGCGCGTGCCGCGATTGCGGTAGGCGTCGCTGGCGTTTTCATCGAAACCCACAACGACCCGGACAATGCGCCGTCAGATGGCCCGAACATGGTGCCTTTACACGAGCTGGCCGGGCTTCTAAAAACATTACAACATCTTGATACTATCGTTAAAGGACAATAACCGACATGACCGACATTATTGATATTCTGGCCCGTGAAATTCTCGACAGCCGGGGCAACCCGACCGTCGAAGTTGACGTGCTTTTAGAAGGCGGCGCTTTTGGGCGTGCCGCTGTGCCGTCAGGTGCCTCAACCGGCGCGCACGAAGCTGTTGAACGTCGCGATGGCGATGCTAAACGCTTTCATGGCAAAGGTGTCCGCAAAGCGGTTGATGCCGTGAACACTGAAATCTACGACAGCTTGGTCGGGTTTGATGCCACAGACCAGCGCGCCATCGACAATGCCTTGATTACATTGGACGGTACTGCCAACAAGAGCCGCTTGGGTGCCAATGCGATCTTGGGCGTGTCCTTGGCTGTTGCCAAAGCGGCTGCCGAAGATCATGGCTTGCCATTCTATCAATATATTGGCGGCGTGTTTGCCCATACCTTGCCAGTGCCGATGATGAACATCATCAACGGTGGCGCGCATGCCGATAACCCGGTCGATATTCAGGAATTCATGATCATGCCGGTCGGTGCCACTGACATGATGCATGCCTTGCAAACGGGTGCGGAAATTTTCCACACACTGAAAAAGAACCTGAAAATCGCTGGTTACAACACCAATGTCGGCGATGAAGGTGGCTTCGCCCCAGCTCTGAGATCATCCAAAGAAGCTCTTGATTTCATCATGATGTCTGCTGATCAAGCTGGATACAAGATGGGCAAGGACGTCATGCTGGCATTGGACGTGGCTTCAACTGAATTCTTCAAAGGCAATAAATATAACCTTGCTGGAGAAGGAAAAAATCTGTCGTCTGATGGCATGGTGCAATATCTCTCTGACCTGGCGCGTCAATACCCGATCGCCTCGATTGAAGACGGTATGGCCGAAGATGACTGGAATGGCTGGCAGAATCTGACCGCCGAACTGGGCAACAAAGTTCAGATCGTTGGAGATGACCTATTTGTGACCAACCCAAAACGCTTGCAGCGTGGGATCGACCAGAAATGCGGCAACGCGATCTTGGTTAAAGTGAACCAGATCGGCACCCTGACCGAGACGCTGGAAGCCATTGAGATGGCGAAACGCGCCGGGTTCGGTATCGTTCTGTCTCACCGCTCCGGTGAAACCGAAGACAGCACAATTGCCGATCTGGCAGTGGCGACCAATGCCGGCCAGATCAAAACCGGATCCTTGGCCCGTTCGGACCGGACCGCGAAGTACAACCAATTGCTGCGCATCGAAGAAGAATTGGGACCAGACGCTGTTTATGCCGGTATGAGCATTTTGCGTCAGCGTCCAGCCGCCGAAACGATTGCAAAAAAATCGGTCAATACAGTGGCGGCAAAAGCCAAGGCGAAGCCGTCTTTAAAAGCTGTTAAAACAACCGGTAAGAAATAAGACTTCGCGTCTGTGTTTAAGAGAAGGATGTGATCACCATGGCAGACATAAAAGCCATTGCGCTTGATGCTTTGGTGATCAACGCCCACCCCGACGATGCCGAAGTCGCCATGGGTGGCACGATCCTGAAAATGATTGCCCAAGGCGGAAAGATCGGCATGCTCGATCTGACACGAGGCGAACTGGGCACACGCGGCACCGATGAAACCCGAAAAGTCGAAGCCGAAGAAGCAGCGCGCCGGATGAAATTGACGGTGCGGGAATCGCTTGGTTTGCGTGACGGATTTATGACAGCCGATGAGCGCAGCGTCCTGGAACTGATCCGCGTCATTCGCCGGCACCGGCCACAAATCTTGTTTGGCAATCCACCGTCCGACCGCCACCCGGATCATGAACGCGCGCATCATTTGATCAAGGAAGCTTTGTTCCTGAGCGGTTTGTGCAAGATTGAAACGGCCGACGATGGTGGCCAGCCGCAACAACCGTGGCGACCACGCAAGTTTTTTTGTTACATCCAAAGCTATGGCCCAACGCCTGATTTTGTCGTCGATATCAGCCCGTTTTGGGAGCAAAAACGTCACGTGATGGCGGCCTATCACAGCCAATTCCATTTCAGCAATAAGGACAACCCACAGGCGCAGGCAACGCCAATATCGACCGAAGAATTCTGGAATTATACAGAATCGCGGGCGCGAGCCTTGGGATACAATTATGGCGCGACTTATGCCGAAGGGTTTTTGACCGTCGACATGCAACCGCTCAAAATTGATAACCCGCTGAGTTTGATTTAACTGATGGTCCGGGTTTTCATCTTGGGCATCATGCTGGGATTAAGCGGGGCAGTTTTTGCCGCGCCACCCATTCCGGCGCAGGAACTTGCTTCCAAATTGCCCCCAGCCAAAGCACCTATGCGGGTTGAAGTGGTGAAAAAATCACCGCCGGGTCAAACTTTGGCCGGTGTGGTCGCCAGCGCTAAACCCCATTGTTACAGCGAAGCTCAATATCGTGCGGAGCAGGCGGTGCGGTATCAAACGCAATTGATGGTGGCTGGCATGTTGTGCCAATCGATGAGCCCCGCCAGTTATAGTAACTATCAAGCCTTTACCCAGCGCAACGAAACCACTGTCGCGCGGGCGGAAAATGTGCTGATCGGCTGGTTTCGCGAGCATAACACGCCGCAGCCGGAGTTGAGCATCCACACGCTACGCACCAATATGGCCAACGATATTTCGATCAAGGCCATGCAGCAATCGTTACCGGTGTATTGCAGATTGGCTTTACCCCGTTTGAAAGAAGCGGCAGCGTTGCAACCACGCCAGTTTGAAACCTATCTGACAAAGATTGATTTGCGTCAGACTTCGACGCGGCCAGTATGTAGCGCGGCGGTAAAGACCGTGCCGATTTCAATGAAAAACTCTCCCTGATTTTAGCTTTTGATTTCAATTGCCTTATTGAATCGTTCGCAATCGCAAAATACCTTATTGGCATGGCTTTAACGCTTTCATGATACATTAGACCTAGCCTTATTTGTCTCTTGGCAGCGAAGGGTTTTATATGTCTCGTCCGGTTCATCCTGCGATTAGCGATTTTTTCCGTGATATTGGTTATGTGATGCCAGTGTCGATTGATGGTGGTGACTGGCCGGCGCGTTCGCCGATTACCGGTGAAACAATCGCTAAAATTCAGTTGCATACGGCCAAAGATGTTACAGACCTGGTGGGTCACGCGGAACATGCTTTTCATATCTGGCATCAGGTGCCAATGCCGATGCGGGGCCGGTTGATCGGTGTTTTTGGCGAAGTGTTGCGCGAACATAAAAACGCGTTGGCCGAACTGGTGACACTGGAAGCCGGGAAGGTGATATCGGAAGCGCGCGGCGAAGTGCAGGAAATGATTGACATTGCCGAGTACGCGGTTGGCCTGTCACGGCAAATCGGCGGGCAAATTTTCCCGTCGGAATTGCCACATCATGTGCTACAGGAACGCTGGCATCCTAAAGGTGTTGTCGGCATTATTTCCGCATTTAATTTTCCGGTGGCGGTGTGGATGTGGAATTTGGCCCTGTCGGTCGTCTGCGGTAACGCGAATATCTGGAAACCATCAGAAAAAACATTGGTCAGCAGCATTGCCGCGCACAGTTTATGGGATAAGGCTGTCGAAAGATTTCACGGCGAAACCGAGGTGATCGTTCCTGATGGTGTGTCGCAATTGATATTGGGCGCGCGTGATGTGGGCAGTGCCTTGGTCGCCGACAAACGTGTAAGTTTGATCAGTGCCACCGGGTCATGCGCCATGGGCGAGGCGGTGCAAAAAGAAATCGCAAAAACCCTCGGCCGCAGTGCGTTGCTGGAGTTGGGGGGCAACAATGCGGTTGTCATCACGCCATCAGCGCCCATGCCGCTGACACTGCAATCGACATTGTTTGGCGCGATGGGAACGGCGGGGCAGCGTTGCACGACGACGCGGCGGTTGTTTGTTCACCAATCCATTTACGACAAAGTCTGGCCACATTTGCAACATGCGTATCAGGGATTGGATGTGACTAAAATCGGCGATCCGCGCATGGCTAAAACGTTGGTTGGTCCGCTGATTGACGAGAGCGCCTATACATTAATGCAAAAGGCATTACAGCAGGCCAAAAAACAAGGTGGAAAAACAACCGGTGGTGAACGTGTGCAGATGGATAAATATCCTCAGGCGTTTTACGTGCGTCCGGCGATTGTCGCTATGCCGTCACAAACTGAAATTGTCAGGCATGAAGTGTTTGCACCAATTTTGTATGTGATGCCGTATGATACATTAAGTGAGGCAATCACGCTGAATAACGCCGTGCCACAAGGGTTATCGGCTGCCATCTTCACACAAAATTTGCAGGAAGCCGAGACGTTTTTACGCCAAGCCGATTGCGGGATTGTCAATGTGAATAATGGCACATCGGGTGCTGAAATTGGCGGCGCGTTTGGCGGTAACAAAGCAACGGGCGGCGGGCGCGAGTCTGGTTCCGACAGTTGGAAGCAGTATATGACTAGATCGACAAACCGCATCAACACGGTACCCAAATCCTTAAGCCTGGCACAGGGTGTGGAATTTCTACTACCGCTTGATACGGAACGTTTGAAGCAGGAGTTTGCACCATGACAATATTCACGACACCTGAGATTAAAACGCCACTGCCAGGGCCAAAAGCAGCGGAAATTATTGCGCGTGATAAAGCTGTTATGACGACATCGGCGTCACGCGATTATCCGTTTGTCATTAGTCATGGTGAAGGCGCATTTTTATTTGATGTCGATGGCAACCGATTTTTAGATATGACAGCGGGCATTGCCGTGTCAGCAACCGGTTATGCCCACCCCGAAATCTCGCGTGTCATCAAAGAACAGACGGACAAGTATCTGCATATGTGCAGCCATGTGTTTTATAACCCGATTCAAGTTGACTATGCTGAAGCCTTAACGCCACTGGTACCAATTAAGGGGAATGGCAAGAACCGCTTGTTTTTTGCCAATTCTGGTGCCGAGGCGTGGGATGGTGCATTAAAACTGGCACGTTATAAAACCGGCCGGCAGAACATTATTTGTTTTTATGGGGCGTTCCACGGGCGCACGTTTGGCGGGATCACAGCGAATGCGAGCAAGGTTTTGCAACGCCGCGGATTTGGCCCGTTGTTGCCCGGTCTTCACCATGCCTTTTATCCCAACGACTATGTCGTGCCGTTCGATAAGGAAACACCACACACAGTTGACGGCTGTTTGAAATATATTCGCGAACATCTGTTTTATAAAATGGTGGCACCGGATGAAGTGGCAGCAATTGCGTTGGAACCTATCCAGGGCGAGGGCGGTTACATCGTACCATCAAAAGAATTTTTGCAAGGCATTCGTCAAATTTGTGACGAGTTCGGCATTTTGATGATTGCCGATGAAGTGCAATCGGGCATGGGGCGTACCGGAAAATTATTTGCTGTCGAACATTTCGACGTAAAACCGGATATTATAACAATGGCAAAAGGGATTGCGTCTGGCTTACCGTTGGCAGCGTTTGTGGCGAATGAAGAGGTGATGAATTGGCCGCAAGGCGCGCATGGTACGACGTTTGGCGGTAACCCAGTTGCACTCGCCGCCGCGTTGAAAACGCTGGAATTATTGCAAGGTGGCCTAACGGATAATGCAGCACAGGTGGGCGATGTCATGATGACGCATCTGAAACCATTACTTGACAGTTCGGCTATTATCGGTGATGTACGCGGTTTGGGCCTGATGATTGGTGTTGAATTTGTCAAACACAAAAATTTGGGTGTCGCGGCAAACAGCGCAGCACGCGATAAAGTCATTCAGGAATGTTTCAAGCGTGGCGTTTTGATGTTGAGCTGTGGCAGCAATGCAATCCGGTTTTGCCCGCCATTAGTAGTGACGCAAGAACAAGCCATCAGCGCTGTCAGTATTTTCAAGGATGCTGTTAAAACGGTTGAAGGGGACATGTGATGTCAGACACCATGCTCAAAGCCAGCGATGTCGGTGCTGCGATTTATTACAAATTGCGCGCCGATTATTTGCAGAAAATTCCGTATGGCAATGAGTATGCGGTGCAGGTCGATGGCGACAATGTAATGGGCACGAAAGGTTTGCGGGAAGATCACATTGCGTTTCGCGCGTTTAAATGTCCAACCGGAACCATTCCCCAAGGCATTGCCTCAATCGAGCGTATTTTTGGGCCGCTGGGTTGGTCGCGGGGCGTCGACGAACGTGGAGTGGAATATGCGTATGATTTTCCCAACATGCACCTCAAGGCCATTCATCTGGAATATCCGGCTGATCGTCCGGATTTGCCCAAAATGTTCATTTCGGAATTGCTGGTGGATGAGCTGGAACCGGCAGATGCGGTGAAGATCAAACGTGATCTATTCGATACAGTGGACCCGCTAACTGACGATGATAAAAACTGGCTGCAGCGATTGAAAAACGGTGAGACGATGGTGGAAACTCTCGCAGACGGATTGATTGATCGTGCGTACAAAGCATTGGCACGGCCTTGGCAGCCGCCGCATCGGGCTACTGTGTTGCAAACCAACGAACGGTCGCAATATGCGGCCTGGACATTGTTAAACGGCACCATGAATCATATCGCGTATCTGACGGCAAATATTGATGTGACAGCACAGGGCCATAAAGATGCGGGACGTGAATTGTTGCCGACCATTCAAGGCAGCAAAGAAAAAGGCTTGTTGCAAACCTCTGTGCGTTCACCGATGTTCGAATTTGCCGTGACCGAAGATGATGACGGGTCAGTGGTTGAAGCGGGTGTGTTTGATTTTGCCGTGCGTGAAGAGGATGGACGGTTGGGCAGCATCCGCTGGACCGGGCCGTTCGCTGAAATTATCGAACGACCTCTGGGCATGGATGGCAAACGGTTTGAAGCATTTCTGGCCGACAATGCCGCGCATATTTTTGCGGCGACACGGAATAAAGAAGTAAAAAAATGACCGTTCCATTGAAACTTCGTTCATATCAGATAGCGATTATAACCGGATTAATAATATCTGCATTATGTATCGATGTGTTTTATAGCTGGATAATATTTTATCAGGTCCAGTCTCAAGGCTATCATCTGCCGCAACTCTTTCATAACGGCGAAATTTATGCGCCACAAGATTTGATGATTCCGGTCATTTTGATGGTGAGTGGTGGATTGCTTGCACTCGTCATGCAAATTTCAAGTGTAGCTTATTTAGTCAAGATATCGTCTTATAACAATTCCAGAAAAATTTGTCTGGCCTTAATCATATTTGCTGTTGGCGACTTGGTAACATTGGCTTTAATAGCGATTTTTTGTCCAGTTTATTATTAGGCTTATCAACTTTTCTTTTTTCCAATCAGATACATTTTATGATCCAGCAGATCATAGCCATATTTATCAGCGATTTTGTGTTTGAGGGCTTCAAGCTCTGGGTCACGGAATTCGATGACGTCACCTGTGTCGGCGTCAATCAAATGGTGGTGATGATCATTCTGCACTTCAAACCGCGCACGGCCGGTGCCGAAATCATGTTGCTGGATAATTTCCAGGTCAGCCAGCAATGACAACGTGCGGTAAACCGTGGCAATGCCGATGGTGGGGTCCAGCTCTTTAACCGCAACACAGACCTGATCAGCATCGGGATGATTGCGGGATTGACCGACCGCTTGGAGAACCGTCCAGCGCTGGTCAGTCATTTTAATGCCTTTGGCAGCAAACAGATTTTCAAAAATTTTCCGGTTCATATCCGGACTATGCCAGATAAAACCTGCAGCGACAATTTAAAATAGACATAACCGTTTTATTTATGGATATTTTATTAGCAGACCTTTGTTTAAGGGCGATAATTTATTAACGCATGGCTTAAGATTAACCATCGTTAAAAATTTAGAAGGTTGTCTATGTCTGACAAATCCCAAAACGTGCAAGACGTATTTCTGAATACGATCCGCAAAAACCGTAATCCTGTCACCGTGTTCCTGGTTAATGGTGTCAAACTGCAGGGCGTGGTCACATGGTTTGATAATTTCTCTTTACTATTACGCCGCGACGATTCGTCGCAATTAATCTATAAACATGCCGTCTCTACGATTATGCCGGCACAACCAGTCCAGCTGTTTAAACAAGAGGCTGACCATTCTGATCACGAATCTGAACTTGATACAGCTGCTAATCAAAGTGCCAAAGATTTGGCCGCATAGACTATGCTGCTCTTTTCGTGCTCTGTAAAATTTGCTAAATAATCCTATGGAAAAATTTGCCGTTTTACAGCCGTCGTTTGCCAATCATCACATAGCCAGCACAATTAGTCACACGTCCAGACGGCCGGTTGAGGCGGAATTGCAGGAAGCGCTCGGTCTGGCTGGTGCGATTGACCTTGATATTGCCATTGCCGAAATTATCCCGGTTCGTCAGATCAACTCGGCGACCCTGTTTGGCAAAGGAACTGTTGAGCGCCTGAAAGGGGAGCTAAGTGATCTGGGCGTTACCGTCGTTTTTCTCAACACATCATTGACGCCGATCCAGCAGCGCAATCTGGAAGTGGCTTTGATGATGAAAGTCATTGATCGTCAGGGCTTGATCCTCGATATTTTCAGTGCCCGCGCGCAAACGCGTGAGGGGAAACTGCAGGTTGAACTGGCGGCGTTAAGCTATCAGCGGTCGCGCTTGGTCAAGGCGTGGAGTCACCTGGAACGGCAGCGTGGCGGTATGGGCAAGACGGGTGGTCCAGGGGAAACGCAAAAAGAACTTGATCGCCGAATTATCGACGACAAAATTCGCGCCATTAAAAAAGATTTGGAAAAAGTAGTACGCAATCGGAACGTGCAACGCGCTGCGCGAGACAAAGTGCCGTTTCCGGTCGTAGCGTTAGTGGGCTATACCAATGCCGGAAAATCGACCTTATTCAACATATTGACGAATGAAACCGTCTTTGCCAAAGATCTGTTGTTTGCCACGCTTGATACAACATTGCGCGCCATAAATTTGCCGTCGAACCAACCTGTGATTTTGTCCGATACGGTTGGGTTTATCAGCAATTTGCCGACCGATCTGGTCGCAGCTTTCCGCGCGACGCTGGAAGAAACCGTGCATGCCGATATCATTCTGCATGTGCGGGATATTGCCTCGGAATTTTCAGATGCCGAACGTGCGGATGTCTTGGAAACATTGGATCTGTTGGATATCGATCCAAACACGCCGATTTTAGAGGTGTGGAACAAAATTGATCTGTTACCCGATGACCAACGGACAATTCTAAACAACCAGGTTGAAAAAGGCGAAACGGCCAGTCTGGTGTCGGCTGTGACTGGTGAGGGATTGCCTGGTTTGCTGCAGCGGATTGATAAATTATTGACGCATGACTTTATAACGACTGATCTGATCTTGCCGGTCAGTGATGGTGAAGGGTTGGCTTGGCTATACCGCAGCGGGCAAGTGTTGACCCGTCAAGATAATGATGATGCCATACATATTCAGGTGCGTTTGCCGCAGGCGAAATTTAAGGCTTATCAGGAAAAGTACGCTTGATAAATTTCTTAATGAGAGTTTAAGAGTACGGAGAGACTGGCACATAGTTTGCATTAAACAATGCGGAGTAATATAAGCCTATGTCGATCAACCCTGCCGCCATCATGAATGCTATGCCGACCAAATGGGCGTCGGCCAGTCCTGAGGTCGTGAAAGCCATTAAACAGGCCAGTTCCGCGACGGGTGTGAGTTTTGATTATTTGATGGATAAAGCCAAGACCGAGAGCGCGTTTAATCCTGATATTAAGGCCAAAACCAGTTCGGCCACCGGATTGTTTCAATTTATCGACAGCACGTGGCTAGCGACGATCAAAGAACATGGCGCGAAATACGGTCTGGATGATCTGGTCAGCAAAATTGACAGCGATCCAGCCGCGAAACAGCAAGCCCTTGATTTGCGCAAGGATCCAGCAGTGGCTGCAGTGATGACGGCTGAGGCGACAAAGGATAACAAATATTACCTGGAAACCAGTGTTGGTGGTGATATTGGCAAGAATGAATTATACCTGGCACATTTTTTGGGTTTGGGAGGTGCTACAAAATTTTTGCAGGCGAAACAACAAAATCCGGACGCTGCTGCAGCCGACTTATTCCCGTCAGCATCAGCTGCCAACAAAAACGTGTTTTTCGATGCCAGTGGCAAGAAAAAAAGTTTGAGCGATGTATATGATTTCTTCGCGAAGAAAATGGACACGGGTGCAGCCAATGTCGTGGCCGATGCGACGTCCGCCAGCGGCCATGCACAATCTCTGGCATTCAATCAAAGCAAAGCGCATACGCTGCAATCTATTCACCGCTTGCAACCGTTGAACCCCATGATGATGGCGCGTCTCAGCGGGATCACGCCGATGGCAATTGCCGGCAGCAGAGATTTATCATCCATTGCGCCAAGCTCGGCACTCAGTGCTGAGCGAAACTTTATTGATATCGCTATGGGAAAATCTGGCAATGCTGATAAAAGTACCTTGGGTGAGGGATCTTTGATCGCCCCTTTTACGGCCATGATTTTGGCGAAACTGGCCACCGTGCGTGATGCACAAGATGGCCAACAGGACAAACACAATAGCTTGTCTTAACTGATTGATCTGTGGTTAAGAAATGATATAATGTCTAATGACTGTAGATAGGCAACGCACGGTTATTTTGACAGTCGGCTACATCCATTCTGGCAAGACCAGTTTTGCCCGGCGACTCATGGCAGAACTGCCCGATTTGGTGTGCCTGGAGCGTGATCCTATCGCCACCATGCTGCACAATGATTTCCCAGCCATCAAGCGGATGGACATGGCCAACAGGAATGTTGGTAAGCAAACCGTCAAAGACAAAATTTATGAATTAATGTTGAGCGAGATGATCGACAGCGATGTTGATATTTTAATTTCTGCCTGTAACTCAACACGCCAAACGCGCAAAGAGATTATTGATCGTTATAAAACACACATTCCGCATGCACGTTTTATTATTGTGTATTTCGATATCGACATGGCGGTTTTAGAGAGAAGGGTGCAGGATTCGATACGGTCAACAGATGCTTTGACTGTGTCCAAAACATTTGCCGAGTCATTGAATAATCAAAAAAAGTTTTTTGAAATTCCGACAACCGACGAAGCCGATGTCTTTTTGACTATTCGCAACAATGAAAATACAGATGAAATTATCAGCCAGATAGCATCACTGCTTGCACAGAATTAACAGCCCTTGGCACTGAACCACACCGTTGGCACACGCAGATTATTCTCGATGCGATAGGCCGGATACCACAAATTCATCACAACCGGCGATGGTGCCATATTGTTAGTGCCAGATGTATTTTCGCACAGGCTGTTGATCAGGTTCAGTTTGAACCACAATTCTTTTTTCGACGACTGCGCGACGGATGTAATCATGACCATCGGACTGCTGGATTTGGTGGCAGGATAATTTTCTTTTTTCAACTCGATCGGCTGTCCATCCGGGCCGTCATACGCTTGGAGCGGCCATTCCGGTTGCTTTTGATAGCTCCAGTCACCTAAGAACAGTAATTTTTGCTGCATGATATCGGCATACGGGTGATAGACGCCAAGCTTGCTTTTTTCGACCCATAATTCATGCGGGTTCTGGTCTTTTTCAGCCTTGGTCAGCATCAGCAGCCAATCGCCACGCACATCCCAGACATCCAGACCGGAATGGTCGGCATCATACAAACGGTTGGACAGTTCGGAAAATTTGTAACAGTACTTTTCGCCGTTGCTTTGCGCAGGCGTCTGATTGCCACAGACATCCATCTGGTTGATAGAGCCATTCTGATTGTTCATGTAGGCATTTGGCGGCAGCAACACATTGCCTTGGAACGTGTAAATTTTTGGCTGAGTGGGTGCCGGCACGACCGGCTGGCCAGATTGCTCGACAGGTGCCTGAGCCTGAACGATTTTAGGCTGTGGGCCGGAGGTCGATTTGCCATCGCTTAAACCCACAAATTGCGCCAGATCTGCTTTGCCGCTGGAGGATGCATTGTCAGACGATTGATCACAGCCAGTTAAGCTGATTAAAATGAGAGTAGCCATTAAGATAGAGCGTATCATGGAGGCGAACTTATCAGCTAAGGTTTTTATAACATTGGTATCTATCAAACCAGCACAGTTATAAAAATGTCATGTGGAAGATCAGGGGGCAGGTCGCCATTTTGCGCTGATCGCCTTGATCATGGCATCTGCCTTTTCTATCTCCATTAACCTGTCGTAGCGTGTCAGGATGGAATCAGTCGGGTTTTGCATTTTCGCAATGATGCTATCGGTGTTGATACCATAGCTGCTTTTGGGTTTGTTGTTCGCACCGGTTAAACCAGCAATATCGAGAATAATTGCTGGTGCCAGTATGTTGTTTGCCAGTACATGAGGCAGAGGAAAACGTGATGCTTTATCAATATACCTTTCAATTTCATCTAAAGACAACGTATCACTCAACTCATTGAATAATCCGCTATCCCATTTCAGGTCATTATAATGACGACCTAAATAATTTTGTCCGTAATGCTTGGCGCAAAAAACATGACCACACAAAGCATGCAATAACGTTTTATTCTGTTTATTGAGTTTGGGGGAAAGTGATGGATCAAACGTGATGTTACGGTTCAACATGGGAATGCCGTCCAGCCCATAGTGCATAAACATGCTATCAGTCAAATGAACGTTTGGGACGCGATACGGCTGGCCTTCGAAGCGGGCATAAATGCCTTTGTCTAGATATAAATCGCTACGTTCAAGTCTTTTACCGGTTTCGGGAAATTTAAATCGCTGTTTAAGCTTACTGGCGGTGGCCCATGTATCTTCCGGCGTGCCTGTGTAAATCGTGTATGTTTTATAGCCATCGCCACCGTTGCCATACTTGTGTTCAATTTGTTTATCTATGAGATACTTGGAAATATCGCGGATGAACGGATCGTTTAATTTCGGGCTGACATCTGGCTGTGGATTGATGCACAGATGCAATTTCCACGCGGGATTGTAATCCTCGCGACCATAGAAATAATATTCATTTTCGCTCGGCGCGAGGTTAACAAGGTCTTGATATGACTCGACAGTATTGAGCACTGAAATGACCCATCAAAAAACAAAAGATAATAGGAGTCTATAAAAATTAATTAAACATAATGTTAAAACAAAGCAGCGTAGTATAAGATAGTTTTGTGTGATAATATATATTATGGAAAATAAAATCAAGGTTAGGGGGTGTAGGGGTTAGTTTCAACACATTTGTATATGTATCAGCTTACAACAATGACTTATAAAAATCCACAAAGTCGCGTTGGCACGGCGGGTCGAACAACATGAAACGATTGCCAAACCACAATGCGTATATCAGCGTAACAACAGCTATAACGAACACAATTGCCAGATGCATATCATCATCAAGTTCCACCAAACGGTTTTTTGTCGCTTGATGATATACAATTATCAAACAGCCAAATACCACTGCAGCAAATGCGAAGACGATATTGCCATTACAAACTTGCCGTCTTGAGTAAATACCTATTCTGATCCAGGCTTGAGCAGATTGAACTGTTAATAAATATAAAACTATTCCGATTAAACCCGTAACAAGTCTCATTACAACAAAAACTCCAGCCCGTCATACGCTGGTTGCATGGGTTTCGGCAGTGTATTGCATAAGGTTTTATAGTCCATTGATGATGTCATATGCGTGGTAAAGACCTGTTCGGCACCGATACGGTGGTTCCAGGCGTGGACTTCCCCGATGCCCGGGTGGTTATAGCCGCCCTCGGGATATGGATGAATGCCAACGACCCAGACTTTGACGCCTTTAAGAACGTTAAACGCTTCTTCGGTCAAAATGGTCGCATCGGTTGTGTAACTAAAATCACCGATCCGATATCCCGTAACTAAAGTGTTTTGGTCGCGTTCATGATACGTGTCAAAGCTTTGCACACGCAGATCGCCAATCACATGGTCTTTTTGCAGTGTGTGCAGCTTGACCGTATTGGGGTATTTCGGATCCTGGGAATCCACGACATGATAAAATGACCGTTTGATATTCTGGATCGTGCTGGCGTTGGCATAGGCATCGACCGGAATTTTGCCGGATTGAAACCAGAACGACCGCAGATCATCCATGCCATTAATATGGTCAGAATGGCTATGGGTATAGAACACGGCAGACAATGGCGATTTGGCACCCGCGCGGTTCATCTGGATGCGGAATTCCGGTCCGGTGTCGATGACGATGCGTGTTTCGCCGCGTTCGATATAGACACTTGGCCGCGTGCGGTGGTTTTTGGGTTCTGTTGGATCACACAATCCCCAGACATTGCCGGCATAAGGCACGCCACCGGACCCGCCACAACCCATGATCACAATTCTGGTTTTCTGCTCAGCCATAATCTGATCTATACCCGTTTAGCCTTTGAAAATAAATTGAAAAAATTATCGGTCGTGATACGTGCCATCTCGTGTTCGTCTGTATCATGCAGGCCAGCCAAAAAGCGTCCGGTGTGGCTGACATAGGCCGGTTCATTCGTTTTGCCACGGTATGGAATGGGTGCCAAATATGGCGCATCGGTTTCCACCAAAAGCCGGTCAAGCGGCACTGTTTTGGCGATTTCCTGCAAATTTATAGCGTTTTTAAAGGTCAAAACGCCCGAAAACGATATATGAAACCCGATCTCCAGCGCAAATTCAGCCAGTTGTGCCGTGGATGAAAAGCAGTGCATGACCCCTTTTAAGTGAGTTTTCACCTCAGGCTGTTCACACATCTCTTGAAGAATTTTAATGATATCGTCATCGGCTTCACGCGCATGAATGACCAGTGGCAATCCCGTTTTTGCGGTGGCCAGAATATGCGCGCGGAACATGGCATGCTGTGCCTCTTTTGGCGCAAAATCATAGTGATAATCCAAGCCGCTTTCACCAATGGCGATGATTTTTGGGTGCTGGGCAAGGGTAATGAGATCGTCTGCGGTAATGTGCGCTTCGCCTTCATCCAACACATTATGCGGGTGTACCCCGACACTGGAAAAAACATTTGAATATGAGTCTGTTAGCGCCAGACTTTGAGGTAATTTCTGCGTGTGGGTTGAGATGTTTAACATGTGCGTGACGCGGTTCAATCTCGCCCGTTCCACCACGCTGTCGACCCCGCCTTCCATTGTCTGGAAGTCAGGAAAATTGATGTGACAATGGCTATCAACCCACATTTACGCTCCCCTGCTCCGCAGCCGCATAGCGGGGGAAGATGCCTGTCGGCTGGGCAATGACCGCGCCGCCCACCAGATGAATTTGGTCATCCAATGTTGTAAAGTCGCGCTGGTCTACTGGAACAGCCAACTGGTCAAGCAGCTTGTTACAGCTGTCCGGCATAAACGGTGATGCCAACAATGCCAGACGGCGAATAACCTCACACAAAACACCCAGCACGGTTTGCATCCGGGCCGTATCGGTTTTGCGCAAGCCCCAAGGCGCTTGTTCATCGACATAAATGTTGGCCTGGCGAATGACCGTCCAGATTGTTTCAAGTGCGCGGTGAAATTCCTGTTTGTCGAGTTTGTCACGCACGGCATCAAGCAAATTTGGCCCTGCTAGATCAAGCAGATTGAGATCGGCCGCTAACAAGTCGCCGATCTGCGGCAGTCGCATGTCGTTGTGTTTGAAGACAAACGACAGCACACGTTGCGCCAGATTGCCGAAATCATTGGCCAGATCGTGGTTCACCCGTTGCTGCATGGCTTCATCGGAATAAGACCCATCCTGGCCAAAGGCGATTTCACGCATCAGGAAGTAGCGCGTTTGGTCGAGCCCATAAGTTTCGACAAGGTTTTTCGGAATGATCGCATTACCGAGTGATTTGGACATTTTTGTGCCGTTAGCCAGAATATAGCCGGTCGCGAAAACGCGCGTCGGCGTCGGCAAGCCTGCCGCCATTAAAAAGGCCGGCCAATAGACCGCATGAAAGCGCAGAATATCCTTGCCGACGATGTGCACATCGACCGGCCAGAAATTCGTCATGTCCGAGGTCTGATCGGGATAACCTAAAGCCGAAATATAATTGGTCAGGGCATCGATCCAGACATACATGACATGTTTGTCATTGCCCGGCACTTTGATGCCCCAATTAAACGTGGTGCGACTGATGGATAGATCATGCAGCCCCCCTTCAATGAAGCGCAAGACTTCATTAAGGCGGCTATGCGGCATCACGGCGTCTGGATTCTGTTTATAATGGTCGAGCAAGGGTTGTTGCCAGGCCGACAGGCGGAAGAAATAACTTTCCTCTTCCATCCATTCCACCTTGGCTTTGACCGGTGACGTCGTCGCGTAACGTTCACCTTTTTCGTTTAAGGCTGTTTCGTTTTCATCATAATAAGCTTCATCGCTGACCGCATACCAGCCAGCATATTTGCTGAGATAAATTTGGTTTTTAGCGACAAGCTTTTCCCACAAGGCAGTAACGGCTTTTTTGTGGCGCTCTTCGGTCGTACGGATAAAATCGTCGTAAGAAGAGTTCATCAAATTGGCGATATTTTTAAATTTCTTAACTTCACGGTCGGCATAATCCTGAGGCGCCATATTGTCGCGCGTCGCGCATTGCAAGACTTTGAGCCCGTGCTCGTCAGTACCAGTCAAAAACTTGACGTCATACCCATCCATGCGTTTGAAACGTGACAAGACATCGCATGCCAGGTTTGGGTAAGCAGTCCCAATATGGGGTTCACCGCTCAAATAATAAATTGGTGTTGTACAGTAAAAATGCTTGGTCATGGTCTGTCCGGTCAGTTTTTATGACCTTAAGATTACCGGAACGCTGACCGTGTGGCAACCGCGTTTGGACTGCCGATAAAGGCGTTGAGTGCTTGTAATAGTACCAGTTTGCGATCGAGATGTGAGCGATCACCCATGCGGAACAACATCGTCAAGCGGTCATAGGCCTGAAGCAATGTATTGGTGTCTTGCTGATGCCAGTGTTTGATCAGAGCCGTTTCATTATCAGACAGTGGCATGAGCGGTGCGTTCTGTTGCAACAGGGCCACAACCTGTGCCAGACGTTTCGTCATGAGGTCTTGCAGTAAATCATAAGCAGCTTCTTGCGTGGATGGTGCGTAAGTCTCGGCCCATTTCATGGCAGTTTTGGCACTTGTATCTGGGTTAAGCAGGGCTAACGCGGCCTGGATGGTGTCGCTGTATAAATCGGCCCAAGCCTGATTGAATAATGCGATGGCCTGCCCCAACGAACCGCCGGATAGTGCATAGAGTGATGCATGATCATGTATTGGAATAGCCGGTTGCAGATTTGCCAGCCCGTTGGCAAATTCGTTTTGCGACAAGGGCAATAATGTATAACGCATGCACCGTGACCGGATCGTCGGCAAAATAGTGCCGGGTTGCTCGACCAGCAAAAAGAAGAATGTTTTGGCCGGTGGTTCTTCCAGCAATTTTAAAATCGTGTTCTGCGCGTTGCGATTCATGGTGTCGGCACCGTCGATGATAATGGCACGGTAACCCCCATCCATGACTGACAAGCGCAGAAAATCAAAGATAGGGGCGACAGCGTCCAACGTAATTTCACCAGCGTAACGCTGGCGTTTTTCATCGAACAGACGTTCGATGATTTTTAGTCCCGGGTGGCTGCCGGCCAGAATTTGTCGTTCAATGATGTGCGGATTAGCTTGGTTTTGTTTGAACAGCCATTTCAAAAAATGGAATACCAGTGTCGCTTTGCCCACCCCATTTGGCCCGGTGATCAGCAACCCGTGATGCAGTTTTTGCGCGTTAAACGCCTGTTGCCAATTGTGCAACGTTTCAATGTGACCAAACAATTGCGTTTGCTGTAACGGTGTCGTGCCGCTCTCCTTTAAACTATTTTTGTCGCTCACAGCGGCAAACGGCTTCTCACCGTTTCAAGGATCAGCTGTTGCAAGTCTTCAACAGACCGGTTGGCATCCAGCACAACGTGTTTTTTCGAGTCTTTTGCCAATTCCAGATAACCGTTACGCAACCGTTGATGAAAATCCAGCGTCATGCTTTCGAAACGTATTTCCTGAGTGTTCCGGTTCTTACCAGTCAGGGCGCGTTCTAAACCGATACGTGGATCAATATCCAAAATCAGCACGAGATCAGAGGCCACATCGGCAACGACAAATTCGCTTAGTTGCTTTAACATGGGTAAGGATACGCCGTGACCATAACCTTGATAAGCATAGGTGGAATCAACAAAACGATCGCTGACGACCCATTGGCCGCTGGCCAGTGCAGGCTGAATCTGCCGTGCCAGTAATTCCCGGCGTGCGGCGCAATACATCAGAACTTCGGTAATTTTGTCCCAGCGATCAGTCGCGCCTGTCAATAATAACTGGCGAATCTCTTCAGCCCCTTTTGGGCCACCCGGATCACGCACACCAAGTGTCGGCGTACCTTGAGCGTTCATAGTCTCTACAAGCAGCTTGACTTGGGTCGATTTGCCAGACCCTTCCCCGCCTTCAAAAACAATGAAATAGGGGCGAGTTGCGGTCATCTTATTGTCCGCCGCCGAGCAGGAGTTTCGAACGTGTGATCATGCGGTCAAAGAAGCCCATTTCGTCAATGTTTTGACCAGCATAAAGTTTATAACTGCGTGCCGGAAAATCACCCATTTTGATATTCAATGTACCGATTTCCTGACCCGCTTTGACCGGGGCTTGAACTGGTTCATTGATCACGGTTGTGACATGTAATTTGTCCTGCTCACCGACTTTGTAGATACCTTTGATATTTTCATTGACCACAACGGGAACAGTTGCCTGTTGACCGAACCAGACTTTAGCCTGATCAACTGTATCGCCTTTTTTATACAGGCTGACCGGCAGGAAGTTGCGGAAACCCCAATCCAGCAATTTCACACCTTCATCAGCGCGTTCCTGCATCGAGTTCAAACCGTTAAACACCATAATCAAGCGGCGGCCATTTTGGACAGCCGACCCGATTAAACCATAACCGGCAATTTCTGTGTGGCCGGTTTTGACACCGTCGGCACCAATATTGCGATAGAGTAATGGATTGCGGTTGCCTTGCTTGATGTTGTTATAACTGAATTCTTTTTGGGAATAGAAATGATAATATTCCGGAAAATCGGTGATCAGGCGATACGCCATCAACGCCAGGTCGTAACACGTCGAGTAATGGTTCGGGTCCGGCATGCCGCTGGCATTCATAAAATGGCTGTTCTTCATACCCAGTTGCAAAGCAGTTTTATTGAGCTGTTCGGCAAACGCGCTTTCTGAACCGGACACGGCCTCGGCCAATGCAACCGCCGCGTCGTTGCCTGATTGCACAATTACACCCTGGACCAGATTTTCAACTTTGACCTGCTCATTGAGGGGTGCAAACATTTTAGACCCTTCCATCTTCCAGGCATTCTGGCTGATGGTGACAGTATCCGTCATTTTGAGACGGCCCTGCTTGATGGCATCAAAGACGACATACATCGTCAAGACTTTGCTCATACTGCTGGTCGGCATGTGTTCTTGTGAATTTTTCTCGTAGAGGATGCTGCGCGTATCGACATCAATCAACACCGCTTCTTTTGCCAATGTATCAAAGGCTTGCGCCTGTGCGTTGTGCGGCAAACACGCTAATAGCAGACAGACGGCAGCAACAAAACGCATGGTATCCTCAAAAAATCACAGTCGAAGCTGGATGCAGTTTAAAACACACCCATCATAAATCAAGCTGCACAGTTTATTCAACGACAATACGCGCGGCGGGATAGCCGGACTTGATCGTTTTCGCCAACAAGCGGTCGGCCTGCTCCACATTAGCCACCGGGCCGATCTGTACACGACTGAACGTGCGGCCATTCACCATGGCTGGTGCCAAACGTGTCGGCCCCAGATCCACCAGTTTGTTGGCCAGTAACTGCGCATTGCCGGCGTTGCCGAATGACCCAACCTGTACAAAAATATTGGTGTCATGCACCGGGAATTTCCGCACGGTTTGATGGCTGAAATCATTCAAATCAGTTTGTGCCACTTGTGCGGCTGGCAGTGCCGCGGCGGGTGCGACATCGGTCATTGTGCCATAAGATGTATCGGCAGACGCGACTTCGGTTTCGGTTGGTTGCTCATCACCTTGCTGTGACAGCATGGCCATCTGGTTTTGCGGTGACAGGCCACGACGTGCAGCATCCGCCACAATCCGGCTTTCACGATCTAAAACTTGTACCCTGACTTTGGCCGTACCCGCCCCAATCATGCCCAGTAATTCTGCCGCACGTTTTGAGACATCCATCACGCGCCCGCGTTTGAACGGCCCGCGGTCATTGACGCGCACGACGACCGACCGGCCATTATCCAGATTGGTTACGCGCGCAATACAAGGCAATTGTAACGTCGGGTGTGCTGCGGTCAGCGTGTAGGAATCATACGGTTCGCCATTGGCGGTGCGTTTGCCATGAAAACCGGGGCCATACCAGGAGGCAATGCCGCTTTCGTCATAGCTGTAGCTTTCGGTCGGCGTATAGGTTTTCCCTAAGGCTTCATAGGGTTTGCCGATTTTGAACCCATTTTGCTGCAAACGTGAACCGCTTGGCGCATCATTGCCCTGATAATTACCTTGTGCGCTGGCATAGTTTGTATCATTGCCGCTGCGTTTGAAAAAATGCGACACATATTCGGTTTCAGCACAACCGGACAAAGCCAAGCCACAACAGATGATCAAGGTCAAAAGCAAAAAGCGGGACATGAGGTTCATCCTTGTGGACTGATTAATTTAAATTGTTGGCTAGCGTTGCCACACCTGTGGCGAAATAACCCGAATTATTCCAACGCAACAGCACGTCGAAATTCGCATAGATCATGTAAGCCGGGCCATCCAACCCATCAGGCGCATATAAACGCGCCGGCAGATCAACGAGATTGTCGATGTTTTGCACACCTAGTTGCTGCCATTGCGCAATCGAACGTGGCGCTTTATCGCGGCCGACGATGGAGGGATCAATCGGTGTCGCAATAGATACTTTTTGCGCGACCGGTTCATTGGGATGCCAGCCAACCTGACGCAGGAAATTAGCCGAGCTGGTAAAAACGTCTGGCAAGGATGTCCAGATATCTGCAACACCGTCACCATTCCCATCTGCAGCATATTTCAGGTATGAGCTTGGCATGAATTGGCATTGGCCCATGGCACCGGCCCATGACCCTTGTAGCGTTTTCGGGTCACGCCCGACCTGTTGCACGATCTGAATAAAATTGCCGAGTTCTTTTTCAAAAAATGCGCGACGGCGGCCTTCATATGCGAGTGTAGCGAGCGCGTCGCCGATGGGATAACCGCCCATAACGGCACCATAAGACGTTTCCTTGCCCCACAGCGCAACAAGAACATTGGCGGGAACACCAGTTTGCTGTGCAACGGCATTCAGCGTCGAATAATTGTCAGCAAGTTTGGCACGGCCTCTGGCGATGCGATCAGCGGTAATAGTTTTGTCGAGATATTGCTGCAATGTCAGCTGGCTTTCCGGCTGTTTTTTATCCAGCGGGATAACCTTGGGTTGGAACTGCACCGATTGCATGACTAATCGTGTCGTTGCCGGATCATAACCAGTGGCAATCGCGCGCGTGGTGAAATCATCGGCCCATTGACGGAAACCGGCAGCATCAACGGTTGTGGCTGTTGGTTGGCTGATCAAACCTTGATCGAGGTCTGTTTGTAAATTGGCACGGGTTGTCGACGCACAGGCCGCGATACAGGCTGAGAGCAAAAACAGGAGAAGAAACCGCATCAATCGTGCCTTGTCATTATGCTTTTTCAAAGGGCGACCGGACGGGTCCGGCTTGTCCCTTCTTCTAGCATCTTCATGCCTTGCCGGAAAGCCGGTAGACGATCAGACCGATATATTCCTGCACCGCTTTATCGATGCGTTCCAGGTTGTAACGCAGATTGCCACCACTCAGACCCGTCCAGCCACCTGAGACATAATCAACGGGGTATGGGATCATTTCCCAGCCGGCATGTTGGGCAACAGCCATCGCGCGTGGCATGTGCGCAGCAGAAGTAATTAACAGCCAGTTTTGGTTTGGCTGTGGTTTCACCAATTCCTGACTGTCTATAATATTTTCATAAGTGTTACGCGACTGGCGTTCGAAAATAAAACGATCCGTGTTCAGCCGCCACATCTGGAACAGGATTTTAGCCAGGTCTGCTTCGGTCTGGGTGTGGCCTTGGGTTGATCCGCCGGCATAAACGATTGTGGCATCCGGGTAACGGCGGATCAACGGTACGGCATAGACAATGCGCTCCGCCTGCCCGTTCATGGCAACCAGACCATGGTAAGCCGTGATGTTTTCATCAAGAGCCGCTCCTAAAATCAAGACACCGTCAATTTTAGCGGGTAGTTTTAAGGCTGGCGGCGATTGAACCTCTAACGGGAAAATCAGCCAATCACCAATCGGTACAGTCAATAACAAGATATAAGTGATAATGCAAAACCAGGCGCCGCGTTTGGCGTTGCGTTTCCACCAGGGTTTGGCTTTTGCCAGTGTCAGCCCCAACAGGCAGAAAACTGTGACCAAGGCCAACACATGGCTGGGTGCCGCAAAAAGCCAGAAGAGTTTTGACAGGGTAAAGAACATAAGAGCGAGATTATCGGAACTGCAATGATGTGTCGAGGGAGAGAATGTAATTGCGTCCTGTAGCAGCTTCCTTTAACTTGATAAATAAGCAAACACATAATAGATGGAGACAATAACAATGAATAAAATCTATCTCTGCCTTTTGACTGTTGGTTTGTCATTGTCTGCAGCATTAGCGCATGCCGACGAAGCCGCCTTTGCGCGTGTCATGAAAACGAAAACACTCAATTGCGGGTATATCATTGTGCCACCGTATATCACCAAGGATGCCAACACTGGCAAAATGGGTGGCATCAATTACGAGATGATGGAAGCCATTGGCCGTAATCTGGGCGTGAAGATCAATTGGTCAACCGAAATCGGTGTCGGTGATGTGGCTGCGGCCCTCGCTGCCAATAAATTTGATGTCATGTGCCAAACCTTGTGGCCCAGTGCGGCGCGTTACAACGGCGTGACATTGGCAAACCGCCCGGAATTTTACAGTGCGATTTATGCCGTTGTGCGGGCGGATGACAAACGGTTTGATGCCGATTTAGCGAAAGCGAATATAGCAACCGTGACAGCCGCTGCTGTTGACGGTGATTTTAGTGCGGATCTGGTTGCGGAAAAATTGCCGAACGCCAAAAAAGATTTTGTAGCGCCATCGGCGTCCTTGGGTGATTACATCATGCAATTAACCACGAAAAAGGCTGATATCTTATTCATGGATAAAGGCAGTATGAACGACTTTGCCAAAACCAGTCCAGACAAGATCAAAATTGTACCCGGCATTCCAGCAGTCCGTATCTATGGCGAGCATTTAGCAGTCAAACCCGGCGAATATCGCTTGCGCGACATGGTGGATATGGCCACATTGCAACTGGTTAATGACGGCACGTTTGAAGATTTAGTCAAGCGTTATGCAGCGGAGTATAAAACCGAGATTTATGCGTCAAAGCGAGATATTGCAAAGTAAGCTGAATTCATAAAATTTTTATGACGGACTGCTTGGTTTGTGATTATTGTGTTCGCCATCACCATTAACTGCAATTTCAAGCGCTTCTTTGGCGCGTGTAAATTGTTTTGATAACCAACTCGGTTCAGCAGACTTGGGTTTATCCTTCGCGAAAATTTGCACAAAGCAAGATCCCGTCCATATTCCAGCAGCAATGGCCAAAGCGGGATTGTTATCCGCATTTAAAGCACCTTGTAGTAATAGGCCATTCGTTAAGACGCCAAACGCACCCAGAAACGCGTACGGATATTCTTTCACAACGCTGGCAATATTCTCTTTAAATTGAGCTAAAGTAGATTTTGATTCTGCATGTCGTAAGGATTTATCGATTTGCTCAGAAAAGTCTGAATTTAAAACAATATCATTCTGGTTTGCAATCTTATCTTCTTTCCGTTCATTCCAAGCTTTTTTATACGATCTAACAGCTGTGTGTCCAACCAATCCAAGTAGCGTTAATTTTGCACCTGTAGACCATAGATTGTGGCCTTCTAAAATTGTCTCATAGGTTAAGCCACTCAAACTCACAAATCCAATCGTGTTTGCAACAGCGACACCCATAGGACGATCTCCCCAAACAGAAGAAATCACCGCGGACGTTACAGCAACACCACCAACAGTGGTTGAAACAGGGCTGGATGTCCAATCAATCGGCTGATGTTGCAATGCTGAGTTGATGATACCACTGCCAATCATTGTCGAATTTGCGGCAATAAGACCATAACCAAATACTTTGCCGAGTTTTTCACGGAAGTTGCTTTCAGTATTATCTTTTTCAGTCATTTCAATTCACTTTTATATCTGGGGTTCAGGAAGTATTTTTTTATCAGCAGCTTTTGCATCAACTTTTGGTAGAGAGGCTGCATTCATTGTTGCAACTGTTGTCCATAGGGGCGATGAAATCATCAAAGATAAATCATCAAAATCTTTAAATGCACCATAGACCAAACTTAAATTTGTCGTGATACGGGCCAACCCTATTGCACCAAATGGATATTTTTTATTAAGCGAACCAATATTTTGTTTAAATGTTCTGAACAACTTTGATTTGTTTTCATCTGTATGTTCATGTTCAATTTTTGACTCTGTCTTCGGTTTTACGCCCTCATTGTTGAGTTTGTAAGCGGTGTAAACCGTATAAGCCGTCATACCTGTATTGACTAGTTTACCAATGGTGGAAATAAGGGGCAGTTGATCGACGACAGTTTTAGCTGTCAGCATACTGACACTGCATAAACCAACACTCTGAGAATAAAATTTTCCTTTCATTCCCGGAACTGTCTTTGCGATAATTGATGATGAGAGTGCAACAAGGCCAATGGTTAAAGACAATGGATCTTTATAGATGGAAGACCAATCAATTGGATTCCCATGAAAAGCATTGTTGATCGGCCCATTCAAGATCATGCTAAAATTGGCTGCCATGCCAGGATAGGAAGCATATTGCGCAAGCTTTGAGCGAATTCCATCATTTTCGGTTGTTTTATTAGATATTGAATTTGTCATAGTTGAAACATAATAAATCGTTATAAATATGTCAACAATATTGTGAAAATTAAATTTTTGGCTCTGAATGCAACATTTACTTGTCCTGAAGAGCGTTAATTGCTAAACCTAATCCGTCGGAAGGGTGGTCGAGCGGTTGAAGGCATCGGTCTTGAAAACCGACGAGGTGCAAGCCTCCGTGGGTTCGAATCCCACCCCTTCCGCCATTTTGCTTGAACAGGCATAGCCTGTTTTAGCAAAATGCAGAACGGGAATCGGGATGAGAAGCCTGTTCGACCACGAAAAGGCTTTGCCTTTGAAGGCGCGGCGGAGTGAAACGAAGCCAATCCCAATTATTATTTTTCACCAACCCCTAACCTCGCGCCGCGATGTGACACGCTGCTAAAAATAACAAATTAATTGCTGTGTGATTATCATGTCCCGTTCGACGCCGCTCAATGTTCCCTTACAAGACATTTTTCAATTTGTCTGGCGCTATTACAGCCGGCACAAGGGTAAAGTCTGTTCCACGTATCTGCTGGTGACGCTGGCCGGTTGCGCTAGCTTAGGCAACCCATTTGCTTATCAATGGATGGTGAATGTTGCCAGCCAGACGCTGGCTGACCGGCAGTTTGGCAACATCATCTGGCCCATTATCGCGGTGGTTGCGTCCAGCTTTGTCTATCACGTTTTTCGCCGGTCGTCCGAGATTATCGGCTGCGTCACCAACAGCCGTGTGCAAGCGAATATCGCGTGGGAAGTGACCAGCAAAATCCACAATTTTGAAACGGAATGGCATGCTAACCATTTTGTGGGATCAATGGTCACGGCCATCAAACGCGGCCGCGGGTCAACGCATATGCTGGCTGACCAGATCATGTATGAATTCTGGCCAACGATTTTTGTCGTGACCTTTACCATTGGCTTTATGTTTCAACGGTCAGCCGTTATCGGCTGCTTCTTTGTCGCCTTTGCCATTTTATTCGTCATTCTGAACATCCTGATTAGCCAGAAATTCGTTTTGCCGCACAACCGACGTTACAGTGCCGAAGACAGCAAGCTTGGCGGTACGGTTGCCGACAGCCTGACTGGACACACGATTGCGAAATCGTTTGGCGCCGAAAAACGGGAACAAAAACACCTGAAAAAAGCCAGCAGAGAATGGCAGGCCGCCGCACAAAATGCCTGGATGCGCATCGATTTCATGGCATTCATGCAAAACATGATGAGCAACACCGGTCGGATCGGTGCGTTGATGATTGCCGGCTATTATTGGACACAAGGCACATTTACCGCCGGCGACATGATCTATGTTCTGATGGCGCAACGGGTGATGAGCGATTATCTTGATAATATTGGTAATAATTTAAACAAAGTCATCACGGCCATCAACGATATGGAAGAAGCCGTTGCCTGGTCAAACCGCAAACCGTTGATCCAGTCGCCAGTGCTGGCAACCGATGCAACGATTACCGATGGACGCATCGAGTTTCACAATGTGACATTTGCATACAACGAACAGGCACAACCGGCCTTAATCGATTTCAATTTGACCATCAACGCCGGTGAGAAAATCGCATTGGTCGGCCCGTCGGGCGGTGGCAAAAGTACGGTGTTGAAAATCCTGCAGCGATTTTATGAGCCGCAACAAGGCACAATTTCCATTGACGGGCATCTGATCGAAGAATTGAACTTGTCGGTCTTGCGTTCTGCCATGGCATTGGTGCCGCAGGACCCGATTTTGTTTCACCGCAGTCTGATGGACAATATTGCTTACGCAAAACCAAAAATATCGCCGGAATTGGTTTATGCTGCCGCTCAGGCTGCGCAAATTGCGCCGCTGATCGAAAGCCTGCCATTAAAGTATGAAACATTTGTCGGTGAGCGCGGCATTAAATTATCGGGCGGTGAACGGCAACGTGTCGCCATCGCCCGCGCGATTTTGGCCGACACGCCGATCTTGTTACTGGATGAAGCCACTTCTGCGTTAGACAGCGAAAGCGAAGAAGAAATCCAAAAAGGCATCGCTGCTGCATCCGCTGGCCGCACGATGATCGCCATTGCGCACCGTTTGTCGACCATTCAGTCTGTCGACCGGATTATCGTGATTGCTCGCGGCCGCATCATTGAGCAAGGATCGCATGCGGAATTGATTAACCAAAGTGGCGGTCTCTACCGGCGCTTGTATGAATCACAGGCCAAAGGCTTTTTGCCGGATCATTTGCTCACGAATTAAAAAAAAACGCCTGCGTTGCTGCAGGCGTTTGATACTGCATAGTGTTAAATTTATTCTTTTGGCATCAACACAGTGTCGATGACAAAAATATTGCCATTTGACTGTTTAACATCGGCAGTCGTAATGGTTGCTTTACCACCATTAGCATCTTCAACCCACCATTTGCCTTCGGCATCTTTCATGACTGTGATATCTTGGCCTTGTACAGTTTTCAACATGACTTTACCATCATTGGCTTTTGCTTTGGCTTCAAGGTCAGCAGCCGTCATGTTACCAGCGACGACATGATAAGTCAGAATTGTAGTCAGCTTGGCTTTGTTTTCAGGCTTCAACAATGTCTCAACAGTACCTGCGGGCAATTTTGCAAACGCTTCATTCGTTGGTGCAAAAACGGTGAATGGGCCTTTACCTTCGAGTGTTGGTACCAGACCAGCCGCTTTAACCGCTGCCACCAATGTTGTGTGATCTTTTGACTTCGATGCGTTTTCGACGATGTTTTTCGTCGGATACATCGCAGCACCACCAACCATTGGGTTGGCCGCATGAGCCGCAACAGCAAACACAGATGCTGCAATGATCAGGCTGGCGAGCGCAGCGCGGGTGTTTAGTTTAAACATAGTGGAATATCTCCGTTTGTTTGTTAAGACGTCTAAAACGTCCTTGATTCCACACATAAGGCTAAATTTATAAAAAGCAAATCTACAATTGTATGTTAATAATATACTGATTTTAAACTGTAATTTAATTTAATAGGGTGTT
The DNA here is from genome assembly GCA_965246875.1 of Alphaproteobacteria bacterium. Taxonomy (GTDB): domain Bacteria; phylum Pseudomonadota; class Alphaproteobacteria; order Micavibrionales; family SZUA-601; genus DASWYT01. The sequence goes on from CBDFFU010000003.1 coordinate 1,249,679, forward strand.
TTAATGTGAGTGCCAGATCTGTATGTAATAATCAGCATTATCTTGACTACCACGATTCGGAATAAATTTATGCCACATGCCGTGATAGAATATTCAAACAATCTCGAACCTGAAATCCATAGGATTGATACAGTTGATGTTATTCATGGCACGATGATGGACAGTGGCTTATTTGATTTGAACGCCATCAAGACACGGTCGATCGGCTTTGATAACTGGATGGTTGGCGAAAAAGGTCAGGATGGCACGTTTGTCCATGTGCGAATCTCCATGATGACGGGACGCACAGTTGAGCAGCGTCAGGTGTTGAGTGAAATGTTATTGAACGCAATGGTTACGGCATTGAACGAGTTACCCGTCGATCAACTGACTGTTGAGATTTGTGAAATGGAGCGCGCTACATACCGGAAAGCGTAGTTTATTATTTTGCAAATAATTCTTTTACGACATATAAGATGACCGCAATCAATATAATCAAGCGGAAAATCCGTTGTGTTGTCCATCGGCTCTGCCCCTCTAGAATTTTTTCATTAGAATTGCTTTGCGACGAATAAGACAAACCACTGCCTGGCAAGCCAAGAGTGCCCCGTGTGCCTTTTGGCCCGATATTGTAGGTCATCCCTTTTTTACCCAACGATAGGCTGACGCCCGACTTGCTGAGATTGAGCCGGATACCCTTGGCGAGCGATAATCCCTTGCGGAAGCGGACGCCTTTTAACATGATCACCCTGCACTTTCCAAAACGTTGTTGCGCATTTCATCCAATTCCAGCCAGCGTAATTCTGATTGTTCCAGCTTTTGTTTTTTATACACGAGTTTGTCGGATGCTTTTTTAAATTGATCTGGATTTTGGGCATAAAGATTAGGGTTGCTCAGCAATTGCTCCAACGCGATAATTTCCTGTTCTAATGCCGCAATCTGGGTTGGCAGATTATCCATCTCATATTGAACTTTAAACGATAACTTTTGTGGTGACTTTTTGCCATTAACTTGTGGCGTGTTATCATTCGTATCAATTTTGTCCTTGCCGCGTTTGCCTTTTTCAACTTTGGGCATCCGTGCCTTTTTATCTTCCAGATAATCGGTGTAGCCACCCAAATGCCCTTCGACTTTGCCATTGCCTTCAAAGGCTAAGATTTTAGTGACGGTTTGATCCAGAAAATCGCGGTCATGGCTGACAACCAATAACGTGCCCTTATACTGCGAGAGAATTTCCTCCAGCATGTCCAACGTGTCCATATCCAGATCGTTCGTCGGCTCATCGAGAATGAGCAGACTGCCCGGATTAGCCAAGACACGGGCCAGAATCAAACGGTTTTTCTGACCGCCGGATAAGGTCGATACGGGTCGGTTCGCATCTGTCGCCTCAAACATGAAATCACGCAAATAGCCGCAGACATGGCGTTGCTTGCCCATGACCTCGATAAACTGTCCGCCATTACCGCACAAGGTTTCTTGCAATGTATCGGTGTCATTCAACCGGCTGCGTTGCTGGTCAAAATAGGCGATATCAACATGTTTGGCCAGCTTGACCGTGCCTTGATCGGGCATCAATTCACCCAACAGCATTTTGATGAATGTTGTTTTGCCTGACCCGTTATGACCCAGAATACCGATACGGTCATTGCGCATGATCCGCATTGAGAAACCGTCGAGAATGACTTTTTCTTCAATATCCGACGAGTAGCGTTTGTGCACATTGTAAAATTCGCCAACGACTTGCGATGAGGGGTCGTTTTCCAGCATCGGCAACTCGATTTTAGCCATCATGCGGTTAAAAGCGTTTTTATCAGCTTTTAGTTTGGCGCGTGCTTCTTTCATTTCATCGACGCGACGAACATTCCGTTTACGGCGCGCCTTGACGCCTTTTGATGCCCATTCAACCTCTTGGGCGACAGCACGTTCACGGTTGTGCAACTCGCGCGCTTCTTGGTCGAGCAGCATCGTCGACCATTCTTCAAAAAAGTCAAAGCCTTTCGGGCAGACACGCATGCGACCACGATCAAGCCAGAAAATCCGGTCTGACATGTTCTTTAAAAATTTCTTATCGTGACTGATGCACACCACCGCGCCACGATAAGCTTTGATGTATTGTTCCAGCCATTCGATGATGCTGAGATCCAGATGGTTGGTCGGCTCATCAAGCAATAAAATATCCGGTTCTTCAACCAAGGCACGCGCCAGTGCCGCACGGCGCAATTGTCCGCCGGACAGATGCTGCATCTGCAACGCCGGATCAAGTTCCAGCGGCTGCAAGATCATTTCGATTTTATAATCCTGGATGTTGACATCGGCGTTACTGCCTTCCAATTGGTCGAACACATAGTCCTTAACCGTTTGGCCATCTTTAAAAACTGTGTCCTGCGGCAAATAACCGATTTTCGTTCCTTGCAGCCGCCAATAAATCCCGTGATTGAGATCGCGGTGGCCGGTGATCACGTTCATCAACGTGCTTTTGCCCGCACCATTTTTGCCGAGCAAACAGATCTTGTCGCCTTCATGGATATGAAAGGTCAAATTTTCAAACAGCACTTTGTCCGCATAAGCAATATGCGCATCCTGAACCGATAATAAAAGCGTACGTGCCATAAAAACCCTTATATTTGTGACATTGTTTTTATCAGTTTTATGCCTAAAATGCAAAGCCCGTATGCCTGCCATAGGAGACAAGTATGGCCATTAACTTTCCCGCACTCGATCCTATTGCCTGGCAAATCGGGCCGTTGGCGATCCGCTGGTATTCGCTGGCGTACATGGCCGGGTTTTTGACGGGCTGGGCCTATGCGCGTGAACTCGTGCGCCGTCAGCCACTGGGCCGCATCAGTGTGCAACAGGTCGATGATTTTATCGTATGGATTGTGTTGGGCGTCATTTTGGGCGGCCGCATTGGCTATGTGTTGTTCTACAACTTGCCATTTTACCTGTCATCACCAGCAGAGGCCTTTAAAATCTGGCAGGGTGGCATGTCATTTCATGGCGGGTTGCTGGGTGTTGTCATCGCCGTGATTGCTTATGCGTTGAAGCAAAAAATTCCGGTTTTACGTTTGGGTGATCTATCCGCAGCCGGGGCCACGCTTGGTTTATTCTTTGGCCGCATCGCCAACTTTATCAATGACGAATTGTGGGGCCGTCCGACTGATGTCGCCTGGGGCGTGATTTTCCCGAAAGGTGGCAACGTGCCGCGTCATCCAAGCCAATTGTATGAAGCCACCAGCGAAGGCCTGATCTTATTCTTATTGTTGCTATTCATCATGCTGCGCACATCACTGCCCAGCCGTTATGGCGCAACATTTGGCGTGTTCTTGACGTTTTATGGCGTCGCACGTTTCACTATCGAGTTTTTCCGCGAACCGGATATTCAAGTTGGCTTGTTTTTCAACTGGATGTCTGAAGGCCAGATTTTATGTGTACCAATGATCATTATTGGGCTGGGCTTGCTGTGGAATGCCTATCGTAAACCCGCCATTCCGGTCGTGTAATGTTAGACAAATTGATTCACGATAAAATCAAAGCTCTTGGCTATATGACGGTTGCTGATTACATGAATCTGTGCCTACTGCATCCGGAATACGGCTATTACACAACACAACAGGTATTCGGTACAACGGGCGATTTTATTACGGCACCCGAAATTTCACAGTTGTTTGGTGAAACACTGGGCGTCTGGGCAACCCTGGAATGGGAACGTGTGGGCAAACCTGCCAGCTTTAATCTGGTTGAGTTGGGTCCAGGCCGTGGCACGTTGATGGCAGATTTGCTGCGCGCGACAAAGCATGTCGATGGGTTTCATGCAGCCTGCACCATTCAGTTTGTCGAAGCCAGCGCAAAATTACAGGAACAGCAGAAACAAGCCATTAGCGATACGGGCGTAAATGTTGTATGGCACGAGACGATTAGTGGGTTGGTTTTTGACAAGCCAACTATCGTTATTGCCAACGAGTTTTTTGATGCCCTGCCCATACAGCAATTTATTATACAAAACCGCCAATGGCATGAACGGATTATCGTTCTGAAATACGATAAAATGGACTGGTCGTTTCACCCAAAACCAGTTGCAGAATCGCGCATTTTGCCCGATACACGTTATCAGATGGATGAAACAATTTGCGAATACAGTGCACAAATCGACAGCCTGTTTAAAACACTCTGCGCAAACGTTAAAAAAGCCAAAGGCAGTATGGCGATCATTGATTATGGCGATCATACGGTCAATCGTTTTGGCGACACGTTGCAGGCTGTCAAAGATCATGATTACATTGACGTGCTAAGCGATGCGGGACAAGCCGATTTGACAGCGCATGTTGATTTTTATCAGCTCGATCAAATTGCTGATAGTGCTGGTTTGGTGACCGATTTCATGACACAAGGTGACTTTCTGAAACACTACGGCATTACTGAGCGCGTCAATCAATTGTCGGCACATGCCACAGCACAGAAAAATACATTAATCTCGGGATATCAGCGTTTGATTGATCCAGACCAGATGGGCAATCTGTTTAAAGTCTTGACGGTGCAAACAAAGTGACACGTGTCAGTACCTTTTTTGGTACGAAAGAAACAGGAGTCGGCCGTCAAAAAATCGGTTTAAATTCCGCAAATCATCCGGCACAGGTCATTTATCTAAACCAGACACACAGCGCCGACATTGTTGTTGTCACGGACATCAATCGCATCCCCTCGTTTAACGGCGATGCGATCGTGACCAATTTGCTGCAGGTTGGCTTGGCTGTTAAAACGGCCGACTGCGCGCCGCTATTATTGTTTGACGAAACGGCTGGGGTTATTGCTGCGGTGCATAGTGGCTGGCTGGGAACATTGCATGATATTATCACGCCAACCATCATGGCTATGCGAAACCTAGGTGCAGAACCCGAGCGTATTCAGGCCTTGATTGGACCCTGTTTGCAACGTGATCAGTTTGAAGTAAGTGACGATTTGCACGAAAGATTTATTGCACGCGATTCAGGTTATAAAACTTTTTTTGCCGCCATCGCAAAGCCAGAGAAATATCTGTTTGATCATCTTGGTATGATCAAACACCAACTGTCCCAGGCGGATGTATGTAACATCCTGCCTGACCCTGCCTGCACGCTGCTGCAATCCGATCGTTACTACAGCTATCGCGCGCGCCACACAGATACGGCACACGACACAATGCGTAACGTCTCGTTAATCTGGCAGGATTAAATCTGCGCATAAGCTGAAGCATATATCGGATATTGATCACACAACGCCATAATTTGCCCACGGTAATGGGCATTACGCTCAGCAGCTAATGCCTCCTGCCCGTTTTGCTTGGCAGCTTGCAGTTCCAGAATAAAATTCCCGATCATGTTGCCGATCGTCGCAAAATCATCGCCGGTAAAGCCACGCGTCGTTGGTGCTGGTGAACCCAGACGAATGCCGGACGTGACCGTCGGTTTTTCAATATCAAATGGCACGGAGTTTTTGTTGCAAGTAATGCCGATTTTATCCAGTTCGTCAGAGACCAGTTTGCCGGTCAAACCCTGTTGGCGCAGATCGACCAATATCATGTGGCAATCGGTACCATTGGTCAGCACGTTGATATTTTTATCAAGCAACGCTTTGGCTAATATCTGCGCGTTTTTGACGACGTTCTGTTGATAGGTTTTAAACTCCGGCTGCAGGGCTTCTCGAAACGCAACCGCTTTGCCGGCGATGACATGCATTAATGGGCCGCCCTGCAAACCTGGGAAAATCGCTGAGTTCAAGCGTTTGGCCAGTTCTGCATCATTGCTGAGAATCATGCCCCCACGTGGACCGCGCAGTGTTTTGTGCGTTGTGGTGGTAACAACATGAGCGTGGGGGAACGGTGAGCCATAAACACCAGCAGCAATCAATCCGGCATAATGTGCGACATCGGCCAGCAGATATGCGCCGACCTGATCTGCTATGCTGCGCATACGGCCAAAATCAATCTGACGCGGATAAGCTGATGCACCCGCTATAATCAATTTCGGCTTATGCTTCAGAGCTAACGCTTCTAGTGCGTCGTAATCTATCAGATAGCTTTGCGGATCGACTTCGTAGCCAACAGCATTAAACCATTTACCTGACAAATTGGGAGCCGAGCCATGGGTCAGATGCCCACCAGAATTCAGCGACATTCCCAGGATCGTGTCACCAGGTTGCAGCAAGGCTAAAAATACAGCCTGATTTGCTTGTGATCCTGAATTAGGTTGTACGTTGGCAAAACCACAATTGAAAAGTTGACACGCGCGCTTGATAGCCAACTCTTCAGCGACATCGACAAATTCGCAACCGCCATAATAACGTTTACCCGAATAACCTTCAGCATATTTGTTCGTCATGATAGAGGCCTGTGCCGCCATCACTGCGTTGGACGTCAAATTTTCTGACGCGATCATTTCGATCTGGCTGTGCTGGCGCTGCAATTCTTGTGCAATAGCCTGCGCGATCTCCGGATCGGTTTGCGCCAGGGTTTGCGTAAATAAAGGTTTTAATGGGTTTTTTGTTATCATGGTTTCTTTCGGTGCAGCGTTTTGCATGGCGGTCTTTCATTATTTAAGATGTTAGCAAAATGGGTCGATCATACCGATCCGGTCTTGGTAGCGGCCGCCAATGAATGGTGTCTGCATAAAGGTCTCAATAATATCTGCAGCCAAAGTTAAGCCAATCAAACGTCCGCCGATGGCCAAAACATTGGCGTTGTTGTGTTCACGGGTCAGACGCGCGGTCGTCACATCATGACACACGGCACAGTAAATGCCTGGATGCCGGTTGGCCGCAATACTCATGCCAATTCCGGTGCCACAAATCAGGATGCCCCATTGCGCTGATCCGTCTTTGATTATAGTGGCCAGCTGGTTGGCCTGATTGGGAAAATCGGCCCGCTCGTCACTGAACACACCAAGATCTTGAACATGCGTGATGTTTTTTTCACGAAATGATTTCAATATGTGTTCTTTCAGCGCAAAACCGCCATGGTCAGCAGCAATCACGAATTTTTGTTTAGCTAAAATCAGGTCATTCATAATGGAATTATGCCGCTATTATGTTTCGATAGGAAGCGGTCAAATAAGTTTAATAATAACATATTAAAATAAATTATAAGTATATGTTTTCATATCTTTTTTCTATTGTTATAGGTTGCATACTATGGTAGGATTTTGAGATGATAACAACGACGAAACCATTACCACGCAAAGGCCGTGCCGATGAGAAAGATCTGGCGCTCGGGCAAAGATTGCGCACTCTTCGTAAGGGTCAAAGATTAACATTGCACGACATGGCACGTCATTTTGGCATTTCTGCACAGCAGGTGCAAAAATATGAAATGGGAGAAGATCGTCTTTCCGCCGTCCGTCTTATCGAATTGTGCAAAACCTTCCAATTCGGCTTGCATCACTTCTCGGATGATTATAACCAAGCTCCGGCAACGATGCTGGCTGTTGCCGAGACCCATGGTGCAAGCTATCACGCTCCGCCTGCAGCGTTATCGGCAGAAGAAAAGAGGCTGCTCGATCTGTTTCGCAAGATTGATGATGGAAAAGCCCGCGACAATGTGCTGCAACTGATAAAGAATCTAGCTGATACGAAACGCTAACGCTTTCAAATAACCGGTTTCTGGTACCAGCGGATGTTGTGGGTGATCCAGTCCCGCCGTGCCATAATACGCCAGTGACCCGGCCCGTTTCGCCTGTTGAAACCCTTGCTGCACGGCATTTTGCAATTCATACAAGGTCGGATGCGATGAGCAGGACGCAAAAAACAACAATCCGTTTGGTTTTGTCAGCAAAGCAGCCTGGCGCGCCAGTTTCATATAACCGTTCAACCCAGCGCTCAGGTCGTTTTTGCTTTTGACAAAAGCTGGTGGGTCGATACAAACGATATCAAATTGCGACTCCTGTTGTTTGAGTTTGTCCATCACATCGAACGCTTTGCCGATTTCATAGACACACGGCGTTTTCAGATCATTAAGGCTCATGTTTTGTTTGACCAATTGCATGGCGGGTGCAGAACTATCGACAAAGGTGACAGAGGCAGCCCCATGTTTTGCAGCTGTGACACCAAACCCGCCGGTATGGCAGAACACGTCCAGCATTGTTTTGCCCTGTGCCTTTTCAGCAATCCATTGGCGATGTGGCCGTTGATCATAAAACCAGCCAGTTTTCTGTCCGTTTTTGACATCGACCGAAAATTGGGTGCCATTTTCAGTGATTGTAATCGGCTTGTCTGGCAATGAGCCATGTGCTACCGACCAGTTTTCCGCCAAGCCTTCAGTCTTGCGGCTGGATGAATCATCTTTGAATATGATGGTGGCCGGTTTGAAGACCTCAATCAAGGCTGGCAGCCATTCCGGTTTTAGCAACTCCATGCCGGCTGTATTGGTTTGGCACACAATGACATCGCCAAACCGGTCAACAATCAGCCCCGGTAAACCATCGCTTTCGGCATGCACCAAACGGCAATAACGCGATTGGCCTAAATTATTTTCACGCCATACTCTGGCTGTTTCAAACGCCTGAGTAAAAAATCCGGTGTCTAAGGCATGACGGCCATCAATTAATACGCGCCCCATCAACTGGCAGCGCGGGTTGAGATAGCCGGTTGCTAGGACCTGATCTTTGGGATCGACAAAATGCACCCATGATCCAGGTGTAATGTCGTCATGATTTTTGACGTTCTCTATATCTGAACGAAAAATCCAGGGATAGCCTTGGACGACGCGCATGGTGGCGCGTTTATTGAGCAGGATGGGCTTCATGATTGGTCCGTTGTGTGAGTATACGTGTCGAGAAATTTCTTGATGGCTGGAATAGTAACCGGCTTGCCGGTCGCCAGCGCCCATCGGTCAATGGCCTGCACCAAGTGATGCACAGCGGCAAATGACCGTTCCGTATGATTGACCAGATAGGTAATGGCATCCGGCTTGACCAAAATCTGGCGGTCGTAAAAAAATTTGGTGTACAACGCACCCAAGAGATCTTCATCAGGAAAATCCAGTGCGATCAATGTGCTGCCGACAATGCGTGACTGCAGGTCTAGCAAAACAAACGAAGCGGTAGCAATAGTGTTGGACGCCGTCCATAACAGACGATCATCGTTGGCGCGCGCCGCGTTGTAGAGATGAAACAGCGCTTCTTCTGCCTCACGGTTGCCGGCAAATTGCGCGACATCATCAATGACATAGGCACGGTGTTTTTGCCAGTGCGGCTGACCGAGATTGTTGCTATCAACCAAAACGGCACCGGTGTTTTCAGCAAAAATATGCGCCAGATGCGTTTTGCCTGACGCCTCGCCGCCTTGGATAAGAGTGGCAAAAAATGGCCAAGCGTATGGATGAGTCACCGTTTCAAACGCTAAACGGTTGGCGTCGGACACAATAAAACTCTCCTGACGCCAATCATCAGGCCAATCAAACGAAAAGGCACTTTGTCGGGTCATGTGACTTAAATTTACTCAGACAGATCAAGGATGATATTGCCGCCATACATATCACTGGCTTCATACCATTTCAGGCCGTGACGCACCAAAACGCCAATCATGGCGGCAACCGGTACCGCTAACAGCAAACCGGTAAAGCCGAACAACTTACCGCCTGCTAGCAAGGCAAAAATGACCCAAACCGCATGCAAACCAATGCGTTCCCCGACCAGTTTGGGTGCCAGAATATTGCCTTCAATAAATTGTCCAGCCAAAAAGATCGACAATGTGACAAGCGGCATCGTGGCCCCTTCAAACTGTGCTAGCGCGACGCCGACACTGGCGACCAATCCAAACGTTGAACCGACATATGGGATGAATGACAGGATGCCAGCAATAAAGCCAATCGCCAGACCGAATTTCAAGCCAATAATGGTTAAGCCAATCGCATAAAATACCCCAAGAAAACAGCAGACCAAGGTCTGGCCACGAAAAAATCCGGCCAAGCGTTCGTCAAACTCCGCAAAAATTTGCCGCATTTTCGGGGCATAGTCACGCGGCCATAAATTATTGATGCGACGCGTAATGCGTGGCCAGTCACGCAAACAATAAAATGCAACGACTGGGGTAATGAAAATAAACGTAGCGATATCGATAAACGCCATGCCTTTGTCCCAGACACCCAATAGAACATCCTGAGCGCCTTGTAAAACTGTACCAACATTATTTCCAGCAGCATCTTTGATTTGTTGCACTTGATCAGCATTTAATCGTTGGAATAGGTTATGCACATAGGGCTGCACATAACTTTTTGCTGCCGCATAGTATGTTGGTACGTCACCGATAAATTCTGTTACCTGTTTTGAGATAATCGGGCTAAGGCCGGTAATAATTGCGGCCAAAACCAGAATAAAACTCAACAAGACCAACAACGTCGCGACAGACCGGGGTACACGGCGATGTGTCAGTTTGGTAACAGTCGGATTCAATAAATACGCGATCCCCAGACCAATGACAAACGGTGGCAAGACGTCTCTTAGCAACGAGATCAGTAGAATTGTTATAATGCTGACAAACACCCAGAACAGGCCCTTGTTGCTGAAAATAGCGAATATTTGTTGCATAAGGTTTTCTTATCCGTTTTGTCTGGTGATAGTATAGGTGTTGCCATTGATGGGTTGTACTGTAAAGCCATTGGCCTGCAAGGCGCGCAGTAAATCAGGTGTCGTACTTTTACTTTCGATACGCACGACAGCTTGATTGGATGAAATACTTTGGGTCACCAAATTGGCAATGCCCGGTGTCTGGCGAAGTTGCTGTTGCAGGCTGATCCAAGCCGACAAATTCGGGATTGGAATGACAGCGACTATAGTTGATGAGGCCGCATAATTCGCTGGCAACTTTAACATAGTTGGTACCGAAGGTGCCGTACTTGCTGTGAGCGTTGGCACAGAGGCCATCGCTGGCGTTGCCATGACTGTACCATGTTCAAGCTTGTCGATCTGATTGGCTGTTGCCAGCACAGCATCGTTGAACAGATAACCCGGCCGCGAGGATGGGTCGAAAGTGCCCTTATAAGTCAAAGTCTGGTTACCATAGCGGTAAAGTTTGACCGTCAAACCGGGTTTAGCGGCTTGTGCCTTGGCTAATGCCAAATAGACTGCTTGGACTTGATAGCGTTTCAGCATGTTTTCCAGGCCCGGCTGTTCCTTGGTTTTCTGGTTCAGAAATCCGGTATCGGGCGCATCATTAAGGTCGGCTAGATCACCCAATGGAATGCTAAACGTTGTGCTGAACTTGAAAGCATCCTGTTTTTGCCAGGCGTCACGCCAGGCATTAATCTCATCCCATAAAATAATTTTCGAGCCGATGTTTAAGACTGGTAGAATGAGAACAGTCGGCTGTTGTGGTGTCATAGCGGGCGATGTCGTTGTCGCATTGGGTGTTGCGGTAACGTCCGCGGTTACCGCCTCGGCTGGCGGCGGCAGCGTGACATGTGCCAGATCAATGTCTTTGACAGCCGGCAACGGTAAATTTGCACTCCGCAATAATCCTTCGAACCGGACAGCATCAAAACGGATAGTTAAATTGGCCTGATACGATTGGGATAAAACCCGTTCGTTTTGCAGCGAAAAATCTTTCATTGCGCGTGAGATGGTACTGTCGGACAAACCAGCCAGCTTTTCAGATGGTACCGGAGGCACTGCTTGCGCCATAAATTGCCCCAAAGCGAGTTTTTGCGCTTTCAACAAGGCCAGGTCTCGGGTGCCTGGCGCGGTTGGCCCCTCAATCAAAACAGGAATGTTACTAGCGACATAATAACGGCTCGCAGCCTGTCCGATAAACGGCATAAAAGTTAAACAAAACAAGGTAGTTAAAAATAATGTTTTCATAAGCAAAGCTCGGATCGGTCTGGTCTGGCGTCAGACTAGCAGAAGCTAGCAAAATAACGAAAGATTAATTCTAACAAGATATTGTAATGATTGCAAAAGACACTCAAGGTGTCATTCCTATTATTGGTCAAAGCCAGGAAACAATGAATATTAAAAACCTGAAGATACCGTCTTTCTTATTAGGTCTGTTCCTTGTTTTTTTACCGTTCTTGTCATCTGCACAGGCTTTTGTCTCTTTACAATCTGATACAGACAGTGTCGCCGTTGCTCCGGAATTGCTTTATTTTGAAGACCAGACCGGGTCGCAATCGTTTTTTCAGGCCCAGTCGCAATTCAAGCGTTTTGAACGTGAAGCAACAGCTCATGACAGCGCCCTCATTCATCTGAGCAATGCTGGCAGCGTTTATTGGCTTAAATTGACTGTTAATAATGCGTCAGACCGGCAGAACTGGGTGTTGAACTTTCAACCTGTAACAGATTTTATTACTCAACCTGTCTGGCTGGATGAGATTGCTGTCTATGAAAACGATCAGGCGGGTAAACCGATTTACACGACAAAAAACAATTATGTGCCGATGAATTTGCTTGCCGGCAAGTCCAGCGATTTTTTAATTATGGTCAAGACGATTGCCGGATTGGATGTCTCATTCAGGCCGCTTTTGGAAACCGAACAAACCTTTGCCGAATCGCAACGGCAAGATGCCGCAAAAATGACATTAAGCTGGATCGTGATCAGCATTTTTGCGACAGCATCTTTAATCTTTTTTGCCCTCAGCCGTATGCGATCTTTTCTGTTTTTTGGCTTTTATACGATGGTCTTTATTCAGGGGGGTATGTTGACGCTGGATAGTGGCAAAAAACTATACACAGTCCTCATGAACTTTTTATCTCCTGTGCAAGTCTTACCTATGACAGCGGCCATAATTAGTCTGTGTGCTGTGATCCTGACGATTGTCAGCATAAAACAAAAAGCATTTCCATTTTTGTTAAAAATGATGGCACTTGTCTTGATGGCTATTATTGCCGGCAGCTTTTTTGCACAGAACATTCTGACGAACTTCGTTATAGCGACGCAACTGTTTGCAAAATTGATTATTTTAGTAACGGGGATAGTGCTGGCAGTCATTGCTCTCAGTCAAAGCTTCAACGATGCGAAGAATTTTTGGTTGTTACCAGCCTGGTTGTTATTCGGCTTGCAATCCTTTATGTCGATATTGAACCCGCTTTTGTTGCCCTTTTTGCATTTGGGATTATTGGGCGTGGGTTTGGTTGTTCAGATTTACACACTCTGGCAGGAACAGGAAAAAATCCGCATTGAGCAGCAGCAAAAACTGCAAATGGAGATGAACCAGCAACGCCAGCAGCATGAAAAAGAAAATTTCATGTGGGAACGCAAGCTGGAGAGCGAACGTGGCTTGTTGAACAATGCAAAACAGCGTGAAGCCTTGCGCTCAACCCAGTTGGCTGAAGCCAAAGCCCAGGCCGATGCGGCCAATAAGGCGAAATCCGACTTTCTGGCGATGATTACTCATGAAATTCGCACACCAATGACCGGCATTATGGGCATGGTCCACCTCACCGCGCAGACATCCTTGGACGATAAACAAAAAGAATATATGGATACGATTCAGAATGCCGGCGAAACATTGCTGACCTTGCTCAACGATGTTCTGGATTATTCCAAGCTGGAAAAAGGCGCGATTTCCGTTGAAAAGATTCACTTCGGGTTGCGCGCCTTGGTACAAGCTGTCGTAACGTTAATGTCAGGACGTGCGCATGAAAAAGCCTTGCGTTTAGTCATCGCTATTGATGATTCTGTGCCGGACGATTTGAATGGTGACCCGAACCGTATCCGGCAAGTGCTGATTAATTTATTGAGTAACGCTATTAAGTTTACCGATCAAGGCAGTGTGACCATTGAAATCACGCGCGACTCAGGTGTTTCTATTGCACAATCAACAGCTTTCCCGTTGCGTGTCAGAGTTATTGATACCGGTATTGGCATCAGCAAAGAGGCACAAGAAAAACTGTTCAGCGCTTACAGTCAGGCCGACGCCAGCATTGCACGTCGCTTTGGTGGTACGGGTCTTGGCTTGAATATTTGCCGCATGCTGGTGCAAGCCATGGGCGGCGACGTCAATGTGCAAAGCGAACTTGGTAAAGGCAGCGTATTCTCCTTTACGTTGATCTTGGAAAAATCATCAGAGCAGCAAGCCAATGCCATTGCACAACATGAAATTGAACTGGCCAAAATCAATCTGTTGAACGTGCTGGTTGTAGATGATAATCCGGTCAATCTGAAAGTCATTGCCGGCTTGCTTGAGCTGGATCATCACCGTGTCACAACAGCCGAAAGCGGCACAAAGGCGTTAAATGAACTGGATGCCCATGATTTCGATTTGATCTTCATGGATATCCAGATGCCGGGCTTTGATGGTTTGACTATTACGAAAGCCATCCGCCGCCTCACCGATGTCAAAAAAGCTAATGTACCAATTTTTGCCCTGACCGGTATGGGACGTGATGAAGATGAACAAGCTTGCCGCGCAGCAGGTATGAACGGTATTCTGGTGAAACCGATCCGCGTGCCGGCGTTCAAAAAAATTCTATATGATGTTTCAGTGGCCGCCTATGGCCATTTGAGTAATGAGGATGCCATGAAATTCAAAGATGCCGCCGCTATGGCTAAAAACGTTTTCAATGATGTGAAAAAAACGTACGATGTCGCAAAAGATCAGGTGCGTCGCGGCTTGGCCAGCGACTATGTGCCGATGAATGAATCCGGCATCGCGGCTCCCGACTTAACACCAAAACCAAAACCGGTCAGCGATGATGCGTCGGCATTATTGAATGTGGTGATGCTGAAAGATCTGCATGATTCATTGCCAGCAGACTCGTTCAACGAGATTTTCAGCGAACTTGACAGCAAGGCTGATGAACTTGTGACCGGCATCATTGAAGGCTGGAAAGCATTGGATAAAGACGACGTGTCAGAAAAGGCGCACAATTTGCGCGGCATGGCCGGTAATTTTGGCTTGAGCCTGTTAAGCCTCACCGCAGAGCATATCGAGAAAGCCATCAAGGCCGGACACATTGATCATGTCGCGGCCGATGTTGGCAAACTCCAAACAATCCTTAACGACACGAAAGCCGCCTTGCAGGATTGGCTACAGAAGAACTAGTTTCAGCTGACGATATCAGATGGTTTGAAGAAAAACGCGATTTCCGTTTTGGCATTGTCGAGTGAATCTGAACCATGCACAGAATTGGCTTCGATGCTTTCAGCAAATGTTTTGCGGATCGTGCCTTCATCAGCGTTAGCTGGGTTAGTGGCACCCATAATTTCACGGTTGCGCAACACGGCGTTTTCGCCTTCTAAGACTTGAACCACGACCGGTCCGGAAATCATGAAATTGACCAGCTCGCCAAAAAACGAACGTTCTTTGTGGACAGCATAGAAGCCTTCGGCTTGTTCCTTGGTCAGTTGCAAGCGGCGTTGCGCCACGATGCGTAAGCCAGCATCTTCAAACATGGCATTGATTTTACCGGTTAAATTGCGGCGGGTGGCATCAGGCTTCAAAATCGACAGGGTGCGTTCGGTACTCATGAGAATCTCCGTAAAATTTATTGTAAACGTGCCCGACTTATAACTAATTTTATTAAAAATTCAACTGCCCACAGCCGGATCAGTGTAAATATATTTCTGCCCATCTGGCGCAATCAGCCAATAGTGGCCTGCCCGGCCCGGAATTTCCTGTACATAATCAATATTGACCGGGATTTTCGCGACGCCGCCTGGAATGTCGATCACATAGTGAGGCATAGCCAAACCGGATAATTGTGCGTGCAACTGCCGCATCAAACTTTTGCCATGCTGCAGCGATACCCTAAAATGTCCGGTGCCAGCCGCTAAATCAGCATGATGCAAATAGTATGGTTTGACGCGGTGTCGCAACAATGCATTGAACAACTCAGCGAGTGCCGAAACGTTATCATTAATGCCACGCAGCAACACACTTTGGCTGACCAGCATGTGTCCGGCGTGATGCAGATCAGCCAATGCCTGGACAGCTTTATCTGTCAGCTCACGAACATGATTAATGTGCAACGCAATCGTCACCGGTTTTGGCCCGACCATCGCTTGTAATAAATCTGCTGTAACGGTTTCGGGTTGCACCACTGGAATACGCGTGTGAATACGGATCCACTGCACATGCGGCATGGCATGTAAACGTGTCATCAATTTTTGCAACCGCGGCGCGCCCAGTACCAAGGGATCACCGCCGGTCAAAATCACCTCGGTAATTTCGGAATGCTGGGCAATATAATCCAACGCCTCGTCAACATCCTTTTGCGTGACGGTGTCACCATGCGGCCCCACCATTTCACGGCGAAAACAAAAGCGGCAATAGACGGCACAGGCTAATGTCGGTTTCAACAACACACGATTGCTATGGCGATGCACCAAGGCTTTTAAAGGCGCATGGGTATAATCGCCAATCGGATCGCCCTGCTCGTCCGGCAATATAATCAATTCACGCACATCCGGCACAAATTGCTTGGCAATCGGATCGTTGGCTAAATCATGAATATCAATCTGATCGACCATGGCTGGTGTCACGGCAATGACATACCGTTCGGTCAACTCCTGCAACGCGGCTTGATCATTGGTCTCGGCGATCAAGCCATGTGTTTTCAATGCCTCGATATGATGCAGGCTGCGGCGCGGCATAGGCACAATTTTATTCAGGCTTTGCTTTGCCATTGCCCGTTTTCCTGTTGCTGCCAGTAGGTCAATGTAACATTTGGCTCCTGTTTCAAACGTGACCATTCGGCTCTGGCCTGTTGGACATGGGCTGGATTGCGGCCATCGAACACCAGGCAAATCAGATCAAATGCCGTTATTGGAGGTGTTGCAGCCATGTCCAGCACCATCATCGTTTTCGCCTGATTGGGTACAGTGTCTTCGGTCGTCAGCACGACGGGTTGTTCACTGGCATACACATCGCTAGCCAAAGCATGCGGTAAAAAATGTTGCTTGCTGAATTGCCACAAAAAATCGTCGTAATCGCTACACGCATGATCATGCGGTAATTTGCACGCCACGCGCATTTTGCGGCTCAAAGCTTTGAGCAGCAATTCAGGTAGCACATCTTGCGCCGTTTTATAATGCGTATGATAAAACCGGATTTCAGCCATTGCGTGTTTGGCTCAAAACGTAATCAACCATCAACCGGATGCCAAACCCCATGCCGCCGGCTGGACAAATCGCCATGTCGGCTTTGGCCTTCATCAAGCCAGCAATATCCAGATGCGCCCAGTTGACGTCTTTCTCAACGAATTGCGACAGGAATAACGCGGCAAAACTGGCACCCGCCAGACGGCTCAATTCCACATTGACGAAATCGGCAATCGTGCTTTTCAGGGTATGGGCAGGTGCGGCGTCAATCGGCATACGCCAGCATTTTTCGCCGGTTTTCATACCGGATTGCTGCAACTGATTAGCCAGCTCATCCTGATTGCTGAACAAGGCGGCATATTCATTGCCAAACGCCGACATAGCCGATCCGGTTAAGGTCGCGATATCAATAATGGTGTGTGGCTTGTGCTGTTGCTGCACATAAGTCAGCAAATCAGCCAGCACCAGACGCCCTTCGGCGTCAGTATCCATAATTTCAACCGTTTGACCAGATAAGGTGGTGACCACCTCGCCTGGCAGATAGGCATCTTCATCCACCAGATTTTCGGTCAGGCCAACAATGCCAACCACATGTGTCGCGGCGGCACCTTGCGCCAAAGCCAGAATACTGCCCATCACAGCAGCGGCACCGCCCATGTCGTATTTCATGTCAAACATGCCACCGCCCACAAAGGTGCCGGGCTTTAAATTATAGCCGCCGGTATCAAAGGTCACGCCTTTGCCGACCAGTGCGATGGGCTGGGTTTTTGCCTTTGTTTTGCCGGTTGGCGCCAGACCATTATATTCGGCAATCAGCACATAGGCCGGGTGACGGCTGCCACGGGCAACGGCTTGCAACGCACCCAAGCCTTTTTTGGCAATCGTTTTTTCATCGAGAACGGTCAACGTCACCGGCAGTGATTTCACGGCATCACGCACGGCTGCCACAAAATTTTCCGGCGTACAAATGTTAGGCGGCTGGTTCATCAAATCACGTGCCAGGTAAACGCCTTCGGCAATAGCATTTTGCTGTACCCAGTCTTTCTGCGCTTGTTTGGCGTTGCCAACATGTAACGTCACTTGTTTGAGCGGCACAGATTTTGTGTCTTTTGCCGTCGTTTTATAACCGCTGAATTGATAGGATCGTAACGTGGCACCCAAGGCACATTGCTGCACATCAATTGCCTCGTTCACCACAACATGCAAATTGGCAATATTTTGCGCCTTGGCCTGAGCCGCCAGCAAGCCACCCAGTTTCAAACTGTCAAGTACTGACATTTCATTAGGTTTACCAACGCCATATAGTAAAACCGAAATCGTTTTCGTGCCGGATTTTATCCCGTGCAGCCAGAGCATTTGCTCTTTATCTGCCTGAAAAGCAGTTCCCGCTTTCAGCGCATTGTTCAATGTGTCTGTCAGTGTTTTACCCAATAACTTGGCGTGTGCAGTCGACAATGTTTTGCTGCTGGACACCGGTAAAGCAAAGCTTTGTGCCGGAGTAAAGGCAGCACTACTGAATTTAATATCCATAATCTTGATCTCGGAACTCAAACAGGGGTTTCAGGCAGGATAAACGGTGGCTTGTGTCTGGTCAATTGAAGTCTGACTGTTTAAACTGCCGGTCATGTTGATGCAACGCTATCTGGGTAAACAATTGCTGTTTTCGACGCTGGTGATTGCCAGCGCGATGACGCTTGTTATCTGGTTGACCCAATCGTTGAAACTGCTGGATCTGGTCATCAATGGCGGCGCGCCGTTGCAAATGTTCGGCTATATGCTGTTGCTGACCGTGCCGAAATTTTTCGAGCTGATCCTGCCCTTAGCGTTGGCGGTCAGTATTGTCTTTCTCTTTAACAAGCTGACCGCAGACAGTGAGCTAATCGTCATGCAAGCTTGTGGCTTTAGCCCGTGGCAAGTTGGCAAAGCGGTTGTATTACTGGCTGTATTTTTTGCTGTTGTGATCTTTGTTATTGGCGGCTGGCTGACGCCGCGCGCCAATCTGGAACTGGATCGCATGCGAGCCGTCGCTAAATCAGGTTTCAGTGTCAATTTGTTGCGCACAGGCGTGTTCAATACGTTGGGTGATAATGTCGTGATTTATTTGGACAAGCGCAGCAGTCTGGGCCGCATGGAAGGTCTGCTCATTCACATCACACCAGATGACCAGCCAAGTTCGACCATTTGGGCAAAAAGTGGTGGTATTGTGATGCGCAAAGACTATCCCATAATGACCATGAAAAATGGCATCAAGCAGGAATTCAATACCAAGACGCGACAGGTCGATAGTCTGCGCTTTGCGTCGTATCAAGTGGATCTTTCCAAGATTTTGAATAAGGCGTTAGATGTCAAGTTGGATGCTAGTCAATTCGTGTTACCCGAATTGTTACGGCAGGCGCCGTTACAAACCGATGTCCGGCATAAGCGTGAGTTCTATGCTGAAGCCAGCGTTCGCATGTCACGACCATTTCTGATCTTGAGTTTTGGTTTGTGCGCAGTGACGCCTTTTTTGTTGGGGCGCTATAATCGGCGTGGCCAGGCGTGGCGGCTTCTGCATATTATTCTGGGACTTGTTGCCTTGCAAGCTGCTTATCTGGGTAGCGTCAGCGCCGCGCAACAGCATGTTTGGGGTCATGCTCTATTATTCAGTGTCGCTATTGTGCCAACCTTGTTCGTGGGTATGTTACTATTAAAAGCACATCCGCTTGGTAAATGGCCTAATCGTGTCGTGCAACAGTTACAGGTGCAATAATCATGTACCTGTCGCCGCTGATCCTTTATTATATTGGCCGGCAATTCTTGCTGCAGTTCCTGATGTTCATGAGCGGCCTGTTGATGGTGGTATTCGTCTTTGACACGATCGAATTGATTCGCCGTTTGGGCAAATATAATCATTTGTCGATTGACGTGTTGTTGCCCATGTCACTATTGAAACTACCCGGTATCGGGTTGCAGATCATGCCGTTTGCCATTCTCTTTTCTTGCGTGTTTTGCCTGTGGCGGTTGACGCGCAGTTACGAGCTGGTGTCTATTCGCGCTGCTGGCGTATCAGCATGGCAGTTTTTGCTGGCCCCACTGTGTGTGACCATCGTGCTGGGTTTTATCAGCATCATGGTGTTGAATCCCATCGCATCTGTCATGCTGGCGCGTTATGAAGATATGGTGTCGCGTTATATTTCGTTTACCCCGCAAACCACCATCAATTTGTCCAGCAACGGGTTGTGGCTGCGCCAAAGCCTGCCCGACGGCATGGCCGTCATTCACGCCACTAATATCAAAACACCGGAATGGATTATTTCACCTGCAACGGCTTTTTTCTTTGACAGACAAAAAGATATGACGTTCCGTATTGATGCCGATCAAATGGTGTTGGATGACAAAGTCTGGACATTCAAAAATGCCGCCAGCTTTAATCTCAAAGACAATAAAACCGAATATTTTGATACGCTGTCAATGCCAACAACCCTGACCCGGCGTGAGATCGAAAGCCGCTTTGATTCGCCCGATACGGTGTCTTTCTGGAACCTGCCGACGTATGCCCGCGTGACGGCGGCGACCGGATTTTCGGCCGCGGCCCTGTGGTCGCATTATTACAGCCTGTTATCGGAACCGATTCTCAATATGGCACTGGTGATGCTGGCCGCCGCGATCGCCTTGCGTTCGCCGCGTTATCTCAAAGGCTGGGGCATGGTCATCAGCACGATGCTGACGGCGTTCCTCGTTTTCTTTCTGGGTGACTTGCTGGAAGCCTTGGGCATTTCAGAACGTTTGCCATTGCTTTTATCGTCATTTGCGCCATCTTTGATAGCCTTGATGGCGGGCATGAGCTTTTTGCTGTACCGCGAGGATGGCTGAGATGACGGCACTAAAAATAAAAAGGACAATGAGCCTCATGAACCAAAGTCGATTTTTACTTGTCGCTTGTGTCTGTTTGCTGCCGTTCATAAGCCACGCTGAAAACGGCGCTGGCGGGATTGCAGCTATTGTAAATGACACTGTCGTGACCAACAGCGACGTCAACGCACGTGTCAATTTGATCGTCCAAGGTGCGCGCGCACAACCCGATGCCGCAACGCGGAAACAATTGTCACAACAGACATTGCAAAGCTTGATCGAAGAACAGATTCGCATGTCTGAAGTCAAGAAACAGGATATTGCAGTCGACGATGCCGAGATTGATGACGGGATCGACAAGCTGGCTGCACAAAACAATATTCCGCCCGATAAATTCCGGATGCTGTTACAACAAGTACCGGGAAATCTGGAAACCTTGCGCAACCAGATTCGTGTCCAGGCCGGCTGGGGGAAACTGGTGCGCCAGAAACTGCGTCCACAGGTTACTGTGACCGATACCGATATCGACACCTATTTATCTGAACAGAAAAAGCAGACCGGTAAAACGGAGTATGAGCTGGCTGAAATTTTGCTGCCGTATCACGACACTGTCAGCGAAAACGCGATGCGCGCACTGACACAAAAAATTATTGTCGAGATGCAGACCAAACATACGCGTTTTTCGGTTCTGGCCAAACAATTTTCACAAGGTGCCGAAGCCAATAAAGGCGGGCTGCTGGGGTTTGTAAAAGAAGGCCAGTTTGATGCAGCGTTGGAACAGGCCGCCAAGGCGATGAATATTGGTGATGTCAGCCCACCGGTTAAAACGGCCAGTGCATATCATGTGTTGTATCTCAAAAACAAACGCCAGATCATGTCGTTGGAAGAAAGCAGCAAAAAACTGCAGATCAAACAATTGTTCATTCCCGCCCCGCCACAGGCACCGGATGATTACGTACAGCAGGCCTATGGCCAGATGAAGCAGTGGCAGTCACAGGCAACAGATTGCATTGCCATGCAAAAAATCATCACGGCCAATCCATCACCCATGTCACGCGATCTGGGCATGATGTCATTGTCTGATATGCCACAACCCGTTGCTGCTCTTGTCAAAGACGCGCCAACAGGCAAAGCACTTGATCCGCTGCGTGCGGCCGACGGATTTTTGCTGTTGATGGTCTGTGGTCATGATGACGCTGCGGGTGGTGAAGCCGTGCGTGATGCCGCCGCCAATATTATCGGGTCTGAACGGTTGAACCGTTTACAGCGCCGTTATTTCCGTGATCTGAAAGATGCTGCTTATATCGACATTAAAGCTAAATGACAGCAACGCGCGAACAGATCAATGCGATCACCGCTTTGCCGCCACTGCGTGACGTCGTCAGCGAATTTGGCCTGCGCGCCGATAAAGCTTTTGGCCAGAATTTTTTGTTCGATTTGAATTTAACGGGGAAAATCGCGCGGTCTGCTGGTGATCTGACCGGCCATACCGTCTTTGAAATCGGTCCCGGTCCTGGTGGTCTGACCCGCGCCTTGTTGACCGAAACCAAAGCCGAACAAGTCATTGCGATCGAGAAGGACCGGCGCGTATTACCATTGCTCGACGATCTGCAATTTGCCGCGGGCAGCCGCTTAAAAATTTTGGAGCGGGATGCGCTGTTTTTTGATTACAACACGCCCGGACCAAAAGCAATCGTCGCTAATCTGCCATACAATGTGGCTACGCCATTATTATTGCACTGGCTGCATCACGCTGACGAATTTTCATCATTCACCCTGATGTTCCAGCGTGAAGTGGCAGAACGTCTGTTTGCCAAAGTCGGCGATAAAGCCTATGGCCGTTTGTCGATTATTACGCAATTACTTTGTACCGGCCACATCGTGTTTGACTTGCCACCCGAAGCTTTTACGCCACCACCAAAAGTGACGTCATCGGTTGTGCGTCTGGTGCCACGCCCGGCGGACGCTTTTGCCGGTCAGGATAAAGTCACATTAATCAAGAATATCGAGATCATCACGCAGATGGCGTTTGGCATGCGCCGCAAGATGTTGCGGCAAAGTCTTAAACCGCTGCACATTGACTTTGCTGCATTGGGCATTGCGGAAACGAAACGCGCCGAGGAGTTGACGATTAATGATTACGTGACGCTAGCAACTCAGGTTCGATCAGAGCTTTTGTCTCATCCCGCATCATCGTAACGAAATTATCCAAACCGCGTAAACGTCCGCGTTTCATGCGCTCCGCACCCAAAATCGTGCGCAATTTGAACATGCTGTCATTCATGTCTTTATTGATAATCACATAGTCATAGGTCTGGCATTTGCCAAACTGTTCGAGATTGTCCATCAGGCGATGCTGGATAAACGATTCTTCTTCCTGATTGCGATTGCGCATGCGGCGTTCCATTTCCACAGCCGATGGTGGCAACACGAAAACCGACACTAAATCAGCACGCGAAAACGCCGCAATCTGATTAACACCAGCTGTATCAATCTCGAACAGAATATCTATACCTTGTGAGAGAATATCTTCGACCGGGCCGCGCGGTGTGCCGTAATAATTGCCATGAATTTTGGTGTGTTCCAGCAATTCATTATCCGCCAGCATGCGTTTAAATTCGTCATCCTTGGTAAAATAATAATCGCGGCCATGCACTTCATTCGGGCGTGGCGGATGACGGGTCGTGGCCGATATTGACAAGCGGATATTGCTGTCTTGTTCCAGCAAATTCTGGCACATGGTGGTTTTACCCGTACCCGATGGTGCCGATACGGCCAGCATCAAACCACGGCGTTTTAAACCCTCGATATGCGGCAATTCACTGCTGACATCGCCGACATGAAATTCACTTTGCTGGGGCGACATACGGCGCTCGCTTTGCTAAAAAAGACAGATAAAGACGCCAACAGACTAACCCGCAATAGGTTAAGAATCAAATGCCAAAATCCGTTTCTCCGCTAAACGTTATCGTCATTACCGGAGCCTCCAGTGGCCTGGGCCTAGCCTTGGCCATGCAATACGCGGCCCCTGGCATAACATTGGGTTTACTGGGCCGCAACACTGAACGCCTAGACCAAATAGCGCAACAATGCCGTAACAAGGGCGCTGCTGTTGAAATAGCTGTGGTTGATATAACGGATGCAGATGCGATGGCCGTTTGGCTGACAGGCTTTGACGAACAGCATCCAATTGATACATGCATTGCCAATGCCGGCGTGTCAGCAGGAACGGCGGGTGGCGAAGAAACCCTGTCGCAGGTCAAACACATTATGGATGTCAATGTAAGCGGTGTCTTGCACACCATTCATCCCGTACTTGATCGGATGCGCCAACGCAAGTCAGGGCAAATTGCGCTTATCAGCTCGATGGCCGGTTGGGTCGGCTTGCCGGGCGCACCGGCTTATGGCATGAGCAAAGCCGCGATCCGCATTTACGGCCAGGCCTTGCGCAGCCTTTATGCACCACAGGGCATTAAAGTGAATGTTGTTTGCCCCGGTTTCATCAAAACACCAATGACAGACATTAATCCGTTCCCCATGCCGTTCATGATGGATGCCGATCAAGCCGCTAAAATTATCTGCGAGGGTTTAAAACGCAATAAAGGTTTGATCGTATTCCCGTGGCAGAAATTTATTATTGTGCGACTGTTATCGATGTTGCCAGACATATTCGTGACCTGGTTTGGTCGGCGTTTGCCAGGAAAGCCTTCGCGAAATAAATAGATTTAAGTTTACGTGTAATTAAATAATAATTGTAGCGCTGTATTCATGGGCGGCAGCTCACCTTTGTAATGATGCTGTCGTGCAGAGTTTTTTAAAGCGACAATTTCCAAAAATTGTGAAGCCACTTCTGGTTTGGCTTTTACTAGTTTTAAATGTGTGCGTAAATGGGTCGGATTACCGATGATGTCATCGGCATTTATCAAAGCGACAATCATCAGCTCGGAAAAATCCTTGTCTGTGAATCCAAGCTTGATACCTGGCATAACAGATAAGACCGGAATGAAGTCATGACCGACCCTGTCCATTGTATATGTTGCGAAACATGTACGCTTGGGATGTCTATCCGCACCAGTTTTGACGCTTTCAATAAATGAAACTTTTTTCAAACCACTCTCATCATCGCAAGAAATCCTTTTTTCAATTGTCTTGATTTCTGTCTCTGCTTGATTAGGCTTTCTAGCAAATTTTTTCAGTATTCTAGCTCTTGTCATAATTTTCCTCTTTTTATTATATGTATATATAATTTTTGAAAAAGTCAAACAGAAAAATCAACAGTAAAAGTATGTTTTTATGTTTATTTCACCATCTGAATAGGCCCGGTCGCGCGGCCATGAATAAACTGGTCAATATACTCATTATCAGACTTATCCAGCCATTCAATCGGCCCTTGCCAAACGATGCGACCGTCATGAAGCATGGCGACCTTGTCGGCGATTTTGCGGACGGAGGTCATGTCGTGGGTAATGGTGACTGCTGTCGCGCCCAGTTCCGTGACGCAATCTTTGATCAGGCCGTTGATGACATCGGCCATGATCGGGTCGAGACCGGTGGTTGGTTCGTCAAAAAAAATGATTTCCGGCTGGTTGGCAATAGCGCGTGCCAAGGCCACACGTTTTTGCATACCCCCTGATAATTCCGCCGGGAATTTTAAGCCGACATCAGCGCGCAAACCCACCATGCGGAGTTTGTCGGCGGCAATATCTGGTCCCTGCTCGCGCTGGATGCGCTTTTCTTGCAGCAAACCGAAACAAATGTTTTCCCACACGGGCAAGCTGTCAAACAAGGCACCGCCCTGAAACAACATCCCAAACTTGCTTTGCATTTTTTGCAATTTGTTGCCGCGCAGGCCTACCATCTCCTGACCATCAACCAGAATTGAGCCTTTATCAGCATTCATTAGGCCCATGATACATTTGATAGTCACTGATTTGCCAGTCCCAGACCCGCCGATAATCACGACGGATTCTTTGGCCTGCACATCCAGATTGACGCCGCGCAATACATGTTGACGGCCAAAGCTTTTCTGCACATCGGTCAGGCGAATTTTGGGAGACGTGGACATGAAAGCGCTACCTTAGGAAAAGAAAACTTGCGTCAGGATATAATTGAAAATCAAAATCAGGATTGAGGATGTTACGACTGCATTCGTGGTGGCTGATCCCACGCCTTGCGCGCCGCGTTCGGAATTATAACCGTGATAGCAACCCATCAGGGCTACCACAAAACCAAACACTGCGGCCTTCGTCAAACCGGAAATGACATCCATCGGTTCCAGGAAATCCCAGGTGTTCTTCAAATAGGTCGCGGCATTGAAATCAAGCTTGTAGACTGCAATCAGATACCCGCCAAAAATGCCGATAATGTCAGCAATAAAGACCAATACCGGCAACATCAACGTGCCGGCAATCAAACGCGGTGCGATCAGATATTGAAACGGATTAGTGGATAATGTGCGCAAAGCGTCAATCTGCTCGGTCACGCGCATGGTGCCAATTTCAGCGGCCATTGAGGCACCGATACGGCCAGCGACCATCAATCCCGCCAAAACCGGAGCCAGTTCACGGGTGACTGATAAAGCTACAACCGTGGCAATCGCACTTTCGGCGTTAAAGCGGGAAAAGCCGGTATAGCTCTGCAACGCCAGCACCATGCCGGTAAAAAGTGCGGTCAGACCAACAACAGGTAATGAATAAAACCCGATCTCGGAAAACTGGCGTAAAATCAGACGGCCATAATAAGGTGGCTTTACAACATGCAACAGGCTTTGGCTGATAAAGGCGGTCAAAGCACCAACCGTGCCACAAAGCTGCAACACCGCCTGCCCGGTCTTTTGGCAAAGCTGAAGAAAAAATTGTCCAAAAGACGAAGCGGTGTGTGTCTGCATGACAAAAATTTTGGCACAGGCTCTTTAGAGAATCAAGCCACGGCCACCCGTTTAAAACGGTGACCCAAAGACGTTAACACCTCATAGCCAATGGTGCCGACCATGGCGGCCAGTTCGTCCGGCGTTTGCGCTGGCCCGAAAACCTCCAGCCTGTCACCATCGTGTAAAGCGTTTTCTGGCACGCCGGAAATATCGACGGTGACAATATCCATCGATACACGGCCCAAGACAGGTAAAGCCTGGTTTTGATAATACAGATAGCCAGTGTCGCTAAGGCTACGGAAAAACCCGTCAGCATAGCCTAAGGCGACACTGGCCAGACGCTGGCCCGGCGAAACCGTTCGCGTGGCGCGATAGCCGACAGTTCCAGTTTTAAACACCGTGCGCATTTGTAAAATTGGCACCGATAAAGACACCACTGGCCGCATTGGGTTCGGCTGTGCTGGTGTCGGGTTCAGGCCATACAACGCCGCACCCGGCCGCACCATATCAAAATGAAAATCAGCCCCGCAAAAGATACCATCTGATGCAGCAAGAGACAGTTTAGCGTCAGGACATTTACGAGCTGCTGCTAGAAAATCAAAGCGCTGTTGCGCATTCATGGCATCATTCGGTGTATCAGCGCAGGCCAGATGACTTATCAGCATAGATATATGATGACCGTTTTGGCGTAATTCAGCGACAGCATCATCCAGTTTAGGCGCATTAAAACCTAAGCGATTGAGACCCGTGTCGACATGCACAACAAACTCTGATCCGACATTCGTCCAACGTTGCAAAGCACCAAGACCATTCAAAACAGGCGTTAAGTGTGCGGCAATACAAACCTCTTCTTCACCGGGCAATGCGCCGTGCAACACATAAATTTTCGCCTGTGGTAACAGGATGCGCAAGGCCACACCTTCTTGCACATGCGCGACAAAAAACTGCCGTGCACCCTGCTCCCATAATATGGGTGCAACAAGTTCAATGCCTAATCCATAAGCGTTGGCTTTGACGGCTGGCGCGATTAGAGAGTTCGGTGCTTTGGCCGCTAGGACACAATAATTTTCAGCCAAGGCAGATTGCGAGATCGACAACAGACCACACCCTGACGGCGAAGTTTTGCTGTTTGCTTCGGCCGGGGTAATGGAATGGATCATGTGCGGCAAAATTTTTGAATAGCGATTGGCTATTCGTCCATGATTTTATATTCACGCAACAAATCACTGAAGCGGGTAAATTGGCCTTCAAACGCCATCGGCACGATGCCGGTCGGGCCGTGACGTTGTTTGGCAATCACGCATTCCGCCGTGCCACGCACATACTCCAGACGTTCCTGATAACGCTGGACACGTTTTAAATAGGAATCTTCTTTTTCGATCCCTGTTTGTATCGGTTTGTCACGCTCCAGATAATAATCCTCGCGATAAACAAACATCACAACATCGGCATCTTGTTCGATCGACCCGGATTCCCGTAGGTCGGCCAATTGCGGGCGTTTATTTTCACGCTGTTCAACGGCACGCGACAACTGTGACAAGGCAATAACGGGAACGTTTAGTTCTTTCGCCAGAGTTTTGAGACCACGGCTGATTTCTGAAATTTCCTGCACCCGGTTATCCTGTGCGCGTTTCGAACTGCCACCGATCAACTGTAAGTAATCGACAATGATTAAACCTAAACCATGCTGACGCTGCAAACGACGGGCGCGGGCGCGAATAGCACCGATAGTGAGCGCAGCCGAATCGTCAATAAATAACGGCAATTCTGCCAGATCGCTGGCCGCCTGGGCAAAGGTCATAAATTCGTCTTGGCTCACTTCGCCACGACGAATTTTGTCGGATGGCACGCCGCTGACTTCGCCGATCACGCGTGATGCCAATTGTTCCGCGCCCATTTCCAAAGAAAAGAAACCCACTTTGGCGCCTTGTTGGCCATTGCTGCGGTTAAACGCTTTCGCTGCATTCACCGCAATGTTGGTGGCAAGCGACGTTTTGCCCATCCCTGGACGGCCAGCCAAAATGACGAGATCGCTTGGATGCAAACCACCCAGCTTGCTGTCCAGATCTTTCAAACCTGTTGTGACACCCGTCACGTGACCAACAGTTTTGAATGCTTTTTCGGCACGTTCACGCGCAGTCTGGGTGCTTTGGGCAAAGCTGATGAAGCCGCCTTTAAAATCGCCAAATTGCGCTAGATTGTACAATTTGGACTCAGCTGCTTCGATTTGTGTTTTGGCGTTGTCGTCGATGTCTTGCTTGCGCGCGCGTTCCGTCAATTCATCCGCCAGACCGATCAACTGCCGACGCAAAAACGCTTCGTGAATCGTGCGGCCATAATCGGCGACGTTTGTGGTTGAGACAGCAGCACTCAGTAAATCCGTCAGATACGCAGTCCCGCCAGCACCCTCTAAATCATGGTCTTTTTCGAAGAAGCCTTTGAGCAACGTCGGGGTCGGAATAATGCCGTTGTGATTCAGTTTTAAAATATAATCATACAAACGCTGATGCAGCGGCATGTAGAAATGTTGCGATTCCAGAAACTCGTTGATCTTTTCAATGCAACGCTGGTCAACCAGCATGGCACCCAATAACGCCTGCTCGATCTCAATATCGTGTGGCAATGGGGAGATGATGGTAATGGCCGTGCCGTTTTTGACGACAAGCGCATCGCTGATTGGCAAAGGATGGACGTTTGAATTCATCATCAGAACACTATACCCGATTCACGCCAGCAATTTCATCAAAAAAAGCCAGCTGTGAGGCCGGCTTTTCAAAATTCTATTAACTGACTGATGTCTTAAGACTTCAAAAGACGCCTAGGCGGCGTCTTGCTCATCTTTGGCAACAAAAGCGTTATCCGGCACGGTTGGCTGATCGTCATTGGTGCTCGTTGCATCCTTTTCAGGCTTAGCCTTGCTACGCTCTAACTGTGAAGCAGCTTCTTCCGGTGTCCGGGCGACGTTCAATGTCGCGTAGACAACAACCTCAGGGTGAAGCGTGATTTTAGCCTTGAACAGACCCAGCGTTTTAACGGTTTCGAGCAGATCAATTTGCTGACGCTGTGCATTGTAGCCAGCAGCAGTCAACGCGTCGGCCACATCACGGGCCGACACAGATCCATACAGTTTACCGCTTTCAGCAGCCTGACGGATAATGCTGACGGTGACATCTGTCATCTTCTCGGCGGCTTTGTCGGCGTCTTTCTTCGAATTCGCATTCAGCGTTTCCAGTGTTTTACGCTGGGATTCGAAATAAGCGAGATTGTCCTTGGTCGCGCGCAAGGCTTTCTTGCGTGGGATCAAAAAGTTGCGGGCAAAGCCTGGCTTGACGGTGACGACTTCACCCATCTGGCCCAGATTTTCGACGCGTTCTAATAATACGATTTCCATGTTGATGCGTCCTTCTTATTCGTGATCGGTGAACGGCAACAGCGCCAGCATGCGGGCCTGCTTGATCGATTGCGCCAGTTTACGCTGGTATTTCAGCGACACGCCGGTGATACGGCTTGGCATCATTTTGCCACGCTCGGAGATGTAGCGTTTCAACATCTCGACATCTTTGTAATCGATTTTCGGCGAGTTATCGCTGGAAAACGGGCAGGTTTTGCGACGGCGTGGGCCGGTGCGGCGCGCGGCGGAGGTGACTACGGGGCGGCTCATGCGGCTTCTCCTTCTTGACGGCGGTTATCACCACCACGGTTATCATCGCGACGGTTGTCGTCACCACGATAGTTATCGTCACGGCGATAGTTGTTGGCGGGCTCTTCTTTGCGCATCATCGGTGACGGCGCGTCGGCCAATGCATCGATTTTGATGGTCATAAAGCGCAGGACGTCTTCGTGCAAACGCAAATTACGCTCCAGCTCGTCCTTGGCGGAGGCCGGTGCATCCATTTCGATCATCACATAATGACCCTTGCGGTTCTTTTTGATTTTATAGGCCATCTGGCGCAAACCCCAATATTCGGTCTGGGCGATCGTACCACCATTGTCGGTGACAAACAGGCTCATTTGCTTGGTTAATTCTTCATTCTGACCAGGCGTCAGGTCCTGCCGTGCGATAAACACGGTTTCATAGAACGGCATGTGAACTCCCTGTGGGTGTGTATTTGTGCCTTTTCAGGCGGTTATCTAACCCCTGCCTGCCGGGCAAGAGTAAGGAGAAGAGTGGTTTATAGCGGGGTTTGGCGCGGGATGCAAGAAAATTATCTACTTAAATCTGCCTATCTTCGCAAACAAAGATATGATCTAAATAAATAGTATATATATACTTATCATGAAAGATGTTGCGATGTGGAATTGGGATCAGGGTCATTTGCCATATTTTCAATTTGATGCGCTACGTCAGATAGCAAGATTTGTT
Source organism: Alphaproteobacteria bacterium (assembly GCA_965246875.1). Taxonomy (GTDB): domain Bacteria; phylum Pseudomonadota; class Alphaproteobacteria; order Micavibrionales; family SZUA-601; genus DASWYT01. Next base: position 1,280,722 of record CBDFFU010000003.1, read on the forward strand.
AGCGGTAACAATTTTAAATCTGCGGATAAAAGTACTTTATATACTCAAACTGGCCTTAGTTTTAAAAGCCCAGATACGCATAGTCCTTGGCGTAATTATTCAAGAGCTCTTAAACTCTGCTTTTTAATCAGCGAAAATAATGGAGAGGCCGAAGCAACTAAAGTTGCTCATATTCTTGCACAAGCTGGCACTGTGACATGCGATGAATATTTACATTTTTTAGTGAGTGCTTTCACGGATCCCTCGCCTGCGTTGGAAAACTGGCAACCTAATGCTAGTTTCAGATATCCATTGCTATTTGCTCTAAAGTATTTACTAACCAAAACAGCTGTTTTAGGTATTCCAGTTGCAGATACAGATGAAATTATTGGAGCTTATCTCACAACGGGTTCAAAAGGTGATGAAGATGCCAGTTATTTTATAAACATACTTAAAGACACATCGCTTTATGAATCCCGCGGCAAAAACGTTAAAGATAATTTGAGAAGGCAATCTAGCGAAAGTCTTAAAGTCATATCTCAAATTTCTTATTTACATATGGATAAAAGGCAAATAACAGTTTCTCTTGATCCAGCAGATGCTCACATGATATTTGAGGACTTAACCTCCAATAATCGGACCTCATGCTATGAATAGGGAAGATGAGATTAAAAGAATTTCCAATTTTTTTGAAGATGGAAGTACAAGTGATTTTTTGATTATCCGAATACTATTATTTCTGATGTAGTCGAAAGCGGATTTAAAGAAGGTACAAAAGTTAAAAAGACACATATTACTATTGAAAGAAATACTAAGTTAAGAAAAGAATTCTTTATTATAAAGCCAACATTTATCTGCGATGTTTGCTTGCTGGATACAAAAAAAACATATCCATGGACAGAAAGAGTATTAGATATTCATCATCTTTTACCTTTATCTTCTGGGACCAGAGTTGAATCATCAGGTACTACTTTTAATGATATAGTTCCTGTATGTCCAAGTTGTCACAGGGCAATTCATCGTTATTATGATACTTGGTTGACTCAGAACAATCGTAGAGATTTTATGGATGCAAAAAGAGGCTTTAACAGTTTATAATAACGTGAAAACTAGTTTTCCAGGATTAATCTATGCTAAATAAAACCACTGTTAGCGGTTCAAAATTTATTAGAGCCAAAGAAAGCCTCTTACTGGGTGCTGCAGAAGCGTGTGTGCCGTTCCTCGATCTTTTAAAACAATCGGATTTAAAAGATCGTAGTCTATCTTATGAAAGTTCAGTAATAAAAAAATGGTCAGGGCCTTCTCCATATTATTTAAGCGACTTTTCTAAAAATAAAAAGGCCATACCCACCATAAGTTTTTTTAGTGGTTGTGGTGGCATGGATTTGGGCTTAGAAGCTGTTGGTTTTGAACATTTAGCTTTATTTGAGTTTAATGAGTTATTTTGCAAAACTCTTCGTAAAAATCGTCCAAATTGGAAAGTGTTTGGTCCTCCTACACATTCTGGTGATGTTTCAAAATATGACGAAGTTGTAAGTTCACTAGAGACAATTATAAAATCTCCGTTTGAAGGTGTTTTCCGTAGGTGGGCCGCCGTGTCAGCCATTTTCTATAGCTGCTAATCAAAGGTTTTCGAAATCTGACGATAATTATAAACGCATTGGTTTCTCACACGAGAAAAATGGAAACTTGCTGTTTGATTTTATAAATCTTGTATTAAAGTTTAAGCCTAAAGTATTTATAATTGAAAATGTGCCGGGTTTACGTGATCTTGACGATGGAAAACAACTACAAGCTGCAATAGAAAAGCTAGTTTTAGGCGGTTATACTATAGAAACACCATTTGTTCTAAATGCAGCAAACTATAAGATTCCACAACATCGTCATAGGCTTTTTGTAGTAGGTTCACGTGATCAAAAAATATTTAAAAAACCTGAACCGTCTAATGAGTTAATCGGTTGTGGAAGTGTGCTTTCAAATATAAAAAATAATATACATAATAACGAAACACGTGAACACAAGCCTGGATCTATTATGAGATATATGAAGCTTGAGTATGGTCAACGAGATCAACTAGGAAGAGTAGATAGACTTGATCCAACATTGCCCTCTAAAACTGTAATAGCTGGTGGTACAAATGGCGGTGGTCGTTCGCATTTGCATCCAGAAATACCCCGTACTTTAAGTGTTCGCGAATGTGCAAGACTGCAAACATTTCCTGACAATTATGTATTTGTTGGTCCTTCAGCGAGACAATTCACGCAAGTGGGAAATGCCGTTCCGCCTGTTCTTGCTGCCCAGTTAGGTATAGCTATTCGTAATAGTTATTTTTAATTTTAACTTTCAAAAGGCTTACACCATGTCAATCGCATTTATTTTCCCCGGTCAGGGCAGCCAGTCGATCGGGATGGGCAAGGATTTCTATGACGCCTTCCCGGCTGCCAAGGAAGCGTTTCAGGAAGTCGATGAGGCGTTGGGGCAAAAGCTGACCGACATTATTTTTACCGGCGCGCCGGATGAGTTGAACCTTACCGCGAATACACAACCAGCCTTGATGACGGTTTCAATGGCGATCATGCGCACGTTAGCCGAACATTTTGATTTTAAAACTGGACAGTGTCGCGCAAGCTGTGGCCGGACACTCGCTGGGTGAATATACGGCCCATGCAGCGGTCAGCAGTTTTACATTGACCAATACCGCGCAATTGTTGCGTATTCGCGGCGATGCCATGCAACGCGCAGTGCCGGTCGGCCAAGGTGCTATGGCGGCAATCCTCGGTCTCAATTTCGACCAGTTGCAACCATTATGCGCTGAGATTACGACACCGGATAATCTGGTCGTTACCGCCAATGATAATTGCCCCGGTCAGGTCGTGATCAGTGGCCATTTAACTGCGGTCGAGTTGGCCATCGGTCGGGCGAATTTAATGGGAGCCAAACGCGCTGTCATGCTGCCGGTCTCAGCCCCTTTTCATTGCGCTTTGATGCAACCGGCCAGTGATGCCATGCGTGATGCGCTGGCGCAAACAGCGATGCAGGCACCACTGTTGCCGATCTATACCAATGTGACGTCACGCCCCGAAAGCAGCCCGGCAGTTTTGGAAAATTTATTGGTTGAGCAAGTGACCCAACCGGTCCGCTGGCGCGAAACAATTCAACATATGACAGCGGATGGCTTTACAACCTTTGTTGAAGTGGGTAGCGGCAAAGTTTTAGGTGGTCTGGTCAAACGCATCAATAGCGATGCCATATGCCTCAATATTCAAACGCCAGCCGATATTGAAGCAGTCCTTGAGCAACTTCAACAAAAACATTAATTACTTCATCCAAAATCTTAACGGAGAAATACATGTTCGATTTAACAGGCAAAAAAGCGTTGATCACCGGCGCATCTGGCGGCATTGGTCAAGATATTGCTCAAGCGTTTTATGCCCAAGGTGCAACGGTTGCCTTGGCTGGCCGTAATAAGGACACCCTCGATAAACTGGCGGCTACGATGTCTGACAAAGCGCGCGTTCATGTCGTCACCGGCGATCTGGCCAACAGTGAGACGGCTGACAAACTGCTGTCCGATGCCGAAACCGCCATGGGTGGTTTGGATATTCTCGTCAACAATGCAGGCCTGACCAAAGACGGTTTGGCGATGCGCATGAAAGATGAAGACTGGCAGCAAGTCATTGACGTCAATTTGACCGGTGCCTTCCGCCTCACCCGCGCGGCACTCAAAGGCATGATGAAGCAACGCTTTGGCCGCATCATTAATATTACGTCCGTTGTCGGCGTGACCGGCAACCCAGGTCAGGCTAATTACGTAGCATCTAAGGCCGGTTTGATTGGCATGAGCAAATCATTGGCCCAAGAAGTGGCCAGCCGTGGAATTACGGTCAATTGTGTTGCGCCCGGCTTTATCGCCACGGCGATGACCGATGCCTTAAATGACGATCAACGCGTCCGCATTCTGGGCAATATTCCGGCTGGCAAAATGGGCAGTCCGCAGGATATCGCCTCAGCCGCTGTTTTCCTGGCAAGTCAAGAAGCATCCTATATCACCGGCCAGACGATTCACGTCAATGGCGGCATGGCCATGATCTAAATAAAGGCTTGATTCACAATTGTGAATCGGCCTACAATCGAGAATACTTGACTTTAACCTGTATAATCGGCAGAAAAAGGAGCTTGCCCTTCTTTGGATGGCAACAAAAGTTTTATATCGTATCGGATCATTCGATCTGGTCATTTTTTCACAAGTCTTATGAGGACACACAATGAGTGATGTAGCCGCCCGCGTCAAAAAAATCGTTATCGAGCATCTCGACGTGGATGACGCCAAAGTAACGAACGAAGCCAGCTTTATGGATGATCTGGGCGCTGACAGCCTGGACACCGTTGAATTGGTGATGGCGTTCGAAGAAGAATTCGGCATTGAAATTCCAGATGATGCAGCTGAAAAAATCATGACAGTCCAAGATGCTGTCAGCTACATCGAACAAGCTTCCAATAAATAAGATTGAGAATGGGCGTCAACCGGTCAGCTGATCGAATGACGCCCATCTTTTATTCACACCACAATCGTTGATGAATCATATGCGTCGTGTCGTTGTTACCGGTATGGGCATGCTGTCGCCATTAGGCACAGGTGTCGATCATGTTTGGCAAAATCTTATCGCTGGTCAAAGCGGTATTCGAGCCGTCACGTCGTTTGACGTGTCAGATATCACCAGCCGTGTCGCAGGCCAGGTGCCGGATGGCGATGGCGCGAACGGCACGTTTAATCCTGATCTGTTTGTCGAACCAAAAGAACAGAAAAAGGTCGACCGTTTTATTTTGCTGGGCATGGCGGCCGCCACGCAGGCCATTCAAGACAGCGGTTGGAAACCCGAAACTGAAGAAGACCAATGGCGCACCGGCGTGATGGTCGGGTCGGGTATCGGTGGCCTTAATGAAATTCATGAGACGTCGTTATTGATGGCCGAGAAAGGCCCGCGTCGTATCTCGCCGTTCTTTATTCCAGCCAGCTTGATTAATCTGGCGTCTGGCCAAATCTCGATTCAACATGGCTTTAAAGGTCCCAACCATGCCGTTGTTACCGCTTGTTCAACCGGTGCGCACGCCATTGGTGATGCCGCACGTTTGATTAAATATGGCGATGCCGATGTCATGGTCGCCGGTGGTACCGAAGCCGCTGTTAATCGTCTGGGTATGGGTGGCTTTGCAGCATTGCGTGGGTTGTCGACAGGCTATAACGATAATCCGTCAGAAGCCTCACGTCCGTTTGACCAAGGCCGTGATGGATTCGTCATTGCCGAAGGGGCTGGCGTTGTGGTTCTGGAAGAACTGGAACATGCCAAAAAACGTGGCGCCAAAATTTATGGCGAAGTGGTCGGTTACGGCATGTCCGGCGATGCGCATCATATCACGTCCCCACCACCTGATGGCAATGGCGGTTACCGCGCCATGCAGGCTGCGTTGAACAGCGCTGGCCTGACGTCTGCCGACGTTGATTACATCAATGCCCATGGCACCTCGACACCGGTGGGTGACGAAATCGAAGTGGGCGCGATCAAACGCATACTGGGCGACAACGTCAAAACAACCTCCATGTCGTCGACCAAATCAGCCATCGGCCATTTGCTGGGTGCAGCTGGTGCGGTTGAAGCGATCTTTTGTTTGAAAGCCATGCAAGACAGTATCCTGCCGCCAACGTTGAATTTGGAAAACCCCAGTGAATCATGCCTTGGCATCGACCTGGTGCCAAAAGTGGCCAAGGAGAAAAAAGTCAAAGTGGCTTTGTCAAACTCATTTGGTTTCGGTGGCACGAACGCGTCGCTGATTTTCAAGGCGTTTGAGGGTTAAAACACGTCTCTAGCTTTTTCTGTTTTTGGCTTTAGATTGGCTATAATGAAAAAAACATTGCTGGCTTTTTTCCTGCTATGCCTGCCCATTCTTGCTGCTATTGGTGGCGGTGTATGGTGGGTCAACAACCAGATTTATAAACCGACCTCATTTGTTGTACAGCAATCTGTCGTGATTCCAAAGGGTGCCACTGGCATGGTCATTGCCCGCCAATTGCGGGATGCGCATGTGATCAAGCATGACTGGTTATTCTACGCTCTGCTCCGCTGGCCGTTTTATACCGACGGGCATCCAACAATTAAAGCGGGCGAATACGCTATTCAGGCCAAGGCATCGCTGTATCAAATATTTGACCTGCTGCGCTCCGGTAAAATCGTCGTGCATAGACTTACTTTGCCTGAAGGATTGACGGTTAAGCAGATGATTAATCTGCTGATGGCGGACAGTATCCTGACCGGTGATGTGACGCCTGTGCCTGCAGAAGGCAGCTTATTGCCCGAAACCTATCAATTCGAACGTGGCGACACACGACAAAGCGTCATCGCCCAAATGCAGACAGCCATGCAGAAAACGCGAAGCGAGTTATGGGAAAAGCGCGCGGTCGATCTGCCCATCCAGACGATCGAACAGGCCGTCACCCTCGCCTCGATCGTCGAAAAGGAAACCGGGAAACCAATCGAGCGCCCGCGCATCGCCGGCGTCTTTATCAATCGCCTGCGCCAGACGATGCCGCTGCAGGCTGACCCGACAATTGTCTATGCCGTAACCGACGGGTTGGGTACAATGCAAGGCAAACGGCTGTGGGGCAAATATCTCGACACGCCCTCACCCTATAACACCTATTTGCACACCGGCCTGCCTCCTGGACCGATTGCCAACCCTGGCAAGGCAGCACTGGAAGCCGTGTTGAATCCTGAGCAGCATAATTATCTCTATTTTGTCGCTGACGGCACGGGTGGCCATGTGTTTGCGGCAACACTGGATGACCATAATCGTAATGTCCAAAAATGGTATAAAGTGCGCCAGACGGATGAACAATTAGACGATAAAATAAAAAAATAAAACTATCGCGTAATATACGGCATTGCCGTTTTCGCGTAGTTCCAGCCAGTTTGCAAAGCCAATACCATCGCGATCAGCAAACCCAATTTGCCGATCCACAAGGACGGGATCCAATCCGGCGCGTACGGCCCGACAATAAGAAATCCAATGGCACCCATCTGCACGCCGGTTTTCCACTTTGCCAAAGTGGAGACCGGGATTTGCACGTTCAACGGCCCCAGATACTCGCGCAAACCGGCAATGAAAATTTCACGCAATAAAATGGCAAGTGCCGGTAATGCCCAGACGCCGTCCAACCGATCAACAGCCGCCAACATAAATAGCAAGGCGCCAACAAACAGCTTGTCAGCGATTGGATCAAGGAACTTACCGACTGGTGATGTCAAACTTAATGAGCGCGCGATGTAGCCATCCAGAAAATCAGTGACGGCCGCAGGCGCATAAATCGCCAGAATGGTCCAAGCCGCCCAGGCTTTGGGGACAAAAAACAACAGCACCATCAGCGGGATCGTGACGATCCGGCTGAGCGTTAACAGGTTTGGAATATGATGGCGTTGCAGGCGTGGAAACATGAATCATGCTTAGCATCGAATCGCCTGTCTGCCTACCCTTTACCTTTTAAACGTGGCGCAATTTACGCCGGAAGATCTTGCCTGTTCCTTGACGATAAGCTCGGCGGAGATCTTTGCGATTGGCGCGGAGATATTCGATCATATGGTCAGCAGGTGTCGCACTTGCAGCATCAGAGATGGCTGCTTCCGGCTTACCTTGATTCACATCAATTGTTCGCGAAATGGCTGCGATTTGCTCAATAAATAAAATAAGAGGATTGTTAATGGGCTGCTTTTTTGCTGCTTCAATCGTTTGTGCTAAATCTTGGCCGTCTGTTTTCTGCCATGTCGTTATTTCACGGATATGACTTTCATATTCCTCCACATGAAACACTTTGGTAGAAACTGCATAATGGCTTTCAATTTCCAATAAATTTTGCATTGGCTTGATATAATTGGCTGGGATTGTATCAAATGTTGTCATAGCTTTTTCCTTTTTTCATTTTTCATTTTTATTCACTTTACATGGCCAGGCGCCATACAATGCCAATGCGACTGCGGGTGCTGCGACAAAGCCTTGCTGTTCCGGTCTGGCCACCAGATGCGCCTGTACCACCTGACGGAGCTGCTGCATCTTGATATCCTTTGGCAAACAGAAATCAACGCTTGGTGCCGTCCCTAAACTGCGTACCAAGATATGATAATCAACCACGCCAGCAATGTAATTTTCGCAAGCAAATCGGTTATCGGTGGTCGCACTGGCACACAGGCCTAGCAGCACTTTGCCCGTCATAAACGCCGCCTCGGCTGGCGATGTGTTCAACAAACTACTAGCCATCGTGATAACCAAGCTCCAGGTTTTCCAGCATGTGCGTCCCATGTGCTAGTATATGTAATTTAAATAAGCGATGTCAAGCAGTCATACGGATCGTTTTTGCGATTTTATCCAACACAGCATTGACCAAAGATGGTGTCCGGTCGCTGTAAAAGGCTTTTGCCACTTCGACATAAGAGTGAATGATGAGCGGGGTCTCCGTTTGCGGGTGGCTGAACAATTCTTCTGTCCCGACCGTCAAAATGAATTGCACCAGCAATTCCTGACGCGCGAAAGGCCGGTTACCGTCGGCAAACGCTTGTTCCAGCATGGTTTGCAGCATGCCAGCCCGTTCTTCAACGCCGGTCATGAGAGTGCGTAATAATTCCATGTCGGCAGCTACAAACAACTGCCCCTCTTCTTCAATGCCATAGCGGTGCAGCATGTAGTCGTGCAATACATGCTCTGCATCCTGTTTGCTCTGCTGCATTTGATACAAACATTGTACTGCTGCCAGACGGGCAGCGTTGCGTCGCGCCACAGCAGATCCTTTGACCACGCGTTTAACGGGTGGTAGTGGCGGTTTTTTTTTCGAAGCCCGTTTTTTTGCAAGTGGTGTTTGTGGCGCTGAATCTGTCATATCGCAATTATGACGTTCTTATTGCGTTTTGCAATTCTATAATAATGTATTTAAAGTTAATTTGCATTGCTATTACAGTGTGTTGCGTCCACTGTTTTGGTTTTTGATATGAATAAGCAAGCGGGGATTGTCCATGGGTCACCTCCAACTGAAATATCACGAAACGGTATGTCGGCATTCTCATTAAACGATGCAAAGTAATAACCTAATCCAGCCAGATCATCAAAATATTGAAGTAAATAATCAGTATCACCACTTGGTGTTAAAATAATTCGCCTAATGTCATCTACCGTTTTCCAATATAGACCAGCTTGCCCTGAATAGCCTTCCCACTCAATTTGTGTTCCGTGTTTGATAACATCGATAATATAATCCAGTGATGGTTGATGATGTTCTTGCCTTTGTGTATCAATAAAAACAATCATACTGCCATGCGCATAAAATGAATTTTTAATTAGTGACTGATAAAAAATAAATTCAAAAGTCCAATACTAAGGCTTATTACCACTAAAAATATTAGTCTCTTACGTAATTGTTTGTTGAGGGTTGGGTCTGACAACACCAGCTTTTGCTTTCGCCTGTTACGCATCTCTTGCGCGTCTTGCTGAAATATAGAAAAATATGTTAAGACGACAGCAATTGCTGGTATTAAGATACTAGTTTTATAGTAATAATAACCTTCAGTGAGAGCGACATGCCATTGGTAATACCACAGGCCATAAAACAAAAGGGTCGCAGCAATATATATCCATTGCCACGTTTTTGCTGAGATGTTGTCCATCTGTATCTCCCGTAATTTAAATTTTAACAAGAACTATTTTTACAGGTGTTAAATTATACTGTGACAGCGTAGTTGTACTCTACTCTTTAGCTTTCACACGCGCAATATTATATACATCCAGTTCATATTTTTAGTGTTAAGGATGACAGTCTTATTTTCGCTGATCGGTGACAAAATGTACCGATAAACAGATTGGTTACACCGCCAAAGTGACTTGCAAAAAATATCAAATTGGACAGAAAAATGGTGCTGCCGAGGAGGATTGAACTCTCGACCTCTCCCTTACCAAGGAAACAGCTCAATCTTTTCTGATGTTTTCTGTCACTTTATGATACTATACAAGTAACTGGAAATAATGAATTTATACCTTTACAGGGCATTGTTTTGTATTGCCATCTTTTATAATACGGGTAGCATATGGGTAGCATAATTTAGATAGAGCAATCATAAAAATGACTGAGAAATTTAATTTTAAAAAGGAAACGCTTGCTTTGCTCAAGTCGCAGGCGAAACAGTACGATGTTGCCGATATAAAGGTTTCCGGCTTACGTCTGATGGTTAATCCTGGCGGCAGCAAAACCTTCTTTCTCTATAGAAAGGTCAAGGGGCGCCCACAGCGCATTAAAATAGGCCGTTACGACATTGGTGTTGAAAATGCCCGTAAAGAGGCTGGCCGGCTAAATTCTCTTATTACTCTTGGTCAACCCCCGATATTGAGTCCAGGTTTTAAGTTACAGTTTGGAGCAGCTGCAGCATCATGGCGGGGGCTGGAGCGTAAGCGGAAGCCCCTGCCATGATGCAAGCATGCGTTCTGGCCAGTGGAGCGGGTGGCCTATAGCCCAGCGACGTGTGCGGGCGGATATGGTTGTAATGATGCCGCCACTGCTCCAAGATCACCTGGGCTTCTTTCAGCGTGTAAAACGTCTCCGCATTCAGGCATTCGTCCCGCAGCCTTGCGTTGAAGCTCTCATTATAACCATTCTCCCACGGGCTGCCTGGCTCGATATACAGTGTTTTGACGTGTAGCTTTGGTAGCCAGTCCTTGATCGATCTGGCCGTAAACTCCGACCCGTTATCCGAACGGATATGATCAGGAATGCCTTTGCTCACAAACAGATCCGTCAGCACAGCCATGATGTCATCCGCCTTCAAGCTGTAACCCGTCCGCAAAGCCAGGCATTCCCGCGTGTACTCATCGATCACCGTCAGTGTGCGGATCTTGGTGCCGTCCTTGAGCCGGTCCGCTACAAAGTCATACGCCCACACATGGTTCTGCCAACACGGTCTAAGTCGGATGCATGAACCGTCATTCAGATAGAGACGACCTTTCTTCTTATGCCGTTGCGGTACCTTCAGCCCCTCTCGCCGCCAGATGCGCTCCACACGTTTGTGATTAACCACCCAGCCTTGAACCCGCAGCAACGCCGTGATGCGTTTGTAACCGTAACGACCATAACGCGCCGCAAGTTTTATAATGTCCGCCGTCAGCGCTTCTTCGTCACGCGCTCGCTTAAGAGGCCTGCGCTGCAAGCCGCGGCTCTGCCCCAACGCCTTGCACGCCCGTCGTTCCGTAATTCCCAGCTTCTGCTGCACATAAACCACAGCCTCCCGGCGACGCTCAGGACTGGTTAGAACTTTCCCGTCGATACTTCCTTCAAAATCAGATTATCCAAAGTCAGGTCGGCGACAGCACGTTTCAGCCGCCCATTCTCTATCTCAAGATCCTTCAAGCGCCGCGCCTGATCCACACCCAGACCGCCGTATTCTTTCCGCCAGCGGTAATACGTATTCCCCGTCACAGCCAACGCACGCAACACATCTTCCATCCGCTTGCCCTGGCCAATCATCACCTCAGCCTGCCGCAAATAGCCTATAATCTGCTCCGCCGTAAACCTCCGCCGTGACATGCAAAACCCTCCCGCTAGATGTCCACATCATACCAAGAATAACTCTCGGCTTGGACTCATTTATAGGGGGCGGACCACTCTAGGCGGTGACCCACACGAAGAGCGTCTAGCGGCCAGGCTCGAGTCGACTTTTGCTGAATTATATGACCAATATTACGAACAGCACGCTGTTAAACATACCAAACAGCCGGATGCTAATAAGAAAATGATAGAGTTTCATATTTTACCAGTTATTGGCAATTATAACATCAGCCTAGTAACCGCTGATAAAATTAGGACAATGCATGCTGAGATGGGTGAAAAGAGCGGTCAGGCAGGCGCAAATCGCGTTATGCAGATAGTCAATGCAGTTTTTAACTTTGGTATTAAGCATGGATACCTCAAAGGTTCCAATCCTTGTTACGGGTTGAAAAAATTTAAAACTGCTAGTCGAGACCGTTTTTTGACAAAAACTGAACTACTCAAATTCTTTGAAGCCTTAAACCAGGAAAAACCTCTATTTCAAAACTTTTGGGGCTGGTATAGATTAGCTGAGTTTAGCCCATAGCTTGAGAGTTGTCAGCTGGCTTTTGGGTGAGCCGTAATTGAAGCGGAAGACACATTCCTGAAGGAAGTAAGCGAAGTTCTGTTTCGGGATGCCGTTGTATTTGCGCAAAACTCGTTTTGATTGATTCCAGAAGTTTTCAATCCCATTGATGTGATTAGTTTTATCAGCGAACAGTTCGCTGTGATTGATGCGATAATGTTTAAACTCAGAGACATCTAGCACGTTATACGAACGATAGCTGTCCGTGTAGACGATGCTATCAGGCTGGATTTTACGGCGTATAACCGGCATGAGCGTCCGGCTTTTTGTATCGTCGACCATGGCGGCATAGACTTTACCACCCCGCTTGAGCAGGCCGAAAACAGGAACCTTGCCGGCAGCAACTCGGCCTCGCTTGCCCTTTCGGACACCGCCAAAGTAACTCTCGTCAAGCTCAATCTCGCCGTCGAATGGCTCTTCATCGATCATTTTATCGCTGATCAGGACACGCAATTTATGATAAAACAAGTGGGCCGTATGATAGTTGATACCGACCAGATCAGCAGCTGTTCGGGCCGTTACCTGGCCGACGAACATCTCCAGCAGCTTTAACTGAATTTTATGCGATAATTTACAACGATTTAATCCCATCACACCAGCATAAATTAGATCCTAATCTATACCAGCCCCAAACTTTTTTATTTTGTCGCTTTATACAGGAGCGCGTAAAGGAAATCTGCTTTCTATGCGTTGGAGCGATATTAACTTCGATCTTAAACAATGGCGTATCCCTGAAACACAAACTAAAAACCGTGATGTAAATACCATTCCTTTGTCAGAGTCGGCCATTGCTATCCTTAAAGAGGTTCTATCTGCCAATAAGAAATCTAAAACACCATCCATTTTTGTCTTTCCTGGTAAAAGTAAGGATGGTCACTTAAAAGACCCTAAAAAGGCCTTTGAGCGAATTAAAATAAAAATGGAAGTCGATGATATCCGCATTCATGATCTTAGACGTACGCTGGGCAGCTATATGGCTATTACTGGTGCAAGCCTTCCTATTATCGGGAAAGCTTTAAACCACAAGAGTCGTGAAGCAACGGCTATATATGCGCGATTATCGAATGATCCCGTTCTGAATGCTATTAATGTCGCTACTGACTTGATGAAAACAAATATCGCGACCTCCAAATGATGGAAATAAAAGATATAGTTTTTGATTTAATTGTTTCCAAAAGAGAAGGTGATTATTGGGACTTTAAATTGAAACCCCATGAGAATTCTGCCGAATTAATAAAAGATATAATCTGCCTTGCTAATTGCGTAAGGCATAAAGGTGAAAGATATATAATTTTTGGCGTAGATGATAACGGTAATATCGTAGGTTTAAGTAATAGTGATAGATTAACGCAAGCAAATATTATCGATATGCTAAGCAAAGTTTCATTTTCAAAATCAAAACACCCAGATATTTCACTTTTTAATATTGAAATTGAGAAAAGATATTTACAAGTCTTGGTAATCAAAGATGAACCGGAAAAGCCATTTTATCTCGAAAGTGAATATAAATATCAAGGTAGGACGCTGAATGCCGGTACTATCTATTCACGCACACAAGATAGAAATACGCCTATTAACGGTGTTGCAGCATCACATGATATAGAATTAATGTGGAAAGAACGTTTTGGCCTGACGCAAAGCTTAATAGAAAGAATCAAACTATATTTGATAGATTATAAGAACTGGGTAGAGTTGAATCCTGGATCAGGCGTTTATTCTTATATCCCTTCCCCAGAATTTACTGTTGAATATATATATGAAACACAGGAGTTAAGTGGAGGTCAAAGCTGGGCAAGATTCTCTACATATAAACGTATTTTCTCAAGTAGCATTGAATGTAAGCACAACCAAAATATGCTAGGGCGGTGGGAAATACTTAACTACGACAATGGAAAATCACTGTTAATGCCCGATCAAGACAGCTTGTATCTAAAGCAATCTTGGATACCAATGTTCTATTTCTGTATAGACAATATAGATTTCACAATTTTATTATTTTGGGAAAACGTAATAACAGAATACCCTGATAAAGAAATTAGAACTAAAGAATCTTTCTTACAAGATAAGCCATTTCCCACAGTTATAGCGAACTCTCCTATATTGGTTTTCTTAAATAAGGCTGAGAAAACTATGTTTAAAGAATATATTTCTTTAAACCCAAACAGCATAAATAGTTATAATTATCATCCAGCAATAGATAGGCTAGATTCAATTGGCGGCGAGCGTAAAGTAATCGAATTAGAAGAAATTAAATTATCCTCCAAATTAGAAAGAGTGTTTGAAGAATGGAAAAAGTTAAATCGAATATAGTGTTTTAATTATTTGAAAACATGTTACAATATCACCATCACAATAATCTCAAAGAGGTTTATATATGGAAGCCCTAGTTCAAGCCGATATTCAAGAAGAACCGTTCGGTATCTTCATTAATGAAATAATACTACATAACGGGCAAAAGATTTTACTAAAAGAAAATGAGACTATTGTAATCGTAGGTTCTAATAATGCTGGGAAAAGTGTGTTTTTAAGATCATTAATTCCCAAAATTATTAGTCCAGTCAACGAATCTATAATTATAAAGGAACTAGATTATAAAATTTTAGGCACCAAATCTACATATATAGATTGGATAAAAAAACGATCTGTTATATTTAGTAATGGAGGATTGAACGTATATAATTTTCAAGGCGGATCATATAATCGTTTAGAAGATATCTCTGATCGGTGGGAAAATCTGAAACAGAGTATAAATGCTATTATTCAAAGTTTATATTCGTTTTTAACAACAGAAGAACGTCTAAATGCATCTAAAGCCATAGCTAATATAGATTATGCCAGACAATCTTCCATTCAACCATTGCACGTTTTATATACGAATTCAAAGATTGAAAAGAATATATCTAAAATATTCAAAAATGCATTTGGGAAAAATTTAATTCTGAATAGAGTTGGCGGCCAAAACACGGAATTGTATATCGAAGATCAAGCTAATTTTCCCTCATTATCTGATGAAAACATCAGTGCATACTTAGAAGCTTTTTCAAAACTGTCTCCTCTCGTTAATCAAGGAGATGGGATGAAAAGTTTTGTAGGGATCTTACTATATTTATTTACGTTAGACAAAAGCCTAATAATCATAGATGAGCCAGAGGCCTTTTTACATCCTCCTCAAGCAAAGCTGCTAGGACAAGTATTTACTAGAGATGAAATAAAAAGCGGCCAGAAGTTTGTAGCGACTCATAGTAGTGACTTTTTAAACGGGATAATTGAGAATAATTTAGAGCATATAAGAATTATGCGTATAAAGAGAGTGGGTGATATAAATCAAATTTCGCAGTTAGGATATGAAACAATCAAAAGCCTTTGGAACAATCCAATTTTAAAATATTCCAATGCTCTAGATGGTTTGTTTCATGAAAAAGTAATTGTTTGTGAAAGTGATGCGGATTGTCAATTTTATAATGCTATAAAAGAAGCTTTGCTTGCTTTAGACGAAAACCTTTCTAATCCAGATGTTTTATTTACTCACTGTGGTGGAAAAGATAGAGTTTCTGTAATAACTGGCGCATTAAAGACATTAGATGTTGATGTGTGTACTATAGTTGATTTCGATTTCTTAAAAGAATCTGATGCGGTTAAAAATGTTGTAGTTAGTTTAAAAGGAGGTTGGTCAGAAATCGAAAAGGATTTAAAGATTGTACAAGATTCTATAAATCAAAAAAAACCTCAATTAAACTCAAAAGAAGTAAAAGATAAAATTCAGCAGTTTTTAAATGGAATATCCGAGACCCCTGAATTTCCTAAAAGTACATCCTCTCAAATAAAAGAGGTACTTAAAGAGTCATCTTCTTGGGGAATGGCTAAGATTTCGGGCAAAGCATATGTACCAGCTGGAACGCCCCATCAAACTTATATTCGCCTTATACATAAACTAAATAGTCTGGGAATATATATTGTTGAAGTTGGTGAAATAGAAGGTTTCTGTAGAGAAATAGGCGGCCATGGCCCAGCTTGGGTAAATGCTGTCTTGGAAAATAAAGATATTAAAAATGATCCTATATTTGTGGCAGCTCGAGAATTCGTAAAAAAGATCCTTTTCCCTATTACAGAAGCTAATCCATCACAGTAATCACTCAGGCTTTCTAATATTTTCTGATACTAGACTCGCGCGCGCGCGGGCGCGCGTATGTGTTCGCTGAATTAGCATAAATATTTCCTTGACTGTATTGCCTCGCCTGCCCTAGTGTCAAAGGCAAGGCAGTGGCCCCTGTCCAGAGGTGTTAGAACCTCTCTATTGACGGATAATTTTGTGCATCGGCCGTTACTCGGTGCCGCCCTCGATCTTCATAGGATCGGAGGGCGGCAAGGTATGTCCAAGCCTCGCGGCTAAAGCTTGTCGCAGTCGTTCAATAGCGATTTCTAAACCTCCGGTCACCAGAGATGTTCTCTGGTGACTATCTTGCTATGGAGGAATTTAATGGCTTTCTTTAATGACCTATGGACTGGGAAGATTCGCCTTTGGATTGCGTTCTGGTGCGTTTATTTTTGTAATGGGCATTTTATAGCTTTTCTAGCGATTAAGCTTGTTCCGGCATTGTCACCCTTAATCATCATTCTCTACACACTTTTATCAGCTTTGATTGTTACAGCTTCGGCAAATAATTATTGTGGCAAGCCTGTATATGCGACGTCAGCAAAGCTTATTGCTTACTTTTCATGGTTGCTTTCAATTATTATCCCTTTGACAGCAACTCAGAACTGAAAAGCTAATTGTCTATATTTTAAAGAAGGAAGCCTACATGTTATCGGTGCAGATTGCTCTTGGAATCTTTATTGCCTGGTTCTCAATAAAAGTAATAGAAAGCATCATAAAAAGACGTAAAGTCTTTGAGCGAAATCTTATTAGGTTTTTCGAGATAACTAAATATTTTCTTATCAAATTGAAAAATGGTTTTTCTTCTTTCAGCAAAACTGAATTACAGACCATTGGTTTAGCGTTCTTCCTCCTAATGCTGAGTGTAATCACTTTAACAGCTTTCTAGCATCAATCTGTTAACACTACTCCTAGGGCTTTCATGTATTCGCTTGCCTGCGCTGTGGGTGCGCGCTGCACTCATGACATGAAAGCGTCCCAAACTCCTTCATCTTTCAGGTGGAACTTATTTGTATGTATCAGTGAAAGAAAGTAAGGAAACCTGGTAGAGCAAGAGATGACACTCGGTGGAGTTTTGAGCGAGAGCATAGCGGGACTATCCCCAAGCCCCTTAAAAGAGCCTAGAGACAGTCCCGCACACTCAACGTGAGAAATGACACTTGGAGCCAGCCCTTCGCTTCGTGCCCTTCTAGTGCCCCATACAAGCCTAGAAGGTTACCAGCTTCTTACGATGGCGCCATTTAAGGCAATATGGCCACCGGATGGGCATAGGCATCTGGTTTTAACGGTGCCTTACCTGTTGTTATCCCATCATCCCCACAGTAACAGACCAAGACTTTACGCTGCCGTATCTCGCCGACCATAAAGCCCGAAATTTAATTCCTCTTATTTTTCACGAAGAATTTTTGAAATAATTATTTTCCATGGCTTGCGCGATCGCAGTTCGGTCTTATACCGTCTGGCTACGTAATTCATCCATTGGACTATATCTTCCACCCGATAAGCCGCTGCCCAACGGTCATGAAGGATATAACGTGGGCCTTTGTGCTTTAGCCGAAGCAGATAAAGGGTGCCCGCTTCTAAACCCATAAGCTGGGCAGCCTCTTCTGGCGGCATGAGACCATTCTTGTAATCAAGAGAATTTTTATATCCAGACATCTTCAACTCCCTATTTACTAACAGATGAAGACGGGAATTGAATAACGTTACTATCCAGAAATGCCTGTAAATCGGTAAGCCGATATTTAACTAGTTTCCCAACTTTAATGTATGGCAATGGATAACGTTTTGTTGAGGCCCAAACCTCTAATGTTGTTTTAGCCAGCCCTAGATACGCTGCTGCTTCTTTACGTGATAAGAGTTCATTTTGATTTTGCATGATCTTGCCTCCATTGGCTTCATGCAACAAAATCAACCATTCTTTTTTATATCGAAAAACAGGGGTAAGTGATTATTTTAGAAAATCTATTAATTATTACTATCAATGACATTGTGAATAATTTCAATGTTTTCATTATCTCTCAAGGAGCCCACCGCGACACATGCTATATATAGCTTTAGAAGCGGTGACTTCTTCGCAGCGTAATATTTAACTTGCAATGCTTCTGACGTGATGTTTAAACTAGCCCAAGGTTGCTTCTTAACGAGAATATCGCATGCTTTTATGATTGATAACTTTCTATCAAAAACTGGTTTAATAATTTCCCATTGATTGACCTGAGCCTCTATTTGAAAATAAAGCTTGGCTAGAAGCTTCATATTCCAGCTTTCTTTGCGACCACGCTTCTTTTCCTCAAGTACTTTAAAGCCAGCAAATTTATGATCAGCCATTGCTAAGCAGAGATTAAACCATTTGGTATCAGGGGCAGCATCTTTTATATCGTAATAATCTAAAAGCAGATTCAATTTTTTTAGCTTTTCAGAAAAAACGTGCTTCTCGATTTCCAGAAAATCATTTTCATGCTTTCGAATAAATTCGTTTTCATCAAAACCAGATAGAAGCTGATTACCCAAGCCTGGCCTTTTTGGAAAAGGCTTGTGCTTAATTGGTGTTAATAGTGCCTTTGGTGGCTTACCTGGTGTGTGTTTAGATGTTGGCATAGAATAAGCATACGAAGATAAGTCTTGTATAAGCAAGTAGCACTCTAATATTCAACGAGTAGCATATAGGTAGCATAACCCAAAAACGTCTTATCTGATTTCAAAAATAAGTCTTTGATAAAAATGGTGCTGCCGAGGAGGATTGAACTCTCGACCTCTCCCTTACCAAGGGAGTGCTCTACCACTGAGCTACGGCAGCACGAAAACAGACCCGATGACACAACTTGCGTTTTTCACGGTGTGGCGGCATCCTAAACAATATGCCGCCTGTTCGCAAGGGGCATTTTCCTGTATTTGCCTGTCAAAACCGCTAAAGACATTGTTTTCATGGATAAAAACGACCCTCAGTTGCCGTCTGACCAGCCCACGCGCAAACGCCCGCGCCCGGTGCAGCAGGCTAAGGAAGCGGAAGCCCTGGCTGCCAAGCGTGCCGAAAATCTGCGGCAAAATTTGATGAAGCGGAAAGTACAGGCCAGAGCGAAGCAGGATGAGAGCTGAGTTGTAACTTTATCCGATATATCCAGTTGGTGTGATAGCGTATAAAACAGCATTGTGCGTATCATCAACGGTTATAAAGTGCAAAACCTGATCGAATACATTATTTTTGGCGGTCAGATAAGAGACAGTCCATATGATTGCCGTTTGATCATCACGTAATAGGCTTTGACCCTCGAAGGTTGCCGTTAAACCTTCTTCCAAATCAAACGTGATCCCGTGATTGGCAAGCCATTTTGCTGACATCGAAATGACATTGTCTCTGTTCAGTTTTGGTTCAATGCCGAGACTAAGTTCCTGTGAACGCTTTAACCCGGCGATAACAGTTTTGCGGATCAGATTATTGAGACTAAAAGAACCGGCTTGTTGTAAAACACTCAGTCCCGCAGCTGTTGTGCCGTTTGGACTGGTGACATTTTCCCGTAACTTTGCAGCACTGACATCTGGCTGAGCGGCGGCTAACGCTGCGCTGCCAATGACAGTTTGACGGGCAAGCCTGGCTGCCATATCAGCCGGCAGGCCATACGTTTGACCAGCGTCTGTCATCGCTTCAATCAATGCAAACACATAGGCCGGCCCGCTGCCTGATAAGGCCGTAACAGCATGCATATGATGTTCATTTTCCAGCCAGAGACACTGACCGGTTGCGCTGAATAATTGATCAACACTGGCGCGTTGATCCGGGGTCGTATTTTGATTGGCAATGCCTGCTGTCATGCCCTGCCCGATTTGTGCAGGCGTGTTGGGCATCAGCCGCACAATTGGTTGATCAGGATTACCGCATAATTCTTGCAAACGATCTAATGATATGCCGGCAGCGATTGATAAAACTAAGATGTTACGTTGGAGATATTGCCGGTACAGTGGTATCAGATCTGCCATCATTTGCGGTTTGATGGCAAACAACAGAATATCGGGCTGTGGTGCAGATGGTAATGGTTCCGACAGCCATTGATCAGCGTCGCGCAACTGTAAATCTGCAGGCTGTTGGCTAGTATCAATTAAAGTAATCCCGCCGCGCAACATATCGGCCCGGCACCACGTATGATACAACGCCTGCCCCATTTTACCGGCGCCGATGATCCATGCCGATTGATTACGCGTGTCTGATTGAAAATTACTCATGTTGTTACTTATCAACCGGAATAAAACGCGGAACGGATGTGCCGTTCAATTTTACAGTCTCAAAAAATACATCGTAAGGCCGCGTAAAAACCGGACGCATCCCGTATTGGCCAGCCAGTTCAGGAATATCATATAGCGCGCGATAGACAACCATAGGCTGCTGATCCTCAACATTTAAGGCCAGTGCCAACACATCATACAGATGATCGGGGTTTTTATAGTGTCGATATAGGCCAAGGCGCAAGATTTACGCCTCGCCCATCGGTTCAGCCAGCAAGGCGACGATCATGTCATTCGCCGGCGGTGTCAGACTTTCCGGGTGCAGGTTGATCTGCAACACCGATTGGAATGCCGGATGAAAACGATCCATTTCAGCCAAGGCGATTTCCAGCATGTCTTCAATATGTTCTTGCACATCGCCTGACATCTGGCGCATCAGGCTGGTGTAACGAAACACGACATAGTCTTCGGAGTCATCCAAAGTAAAAAAGCCGGCCCAGGTTTTGCGGTTCACTTCGTATAACATGCCGCGCACGGCGTCGCGCTTGTCTGTAGTGACTTTTAAATCGCTCAAGCAGCACAGTTGCAACGATTGAAATTCATCCTGCCACAGAAAATTCATGGTCAGCTCACCCCAACGACCGATACAGTCAAAACTTGCTTCGTCGTCCGCATGTTTTTCCAGCGGCCATTTGTTTTCTTCGGCAATGACTTCAAGAGCAGCAATCGGATCAGCCGTTTCGGGACGCGACAAACGCACGACATTGTCAAAATTCTTCATCGCTTGGATCCTTTGCTGGGAGCTGTTTTTGTCACCGGCTTTGCGGTAAGTTTTGCTTTTGGTGCAACCTTGTTGACGGGCTTGGCAGCAGCCGTTTTGCCTTCCAAAGCGTCAAGACGTTTTTGGAAAGCCGCATTATCGGCGCGTGCCTGTTTGGCCATTTGTTCGACAATTTCAAAATCGCTGCGTGGCACGAGGTCAAGTTCGATCAAGAATCGGTCAAGATGCGTCTTAATTTCCTGACGCAAATGTTGGCGAAAGCCAGACAGCGCGCCAACGGCACCCGTGGCCAGACGTGCGACATCATCAAAAATTTGCTTGTCATTCATCGCTTTAAACATGAAACAACATCAATATCTCGAGTTAGCGTTAACGCAATAGTTAACGGTCTCTTAATTGTATCATGAGTCCAGCCGGCAGAAAAGAAATAAATCGTTAAGATTTAAGCCGCTTCATCATTCCGCTCGACATCCAGCAATTTTAACTTGCGGTGCAAGGCTGAGCGTTCCATGCCGACAAAATGCGCCGTGCGGGAAATATTGCCGCCAAAACGGTTGATCTGTGACAACAAATATTCCCGCTCAAAAATCTCTCTCGCTTCACGCAGCGGCAACCGCATGATCTCATCGGCTTTGCTGAGATGGGTAGTAGCAAGCGTCGCCCCACGAAAATCTGGCGGCAGCATGTCGGCACGCACCAGGTCGCCATCGCTACGCATGATCAACAGCCATTCTACCAAATTGCGCAATTGCCTGATATTCCCCGGCCAGGCGTAATTTTGCAGTACAGCCAATGCATCATGTCCTAACTGTTTTGTCTTTAGACCATTGCTGGCGGCAATCTGCTGCATGAAATGCTGGAATAAGGATGGCACATCTTCGATGCGTTCACGCAACGATGGCACATTCATTGGCACCACGTTCAAGCGGTAAAACAAATCTTGCCGGAATTCACCGCTTTGCACCAATTGTTCCAGATTGCGGTTGCTGGCGGCCATGAAACGGATATCGACCTCCACTGCCTTGCCGCTGCCCAGACGTTCAAATTTCTGGTCTTGCAACACACGCACCATTTTCGCCTGGGTATCCAGAGGCATGTCGGCAATTTCATCGAGCAGAACACTGCCGCCATGGGCGCGTTCCAGCAAACCGATTTTGCGTTCGCCGTTTGGTATTTTTTCTTCCCAGCCAAACAATTCTTCTTCTAGATCGGCAGCGCGCAAGGTAGCACAATTCAACACCACGAATGGCTGGTTGCCGCGTTTGGATTTGGCATGCATGTAACGTGCGGCAATGTCCTTGCCCGTTCCGGCAGCCCCTGTGAATAGCACACGGCTGTTAGTCTGCGCCGCCTTCTCCAGATTATCCCGCAATTGCTGGGCAATCGGTGACTGACCAATCAGCTGCGCTGTTGTGCCATAGCGCTTTTTCAGTTCCGTATTTTCGCGTTTCAATTTGCTGTCATTCAACGCGCGCTTGACTGTCAACAACAAACGATCCGATTTGAATGGTTTTTCGATAAAATCATAGGCGCCATGATGAATGGCCTGTACCGCCATCTCGATATTGCCATGGCCACTGATCATGATCACTGGCAAGTGCGCGTAATCACGCTGTAACCGTTTCAGAAAATTGAGACCGTCTTCCTGTGCATTTTCAAACCACACATCCAGAATGAGCAATGACGGGCAACGGCGGCTGATCTCATCCCATGCCAATTGCGTATTAGCGGCCTGACGCGTTTTGTAGTGTTCATCTTCCAGAATGCCACTGACCAAGAAGCGAATGTCTTTTTCATCATCAACAATTAAAATATCATCCGTCATGTTAAACTCCTCTATCGTCTGTCGTTTTATAATCTGTCGTTGGTAACGTCATTACGATCCGCGCGCCACCCGTTTCAGGCGATTGCAAATCAAGCGTACCGTTATGTTCATCTACAATCTTCGCCACAATCGCCAAACCTAAACCCGTGCCATGCGCTTTGGTGGTGATATAAGGGTCAAGCAATTGCGTCAGCAAATCAGTTGGCCAGCCGGGACCGTTGTCAGTCACTGTCACTTGCACGTGTTGCGCCGTTTGTATCAACGCAACATGAATGGCAGGCTGTTGCTGTTCGATATCTTGCAACGCTTCAACCGCATTTTTCACCAGATTGATCAGCGCTTGGCGAATTTGTTGGCGGTCAATCATAATGATCGCCGGATGTTCAGGATAATCGGCGGTAAATTGAATAGCGGCATGACTTTGCTGAAACAGCACAATCACTTCACGGCAGATCGTGATCATGTTTTCAGACTGCTTCGTGACAAGCGGCATGCGCGCGAATTCAGAAAATTCATCGACCATACGGCGAATATCATCGACCTGGCGTGTGATGGTTTCGGTACATAAATCAAACGTTTCGCGGCCTTCGGTAATTTGCGGACTATAGCGACGTTGCAACCGTTCGGCAGCCAGTTGAATAGGCGTCAACGGGTTTTTAATCTCATGTGCCACACGTCGTGCGACATCTGACCAGGCTGCTTTTTTCTGTGCCTCCACCAGTGGGGAGATATCATCAAACGTTGCGATATAGCCTTTAATCATCTCATCCCGGTAATCGATCGACATACGCACGATCCAGTCGGGTGGCTGCATGGCATTTAACGATGTCACAGCGATCTGGGTTTCAATTTCACCGGTCTGCTTACGGCGTAAGGCGCGGCGAATGGTTTCCATTTCAGGCGATAATGATGCCAGTGTCTGACCAATCATAGCGGTATCACTGCGTTGTAATAGACGCTGCGCTGAGGCATTTGCGATGCGAATCGTGCCATCATGATCGATCCCCATCACGCCGGCATTAACGCCGGATAACACGGTCTCGATAAAACGGCGGCGTTCATCCAATTGTTGGTTGACTTGCACCAGATCGGCGCGTTGATTGCTCAATTGATCTGTCATCCGGTTAAAGGCACGGGCCAGTGTCGTCAGTTCGTTTTCAAAGGTATCCTCAGACACGCGGACATTTAAATCACCAGCACGAATTTTTTCCGCAGCTCCGACCAGGCGCATGATCGGCATGACGAGCCGTTCCGCCAACGTCAAACCGGCCCAAATGGCGACCATCAACAACAGCAACGCCACCAGTAAAAAGATCAGTGTCATCGCTGTTTTTAAACGGCCCTGGCGTTTTTCCAGCTGGCTATATTCATCAACCGCGTTTTTCGTGGCCGTAATGTGATCCAACACTTTTTCATCAACCAACCGCCCGACGAACAGATAGGTATCGAAATAATTATCGAGCTTGATCAACGCCCGAACGCGGTCTTCCTGTTCGCCCACAAATAACACGACCTCGCCCGTATCGGCCTGTTGCAGTTTTTGTTTAAAATCGTCAGGCAGAAACGCAATGCTGAATGACATGCCGCCACGCGCAATAATGTCTTCATCACTATTGACCAAAACAGCCTCGGACAAATTACGCAATTGCGTTTGTGCGTCAATAAATGAGTCTAATTTGATCGGGTGCGTAATTAATAATGTTGCTTCGCGATTCAAATCATTCGCCATGCCTAATACGTCGGCGCGCACGGCGTTTTGATGTTCCTGCAAGTAGGCTTGTGCGACGATTTTAGATTCTGTAACCGCTTCACTGATCCGTTCCCCAAACCAGGCTTGCACACTGAACTGAATAAACACGATGGCAAACAACGCCATGATCAAGGCGGGCAGTGCCGCTAACGCCGAAAAAATGGCTATCAGTTGCACATGCAGTTTTGAACCCAATAAACTTTGCCGCCGCCGCCGCCAAACCAGCCACGCCCGCCAGGCGATGATCGTGACTAAAAATGCCAATAGGCCGACATCAATATACAATAGCCCGAAAATCTGTTTCACACGCTGGGTGTTGTCATGACCAAGCCAGGCCGATTCCGTCAGTGCCCCATAGGTCGCAATCCCCGCCATAATGGCAACCAGCATCATCAACAGACTCAATCCTTTGAGCCAGTGCTGCCGTTTGAAAATGTGGTGAAAGTGCAACAAATTGAACTGCTTCCGTGTGTCTAACGTGCTTGACGGGCTTGCGGAAAAACCCGCTGCCGCGTAAACTTCGACTGTTACACAATTATCACACTGTTGCAAAATGGCAAGCCCTGCCCACTAAGTTCAGGATTTTATTATGTTTAGTATCCGCCCGCTGCCGCAATCGCTGTCAAAGATGTCTTTTGTTACGCTGATTGTGACCTGGCTGCACAGCGGTCGTATCAAGCCAGCGTCGGGAACATGGGGAACTCTGGCCGCTATGCCGTTTATATGGATAATTTGGCAGCTGGGCGGTGGTTTGGGTTTGACTATATTTGCCATCATGTCTTTTTCGGCGGGTTTGTGGGCTATTCCACGCTACACATCGCTGATTGCAAATGATGACCCGTCTGAGGTTGTTTTAGATGAAGTGATTGGCATTGCCCTGACATTTGTTCCGCTCATTTATGCTCACTGGTCGGTCTGGATTGTCGGCTTTGCAGCCTTTCGCTTGTTTGATGCTGTGAAAGTTGGGCCGGTCGGCTGGTGCGACCGTCACTTCAAAGGAGCTTGGGGGGTGATGCTGGACGATGTCGTGGCTGGTATTTTCGCGGCGTTTTGTGTATACGGATATCAACGGCTGATTTAAGCAGGATAAATCATGTTTCCCCCGGCATTGACCGACAAAATCAAAGCGTTACGCGACAAGATGGTGGCTGAAAATGCCCAGCTGGCTATTGCTGAAAGCTGCACGGGTGGTCTGATGTGCGCCGCCATCACCAGCATTGACGGTGCATCCGAATTTTTCCGCCGCGGGTATGTGGTGTATTCCAACCACGCCAAACGTGACCTGTTGGGTGTGCCAAAATTCATGATCGAAGAATACGGCCAGGCTAGTGCCGAGGTTGCCCGCGCCATGGCGCAAACCGCCCTCGACCGCTCTAATGTGCATTACGCTGTCGCCATTACCGGCGTTGCTGGCGAAAGCCGTTTCAACAAGCCACACGGCACCATCTTCCTCTGCCTGCAAAAACGCGAAGAGAAGTCAGCGGTCTATGAGTTTCATTTTGACGGGTCACGGAATGATGTGCAGCTGCAGGCGGTGCAAAAGGCCGTGGATTTGTTGCTGGCAGCCTGACATTTTAAGTTGACATATTTTTTGGCCTGTATAACTTAGCCTCATAATAGGAGGACATGATGCAAACCGA
Source organism: Alphaproteobacteria bacterium (assembly GCA_965246875.1). GTDB lineage: Bacteria > Pseudomonadota > Alphaproteobacteria > Micavibrionales > SZUA-601 > DASWYT01. The sequence goes on from CBDFFU010000003.1 coordinate 1,307,265, forward strand.
TTTATCTGATTTTTCTCAGGACGAGCTGGAAGATAGAATTGTGCAAACACGGGCGTTAATTCTGTTCGTGACAAACAACCAAATCCCGGCACCAAAGTTTTATGAAGCACTTTATGCCGAATATCATTTAGCCAAAAACGAACACAGTGAAATGTTCCCCAGTGATCCATCAGACTTTCGGGAAACAACAGAGCAACTGAGTAACAGCCTTTATCGACAGTTCAAATCTGATGCTTAAACGTCAAGTCATTTGCATGACGCAATCGATTCATATGAGTATAAACCACTAAATAATGATTTCACGCCCTAAACACCTGCTCCGCGCGCTTCTCAAACGACGTCACCATCCGCTTGACGATCTCGTTAAAAAACACCATTGCCATATTCTGCAACAGGCGTGAACGAAATTCGAAGACAACTTTAAAATCAATAATGCAGCCCCCTGAACCATCCGGGTTTGGCAGGAAGTGCCAGACGGTGTCCAGATGTTTTAACGGACCAGACAGATAATCGACATCGATCGTGCGCGTGGCCGGGTCCAGCAAGACACGCGAGCGAAAATTTTCACGAATGAATTTATAGCCTGCCACCAGATCGGCCACAATTTCTGTTTCGCTGCTGGAAATAATGCGTACACTCACACACCAAGGCAAAAATTGCGGATAGGATTTGATGTCGCTGACCAGGCTGTACATCTGTTCCGGTGTATAGGGCACGACGCGTTTTTCGGCATGGGAAATCGTCGGCATCTCTTAGGCGGCCTTTTTATCCATGACGTCTTTCACTTTTTCCGCCAGCTGTTTCAAGCTGAACGGCTTCGGCAGGAAATGCACGTCATCGCCCATGTCATCCTTGAATTTATCCTCGGTATAACCCGACATAAAGATGATTGTCATGGTTGGATACAATTCACGCACCCGCTTGCCAAGTTCGATGCCATCCATGCCCGGCATGATCACGTCGCTGACCATCAGGTCAAACTGGAATGTACCACCATTTAGTAATTCAAGCGCCGCTTCGGCACTGTTCGCCTCAAACACTTCATAACCTTTATTCTGCAACGCGCGGACGGAGAAACTGCGCACGGCGTCTTCATCTTCAACCAATAGGATACGTGATGATCCGGTCAAATCTTCAGCTTTTGGCGTGCTGTCCACTTTGTCCGGTATGGCGACCAGTGTTTCGCTCATGCGCGGGAAGAACAGGCTGAAGGTCGTACCGCGTCCGAGGTCCGTATCGACGCTGACATAGCCGTTCGACTGGCGCACGATCCCGAACACGGTCGACAGGCCCAAGCCTGTGCCCTGCCCCAACGGTTTGGTGGAAAAGAACGGATCGAAAATCCGTTCCAGCACGTCGGCTGGAATCCCCGTGCCATTATCGACGATATCCAACCCGACCCACTCACCCGGTGGCATCTTCTCCGTGCCGGCCATCGTGCGTTCACGCTTCGTCACCAGATTATAAGTCTTTAAAACCAAATTGCCGCCTTGTGGCATGGCGTCACGTGCATTGACGGCCAGGTTGACTAGCACCTGCTCCATCTGTCCCTGATCAACTTTGATAAGGCCTGTATCGCGGTCATGACTGATACGCAGTTCGATATTGGCACCTAACAAGCGGCGCAACAGATGCGAGACGTCTGTCGTAATCTCGGTGATGTCCAGCACTTTGGGCTGCAAAGTTTGCTGCCGGCTGAAGGCGAGCAACTGCCGCACCAGATTGGCGGCGCGGTTGGCGTTTTGCTTGATCTGCATAATGTCGGCAAATGACGAGTCCCCGGCCCGGTGACGCAACAGCAACAGGTCGCAAAACCCGATCATCGCGGTCAGCAAGTTGTTAAAGTCATGCGCGATACCACCGGCCAACTGTCCAACGGCTTGCATTTTCTGCGACTGCGCAAATTGCGCTTCCAGATTTTTGCGCTCGGTTACATTGATAAAGTGCAGCATGACGCCAGACTCGCCCATAAACGGGCTGGCAAACATTTGCGTGACAGCGACAGCACCATTTTTGGTGACAAGGCCCAGTTCCAGCGGTGTTTCCGGTTTTTGTGCCGTGCGGATTTTTTCCAGGACACCGCGCAATTTTGGCTGGTCATCCGGCTTGATAAAATCAAACAAACTCTTGGTCAGCAGTTCATGCACCGGCCGTTCCAGCATATGGCTGAACGCTTCGTTGCACTCGGTCAATTGGCCGCGATTATCAATGAGCGAAATCCCCAGCGGTGCTTCTTCAAAGAAACGCTGGAAGCGATCTTCCGATTGTTTCAACGCGGTCTTCCACGCGCGCTCCGGTGTCAGGTCACGAATAATGGACCGGGTACGCACGGACCCGTCGGAATTTTTGAGAATGGTGTGCGAGATTGAGGCCTGAAACTCGCGGCCATCCAACCCGCGTAACCGCACTTCGCCGCGTTGGTTCGGCCCACTGACGTTAAATGTGCTGTCATCCTGATCAGGCAAAATCTGATAGGGCAATAAATCAGTGGCGGGTTCGGCCAGGATATCATGCAGGAAATAGTCTCCGCTGCAGATGTCGTGTTCTTCGGCGGCCAGCCACGTCACGAACGTGTCATTGGTAAAAATAAACGCGCCTTTTTCATCGACCGAGAAAAACCCGATCGGCGCGTGATCCATAAATTCAATCAGGCGGATACGTTCACGCAACAGGCGCTGGTTATCTTCATGGCTGGAGCTGATATCATCCAGCGACCAATGCACATAGCCTTTCCACGCGTCGATCGGCTGCACATGACATTTGACCCACCCCATACGGTCAGAATGCCAATAGGGCGTCAGCAAATCACCCGGCTGACCGGCCTGCCCATTCAGGACGAAATCTTTGATACTGTCCAACGCCTGATCATTGCCAGACGCCAGGCAAAACGGCAGATCATCAATCAAACAGTGACGGCTGGCGGCCATCATGCGTTGCATTTTGGTGTTGGCGTAAATGGTGCGGTGTTTCGGGTCGGTAATCAAATGCGCTGAGCTACTTCCTTCCAACACCGCCACTAAAATCGCCCGCCGGTAATCGGCATCGCGTTTGATAGCGATCGTTTTGAAGGCGGCCACGGCCAGCATGATACCCAATAGAGCCACCAGTCCGACCGCCAGCCAGAAATCCAGACGTTTGACGAGTGTATGCGTGTCGGCGGGATCAAGTGCCAGGGCGAAACCGATGACGGCCGCCAGATAAAAAAACATGACCGCGACTTCCCAGGGAATGACGCGGCGCGTACGGAATTTTTCCTGGCTGTCGGCGGATTTACTGAGATCGAGTTGTTCAAGCGGTAATGGCATAAGGTTACTCTAACTGCGCCGCTTGAGCGAGTAAACATAGGAAATGACTTCCGCCACGGCTTTGTAATACTCTTCGCTGATCGGATCATCGATGTCCAGGTTTGCATAGAGGCCACGCGCCAGTGGCGGATTTTCGACAATCGGCACATCGTGTTCCCGGCCCATATCCCGAATCCGCAAGGCGACATTCTCCTGGCCTTTGGCGGTGATGATCGGCGCGTCCATCTTGTCGCGATCATATTGCAAAGCAATGGCAAAGTGCGTTGGATTGGTGATGATGACACTCGCTTCTGGTACGCGTGCCATCATACGTTGCCGTGCTTTTTGCGCGCGCATCTGTTTGATCTTGCCTTTTACGTGTGGGTCGCCTTCGGCCTGCTTGTATTCGTCTTTAATTTCTTGTTTTGACATCTTCAATGATTTCATGAATTGATGCCGCTGATACGCGTAATCAAATACGGCTAAACCAAACATGATTGACAAGGTCACTACAAATAGCTGAATAATCTCTTTGCGCAAGATGCCCAGAATCGTGCCGATATCCTGCCCGATCAAAGCCTCGCCATGATAGACATACGGCATCAAGACCATCACGGTCACACCGCCAACAATCGATAATTTCAAAATGCCTTTGATCAATTCCACGAACGATTGCAGGCTGAACAGTTTTTTCAAGCCGGCCCACGGATTGAGCTTGTTCCATTTCGGTTCCAACTGGCTCCACACGGCCATCGGCCCGGCTTGGGCCAACGGTGCAATGACCCCGGCAATCAACAAGGCAAAGACGGGTGTGAGAATGTAGAGACCCAGCGTGACCATCGTGTCACGCAGCAAATCGTGCAAGCCACCGCCATCCATGACAAAGACATGCGGACTGGCAATAAACACTTTTAACCGATCGGCCAGACCACTGGTGTAATCGCCCAGCATCATAGCCGTAATCAAAGCTGCCGTTGCCAGAATCACCCATGTGTTCAGCTCACGGCTCATCACGACTTGGCCCTTTTCGCGGGCATCGCTTAATTTTTTCTGGCTGGGGTCTTCGGTTTTATCATCGCTCTCATCGTCTGACATGACACCCTCAACCCGTCAAAAAATGTTTGAGGAAACTGTCCATCTCAGTGATGAAATACATCATCATGGCCGACATGACCGTGATCAGCGTAATCGTGCCGACCAACATTTGCACGGGTACGCTCAAAATGAAAACCTGAATCTGCGGCACCATCCGCGCCAGCAAACCCATGGCAAACAGTATGCCGATGATGATCACCAAAAATGGCGCCGACATTTTTAAACCTAGCATCAGACTGTTACCAATAATGTCCGCCATTTGCTGCGCCATATCGCCCGGCATGATGTCCTGTTTTGGTGACAAGACCTGATAACTGTCGATCAGCCCTTCAAACAATAAATGATGCATGTCCATCGTGAAGAACAGCGTCATGCCCAGTAGCAACATAAAGCTGCCGATCACCGTATTGCTGCTGCTCATCGTCGGGCTGAAAATAAACGCGTTGCTCATTGACATGGACGTGGCAATTAAAAACCCGGCAAAGGCAACGGCACTCACCATAATCTGTACCAATGACCCAACAAACAACCCGATCAACATTTCCTTGGCGACTAATAATACCAATCCAAACACACTGGCGGGATCTGCAGGCAACAACGGACCAATTACCGGGGTTAAAACGAGTGAAAAACTCAATGCGAACATTAAACGGATTTGCGGTGAAACCGTAGCATCACTAAATCCCGGCAGCACCATAAACATCGTTCCGGTGCGGCTGAAGATCATAAGAAAAGCATATATCTGCGTGACCAGCAATGTTTCCAGTGCTGACATATCAGCCACTATGGACGATATGATCGGCCATCTCCGCCGTAAAGTCGGTCAGAAGCGAGCCGATAAACGGGAATAACAAATACAGCGCTACAAAAATGACTATCAGTTTTGGAATAAAAGTGAGCGTTTGCTCTTGAATTTGTGTTACTGTCTGGAAGATGGATACAATAAGCCCGACAATCAATGTAATTAACATCAACGGCAAGCTGATCTTGAACAAGACAATAATGGCTTCGCGCCCGATTTCGAGGATTTCTGCACCGTTCATGGCGCTGATTTTGCCAGACGGTGCCCAGCGGCGCAAGAGCGCATCTGACGTTAAACCTGGGTTTGCGAAATCGTCTTGTACGCTTCGACCATTTTGTCACGGATCGCCAGAAACATGTTCAGGCTCATCTCGGCATTATTGACCGCCTGGACCACATCGGTCAGGTCAGCTTTGCCCAGAACCGCATCAGCTGAAGCTTTTTCCCCGGCTTTTTGCGCTGAAATCGTTTTGTCGGTGGCTTGTGACAGGATATCATCAAAAGACGCCCCTGCTCCACCAACTCCACCCAAACCGCCAACGGCGGTGTTGTTTGGCTCAGAACCGCCTGCTCCCAGCACGCCACTGCCAGCGGCCCGGCTGTAGGCATTCATGACATTCGAGGTTGGCAGAATACTCATGGGTGACTCCTGACTTGTCTAAACCTTATTGGGACCGCAACAGATCCAAACTGCGCATCATCATGGAGCGGCTGATCTCGATCGAGCTGAGACTCGCCTCATAAGAGCGTTGCGCTTCCCGCATATCCATTGTCTCAATAAGGCGGTTAACATTTGGTAACTTCACATACCCTTTGGCATCAGCCGACGGGTTGGATGGATCATATTTCATCTCAAAATCTGCTTTATCGGTGCCGACTGTTTTGACGCCCACTTTGTCAACGCCATCTTTGCGATCCATCTGATTGGCGAATGTCACGGTTTTGCGACGATACGGGTCACCACCCGCGGTTTGTGACAAAGTGTCACTGTTCGCAATGTTTTCAGAAATCACGCGCATCCGGGTGCCTTGGGCTTTCATGCCGGCGGCGGAAATGGCCATTGCATCATACAGTTCCATGATCTAGCTCCCCTTAATGCTGGCTGCGCATGGCGGTGCGCATCAGGCCAAGATTTTTGCTATAAAGATTAGTCATCATTTGATAATCCATGTTTGTCTTGGACGATTTCATCATTTGCTCTTCCAGATCCACGGCGTTGCCGGTCGGTGACACCTCATAGGTTTTGCGTTCAGCAACCGCTTTGCCGCTGCCATTGGTGCCTTGGCCTAGACCGTTGATATGGCCTGGCTGTGTGACCGTCAATGACAGGCCCGACATGCCATTTGTGCCGGTCGCCTTGCCCATTGTGCTGGCAAAATCAGGTGTTTTGATATCTTGCGGGCGATAGCCGGGCGTGTCCGCATTCGAAATATTCTTGGCCAGCACCTTTTGACGCTGGTTCAAATAGGCCATCTTTTCATTTATACCATTTAAAAGACTGACAGTTTCGAGCATGGAGCGGACCTTCTGGTGAAATCGGTGTCCGGTCTTCAAGTTTGTTTAAGCGCTTGAGACTAGGCTTAAAGACAGAACGAGGTGACCTGACATGGATGATAATAGCAAAAACCGTGCCAACCCTTTTGGCGCCCAGCTGGACGAGCTGATCAAACAACGCAACACGCCGCTGACGCCTAATCAAAAACGCGCCACCGCTGCCGCACTCAGCCATGATCCTTTGGTTTCTGAATTGCCAAAGCTGATCGCCGCCGGTCGCGGCAAATGGGCCGAACAAATCCTCAAAGTCGCCTTTGAACGCGGCATCAAGGTCCGTGAGGACGCCCCTTTAGCTGAAATGCTGGCCGCCATTGAACTCGACAGCCCCATCCCCGCCGAAGCCATCATGGCGGTGGCCGAGATTTTGGCGTATGTGTATGCGGCTGAAGGGCAGAAGCCGTTTGAATAATTTGCTTGTTCAAGGCCAATAAACACCGTCGGCAAGTTAGACCTATCAAAGCGGCTAACGTAAAGTCGGTTGTTTAAAACAGCGTTGCTTAGAACACATTTCTTAAATTGACTGATGACCACCAATCAATCAAACAGCTAACAATAAATCCAAACCTGCTCAACAGCAGTCCGCTATCATCTATTGACTTATGTTATTTTAAGATGTAAACATTACAGCTATGCCGAAAATGCTTTTATCATGACTGAAAATCTTCGCAAACCTGCTGATAACGCTGATAGCGCAATCTATAGCACAGGCGATCAGGTGCGGTACAAATATTCAGCCAGCGTGATGATGTACCGCTTTAATGATGATAACGCGCTTGAATTTGCGATGATGCTGCGCGACGACTATCCGGCCTGGGTGCGTGTTGGTGCTGGCGGTGTTGAACCCGACGAAGAGACAGACATGTTTCGGGCGGCTGTCCGCGAAGCTGAGGAAGAAACCAATTTTCCCCTCCGCGATCATTTGAAAGCCATCCAATTCGTTGCCACCATGCAACTTTTTGACGTTCACACCGGTGAACTGAGGTCAGAAAATCACACCTGGGCGATCAATATCGGCAATTTCCCGCTCGAACTTGGCAATGAAGGCATCGCGTTACAATTTTTTACGTTGGCCAATATGCCGCCCAACATCAGCGCCCATATGCTGAGCTTCATCACGCACACCGGCAGCTGCATCGACCCCGTCACCCAAAGTGTGATCGGCACGCCAGAGGATGATCTACCAGTCCCCATCGCATTCCATGGCCAGTACCAGCCGTTCGCCTCCCTGCACCGCAGCCGCTATGTTGGTTTGGATGATTTTTACAGCAATAACATTGTGGCAAAACGCGTGGAAAACGCGTCAATAGCTGTTGTTATGAATGACGTCCTGCAAAATAAAGAAGACCTAAAACCATTTGGCTTGTTACGTTTCGACCCTATGACACCCGCTGTTATCATTCAGGCGTTTGAAAATTTCACAGCGGGAGAGGACGATACCAAAACCCTCCGACAAATTTCTGCAGAGCGACACGCGGGATTGCGACTGTAATAGCCGAAAACTTATTAGTGGCATGAGGAGCATATTGCAATGAAAATTTATTGAAATACCAATTTATCCGATATTATAAATTCAATACCTTAAAAACGTTATTTTAATTGACTTATGATAATATAACGTGTAAATTATGATCACTATTTACTATCTAGGAACACTCATAATGACTCAAGTCGATATTTTCTTTAAGCCAGGCGTTAATCCAAGCAGCATGGATCCGAAAAACTCTGGCGATGCGCTGGTCAGTGTTGCGGGTGCTGCTGGTCAATTATATGGCGTTATTGATGGTGCCTGGTCAAAAGGCTTTGAAAAATATAAGCAGGAAACCGGTATTCGCACGGATATGTGGTCCAGCCAAACAGCCGCTGATATTATCACATACTTGATGGAGCGAGCGAATCCTGACACCAGCTTGCGCGAGATTATGACACAGACTATTGCCTTGTACCACGAAAAAGTCGAAGAACTGAAACAACTGTCTGGTTACCAATATACTCCAAATAATTATTCGACCCCTGAAAAATCCAACCCGCAATCTGCCGGAGCTTTGGTCTTAATGCGCCCCGATGGCAGTGCAGAAATCTGCCAATGGGCCGATTGCTACGTTGGTTTTCAATTTAAAGACAATAGTGTTGAGATCATCACACCTGACCAAGTTAACGCTGTTAAAGAAGCGGTTAAAAACGATGATAATCGCGTCGAAGTCATGGGTCTGGCATACCAATCGTTTGTCAGAGAAAAGTTATTGGCTGGCGTTCCGTACGGCGACATTCGCGCAGAAACCACAGAACTTGCCAGAGCTGCGCACAGTCCAACATTTTTAGCCGATCGCTGGGCGATGACCGACGCATCGATGTCAGATGCTATGACAGGAGCAAAAGGTTTTGGCATATGGCGTGATGCTGTTGGTGGTAACATTCAATCGTACTATTGCGAATTGTTCATGAATAACGCTCAAGCACCTATGATTAAAGACCCAGAAACGGGCCTGACACTGCGCCGCAGTTGGGGCATGATTACCGGTGAACAAAGCTTGCTCGACAATATGACTGAAATAACATTGTCAGCAGAGCAAGTTCAAAACATCCGTAAGATTCACATCGGCAGTGATGGTACATTAGGTTCTGACGATCACTTTCCTGCCGGCAATCGTGTGTCTGCATTTCAGGAACTGATGGCTGTTGGTCAAGAAGATTATTACCAACGCGTTCTTAAAGATCAGTTCTATTTTAACAAAGAAGACGCAGCCAAGGGTAAACGCCAACGTTTTGCAGATGATGTCATTCCAATGGATAATGCTGCGATTACAATTACGTTGGATAGCCCTACCGGCCCGTAATCATTCACAGATATTAAATTGAAAACAAAAAACCTCCGGCCAAACCGAAGGTTTTTTTCTTCCCATTTCCCACCTCTAATGCCGCCACCAAGCGTATTGATTGATCGAGTAAATCGGGGCGTATTGTTTGACGTTATCAGCGCTTTTGACCTCTTTGGATTGGTTGTCTAACACCAAACCTTTGTCATCTTCATACGCAATCAACACTGCATGCGGCATGCGTAAAACGGTGTCATAGACGATGGCGATACGCAACTGCTCTTCTTTGAAACCCAGGGCCCGCAGTGAGACGTACTTCGCGATTGCGTAATCTTCGCAATCGCCGCCACGACGCAGGAATTGCATGGGCGTCGCCCAATAGTCGCTGACATTATAATTGTCTTTGTCTTCGATGAACGGCACCTTGTTCATGTAAGTATTTACGGCTTCGATCTGGTCGATTGGGTCCAGGTTTTGCGCTTCTTTCAAAAAGGCCAGCCAGTCGCGGGTCGATTTATATTTTAACCCCTCTTGAAACTGATCGGCAAAGCGCGCCAACACACCAGACCATTTGGTGAAGGGTTTCAAATCGTCATACCGCTTTTCGCCATGGCCAAATATTTCTGGATAACTTGCCATCGGTGTCTCCGCTGGCTTGACCAGAGAGATTTGCATAAATTGGCCGTCATCCTCATTTGCAGCTTTTACCGGCTTTGCCACCCATAGCGATAAACAGGCACAACCAATCAGGATAGCGCGCAAATTTTTCGACCGGGCGCTGGGCTTGGATTTGGTACGGGCGGGTTTGAGGGATATGCTATCGTCTATCCCGGCAACCCAGGGACAAAAGATCTGCCACAGCTGCTCCCACGCAGCCGGGGTTCCACGATTTCTTCGCGACATAGTTCACCTTCTTGGTGGTATGTGGTTCTTATTCCATTACACATAAAATTCGTTGATATAATGTAAACATAAAGCGTTGGACAGAATAATTTAAATACTTAATAATTAACAAAAATTAACTTGCATCCTGCAACGAATCGGGCAAAGTCACTTTAAAAAAATAAACCTACAGTTGTATGGGTCTAATGCGTCGTCGTTTTACAGTGTGCTTTATCATACTAATGGTTGTGCGAACAGCTTTCGCGCAAGCCAGTGATAAGCCCAATTACACGGCAAATGACTACAGCATCGCCTTGCAATCAGTGGCCGCCCGTCAAACAGCCTATGATCAATCAGTACGCGGCTGGCGCGCTGGATCAATCATGCTCAAACCAAGCTTGGATATGACGGCCGGTTACAGCGATAACATTCGCGGCACATCACGCAACCGCCTCAGTGACACGGCATTGCGTACCACAGCAGCTATGCAAGCTAATAGCATTCGCCGCGACCGCGGTTTTGAGAGCGCATTTCGTTTACAACACGTTTTGTTTAAAACGTATACCGCGCAAGACCAATCAAATGCTGCGTTTCGCCTGTCACCGTTTTTTGCGTTAGCAGGCGGCTGGACCGTCAGTGGTCAAACGGTCATCACTTATGATCACGAATTATCGAGCGCTGAAAGCGCGCAACCTCTAGCCAATGAACCAACACCTTATACGCATTATGATTTTGGTGGTCAGTTACAGCATAGCCGTGGCCGTCTCAAAACCGAATTTTTTGCTGCCTATAACATTTTAACATTCAACAACACGACTTTAATCAATGGTGGTCGTGCGATTAATAATGATCGCAACCGTGCCGATGTCAGCGGCGGCGTGGCCTGCGCTTGGCAAAATACAGCGCATGATCAATCGCTTGGCTGGCGTCATGAATGGCTGCAACAGAACTTTACACGGGCCGATTTCAATACCTTCACCAGCACATATAATGGTTTCAATCGCGACAATCACGGCTGGCGTAGCCAACTAACAGCACAATGGCAACCAACGCATTTGCTGCAGCTTGATGGACGCATTGGCGTGGAACGCAAGGAATTTTCTGTGGCACAGTGGCACGCGCGCACCACGCCTGTTGGCACTTTACGCGCTTTATATCTGCTGACGCCTCTGACCAATATTCATCTGGATTTGAAACAGACAGTTGCAACAACGTCTTTTGACAATGCACCGGCCTTTACCCAAAAATCCGTCCAAATTGGCCTGACGCATGAACTGACGCGTCGCCTTGTGGCCGATATCGCAGTCAACCGCGCGCAATCGGATTATTGGGATAATGCCCGCCATGATGTGACATCGGGCGGCGGCATGACGTTGCATTACCGCCAAAATGACGCTGTCAAATGGCATGCCGGTTACAGCTTTCAACAGCGTGACAGCTCTTTTGCCGTGGCCAGTTATCAGGAAAACCGCGTTATGGTTGGGACGCACATTCGTTTTTAAAAGGGTTTATTTAGTCATGCGTTTTGCGATTTTCATTATAGCGTTGTTTGTTTTGGCTGGCTGTGCCACAGCTTACCCGCCGGCACCCGCTAAACTTCAAAATGCGCAATCGGAGCTTATCCAGCCCGGCGACCAATTGCGTGTCGTTATCTTTGGTGAAGATACCCTGACAAATGTTTATCCGGTCGACAGCCAAGGATTCATCGCCCTGCCCCTTACGGGTACAATCAAGGTTAGCCACATGACAGTTGCTGATGCAGCGACAGCCATAATGCAGAAGCTGCAAACCGGCTATCTGCGTGACCCGCATGTAGCTGTCAGTTTTGACAAGCAGCGTGATATCTATGTGTTGGGCGAAGTGCAGCGGCCGGGCAATTACCCGTATACACCCGGGCTAACCGTATTACAGGCCATTGCCAAAGCCAGCGGCTACACCTATCGCGCCGCCAAACAAAACATTGTGCTGCAACACGCCGACAGTTCCCAACCTTATCAAGCGAATGACATGACGCCACTTCAGCCGGGTGACAGTATCATGGTGCAGGAGCGTTTCTTTTGACCGTAACGCCAGCCCCATTCCCAACGGCACGATCAGTTATGTGTTCAGCTGTGCGCCGGCATCGTTTTATTATAATCGCCATGCCGGTGATATGCGTAATCATTGCGGTGCTAGCCATCCGCATCATTCCGCAACGTTACGAAGCGTTTGGTTTGATTGAGGTCGCGGCCCATACGCCTGACATCAACTTACTGACGACGAATACAGTCACCTTGCCCAATGACAGCATGGTCTTAACTCAGGTCGAAATCATCAAATCCCACGCCGTTATCCAACGCGCGGCAGCGGTTTTACACATGCCCTATGATGCTGTTGAACACACGCTGACGATCTCGCCCATTGGTCGATCCTTTATTATTCGTGTGTTAGCCAGCAATCAAAATGCAGAAACAGCACAAACGATTGCCAACACCGTCATGCTGTCATATCACAAGCACAAAGCCGAATTGAAAACGGCGCGGTTAACACACAACACCAATTGGCTCAACGACCATCTGACTAAAGTTGCTAAAAAAATGCATGATTCTGCGCAGGCAGTTATTGATTACCGTGTCGCGCACAAACTGCCCGATGACACAGTTTTAGCCAGACAAATAAGCGAACTCGGAACGCAACTGGTTGCCGCCCAAGCGGAACAAGCGGCACTGCAAGCACAACAGGATCCAACTCGGTCAACTAAACATCCGGTTCTCAATGCACAATTAAAATCACCGTCTTTAATTACTTTGACCCAGGATGAAACACTAGCACGGCAAAAATTAGCGGATTTGCTGCAAAGATATGGGGACAAACATCCAGACTTGCAAGCCGCTAAAGCCGAGCTTGCTGTGATTCAAAGCAAACAACAACAAGAACTAGTGAAATTAAATAATGCCTTGAAACAGGATCATGCATCGGCGGGTCAAACTGTACAAAACTTACAGGCGCAAATTGATCAGTTACAAGAGCGTCATGAACAGGATAACGCTATCTCGATTCAGTTACACACGCTTGAAGAGGACGCCAACACCAACCGCCTGCTGTACGACAACCTATTGCAGCGTTCCAAAGAATCCAGTTTGTTCATCGATCTTGAACAAACGGACGCACAACCCGTAGCCTGGGCAGCAAAACCGACGCGCACTGTCAACCCTAATCCTGTGTTAGTCATTTTGCTGAGCGGATTAGCCGGCCTGCTTTTAGCGGTCATCGCGATCGTATTAAGCGAGCAATTGTCCACACCATCGATGAAAGAGTAATCATGCCAGTTTTGTTACGTTTACCGTATAGTGCATATGATGATCAGCATCTAGTGTATGATCTCGGCAAGCGCCTGACGGATGTTGCGATCACCTTGTGCTTGACACCTGTTTTGCTGTTGTTGGGGATTGTATGCGCATATTTGATTAAGATGGACAGTCCGGGGCGCATCATTTTTAAGCAGTGGCGCACAGGCTTAAACGGCAAACCCTTTGTCATTTATAAATTTCGCAGCATGTATGACGATCAATGCCATGCCCATGGTGGGCTGCAAATCGCAAAGGGCGACAAACGCTTGACACGCGTTGGACGCTACATGCGGCGTTACAGCATTGATGAACTGCCCCAATTTTGGAATATCCTCAAAGGCGACATGTCGCTGGTCGGGCCGCGTCCGCATGCCGTTGATCATCACAATCATTATATCGCGCATATTCCTAACTATGAGCGACGGCTGGATGTCTTGCCCGGCATGACAGGTCTGGCGCAAGTGATGGGTTGTCGGGGTGCGACCAGAGATATGACAGCTATGCAAAACCGGTTTGATCACGACATCGATTACATCACCAAACGCAGTTATTGCGGCGATTTACAGATTTTAGTCCAAACGATATCCCGGCGGGCCTGGCGCTGCCCCGATATGACTAGCTGACAGCACCATCATTTTTTGCCAGAATACCACATGGTCAACGCTGTCTATCAATTTACCTATCGTTATCTACATTTCATCTGGCGTTTTGTCGGTGTGGCGATCGTCGATCAAGTGATGGTCAGCGGTGTCAGCTTTATTGTCGGCTTTTATCTCGCCCGCCATTTGGGTATCGCGCTGTTTGGCCAGTTCAGCTTATTAATGTTAATTACTTATTTCTGCCTGGAACTGCAACGTGCCGTCATTACTGCGCCTATGATGACGTTTCTGGCCCACGACGACAATCCAGATTATTTGACGCAGCTGGGCTATATCCAAATTATCTTTAACGGTGTGCTATCAATAACAGCTGCCGGCTTTGTTTATGCATCCGGCTTCATATTTGCAAAATGGGGCATCCAAGCTTACAGCAGCCTGAGCCTCTTCATCGTCTTTGCCCGATTGCAACAGGAATTTTTACGCCGGACGTTTTTTGTGCAGAATTTCTCACGCCGCGCGCTAACCTTGGATGCGATTACGTTTGTTTGTATTTTGGGTTCTATCATGACGCTTGTACATACACACCGCCTGTCACTGTCAAACGTGTTATGGTGGCACATTGCAGCCTATCTTTGCCCTAGTTTCTTGGCCATGCGTTACGTGCTGACACCTTTGACACAAACCGGTAACTGGCGTCTGATTGTGGCAAAGCATTTACGCTTCGGTAAATGGCTGGCAGGTGGCACGGTTGTCCAATTTTTGTCCAGCAACTGGCTCATCATGATGAGCGGCGCCATTTTAGGTGCCAGCACTGTTGGCCTGATCAAATCAGCCCAGTATCTGATGTGCGGCGTGACGATGCTGTTCCAGGCGTTTGAAAATATTGTGCCCTTGCAATTGGCACGCCTTTACCGCAAAAACGACCAACGCCACACGCAACAATACTTACGGCAGTTTGGTCTGATATTAATGGGCTTTGTCGTACTTTATATCGCCATCATGATCCCACTCATTCCGTTATTTGCCGAATACTTAAAAATTACTGATAAACCTTTGTTTCATAATTTAGCTGTTAATTTATTGCTGCAGGGAATTTTATTGGGTATCGTCTTGATCTTGAATTATATGCTACGTGCCCGTTCCATTACGCGCCCGATTTTTATGACGCACAGTCTGACGGCCATTATAACGGTAACATCCGCGCCATATATCATCGCAAATAACCACGAAATGGGCGTTGTTCATGGCTTAGGCATTATTCAGTGTATCGTTATCGCCTGCCTGTCGTTCGCACTCTATAGAAACCGTACGCATGCCTAGGATCATCCATATCTTGCCCGGCAAAGCACAATTGGACCGCATGAATGGCGTCAATAACGTCGTTAACGCACTGGCTATGGAAGCTGTACAGCAAAATCACGATACCGCTGTCTGGGGATTAACAGATGTCACGATTGAACATGTAAATTCACCGTTTCCGCTATCTTTATTTAAACAAAACCCGCGCTCCTTTTGCGTAAATCCAGATTTAATTTTTGCCATTAAACATGAAAAGCCGGACACGCTTTTTCATTTTCACGGTGCTTTGAATCCAGTTTATTTTTGTCTGGTGCGTTTGCTAATTAAACAAAAAAAATCATATATTATCAGTTTGCATGGTATACTG